>CAWHZJ010000014.1:0-193158 GCA_963833765.1 uncultured Solirubrobacterales bacterium | reverse complement strand
GCTGACGGGGATCGTGGCGGGCCAGGTGACGGTGATCGAGGTCGCGCCGCCGCTCGCCGGGCAGGCGATCGCCGAGGCGTAGACGAGGCCGCTGCGGCTGAGGTTCGTGTACGGCGTTGCGTAGGTGAACTGCGAAATCGTCGGCCGGTCGCTGCTGTTGGCCTGGCAGACGACCGGGGTGTAGTAGCTGAAGGTCGCCTTGGCGCCGCTGACGGTGATCGCGCTCAGCTGTGGCGGCACGGAGGTGGCGCTGACGTAGCTCGAGCCGGGGATCGACTCGATCACCCCGACCTCCTCGTAGGACGCGAGCTTCGGCGTCGGGATGTAGTCGAGCGTGTTCGAGTTCGAGTTGCCGATCGCCGCCTCGTTGGGGTTGTGGCCGCAGGGGTTCGTGCCGAGCGCGGCAGCGGTGTTGAGGTCGTAGGCCGAGTCGGTCGATCCGGCCTGGCAGTTGGTGATCACCTCGGGCGCGTTGTCGTCGGGCGGTCCCGGCAGGTCGGCTGTCGGCAGTGCGATGACGTCGTAGACGGCGGGCGGGACCGGGTGCGCGATCTGGCAGTTGGAGCCGCGGAACACGCGGGTGTAGCCGGAGATGTTCGCGCAGCTCGTCGCCGTGTTGACCTGGCCGCTGGCGACCAGGTTCCAGGCGTTGCCGGAGCCGTCACTGACTCCGGTCGCCGCGAGGATCTCGAGCACCGACAGCGTCAGGCTGGTCGCGCCGTGCACCGTGAACGAGATGACGGAGCCGCTGACGGTGGCGCTCAGGGTGCCCGCCGTCGAGCTGAGCGTGGCGACGTGGGACCCGTCGGTCAGCGTCAGGCTGTAGGAGGCCGCCAGGACCGGCGCCCGGTTGAACGTCACCTTCAGCACCGTGCCGTTGGCGACCGTGCTGCCGCCGGAGTCGCTCGTCGAGCTCGAGACCAGCGGCGCCGTCACCGTGGCCCCCACTGTGCTCGAGAAGGCGAACATCAGGCCGGCCACCGCGAACAACGTCAGGAGTCCGCGCCGGGCAGTCAGGAGCGCCTTGGATCGCGTCCTGGTCCCCCTCGTTCGCGTCCCGCGCACCTTGGCCCGCACTGGCATGATCGTCGCACCCCACGGTCAGCTCGCAGCCGCAAAGATCCGCGGACCGAGCCGAGTCTTTCTCCGGCACGGCGGGGGGATTCATACTCACCGCGCCGGACAGCAGGTGCCGCGCGCCGGCCGTGCTCGATTCACGTCGCCGCGGCGCCAGCCGCGGAAACGGCCAGCGCGCACCGGCGTTCTCGGCGCCACGCGCCGCCGGCGCCCGCCGGGCGAGAAGATCGTGAAGCCGTGGCTTGGGGGAGTCGGGTCGACGCCGGCCGGACCGACCGCGCGTACGGAGACCACGTAGCTCCCGGGCTTGAGGTTCGGCTGAGCACGGTCGAACCCTGTCGCGTTGCCGATGGCAGTGGACCTGAACGTCGCGCTGGCCGATCGGCCCGCTGAGCAATACTGCGGGCGATGAGCGAACGCAACGTGCTGGGTGGCGAGCTCGAGCCCTGCGGCAGCGATCCGCTAACCGGTTTCTATCGCGACGGGTGCTGCAACACCGGTCCCGAGGACCGCGGCAGCCACACGATCTGCGCGGTGGTCACGGCGGAGTTCCTCGAGCACCAGCGGAGCATCGGGAACGACCTGATCACGCCGATGCCGCCCTACGGGTTTCCGGGACTGGTGCCCGGCGACCGCTGGTGCGTGACCGCCGTGAACTGGCTGCGCGCCCACGAGGACGGGGCCGCCGCCTACGTCGTGCTGGCCTCGACCCACGAGCGCGCGCTCGAGATCGTTCCGCTCGAGGCGCTCCGCGAGCACGCCGTCGACGTTCCCGCCGATCCCGGCGCCCTCGGGGGCTGAGCGCGTAACCCCCGCCAGAGCCAGCGTTCGCGGGCATTCTGCAGGTAAAGGAAATCGCCCTGCGAAGCCTTTACCTCGGCGAGCGTCGGTCTGGCGCGGGATTGCCCTCACCCGAAGCGAGGCCGCGGATCGCCGCGGCCGAATCGCGCTCTACGATCATCCCCGGGTGCCACCGATCGCGAGACGAGTTCTGCGCCGACCTGACCGTGAGGCGCAGCGTGTCGAGTGGGTGCGCTTCACGCGCCGCTGGTACTGCCTGATCCTCGTGATCAGCGCCGCCGCGCTCGCGCTGATGGCCGCCTCGAGTCCCGCCTGGTGGGTCTGGGCGATCGCCGGCGTCTCGGCGCTGTTCGCGCTAAGGCGGATCGTCCGGCTGACGCTCTGGCTGCGACGCGAATCCGACTCCTCCTAGCCCCCGGCCAGCAGCTGCGCCGGCGCCGTGACCAGTCTCAGGCCGGCGAGGCGGCCGGGGACGACGGTGACCGGGTCCGGCGCGCAGTAGCGCACGAGGACGAACTCCGGCGTCTGGCGCAGCAGGCAGGTCGTGAAGCCCCGGATCGCGATCGTGGTCGAGAGGTGGCGCGGATTGTGGCGCAGGTCGACGACGTCGATCTCGCGCGTCGCGATCGCCTGCCCGCCGAGCTCGTGCAGCGAGCTGTAGAGCTCGAGTGCGGGGGCGCCGCTGGCCGGGGTCAGCACGACCGCCCGCGGGCCGTTCGTCGCGGAGCCGAGCGCCTTGGCGACGGCCCGCCAGTCGTCGCGCTGGTAGAGGGCGTTGGCCTCGACGCCGATGTAGGCGACGACGCCGATCGCGCAGAGGCCGGCGATCAGTGCCGGCCCGGCGCGCGTGCGCGTCGCAGCGGCGGCGGCGAGCACGACCAGCGGCACCATCGCGGCGATCACGTTGCGGGTGATCAGGAAGTCGATGCCGGCCAGCGCGAGCAGCGCCGGCAGCCCGGCGGCGATCGCGGCGAGCGCGACGAGGGCGCGGTCACTCCGGCGCAGGCCGAACGCGAGCACGAGCGCCAGTGCGGCCGCGAGGATCGCCAGCAGCGTCTGGTGCGGCGTGGCGTAGCCGATCAAGAACTGCTTGGGGACCGCGGCGATCCGCCCGCCGAGCGCGCTCGAGTGGATGTAGGCGGCGCGGTTGCCGCCGGCCTGGACGATCGCCAGCGGGGTCAGCGCCGCGCCGACCACGACGACCGCGCCGACGGCGAAGGCGGCTGCTTGGGAATCGCGAGCGTGACGCCAGCCAAGCCAACCCAGCTCCGGCACGACGATGAACACGGCGAAGTAGTGGGTGGCCAGCGCGAGCGACGCGGCGATCGCCCAGCCGCGCCAGTCCTCGCGCAGCAAACACCACAGCGAGAGCGCGCAGAGCGCCACCAGCAGCGCGTAGGCGCGGGCCTCCTGGCTGTACCAGATCAGCAGCGGGTTGGCCGCCGCCAGGGCCGCCGCGGCGAGCGCGGCGCGGTTGCCGGCCAGGCGCCGCGCGATCAGCGCGAGCAGCACGACCGTCGCGGTGCCAAACAGCGCCGAGAGCGAGCGCAATCCCGCCTCGCCGGCGCCGAAGATCCGCACCCAGACCCACGCCAGCAGGTAGTACAGCGGCGGCGTCGACTCCGAGTGGGGGATCGCGCTGAGCATCCCGGACAGGCTGCGCGTGACCAGCGAGTGCGTGACCGCCTCATCGAGCCAGAAGCTCTGGACGCGTAGCGTCGAGAAGCGCAGCGCCGCGCCGGCGGCGGTCAGCGCCAGCAGTCCCCAGATCCACGCGTCTGCTCGCCGGCGCTCAGCCATCCGCGGCGAAGGTTCCCAGACGGTGTGGGCGGAGCGTCCGGCAGGCGCGCCGGCGGGCTCGCGCTCGAGCGCCGGCGAGCTTTGCGATGCTTCCGCGGTGGCCGAGAGCTCGGCCCGAGCGGGAGGAGCACGACGATGCTGGCGGGACTGATGCAGGATGACTTTCAGCTGAGCCTGCAGTACGTGCTGCGGCGGATGCGCAGCGTTCCCCGATGCCGGCGAGGTCGTGACGCTGACCGACGACGGGGTCGTGCGCGCGAGCCGCGGCGAGCTCGTCGCGCGGATCGACCGGCTCGCGCGGGCGCTGGCGACGCTCGGGGTCGGCCGCGGCGACCGGGTCGGGACGTTCGCCTGGAACTCGCAGCGCCACTTCGAGTGCTACCTCGCGATCCCCTGCGCCGGGGCGGTGCTGCACACGATCAACCTGCGCCTGTTCCCGGAGCAGATCGCCTACGTGATCAACCACGCCGAGGACCGCATCGTCTTCGTCGACGACTCGCTGGCGCCGCTGCTCGCCCCGCTGGCGCCGGCGCTCGAGCACGTCGAGCACTTCGTCGTGATGGGCGAGGGGCCGACCGGCGATCTGCCGCGCGTGCTGCGCTACGAGGAGCTGCTCGAGGCGGCCGGCGCGGGCGTGCCGGAGTACCCGGAGCTCGACGAGCGCGAGGCCGCGGCGCTCTGCTACACCTCGGGCACGACCGGCAACCCCAAGGGCGTGCTCTACTCGCACCGCTCGACGACGCTGCACTCGGCGGGCGTGCTGATGTCGGGCTCGCTCGGGGTCGGCGCCGACGACCGCGATCCTGCTCGTCGTGCCGATGTTCCACGTCAACGCGTGGGGGCTGCCCTACGCGGCGGCGCTCGGCGGCTCGACGCTCGTGCTGCCGGGGCGGTTTCTGTCAGCCGAGCCGCTGGCGAGGCTGATCGAGGGCGAGCGCTGCACGGCGATGGCATGCGTGCCGACGATCTACGCCGACCTGCTGCGCTACGCCGACGCGGAGCGGCCCGACCTGAGCTCGCTGCAGCGCGCGATCTGCGGCGGCGCGGCGATGCCGCTGGCGCTCGCGCAGGCGTTCCAGGAGCGCCACGGCGTGCCGCTGCTGCACGCCTGGGGGATGACCGAGACGAGCCCGATGTGCACGGTCGCGCGCGCGCCGCCGGGGCTCGAGGCCGAGGCGGAGTGGGCGCTCCGCGCGACGCAGGGGCGGCCGGTGCCGTTCGTCGAGTTGCGGCTCGTCGACGACGCCGGCGAGGAGGTCGCCTGGGACGGGCGCTCGACCGGCGAGATCGAGGTCCGCGGGCCGTGGATCGCGAGCGCCTACTACAGCGAGGAGGACCCGGACAAGTTCGACGACGGCTGGCTGCGCACCGGCGACATCGCGCATCTGGACCCGGCCGGGCGGGTGACGATCACCGACCGCTCGAAGGACGTGATCAAGTCGGGCGGCGAGTGGATCTCCTCGGTCGAGCTCGAGAGCCAGCTGATGGCGCACCCGGCGGTGCGCGAGGCGGCGGTGATCGCGGCCCCGCACGAGCGCTGGACCGAGCGGCCGCTGGCCTGCGTCGTGCTCGAGGAGGGGGCGGCGGTCAGCGCCGCCGAGCTGGTCGAGCACCTGCGCGGCCGGGTCGCCAGGTGGTGGCTGCCGGAGGAGTTCGCGTTCATCGGCGAGGTGCCGAAGACGAGCGTCGGCAAGTTCGACAAGAAGCGGCTGCGCGCGGCGCTCGCGGAGGGGCGGTTGGAGGGTCGGGTGCGGGTGGAGTAGGGGTGTCGGCGCGGTGGGCGCGGTGCACTCAGCGGTGCGCCGCTCCGCCTTCACCGGACATTCCCGGCGGCCACGACCCGCGGATACCCTGTGGGCCGTGAGGCGAGGATGGTGGGTCGCAAAGCGCTCGGTGGTCGCCTTCTACCGCGATCAGATCACCCACCACGCCGCAGCCCTCACCTACTACGCGCTGATGTCGCTGTTTCCGACGCTGCTGCTCGCGGTGTCGCTGCTCGGCGTCCTCGGTGAGTATCCGGATACCTACAACGCGATCGCCAGCCATCTGAGCGGTGTGGTGCCGGCCGTCACGCTGGCGCCGCTCGAGACCGGGGTGAAGGCGGCGCTGAAGAGCCGGGGAACCGCGGCGGCGGCGCTCGTCGTGGCGATCGTGTCGGCCCTGTACGGCGGCACTGGCTATCTGGAGGCGGTACGGCGCGCGCTCAACGTCGTCTTCGAGGCGCGCCGCGGGCGCAGCTTCCTGCGGCGCAAGCTGACCGATGTCGCTTCTCTGTTCGTGCTGATCGCGCTGGTGCTCGCGACGCTGGTGCTGATGTTCGCCGGCGGGACCATCGCGCGCGAGGTGCTCGGGTCCGAGGCGGCCGAGGTGTGGCGAGTCGTTCGCTGGCCCGGCGCGTTCGCGAGCGCCCTTGCCGTGTTCTCGCTGGTCTACTACTTCACGCCCGATGTGCGCCAGCGAGGGTTCCGCTGGATCATGCCCGGCGCGCTCGTCGGGGTGGCGCTCTGGCTGGCCGTGTCGGCCGGGTTCTCAGCGTATCTCGCCAACTTCCAGAGCTTCAACGTGACCTATGGCTCGTTCGCGGCGGCCATCATCCTGCTTGTCTGGCTCTGGCTGACGAACATCGCGCTGCTCTTCGGCGGAATCATCAACGCCGAGATCGAGCGGGCCAAGGAAATCGCCGAAGGACTGCCGGAGTCCGAGACGCTGAACCTGCCACCGGCGCATTGACGACGACCGCAAGCGCCGCGTGCATTGGGCGGGCGCTCGCGGTCATGGAACGCGCCTAAGGGATGCGGATATCGTGCACGGCCGCCGCGGCCTCGAGATCTGCGGGGTCGGCGAGGGCGCGGTCGAGCGGGGTGACCGTTGTCCAGTGTTGTCCAACCGGGCAGCGCTGGTAGCGACGCCCACCGAGACGAACCGCCTTCAGCGAGGCGAGCGGAATCCAAATCGTCGTGAACAGATGGCCGGCTTCGCAACGCACCGGACGATCGAAGCGCTCGAACATTGACTGCCTCCTCCTGATCTAGAGGCCTCGGCTCGTGAGATCGTAGTGGCCACGAGCGCGACGCCGACCGTGCGCACGCGGCGGCCGGACCTGAGGGCGGTTGGAGCGGTGCGGGTGGAGTGGGGAGCGCCGGGCGCCCGCTACTTCTCGAAGCCGAACTCGCTCTGCGTCTGGTTCGTCTGGGCCTTCGTCGCGGCAGGGCTTAGCGACGGCCTCGTCGTGCTCGGCAGCGACCCGCCACTGCCGATCCGCGTGGCGGACGCGGTGCGCACCGGCGGATTGCCGAACTCGCGGCGGATCTGCGCGATCGCGCTGAGATGAACGGGCGGTTCGTCAGGGCTGTCGCGGGTCCTAACACCGGCGAGGCTCGGGTCGCGGGCCGCCGAGGCGGACGCCGGAACCGCGACACGGTGCCGCCGCTTCGCCAAGCGGCGGTCGTGGGCGACCGCCTGATGCTTCACCTCGTGCCCGAGCCCGATGCCGATACCGGGCAGGACGCCGAGCCGCGCACATACCGCATAGCTCCCCGCCGCTCCGGCGACGCAGACCGCGGCGATCCCGACCTTCAGCGCGCCGACGCTCGCGAGCGATCCGCCGGCGACTCCGGTGCCGCTGCTCGCCCCGGTCTCGGCGAGCGGGTGGCGGATGATCGTTGCCGCTCGACGCAGCGCCGCCCAGACTGCGGTCAACTTCACGGCCAGGCCGCCGCTGCCAAGGGCGACCGGGCCCGGCACCGGGATCAGCGCCGCCACCGAGCGCGCCGCGCGGTCGAGATCGCCGACCATCCGCGCGCACGTCGGGCAGTTCGCCAGATGCGCGCGGGCCCGCGTGAGCGCCTGGTCCTGCGCAACGCCCGCACACATCGCCAGCAGGTCGGGCTCGAGCCGCCGACAGCGCTCGCCGCGCTCGTACTCGTCGATCAGCACGCGCAGCTTCCCCCGGGCGCGCTGCGCGACCTTGCGGTATTTCTCCACCGACCAGCCGTGGCGAGCGCAGAACTCGCCCGCGCCCATATCGACATAGACCTGGCTCGCGAGCACCAATTGCTGGTCACGGCTCAGTTCAGCGATGACTTCCCGCAGTCGCCGCAACTCGATCCGATTGATCACCTGATGCTCGACCGCCGCGCCGCGGTCCTCCAGTTCGCCGGCCGCATGGTCGGGCGCGTCAACCGGGACGGCTCGCGCGATCGCCGTCTCGATCGGGCTGCGGCCGCCGATGGCCCGCCGGCGATCCTCGATCCGGCTCAGAAACTTCTGTTCAAGTGAATTGAGGATGTGCTGGTAGCTGACGAACGGCGTTCGCCGCGAGCGTGTGACCAGTTCCAGCGTGGCCTGGCTGTAGCAGTCCTCGAGGTCCTCCCAGCGCAATCGCCGCCGGTGCACGCGAAGCAGCCTTCCCCGCCGCGCCGCAGCGATCCGCGCCACCGCCTCGGCCGGATCGCCACCCACATCGCGACTCGCGAGCCCCATCGTGGGCTCTTCCGACGGTCGGGCATCGACCGGGACAGCGCGAACGTAGGTTTCCATAACCGCGGGCGCGAGTGTATGCGCTGGTGGTCCGCAGCGCGAAATAACCTCCGCTCGTGCCCCCCGCCACCTCGCTTCGCGGCGCAATCGGCCGTCGGCTTCACGCCATCGACAGCGCGCAGCAGCGCCACCGCGCGAGCGCGCTCCCGCTCGCGGTGATCAAGAAGTTCGGCGAGGACAACGGTGGCCAGCTTGCCGGACTGATCGCCTACTACGCGTTCTTCTCGCTGTTCCCGCTGCTGCTCGTCCTGGTGACGGTGCTCGGTCTGCTGCTCCACGGCAATCCGCATCTGCAGAACCAGATCGTCCACTCCTCGCTCGCGTCGTTTCCGATCATCGGCACGACGATCGAGAAGCATCTGAAGTCGCTGAACGTCGGCGGGCTGCCGCTCGCGATCGGGATCGCGACCGCGCTGCTCGCGGGCCTCGGCGTGATGCGCGCGATGCAGATCGCGCAGGATCGCATCTGGGACATCGCCCCGGCCCGGCGCAATTCCTTCCTGCGCACCCGGCTGCGCGGCCTCGCGCTGCTGGCGATCCTCGGCACCGTCAACATCGCCGCGACGGTGATCGACGGCTGGGCGGACGCCGGGTCGGCGCCGGGCGCGCTCGGGACGCTCGCGGCATTGGTCGTCTCGACCGCGCTCGATCTCGGCCTGTTCGTCGCGGCCTTCGTCCTGCTGACCTCCTACCCGGCGACCGTCCGCGAGATCCTCCCCGGCGCGATCCTCGCGACCGTACTCTGGCAGTTGCTCCAGCACGCGGGCGGCTACATCGTCGTGCACCAGCTCAAGCACTTCGCCGACGTCTACAGCCTGTTCGCGATCGTCCTCGGCACCCTCGCCTGGCTGCATCTCGGCGCGCAGGCGACGCTGTACTCCGCCGAGCTGAACGTCGTGCGCTCGAAGGGGCTGTGGCCGCGGCGGCTGCTCGGGGAGACGACGCCTCCCAGCTGACCGCTGGGCCCGCTGCACCCGCGCCGGCGCCGCTGCGGTCGGCGTGGACCAGCTGACGTCGTCGTGTCCCGCGGTGCGATCCACGGTCGGTACGGGCCGTTGAGGATCCACCGTGCATTCCGTCGAGCCTGCTCAACACCCAGTTCCCGTCGTCCGCGCCGCCTGCCCGGCGCCGGGCGCGCGCCGGCGCGGACACCGGCCGCCGATCGGCGTCGCCCCCCAGGCGCCGCGCGGTCCGGGCCGCGCCGGCGCAATCGCCACGGAGCGGTGCGCGTGATGCGCCGGCACCCGGTCGCGGTCTATCGAGTGATCGACGAGGAAGAGCTGCTCGGCGGTGAGGATTTCGAGCTCGCGTCGCGGCGGCAGCTCGTCGGCGCCCACGCGCCCGACCGGGCGCGGCGGCGTCAGCGAAGGCGCTGGGGCGGCTGGGGGTCGACGGCATTCGGCGTCGTCGTGCTCGCATGCATCGCCGGGTTGCTGCTCGAGGTGTCGCCGCGCGCGCGGGCGCCGGTGCAATCGAGGCGCGCGGGTACAGCCGCGTTCGCCGACCGTGTCCTCGGAATCGCCAGGCCGGCGTGGCTGACCACACCGAGGCGACCGCTGCCGCGCCGGCTACCAGGGCGGACACGCAGCGTGATCGTGCGACGCCCGGAGCGAGCGCGAGGGCGACGGCCGGTGGGCACGCTGACGCGGCAAAGCGGCGTGGTCGCCGAGCCGCGGGGCGGTGTACCGATGACGCCGCCGCCGTCCGCGCCGGAGCGGGAGTTCGGGTTCGAACGATGAGCACGGGGAGTCCACGCGGGCGCGTGACGCTCGAGCCACGCCGCCTGTGGACGGTCCGGCTCTCGCTGGGCGCCACGCGCTGGGTGCTCTACGCAGTCGCGCTCGTCGGCATCGTCGCCACGGCGCGCAACGCCATCGCGCCGCCGCGCCAGCGGCTCCTCGTGGTGGCCAGCGCACGCGCCTCGGACCCCGGCGCGCAATGGTTCGCCCTGCGCTTCGTCCGCGCGTATCTCACGTGGTCGGGCGATCTCGCGGGTCACGAGCAAGCGCTGGCCCCGTTCCTGGGGCCCGCGGTTGATCCCGACGCCGGACTCGCGCCCGCCGCGGGCAGCGCGGAGCAGGTCCGCTGGCTGGCGATCGCCGGCGAGCGCGACGGCGCGGGCGGCGAGCAGGACTACATCGTGGCCGCGGACACGGGCGGCGGCAGCGTGCGCTACGTCGAGGTCGCCGTCGCGCCCGGGGCCGACGGAAGTGACACGCTCGCGCGCTATCCCGCGTTCGTCAGCGGGCCGGCGCCGGCGCGCGCGAGCGGGCTTGACGGCGCCGCGCTGCCCAGCGTCAGCGGTCGCGCGGTCATCGCCGTGCTCGACCGTGCGCTGCGCAACTACGTCGGCTCCTCCGCGCAGAACCTCGCGGCCGACCTCGCCCCGGGGGCATCCGTCGATCCGATCGCCCCCGGCATGTCGCTCCGCGGCGTCGAACGGCTCGCGGTCGAGCCCTCGGGCGCCGTGCTCGCGACCGTGGTCGCCGCCGACGCGGGTGGCGACGCATTCACCCTGGCCTACGAGATCTCGCTCAACGAGCTCGCCGGGCGCTGGGAGATCACGCGGATCGAGCCATGACCATCAAACGGAGGATCAGAACGATGAAGAGACGGATCGCGGCCGCGGTCGCCGCGGCATGCTCGCTGCTCGCGCCGGCCGTCGCAGCGGGGGCAAGCCCCTTGACGAGCACGAACGGAACCTCACTCGAAAGCGCTGCCAGTCACGCGAGCACCACCGGGCGGACCGTCGCATTGAGCCTGATCGGCCTCGCGCTGGCCGTGGCCGCCGTCGTCCTGGTCTTCAAGCGCGACTTCAAGGAAGCCGTCGGCGTGCTCGCGATCGGCGTCATCGCGGTACTGCTTGCCAGCCCGGCTGGCCTCAGCGTGCTCCAGAACACGGTCGCGCTGCTGTTCGGCACGGGATAGGGGTGCGGTGAGCTCGACGCTCGAGGTGCGCTCATTCCGGTCGGTCTTCGCGCTCGAGCGCCGCATCTACCGAATCGACACGCTGCGCCTGAACCCGGGCGGAATCCCGCTGCGGGGCATCGGCTACGCCGCGTCGCTGGTGGTGGCGGCGCTGATTGCCGGCGCGCTGCCGCCGACGGCGTGGCTTGACCCGCTGATCCCGTGGTATGTGCGCGATCTCGGGCTTCCGCTCACGGCCGCGTTCCTGCTCGGCGCGTTGCGCGTCGAAGGTCGCCCGGTTCACCTCGCCGCGGCCGCGCTGCTCGGGCACGCGCTCACCGCTCGCCGGCTCAGTGCGCTCGCGCCGCTCCCCGGGCGCGGAGGGCGCTGGTGCCCTCCACCGGTGCTCTGGATCCCGGACGGCTCCGATGCCGGGTTTCGCGCTCTGCGCTATCGCGGACCCGGCGCGGTGCTCGTGCACCACGCCCACCTGCGCGCTGAGTGGTCGCCACGACGTCACGCCGACGTCACGCTGCATCCGCTCGCTGGCCCGCGAGGGCGGCCCACCGCACTCGAGCTCGCTCCCGGCGCCGTCCTCGAGGTGCGCCCGCGGTGACGGGTTGGCGCCGCCCGCTGTCCTTCGTCTACGGCAACTGCGTGCTGGGTTCGTGCGGTCCGTGGGCGCTGTTCGCGCTCGAGCCGCACAGCTACGCGACACTCGCTCCGGAGCGCAAGCGCGAGCACCTCGGACGGCTGCTCGCGGCGATCGAGGCGCTTGAAGCCGATATCCAGATCCTCCGCGTGGCACGCGCATGGGATCCGGAACGCGAGTTCGAGGATCTCGCTCGCGACTACGGCGGGCCGCATCGCCGCTCGCACGAGCGCTACCTCGCGGCCCAGCTCGGCGCGCTGCGCGAACAGCGCGCCGAGCTGCCGGCTGTCTATCTCGCGGTATGTCTTGATCCGGCGCAGCGTGACGTCGGCGCGTTCGTCGCGGCGCTCGCTGAACGCCCGCCAAGGGAACTGCTGGGGAGCCTTCGGCGGGCTTTTGCCGGCGCCACGGCGCGGCAGCTCTCGGGTGGGGAGTTGGAGCGGCTTCGGATGCGCGCCGACGAGGTCCACGCGCGGCTCGCTTCCAGCCTGGACGCGCGCCCGGCGCGGACGATCGAGGTGCAGTGGCTCGTGCGACGCGCATTCTGCCGCGCGCTTGGGGAGCCGGAGCTCGACGGCCTGCACGAGCCACAGGCGTTGGTCTTCGAACGCAACGGCGCGGCCGTGCTGGCGCCGCTCGAGGCCGAGGTCATGCGCTGGTGCGAAAGCTACGTCGAGCACCGGGGGCGGCTGTTGCGAATCGAGTCGGAGCTTGGCGTCAGCTGGCAGGCGCAGCTCGTGGCCGGGGCGTTGCCCGAACGCGCCGTCTTCCCAAGCCCGCGTCTGGAGCTGATGTTTGCGCCGGTCGAATCGCTGCCGTTCGGAGTGGATCTCGCTCTCTGCGCCCGCTACCTGCCGAACGACCTGGCGATCCGCCTGGTGCGCCGCCGCGTGCAGGACGCCGACGAGATCGCCCGCGCCGAGGCCGGCGGTGACCAGGGGGTCTCCGATCGCGGCTACGACCGTACCCAGGACGCACGCGATCTGCTGTCCTACCTGCAGTCTGCAAGCCACCCGCCCCTGCTGCGGGCAACGCTCGCCATCGCCGTTTCGGCGAGCGGAGAAGAGGAGCTCGAGCAGCGCATCGAAGCGGTCCGCCGCGCCTTCGGCGAGGTGCGGCTCCATCGACCGCTCGGTGACCAGCTGCGCCTCTTCGTCGCTGCGCTGCCAGGGCAGCGCAGCGCCGTCGCGGGCTATGACGACGTGCTCACGCCCGAGCAGGTCGCCGCGATGATGCCGTTGGCAACGCATGCGGTCGGCTCGCCCCGCGGGTTTCTCCTCGGTCACACGCTGAGCGGCACGCGCCACCCGGTCCGCTTCAATCTGCGCGAGGGATCCGACGACGATCGCAACGCCGCGATCCTCGCGATCGGCGCGCTCGGCTCGGGCAAGACGACGCTCGACCAGAAACTGGCCTACGAGGCCTTCCTGCTGGGAGCTCGGGTCATCGACTGTGACCCCAAGGGTGACCATCGGATGCACGAACTGCCCGACGTGGCGCCGCATGTCGAGACGATTGCGCTGCGTGGCGAGCGGGCTCTGCGCGGCATGCTCGACCCGCTGCGCATCGCGCCCGAGCACCTGCGCCAGGACGCCGCGGTCTCGTTCCTGTGTGATCTGCTCCCGGCGCGGTCGGAGGCGGCCTGGGAGACGGCGATCGTCGGCGCTGTCGACGCCGTGCGCCGCCGCTCGAAGGCGCCGACGTGCTTTGAGGTGATCCGTGCGCTCACGCAGGGTGATGTGGTCGATCAGCAGGTGGCCAAGACACTCGCGGTGTACGCAGGCGCCGGCCTGACGCAACTGGGCTTCGCCGATCCGGAGGTGCGCCTACCTGCGGTCGGGACTCGCCAGGTCACCTACGTGCCGATCCGCGACCTCCCGGCGCCCCAGCCGGGTAGCGCGCGCACCGACTATTCGCCGCTCGAGCGCGTCGGGGAGCAGATCGTGCGGCTGATCGCGATGTTCGCGATGGCACTCATGGCGGCTGAGCGCTCGCGTCTCAAGGTGTTCTCGTTCGACGAGGGGTGGCGCCTGCTGGGTGATCCGGTCGGGCGGATGTTGCTGGCGTCGCTGCAGCGAATGGGGCGCAGCGAGCTCGCCGTTCCGATCATCTCGACGCAGCAGGTCAACGACACGCTGCTCGACGGGCGCGCCTCGCTGGAGAACCTGATCGGCGCGACGTTCGTCTTCGGGCTGCGCTCCGAGCGCGAGGCCGAGCGGGCACTCGAGCTGCTCGACCTCGACCCGGCCGATCGACAGTTGCGCAGCCGCCTGCTCGAGTTCGACACCGGCCGGTGCCTGATGCGCGACCACCGCGGTCGCGTCGAGGCGGTGCAGGTTGAGGTCCTTGTGCCGCGGCTGCTGGCGGCGTTCTCGACGACTCCGCAGCCCCGGTGAGGCGGGTGCGCTCGGCCATCACGCCGGCCCTCGTCGCGTTCGTCGTGCTCGCCGGCCCGGTGACCGCACGGGCGGCGGGCGGGTCAGCGCCGGTTGACGCGAGCCCGCTGGCAGCCAACGGGTTCGAGAGTCCCTCATGCACCTCGGCGGCGCTCACGGTGCAGCTTTCGGTCACCGAGCGAACCAACTGCGAGGTCTCCGGCGTCGCCGTCGCCCCCGTGCCGCTTTCGAACTACGCGGTCGACATCGACATACCGTCAGGCCTCGACGCGAGCTTTGGCCAGGACCTCGACACGATCGTCCAGGACCTTCTGGTGACGCCCGTGTGGACGGCGCTCGTCTGGCTGATCCACGTCGTGCTGATCGCGCTCGAGTGGTGCTACTCGATCGACCTGCTGGCACCGGCGACGCTCGCTCGCGCCAGCTCCGCGCTCGGCGGGGCGAAGCGCGTGTTCACCGATCCCTGGCTGGGCCTCGTGCTCGCCGTCGCAGCCGTCGGCTTCGCCTGGCAGGGGCTCGTGCGCCGGCGGGTGCTTGACACGCTCGGCCAGGCCGCGTTGGTCGCGGTGATGGTGGGCTGCGGCCTGTGGATCATCGCCGACCCGGTCGGCACCGTCGGTGCTGTCGGCAACCTCGCCGATCAGGCGGCGCTGACCACGGTGGCCGCAAGCGCGACCGGCGACCCGAGCCAGCCGGTCGCGACCGTCGATGGTGCGTTTGGCGAGGTGTTCGACGCGGCCATCACCGGGCCGTGGTGCTACCTGGAGTTCGGCGATGTCGAGTGGTGCCGTGAGCCGTCCGCGCTCGATCCGCACCTGCGCACGGTCGCCGGGCAGCTGGAGCGGCTGCTTCGCTCCGAGGCCAGCTGTCATGGATCCGGCCCGGGGCTGGTGCAGTGCGCGCCGGGTGGCAGCGCGCTACAGAGCCAGCTGACCGGCGCGGCGACCGCGCTCAGCGAGGCACGGACCAACGGCGCGTTGTTCCTGGCCATTCCGCCCGAGGCGCTGGCTCGCACCGCCCTTTCGGGCCAGACAGCGACGCCGACGCTCTATGGAACGCTGTGCGGGTCAACCGATCCGACCGCGTGCAGCGCCGCGACGGCGCCGCAGGCCGAGTTTCGCACCGCGTCGGGGACATGGCCGCGCGTCGGCGGGCTGCTGCTGATCGTGGCGGGGACTCTCGGGATGCTGCTGCTGTTCGGCTTCATCGCGCTGCGGCTGCTCGGTGCCGCACTCGCGACGCTGCTCTATCTCCTGATGGCTCCGCTCGCCGTGCTCGCGCCCGCGCTGGGAGAGGCCGGGCGCGACGTCTTTCGCCTGTGGCTGATGCGGCTGCTGGGCGCCACCCTGGCCAAGCTCGTCTACTCGGTCGCACTCGGCGTCGTGCTGCTCGTCGTACGGCTCCTGAGCTCGCTGAACGGGCTCGGCTGGTGGACCCAGTGGCTGCTGGTCTCGGTGTTCTGGTGGGTGGCGTTCGAGCACCGGCACCGCCTGCTCTCGCTCGTGCTGCACGAGCGAGACGAACCGGGTCGCCGCGCGCCGCTCGCCACGCGTCTGTGGCTGGCGGGCCGGAGCGCCGGCGGCGGTGTCAGTGCGGTCCGGACTCCGGCGCGAACTGCGGTCGGCAGCGGCCGGCTGGCGATCGAGGCGGTCAAGCGCTGGCGGGAGCTCCCGCAGGACGGGGCTGCCGGTGGTCTGCCGGGCGTCGGGCCACGGCTCGCACGGACCGGTGATCGAGGGCCGGAGCGGCGTGAGGATGCGCGCGACGCGCTCGCCGAGCAGGTCCGCCGCGCGCATGCCGTGGACGTGGACCCCGGGACGCAGCGAGCCCGCGCCGGCTCGCCCGCGGTGGTACGGCGCGGCGAGGTCGCGACGCTCGAGGCTCGCCGATCCCGGCTCGCGACGTCGTTGCAGCATGCGGTCACCCGTGGGGACCGGCGGCGGATCGTGTCGTTGCAGTTGCGCGGCCAGCGTGTCGAGGCGGATCTGGCGCAACGCCGGACGGAGATCACAGGCGCGGGTGGTGGTCCGCTCGGCGGGACGCGCGAGCGCCTGGGCCGCGTCGCGCCGGCGTCCTGGACCCGTGCGCGCGAGCTGCGGTCGCTGACGCGCGCGCTGGACCGGGCAGCGCAGGCGCCGCCCGGTCACGCGCTGCGGTCGGGAACTCGCGCGGCGCCGCTCGCCGGTCTGGCCGGGATCAGCCCGGCTGAATATCTCCGTCGCCCGCCCGCGGAGCAGCACCTCGCGCGACTTCAGATCGAGCGCGAGCTGGCGAGCCGGCGCGCGCTGCTGCGCGACGCGGCCGCCGCTCGCCTGCGCGCACGGGAGGCAACGGGGGCTCGCGTCAGCGGCCGCGAACGCGAACAGGAACCCGTCCCGATCGCGCGGCGTGCGCGCCAGTTCGGCTCGTGGCTGCGGTGAGCGGGCGAATCGCGCTCCCCGCTGCCGTCCTCGGCGCGCTGCTGGCCGGGTTGGTCGTGATCGGCGCGTGCGCGTTGCTGCTCCTCTTCGACGTTGCTCGCGCAACCGAGAATCTCGCTCTTGGCGGCGCCATCGCCGGCGCCGGGACCGGCAGCGCGGCGCCGCTGCCGCCGGCGCCGGGGCAGGCGGACATTCCCCCGCTCTATCTCGCGCTGTACAGACAGGCGGGCGCCCGATTCGGGCTTGATTGGACGGTCCTGGCCGCAATCGGACGCGTCGAGTGCGATCACGGACGCGATCCGGCGCCCTCGTGCACGGTCGAGGGGCAACTCAACCCCGCCGGTGCCGGCGGTCCAGCCCAGTTCCTCGTCTCCACGTGGCGCCGCTACGGGATCAGCGCCACGGGCCAGGGCGTGCCGGACATGTGGCAGCCGGCCGACGCGATCTTCAGCATGGCCAACTACCTGCGGGCCGCCGGCGCTCCGGGCGACTATGGGCGGGCAATCTATGCGTACAACCACGCGTGGTGGTACGTCGCCGAGGTGCTGGCATGGGCGAGACGATATCGCGGGTGAGACCACTCCTGCCGCATCCGACGACGTTGTGGAGCGCCGCCGAAGTCGGGGAACGCCACCGTCTTGCGCTCGGGCGCGATTGCTTTCAGGCGCGAGCGGTCGCGTCGGTCGAGGCGGAACTGGCTGTCCTTTTGCTTGCGGAAGCGACAGCGCAGATCCGTGTTGTATTCGCCACGCCGGCGTCGGCCTCGGGCGGAGATGCAAGGATCGCTCGATGCCGCGCTCTTGCTCGAGCAGCGCTCGGGTGATGGCGAAGGCTGCGCCCCTGCCCGATTTGAGTTGACCGAGCGTGCAGCTGTGCTTCCCCGGTCGGTGTTCGCGTCATTGCGGTTAGCGCTTGTGGCGGTGGAGCAGTTGCTCGTCGTGTGCGCGTTGTTGTTCGAATCGGGCGTTCATCGAATCATCAGCCCACCAGGCCGCGAACGAGCGGAACAGCCGCAGGAGCGGGATCCGCCTTGTCGTGTGCCAGCGCCTGGTGGTGGGACCGGTGAACTCCTCGGTGGGGATGGCCTGAATCGGGGTCTGCTGTGAGACGACGGCCCGATCGCTTTCGATTCTCGCGCGGGTCGGCGCGTCGGCCGGGCCCGGCGCGCGGTCTGAGTATGTGCTCTGACTGTTCATGAGGCTCTCCTTGGCTTGCGGCTCGGCTCCAACGCGGCGGCAACCGGGTGCACCGCCGCTGGCTTCTGACCAGCTTGCTGGCCCCCCGGTGGTGGTTTGGATCAGAATGCACGTCGACCGTCGCGGCGACCGTCACAGCAACCGTGAAGACTCGCTATAGCGGCGACGGTCGCGACGGTACGCTTGCCGTATGGTCCGAATCTCTGTGCTTGGCGAGCTGGCCGTCGAGACGTCGAGCGGACCGATCGAACTGAGCGGGTCATGGCGTGCGCGCTCGTTGCTCGCGTGGCTTGCGGTCAACCCCGGCAGTCACCGGCGAGCCGACGTCGCCGCCCGTTTCTGGCCGGAGGTGCTGGACTCCAGCGCCCGCGCGAGCCTGCGAAACGGACTCTGGGCGATCCGGCGATCGCTCGGCACCGAGGCAGCCGAGGCGCTGCTCGCGACGCGTGAGCGCGTTGGCCTCGTCGGCCCCGCCGTCTGGATCGACGCCACCGCGTTCCGAGATCACTTGGGCCACGAACAGTTCGAAGAGGCGCTCGAGCTGTGCAGGGGTGAGCCGCTCGCAGGCCTCGACGACGAATGGGTCTACGAGTACCGTGACGTGCATCGCGACCTTCTCTCTGGGCTGCTGGAGCGCATCGCAGCACAGGCCGATGGAAGGGGCGACCTCGCCGCCGCTATCGCCCATGCCCGCCGTCGGGTGGCGCTCGATCCCCTCGCTGAGGACGCCCAGCGGGCGTTGATGGTCCGCCTGGTCGCCGCCGGCGACCGTACCGGTGCGCTTTTCACGTACGCACGGCTTCGCGATCGGCTCCGGCGAGAGCTCGGGATCTCACCCTCCCAACAGACACGTGAGCTTGTGTTTCAGCTCCGTGACGACGCGGCGAGGGGCGAGCCGACGGGCTTCAGCGAGCCTCGCGTGGCACGGACAGCTCACGCTCACAGCGCCGCCAACTGGGCGCCGGGCGCCGCCTTCCCGCTCCCGCCCGGGCTCGGCCAGCCAGCACCCGCCGCGTTCGTCGGACGCGCCAGGGAGTTGTCCACGCTGAGACAGTTATGGTCGCAGGTCGCTGCCGGAGGCCGCGCGCGTATCGCGCTCATCACGGGCGAGGCTGGAATCGGCAAAAGCCGGCTGGCACGCGAGCTTGCCCTCGAGGCACGGGAGCTGGGAGCGGTCGTGCTGCATGGTTCGGCCGACGAGGACCTGCTGGTGCCCTATCAGCACTTCGTCGAGGCGCTCAGGCACTATCTCACCGTCGCCGCCCCGGACGAGCTTGGACGCCGAGTGAGGCCCCGCGCGAGTGCGCTGGAGCCGATCACTCCCGGCCTCCCGCGCCGTCCCGACGAGCACCCTGCGCATGGTGCCCGCGTGGAGAGCCGGCGCTATCGGCTGTTCGACGCCGTCGCCTCACTGCTCGCGGAACTGTCCGCCGACGCACCCGTCCTGCTGGTGCTGGACGACCTGCACTGGGCCGACCATTCCTCGGTGTCGCTGCTCCGTCACACGCTCGAGTCGCGCCCGGAGATGCGCCTCCTCGTATTGGCCACGCACCGGCAGGCCGAAACGCCGCGCGGGGGTTCGCTGGCGCAGGCGCTACATGACCTAGAACAGCACCAACTCGTTCAGCGCGTGCCGCTTACCGGGCTCGTCGACGCCGACATCGCGGAGCTGTCCCGCCATCTGACCGGTCGGGAACTGCCAAGGGAGCTGGTGCACGCGATCCGCAGAGACGCAGCCGGGAACCCGTTCTTCGTACAGGAGATCGTCCGCCACCTGACCGAGTCCGAGCGCAGCGGCGGAGTGCTCTCCCTCGCTCGCGCCGAGATACCAGAGAGCGTCCGCGAGGTCGTCGACCTTCGCCTGGCCCCACTCGGGGACGCCTGCGTCCGGCTGCTCACGGTCGCCGCCGTAATCGGAGCCGAGTTCGAGCTCGACCCGCTTGAGCGGATCAGCGATCTGCAGGGCGAGGACCTCGCCGCGGCGCTCGACCAGGTGCTCGCGGCCGACCTCGTGATCGAGCTCGCGCAAAGCGACCGCGAGCGGTTCGCGTTCTCGCACGCGTTGGTGCGCCGCGCCCTACTTGAGCGCGTCAGCCGCGCGCACCGACGCCGGATCCATGCACGTGTCGCAGAAGCGCTGCAGGCCTCCCGCGGGGAGGCGGCGCTCCTCGAGATCGCCTACCACCTCTGCGAGGCGATGCCAGCGGCCAACCGCGAGCAGGCGCTCGACTACGCCACCCGCGCGGCCGAGCAAGCGACCGCCGATCTCGCCTACGCCGAAGCCGTCGACCTGTTCACCCGCGCTCTCTCGCTCCTGCCTCCCGAGCACGAGCGTCGGCGGATCCTCTCGCTCAAGCGAGCGCTGGCCTACCAGGCCCTCACGCACGTTGTAATGGACACAGCCCGGCCCGAGACACGGGCCGATCCAATCGCCGCCTCACGCGACCCAGATAGCGTCAAAGCTTGACCTCTGCCGGGGTGATGTCCCCGACGATCTCGTAGACGTTGGTCACCACATGGCCACCGACTCGCTCCGCGTGCTCACGCAGACGCTGAGAGCTCGGTGAGCTATACACGCAGAAGCTCTTGATCGCCCCCTGCTCGTCGCTACAGACATGGCTGTGCTCCCACGCGATGTCAGGGAACTGCTCAATCCCGGTCGCCTTCGACCGCGCAGCCACCTCCTGCATTTCCTCCTCGCCAACCATCCCAAAATCACGTTCGATCACATAACGCGGCACGGCATACCTCCTAGAGAGAATGCACCGATCGTACGCCCGGTGGCGAAGTCAAGGAGTGGCGTCCCCCGCACCCCCTCGCGAGGGAAGTCCTTCGAATACGGGCTCGACATGATCACCATCCTCTCGCAGAACGAGCAAGCCGCTCCCGACAGGAGCATGATCGCTCAGCCCTGTGACGCTTACTTAGTCGTGGCGTACCCCGGGGCGACACCGTCGGCGCCGAACAGCCGCGTAATCCACCGTCGACATCAAACCCGCCGGGGTCCAACGGTGCGGGAGACCACGAGCGCGCCGGCATCAACCGAAACCATCTCGCATCAGACTCAATCGCACAAACCCGCAGGACGCGATCCCCGCAATCTGCGTACCTTCCCTCTCGCATCCGGGGCTGATCGAGACATAAGAATCGGTACCGACGCCCTGGCATGGGCGCGGAGATATCGCGGATGACCGAGACGACGGCGTACCGGCCCCGCTCCGATGGAGCTGCCAACCGCGCGGGTCGCGAGACGACTGCGTTCACGCGCGGATGCGGTCGCGGTGTCTGGCGCTCGATCGATCGACTGCTGTTCGGACTGGTGCCTATGTGGTCGGTAGCGGTTGGCCGTCGCGACGGGCGAGCGAGTTAGCGTTAGCCCGGGTCAGGCGCAAGCTCCCTCCGGGCTCGGCTGCGCGGTGCTGCCACGGCGGGTTCGGGGGCACCGGCGAAACGCCGGTAGCGACCTGTGGTGCGACCGATCACGCGGAGCACCGGGAACACGAGCCTTTGCACCGGCGCCGGGATCATTCCGGCCCCGAACTCGGCGCGATATCGGCCGAGCAGGAACGCCATGTCGAGCGGGCTGGGGTCGCCGCCCCCGGCGCGCTGCATCGACGCGAAGAGTTCCGTGAGGAAGTACTCGAAGTTGAGCGGGGGGCTGGTCGTGCCCCGGCACTTGAGCACTCCCGCCCCTGCGTTCCAGAATCGGTGCATCTGTCCGGGGGCGAACGTCATCGTCTCGCCCGGCCCCGCGAACCGCTCCGGACCACCCGCGAGCTGGTAGCCGGCTCGGCCTTCGACGACCGTGATCGTTTCCTCCTGGAGGTAGTGGACGTGCAATGGGGGACCGGCGCCTGGCTTGACGTCGTTCTCCACCTCGAGGAACTCGCGTCCGTCCTCGCTGCGGCGAACGCCAAGGAACGTCACCCGCTCGCCGCCGCCGTTCTCGATCACGTGTGGATGCTTCCCCGCCATGGCTATTTGACCTCCCGCCGACCTCGTAGTTGACACTTGTCAAGCGGGGATGCTAGCGGCTATGCTTTACACATGTCAAGCACACGCGAGAGGATTCTTGATCGGGCTCGCGAGCTGGTCGAGAGTGGCGATGGCGCACCGCTGAACATGTCGGCGACCGCGGGCGCCGCCGGGATCTCGCGCCAAGCGCTGTACCTGCACTTCCCAGACCGCGCGTCCCTGCTGCTGGCGCTCGTCGAGCACACCGACCACCGCGAGGAGCTCGCCGCGGGGCTCGCGAAGGTCCAAGCCGCGCCAACCGCGACCGCGAAGCTGAGGACCTACCTCGAGATGCAGGCATCGCGCAACCCCCGGATCGCGCCCCTTGCGCGGGCGCTCGACGCGGGACGCCGCGCCGACCCCGCAAGCGAGCAGGCCTGGCGCAACCGCCACGAAGGCCGGATGACCGGCACGACCATGCTTGCGGAATCCCTACGGGCGGACGGACTGATCCACGACTCCTGGCCGCTCCAGGAAGCGGCGCTGCTGCTGTGGGAACTGACCTCGTTCCACGCCTGGGACGACCTCGTCAACGACGCCGGCCTCGCCCCCGACCGGTACGTCAACCTCATGCTGACGACCGCCCTCGCGACACTTGCAGCACCCCGGACGTAGTGAACCGACCAGGTCACGCGAACCTCGCTGCATAGGCGCGGGCGAGCGCAGCGCAGCGTGAACGTCCCCTTCACCCGCGCCCCCATCGCGCGAAACCCGGCACTCAGGTCATGCGCGGCGCGGTGACCCCGTAGCGGCTCGAAACTGATCGAAAGCCTGGGCATGGCCAGGCGATGTCGCCCCTCGTCCAACGAGTTCAGGCGGGTCGGAGCACTGCACCCTTACCGAGGGGCATGGTGGCTATAAGAATCGGTATCCACGCCCTTGGCTGGGCGCGATGCTACCGGGCGCAGCACGCGCCCACGTCAGAGCCGGCGCCGGCGCCGGTCGGCGGATCGCCGGGCGGGCCTGCCGTGGCCGGTACGCTGCCATGAGCGTCCGAGAACTGCGGCATCCTCAACTCGGTGAGGCTTCGCGCGGGAGTCCGTGGACGGCCAGCTCGCGGTTGCGGTAGCGCGGATCTTCAGTGACTTCAGGACCGAACCATTCGGGGATCTGGAACCGGTCGCTGTCCCGTTCGTTGCAGAACTCGACCTCCACGACTCGTAGCCCTGCGAGCGCGCCCATGTACACGTCGAGCTCCGCAGTCAGGCCGCCCGGCATCGCAAGCAGATGGCGATCCTTAGCGAGGCGACGGCCGGCGGTGAGCGGCCAGAGGCGCTCGAAGCGCGCTCCGTCAAGCTCGATCTCCTCTTCGGTGCGTGTTCGTCCGGCGTCGGGGCTTTTCACGGTGAGCGTCAATGCCCCTGCGCGGCGGCGGATTCTGACCTCTGTACCATCGCTGTCGATCGCGATGTACCCCTGCTCGATGCGCTCGACTCTCTCGGCGTCGTTGGGCGGGTCGCCCTTGAGCAGGAACGAACGCTCGATCTCGGCCACCAGGCGACTCTAACGGTCGTGCTTCGCTATCGCCAGGCTGTGCGCTTGCGTGCTCTGCGGCGGGTGCGCTTGGCGACCTTGCGCGGCGTGCGCGCAAAGACCCTCTCAGCCACGGCGAACGCTGACCGCTGCAGGTCCTGTCGCCGACGATCAATCAGGCGCGAAGTCGACGGACAGTCGCTCGCCACCTCGGCTAGCACGGCGAGGTCGTGATCGTCCCCGAGAAGGTCCGAGAGCTTGCCTGCGTCGCGACGCATCTGCTTCAGCCTCGAGGGGTCCGCGTCGCGCAGGAGTTCCGCGCCGTAGCACACATCCTTGACGCGCCTGCGCCACGCGTGGAGCGCCTCGGTGTCGGGATCATCGTGCGCTCGCCGGTAGCCTTTTTGCGCGCGTGAGTAGGCGCGCCGGAACCCGTCGAGAACGGGTTCTAGCGAAGCCTCGTCGCGAGTCAGCGGCCAATCGTCGAGACGCTCACGCACAGCGCGCAGCGCCGCAATCGCCGCCGCGACGGACTGCGCCGCGGCGTCCCCCCGCACCGCCTCGCCGCGGGCAGCGAGCCGCGCGCGCAGGCGAACGACCTCGTCCCCGTCGACGTCATCGCCGTAGTGGTCGAGGAGCCCCTCGAACGCGGCCGGCATCACCATCGCGTCTCGCAGCGAAGCCAGGTGTTGGCTGACCGAGCGCAGCGCGTGATTCTCATCCCGATATCGGCTTTCGCCGAGCTGGCTGCGTCCGAGCCGCAGGACGGTGCGAATCCGCTTGATCGACGTGCGCGCGTCGTGCACAGCCACGACGCGGTCACCGTGACGGTCTTCGAGCCCGTCGATTGCGGCGTCGAGGCGTGCCGCAAGGCTGCGGCGCAGCTCCTGTCCGAAGGGCGCCTCGCCGTGCAGGCCGAACCGCCGCTTTTGCGCCCGACGCCGCTGGGTGCCACGCTCGTATGCGGCCGCGCCAGCTACCGCAACCGCTGCTGACGCGATCCCGGCGGCGACCGGAACACGCGCTCGCGTTCTCTGCCCTTGTCGAGACCGCCGAGCCATCAACCCTACGCTACCCCGGGCCTGGCGGCGCCAATCACGCAAACACACGTCCGGCCCGTTCCCGCGGTTGCCGCGCCCCGCACGCGGGCGGTGAAATGACGTGGGCCGGATCGCAATTGAATGGAGCGAGGCGGCCGTGCGCGACACCGCGCTGAGCGTGCCGCTGAGTGAGACGCCGCCGCGCGGGTGGCCGGGGCGGTTTCGCGGCGTCGTTGCGCTGCTCGACCGCTCGGGCAGCGAGTGGGAGCGGATCGTCCTGCGGAGAGGGATGATCACTGTCCCGAACGTCAGCGAGGGCGCCGAGGAGCGGCTGCGCCACCTGCTCGACAGCGCCGTCGCCCAGGCCAACGACGGGCTCGACGGTGAGACTGGCGCGGGCAGCGGCGAGGAGGACGAGCAGCGGGCGCGCGACCGGCGCATGACCCGCGCGTTCCGCGAGCGGGCCGGGGCGGATGAGGGTGCGACCAGCTAACACGAATGTGCGAGGCCGCAAATCGCCGGCCGCGTTTCGCCACTGGCTTCGGCCGGGTAGCAGCAGCCCGGAGACTCGATCAGAGGAGGTCACGATGGCCACAACCCGCCAGAAGCAAGCCGCCCGCCGCAACGTTGCCAAGGCGCGTCAGGTTCAGAGCGCCCGCGCGCACGGCGAGCAGGTTCCACGCAATCCGATGGCATGCCCATCGCGCAGAAGGACCGCCTGCCCGACGACGAGTTCGCGTTCCCCAAGCAGCGCAAGGAACCGCTCACGGACGCGCGGCATGTACGCAACGCGATCGCCCGCTTCAACCAGGTCGAGGACGTCAGCGACCGCGACCGCGACGAGGCCTGGCGGCGGATCAAACGCGCCGCCGATCGCCACGGCATCGAGATCACAGCCAAGAGCTGGCGCGCGCTGACCTCCGGCGGTAAGGCGAAGAAGCAAGGCTCGCAGCGATGACGCTGCTTGCTTGGCGCGACAGGGCAGTGAAAGGCAGGAGGAGGCGGCGGCAGGGCTAGAGTCGTCCTCGCAAGGCCCTCCGACCGAAAGGCAACGCGCATGCATGCAGTCGTGATCAACGTGAGCTTCTCCGACCGAGCGGCCGCTCAGGCGTCGCTGGGCGAGCTTGTGCCGCGAGTGTCGGCAAGTCCGGGGTTTGTCTCGGGCTACTGGGTCGGTCTTTCCGAAGGTAAGGGCGCCTCGATCGCCGTCTTTGATTCGGAGGATCAGGCGCGCGCCTTCGAAGAACAGGCCAAGGCGGCGCCAGCTGGACCGGTCAAGATTGACAGCATCGAAGTCGGCGAAGTCGTCGCCCACGCCTAGCTTGTAGGCCCGCAAGCACAGCCCCGCGGTTATGCCTGCGGGGCTGCCGGGTTGATGCTCGGCGCGGGATCAGCAGCACGGGCGGCGAGCGAGGCTCAGCGCGTTCGTGAAGGCCTGGCCCGGCGTCCGTGGATTGTGCGGCGCTGGGCGGCCGGGATCGGCGAGATCGCTACTACTGCTGGCTAGGATTCCGTGCGTGGGGCGTAGCGGTGATGCAGCATCAGTGCGTTGCCGTCGGGATCGAAGAAGAAGCCCATGTGACAGACGCCGGTGTCGAGTATGTCGCCCTGGAACTGCACGCCGCGCTCTTCGAGGGTCGCTCGCGCGGCGGCGACGTCGTCGACGTGCAGCGCGAGTGCGAGTGTGTGGACGTGGTGACCGATCCCCATCTTCTCCCCGTCGACGATGCTGAGCGTCACATTGCCGGTCTCGAACTCCGCGTAGTTGCGCTCGGGCAAGTACACCGAACGCCTCAGCCCCAGCGTGGTCCCGTAGAACGCAGACGCAGTCTCGATGTCGCGCGTAGAGAAGGGGACGAAGTCGACGCGGGAAATGAGCTGGGAGGTGATGGCCACGACGTACTCCTCGGGTCGATCTGGGCGGATATGCGTATTCGATCAGATCTTCCGGCACGCTCGCATGTAGCGTCCGCTTCAATCGGACCCCAACCGCCGTGCGAAGTCCCCTAGCGTCGATAGCCGGCTGAGGTCCGCGTCAGACGTGGGCCGAGGACCAATCGAGCCGACGCGCGATTCTGCCGATGAGAATCGGGCAATGCGCCGTCATGTCGTCGCCATCGCTGTGCTCGCAGCTGCGCTCCCGCTCGCCCTCGCGGACCCGGGGGTGACGGCCGCCCCCTCGAGCTGCGAGACGGTTATGTCGGTCGTACAGTTGGCCCTTCCGGGTCCGCTCCCCTGCAGTTGGTTGGGCAAGCCTGCCGTTGTCGTCGCGCGGCACACGACGCTCCCGATGCACTCCCTGCGCCTAACGGTCGTGCGCCTCGGCAGCGCGCACACGTTCTCGAGCGACATCGGCGGCGTCCAGGGACGGGCCTGGGCCAACGGCGTCTACGCCGTGGTGACGGTGCGAGTCCAGAACATGACGAGTGCGCCAGTCCAGTTCGACGGCTACGCCCAAACGGAGCTCACCGTCGGGCATACCACCTATCCGTACAGCTCCGACACCAACATCGACCCTGACGGTGTCGTCTGGCGGACCGCGATCCCCGCTCGCAGATCCGCCGCCGGCGACCTCCTGTTCGACATCCCGGCGAGCGCGATCAAGGCGTTTCCCCGCGAGGCAAACCTGCTCGTGCTCAACTTCGGCCAGGATCTCCAGCACCGGGACGCCACGCAGTTCGGCATCATCGACCTCACGCGCTGACGCGTGGTGTGAGGTTCTGCGTCGCGAGGGGAACATGTTCGCCGAAGGCATGGCGACCTCCGGGCGGTTTTCCGCGGAGCGAGTGCGCGTCAGGGGCTTTTCCTCTCCGATCTGCCGAGGTCGTCCGCCTGGACCGGCCCAGCGGTTCCGGCTCATGAGATCCCGTTCGCCGCAACCTTGCCGCCGCTCCCGGGTCTTAGCCAGGGTGGCGCTCGGGGGCGAGGCGCCCCGGGACGCCGATGCGACGAGCCAAGCTGACAGCCCTCCTGACCGCCGCCGCGCTGCTCGGCGCCGGCGCGGTCGGCGCCGCTCCGGCGTTCGCCTCCCACAACGAGACCGTGTTCTTCGAGGCGCCGCGAGACCTGCTCGGCGTATCGCCGACCACGCAGGCCGCCAGCTTCAGGCAGCTGCAGTCACTCGGCGTGCACGCCCTGCGGGTCGTCCTCTACTGGCGCAACGTCGCACCGAACCCCAACCACCGCCGGCGGCCCAACTTCAATCAGGCCAACCCGGCGGCCTACCACTGGGGGGCCTACGACCAGCTGATCAACCGGGCCGCGGCCCTGCACTGGAAGCTGCTGCTGACGGTCAGCGGTCCGGTGCCGCGCTGGGCGACCCCGCACGGCGAGGACATCTACACCTCCCCGAGCACCAGCGACTTTGCGCTGTTCATGAAGGCCGTCGGCAAGCACTACGGCGCCAAGGTGAAGCTGTTCTCGATCTGGAACGAACCGAACCAGCCCGGCTTCCTGAGACCGCAGTACGTCCACCGCCGACTGACCTCGCCGGCGATCTACCGCGGCCTGTTCCTCGCCGGCTACGCTGGCCTGAAGGCGTCCGGGAACTTCTCCGGCATGACCGTACTGATGGGCGAGACCTCGCCGGTCGGCGTGCAGAGCCAGGGCGTTCCGGCCCCGCTGGCGTTCCTGCGCGCCGCGCTGTGCCTGAACTCGAGCTACCGCCCGGTCGGGCACTGCGCGCGGCTGCCCGCCGACGGCTACGCGCAGCACCCCTACGCAAGCTCCCGGGGCCCGTTCTGGAGCCCGCCGCCTGACGATGTCACGATCGGCACGCTGGGACGCCTGGTCAGCGCGCTCGACCGGGCAGCCGCGGCGGGCGCGATCCGCGCGGGACTGCCCGTCTATGTCACCGAGTTCGGCGTCCAGAGCTTCCCCAACCCCTACATCGGTGTGTCGCTGGCCAAGCAGGCCGAGTTCGATGCGCTGGCCGAGCACGTCGCCTGGAGCAACCCGCGGGTCGCGTCGTTCTCCCAGTACGCGCTGCGCGACGACCATCCGGTCGCCGGCCGCGTCGTCGGGTCGCAGTCGGGCCTCGAGACGTACAGGGGAGCGCCGAAGCCGGTCTACGACGGCTTCCGGCTGCCGCTGGTCGTCACCCGCAGCGGCGCCGGCGTGACGTTCTGGGGCCTGGTGCGCCCGGCGTCGGCCACCACGGCGCTGACCGTGCAGTACTCCTCAAACGGCGGGCGAAGCTGGCACGGACTGGCCGGGGTGCATACGGACGCAGGCGGAGACTGGGCCGCGACGGGGCGGTTCGTGGCGGGGCGGATCTGGCGGGTCCGCTGGGTCGCGCCGGGCGGACGCGTCTACGCCGGCGCGCCGACGCGCGCCTACACGGCCTCCGGCCAGCTGCAGTCCTGACCGGCGCTCAGCGGTTCTGGCCAGGGACCCACAGCGGCTCATCGCCGCTGTTGGCCTCGCGCGCCAGGATGAACAGCAGATCGCTGAGCCGGTTGAGATAGCGCAGCGTCTCGGGACTGGCGTCGGCGCCGAGCCCGACGACGCGGCGCTCCGCGCGCCGGCAGACCGTGCGGCAGACGTGCAGCCAGGCGGCCGCGGGCGTGCCGCCGGAGAGCACGAACGAGCGCAGCGGCTCGAGCTCGGCGTTGACCTCGTCGCAGCGCTGCTCGAGCCAGCCGACCTGCTCGGGCACAAGGCGCAGGCGCTCGCGGGTGTCGCTCGCCGGGACCGCCAGGTCGGCGCCGAGGTCGAACAGGTCGTTCTGGATCCGCCGCAGCCAGCCGGCTGTGCGCTCCGGGAGCTCCGGCAGGGTCAGCGCGACGCCGAGATGGGCGCCGAGCTCGTCGACCGCGCCGTAGGCCTCGATCCGCGGGTCGGTCTTCGGCACGCGGCTCATGTCGCCCAGGTGCGTCTCGCCCCCGTCGCCGAGCTTGGTGTAGATGCGGGTCAGATTGATGGTCATCGGCTCGTTTCGAAGTGTCGCAGAGCGATACGATGGCGCCGTCATTGGTCGGTGGCATGGGAAGCCGGTGCAACACCGGCGCGGACCCGCCACTGTGACCGGGGACGTCCACCGCACGCGCGCAAGCGCATGCCACTGGCTCGCCATCGCGAGCCGGGAAGGCGCGGCAGGATCGGCCCGGAAGCCAGGAGACCTGCGCCGACCGCAAGCCCACATAGACCCTCGTGGAAAGGGGTTGGCCACTCATGCAACGCACCCATTCGGGCCGCTCGGCGCTGATCCGCCTGGCGCGCGCCGGCACGCTCACCCTGCTGCTCGGAGCAGCGCTCACCGCCGTCCAGACGACGGCCGGCGCGGCAGGCGCTCCGAGCACCGCGATCACCGTGCGCGTCGAAGGACCCAAGCGCACGCTGGTCCCCACAACCAGCGTCATGCTGGGTAGCGGGACGATTGTCAAGGACGGCGTCGCCGCCGACAGCTGCAGCGGCCTCAGCGCGGCCGGTGCGCTCGAGCTCGCGACGCGCGGCAACTGGAGCGGCACCTGGTCGGCGTCCTTCAGCGCGTACTTCCTGACGGCGATCGACGGGCTCGCGTTCCCCAGCACCGGCGCCGAGTACTGGGCCTTCTGGGTCAACGACGCCCCGGCCTCGCTGGGGATCTGCTCCTACGATCCCAAGCCCGGCGACAGCCTGCTGTTCTTCCCCGACTGCTTCGGCAAGAGCTGCCCGAAGAACGCCGGCGTGCTCGGCGTCAAGGCGCCGGCGATCGCCGTCGTCGGGCGGCCCTACAGCGTGTCGGTCACCGCCTACAGCGATGCCAAGGGCACGCCGAGCAAGGCGGCGGGTGCGACGGTCAGCGGCGGCGGCGCCCAGGCCAAGACGGCGGCCAACGGCAGGGCCACGCTGTCGTTCACCCAGGCCGGCCGCTTCACGCTGAAGGTCGGCGAACCCCATGCGGTGCGCACCGAGACCCGCGTCTGCGTCGAGACGGCCGCGGCGAGGACGTGCGGGTGAGTGGCGGCCGCTAGGGCGATCCGTGCGAGCGTCGCCGCTGCGGCGGCGACGCTCGCGCTCGCGGGCTGCGGACTCGGCGCCGGCAGCAAGCCAACCGCTGTCGCGCTGCTCGTGACGCAGGCCTTCGGCGCGCAGACCATCGTTTCGGATGCGGCGCCGAAGATCGTCGGCGCCGACACGGTGATGCGGATGCTCGAGCGCAACGCCACGGTCAGCACGCGCTACGGCGGCGGGTTCGTGCAGAGCATCGACGGCCTCGCCGGGGGCGGCGGCCGCGACTGGTTCTACTACGTCAACGGCGTCGAGCAGCAGCGCGGCGCCGCGGCGACCAGGCTGCACAACGGCGATCACGTGTGGTGGGATCGCCACGACTGGAGTGCGACCGACGATGTCCCGGCCGTCGTCGGCTCCTTCCCCGAGCCGTTCGTCGACGGCTACGGCGGCAAGCGGCTGCCGCTGCGGATCGAGTGCACCCAGACCGCGTCGAGCGCGTGCAGCGCGGTCGAGAGCGTGTTCACCGGCTACAACCTGATCGCGGCCCTCGGCTGCCTGCTGTGCTCGCAGTACAACCTGTCGCTGCGCGTCCTGGTCGGGCCCTACGCGACGCTGACGGCCGACCCCGCCGCCGACGAGCTGGCGCACGGCGTCGGCGCAAGCGGTGTCTATGCGCGCTTCGAGAATCACGGTCGCACGCTGGCGCTGCTCGATGCGGCCGGGCACGTCGTGCGCAGCGCCGGCGCGGGCGCCGGCCTCGTCGCGGCGACCCGCTTCGCCAACCAGCCGCCGGTCTGGTTCGTCACCGGCACCGACGACGCCGGCGTCGCCGCCGCCGTCCAGGCGTTCAACGCGGCGACGCTCGACCAGCATTTCGCGGTCGCCGTCATCGCCGGCGAGGCGATCCCGCTGCCGGTCTCGGGGCCATGACCTACCTGCGCCGCGCCAGCCCCCTGCATGCCGCCCGCGCGAGTATCGGGGCGGCCTACTGCGGTGCGCTGGTCTTCGCGGCGCTCGTGATCGCGCATCCGCTGGTCCTCGGCGCGCTCGCGCTGGCGGTGCTCGGCGCCGGCGTCGGGGCGCGCGTCGGCGCTCGCGTCGCCCGCTCGCTCTATCTGTCGCTGCCGATGGCGCTTCTGATCGTCGCGGTCAACGCGCTCGTCAGCCGCGGCGGGCTCACCGTGCTCGCCCGTCTTGGCGACGGCGGACCGCTCGGCCAGCTCGACATCACCCTCGAGGCGGTCGCCTATGGCGCGAAGGCGGCGCTCGTGCTGGTGGTGATCCTGGCGAGCGCCGCGCTCGCCAGCGCGGCGATCGACCCCGACCAGCTGCTGCGCTCGCTGCGGCGGGTGTCCTTTCGCTCGGCCCTGACGGCGACGATCGCGACGCGGATGATCCCGCTGCTGGCGCTCGACGCGCGGCGGATCGGCGAGGCGCAGCGCTGCCGCCCGGACCCGGGCGGGCGGCTCGCGGTGATGCGCGCGATCACCGCCAACGTGCTCGACCGCTCACTTGACATCGCCGCGACGCTCGAGGTCCGCGGCTACGGCGCGGCGCGACGCCCGACCCGCGTGCGACGCCCGTGGTCGCGCCACGACCTCGCGTTCGCGACCTCCGCCGCCGCGATCGTCGTGCTGGCGCTCGCGCTACCGGCGCCGTTCGCGTTCTACCCCGCGATCCACGGCTCCTACGGCGTCGGAACCTTCGTGCTCGCCGGCGCACTGGCGTTCGCGGTGCTCGCCCCGTTCGTGCAGCGGCGAGGGATCGTGACGTGAACGCGCTCGAGCTCGATCGGGTCTCCTACACCTATCCGGGAGCGTCGGCGCCGGCGCTCCGCCGGCTCACGCTCGAGGTCGCGCAGGGCGAGTTCGTGGTCCTCGCCGGCGGCTCTGCGGCGGGCAAGTCGACGCTGCTCGGCGTTGCGTCCGGTCTCGTTCCGCACTTTCACGGCGGCCACTTCGACGGACGCGCGGAGGTCTGCGGCATGGACCTGCGCCAGAACGGGCCGGCCGTGCTCGCGCGCGACGTGGGCACGCTGTTCCAGGATCCGGAGACCCAGATCGTGATGGGCACGGTGCGCGCGGAGCTGGCCTTCCCGCTCGAGAACCGCGGCCACAGCGCGGTCGCCACGGCCCGCGGGGTCGAGGAGGTCGCGCTCGCGCTCGGCATCGAGGCGCTGCTCGAGCGCTCGACCGTCGATCTCTCGGGCGGCGAGCGCCAGCGCGTCGCACTCGGCGCCGCGCTCGCCGGGCGTCCGCGGCTGCTCGCGCTGGACGAGCCGACCTCGCAGCTTGACCCGGTCGCCGGGGATGAGCTGCTCGCGCTGCTGCGCCGGCTCAACGAGGAGTGGGGGACGACGATCCTGCTCGCCGAGCACCGCCTCGAACGGTGCCTCGGCGCCGCGGATCGTGTGATCGCGCTGGCCGGCGGCGCGGTCGTCTGCGACGCGGCGCCGAGCGGGTTTCTCGAGTGGGCACACGGCGCCGCGCCGTCGCTCGAGACCCCGGGCGCGACGCTGATCGCCGGCCTCGGCCTGCATCCGGCGCCCGCCGGTGTCAAGCAGGCACGCGCGACGCTGCGCGACGGCGGTCTGCTGCCGGCGCCCGAGCCGCCGGCGCCCTCGCCGCCTCCCGAGCGCCGCCGCGGGCGCAGCGCAGCGAGCCTGCGGTTGCGCCGGGTCTGGCACGAGCTCGCCGGCGGGCCGTCGATTCTCGCCGGCGTCTCGTTCTCGCTGAGCGCCGGCGAACGCGTCGTGCTGCTCGGACGAAACGGTGCCGGCAAGTCGACGCTGCTGCGCCACGCGGCCGCCCTGATGGAGCCGACGCGCGGGCGGATCGAGCGCAGCGGCCGTGTCGCGCTGCTGCTGCAGAACCCCGGCGACTACTTCATCCACGACCGCGTCGGCGACGAACTCGACGAGGCGTCGCTGGAGCGGGCCGGCCTCGCCGGCCTCGCCGACCGCCATCCGCGCGACTGCTCGGGCGGCGAGCGCCAGCGGCTGGCGCTGGCGATCGTCACCGGCGGCGACGAGGCACCGGCCGTGCTGTGCCTGGACGAGCCGACGCGCGGCATGGACCGCTCGGCCAAGGCGGTGCTCGCCGCCGAGCTGGTCGGTTGGTCGGCCCGCGGCGTCGCGGTGATCGTGGCCACGCACGACCCCGAGTTCGCGGCGAGCTTCGCGACGCGCGCGATCCTGCTCGCCGACGGCCGCGTGGTCGCGGACTCGAGCCCCGCCGATCTGCTCTCCGGCGGCTGGTACTTCGCGACCGAGACCGCGCGCATCCTCGGCGGGCACCGCGGCATCCTCACGGCCGCACAGGCGGTGGCGGAGCTGGGCGGGGCGCGAACGGCGATCGAGTCGTTGCCGTGAGCTGGCCGCTCGCGTCGTTCGTGATCCTCGCGCTCGCGCTGGCCGGCGGGTTCGCGTGGTATGAGCGCTCGCGGCCGTCGTCGCGAACCGTGGCGGTCGTCGCCTCGCTGGCCGCGCTGGCGACGCTCGGGCGGATCGCCTTCGCGCCGCTGCCCAACGTCAAGCCGACGACCGACATCGTGCTGATCGCCGGCTACACGCTCGGCGGAGCCCCCGGGTTCGCGGTCGGCGCGGTCGCCGCGATCGCCTCGAACATCGTCTTCGGGCAGGGTCCGTGGACCCCGTGGCAGATGCTTGCCTGGGGGCTGGTCGGGCTGCTCGGCGCCGCGCTGGCGCGCCGCCGGCGGCCGATCCCGCGTCTCGTGATGGCGCTGATTTGCGCCGCGGCGGGGTTCGGCTACGGGCTCGTGTTGAACTTCTCGACCTGGGTGACCTTCACCGGCGAGCACACCCTCGCACAGTTCCTGGTGATCGAGGGCCAGGCCTTCACCTTCGACCTCGCGCACGCGGTCGGCAACTTCGTCTTCTTCCTCGCCTTCGGGCCGGCACTGGTCCGCGCCCTGCGACGCTTCCGGCTGCGGATGGACGTCAGCTGGGGGCTCGCCGGGTCGGCGTCGGTCGTCCTGCTCGTCGGCCTGGTCGTCCTCGGCGGCCTCGGCGGGGTCCGTGCGAGCGCCGCGCCGGCCGCGGCACCGGTGCTCGACCCCTCGGTCGCCTATCTCGAGCGGGTGCAGAACGCCGACGGCGGGTTCGGGCTGAGCGCCGGCGATCCCTCGTCGCAGCTCGCCAGCGCCTGGGCGGTGATCGGGCTCGCGGCCGCCGGCCGGGATCCGGCGGCGGTCCGCCGCGACGGGCACACGGCCGTGGCCTGGATCCGCTCGCATCTCGGCCAACTGCAGGGCGCCGGCGACCTCGAGCGCACGATTCTCGCGCTGCGCGCGGCCCGCGCTCCGCTCGGCGATCTCGTCGAGCGGCTGGAGCGCCAGCGCCGCAGCGACGGTTCGGTCGGCGAGCAGGCGAACCTGACGTCGTTCGCGATCCTCGCACTCCGGGCGGCGGGAGCCGGCGGCTCGGTCCCCGCCGCCGCCTGGCTGGCGCGCGCCGAGAACGCCGACGGCGGCTTCAGCTTCGCGGTGCGCGGCGATCACAGCGATATCGACGACACGGCGGCGGCGGTCGAGGCGCTCGTTGCGGCGGCGGCGCCGCACGCCGTGGTGGCGCGCGCCGCGCGCTATCTCGCGGCCCAGGAGAACGCCGACGGCGGTTTTCCACAGCAGCCCGGCGGCGCCTCCAACTCGCAGTCCACGGCGTGGGCGGTGCAGGCGCTCGTCGCCGCCGGCGGCGTTGCGCAGCGGGCGATCGCCTATCTGCGAGCGAGGATCACCGCCTCCGGCGCGGTGCAGTACGCCGCCGGCGTCGAGCAGACGCCCGTCTGGGTCACGGCGCAGGCGCTTGCCGCGCTGGCCCGCGCGCCGCTGCCGGTCGCGGGCGTCATCCGGGCGCCGAACCGCTAGCGAGCCGCCAGCGGCCTGTCGCCGCGATGCGATCACATATGGTTCCCGCCCGATGCTCATCGGGGTGCCCACGGAATCGGTCCCTGGCGAGCGCCGCGTGGCGCTCGTGCCCGAGGTCGTGCGCAAGCTCGCGGCGCGCGGCGGCGAGGTGATTGTGCAGGCCGGGGCGGGGTCGGCGGCGATGATCGCCGACGCGCTCTACGAGCAGGCGGGCGCGACCGTGAGCGCCGACGCGGCGGCGGTCTGGGCGGCGCCGCTGGTGGTCAAGGTGTCGCCGCCGACCGACGCCGAGGCCTCACGGCTGGCGCGCGGAGCGGTGATCGTGGCGTTCCTGAACCCGCTCGGTGATCCTCAGGGCATGCGGGCGCTGGCCGGCGCCGGCGTCACCGCGTTCGCGATGGAGGCGATCCCGCGGATCTCGCGCGCGCAGTCGATGGATGCCCTCTCGTCGCAGTCGAATGTCGCGGGCTACCGCGCCGCGCTGCTCGCCGCCGACCACATGGGGCGCTTCTTCCCGATGCTGATGACGGCGGCGGGGACGATCCCGCCCGCCAGTGTGCTGGTCCTCGGGGCCGGCGTCGCCGGGCTGCAGGCGCTTGCTACGGCGCGCCGCCTCGGCGCCCAGACGACGGGCTATGACGTGCGACCCGAGGTTGCCGAGCAGGTCCGCTCGCTTGGTGCCAAGTGGCTCGAGGTCGGCATCGAGGCGGCCGGCGAGGGTGGCTACGCGCGCGAGCTCTCCGACGAGGAGAAGGCCGCGCAGCAGCAGGCGCTGACCGACGCGATCAAGGGCTTCGACGTCGTCATCACGACGGCGCTCGTGCCCGGGCGCCCGGCGCCGAAGCTCGTCACCGCCGAGGCGGTCGAGGGGATGAAGCCGGGCAGCGTGATCGTCGATCTCGCCGGGGAGAGCGGCGGCAACTGCGAGCTGACGACGCCCGGGCAGGTCACCGTCGAGCACGACGTGACGATCGTCGCGCCGCTCAACCTGGCTGCCGAGATGCCCGAGCACGCCTCGGCGCTGTACGCGCGCAACGTCCTCGCGCTGCTGGAGCTTTTGCTCGACGAGCACGGCGAGCTGGCGCTCGACTGGGACGATGAGATCGTCGCCGGGGCGTGCGTCGTGCGTGACGGGGAGATCGTCAACGCCGCCGCCCGCGACGTCGCGGAGGCCGCCCGCTGATGCTTTTGACGAACCTCACGATCCTGGTGCTCGCCGGCTTCGTCGGCTTCGCCGTGATCTCGAAGGTACCCAACACGCTGCACACGCCGCTGATGAGCGGCACCAACGCGATTCACGGCATCGTGCTGCTCGGCGGGCTGCTGGTGATCGGGCTGTCCGGCAACGGGGCGCTCAACAAGCTGCTGTTGGTGGTCGCGATCGCCTTCGGCACGATCAACATCGTCGGCGGGTTCCTGGTCACCGACCGGATGCTCGAGATGTTCAAGCGCAAGCCGACCGCCGCGCCCAAGGACGACGAGCAGTGAGCCTCGCGACGAGCTTCTTCCACGACGCGAACTTCCTCGACGTCCTCTACATCGTGGCCTTCGCGCTGTTCATCTACGGCCTCTCAGGGCTGACCGGGCCGCGAACCGCGGTACGCGGCAACCGGATCGCCGCCGTCGGCATGGCGATCGCCGTGGTCGCGACGCTGCTCCAGCGCCAAGAGGGCAACTGGGGGCTGATCATCCTCGGCGTCGCGATCGGCACGGCCGTCGGCGTGCCGGCGGCGCGCAACGTGCGGATGACGGCGATGCCGCAGATGGTCGCCCTGTTCAACGGCGTCGGCGGAGGCGCGGTGTTTTTGATCGCCTGGGCGGAGTTCCGCCGCTCCGGCGGCTACCACGGCACGGCGCTGTACATCGCGGCGTTCTCGGTCTTCGCGGCGATCATCGGCTCGATCTCCTTCTGGGGCTCCAACATCGCCTTCGGCAAGCTCCAGGAGCTTCTACCCGGGCGGCCGATCACGCTCGGCGCGGCCCAGCAGCCGATCAACTTCCTGCTCGGCGCGGTCGCCGTCGCGCTCGGTGTCATCATCGTCGCCGGCTCGCACTCCGAGCTGGTCTTCATCCTGATGCTGGCGGCGGCGGCGCTGCTCGGCAACGCGGTCGTGCTGCCGATCGGCGGCGCCGACATGCCGGTCGTGATCTCGCTGCTCAACGCGGCCACCGGGCTGTCCGCCGCCGCGACCGGCGTCGCGCTCAACAACCCGGCGCTGATCGTCGCGGGGATGATCGTCGGCGCGTCAGGCACGATCCTGACCAACCTGATGGCCGTCGCGATGAACCGCTCGATCCCCGCGATCATCGCCGGCGGCTTCGGCGGCGGCGGCGTGATCGAGGGCGCCACCGGCGCCGGCGAGCACGCCGGCAGCGTGCGCTCGACGAGCGCCGCGGACGTCGCGGTCCAGCTCGCCTACGCGCGTCTGGTCGTGATCGTGCCCGGCTACGGCATGGCGGTCGCGCAGGCCCAGCACGCGGTGCGCGAGCTCGCGAAGGCGCTCGAGGCGCGCGGCGTCGAGGTCAAATACGCGATCCACCCGGTCGCCGGTCGCATGCCCGGCCACATGAACGTGCTGCTCGCCGAGGCCGACGTGCCCTACGAGCAGCTCAAGGAGATGGATGACATCAACCCCGAGTTCTCGCGCACCGACGTCGCGCTGGTGATCGGCGCCAACGACGTCACCAACCCCGCGGCGAAGACCAACCCCGGCTCGCCGATCTACGGCATGCCGATCCTCGACGTCGAGAACTCGCATTCGGTGATCGTGATCAAACGCTCGATGAACCCGGGCTTCGCCGGAATCGAGAACGAGCTGTACTACAAGCCCGGCACCGCGATGCTGTTCGGCGACGCCAAGTCGGCCGTCGCCGACATCACCGCCGAACTGGCGAACATCTGACGAACACCCGACGCCCCAAGGAGGCGATCATGCCCGCAAGAGGCACGGCAGAATGGCAGGGCGACCTGCGCTCAGGCAGCGGGACCTTCACCGCCGGCGACACCATCGGAGGCGAGTACTCGTTCCGCTCGCGCTTCGAGGACGGACCCGGCGCCAACCCCGAGCAGCTGATCGCCGCGGCGCACGCGGCGTGCTTCTCGATGGCGCTCTCGAACATGCTCGCCGAGGCCGGCACCCCACCGGCGTCGGTCAAGACCGACGCGGTCGTGACGCTGCGGGTCGTCGACGGCGCCCCGACGATCACCGCGATCGCGCTCCACACGGTGGGCGTGGTTCCCGGGATCGACGCGGCCGCCTTCGAGCAGCACGCGCAGAGCGCCAAGGCCGGCTGCATCGTCAGCAGGGCGCTCGCCGGTGTGCCCGAGATCACCCTCGAGGCGACGCTCTCGAGCTGATCGCGTCGGCGGACGGCGGCGCCGAGGCGTCGCGGCCCGGCCGCCGGGCATGCGAAACTGCGGTCAGTGATCGCGCGAGCACAGGCCCTCGAAGCGCTTGCCCGGGAGCGCTTCGACGTCGCCGTGATCGGCGGTGGGATCACCGGCGCCGGCGTCGCGCTCGACGCGGCCAGCCGCGGCTACAGCGTGGCGCTGCTCGAGCGCGCCGACTACGCCTCCGGCACCTCGAGCCGCTCGAGCAAGCTGGTCCACGGCGGGCTGCGCTACCTCCAGCACTTCGACATCGGACTGGTCCGCGAGGCGCTGCTCGAACGCCAGCTGCTCGTGGCCCTCGCGCCGCACCTCGTGCGCCCGCTCGCGATCGTCGTGCCGGCCTTCGACGGCGCACGGCTGGACCGCCTGGTCGGCGTCGGACTGAACCTCTACGACGTGATGTCGGTCGAGCGCCGGCGGGGCCGGCGCGCCTCGGCGGTCAACTGGAGCCCGGACCGCCACCGCGTGATCTCCGGCGCCGAGGTGCTCGAGCTGTTGCCGGCGCTGGGCGCCCGCGAGCCCACCTCGGGCTACCTGTTCTATGACTGCCAGACCGATGACGTGCGGCTGGTCCTGACGGTGCTCGGCGAGGCCGAACGCTTCGGCGCGGTCTGCGCCAACGGCCTGGCCGTCGAGGAGCTGATCGAGGAGCGCGGCAGGGCCGCCGGCGTTCGCGCGCGCGACGGCGCGAGCGGCGAGACGCTCGTCGTGCACGCCGATCACGTCGTCAACGCGACCGGCGTGTGGGCCGACCGGCTGCGCCCGGATGAGCTGCACGACGAGGCCGAGCTGCCGCAGATCCGCCCGAGCCGCGGCACCCACATCATCTTCTCCGACGACGACCTGGCGCTGCGCGCCGGCGCGATCGTGCCGGCCGGGGGAGGGCGCACGATCTTTGCGCTTCCGTGGCTCGGCCACACGCTCGTCGGGACGACCGACAACGACTACGACGGCGACCTCGTGCACGTGCTGCCGAGCGACGAGGACATCGACTACCTGCTGCACGCCGTCAACGAGTTCTTCGGCACGACGCTCGGGCGCGAGCGGATCGCCGGCGCGTTCGCCGGGGTGCGGCCGCTGATCTCGACCACCGACTCGAAGTCCTCGGTCGACATCTCGCGCAAGGCCGAGCTGTTTGAGACCTCGAGCGGCATGATCACGATCACCGGCGGCAAGCTGACGACCTGGCGGCGGATGGCAAAGATGACCGTCGACCGGCTCGTCGAGTCCGACGCTCGCGAGGCGGCATGCCGGACCCACGAGATCCCGCTCGGCCAGGCGATCGACGCCGACGAGCTGCAGCGCGTCGCCGGCGTCGACGACGCGGCCTACGGCTCGCTCGCCGCGCGCTACGGGCACCAGGCGGTCGACGTGCTGCGGATCGCCGCCGAGCGTCCCGAGCTCGCGGCGCCGATCGTCGAGGGCCTGCCCGACCTGCTCGCCGAGGCGGTTCACGGCGCCCGTCGCGAGCAGGCGCGCGGGATCGGCGACGTGCTGCTGCGCCGCACCCGCCTGGGCCTGCTCGCGGCCCGCCAGGTCGTTGCGTCGAGCACGCTCGAGCCGCTCGCCGAGGCGCTCGGAGAGGAGCTCGGATGGGACGGCGTCCGGCGTACAACCGAGATCGCGCGCTTCCAGGACGAGGCCGCCGCCGAAGGGATCGTGGTGGACCTGGTGGCGGCGTGAACCGCCGCCGCGCGCGGCTTGGCGCGATCGTCGTGGCGAATGCGCTGGCAGCGGCTCCGGCGGCCGGCGCGGCGCTGGCGCCACCGGTGACGATCGACGGCCCGAGCGCGGCGATCGTCTCGCTCGATGGTCTCGCGCTCGCGCAGGACGGCAGCGGCGCGGTCGTGTACCGCAAGCTCGCCGGCGGCGTCGCGCACGTGTTCGCGGCGCTCGAGCACGCCGGCGTGTGGGGTGTGCCGGAGCAGCTCGACGCCACGCTCGCCGCCGGCGCCTCGGCCTCGGCGGTCGCGGTCAGCAACGGCGGGCGTGTCGCCGTCGTGTGGATCAGCGGCGGGATGCTCTACGGCGCGGTCCATCCGGCCGGGGCCAGCGGCTTCAGCGCACCGCAGGCGATCGCCGCGGCCAGCGGCACGCCGGCGCTCGGAATCGGGGTCAGCGGCACCGCCTACGTCGCCTTCGTCGCGCCGGCCGGCACGGCTTCGAACGTCGACGTCGCGCGCCTGGACCGCAGCTCGACCAGCTTCGCACTGCTCTCCGGGCCGCTCAATACGGCGCCGATCACGCTGCCGAGCGCCGGCGGACCGACGATCGCCGTGTCCGCCGATGCGACCGCCGTCGTCGCCTGGGCCCAGCTGCAGGGCGACGGCTCGACGCACGTGTTCGTGCGGCGCGCGTCGTCGGCCGGGCCCAGCCCGGTGATCGACGATGCGACCGTCGCCACACTCGGCGGCGTGACCGGCGGCTCCGCGGACAGCCCGGCGGTCGGTATCGCCTATGACTCGAGCTCGGCCTGGGTCGCCTTTCGGGAGACCTTCGGAGCCCTCACGCGCGTCGTCGTCACCAAGCTGCTCGGCGACGAGCTGCGCACCCCCGTGTTCGCCGACTCGCTCGGCCCGGGCGCCGCGACGAGCGCGGCGCTCGCCCCGAGCCTCGCGATCAACGGCAACGGCGCCGGGCTGCTGGCCAGCGAGCTCTCGCCGGCGAACAGCCTGGTCGTCGCCGCGCTCGGAACGCACGGCGGTCCCCCCGGATGGACTCCCGGCGCCGTCGTCAACAGCACGCCCGACAGCCTCCCGCCGAGCCCGCTCGCCGCGCTCTCGCTGAGCGGCCGCGGCGTCGTCGTCTACACGCCCGGCGCCGGCGCGCTGGACGCCGAGCCGTTCGCGGGCGGGGTCTCGAGCGCCCCGCTGGCGCTGTCGAGCACAACCACCGGGGCGGTCGTGGCGGCCGACGGGCTGGCCGCCGGCGCCGACGACCGCGGCGACCTCGCCGTCGGCTTCGTCGCGGGCAGCCCGACGGCGCTCTCGGTCCTCGTCGAGCCAATCGTCAGGCGGCCGAGCGCGCCGCGCGCCACGGGCACGCAGCGCTGGACCGCCGAGCGGCGGCCGGTGCTGCGCTGGCAGGCCTCGAGCGACTCCTGGACGCCGCCGAGCTACGCCGTCTACCTCGACGGCACACGCGTCGCCACGACGACCGCCACCCGCTACGCCGTGCCCGCCAGCCTGAGCGACGGGCGACACAGCTGGAGGGTCGTGGCGATCGATTCGCTCGGCCAGCGGGCGGGCTCGATGACCCGCCGGCTGCTGGTCGACGCCGCACCGCCGGTGGTGGCGCTGCAACTCGCCGGCACGCGGCGCGCGGGTGCTGCGGTCCGCTTCACGGTCAGGGCAACTGCGCTGTCGGGAGTGCGGCACGTGTCGCTGGACTACGGCGACGGACATGCCGCCAGCGGGTCGCGCGCGGCGCACGTCTACACGCGCGCCGGGCACTACACCGTCACCGTCACCGTCAGCGACGGCGCGCGCGTCAGCGCGCTGCTGCGCGTGGGCCTGACGATCTCGTGAGCGTGCTGCTGCGGGCCGGCGGGCGCAGCCATGAGCTCGGCGGCTCGCCGTGGTTGATGGGGATCGTCAACGCGACTCCCGACAGCTTCTCCGATGCGGGCCTGCGCCCGACGCTCGAGTCGCGGGTCGCGCTGGCGCGCGAGCTGATCGCCGCCGGAGCCGCCGTGATCGACATCGGTGGCGAGTCGGGCACGACCAATCGCCCGCCCGTCGAGGCGGGCGAGGAGATCGAGCGCGTCGTGCCGCTGATCGAACGCGTGGTCGCGGAGGGAGACGTGGTGGTCTCGGTCGACACCTACAAGCCGGCCGTGGCGCGGGCGGCGATCGCCGCCGGCGCCACGATCGTCAACGACGTCAGCGGCCTGCGCGATCCGGAGCTCGCCGACGTCTGCGCGCAGACCGGGGCCGCGCTGGTCGTGATGCACACGCGGGCGGCGCCCAAGCAGCGCCTGCAGGACCCCGATCTCTACGGCGACGTGGTCGCCGAGGTCATGGGCTTCCTCGGCGAGCGGCTCGAGCTGGCTCGCTCGCGCGGCGTCGCCGACGAGCAGCTGATCGTCGACCCTGGACCCGACTTCGCCAAGACACCGGCCCAGACGATCGAGCTGTTGCGCGGCGCGGCGCGGCTGCACGAGTTCGGCCGGCCGGTGCTGCTCGCCGTGTCGCGCAAGGACTTCGTCGGCGCGCTGACCGAACGCCCGCCGCGCGACCGCGGCCCCGGGACGCTGGCGGCGCTGGCCTACGGGACCGAGCTCGGCGCACAGATCTTCCGGGTCCACGACGTCGCGGCGGCGGCCGACTTCCTGACCGTCCTCGGCGCGCTGCGCGGAGACCGCGCGGTAGCGCCGGAGCTGGCGCTCGCGGACGATCTGCGCTGGGAACCGCCGGACCACCAGCTACAGTAGGGCTACGGGTGCCGGCGGCTGACACCAACGCCGCGGGACGCCTTCCACCCATTCCAAAGGAACACGATGTCGATCATCAGCCCAGCCGATCTTGAGGCGAGCCCGCTCGCCGACCTCCATGCCCTCGCGTCAGCGCTCGGAATCGACGGTTTCCGTCGCCTGCGCAAGGACGATCTCGTCGACGCGATCCTGGCCCGCCAGGGCGCCAGCGTTCCGTCGCGACCCGCCGCGCGCCGCGGTCGTGCCACGGCGGAGCCGGCGGAGGAGGTCGAGGCGACGGCCTCCGACGAGGACACCGCGCCGCACGAGGGCGCCGACGAGCGCCCGGCTCGTTCCAGCCGCCCGCGCCGCCGCCGCGGACGCTCGCGCGAGCCCGGCGAGGAGTCCGCGGCGCCGGCCGATACCGATCGTGATCGTGATCGTGATCGCGCGCGCGATCGCGCGCGCGCGGAACCCGAGCACGCGGCGGACCGCGTCGCCGAGGGCGTCGTCGAGTTGCTCGTCAACGGCTCCGGCTTCCTGCGCGTGAATGCCAACGAGATCTCCGACGATGACGTCTACATCTCCGCGGCGCAGGCGCGCCGCTGCGAGCTCGTGACCGGCGATCGGATCAGCGGTCCGGTGCGCGCGGCCCGGCGCTCGGAGCGCCACCCGTCGCTGATTCGCATCGACACGATCAACGGCGTCGCCGCCGAGCAGGCGGTCGTCGGCACGCGGATCGACGAGATCGAGGTCGACTTCCCGACCGAGGCCTTCGCGCTCGGCGACGATCCTGCGCTGACCGCGCTGCCGCCGTTCGGGCGTGGCTCGCGGGTACTGATCGTCGGTCCGTCGCGCTCTGGCCGCAGTGTGCTGGTCGGACGCATCGCCGCCGCGCTCGCGGCCACCGAGGGGCTCGACGTCGAGCTGCTGGTCGTCGGTGTGCGCCCCGAGGAGCTTTCGGCAGCGAAGGAGGTCGCTCACGCGACCGCCAGCGGCCTGTCGTTCGCGGCGTCGGTCGACACTCAGGAGACAGCCGTCGAGCAGGCCGCCGAGCGCGGCCGGCGGATCGCCCTGCGCGGAGGCCACGCGGTGCTGCTCATCGACACGCTCGACGGGCTCGGCTCCGGCGCGGTGCGCCGCACGATGGCCGCCGCGCGCAACCTGCGCGGTGCGGGGTCGCTGTGCGTGATCGCCACAGCCCGCGCGTCGCTGGGCGGCGAGAGCACGCTGATCACGCTGTCGCCCGGCGGCGAGATCGACCCGCTGGCGAGCGGAACGCTGCGGGCGGATCTGCTCACAGCGGCGGCCGCGAAGCCCGCGCGCGTGCGCAAGCCCCGCGCCCCGCGCAAGACTGCAGCCAGCGCGGCGGCCGACGCCGCGCCCGAGCCGGCCGATCCGCCGGTCGCCGCCAGCGACGCCGACGGCGCTGAGGACGACAGCACGCTGTGATCGCTGCACACGCTGCGGCGCTCCACAACTGAGCCGGCCGGCGGCGGTGCAGCCGCGGCGTCGCGCTACGAGGCCCGGTAGGCGACGCGGCCCCAGGAGGGCTCGGGGGCGAGCTCGATCGGCTCGCCGCCGCGGTCGGGCTGCACGTAGGAGAAGGTGTGGGTCACGTCGCAGAAGACGAGGTCCAGCTCGCCCTCGTGGACCCGCTGGTCGAGCCAGGCGCCCCGGAAGACGAGGCGGCGCAGCCAGTGGACCAGCGAGCGCTCGGCCGGGCCGACGATCTCGGGCCAGCAGTCGTTCACGTGAGCGCCGAGCGCCGAGGCCGGATCGAGGATCTCCCCGTTGACGGCGAGGTTGACGAGGTCCTCCAGTTCAGGGTCGTCGAGGCGCTCGTCGATGAAGCCAAGACGCAGCGCGGCCTGCTCGCAGCGCTCGCGGAAGTCCACCTCGTTGAAGGTGAAGCGCAATTCTCCGTACTCGAGCACGAAGTCCTCGCCAGAGTTGTAATTTCCACGTCGCGCGGTGTCCATGAGCGGGCCCTTCGGTGGGGCCGTCGGCATCATAAGCTGCTTTCCTGCATCGGCGGCCGCGCTGCACGCTTTCTTTCAGGGCGAGGACGACGACAATCGACAACGGGCGCTGATCGGGGGCTGGCGTGGCTCGGCTGAGTGAGTACGGGCTGCGGCGAACGGTCGGCGTGCCGGGCCTGTTCGCGACCGCCTACGGCAACGTCGGCTCCTCGATCTACTACGCGTTGGGGCTCGTCGCGGCGCACGCGCTCGGCCTCACGCCGCTGGTCTTCCTGTTCGCCGGCGGGCTGTTCGCGCTGACCGCCAAGACCTACGCCGAGGGCGCGTCGATGTTCCCGGAGGCGGGCGGATCCTCGTCCTTCGCGCGCCACGCGTTCAACGACTGGATCTCCTTCTTCGCCGGCTGGGCGCTGTCGCTCGACTACATCCTGACGATCGCGATCTCGGCGTACTTCGTGCCGTTCTACGCAAGCGCGCTGCCCGGGCTGCACGCGCTGCACAACCCGCCGGGCAACATCATCGCCGCGCTCGTCGTGCTGGCGCTGCTGGTGGTGATCAACATCCGCGGTCTCGGCGAGTCGGCGCGGGTGAACTTCATCCTCGCCGTCACCGACCTGGGCACGCAGATCCTCGTGGTCCTGCTCGGTTCGGTGCTCGTGCTCAACCCCTCGTTGCTGGTCCGCCAGGTGCACTTCGGCACGGCGCCGAGCCTGTCGCAGCTGATCTTCGCGCTGTCGATCGCGATGCTCGCCTACACCGGCATCGAGACCGTCTCGAACATGGCCGAGGAGGCCAAGGACCCCGGCAGCGACGTGCCTCGCGCGGTCAACCTCGTGCTGATCGCCGTGCTCACCGTGTATATGGGCATCTCGGTCATCGCGCTCTCCGCGCTTCCGGTCACCCACGTCGCCGGCCACTACCAGACGTTGCTCGGCACCACCAATCCGGGGTTCGAACAGGAGCCCGTGCTCGGGATCGTCGATCACCTCGGGCTGAGCGGCGCGCTGCTCACGGGCGCGCAGTACTACGTCGGTCTGCTGGCCACCACGATCCTGTTCATCGCCACCAACGCCGGTCTGATCGGCATCTCACGGCTGTCGTGGTCGCTCTCGGAACACCGCCAGCTGCCGGGCATCTTCTCGCGCCTGCATCCGACCTACCGAACCCCCTGGTTCACGATCGTCTTCTTCTCGGCGTTCGCCGTCCTGCTGATCACCTTCGCCAACATCAACGTGCTCGGCAACCTCTACTCGTTCGGGGCGATGCTCTCGTTCACGACGGCGCACGCGGCGATCGTTGCGCTGCGGATCAAGGATCCCGACCGAGAGCGCCCCTACCGGATGCCCGGCAACGTGCGGATCCGCGGGCGCCAGATCCCGATCACCGCGGTGGTCGGCGGGATCGGCACGTTCGCCGCCTGGATCGCGGTCGTCGCGCTGCACCCGGAGGCGAAGTACGTCGGCATCCCCTGGATGGTCGTCGGGATGGTCGGCTACGTCGTCTACCGCAAGCGTGCCGGTCTCAGCCTGCGTCACAGCGTGGCGGTTGTGCACCCCGAGCGCCCGCCCGACTTCCACGAGCTCGGCTATCGCACGGCGCTGGTGCCGATCTTCGGCGCGGATGTCAGCGCGCAGACGCTGGTCAGCGCGGCGAAGCTGATCGGCAAGGACGGCATCGTCTACGCGGTCTTCGTGCTTCCGGTCCCGCGCCAGCTCTCGCTCGACGCGGGCCTGCAGGCCGAGGAGGCGCTCGGGCGCTCGATCCTCGAGAGCGCCCGGATCCAGGGCCGCCGCGCCGGCATCAAGGTCCGGACCGGCCTGATCCGCGCACGCAACCCGGGCGCGGCCCTGGCCGACGAAGCCCAGCGGATCGGTGCCGACGTGATCTATCTCTCCACGCTGCACGCCCCGGCGAGCGAGCAGCGGATCGGGCTGACGGCCTCCTACCTGCTCGACCGCCGACCCTGCCGGGTCGTGATCGAGACCGACAACGCCCTCACGCCGGCGCTCGCGACCGCCTGATCGCGCTCAGCCGACCGCGATCCGCTCGACCGCGTAGCCGCCGCTGAGCGACTGGCCGACCGCGACGGTGCCCAGCGAGTTGAGGTAGGGGACGATCTGCGCGACCGTGGCGTTCGAAGTCACACCGAGGCTCTTCAGCAGCGCGGCCACCGCCGGCAGCGACAGCGCGAGCACCGGGCGCACACCGGCGCCGAGTAGCGAGGCGGTCGCGGAGTCGCCGAGGCGATCGGTCGTCGAGAGCGCGTCGGCGAGCGCCCCGCTCCCGAATGTCCCGACCAGCATGTTCCCCTTCTGCGCGACGTCGAAGACGAACGGCGCGCCGGGCACGGTCGCCGTGAACCCACGGTCGATTCCGGCGGCGCTCAGCTGACCGATCCGGACCTGGGTCGAGCCCAGGCCGCCGAGCAGGCTCTTCAGCTCGCCGAACAGCGACGTCGCGGCGCCTGGCGAGGTCATCGCGATCTCCAGCCCTCCCTCGATCGTCGCGAGCTTCGTGCCCTTGACGAAGAGCGCGAGATCGGAGATCTGGCGCAGGACCTTCGTGTAGGCGGAGAGGATCGCCGCGGTCGCCGGCGACTCGGTCGCCGTCGTATTGGTGGTGGTCGTCGTCAGCGTGGTCGTCGTGCAGGTCGACGTGCCGCTGGACGAGGTGCGGCACTTGCGGAGGACCGCGACACCTGAGCTCGACGCGCCCGCGGCGACGTCGACCAGCAGGGTGACCGCCTTGGCCAGCGCCGCACCGACCCCGCTCGCGGCGAGCGCGAGCCAGGAGCCGCTGGGCAGCGCGGCGAACAGGGTGGACGGCCCGGTGCCCCCGCCCAGCGCGTTCGCCGGCGTTGCGATGTCGACAGTCAGGCCGCTCGCGTCGAGGCGGGCCGAGGCGAGAATCGGGAAGTTGGCGGGGACAAGCTTGTCGAGCAGCGCCGACGCGCCCGCCGTCGCGCTGCCGGAGGACAGCAGCAGCGTGAGCAGCTGCCGAGTTCGGATGAACGCGGTCACCGCCGCGGAGCTGATCGTGTGCGCGCTCGCGGCCTGGTAGTCGGGCGCCGCGGACAGGGCCGCGGCGCCGTGCTCGACGTCGATCACCTGGCGCACCGCGCTGAGCGTGCCGACGATCGCGAACGGCCCGGCGACGGCGACCGCGGCCGATCCATCCCGCTGCGCGAGGTAGGACACGCCGCGGTAGCTGCCCGAGACAACGGTGGTGGCCGCGCTCTTCGCCGTGCTCCTGACGAGCGAGAACAGCGCAGTGCGTGCGAGCGTGGCGTTGGTCTGATCGGCGACGAGCGCGAACTGCGGCTTGGCGGCGCTGCCGCCGGTCAGCGCGACGCCCGCGCGCTGACCGAGCCAGGGCCTGATCGTCGCCTCGTAGCTGACGTGGGGTGTCTTGATCGCGGAATCGATCGCCGCATCGATCATCGCTCCGGGGTTGGCGATGCCGATCAGCTTCTTCGCTCCCGCGTCGATCCCCGCGGCCAGCGAGCCGCTCGGGCGGACGACGGCCTGCGCGTACAGCACGGCGCCCGCCGGGACGACGCTCGCCGGGTCGGTCGCGCTCGGCGCCGAGCCCGTGGTGCTCGAGCTCGGGGAGGAGCCGCCGCAGGCGGCCAGGGAGAGGCCGACGGCGAGCGCGCCGACGATGCTGCGAGAGCGAGTGCGGGTCATCGTCGGCTCCTCGTGGTGGCCTGCGCCGGTCGAGGGCGCGGTCCGAGCAGGATACGCGCGATCGCTGCGCGCACGGCCGTTTGTCGCCGAATGATGGCGTGGTGGACGCAAGTGGGATAAAAGTGTCGATTTGTGTTGCAAAGTGGGGCAGTTCTGCTACGGTGCCAGCAGCGAACCGGGGTGGAGGGGTTCCTCCCGCCTCTTCCAGCCCGGTTCGACCTTCTTCATGGCGCACCTCCCATGGCGTTCCGCGGCTACTTCGACAACACCCTCGACGCGAAGAACCGGCTCACGATTCCGGCCAAGCTCCGCAACCTGCTCGCGGACGGCGTCGTCATCGCCCTCCAGCGCGACGTCACGCAGTGCATCGCGATCTGGTGCGCCGCCGACTTCGGCGCCTACGTCGACAGCCTGCTCGAGGGCATCCACCCGCTGTCTGGGGACTACGGGAACATCGAGCGCTTCTTCAACGCCTACTCCGCCGAGGTCGATCTGGACGCCGCCGGTCGTGTGATGGTGCCGGCCAAGTTGCTCGAGGCCGCCGGTCTCGGCAAGGAGGTGGCGGTGATCGGCGCCGGCAATCGCCTCGAGATCTGGGACCGCGAGGCATGGCGCCGCGCGAGCCCGGAAATCCTCGCCACCGTCAAGGAGATCGGACCGGGAACGTCAAATGGCCACACTGCTTGAGATGACGATCACCCATGTGCCGGTGCTTGCCGGCGAGCTGATCGAGCTGCTCGACCCCCAGCCGGGAGCGGTCGCCGTCGACTGCACGGTCGGTGGCGGCGGCCACGCGCGCCTGATCGCCGAGCGGATCGGCAGCAGCGGCACGCTGATCGGGATCGACCGCGACCCGACCGCCCAGGAGCGCTTCGAGGAGCTCTCGCGCGAGGTGAGCTGCGCCACGCGCTTCATCCGCGCGAGCTTTGCCGACGGGCTGGCGTTGCTGCTCGACGAGCGCCTCGGCGCCGACTACGTGTACTTCGACCTCGGAACCTCGGCGATGCAGATCGACGCCTGGGAGCGCGGGTTCTCCTACGCCTACGACGCACCACTGGACATGCGAATGGATCCCGAGCAGGAGCTGACCGCCGGCGAGATCGTGGCCCAGTGGGACCAACGCCGGCTCGCTCGCCTGCTGCGGGAGTTCGGCGAGGAGCGTTTCGCCGCCCAGATCGCGCGCGCGATCGTCGCCGAGCGCGAGCGCGCGCCGATCGTCACGACGCTCGAGCTGGTCGAGGTGATCAAGGCCGCGGTTCCGGCGCCGGCACGGTTTGCCGGCGGGCATCCGGCGAAGCGGACCTTCCAGGCGATCCGGATCGCCGTCAACGAAGAGCTCGAACAGCTCGACGCCGCGCTGCCGCTGGCCTGGGAGCTGCTGGAGCCGGGCGGCTCGCTGGCCGCGATCTCCTTCCACTCGCTCGAGGATCGCCGCGTCAAGCAGTTCCTCGCCGCCCGTACCCGCGGCTGCATCTGCCCGCCCGACCTGCCGGTCTGCGGCTGCGGCCGCCAGCCCGAGGGCGAGCTGGCACACCGGCGCGCGATCGCGCCGAGCGCCGGTGAGATCGCGGTCAATCCGCGGGCTTCGAGCGCGCACCTGCGCGTCGCGCGCAAGCTTGGGACCGGCGCGTGAGCCCACCCGCGGGAACCGCTGCCGCCAGAGCGCGCGCGGCGACGCCCGCGCCGCTGCGCCTGCCGCCCGCTCCCCGCCGGGTCTCCGGCCCCAACCGTCATCCGCGAGCCGCGGTCGCGACGCCACAGGCGGGCGCGAGCCCGTTCCTGCGGCTGATCGATCATCCGTGGCTCGAGCGTCTGGTCCGTGGGCGCGCATGGATCGCGATCGTCGCCGTCGCGCTGCTCGGGATCGTCGCGATGCAGGTGGCGCTGCTGAGAATCGGTGCCCAGATCGGCAGCGAGACCGCAACGGTGAACGCGCTGGTCCAGCAGAACGAGACGGCGCAGGCGGCGATCGGCCAGCTCGAGGCCAGCGGGCGCGTCAGCACGCAGGCGGCCGCGCTGGGCATGCTCTACCCGGCGCCCTCCTCGGTGACCTATCTGCAGACGAACACCGGCGACGCGCGGCGCGCCGTCCGCACGATGACGGCTCCGTCGAAGGCCGCCATCGCGGCCGCCGCCACCCGCCCGCAGATCACCACGCCGGTGCTCACAACGCCGGCCACGACGATCGCGGCGCCGGGTACGACGCCGACCGGGGCGACCGGCGCCAGCTCGGCGAGCGGCGCGACGTCGGCCGCGGGCGCGACCTCGGCGGTCGGCGCCACCTCGGCCGCAGGCGCCACCACGGTCACCAGCTCGACCGGCACGGCGGCCACCGGAACGGCCGCGACGGGCACGACCACCGCGACCGGCGCGACGACCGCGACCGGCGCCACGCAGACACCCACCGGCCAGGGCGCGACAGGGGCAGCGGGCACAGCGACGACCGCGCCCACGACCACCTCTCCGGCGACCGTCACCACCTCGGCCGGCGCGGCGACCGCCGCCACCACCTCGCCGCCCGCGGGAACCGCGGCAGGGGCGCCCGGAGCCCCCACGGGGCCCTAGCCTTGGCGCTCAGTCAGCGGAGAATCGGCTGGCTGCTGGCCGTCTTCGCCGCGCTGTTGGCAATCGCCGGTGCTCGAGCGTTCCAGCTCGCCACGCTGAACGCAGGGAAGCTCAGCAGCGCCGCGAACGCCGAGCACGTCACGACCGTCTACGTCCCCGCCGAGCGCGGCTCGATCACCGACCGCAACGGCACGCTGCTCGCGGTCAGCGAGGCCGCCGACGACATCTCGGCAACGCCGAAGCTGGTGAGCGACCCGGCCGTCGTCGCGGCGAAGCTCGCCCCGCTCCTGCATCGCAGCGTCGCGGCGATCGAGGGCGACCTGGTGACGCCGACCTCGTCGGTCAACTACACGCTGCTCGCGCGCCAGGTACCCGCCGCAAGCGCCAAGGCAGTCAAGGCCCTCGGCATCCCGGGGATCGCGCTGACCCCTGACCCCAAGCGGATCTACCCGAACAACTACCTCGCCGCACAGGTCCTCGGCGGCGTCGGGTCCAGCGGCGCCGGGCTGGGCGGGATCGAGCTCGAGCTCAACAAGCAGCTCGCCGGCACGGCCGGTGTGCAGCACCCGGTGTTCGACGCCCACGGCCAGCCGATCTCGGTCCCCGGTACGACGGCCGTCGCCGGCCAGACCGTTCAGCTGACCCTCGACGCGGCGATCCAGCAGTACACCGACAGCGTCGTCTCGGCGACCGGCGAGAAGTACCGGGCGCTGGATGCCACGGCGATCGTGCTCGACCCACGAACCAACGCGATTCTCGCGATGTCCAACTGGCCGCGCGTCAACGCCAACGATCCCGCGAGCGTCGGGCTTGCGCGCAACTACGCGATCGGGCTGAACTACGAGCCCGGGTCGACGTTCAAGATCGTGGCGATCGGCGGGGCGCTGTCGGAGGGGCTGATCTCACCCTTCACCCAGTTCACCGTCCCCTACGCCTACCGGGTCGCCGACCGAACGATTCACGACTCCGAGTTCCACCCGACCGAGCAGCTGAACACCTCCCAGATCCTTGCGCGCTCGAGCAACATCGGCGCGGTCAAGATCGGCCAGACGCTCGGCGACAACAGCTTCTACGACTGGACGCGGCGGTTCGGCTTCGGCTCGCTGACCGGCGTCGATCTCCCGGGCGAGGAGCAGGGCATCATCCCGACCGTCGCGCAATGGTCGCTCTCCTCGATCGGCAACCTTCCGTTCGGCCAGGGCGAATCGGTCACCCCGATGCAGATCGCGACCGCCTATGCGGCGATCGCCAACGGCGGCCTGCTGCGGCCGCCGCACATCGTCTCGGGTGTCGGCGGCGTGGCGACGCCGCTACCGCGCGCGACGCGGATCCTGACCCCGCAGGTGGCCGAGCAGCTGCGCGTCATGCTGAAGGGCGTGTTCGGCTCGCAGGGCACCGCTTCGGAGATCCACATCCCCGGCTACGAGCTTGCGGGCAAGACCGGCACCGCCAACAAGGTCATCAACCACACCTATTCCAACAAGGACTATGTCGCCTCGTTCGTCGGCTTCGCGCCTGAGCAGGATCCGCAACTCGAGGCCGTGGTGATTGTCGATCAGCCGCGCGGCGCGATGTTCGGCACCCAGGTCGCGGCGCCGGCCTGGGCGCAGATCATGACCTTCGCGCTGCAGTACCTGAAGATCGCCCCCGGCTGAGCCGAGTCCCGGGCGCGAGGGGACCGAGTCATACACTGCCCCGGCATGTTGCTCTCGCAGCTGAGCGCCGGTACGGCGGCGATCGACATCGCCTCACTCGCCTACGACAGCCGCTCGGTGACGCCCGGCGCGCTGTTCTTCTGTGTTCCCGGACGCGACAGCGACGGCCACGACCATGCGGCCGACGCGGTTGCGCGCGGGGCCGTCGCGCTCGTCGTCGAGCGCCCGCTCTCGCTCGGCGTGCCGGAGCTCGAGGTCGAGTCGGTGCGCGCCGCGATGGCGCCGCTGGCGGTGCGCTTCTACGGCGATCCGAGCGCGTCGCTGCGCGTGGTCGGCGTGACGGGAACCAACGGCAAGACGACCAGCGTGTTCCTGCTCGCGGGGCTGCTCGAGGCCGCCGGCGAGCAGTGTGCGCTGCTGGGGACGGTCAAGTCGGTGATCGGCGGACGCGAAGGCCCGGTGATTCACACCACGCCCGAGGCTATCGACCTCCAGGCGAGCTTTCGGGCGATGCTCGACGGCGGCGACCGGGCGTGCGCGATGGAGGTCTCCTCGCACGCGCTGGCGCTGCACCGCGTCGACGGGACCCGGTTCGCAGCGGCGCTGTTCACCAACCTGACGCAGGACCACCTCGACTTCCACACGACGATGGAGGAGTACTTCTCCGCCAAACGGCGGCTGTTCGAGTTGGAGCCGCCGGTCGGTGTGGTCAACCTCGACGACCCCTACGGGCGCCGCCTCGCCCGCGAGCACCCCGACGCCGTGACGTTCGCGCTCGAGGAGCCCGCGGACTACGGTGCACGCGAGATGCGCTTCAGCATCGCCGGCGCGCAGTTCGTAGCCACGACGCCCGAGGGCGAGCTGGAGCTGCGCAGCCGGCTGCCGGGACGCTTCAACGTCGCCAACGTGCTCGGCGCCGTGGCGACCGCGCACGCCCTGGGCGTCACGCTCGAGCAGATCGCCGCCGCGCTGCCGGGCATCGCTCCGGCGCCAGGTCGCTTCCAGGCGCTCGACGAGGGTCAGCCGTTCACGGTGCTGATCGACTACGCCCACACTCCCGACTCGCTCGAGAACGTGCTGCGCGCGGCGCGGTCTCTCACCGACGGCCGCCTGATCGCGGTGTTCGGCTGCGGCGGCGACCGCGACCGCGGCAAGCGGCCGAAGATGGGCCGGATCTCGGCCGAGCTCGCAGACCTGACGTTCGTGACCTCCGACAACCCCCGCTCGGAGGATCCGGCCGCGATCGTCGCAGCGATCATGTCCGGCATCGACACCGACGGCGCGCGGGTCGAGGCGATCGTCGACCGCCATGCGGCCATCGCTCGGGCGATCTCGCTGGCGCGCGGCGGCGATGTGGTGGTGATCGCCGGCAAGGGCCACGAGCAGGGTCAGGAGTTCGCCGCCGGGCGCAAGGTGCCGTTCGACGACGCGCAGGTCGCCCGCGCCGAGCTGCGGGCCCGCGCGTGAACGACTGGAGCGCAGAGCGCGTCGCCGCGGCGGCGGAAGCCCGGATCGTCGCCGCGGGGGAGGCGATCGACGGCGGCGGGCCGCGGCGGGTCGTGATCGACTCGAGGACCGTCACCGCCGGCGACCTGTTCGTCGGACTCGTCGGCGCCAACACCGACGGCGGCCGGTTCGTGGGCGACGCCCTGGCCGCCGGCGCATGGGGCGTGCTCGGCACCTCCAGCCACCTCGAGCGGGTCGCCGGAGCGCCGGCGGGCGTGCTGCTCGCGGCCGAGAATCCCCTGCTCGCGCTCGGCAGGCTGGCGCGCGCCTGGCGGCGCGAGCTGGCTGCGAAGGTCGTGGCGATCACCGGCTCGACCGGAAAGACCTCGACGAAGGACATCCTCGCGGCGCTGCTTGCGCCGGCGCTGGCCACGATCGCGAGCCCGCTCAATCAGAACACCGAGATCGGCGTGCCGCTCGCGATCCTCGCGGCGCCACCCGGCACGCAGGCGCTGGTGCTCGAGCTCGCGATGCGCGGACCGGGCCAGATCGCCGAGCTCACGGCGATCTGCGAGCCCGACGTCGGGGTGATCGTGAACGTCGGGCCCGCGCACCTCGAGCTGCTCGGGTCGCTGGAGGCGATCGCGGCGGCCAAGGGCGAGCTGCTCGACGGGATGGCGGCCGGGGCGACCGCCGTGGTGCCCGCCGGCGAGCCGCTGCTCGAGCCGTTCCTGCGTGCGGATCTCGAGGTCGTTCGCTTCGGCCACGGCGGCGAGGTGCGCGTGCTCGCCGCCGCCCCCGCGGGCGTGACCGTCGCGCTCGGCGAGCAGCGCGTCACGCTCGAGCCGGGCTTTCGCTCGGCGCACCTGTTGAACGATCTCTGCGCCGCGCTCGCCGCCGCGCGCGCGCTCGGGGTGGTCCCCAGCGGCTCGCTGGACGTGGTGTTCTCGGGCCTGCGCGGCGAGCGGCTGTCGCTGCCGGGCGGGGTGCTCGTCGTCAACGACTGCTACAACGCCAACCCGATGTCGATGCGCGCCGCGCTGGACGAGCTTGCCCTGACCGCCCCCGGCCGGCGGGTCGCGGTGATCGGCGACATGCTGGAGCTCGGCGCGCGCGAGGAGCGGCGCTACCACCGCGAGCTCGGCCAACAGGCGCAGGCCGCCGGCGTCGCGCTGCTGATCACGGTCGGATCGCGTGCGGCGTGGGCCGGGGAGAGCTTTCGCGGCGGCGAGCACGTGCACGCGCGCGACGCGATCGAGGCCGCTGCCCTACTGCGCCCGCGGCTTGCTCCCGGGGACACGGTGCTGGTCAAGGGCTCGCGCGGGGTGGCGCTCGAGCGGGTCGCCGAAGAGCTCGGGCGCGGCTGATGGCACAGGTCCTGATCGGCGGCACGGCCGCCCTGCTGATCTGCATCTTCCTCTCGCCGAAGTTCATCGAGTTCCTGCGGCTGCGCGAGTTCGGCCAGCACGTGCGCGACGACGGGCCGCAGGGGCACCTGAGCAAGGCCGGCACGCCGACGATGGGCGGGGTGATCATGTTCATCGCTGTCGCCGCGCCGTTCGCAATCCTCTCGACCTGGACGGACTGGCGGGCGATCGGCGTGTTCGGCGCCGCCGTCGCCTGCGCGCTGCTCGGCTTCATCGACGACTACATGAAGATCGTCAAGCGCCGCTCGCTGGGCCTGCGCGCCAGGACCAAGCTCATCCTGCTCGCCGCGATCTCGATCGGCCTGTGGTTGTGCGCGCGCAAGGCGCTCGGCCAGTCGTCGCTGCATCTGCGCTTCGTCGACTACACCGTCGACCTCGGCGTCTTCTATCCGGTGCTGATCTACCTCGTGGTCGCCGGGACGACGAGCGGCGTCAACCTGACCGACGGCCTCGACGGCCTCGCGGCGGGCTGCGCGGCGATCGTCCTGATGGCCTACGTCGGGATCACCTTCCTGAGCGGGCACAACCAGCCCCAGGACCTGCAGCTGGCGTTGCTGGCCGCCTGCCTGGTTGGCGCCTGCGTCGGCTTTCTCTGGTTCAACGCATTCCCGGCGACGATCTTCATGGGCGACACGGGATCACTCGGCCTGGGCGGGGCGATCGCCGGCCTCGCGGTGATGACCCAGAGCGAGGCGCTGCTGATCCTGATCGGCGGGATCTTCGTGATCGAGGCGGTCTCGGTGCTGATCCAGATCGTCTCGTTCCAGCTGTTTCGCAAGCGGGTCTTCCTGATGGCCCCGCTGCATCACCATTTCGAGCTGAAGGCGTGGTCGGAGACGAAGATCATCCTGCGCTTCTGGATCATCACCGCGATCGGCGCGGCGATCGGCTTCACGATCTTCGCGCACTCGATCAGGTGAGCCGGCCGCCGCTGCCCGGGGGCCCCTACCTGGTCGTCGGGCTCGCCCGCTCGGGGTCTGCCGCGGCGCTGGCGCTCGCCGCGCGCGGTGAGCACGTGATCGGCACCGACCGAGCGGGCCTCGCACCGAGCGAGCTGGTGGCCGCCGGGGTCGAGCTGGCCGCCGACGGGATCGCCGCGCTCGCACGGGTGCGCTGCGTCGTCAAGAGCCCGGGCGTCCCCGCCGGCGAACCGCTGATCGCCGCGGCACGCGAACGCGGGATCGTGGTGATCGGCGAGCTCGAGCTGGCGTGGCGCCTGCTGCCCAACGAGTTCGTCGCCGTCACCGGTACCAACGGCAAGACGACGACGGTCGAGCTGATCGGCGCGATCTACCGCGCGAGTGGCCGGGGGGTGGTCGTCGCCGGCAACGTCGGGCGGGCGCTGAGCGTGTTCGCGACGCCGCCACCGCACGGCGAGGGGCCGCTGGATCCGTCGGTCACCGTCGTCTGCGAGGCGTCCTCGTTCCAGCTCGAGGACACACTCGAGTTCGCGCCGCACGCCGCGGTGCTGCTGAACCTCGCGCCCGATCACCTCGACCGTCACGGCGACATGGCCGCCTATCTCGCAGCCAAGCTGCGGCTGTTCGCACGCCAGGGCAGCGACGACTACGCGGTCGTGCCGGCCGACGGCGTCGGGGCGCCGCTGCCCGGGCTCGCCGCGCGGCTGACCTTCGGCAGCGATGCCGGCGCCGACCTGCGCCGCGACGGGGACTGGTTGTCGTGGCGCGGGCAGCCGCTCGTCGAGGTCGCAGCGATCCGCCTGCGCGGCCCGCACAACCTCGAGAACGCGATGGCCGCCGCGGCGGTCACGCTGGCGTGTGGCGTGCCGCTCGCGAGCGTGCGCGACGGGCTCTCGACCTTCGCCGGGGTCGCGCACCGCCTCGAGGACGTCGCGCGGCTCGACGGCGTGCTGTTCGTCAACGACTCGAAGGGCACCAACGTCGCGAGCACGCTGGTCGCGCTGCGCTCGTTCGCCCCCGCGAGCGTGCATCTGATCGCCGGCGGGCGCGGCAAGGGCGAGGACTTCGCGACGCTGCGCGAGGAGATCGTGACGCGCGCCCGCGCGGTGTACCTGATCGGCGAGGCGGGGCCGGCGATCGCCGCGGCGCTCACGGGAGCGCCCGGGGAGCTCGCGATCGTGGCGTGCGGCACGCTGGAACGGGCACTCGCGGCGGCCCGGGCCGCCGCGCTGCCCGGTGAGGTCGTGCTGCTCAGCCCGGCGTGCACGAGCTTCGATCAGTTTCGCGACTTCGAGGCGCGCGGGGACGAATTCAAGCGGCTGGTGCTCGCCTGAGCGGTCGTCCGTGGGAGGCATTTCGCCCGCCGCGTGGAAGGACCACAGATGGATTCGGTTGCCGCAGAGTCCGGGCCGCTCCACCGTCCCGTGCAGTCCGCTGTCAAAGCGGCCACGCCACGGCTGCCGATCGAGTACAGCCTGCTGCTGACCGCCACGCTGTGCCTGCTCGCCGGCGGCGCGGTGATGGTCTACAGCGCGTCGTCGCGCTCGGTGCTCAGCGGCGGCAGCGGAGGAACCAGTGACCTGATCCGCTTCGTCGTCTACGGCGGGATCGGGCTGCTCGTGCTGCGCTTCGCCGCGCGGGTCGGCCTCGACGTCGTGCGCCGGCTGACCGGCCCGCTGCTCGGCGTCGCGTTCCTGCTGCTGATCGCCGTGAAGCTGCCGGGGATCGGCCACTCGACGGTGGGGCAGACCGCGCAGCGCTGGATCGGCCTCGGCCCGGTGCAGTTCGAGCCCTCCGAGCTGATGAAGCTCGCGCTGGTCCTGTACTCCGCGCACGTCCTCTCCCGCGGGCGCCCGGGGGCGCGCACCCTGCGCACCGCGCTCAAGCGCGTCGCGCTGGTCGGTGGCGCCGCCTGCCTGCTCGTCGGCTCCCAGCCGGACCTCGGGACGACGCTGGTGATCGCCTTCGCGCTGATCGCGATCGTGCTGACGGCCGGGATCCCACTCAAGGTGCTCGCGCTCACCGCCGTCCTCGGCGTCGGCGCCGTGATGCTGTTCACGCTGGCCGTGCCCTACGCCGGCGCCCGGCTGACCTCGTTCATGAACCCGTGGGCGCACGCCACCCAGAGCGGCTACCAGTCCGTGCAGAGTCAGATCGCCGTGGGCTCCGGCGGCCTGTTCGGCCGCGGCCCGGGACAGTCGGTGCAGAAGGACTTCTATCTGCCGGAGGCGCCGACCGACTTCATCCTCGCGGTGATCGGCGAGGAGCTGGGCTTCGTCGGAATCGCCGGGCTGCTGTTGCTCTACGGGTTGATCGCCTTTGCCGGGATGCGCACGGCGCGCCACGCGAAGGGCCGCTACGCGCTGCTGGTCGCCGTCGGCATGACCTCGCTGATCGTGCTGCAGGCGGCGCTCAACGTCTTCGCGGTGCTCGGCATCGCGCCGGTCACCGGGGTGCCGCTGCCCTTCGTCTCCTACGGCGCGAGCAACCTGCTCGTGATGCTCGCGGCGATGGGGCTGCTGTTGAACGTCGCGGGCGGCGGCGCGGCGCACCTGCGGGCGGTGCGCAGCACGCGAGACAAAAAAACGCGACGATCCGAGAATGCGCGAACGAGCGAGGATCGCGATCGCAGCCGGCGGGACCGCCGGGCACGTGGTGCCCGCCTTGGCGGTCGCCGACGCGCTGCGGGAGCGGGGAGCTGAGGTCCTCTTCATCGGTGGCGACCGCGCCGAGCGCACGCTCGTGCCCGCCGCCGGCTATCGCCTCGAGCAGCTCTCGGTCTCGGCGCTCGACCGCCGCAACCCGCTGCGGGCGCTGCGCGCGCTGTGGCGCGCCGGACGCGCGCTGGTCCAGGCCCGGGGGCTGCTGGCGGGCATCGATGTGGTGATGGGCGGCGGCGGCTACGTCGCCGGGCCGGTCGCGCTCGCGGCGTGGACGCGGCGCATCCCGTTCGTGCTGACCGAGGCCGACAGCCACCTCGGGCTGACCAACCGCCTGCTGGCGCCGCTCGCCGAGCGCGTCTGCCTGGCCTTTCCGATCGCCGGCCGCGGCGGCAAGCGCTACCGCGTCACCGGGCGCCCGGTGGCGCCCCCGGTCGCCGAGCGCGACGCCGCGCGCGCCGCTTTCGCGATCGAGCCGTGGGCGCAGTGCGTGCTCGTGTTCGGCGGCTCGCTCGGGTCGCGGACGATCAACGAGGCGGCGCTCGACGGTCTCGACGGCGCGAACTTTCGTGTCCTGCACGTCACCGGCGAGCGCGACTGGCCGGCGCTGCGCAGCCGCCCGCGCGGGCCGCTGTACGACCTGCGCGAGTACCTCGACCGCGAGCAGTTCGGCCAGGCGCTGGCCGCCGCGCGACCTCGTCGTCGCGCGTGCGGGGGGCTCGATCTTCGAGATCGCGGCCTACGGCCGGCCGGCGATCCTCGTGCCGTTCCCGGGCGCGAGCGCCGACCACCAGCGCACCAACGCCGAATGGATGGAGCGCGCCGGGGCGGCGGTGGTGGTGCCAGACAGCGAGCTGAGCGGGCCGCGGCTGGCGGCCGAGGTCGGGCGGCTTGTCGGCGATCCGGCGCGGCTTGCGGCGATGGGTCGGGCGTCGCTCGCGATCGCCCGTCCGGACGCCGCCGCGGAAGTCGCGACGATCCTGCTCGCGGCCGGCTGAGGGCGGGGCGCGGATGGCGAGCCTCTGGGCGGGGCGGCGGCTTCATTTCATCGGCGTTGGCGGGGCGGGGATCAGCGCCTACGCGCGGGCGGCGCACGCGCTGGGGGCCAGCGTCAGCGGATCGGACCGCGCCGCTTCGGTGTTTGCCGCGGCGCTGGCCGCCGACGGTGTGCTCGAAGCAGCGATCGGGCACCGGGCCGAGAACGTGCCGGCCGGCGAGGGCGTCGAGGTGGTCTGCTCGACGGCGATCGCGGCGGACAACCCCGAGCGCGTGGCGGCGCTCGAGCGCGGCCTGCTGGTGCTGACGCGCGCGCAGCTGCTCGCGCAGCTGACCGCGCTGCGGCGGACGATCGCGGTCGCCGGCGCGCACGGCAAGACGACGACCGCCGGGATGGTCGTCAGCGCGCTGCGTGCCGGCGGGCTCGATCCCGGCTATCTGATCGGCGGGATGCTCCGGGAGACCGGGCGCAACGGCGAGTGGACGGCCGGGGACTGGCTGGTCGTCGAAGCCGACGAGTCCGATCGCTCGCTGCTCTCGCTGAGCGTCGAGATCGCGGTGCTGACGAGCGTCGAGCTCGACCACCACGACGCGTTCGGCTCGCTGCGCGAGCTCGAGGCCGTCTACCGGGCCTTCCTCGCCGTGGCGCAGCAGGCCGTGATCTGGGATCGCCCGGCGCTGCTCGCGCTGCGCGAGGGGCCGGCGGTCGCCTACGACGTGCCCGCGCCGACGCTGCTCGCGGGCGGATCGCGGTTTGCGTGGGACGGCGTCGAGGTCCAGTTGCGCGTTCCCGGCGAGCACAACGCCCGCAACGCCGCCGCGGCGCTCAGCGTCGCCGCGCTCGCCGGCGTCGGCGCCGCCGACGCGGCGCGCGGCCTCGCGGCCTTCACCGGCACGGCGCGGCGCTTCGAGCGCCTCGGACGCACCGCGGCGGGCGCCGAGGTCTACGACGACTACGCGCACCACCCGACGGAGATCGCGGCAACGCTGGCGGCCGCGCGCACGCTCGCGCCGGGCCGGCTGAGCGTCGTCTTCCAGCCGCACCTGTACTCGCGCACGCGGGCGCTCGCTCGCGAGTTCGGGATCGCGCTCGCCGCCGCCGACGCGGTCTTCGTGCTCGACGTCTACCCGGCGCGCGAGCAGGCGAGCGACTTCCCCGGCGTCAGCGGCCTCGCGCTCGCCGAGGCGACGGTCGACGCGGCGCCCGGCAAGCCGACCTACTGGCTGCCCGACCGCGAGTCTGCCGCCGCGGTAATCGCCGCGCTGACTGGGCCCGGCGAGCTCGTGATCGTCATGGGGGCGGGCGACGTCGATCAGCTCGGGCGCGAGCTGGTGGCCGGAGGCGGCGGCGATGGTTGAGCCACTGGCCGGCTACCCGCTGGCACGGTTGACCACCGTGCGCACCGGCGGCGCCGCCGAGCGCTTCGCGCGAGCCGGCTCGGGCCGGGAGCTCGGCGAGCTGCTCGAGTGGGCGCGCGAGCGGCGCCTGGAGGTCAACGTGGTCGGGTCGGGGTCGAACCTGCTCGTCGCCGACGGCGGCGTCCGCGGGCTCGTGATCAAGCTCGATCGCGAGCTTGCGCGGATCGAGCGCGACGGCCTCGGCCTGCGCTGCGGCGGCGGCGCGCGGCTGCCGGCGGTCGCCGCCCGCGCCGCGGCGCTCGGGCTCGCCGGGATCGAGTTCGCGGTCAACATCCCCGGGACGGTCGGCGGCGCCGTGCGGATGAACGCCAACGCCTACGATGGCGCGCTCGCGGCGGTCCTCGACTGGGTCGAGATCGTCACCGCGGACGGCGTCAGCCGCCGCGCCCCGGACGAGCTCGGCTTCGCCTACCGCAGCTCGGGGCTCGGCCCGTCGGAGATCGTCTCGCGAGCGCGCTTCGCCCTGGCGACCGCGACGCCGGACTCGATCCGCGCGACCCTCGCGACGATGCGCGAACGGCGTCACGCGGCGCAGCCGAAGGGGATCAAGACGTTCGGCTCGACGTTCAAGAACCCGCCGGGACAGACCGCCGGCCAGCTGCTCGCCGCCGCCGGCGCCGGTGAGCTGGCGTTCGGCGGCGCCCGCTTCTCGCCCAAGCACGCGAACTTCGTCGAGAACACCGGCAACGCCAGCACGGCCGAGATCGTCGCGCTGATCGCCGCCGGGCGCGAGCGCGTCCGCGAGCGCTTCGGGATCGAGCTCGAGCCGGAGGTTCAGCTGCTCGGCGACGTTCGCTTCCCCTGGTAGGGGATTGCCCGCCGAGCGCGAACCATGTAGCGATGCGCGCGCGTCACAAGCTTGCCTGCCTCGCGGCGCTCCCGCTGCTCGGCCTCGGCGGCTGGCTCGTGCTGCGCGACAGCTCGCTGTTCTCGGTCGACCAGGTCAGCGTCGTCGGGCTCTCGCCGAACGCCCTGCCCGTCGTCTCCGACCAGCTGGTCGCCGCCGCACGCGCGCAGACGACGACCGACTTCTCGACGGCCGCGCTGCGCTCCGCGGTCGCCCGCTACACGCTGATCGACGACGTGACCGCGCAGACGCATTTCCCGCACGGGGTGCGGATCGAGGTGGCGGAGCGCCACCCGGTGGCCTGGCTCGATGTCGCCGGTCAGGGGTTCGCGCTCGCCGGCGACGGCAGCGTCGTCACCGGCCTCGCGCACGCGGGACCGCTCGCCGTGCTGCACTCGCTTCGCTACCCGTGGGACGGGCACAGTCGCGACCCCTTCGTGATGCTGGCGCTGCGCGTGCTGCTCGACGCGCCTGCCCCGCTGCGCCACCGCGTCGCGGCCGTCACGATCGCCGACGGTGCGTTGACGATCCACCTCCATCGCGGGCCCAGGCTGATCTTCGGCAACGACGCGCTGCTGCACGCGAAGTGGGATTCTGCGGCCGCCGTGCTCGCCGACGCGAGCTCGCGGGGGGCCAGCTACATCGACCTGCGCCTGCCGTCGCGGCCCGCGGCACAGGTCGCCGACCCGGCGACGAGCGCCTCCGCCGCCGACGTCTCGGGCAGCTCCGCGGGCACGCCGGCCAACGCCGCGACGGTGGCGACAGCGCTCGCTCCGGGCCTGATCCAACCCTCAAGCTCAACCTCAGGTTAATCCCACCGGCGGGGCCAAATTCAGGTCGTGGTCGAGGGTTCGGCGATCTGCAACGAAAGTTGCGATCGTGCGACGACATTGACAAGCGCCCGAAGCCCCGCATAACGTGGCTTTTACGGCGTCGTCGCGATGGCGCCGAAAAACCCTTCATTATCACTCTAGGTTCGGATCCCTTATGGACGGCGGCAGCTATCTCGCAGTGATCAAGGTCGTCGGCGTCGGCGGCGGCGGCACCAACGCCGTCAGCCGGATGGTCGACGCCGGCCTGCGCGGAGTCGAGTTCATCGCCGCCAACACCGATGCCCAGGCGCTCGCGATGTGCGACGCCGACATCAAGCTGAACATCGGCACCGAACTGACCAAGGGCCTCGGAGCCGGGGCCAACCCGGAGATGGGCTTCGGCGCCGCCGCCGAATCGCGCGACGAGATCAAGGAGGCCCTGAAGGGCGCGGACATGGTCTTCGTCACCGCCGGCGAGGGCGGCGGTACCGGCACCGGCGCGGCGCCGGTGATCGCCGAGATCGCGAAGATGGAGATCGGCGCGCTGACCGTCGGCGTCGTGACGCGTCCGTTCGACTTCGAGGGCACCACGCGCGCGCGCCAGGCCGAGGACGGGATCCGCAAGCTGCGCGAGGTCGTCGACACGCTGCTGGTGATTCCCAACGAGCGACTGCTCGCCGTCGTCGAGCGCCGCACGTCGATTCTCGACGCCTTCAAGGAGGCCGACAACGTCCTGCGCCAGGGCGTCCAGGGGATCACCGACCTGATCACGATCCCCGGTCTGATCAACCTCGACTTCGCCGACGTGCGCACGATCATGACCGACGCCGGCACCGCGGTGATGGGCGTCGGGACCGGCTCCGGCGAGAGCCGCGCGGCCGACGCCGCGCGCGCCGCGATCGCCTCGCCGCTGCTCGAAGAGGCGATCGACGGCGCGACCGGCATCCTGCTGAACATCACCGGCGGTCGCAACCTCGGCCTGTTCGAGGTCAACGAGGCGGCCGAGATCGTCCAGACCGCGGCCGACCGAGACGCCAACATCATCTTCGGCGCGGTGATCGACGAGCAGCAGGAGGACGAGGTCAGCGTCACCGTCATCGGCACCGGCTTCCAGCACCACGGCGGGCCGCGCCTGCGCGGCGACCGCCCGTCGGGCGAATCCACGGCGGAGCGCCCGCGCCGGCCGCGCGGCGACCGCGGCTCCTCCGGCGAGCGCGCGCCGCTCGAGATCCGCGACGAGGACATCGACGTACCGCCGTTCCTTCGCTGAGGCGCCTCGCCGGCCTCGCCCGCTGCGCCGGGCCCCAGCGGATGACGCGGTGCTAGTGTCGCAAGCAGGATGGCGGGGCCGAATGTGTTCGCAGACGAGTGGGAGCGCGACGTCACGCACGGACCGTTCGCCATCCGCGGCAGCCGTGTGGGCGCGGCAGCCGGCGCCGAGCGGCTTGGAGTCTCGGTCTATGAGCTCGCGCCGGGGAAACGCAACCTGCCGTATCACGCGCACTTCGGGATCGAGGAGCTGCTGATCGTGCTGAGCGGGCGCCCGAACCTGCGCTCGCCGGCCGGCGAGCGCCGGCTGGAAGCGGGCGAGGTCGTCGCGTTCGCGGCCGGGCGCGACGGAGCGCATCAGCTGATCAACGACGGCGAGAGCGCGGTGCGCTACCTGATGGTCAGCACGACTGCGCCGGCCGACCTCGTCGAATACCCCGACAGCAACAAGATCGCCGCGCTGGGCGGCGGGTTCCCCTCGCCGGGCGCCGTCTCCTACCTGCTCTCGACGGTGGAGCAGGTTGGCTACTTCGACGGCGAGGCCGAGGAGGAAGCGACCCGCTAGTTTTGGGAGCGCGTGTCAGCTCCCCTGCGCCACTCGCCGCTCCATGATGCCCAGGCCGAGATCGGTGCACGCATGGTCGCCTATGCCGGCTGGGAGATGCCCGTCCGCTACGACGGCGTGATCGCCGAACACCTCGCTGTACGCAGCGCGGTCGGCGCCTTCGACGTCTCGCACATGGGCCAGATCGAGACGACCGGCCCGGCGGCGCTCGATCTGCTGATGCTGCTGTGCACCAACGACGTCGCGCGGATTCCGGTCGGCGGCGCCCAATACAGCCTGCTCTGCCGCGAGGACGGCGGTGTGCTCGACGACGTCTTCAGCTACCGGCTGGCGGCCGAGCGCTACCTGACGATCACCAACGCCGCCAACCACGAGCGGGACCTCGCGTGGTTTCGCTCCCACGCCGGCGGATTCGACGCGCAGGTGATCGATCGCGCCGCGGACTACGCGATGATCGCCGTCCAGGGACCGCTGGCCCGCGAGGTCGTACAGGCGATCGCGAGCGCGCCGCTGCCCGAGCGGATGACGATCGCGGCGCGCACACTCGACGGCGCCGAGGCGCTGGTCGCCGGCACCGGCTACACCGGTGAGGACGGCGTCGAGCTGCTGCTCGCTCCCGCCGAGGCGCTCGGCGTCTGGAACGCCCTGCTGCGGCGTGGCGCCAAGCCGGCCGGTCTGGCCGCGCGCGACACGCTGCGCACCGAGGCGTGCTTTCACCTCTACGGCAACGACCTCTCGACCGAGCGCGGCCCGATCGAGGCCGGCCTCGGCTGGTGCTGCCGCCCGGGTGGCGGCTACCTCGGCGCGGAGGCCGTCAGCGCCGTGCGCGAGGCCGGACCGGCCGAGCAGCTCGTGCCGTTCGTGATCACCGAGCGCGGCGCCGCGCGCCCGGGAGACCTGGTCATTGGCGGCGGCGTGGTCACCAGCGGCACCTTCTCGCCGAGCCTCGAGGTGGGGATCGGGTTGGCCTACCTGCCGTCGGAGCGCGCCGCTGTCGGTACCGAGTTCGAGATCGATGTGCGCGGCAAGCACCGCCGCGCCCGCGTCGAGCGGCGACCGCTCATGAAGTTGAAGGTGTGATACCCAAACCAATAGAGTCCGTGGCCGCGCCACGAACGTTGGAGGAAGCGAGCAGATGGCCGAAGCGTCCTATCCACCAGAGCTGCTGTACCACCCGGAGCACGATTGGGCTCGCATCGAAGGGGAGGTCGCGACGTTCGGCATCACCTGGCATGCCCAGGATGCGCTCGGCGAGGTCGTGTTCTTCGAGCCGCCCGCGATCGGCGCGCAGCTGACCCAGCACGAGCCCTACACCGAGATCGAGTCGGTGAAGGCGGTCTCGGATGTGATCGCGCCGCTGTCGGGCGAGGTGATCGAGGTCAACGACGCGCTCGGCGAAGCTCCCGAGGCGATCAACGACGATCCCTACGGGGCGGGATGGATGGTCAGGGTTCGATTGTCCGAGGCGGCACAGACGGCGGCGCTGCTGACGCGCGACGCGTACGTCGCGCTGCTCTCCTGAGCGCGCCGATGAGTCGCTACACAGCCGTCACGGAGACCGATCGCCGCGTGATGCTCGACGCGGTCGGGGTCGCGAGCGTCGAGGAGTTGTTCGCCGACATCCCGGCCGCGCTGCGGCTCGAGCGCCCGCTCGATCTGCCCGGCGGGCTCGGCGAGGCCGAGGTCTATGAGCAGCTGCGCACTCTCGCCGCGCGCAACAGCTCCGCCGAGGAGATGCTCTGCTTCCTCGGCGCCGGCATGTACGACAGCTATGTGCCGGCGGTCGTCGACATGCTGCTGGGCCGCTCGGAGTTCCTGACGCCCTACACGCCCTACCAGCCCGAGATCTCGCAGGGCGGCCTGCAGGTGATGTTCGAATACCAGACCGCGATCTGTGAGCTGACGGGGATGGACGTCTCCAACGCATCGGTCTACGAAGGCCCGTCCGCGCTCGCCGCCGCCGGTTATCTGGCCAAGCTGACCAACGGCCGGCCACGCTTCGTGATCTCGCGCGCCGTCCACCCGCATGCGCGCGAGACGCTGCGGACCCTCTCGGTCGGCTACGGCACCGCAGTCGAGGAGGTCGCGCTGCTCGACGGCGTGACCGATGCCGGCGCATGGGCGGCCGCGATCGATGACAGCGTCAGCGCCGTGTTCGTCGCCCAGCCGAACTTCCTCGGCGCGATCGAGGATCTCGAGCCGCTGATCGATGCGGCGCGCCGGCACGGAGCGCTCGTCATCTGCAGCGCCGACCCGCTGTCGCTGGGGATCGTCGAGGCCCCGGGGGTGCTCGGAGTCGACGTCTGTGTCGGCGAGGGCCAGACGCTCGGCAACAGGCTGGACTTCGGCGGACCCTCGTTCGGCTTCTTCGCCGTGCGCGAGGAGCATCTGCGGCGGATGCCGGGACGGATCGCCGGGGAGACGCACGACCTCGACGGTCGCCGCGGCTTCGTGCTGACGCTGCAGACGCGCGAGCAGCACATCCGCCGCGAGCGGGCGACCTCGAACATCTGCACCGCCCAGGCGCTCAACGCGCTCGCCGGCGTCGTCTATTTGGCCTGGCTCGGACGCGCGGGACTCGTCGAGCTCGCCGAGCTGCTGGTGCGCCGGACCGCCTACGCGCGCGAGGCGCTGGTCGCCATCGACGGCGTCGAGGCGCTGCACGAGCAGCCGGTGGTGCGCGAGTTTGCCATCTCGCTCGGCCTGCGCGACGCCGCGAGCGTGCGCCGCGTGATCGCCCGCTGCGCGGCCGAGCATGTCCAGCCGGGCTATGCGCTCGGGCTCGACTATCCCGAGTATCGCGACGGCCTGCTCGTCGCGATCACCGAGCAGCGCTCGCGCGCCGACATCGACCGGCTCGCCGATGTGCTCGGACGAGCGCTCGCGGCCGAGCGTGCCGCGGCCGCATCGGGCGGTGCGTCGGTATGAGCGTCGAGACGGCGATGCAGCGCGATGCTGCCGTGACGATCTTCGAGAAGGGCTCGCCGGGCCGGCGGGCCTTCGAGCCGCCGCCCCTCGACGTTCCCGACCGACCGCTCGATGAGCTGATCCCGGCGCGGCTGCGCCGCCGCGAGGCGGCACGGCTTCCGGAGATCTCTGAGCCCGAGCTCGTCCGCCACTACGTGCGCCTGTCGCGACGCAACTTCGATCTGGACTCCGGCTTCTACCCGCTCGGCTCGTGCACGATGAAGCACAACCCGCGGCTGCACGAGCGCGTCGCGGCGCTCCCCGGACACGCCCGCCTGCACCCGCTGACGGACCCCGCGCGGGCGCAGGGCGCGCTGACACTGATGTGGGAGCTCGAGCGCGCGCTCGCCGAGATCGCCGGGCTGCCGCACGTCTCGCTGCAGCCGTCGGCGGGCTCCCACGGCGAGCTGGCCGGGGTGCTGCTGACCCGCGCCTACCACGCCGACCGCGGCGAGCGCCGGCGCACCGTGCTGACGCCGGACACCGCCCATGGCACCAACCCGGCGACCGTCACGATGGCCGGCTACGAGGTGGTCAAGCTCGGCACCGATGACCGCGGCGGCGTCGACATCGACGACCTGCGGGCGAAGGCCGATGGCGACGTCGCCTGCCTGATGCTGACCAACCCGAACACGCTCGGCCTGTTCGACCCCAACATCGAGGAGATCGCCAGGATCGTCCACGGCGTCGGCGCGATCGTCTACTACGACGGCGCCAACCTCAACGCCGTGATGGGGATCTCGCGCCCTGGCGACATGGGCTTCGACATCGTGCACTTCAACCTCCACAAGTCGTTCACCCAGCCGCACGGCGGCGGCGGCCCGGGCGCCGGCCCAATCGCCGTCTCCGCGCAGCTCGAGCCCTTCCTGCCGCGGCCCGTGATCGTCCGCCGGGGCGGCGCCGAGGGCAACGGCTCGGCCGTCGAGTTCGACTTCGACTACGACCGCCCGCGCTCGATCGGTCGCCTGCGCGGCTTCCACGGCAACTTCGGCTGTCTCGTGCGCTCCTACGCCTACATCCGCTCGCTCGGCGCGGCCGGCCTGCGCGACGTCTCCGAGACGGCGGTCCTGAACGCCAACTACCTGCTCGCGCGGCTTCGTGCGCTCGGTGTCTGCGACCTGCTGCCGCCGGCCTACGAGCGGCTCTGCATGCACGAGTTCGTGCTCAGCGGCGCGCCGATGAAGCAGCAGCTGGGCATCCGCACGCTCGACCTCGCCAAGCGCCTGCTGGACTTCGGCTACCACCCGCCGACCGTCTACTTCCCGCTGCTGGTCGACGAGGCGCTGCTGATCGAGCCGACCGAGACCGAGACCCGGGAGACCCTCGACGGCTTCGCGGCGGCGCTCGCCGAAATCCTGCGCGAGGCGCACGAGGACCCCGAGATCGCCCGCGCTGCGCCCTATTCGACCCCGGTGCGCCGGCTCGACGAGGCGGCGGCGGCCAAGCACCCGGTGTTGCGCCAGGCGCTGTAGCGGCGGCCGGCCGCACACCCGTCGGGCGCCGAGAGATACGCTGCGGCGCCCATGCGTATCTTCTCCGGCATCCAGCCGACGGGCCGCAAGCACCTCGGCAACTACATCGGCGCGATCACCCAGTATGTGGCCGGGCAGGACCGCGGCGATGCCGTGTACTGCATCGTCGACCTGCATGCGATCACCGTCGCCTTCGACCCGCTCGAGCTGCGCGAGCGCACCTACGACACCGCGGCGATCCTGCTGGCGGCCGGGCTCGACCCCAAGCGCTGCATCCTCTTTCGCCAGAGCGACGTGGTCGAGCAATCCGAGCTGGCGTGGCTCCTGGGATCCGTCACGGCCTACGGGGATCTGCAGCGGATGACCCAGTTCAAGGAGAAGTCCGCCGCGCAGCGCGAGCTGGTCTCGGCCGGGCTGTTCTTTTACCCGGTGCTGATGGCCGCCGACGTGCTCGCTTACCGAACCAACGAGGTCCCGGTCGGCGACGACCAGCGCCAGCACGTCGAGTTGATGCGTGACATCGCGCTGCGCTTCAACGCCCGCTTCGGCGAGATCCTCGTCGTGCCCGAGCATCGGATCCCGACAGTCGGGGCGCGGATCATGGATCTGCAGGACCCGGACAGCAAGATGTCGACCACCTCGGCGAGCGAGGAGGGCACGCTGTATGTGCTCGACGAGCCGGCGCTGATCGAGCGCAAGATCAAGCGCGCCGTGACCGACTCCGGCGAGTCGATCCGCCGCGCACCTGAGAAGCCCGGCATCACCAACCTGATCGACATCCTCGCGGTCGTGCGGGGCGTCGAGCCGGCCGCGATCGAGCGCGACTTCGCCACCGCCCGCTACGGCGATCTGAAGGCGGCGCTCGCCGCCGAGATGGTCGTCTACCTGGCGCCCGTGCGCGAGCGCTACGCGCAGCTGCGCGCCGACGTCGCCGGCCTCGAGGGTGTGCTGGCTGACGGCGCCGGACGTGCGCGCGCGATCGCCTCGGCAACCCTCGCCGAGGTCCGCGACGCGATGGGCGTCGGTCCACCGCGCTGAGCGGCGCACGCGTGCAGCGCGGCGTCGGCCCGCCGCGGTAGCGTTCCGGCCGTGCAACTCGCCCAGCTCGAGCTGGACCTCGACGTCTTCAGCGGTCCCTTCGACCTGTTGCTGACGCTGGTCCTGCGCGAGGAGGTCGATCTTCGCGAGCTCGCGCTGGCGGAGGTCGTGCTCGCCTACCTCGATCACCTCGACGCGCGCGGCGAGCTCGATCTCGAGGCCACCACGGAGTTCATCGTGCTGGTTGCCGCGCTGCTGGAGCTGAAGTCGCGACTGCTGCTCCCGGGCGAGGATGACGCGGATCTCTTCGATCTGGAGCCCGGCGAGGCCGCCGAGGAGCTGCTGGCACGGATGCTGGCCGCGCGGCGGTTCCGGGCGGCCGCAGCCCACCTCAGCTCGCTGCTCGCCGAGCAGCCGGCTGTGCGCTACCGCGAGGCGCCGCTGCCCGCCCACCTGCGCCGCAACTCGCTGGCGGAGCTCGAGGAGGTGCGCTGGGATCCCGCGACGCTCGGCCGGGCGCTCGGCGGCCTGCTCGCGCTGCCCGCCAAGCTCGACTTCAGCCACATCAGCGTGATGCGGGTCTCGGTCTCCGAGCGCGTCGCGCACCTGCGCACCCTGCTGCGCTCGGCGGTGGCGCTGAGCTTCGACGACGCGGTCCGCGACGCGGACCGGATGACCGTCGCGGTGACGCTGTGGGCGCTGCTCGAGCTGCACAAGCGCGGCGAGGCGAGCTGGGACCAGGTCGAGCCGTTCGGCGAGATCATCGTGCGCCGGGTGGCGGCCACACGCCCTGAGGGGCACAGGCGGTGAGCGAGCTCGCGCGGATCATCGAGGCGCTCCTGTTCCTCGCCAGCGACCCGATCGGCGCGGCCGAGCTGACCGAGGTCACCGGTGAGAGCCCGACGGCGGTCGGCGCCGCGCTCGAGGAGCTCGCGGCGGCCTGGGCGCCCGGCGAGCGTGGTCTGCTGCTGCGCGAGCTCGCCGGCGGCTACACGCTAGCGAGCGACCCGATCGCCGAGGACGCCGCGCGGGCGCTGCTGGCCAAGCCGCGGCTCGCGACGCTGACGCCCGCGCAGCTCGAGACGCTGGCGATCGTCGCCTACCTGGCGCCGGTCTCGCGCCCGGAGATCGCGCGGATCCGCGGCGTCAACGCCGACTCGCCGGTCGCCTCGCTGCTCGACCGCGGCCTGATCGAGGAGAGCGGACGCTCGCAGTTCGGCGCCGTCGTGTACCGCACGACGACGCTGTTCCTCAAGATCTTCGGATTGCAGAGCGAGACCGAGCTGCCCGACCTCGCGCAGTGGGACCCGACGCCAGAGGAGCAGAGCGCGTTGCGCGACCGGCTGCTCGCCGCCGGCGAGGCGCGGGCGGGAATCGCGCCGGAGTAGCGGCCCGGGCGCACCGACCCGCCCGGGCGGACCCGCTGCGTCAGCGCCCGAACCGCCGTTCGCCGGCCAGCCGCAGCAGCACGGTCGCCCAGGTGCGAAAGGGCTGCCAGGCCTTCGCGAGTTCGCTGAACTCCGCCAGCGTGGGTGGGGCGTCGAGCTCGTAGAAGCGCGCCGCGTGGCGCAGCACGCGTGGCTCGGGCATCGGCAGCAGCGCGTCGGCGAACCCGCTCGCGCGAAGGACGATCAGGCCGGCGTAGAACGGGCCGATGCCGCGAATCTGCTGCAGTGCGCTCCAGGCTGCATCCGGTCCGAGCTGTCGGAGAACCCGCGGGTCCAGGGCACCGGCGAGCGCCGCCTGCGCGACGCCGCGCAGGCGCACGATCTTCTCCTCCCCGAGCCCGGGCATCGCGACCGCCTCGAGCAGACGATCCGGTTGTGGGAACGCGACGACCTGCTCACCGGCGAGCTCGAACGTTCGTCCCAGCGTGACGCCGAGCTCCCGGCGCAGCGTTGCCGCCACCGCCGGCTGGCGTCGCGCCGAGATCACCGACCAGGCCGCGGCCTCGTAGGGCGAGTAGAACAGCACCGGACGCTGCCCGGGATGCACCCGCTGCAGCTCGCCGATCACGGGATCGCGCCCACCCACCTCGAGGAACGCCTCGCCATCGTGGTCGAGCGAGAGCACCCTCGCGACCTGTCGTTCGATCAGCGTGAGATCGCCGCCCTCGGCGTGAACCTCACACTCGAGCCGGCCGTCGCCGCCCGGCTGGCGCACCACGACGCCCGCGTACCCCTCGCCACCGTCGATCCCGAACGCGAGGCGCAGCGCGCCGTCGAACGGCGGCGTGCTGCCGGCGCTCGGCCCGAAGGCGAACTCGGCCGCCGCGCGCAGCGAGAACGGCCCGCGCGGCTCGAAGCTCAGCGACTGGATCACGCCGCCGCACCGGCCGCGAGCTGTCCGCAGGCCGCGGCTATCTCGCGCCCCCGCGTCAGCCGCACCGTGACGCGCACGCCATGGGCCTCCAGCGCCGCCCGGAACGCGGCGATCGCGTCGCGTCCCGAGCCCGCGTATTGCGAGTCCGTCGGGTTGTAGGGGATCAGGTTCACCTTGAACGCCTCGCGGGGCGAGAGCAGCCGCGCGAGCGCCAGCGCCTGCTCGTAGCGGTCATTGACACCGGCGAGCATCACATACTCGATGAACACGGTGCGCCGCCGTGCCGCGTAGTGCGCACGGCAGGCGTCGAGCACATCGGCCAGCGGATAGCGCTCGTTGACCGGCATCAGCGCGCTGCGCAGAGCGTCCTCGGGTGCGTGCAGCGAGAGCGCGAGGCGGATCGACAGGCCCGAGGCGGTCAGCCGCTCGATCCCGGGTATCCAGCCGACCGTCGAGATCGCGGTGCGCCGCTGGCTGATCCCGAGGTCAGGCAGCAGCGTGCAGGCTTCGAGCACCGCGTCGAGGTTCATCATCGGCTCGCCCATGCCCATGAACACCGCGTGGTCGACCGTCCCGCTGCGCCGGAAGTACAGGGCCTGGTCGACAATCTCGTCGGCGGTCAGGTTGCCGGCGAAGCGCATCCTGCCGGTCGCGCAGAACGTGCACGTGAGCGGGCAGCCGGACTGGGCCGACAGACAGACCGACCGACGCCCGTCGCGGTAGCGCATCAGCACCGCCTCGACCGGGGCGCCGCGCCGCGTGCGCAGCAGCGCCTTGACGGTCCCGTCGGCGGCGTGCGCGGTGTGCTCGAGGGCGAGCGTCGAGAGCGGCACGTCCTGCTCGAGCGCAGCGCGCAGCGTCGCCGGCAGGTCGGTCATCTCCGCGTAGCGGCCGGCGCCGCGCGCCAGCCACGCCCAGACCTGCCGGCCGCGGTACGGCGGCTCGCCGTGGCGGACGAGCGTTTGGTGCAGCAGAGCGCGATCCACCGACCTATGGTTGCAGCGATGCGTCTCGCCAAGTTTCTCGCCCACTCTGGCCTCGCCTCACGCCGTGGCGCGACGGCGATCGTGCGCTCCGGCCGCGTGCGGGTCGATGGCGTGCGCGAGCTGGATCCGGCGCGCGAGATCGACGGTCAACGCGTCGAGCTCGACGGGCAGCTGGTGGAGGGCGTCGAGCAGCGCGTCGTCTACGCGCTGCACAAGCCAGCCGGCGTCGTCTCGACCGCGCGCGACACCCATGGCCGCCCGACGGTCGTCGAGCTGATCGCCGACTCCCGGCGGCTGTATCCCGTCGGACGGCTCGACGCGGACAGCACCGGCTTGATCCTCCTGACCAATGACGGGGAGCTCGCGAACCTGCTGCTGCATCCGCGCCACGAGGTCCCCAAGACCTATCGCGCGCGCGTGGCGGGCGGCCGTCCGCGGCCGGCGACGCTGGCCGCGCTGCGCGCCGGCGTCGAGCTCGACGACGGACCGACGGCGCCGGCGCGGGTCGAGCTGGTCTCCGCCGACGTGATCGAGCTGGAGCTCCGCGAGGGACGCAAGCGCCAGGTGCGGCGGATGTGCGAGGCGGTCGGGCACCCGGTGCTGGCGTTGACACGCGTGCGCTTCGGGCCGCTCGAGCTCGACGGGCTCGCCGTCGGCGCGCACCGGCTGCTCAGCGAGCCCGAGGTGGCGCGGCTGCGCGAGGCCGCGCGTCGCTAGGCTGCGCCGGTGAGTGAGCGGCTGTACGCGCTGCGCGGGGCGACGAGCGTCGAGGTCAACAGCACCGAGGCGATCCTCGCGGCGACCGAGGAGCTGATGCGCGCGTTGATCGTCCGCAATCAACTCGAAATCGACCAGTTCGTCAGCTGCATCTTCACAGCCACCAGCGACCTGAACGCGGAGTTCCCGGCGCTCGCCGCGCGGCGCATCGGATTCGACCGCGTTCCGCTGCTGTGCACCCGCGAGATCGAGGTCCCGGGAGCGCCCGAGCGGGTGATCCGCGTGCTCGCCCACTTCTACGCACCAGCCGGCCACGAGGTGCAACACGTCTACCTCGGGGAGGCCCGCAGCTTGCGCGCCGACCTCGATGCCGCACAATAGAGCTGTGACGCTCGAGTTCACCGCGGCGATCAAGCGCATCCCGGTCTACCCGGCGGCGGGCGGCTACGCTCACACGGGGCCACTGGTGCGGCTGGCGAGCAACGAGTCCCCGGATCCGCCGCTGCCCGAGGTGGTCGCCGCCGCGAGCGCCGCGCTCGAGGGAGTCAACCGCTACCCGGACCCGACCAGCGCAAAGCTCCGCGCCGCGCTTGCGGACCGCTACGACGTCCCTGCCGAACGGATCGCCGTCGGCAACGGCTCGTGCGACATCCTGCTGGCAGCGGGTCAGGCACTGCTCGAGCCCGGCGCCGAGCTGGTCTACGCGTGGCCGTCGTTCTCGGTCTACCCGCAGCTCGAGGCGGCATCGGGAGCGCGGGCGATTCGCGTGCCGCTGGACGAGCACGAGCGCCACGACCTCGACGCGATGGCGGCCGAGATCACGGTCGCCACGCGGCTCGCCATCGTCTGCAATCCGAACAACCCGACGAGCACCGCGCTGCCGCTGGAGCAGATCACGGCGTTCGTCGAGCGAGTGCCCTCGCATGTCTGCCTGCTGATCGACGAGGCCTACTGCGAGTTCAGCCTGCTGGACGACCCGGACGCCTCGCTCGCGCTGCTCGCCCGCCATCCGAACCTCGTGCTGCTGCGGACGTTCTCGAAGATCTATGGCCTCTGTGGGCTGCGCGTCGGCTACGCGCTGTGCGGCTCGCGCGATCTCCCCGACGCGCTGACGGCCGTCCGCCAGCCGTTCTTCCTCAACGCCGCCGCGCAAGCCGCCGCGCTCGAGGCGCTGGCACACCAGGACGAGGTCGCGCGACGCGTCGAGCGGGTCGCGATCGCACGCGTCCAGATGCAGGACGCGCTCGGCGAGCTGGGTCTGAAGGTGGCCGCGTCACAGGCGAACTTCTGCTGGTTGCACCTCGGCGAGGGGCGCGACGAGGCGGCCATCGTGCGCGGACTCGCCGAGCAGGGCGTGCTCGTGCGGGCGGGCAGCGCGCTCGGGCACGAGGGCGCACTGCGGGTCACCTACGGGACGCCCGCGGAGAACGCGCGCTTCATCGCTGTCCTCGGCACGCTGCTGTAGACGGCCAACGGCTCGCTCGATCCAGCCGGCGCTGCGGGCGGGACACACCGCCATGGCCAAGCGCCGCGACGCGCTAACCGGACCCGTGGCGGCAGGGCCTGCGGCTGGCGGTCGGGCGCCGCGTTGACGCGGCCAACCGCCAGCGAGATGATCACCCCGACAGGGAGGAACGTCGCCGTCGAGGGGAGCCGAACGTGAGTGCCTCGCCGCAGCCGCCCGCTCGCCTCGCGAGCGAGGACGTCATCATCAACGCGCCGATGAGCTACGCGGGCTCCGCCCAGCGCATCTTTCGGCTCCGGCGCCGCGCGCACAGCGGCGGCGCGACGGTGGCGGTCACGGTCCTCGCGGTCGCCCTCGTGGTCCTCGCTTGGCTGTTCGTCACCGTGTGGTACCTGGTCTGGGGGATCTGGCTGATCCCGTATCGCCTCCTCCGACGCGGCGCCCGCAAGCGCAAGGCCGAAGCGCTACGCCACCGCGAGCTGATGGGCACGATTCAGGGATCGGCCGCCGCGTCCGCCGCAGCGATCGTCATGGCGTCGACGACCGGGACGATCGGTGCGACCATCGCGCCCGTGGAGCAACCCCATATCCGTGTCGACGCTGAGGAGCGCGAGCAGGCCGCGACCGCGTTGCACGCGCACTACGTCGCAGGCCGGCTCACCCACGAAGAGCTCGATGATCGCGTTGCGCAGGCGTACGCGGCGCGCACCCGCGGCGACCTTGCGAACCTGCTCGGCGATCTGCCGGCCCTGCCGTCCGGTGGCGTTGGGCCCGGGGCTAGCGAAATCGCCTGACAACCACGGATCGCCGCGGCGTGATCCCGGCTGTTGAGCGTGCTCGGTTCGGGCCTGGCGACATCAGGGCGACGACGCGCCGGGTGGTTCGCGGGCTCGCTGGGCAGGGTTCTACGCGCCGGGGTTTCTATATGCTCGCGCGCGTGCGGGCCGCGTTCCGGTGGTTGACGGCAGTTCTCTTCGTGGCGGTCCTCGTTCAGATCGGGCTTGCCGGATACGGGGCGTTCCATGCGGTTCACGCCGCCGATACGACGTCGATCTCGAAGAAGACGATCGAGAACGCCTTCAACGCGCATGTCGCGCTCGGCTATCTCATCGTGATCGCGATGCTGGCGCTGTTGATCGTGGCGGCGGCCGGACGCCTGGGTAAGAGCAATGTCCAGTGGTCTGGAGGCGTCGTGGTCCTCGGGATTTTGCAGGCGATCCTGGGCATGGCTTCGGAGTCGGTTCCGGCAATCGGACCTCTGCATACCCTGAACGCGCTTGCGATCTTCGCGACCACCGGACTGCTCGCACACCGCTCGTGGTCGAGGGGCCGCGCGGCGCCGGCCGCCGTGGAAGGCTCACCAGCCGCTTGAGAACATGCGTTCCGGCAGCGACGCCGGGCGGTGCACCCGAGTGGTTCGGAGGCTAGCGAGCCGTTTCAGCCGTTCCAGTCGCCAGCGACTCACCGACGACGGCCGTGATCAGCCGATCGATGAACGGGACCTGGGCCCGTTTTAGCCGACGGCGAGCCTCGGCCGGTGTGAACCACGCCACGCGGTCCAGCTCGGGAAAGCTCTCGCGCCGGCCGCTCCGCGGCGGCCATTCCAGCTCGAACACGTTCGACCGCGCCGTGTCCGGATCGAGGTCGCCTTCGATCGCCCAGGCGTGGACGACCTTGCCGCCCTTCTGGACGATTGTGCCGAGCGGGATCGGTGCCGATCCATCGGGCTGGCCGCGCGGCGGCGGACGGCCGACCTCCTCAGCGAACTCCCGACGGGCAACCGACAGCAGGTCCTCATCAGCGTGATCCAGCTCGCCCTTCGGGATTGACCAGTAGCCCTCGTCCTTGCGCGCGAAGAACGGCCCGCCCGGGTGGCCGAGCAGGACCTCCGGCTCGCGGGCCCCGCCGGCGGGGCGGCGAAAGAGGAGGATCCCGGCGCTCTGCCTGACAGCCATCAACGCATCGTAGAGGCAGCATCGTGACCCGTCGGGGACCCGCCCGCACCCCGGCGTGCTGCTTGTGGCGCAAACCGACCGCGGCCGCCGACCACCAGGAGCAGTCTGCGAAGCGATGCGGTCTTGCCCGATGCCAGCCGGTCGCTCCATTTATCTGTCGTATAGCGGCTGGCTCCATCATCCTGGTTATGCATCCTGGCTATTGCCCCCAATGCGGCGAGCGAGTCACACCATTCGCCGCGGGCTGCGCGCTGTGCGGCGCCGACCTCGACCCGCGCCGCTGGCAAAGGCCGTTGTCACTCAGCCAGCGCGTCGCCGCTCGCCTTCCTGGGCTCTGGCGACGTAGACGTCCCGCACTGGGGCCCGGGGCCTCCAAAGCGCGTCGGTGAGCGCAGCACTGCAGGCCCGAATGATCGCGAGCTGAAGCTGGGGCTCTGAAAGAGCAGCGGGCGCCGGCTGGCATTGCCTTCGCGCGCTCGCCGCTGTTGAGCCGGCGCCGCCTCCTTGCGGCGGCGACGCCGGCCTTCACGCAGGTTGCGCGCAGCGCCTACGATGTGGCGCCCGTCGCTGCCGTCGGGCCGGTGGGTGCGGCCTGGGCACCGGGTCCGACCTGGCTCGTCTGCACGGAGCTTCCGACCTGGACCGAGAGCGTGGCGTTGTCGTGCACCACGCCGCCGGCGATGCCGTCGGCGTCGACCGGCACTTCGGTCGTCGTGCCGTCGTCGGTGAGGGTCGCGCTCCCGCCCGTCGGGACGACCGCGACGAAGTTGTAGTCGCCGGCACTCCAGTCCCGCGTCGTCAGCACCAGGCCCTGCTGCACGGCAGACGCAGTGGGGGCACACGATCTCGCGGCGTAAGCAACCGTTGTGCCGGGCGGTGACACGACCACGAGGCAGAGCGTGCTGCCGTCGCTGCTCTGCACCACGTAGCCGAAGGGGGCCGCGCCGGCCAGCGAGAACTGATGAACCGGCCCCCACGACGTGGGCCAGGATGTGTCACCGCTGACCACGGGCCCGCCACTGCCGGTGTCCGTGCTGCGGAGCAGCGCCAACAGCGAGGCGCGCTGCGGGATGGCAGCGACCGGCGTGGCGCGAGTCGCCAGGATCGGCAGCGCCTGCGCCGCGGTCGGCGCACCTCCCGCGGAGAGCAGCAGTACAGCGACCAGCGTCGCGCCGACGACGCCGGCCGTGCCGCCGAGGACGAGCGGCCGACGCCGGCGGAGCGGCCGCCGCAGCGGGGTTAGCGGCGAGCGAGCGTCGGGTTCCTCGGCCGCGATGTAGTGGCGGTGCGCAGCGTCCAGCAGCGCGCGCCGTGTCTGTGGCATGTCTGTCATGGCGTCTCCTGGCGTGTTTGTTCGTCGAATCGGCGCCGCAGTGCGCGCAAACCGCGGCTGACCCGCTGTCGGACGACGCTCTCCGAACAGGAGAGACGTCGCGACAACTCCGCGTAGCCGAGCTCGTCGACGACGCGGCCCTCCACTGCGAGGCGCTGCTCCTCCGGAAGCTCTTCCAACAGGCCGAGCACGTCCGACTGTGCCGCCGCGACCTGCTCGATGGTTTGGAGAAACGCGTCGGTCACGACGAGCGGCTCCATCTTGAGGCGGACGCGCGCCGCGTTTTCGACACGCCCGCGACGCCACGCGTCCACGAGCAGCTGCCGAGCGAATATGTACAGCCACGTCCGCGCCGACCCGCGGTCTTCGTCGAACCGGGCGGCGGCCTCGAGCGCCCGGGCGAAGACCTCGCTCGTCATGTCAGCGGCAAGATCGGCGCGACCGGTGCGCCGCCAGAAGAACGCGAGCAGCTCGCGCTCGTAGCGGTCGTAGAACTCACCGAAGGCCTCGACGTTCGCCGGCGTCAGGTGCAAGAGCTCCTGGTCGGTGCTCTGGGCGAGGTTTGGCGACCCGGTCAACGTCATGGCGTGTCAGTCGTGACGCGCTGTTTTCGGGGTGCGGACGTGCATTTCGCGAAGGTATCCGTGCAAGGCGGGATTCTGTGACAGCTCGGCCGCGAGCAGCTCGGACCGCAGGTCTTGGCTTGTGGGTCCGGGAGGGCGCCGGTCACACCTGCCGACGACCCTAACCGCCCTCCGCAGGCAGTTGGAGGGTCGCGGCAATGCGTTGATCTTCAGCTGTTCCCGGCGCTTCGAGGCGGCTTCATTCTGGCGATGAGGCGGTGGGCATTAGCATCGGGCGATGCGCCGAGTGGTCGGCCTCAGAACTTCGCTGCGTACGGCCGCCGGCGCCGCGGCGCTAGCCGGCGCGGTCACCGTCGGGGCTGGTGCGATGCTGGCCGCCTCGGCACGCGCGGTGCATGCCACGGCGTCGGCGGTCCGGGCCGTGTCCGCGCCGGTGGTGCCCCACTTCGGCAACCCCAGCGGGCATTCCCATGTCCCGCCAGCCGGCCGCGCGGTCGATACCGGGCACCCCAACCGCGTGATCGGGAACGGCACGCCGGCGAGTTGCACGTCGGCCGCCGTAGTGCGCGACGTTGCCGCGGGCGGCGTCATCAGCTTCAACTGCGGTCCCAAGCCCGTCACCATCGTGATGACCACGACCGCTCGGGTGATCAAGACTCGGCGCCTGGTCGTGCTGGACGGCGGTGGCCTGATCACGCTGAGTGGAGCCGGCAAGCGCCGAATCCTGTACTCGGATACCTGCGCAGGCACGTGGTCGACCGATGACTGCGTCGACCAGCCGTATCCGCAGATCGTGGTACAGAACATCACCTTCCAGGACGGCTACGACGGGGCGCATCAGGCCACCTGCACGGCGAACATCCCGAGGTGTTGGTACGGAGGGGTCGACGGCGGGGGGGCCATCTACGTCGAGGGTGGGCAGTTCAAAGCGGTCAACTCGCGATTCCTCGACAACGGCTGCTACGCCGACGGTCCCGATCTCGGCGGGGGCGCCATCCGCGCTCTCGCCCAGTACGAAAACCGCCCCGTGTTCATCACCGGCGACACGTTCCGCGGCGGCCGCTGCTCCAACGGCGGGGCACTGAGCAGCATCAGCGTCCAGTGGGACGTCCTCAACAGTCAGTTCACCAACAACAGGGCCATCGGCTCGGGGGCCAACCCGGCCTCACCCGGCACGCCGGGCGGCGGCAGCGGCGGTGCCATCTACCTCGACGGCAAGGACGACAATGTGCTGATCGCCGGCACCGTGATGGACAGCAACAGTGCCAGAGAGGGCGGCGGCGCCGTCTTCGACGTCGTGGACACCGGCTGGGGAGCGCTGACCTTCAAGGAGTCGCATCTGCACAACGACACCAGCGGAGCGTTCCAGACCTTCCCCGGCATCTACTACGACATCGACGGGAACGACAGAGTCCCGGTGATGATCAAGTCCACGGACAGCTGACGTACCTCAGAGCGGTTCCCATCAGCGCCACGGAGAGGCGCGTGGCTCCGCTACCGGCAGCGGGGTGCCCGGCAGCGGATCAGCGGAATCCGTGTGATGATCCGCCGAGCGTTCGCTGACGGCGAGGCAAAGGCTGGCGAGCGCCTGCCACAGTCACGCCAGCTCACAGCCCGTCGTGCAAGGGAGTGATGGCGCGGACGGCTCGCGCGAAGGCGCCCTATGCTCGGCGGCATGGAGGTACTTACCAGTCGCGTCCTCGTACGCCCGAACGACCTCGAGCGGTCGCTGCGCTTCTACGAGCAGGCGCTCGGGCTTGCCATCTACCGTGAATGGGGGATCGGGCCGTCGCGGGGCGTGGTCTTCTTCCTCGGTGGTGGCGGCTTGCTCGAGGTTTCCGGCAGCAGCGCCCAGCCGCCGTCTGGGGCGGTCGCACTGGTGCTCCAGGTGCGCGATCTGGCTGCGACTCGCGGGTGTCTCGCCGAGCACGGCGTCGCGGTCGAGGCCGAGCCCCAGCTGAAGCCGTGGGGCTTACTCGAGATGACCGTGCGCGACCCGGACGGACTCGCGTTGATCTTCGTGGAGGTGCCACCCGGGCATCCCCGCCGCGGCAGCTAGCCACTCTGGCCCGGCTTGCGATTGTCAGGGCGCCCGTTGTTTCGACCGGTTGCCCACTGATCGTCTAGTTGCCCATCTTGGGGGTGGTCATGCCGCCCATCGCGGGGCTCGGCCGATTGCCGTTCATCGCGTGCATCGCCTGGCGGGCCTGGGCGGACCCGGGGACGACGAGTCCGGGCACGTTGGCGGGTGACGCCATGACGGCGATTCCGAGTGCCACGAGGCACACCGCGACCAGGCGGTTTGTGGTCGCGGGCGACGGGAGAAGCTTTTCGGCAGCGATCGCCGCCGCGAGGACGATCATCCAAGTGATGCTCATCAGCCCGAGCGCGAACAGCGCCACCATCAGCATCCAACAGCAGCCGACACACCACGCGCCGTGGAGGGCGCCCATGCGCAGTGCGCCGAACGGGCCCTCGCGCCAGTGCTCGAGGACGAAGTCCAACGGGCCGCGGCAGCGTCGCAGACACGCGTCCTTGGCTGGCGTCAGCTGGTAGATGGCGGCTGCAACGAGCACGCCGCCGGCGAGGTAGCGGCCGTCGTGGCTCCAGCTCAGGGCGCCGATCGACAGCGATCGCACCCACGTGAACGCCGCGTACGCGGCGAGGCCAAAGACGGTCCACGCGAGGAGGTAGCCGGCGACGAACAGACCTGTCGAGGCGCTCCCCTGGACCGCACCGCGCGCGTGTCGGCGCTGCTGGATCGAGGAGAATGCCAGCACCATCGGCACGATCGACGGGACCATCATCGCGGCCATCATCACGACCCACGAAAGCGTGTAGAACCCAAGCGTGCCGGGATCGGTCCCGGGGCCGGCGTCCATCCCGTTCATCCGCCTGACGACGACCAGCCATGCGAACGCAGCCAGCGCAAGCAGCGCACCGATCAGCGCCACGCGGACGCGACTCACAGGCAGGCCCACGGCCTCCATTGCGTGGCGACTGTACACGCGTTACCGTGGGTAACGCAACCGCCCGATACCGGCGAGCGGGCTTCTGAACGGGGGTGGAATGGCAGACTGGCGCCTGGAGGGTCCGTATCTGAAGAACTGCAACTGCGACCCCGGCTGTCCGTGTGACTTCAACGCCAACCCCACCCACGGCAAGTGTGAGGGCATGGCGGCGATGATCGTCGAGCACGGGCATTTCGATGATGTGAACCTCGACGGCGTCAAGTGGGCATTCAAGTACTGGTGGCCCGGCGCGCTGCACGAGGGTCACGGCGCCGGCCAGCCGATCCTCGACGCGTCGATGTCACCCGAGCAGATGCAGGCGCTCGGCGCAATCCTGTCAGGTGAGAACGGCGGCACCTTCTTCGGGATCCTCTCCCAGATCATCGACACCTTCCATGATCCGGTGATCGCCGACATCGACATCGAGATCGACGTCGAGCGCCGTCGCGCCCACTGCGTGGTCGGCGATGCGCTCGAGACGGTCACCGAGCCGATCCAGACCATCGGCGAGTCGGTCTCCGACTACTCGATCCAGATCAAGATCCCCGGCGGGTTCGAGTACAACGAAGCCGAGATCGCGATGGCCAAAGTCCTCAAAGGCTCCGGCCCGATCGCCTTCGACCACCAACACAGTCACAGCTCACTCGCGCACGTCGCGCACCATCCAGGCAACTAGATGGTTGATTCGTGTGCCCAGGGTTCGGAGGTGGTGCTTTCAGGTTGTCCTGATCTGAACATAAGTTCGCATCGGCCTGCCGGTGTAGGTCCGGTCCCGGTAAGTGCCAGGGCGCCGGGTAGCAGGCTGGCGGCGTCGGGGGGAAACGCCGGCGTCGAAGCCCAGTGTCGAAAGCCCCTTTGGGGGAAGCGACCGGCCGGTCCGTAACGTGAAGTGAATCCTGCCGCCTCGTGACGCTAGCCCGTTCGCGGGACAAGGAGGAGCCGAGCCCGGGAATTCAGGGCGAAGGCCATGGAAGCCGTGTAGAGCCTGGAAGTGCAGCGGCGATGAACCTCCCGGGGTAGAGGGAGCGGAACGGTCGGATGGTCGGTGCGGGAACTGGGGAAGCCCTCCCCGGCCCCGGGTCTGCGGACGTTTCGCCCGGGAGCAGCGGGCGCGTATAAGCCTCTGGCGAAGTCGCGTCCAGCCGGGAGGGTGGCGGAGGGGCCCGTAGTACTGCTTGAGCCCGATCGACAACAGAACGTCGGGTGAGGGAAGGGGCCCTGCTTCATCCGTGTTTGACGACGACAGAAGGACCGGCGCATGCCCTCCGGGGACAACACCGCCAAGCAGGACAAGGTTCGAGAACTCCAAGTCAAGCTGTACCTGGCGGCCAAGCGGTCGCCGGAGCGACGTTTCCACGCGCTGTGGGATCGCATCCATCGCAGGGATGTGCTGCAGCGGGCGTGGGGGCAGGTGCGCGAGAACCGCGGTTCTGCCGGGGTTGACCGCATCACGATCACCCAGATCGAAGAGAGCGGGGTGGAGGCGTTTCTCGACGAGCTCCAAGTGGAGCTTCAGAGCGGAGCGTTATCGCCCGGGCCCGGCGCGGCGGGTGTTTATCCCGAAGCCCGGGCGCTCCGAGCAACGGCCGTTGGGGATCCCTCGCATCAAGGACAGGGTTGCCCAGACGGCGGCGAAGCTCGTGCTGGAGCCGATCTTCGAGGCTGACTTCCGTGACTGCTCGTTTGGGTTTCGGCCCAAGCGGTCGGCTCATGACGCGCTTGATGCGATCAAGCGTGAGGTGATGCGCGGGAGACACTGGGTGATCGACGCCGACATTCGCGGTTTCTTCGACGCGCTCGACCCGCAGATCCTTGAGCAACTGGTTTGCGAGCGGGTCTCCGATCGGCGCGTGTTGAAGGTGCTGCGGAGCTGGATGAGAGCCGGGGTGCTCGAAGGGGAAACCCTGCTGCGCCCCGAGGTCGGCTCGCCGCAAGGCTCGCCGATCTCGCCGTTGCTCGCCAACGTCTATCTGAACGCGCTCGATCGGGCGTGGGAGGACCGGCACGGCGAACTGGGCGTGCTGGTCAGGTATTGCGATGACCTGGTGATCGTGTGCAGAACCCGGGCGCAGGCCGAGGCCGCTCTGCGGGAACTGCGGGCCTTGCTCGCGGAACTCCACCTGCAGCTGGCCGAGGCCAAGACACGCCTGGTGTGCCTGGACAACGATGGCGAGGGCTTCGACTTTCTGGGGTTTCACCACCGCATGGTGGCGAGCTTCAGCAAGCCGGGGTTTCGCTACCTGGCGCGCTGGCCGTCGGCGGCCGCCATGCAGGCGGCGCGAACGAGGATTCGCGGGCTCGACCGAGCGGCGGCTGTTGTTGCTGCCGCTCGAGGACGTCGTGGCCAACCTCAACCGGTTTCTGACCGGCTGGGCCGGCTACTTCCGCCGGGGCAACTCCACCACCCAGTTCCACAAGCTCGACCTCTACACGGCCGAGCGGCTGGCCCACTGGATCGGGATGCGCCACCAGGCCAAGCGTCCGCTCGCCTACGGCTACTGGCGGCTGCGCCAGGAGCGCTTCTTCGGTCTGCGACCACTCGTCGGACGCGTCCACGGTGCCGCGCACGCGGCCAGGTGAAGGATGTCGGTGAGCCGTGTGAGGGAGAACTTCATGCACGGTTCGATGGGGGGCGAGAGGAAACCAACGCCAGTCGGCTACGCCGCGCGGTGCGGGCGCCTCTCGCCTACCCGACCGATTTGTGGGTTGGCGGGATGCTGCTAGGAGACATAACGAGGGCGCCGAAGGAAGGCGTTGCTAACGCAACGTCGACCAAGGAGGCCTCGTGCACGCCAACCTCGACGCCCTCGTCACGGCACTTTACGTGCGCGTGGACGATCTCCTGCCCCGCCGGCAGGGGCCGGGCCGCCCACCCCGGATCAGCGATGCGGAGCTCATCGCGCTGGCGGTCGCGCAGATGTTCATGGGCTTGCCCAACGACCGCCAGTTTTTGGCGTTCGCGCGCTGGCGGCTGGGGCACTTGTTTCGCTATCTGCCCCAACAGCCGGGCTACAACAAACGGTTGCGCGCGCTGGCGCCCACGATCGCGCGGGTCATCACACACCTGGCGGTCAGTTCGCCGTCGTTCTGCGACGGGCTCAGGCTGTTGGACTCCACGCCGGTGCCGTGCGGCCAGTCGCGCGAGACCGCACGGCGCTCCCAGCTCGCCGGATACGCAGCCTACGGCTGGTGCAAGAGCCACAGCCGCTACTTCTGGGGCTTCCGGCTCTACCTGTTGTGCGCCTCCGACGGCATGCCAATCTGCTTCGAACTCGCGCCCGCCAACGCGCCTGAACGCGTCGTCGCTGCCGAGATGCTCGAACGCGTCGACCTGCACGGCTACACCGTGCTCGCCGACAAGGGCTTCGCCGGCGAGGAGTTCGAGCAGATCATGGCCAGCCTCGGCGCCCGCTTCCTCAGGCCAGACCGCAAAGACGAACCCCGGCGCAACGGCTCGCTCGGACCGATCCGCCAATGGATCGAGTCGACGTTCTGGACCACCAAAGGCCAACTCGCACTCGAACGCCACGGCGGCCGCACCCTCCCCGGCCTGTGCGTCCGCATCGCACTCAGGCTGCTCGCACTTGCAGCCGGCCTCGCCCACAACCAAACAATCGGTGACCCAGGCCGCCACTTCGCCGCCTACACCCACTGATTGGGAATCAATCATCTAGTGGGCCTTGCCGCAATGTTTGACCGGAAACTCGCTGTTGGCGGCGAATTGGGACGCATCTCGACCGTGGAGGTGGTGATGCGTCCCCCGGAGGTGTTTGTCAGGCCGCTCTCGCATGAGGAGGCGGTGCGGCTGAAGCGGCTGGTCGAAGCGTTCGAAGCATGCGTCGACGCGTGAGCGCGCGTCGATCGTGTTGGGCTCCAACGCGAGGATGTCGGCGGCGTCGATCGCGGCGAGCTGGCTGACCGATCCCAATCATGTGCGCAAGGTGATCCACGAGTTCAACGAGCGCGGGTTCGACTCGCTGCGCCCTAACTACCGGGGCGGGCGACCCCGCCGGATCACCTGCGATCAGCGCCAGCGGATCGTCAGCGTGGCCGGTGCCCGCCCCGACACCCAGGGGGTGCCGTTGACGCGCTGGTCGCTGCCCCGGCTCGCGGCGTATCTGGCCGAGCAGGGCATCGTGCAGGTCAGCCCGGCGCATCTCGGCAGGGTGCTGGCCGAGGCGGGCCTGTCGTTCCAGCGCACCCGCACCTGGAAGGCCAGCCCCGACCCCGACTACGAGGCCAAGACCGCACGGGTGCTGGAGCTGATGCGACGAACGCCGCCGCCGGACGGCGTCGTGATCGCGTTCGACCAGATGGGGCCGGTCAGCCTGCGCCCCACCGCCGGGTGCGGGCTGGGCGCCCAGAGGCCGGCCCGAGCGCCAGCGCGCGGACTACAACCGCCGCCACGGCACCCGCTATGTCTTCGGCGCCTACGACGTGCACGCCGACCGGCTGCGCGTCAGGCTGCGCCCCAGCGCGCGCGGCCTGGACAACCTCGCGTTCATGGCCCAGATCCGCGCCTGCTACCCGGCCCGCCAGCGGATCTACTGGATCCAGGACAACCTCTCGGCCAACTGGGTCCCCGACATCCGCACCTTCGCCGCGACCAACCGGATCGAGCTCGTCGCGACCCCGACCTACGCGAGCTACCTCAACCCCGTCGAGTGCCACTTCACGCCGATCAGCCAGTTCGTCGTCGCAACGCCGACTACATCGACTGGGACGCCTTCGCGTTCGCGCTCGCCCGCCACGTCACCTACCGCAACGGCGAACACCGCGACCGCCGCCTCACCGCCGCCGAAAACCGACACCGCATCGCCGCCTGATGCCATTACCGGTCAAACCTTTCGACAAGGCCCACTAGCAGCAGGGAGCACGATCAACGCGCGCTCGCCGGCAGTCACCGGGCCGGAGTGTGCTGGTTTCCCGCGCATGGCAGCGGCAGCGACGGGATGCCGGGTGCCTGTCGGCGCGGGACGTCAGTCGAGGTTCTCAATGATCTCGCTTGCGCGAGACCATTGGTCTGGTGGGACGACGAGGAAGACGTCGCCACGACCAAGCGGATCGAGCGGCTGATCGGCGACGCACGCAGCCTCGACCCCGAGGCCGCGGAGCTGGTCGCGCCACGCCAACGCCGTCGTCTGGTCTTCGAACGTGCTGACGGTCTCCCAATTCTCAAAGCGCGGGTCCGCCACGTGCACGCGCGGCTCGCTTGTGGCGCGGCCCCTTCCAAACCGGCGGATCGGCACGCCTCGGAGCCTACGCCGCGGAGCCACCGGGCTGCAAAACCGCAACCCACCTTCGCTCACTGCCGGAGGTCGCGCGGGCCGCCACCCAACCGAGCGAGCGCGTATGTCGAAGCGGCGACCGAGCGCAAGGCGACAGCGATCGCTCATGGCAGGCCCGCGACGGATCGTGCAAGCTCAGGAACGTTGCTGTTAGACGGCCGCAGGCTCAACCGGAAGGTCGCACCCGGCGCCTGATCGGTCAGCTCCAGGCGTCCGCCCATTCGGGTGGCCAACTCGGAGCCGATTGCCAAGCCGAGCCCGAATCCACTTTCCTCGCCGCTGTTGCGGCCGCGCTGGAAGCGTTCGAAGATCAGCTCGCGTTCATCGGATGGAACGCCGGGCCCGTCGTCTGTCACCTCAATTGACGGCTGCTGATTGCCTGCCGGGCCGATGCGAACGCTCACAATGGTGTGCGGAGGCGCGAACCGCAACGCGTTGTCGAGCAGGATGCGCACCACGCGCGCGACACTGCCGGGATCGGCCTGTGCCCATGCCGGGCCGCCGGCCTCGTCGAGCGCCACGGTGATGTCGCGCTCTCGTGCACGCTGGTCGAACTCGGCGGCGACCGCGCGTACGGTCTCGCCGAGCTGGACCGGTTCGTCGCGCAACTCGAGTTGCGCGTCGATCCGGCTGAGGTCGAGCAGGTCCTTCGCGAGCGAGCTGAGCCGACGCGCCTGCCGCCGGGCCGATGCGACGCGCTCGCGCGCGTCGACGAGATCCATCGACTCGTAGTCGAGGTCTTCCTCAAGGAGCTCCAGTCCCCCCTCAAGCGAGGCGAGCGGTGTTCGCAGCTCGTGCGATGCGGTTGCCACAAACGCTCGCCTGGCGTGCTCCTGCTGGTGCAGCCGCTCGTGCATTGTCGTGAAGCCGCGTGCGAGCTCGCCGATCTCATCGGGCACCTCGTCGCGGCGTACGCCGAGCGCGCTCAGGTCGTTTTCGTCGAGCGACCGGCTCGCGTCGCGCAGCAGGCGCAGGCGGCGCAACAGACGCGAGGAAAGCGCGATCCCGAGCAGGATCGCGACGCCGAGGCCGACCAGCGCGGCGTAGAGGAACGCAGTTCGCACAACGCTGTCGGCGGTCGTGACGGCGTCGACGTGCTGGATCATTTCGAGCACGAAGTAGCGGCCATCGTTCTTCGTGCTCTCGAACTGCTGCCCCCGATAGCGGATCGTGACGACGAGCACGTCGCCCTTGAGCGTGTACGGAGTCATAACGCCAGGCCGCGGCTGAAATGCCTTCCGCACGACGCTTGGGGGGATCGTGTCCTGGGGTGCCTTGTCGGCCTTATCGGTGTCGTCGATCCGACGGAGGTGGTCGTCCCACACGACGTAGGTCGCCCCGTTTTGATGCACGAAGTTCTCGAGCTTGGCGTCGAGGGCCTGGTCGACCGGCTCTCCGTCGCGGTACACGGGGAGGTTCGAGAGCGGCGTTCTGTCGACGGTGACCGTGCCCTCGCCGATCCGCCTGCTGTCGTTCTTCAGCGCCGCCTGTAACGGCGTCAGCAGTGTCAGCGCCGCGGTCGCGAGCGTCACAAGCGCGGTCAGCACGAGCGCGCCGAGGATGCGCGACCGCATTCCAAACCACAATCGTCGAATCGCGGCGTGCGAGTTGCCAATCGTCAGCAACGCGGGCTCTCGCTCACTCCGCGTGATGCGGATGGGTGCGCGGAGCGCAAAACGGCTCCCCCTGGACCGCCCTGGCGCCCGGACGGGCCGCGCTGGCAATGCCGAGCATGCGCCTGACGGTATCGCGCTTGGAGGTGAGAGACAACGAAGCGACCGCAGCACGGACGACCGCCACCCCGTGCGACGGGCGGTCGCAGCGGCCTCGTCTTCTGCGCGCGACCAGCGGCAGCCGACGCCGCTGCTCAGCTGTTTCTGCCAGGCCGATCAGGCCGCTTCGCGTGCCTCGCTGAGGATCTGAGCGTCGATCTCCTCCTGCGTCATCCCGGGCGGAATCTCGTGCCCGTGATCGCTCGCGTGTTGATGGACGTTTGCAAGCAGAGCTGCATCGTCCTCGCCGCGGATGATCTCGCCGCACGGTGGACACGTCACTTCCCTCGCCATCAGGACCTCCCCACTGGTTCGCGAACGGTGTTAGGCGAGCGTACAAATTTCCGCGCGAGCGCACAAGCGATGCCGCTCGTTGCGCCCAGCAGCAGCGGCGCGTTGGGGTCGGCGGGGCGTTCGGGCAGCACCGTGCGGGACCATCGCTGCGATCATGGGCGTATGACGGCATGGCGGGAGGTCGAAGAGGGAGTGCCGGAGTTCGCGCAGCGTGTGCGGGCGCTGTTCGACGCTCACAGACACAAGACAATTGCCACCTTGCGAGCCGACGGGTCACCGCGGATCTCCGGGATCGAGTCGGTCTTTGAGGATGGCCAATTGGTCTTCACCTCGATGTCGCACGCGCGCAAGGGCGCGGATCTGCATCGGGATCCGCGGTTCGCGTTGCACAGCGCCACGGTCGACCCGGTCGAGGGCTCCGCGGCACAGTGGCCGGGCGAGGCGAAGATCTCCGGTCGGGCGATCGCGTCGGTACGGATCGCCGACGGATCAGACGGCGATCGCTTCCACGCCGACATCGCCATGGTCGCGCATACCCACCTCAACGAGGCGGCGACGCTGCTCGTCGTCGACTGGTGGACGCCCCGGCACGGGCTGCAAAGGGTCGAGCGCGAGTGAGCTCAATCGCGTCTCAAGATCCTCGCCGTGCCGGAACGCTGCGGCGCGCGACCGCTCCCACGTGGCATTCCGACGGCGGGTGCCAGCCGCGCTCATCGGGCTTCCGTGCGGGTCAGACTTCTCCCTTGTAGTAGTCGGTTGCGCTCGTCCGTGGGAGAATGAGCTTGTCGTCGGGATTGTCCACCCACACGCCGATCTTGTCGGAGTCCGGGTAGACCGAGACAGCTGTGGGACTCACGGTGGAGTACATGAGGACCCGCACGACGTCGTCCGTCTCGTTGCGCAGACCGTGAGCGCCGGTCGGCCCCTCCGGGAAGCACACGGCATCCCACGGCTCGAGTTGCTCGCTGCCGTCGGGGGTTCGGAGCGTTGGCCGGCCAGCCAGCACGAGCAGCCATTCCTCCTCGCCGTATTCGTAGTGGTACGGACAGATTGCCTGGCCCGGTGGAAGCTCGTACACGCTTGTGCCAGTCCGCTGCGCGCCCACCTGCGGCCCGAAGCGCAGCATCCCCGCCCGAAAACCATCCGGGTCACCGGGGTCATAGGTAAACGTCGGATCGGCGATGTTGATTCGGCGCACCCGGCAATCGTCACAGCCACACCCGACAGAAGATCCGCGCGAGCAACGATGGACGCCGGTGCGTGATCTCAGCGCTGCGGGACGCGTTGGATCCACGTTGGCTCGCTCCGGGCGGGTACAGTCAAGCCATCCAAACAGGGGAGGCAGCATGGCTGTAGGAATCCGTCTCAAGATTGCTGGCGTGACCGCCGAGCAGTTCGACCGACTCAACGCGGTGGTCGATCCGGACTCCAATCCACCGGACGGCCTCATCTTTCACGCATCCGGTCCGGTGGAAGGTGGTTGGGGCGTGCTCGACTTCTGGGAATCGCGCGCGCACTTCGACCGCTTCGCGCAGGAACGCATCGGATCCGCGATGGCGGCCGCCGGCGTCGAAGGAGGACCGCCGGAGATCCACGAGTTCCCGGTGCACGAGCACTTTCCTCGCTAGAACGGTCCGCCGAGCAACAGTCCCCGGCGCCTGAGGCGTCGGGGACGGATCGCCGGAGCGCATCCCGGTCAGTCACGCCGGGGTGCCGCCGATCGCGCAAACGGACAGCGGCTGTCTGGACGGTCGCTGGGGCCGGTTCGCCGGGCTGGCCGCGGCGCTTGTACCGCGCGGCGGCGCCGCGCTGGTTGGTGCCGTAGCGCTAGCGTCCGGGCGGTGAGTGAGTTGGGCGTGATGGAGGCTTCGGCGCTGCTGCGCGAGGGGCGGGTGTCCGCGGTCGAGCTGGCCGAGGCCTGCTTCGCACGGATCGAGGAGCGAAACGGCGGCGCCCCGAGCTTCGATGGCGCGCCGGGCGCGATCAACGCGTGGACGAGTCTGTACCCCGAGAGCGCGCTTTCGGCTGCCCGCGCGGCCGACGCGCGGCGCGCACGCGAGGGGGCGGGGGCGCCTGCGCTCTGCGGCGTCCCGGTCGCAGTGAAGGACATCATCGGCGTCGCCGGCCTGCCGCTCACCGCCTCGAGCCGCGTGCTCGAGGGCAACGTCGCGGACACCGACGCGATCGCCTGGGCGCGGCTGCGCGCGCAGGGGATGATCCTGCTCGGCCACACACACACGCACGAGTTCGCGGCGGGCGGGACAACCGACCAGGTCGGCAACCCGTGGGCGCTGGGGCGCATCGCCGGCGGCTCGAGCGGCGGGAGCGCCGCTGCGGTCGCGGCGCAGATGATCCCGGCGGCCCTCGGCAGCGACACGTGCGGCTCGCTTCGGATCCCCTCGGCGTGCTGCGGCACGAGCACGATCAAGGCGACGCACGGCCGAGTGCCGATCGGTGGCGTGATTCCGCTGGCGCCGTCGCTCGACCACGTCGGCCCGATCGCGAGGACGATCGCCGATTGCGCGGCGCTGCTGGCGGCGCTCAGCGCCGGCGGCGATGAGCCGACTCCGCTCGGCGCGCCGGCCGCGCCGCTGCGCGAAGGCGCGGCGCAGCCGCCCACGGGGCTCACGGTGGCCCTGACCGACCGCACCGGCGAGGTCCCGCTGGACGGCGCGGTCGCCAACGCCCTGGAGGCGGCTCGTCGAGGTTTGGAGGAGCTCGGTGCCCGCATAGTCGAGCGGCCCGCACCGTGGCGCGTGGACTGGGACGACCTCACGACGATCCTGCTGAGCGAGGCATGGGCGTTCCACTCGCGACACGCCGCACGCCGCGAGCGCTACCGCCCGGCGATCGCCGAGTTCGTCGAGGCCGCGAGCACGTTCACCGACGCTCAGCGCTACCTCGGGGCGCAGGCTCGCCGCGCGCACGGGCTCGTCCTGTGGGAGGAGTGGTTCGACGAGCAGGCGATCGATCTCGTGCTCGAGCCGACGATCCCGATCGTCCCCTACGAGCGCGGCCCCGGCTACGAGCGCGGACACGCGGGCGGCGCCGGCGACCCGCTGATCGCGCTGACCGCGATGTGGGACCTGACCGGCATGCCCGTCGCCTCGATCCCCGTCACCTGGGAGGCCGGTGCCTCCCTCATCGCCCCGCGCGGACGCGAGGCGACGGCAATTGCGGCCGCGGCGGCGCTCCAGGAGCGCGTGCTGGGCGTTCCAGAGCTCGGCTGAGGGACGCGCGCGCGGGCATAGACCTCAACGGATTCGTCGGCCGAGGGCGCCCTGCTGCTGATCGCCCGCGCGGCAGCCGAGCTGGGCTGCCGACGTCACGTCCAACCCGGCGTGCGTCCCGCTTGCTTGATCCACCTCTGCAGCTCCGGTCGCTGCGCCTCCTCCAGGCTGGTCACCTTGATGTACCGGGTCCGGTCGGTCGTTCCGAGCGGGGGCGGGGACTCGAAGTCGGCGCCGCCGAGAAATACGACATTCGCGGAAACGTCGTAGGCGGCTAGTTCAATGATCCACCCGAGTTCTGGTAGCCCGTAATACGCCCTTTTCCACTTGACGGCGTAGTCAAGGCCCGGGACCGTCGCTCGGATCAACGCATCCAAGCGCTTGACGATGGGCTGCAGATCCGGCATCTGGCGACGGCACCAGTCGCCGATGTCGGAGTGGTTCGCCGAGGGCTCTGGCGGCTTTCGCCCAGCATTTCCCTTGATCGCTTTCGGCATCGCGCGTCGTCCTCCACTGGATAGCACCTGGTCCCCTTTCCTATCCCAAACGTCCACCGGCTCAACGAGCTGCCGGTAGCCACTATCGCCGGGTAGGTGTCTGCTCAACATACCGCCCCGCTCGGGGCAATCCCGGCCGTCCGCTGACCAGTCCGCGGCGTGACGGATTCGCGTGATCCGACTGCGTCGCGCTACTGCTCGTCGCGTTGCTGACGACAGCGGCTGCTGCGCGGCGTCGTGCATTACTGATTTCGCTGGTCTCACCGGGCGTGCTCGAGCCGACAAAGGCGGCGACCGCGATCAGATCGCTGTGTGTCCCGGCGGAGTCGCGTCCTCGGCCGAGGGATCAACCTGACGGACTCGGTGTCGCAGGTCCGGCTGGCTGAGGAAGGAGTCAACAAGCTCCCTCGACCCACCGACGCATGTCCAATCGTCGTCCCACATCGTCGAGACGAGCCACGAGCGATCCGTCGCGAACATCAGATCTGGAAGACGGCCTTTCCTGTTCCTGAGGTCATGCTCCCGCCAGCTTCCCGCCTGCTCGGGCCCGGCTTCAATGAGCACGTAGTGCCAGCCCGAGTACAGCGTCACCGTTGGCACGTCGTAGAAGATCGTTTCGGCGCCAACGCCGGTTTCCAGGTACCCCAGCCACCAGGGCTGTGCCGCCGTGTGCTCGCTCAGGACGGCGAGCACGCCCGCGGCGTGGCGGTCCGGATCCTCAAACCACGACGCCGGATCGTGGTCGCCGGTGCCCGGCAGTTCGAGTGTGGCGTAGGCCGCGAACAGCGGTGGGATCGCGGAGGTGATCCCGAGCCCAGGCTCGGTGTTCTCGCGTATCCACGCGATCTCGGCGTCCAGGCCGACCCGCCACGCGCGCCCACCTTTCGTACGCCAGATCTCCGTCTCATGACCGGGCGTCATCGCCGCAGCGTAGTGGCGCCTGGCGACGCCCGTGCCGAGCGTGGCACTCTCGGAATCGAGCCGAGGGCCCTGCATTCCACGCTGCCGCCTTGGCCGAGCGAAAGCGGTCGCCGGTCGGGGAGCTCTCGTTCCCCGGCGAGGTCTGGCTCGTTCTCGCCGCCGGGTCGTGACGTTGTCGAGGCGCGTTGCCCGCCGATGGGTCAAGCGGCGGGGAGACCGGCTAGCATCGCTGCGACGTAGACCTCCGGGGGCGAGACGCGAATGGAGCCAAGCGGCGCGGCAGCGAAGGGGCGGCTCGTGGCGCTGGGCGCGGCGCTCGCGTTGGCTGCGCTGCTCGTGGGTATCGCCGTGCACGCGTCTGCGGCGTCCCTAGGCCCGGGGGCCGTCGTTACCTGGATCAAGAGCTCGAGCTCGCTCAACGGCAGTGTTGAGATCGCGAAGTTGAACGGCAGCGGCGCGCGCGCGCTTGGACCGGGCACGTCTGCGACGGTCGCGCCGGATGGCGACGCGGTGGCAGTCGTGGAGTCGCTGCCGCCGGCCGGCAACGCAACCTCCGAGCTGCTTGCGTATCCCGCGAGCGGCGGTGCCGCGGCGGTCAAGCTCTACCACTGCGACGGCTTTCTCCGGATCGACGGCTGGTCGGCGGACTCGAAGCTGATCCTCGCAAGCTGCCCCCATGGCCTCAACGACAAAGGTCCGCTGCTCGTGATCGCGGCCGGCGGCGGCTCGGTCGCGACGATCGCGAGCGGCGTCATCGACGGCGCGAGCTTCGCGCCGAACCGCTCCGACGACGTCGTCTACGCGCTCGGCTCCTCGCAGCTACTGACCGCGCCGGTCAACCTCTTCACGACCTCGTCGACAGGAACACGGACGCAGCAGCTCACGCACCGCTGGGTCATCTCCGCCCCGGTCTGGGGACCCAACGACATCGTGTTCGCTCGCACCACCTCGCGCGGAAAGGAGATCGCGCCGATCAACCAGCTCTGGTCGATCGACCCGAACGGAACCGCGCTCCGGCAGCTGACGCACATGAAGGTCGACCCGCTCGCCAGCGGCCTCGAGCCGGTTGCCTTCTCGGCCAATGGACAGCATCTGCTCTGCGGCTTCAGCGGCACCGACCAGAACTCCTCGTGGGCCGTCACGCTGCGCGGCAAGACCGCTGTCCTCCGTCAGCTGCTGAACGAGTTCAGCGTTCCCGACGGCATCTCACGCGACGGCAGCGAGGTCCTGCTGACGAAGGGCTTCGAGGGCGAACCGACCTCGGTTGTCAGCGCGCCCTGGGGCGGTGGCAGGCCGGCGGTGCTCGCGCCGCACGGCGCAAACGCAAGCTGGGACAGATGACGACACGCCAAGATCGCTCCACTGCGAGACCGCTCTTCTTCGCGCACCGCATCAGGGCGACGCAGTGACACGCAGAGTGGTCCTAAGCGTTGGAGGATGAGTGCGCGGTGTCGCGCCCGCGGCGTCGGGCCGTCACGAGTCCGGCCAGCGTGCTCGCGCGGATTCGCCGCCCCAGGCGCGCGTGGAGCGCGCGATTCTCGCGCGCGACGGCGTCACGCTGGTCGGGGGAGAGACGTGTCCAGAATGACATCGTGCCGAGGAGTGCGTTGAGCTCGTCGGCAGTGTGTTCGATCAACTTGGGCGCGACAGCGAGCTGCACGTCCTCGAAGAGGTCGGCCGCGTAGTCGCGGCCGATGTCGTAGGTCCCCAGCCACGCCCAGGCGTCCGCCACGTTGCGACGGCGCTCCTGGACGCCTGCGATCGTGGTCTCGAGGTCGCGGTAGCTGGGCCAGGTGGCGGCGATCTCCGGCGCGTGCCGGCGCATCGCCGACAGAAGCTGTTGCTGATCATCGGCGCTGCGCGGTTGCTTGAGGCCGAAGTACTGGATCAGAGCGAGCGTCCCGTCGGGAGCGAGCGCATCGGCGAGTTTGTGCCAGCTGAGATCAGGATCGGCCCAGTGGATCACGGACGCTGAGAACACCGCCTGGTAATCCTCGCGGGGAAGCTGCATGTCCTCGAGCCGCGCGTTCACGAACTCCACATCGCCCGCGTCCCTCAGGTTCTCCCCTGCGATCGCGATCAGTTGGTCTCCGGGTTCGAGTGCTGTTACGCGCAGCCCTCGAGCGAGCAGGCTGCGTGTCAGCTGCCCGGTCCCGCAGCCGATCTCGAGCACGCGGTCGCCAGCGCCGATGCAGGCCACCTGGCATGCGTGATCAACGAGCGCGTCGGGGTAGCTGGGGCGGTGGCGGTCGTACTCTGCAGCGATCTCGTTGAAGACCTTGCCGTAGCTTCGTGCAGCCGTCCCATCAGTCATCCCCGGAACGTAGATGCTGGTCCGGATGGGGGGTGGCCAGCGTCTCTGATCGCGGACGATCGGCGCGGCTCGTGTCGCGATCACCGGCCCAGGGTCGGCCTGATAATGATCAACATGGTAATAGTATGGTTATGACCATGCTGCCGGTGAGCATCGACCATTCGGACCAGACCACGCTCCACGAGCAAGTCGCCGCAGAGATTCGACGCGCGCTCGCCGCGGGCGAGGCGAGGCCCGGCGATCGACTACCGCCTGCCAAGGACTTCGCTGCGGTCCTTGGCGTGAACTCGAACACTGTCCTCCGCGCCTTCCACCAGCTTCGCGACGACGGGCTGCTGGAATTCCGGCGAGGAAAGGGCATCACCGTCGCTGGAGCTCCCGAGCGAGCCCTGGTGCTCGGCCGCGCGAAGGAGTTGGTGTCGTTCGCGCGTTCGCAGGGAGTTGGTCCCGATGAACTCGCCCGCCTCATCGAACAGATCGCGTAAGAACCGTGGCTCGGGAGCTGATGACGAGACCGCCGGGCGATCCGGGTGCGAACGGACCAGCCGGCTCGTCGCCTGCACCGATCGAGGTTCTGATCCCTGAGGTCCGACAGCGCGCTCGGCGTCGGCGTCTCAGAAATCTCGCGGTCGTCGTGGTGGCAGCGGCACTCGTGGCAGGTCTGATCGCGATCACCGGCTCGGGTTCGCCTGCCACGCACCGGACGGGCGGATCGGGATCGTCGTCTGCTCTCGCATCGAGGCTTGCGAACAGTTCGCCGGTTGTCCCGAGGCAACCGGTTTCTCTGGCGGCCGGACCGAACGGTGAGCTGTACGTCGCTGACGTCGGACGGCAACAGATTCTCGGCCGATTGCCCAATGGACGCTTCGTGGTGGTCGCTGGAACAGGCATCGCCGGCTACACCGGCGATGGCGGTCGCGCCACTCAGGCCGAGGTCGGCACCGGCAGTCTGGCGATCGGTCCGACCGGCGTCCTCTACTTCGTGCAGACAGGTCGGGCGAAAACGTCCCCGGGGCCGGTGAACTCGGTAGTTCGGGAAGTCGCGGCGAACGGCAAGATCACGACGGTCATCGGCCAGGATCCGAACTGTGCCGTCGTGCCGTCGAACGCGATCTCGGTGCCCGCGAAATCCGCAGAGCTCTCCGATGCCTCGCTGACCATCGGGAGCGACGGCCTGCTCGACGTCTCCGCGACGGTGTGTCCGAACATCCGCCAGCTCGGGGCCTTCCTCCAGCTGACGTCGTCCGGGGAGCTTGTCCGAACGTTGGCCGACTCGATTCCAATTCCAAACACATCGGGATACTGCGGAGAGGGAGTCCCCGGAACTGGGTTCATCGCGTTTGGGTGCGAGTCCGGTGCTCGGCGTGGCCCACGGCTGATGGTGGTCCGATCCAACGGCAGTACCGAGAACTATCCGGATATCGGATCGCAACCGAACGAGATGTCTGCCTCCAACGGCAGTGTCGTCGCGATCCACAACGGTGCGGTGGTTCGAGTTGGGGTCAATGGCCTTGAAACGATCGCGACCCGGGGTCAGCTGGCCAACCTCGTCCCCGGCGCCACGGGCGGCTGGCCGGGCGTTGGAATCGCGATTAACCGTCACGGGACCATCTACGTCAATCAGGATTTCCTGTTCGGCCGTCGCGGTTGTGCCGACATCATCGTGGAGATAGATCCCAACCGGCATATGCGAACGCTGTGGCGTTCCGCCCTGACCCGTCTCTGCTACTGACCCCTCATCGACCGACAGCAGGCAGCGCTTCTCAGCGTGCCGCTTTCGCGCGTCGGGCGGCGCAGCCGAGCAGGGGGTCCGGCGGCCACCAGAGGTGCTCGCGCCCGGCATGCGGGTGGCTACCGTACGAGCGCATGCATCTCCAAACGGCCGGAAGGAAAGCGACGCCACACCTCGTAGATAGCGAACCGATGCAGCAGTCGACGCACACGCGGCGTGCGCAGCATGCGACGCTGACCGGCCGAATCGAACACGTCCTGGGACACTCACCGCGCACCCGGCACGAGATTGCCGTCGCGGTTGGCTACGCGGGGCACGATGTCCTGATCGCGCAGGCGCTCGCCCAGCTCGTGCGCGAGGGGCACGCGAAGCGCACGCCGACCGGCTGGCAAGCGTCGCGGTAGGGACGACCGGCGGCCCCAACCGCCGCGGCGCATCCGCCGGTGGCTGCGCGATCCGCATGGGCGCGGTCTTCGCGTCACGCCGATGTGGCTCGGCACAGTTCACTGGCTGCCGGAGCGCCACGAACCGCCGACTGTCGGGGCCGTACGCCCTGCTGGGCATTGTCGAGCGGAGGCGCTACCTGCCCTTGAGGTTCAGCGCAACGGCCTCACGAATGAGGTTCTTCAGTGCACCTTCGTTGATCTCTTCATTTTCTGTGATGTCGATGGCACGCCGGACCTTCCCCTCGAGGCTCGAGTTGAATAGGCCGGAGGGATCGTCCAACGCAGCACCCTTGAAGAATGTCAACTTGACCACATTCTTGTACGGCTCACCAGTACAGATACCCCCGTCGTGCGACCAGACCGCCGTTCCGGGGCTCGTGGCTTTCACCCACTTCCACTCCTCGACGATGTCTGGGTCCGCTTCCTTGATGATTCCTCGAAGCTTGCTGAGCGTCCTGCCGCGCCAGTCGCCCAACTCGCTAATCCTCTTGTCGATCAGTTTGGAGGCTTCCGTCTCGTTGTCTGCCATTGCTAGCTCCTACACGCGGTTGACCGCAGCTCAGGTGAGGTGCATTGCTGGTACTTGATGTGCTGTGGCGGATACTACGCCGATACCGACAGCAGCAGACTCCCGCTCACTGCGACGCGTCTGCAGATACCGAAGCGGCGTCACGCGCGGGGCCGGCAGCCGGCGGCAGCCCGCTAGGCCCGGTGTCGCGGAGAGGGGGGTGCGAGCGCGAGTTTTCCGCCACTCCCGGGGGGCGATCAGATCAGCCGGCGCGCTCCGCGCGGTATTCGGTGCGAATCCGCTCCGCGTAGGAAGGCAGCGTCAGACCGAACAGCTCGAAGCGTCCGAGCTGGTGCAGCAGGAAGAAGTTGGCGCCCATCCGGCCGAGCCGGCCGACGTCGCCGGCGAGCAGCAGCTCCCGCTCGGTCTCGCTGAGCGGCGGGCTCGCGGCGCGCAGCGCCGATTCGGGGTCCTCGCGCAGCCGGTCGGCGAAGCCCGGCTCGCAGACCACCCGTCGGCAGACCTTGTCGACCGCGTAGACGCTCACGTTGCACCCCACGCGGCGAACGCGTGACCCTCGTCGCGCTGCGCCTCGATGAACAGCGGCACGCCGGCGTCGGCGGTTCCGAGCATCGCGATCCAGTTGAGGATCTCGCCGCTCGCATTCCCCGCTGCGGCGAGCTGCGCGGGCGTCGTCTCGCGCAGCAGCGCCTCGACGTCGCCGGCCGCGAGCAGCTCGCTGACGCGCAGGGCCCACTCGGGGGCCGGCACGCCCACATGCGAGTTCTCGCTCATCCGCGGTCCGCCCACTTCGAACGAGAACGCGCCGCTGGCGACGACCGCCACGCGACGGTCGAGCGGGCTGTTCCGTACCGCGGCACGAATCGCCGCCCCGAGCGCGTAGCAGCGCCGCGCGGAGGGGATTGGGCGCATCGACGTGCTGATCCACAGCGGCACGATCGAGACCTCCATCCGCGGGATCATCAGACCCAGCGGCGCTGTGATCGTGTGGTCCAGCGCGAACTCCTGGCTCATCCCGACGTCGAAGCCGTCGTCGACGACGGCGGTCTGGATCTGCTTCGCGAGCACGGCATCCACTGCGATGTCGTAGTGCGGCAGCATCGGGTAGTCGCTCGGACCGGGATGTCGACTCCGCGACGCCGATCGCAAAGATCGGGACGCTGAGCTCGAAGAACAGGTTGTAGTGGTCGGTCGTGAAGACGATCAGCGTGTCGGGACGCATCGCGTGCAGATGCTCGGCGACGGCGCCGTAGAGCCGCCTTGGCTCGGCGGCGCCGTCAGCATCCTGTGCGACGAGCAGCGCCGAGAAGGGGTTGTGGGGCACACCGACCGCGCCGACGATCTCAGCCACGCCCGCGCACACTAACGCGTCCGTCGTGGCATGCCGGACGCCGCGGCGCCGCGCCACCGACCCCGGCCGTCCCGGTAGGTTGTCGCCTGTGACACGCCTGAGCCAGGCACTCCGGACGGGCGAGTTCGTCGTGACGGCGGAGCTCGGTCCGCCGGTCGAGCCCGACCCCACACCGGTGCGAGAGACCGCGCGGCGGTTCGCGGACATCGTGCACGCCGCCAACGTCACCGACAACCAGGCTGCGACGGTCAAGCTGTCGCCGGTTGCCTGCTCGGTCTGGATGATCGAAGCGGGGCTCGACCCGATCATGCAGGTGACGACCCGCGATCGCAACCTGCTGGCGCTCCAGGCCGACCTGCTCGGTGCGTGGGCGCTGGGTGTCAGGTCGATCCTCGCGCTGTCCGGCGATCCGCTCAAGGTCGGTCCCTACGAGGGCCTGACGCAGCCGTGCTCCGATCTCGACTCGATCGGGCTGCTCGGCCTGGTGGCGAACATGAACGCCGGCCGGCTGGCGGCCGGCGAGGAGCTCGCCGTGCCCACCGACTTCCTGATCGCCACCGCCGCCAACCCGCTGGTTGACACCGTCGAGCGTCTTGAACGCAAGCTCGAGGCTGGCGCACACTGCTTTCAGACGAACATCGTCTACGACGTGGAGCGCTTCGCCGGCTGGCTTGCGCCGGTCGTCGAGGCCGGGGTCACGGAACGCGCGCCGATGATCGTCGGGGTGACGCCGCCGCGAAGCACGCGGACGCTGCAGTACATGCACGACCACATCCCCGGCATCGAGGTCGACGACGCGACGTTCGAGCGGATGAGCGGCCTCGAGGGTCCCGCGGCCAAGCAGGCGGGGATCGCGATCGCGATCGACATCGTCGCGCAACTGCGTGAGCTTCCCGACGTCGCCGGGGTGCACATCATGGCCCCGGGCTGGGAGGCGGAGGCGGTGCCGCTGGTCGTGGACGGCGCGGGGCTGTCGGTGGCGGCGCGCTGAGCCCCGCCGCGCGAGCGGCGGTCGTTGCGGCGTCCGGCGGTCGTCAGCTCGGGTCGACGAGCGTGACGAACTGCCACGCCTTGCCGGGCGCGAGGCCTGCGAGCTGGCGGCCGCAGGCCTGGCGGACCGGCGGCGCGGAGGTCATGTGCTGGGTTCCCGCGTGCATGTCGCGGAAGAACCGCTGGATCACGCCTGAGCGAAGCGCGGCGGTCCCGGCTGCGTTGTAGACGAACATCGACACCTCCTCGACGGTCCAGGTCGTGTACTGGAGCGCGAGGCGGGTCAGGGTGTTCTGGTGCATCGTGAGCGCATCGCCGCGGTCGAGCGTCTCCTGGACGTCGTGCCAGGTTTCGTAGACCAGGGCGCGCGCGGCCCGCAGCTTCGCCTCGGCCATCGCGTAGTCACCGTGGAAAGCATGGTTCTCGCTGAGGCTCCCCGCCCGCCCGCTGCCCGCCTCGAGCAGCTTCCGCAGCTCGTCGAGCATCCGGCGCCCGACGCCCAGAGCCCACGCGGAATGGCAGATCATGCCGAGGTTGATGATCCCCATCGTGTAGAGGATGCCGCCGCGCAACGGCGTCTCGGTCGTCGCGTGGTAGGTGTAGGCCTCCGGCACCAACAGCGAGTTGGTCGTGTAGTCGATGCTCCCGGTCGCGCGCAGCCCGAGCACGTCCCAGTTGTCGATCAGCGTGGCCTGATCGACGCCGAACACGCAGATCCGCGCCTGGCCGGTGGTCTTGACGAGCCCGGCGGTGTGCAGGACCTGGGCGTGCTTGACGCCGGAGGCGAATCGCCAGGAACCGCTGAGCAGAAAGCCGCCGTCGGTGGGCACGGCGGTGCCGGGCTGGGTCCCCGCGCCGGCGTGCACCAGCAGGCGATCGCCGCCGAACAGCGACTCGACCGCCTCGTCGCCGAGATACGCCGCGTCGGCGCCGGTCGCGAGCGCGGCGGCCATCACCACCCAGCCGGTCGACGCGTCGCCGTAGGAGAGATGCTCGATGACCTCCAGCGAGGGAACCGGTGCGAGCTCGCCGCCGCCCAGCGTGCGCGGCACCCAGATCGCCCAGAGCCCCGTGGCGTGGAGCGCTTCGACGACCTCGTCGGCGAGGGCACCGCGTGCCTCCGCCGCTTCGGCGTGCGCGTCGGCGACCGGAATCAGGCCCTTGGCGGCCGCGACGAAGTCCTGCGCTCCGCGATCGTCGATCGCGGTCGCCTCGCCGCCGCTCGACGCCGATCCGTTGCTCATGCCGGTCCCCAATCTCCCCGCTCGCGTTGTCCGCGGCCAATTATGCCTGCCCCGGCGCGCGCTCTGCGATGCTCTCGTGCGATGGCTGGGCGGGCGATCAGCGAGACGATGCGCGCCGTCGTGCTCGAGCGGCCCGAGGTGCTCGGCCGGGCGCTGGTGGTGCCGTGAGCGCGCCGGCGACGCGTTGACCGGGGGGTCGAGGTCAACTACGGTAGTCGGCGTCGGCGCGCCGACCGGCGCAGTGCGCTGAGCGCGCCGCATTCGTCTGTTCCCGATCGGAACGAGGTCGACGGTGTCTGCGCTGAGTTCTTTCCAGGATGGCCTGGATGTGTCTCGTCCCGACGAGATGACGCCCGAGGAGATCGAGGCCTACCGGAGCGAGTACACGGGCAGCAACAAGGGCCTGCTCGACTCGTTCGAGTTCTGGCTGGAGTTCCGCCCCGACGTTCTCAAGCGGCACAAGGCCCGCACGCGCCACTACAGCAACACGACCGAGCCGGCCTATCCGCTCGTCGGCCTGCTCGGCGCGATCCACCAGTACACGATCGCGGCGTTCAAGGAGGGCGTGGCGTACGAGATCCGCCTCGCCCAGACCACTGGCGCCCCGCGCACCGACATCCTCGACACGCTCTCGGTCGCCTTCATCCACTCCGGCCATCGCGGGATGTATGCGGCGGCCGACTACAGCGAGTACCTTCGCAGCTACGCCGATCCACCGCCCGCGCCGCGCTTCCCGGAGAGCTGGTCGTTTGACCCGCGGGCCTTCGATTCGGGCATGGACTACTCGCTGCGCGAGGCCAGCCGCGAAGACATGGACCGCGTGCAGGAATGGTATGTCCGCACGCTCGGCGAGCTGCCGCGCTACGTGCGCTTCCTGGCCCAGCATCGCCCTGGCCTGCTGAAGGCCTACCGCGACCGCTACGAGCACGCGATCCGCGACTCGCTGCCCAAGCAGATGCTGCCCTGGCTGATGCTGAACTACAACGTCGTGCGCGGCTTCGATGAGGGGATCCGCGAGAACGTGCTGCTCGGCCGGGCGCTGGGGATGACCAAGGAGCAGCTGCTCGACGCGATCTGCTTTGGCGTGCTGCACGCCGGAGCAAACGCGCTCGGCATCGCGGAGCAGGCCGCCGGCGACCTGCTCCGCGAGTACGAATGAGCGGGCCGGGGGCCGAGCGCGAGTTCGCCGCGCCGACCCGGATCGTCGCCGGGCGCGGCTGCGCGAGCGCCCGGCTGGGCGGCGAGCTGCGCGCCCTGGCGGTCGAAACGGTGGCGGTGATCGCCGACCGCGGCTTCGCGCAGGCGGGCCTGCTCGAGCCGCTGCTGGACGGGATCGACGGCGTGGCGCTGCCGATCTGCGCGCTGATCGGCGAGGACCCCGACATCGCCGAGACCGAGGCGGCCGCGCTGAGCGCGCTGCGCCACGACGCCGACGCCGTTCTGGCGATCGGCGGCGGCAGCGCGATGTGCGCCGCGAAGGGCGTCGCGATCCGCCTGCGCAATCCGGCGCCGCTTGACGCCTATGAGGGGAGCGGACGCCTGCCGCTCGCGCCGGCGCCGAGCATCGCGATCCCGACCACCGCGGGATCAGGCAGCGAGGTGTCCAACGTCGTCGTGCTGCACGACGCGGGCCGGGCGCGCCACCTCGTGATCCGCGGCCACGGCTACGAGCCGCGCGTCGCGCTGCTCGACGGCGAGCTGCTGCGCAGCCTGCCGCGGGAGCCGATGATCGCCGCCGCGCTCGACGCGCTGAGCCATGCCCTCGAGGCGTTGTGGGCCCAGCGTGCGACGCGCTTCAGCGATGCCCTGGCGAGCGCTGCGGCGGCAGCGATCCGAAAGGCGCTGCCGGAGGCGCTCGCGGGCGAGGCGGACGCGATGCAGGCGCTGATCGAGGCGAGTGCGATGGCCAACCTGGCCTGCGGCAACGCCGGGCTCGGACTGGTCCATGCCCTCAGCTCGGCCCCGGACGTGCAGCTTCCCCATGGCTACCAGAACGGCGTTCTGCTGCCGCACGTCGCGGCGTTCAACCGCTCGCGGGTCGGGCCGGCGACGGCGTCTGAGATCGCCGAGCTCGATCCGCTCTACGCGGCGATCGCGTTCCGCGCCTCGTTTGCCCCGGGCGAGCTGAGCGCGCGCGACGCCGGGCTGATGGTCGCGGCCGCGATGAGCAACCCGTTTCGTGCGAACAACGTCCGCGCCGCCGATGAGCCGGAGCTGCGCGCGATCCTGCTCGCCGCCGGCGCGACGCCCGCGTAGCCGCTCGCAGCCGACCGCAGGCGCGCTAGCAGCCGACCCACCAGGCGTCGCCCGGCGATCGGCGCTACACCCGGTAGGCCTGCTGGACCTCCGCGACGAACAGCTCCTCGGCCGTCAGCCTGCGCGCGCAGACGCCCTGTTCGAAGGCGAGCTCGAGGAAGGCCTCGAGTGTGCGGCGGTTGGGCTCGAGGCCGTAGGGCCAGAAGTCCTCGCCGATCAGCTGCTGCGCGCGCTGCGCGTTGGCCGGGCCCCAGGGCACGGGGAAGCGCGGCGCGTTGGCGTCCAGGACGCGGGTGAGGCTGCGCTGCTTGGCCGCCTCGAAGGCGCTCAGCAGGTTCATCGCGATCCACGGATGGCGCGCGTGCAGCTCGGCCCGCAGCGTCACCACGTGCATGATCGGGAAGACGCCGGTGTCGCGGTAGGAGCGCTCCTCGACCGCCCGGTAGTCCGAGAACAGGCGGACGATGCGACCGCCGCCGCGCTGGAACTCGGTTGGCGGGTGGGCGGCGATCAGCGCGTCGATCTCACCGGCGAGCAGCAGGTCGTTGAGCGTCTGCTCGGGCATCGCCGTCAGCGACACGCCGGGTGGCAGGGCGACGGCGACGCCCTCCGAGCGGCCCGGCTCGTTGGTCCCGGCTTGGACCCAGCTGACGTCGGTCAGCGCGACGCCGAACTCGTGGGCCAGCACGCCGCGGGCGTACACCGTCGCAGTCTGGGTCCACTCCGGGACGCCGATCCGCGCGCCCGCCAGCGCGGCCGGGTCGTCGACCGGGCCGTCGGCGCGGATGAAGATCGCCGAATGGCGGAATGCCCGCGACGTGAACACGGGGATCGCGACCAGCGAGTCGTCGCCGGCTGCGCGCAGCGACGCGTACTTCGCGAGCGACAGCTCCGAGGCGTCCCATTCGCGAAAGCGGATGAAGCGAAAGAAGATCTCCTCGACCGGAAACTGCAGACAGCGCAGCGTGACGCCCTCGACGCCGACGGCGCCGCTGCAGAGATCGCGCACGTGGTCGTAGTCGTGGACTGCGAGCGTCAGCGGGACGGCGTCGGTCATCGCGGTGGCCGCTACTCGATCAGCGCCGCGACGTCGGCGTGCAGGGTCAGCAGCGGCTCGATCGTCTCAGGCGCACGGCGGCCGAACCCGCACTCGGTGGCGACGCCGAAGTCGGACACGTAGCGGCGCGCGCTCGCGAGTCGCCGCCTGGCGCCGTCGACGCCGTCGTCGAAGTGGATCAACCCGATGTAGAGCTCGGTCTGCGTCGTTAGCGCGAGCCCTGCCAGCGGCGCGTAGTAGGCGACGTCGTCCCGGTCGATCGGCACCGGGAGGTGGAACCAGTCGATCGCTCGCATGCACGCCGCCGTGACGCGGTTGATCATCTCGGTCGCGACGCTCAGGTCGGTCGGGTCCATGAAGTGCTTGTGGCCGAAGTCGCCGTAACAGAGGTGGAAGCCGACCTCGACATCCGCGGGGATGATCTCGGCGCAGTCACGCAGGCGCTCGACGACGCCCTGCTGGCGGTCGTCGAAGTAGGCCGGATAGAAGCCCTCCCAGATGCCGACGTCCTGGCAGACGTCCCACTGGACGGCGAGCTCGTCGTGGGGCACGCCGGCGAGGATCTCGCCGATCTCGGCGTGCAGCTGACGCAGGTGGGCCGGCTCGACGGCGGCTCGCGAGCCCTCCTCGATGAGCACCGTCATCGGCGCGACCGGCGACGGCAGGCAGACCTGGAAACGCACCGGCGCCGGGATCACGCCCTCCGCCTTGAGCGACGCGAAGCGGGCGTAGGAGGCAAGCGCCGCGTCGGCGAAGCCGATCCGCGCGAGCACCAGATCGTCGGCGTCGATCGTCAGTCGTGCCTGAGGCCACGGCGTGTAGCTGCCGGGCGGTGGCGGAACGAGCTCCAACCCGGGGGTCTGCTCGTAGGTCGGTGCGGTCCAGCTGTTCCAGCGGCTGCGCTTGCCGGTCTCGCCGTCCGGGATCCGCCGCAAATGCTCCCCGAGCAGCTCCGCGACGCGGCGAAACACGCTCTCGGAGTCGGCCAGCGGCACGCTGCCGACGAGGTGCACGCGCCGCCTGCCATCGCGTCCGCTGACCCGATCGCCCGTTGTCGAGTGCTCCGTGGGCAGCTGCACCTGCCGGCCTCCTCCAGGCTCGTCCGGTCCCCCGAGTGGAGCGCAGCCTAGCCCAACACCCGTCACACGCGCGTGAGGCCGCCGTCGACCGGGAGCGTCTGCCCGGTGATGAAGGCGGCGTCGTCGGAGGCGAAGAACGACACCGCCCCGACGAGGTCCGCGGGCTCCTGGGTGCGCTTGATCGCCTGCAGCTCGCGGGTGAACTCGAACCAGCCGAGCTCGCCCTGCGGGCCGGCCAGGGTCCCCGGCGTGCGGGTGAGGCTCGGCGCGATCGAGTTGACCGTCACGCCCGAGTCGCCAACCTCGGTCGCGAGCGCCCGGACGAAGCCGATCACCGCTCCCTTGCTCGTCGTGTAGGCGGCAAAGCGCGGCGTGCCGGTATGAAAGACCGTCGAGCTGATCGCGATGACGCGGCCCCAGCCGCGCTCGACCATGCCTGGCACGAAGGCCTGCGCGAGATGAAACAGCGAGTCGACGTTCGTCGACATGACGCGGCGCCAGTCATCCCAGGAGGTCTCCGAAAGATTGGCGACCGGATAGATCCCGGCGCATGCGAGCAGCACGTCGCAGCGTCCGTAGCGTTCGAGCACCTGGCCGGCGAAGGCGGCCACGGACTCACCCGAGGAGATGTCACAGTGGAGCGCGACGCATTCACCGCCGCCCTCGCGGATCAGCGACTCGGTCTGATCGGCCGCCGCGATGTCGGCGATCGCGACGCGATGGCCGTCACGGGCCAGGCGCGCGGCACATGCCTGTCCGATCCCGGAGCCGCCGCCGGTGACGACGGCCACGCGACCGCTGCTGTCTCGACCCATCCGCTCCTCCATCGGTTGTGCGCCGAGCCTGGCGCTCGCTCCGCCGTCACCGGCCGGCGGAGCGGGCCGGCGCGTTGACATCGGCTGGAGACGATTGTAGGTTGCGACGATCTGGCGCGCGCGCTGCCGGGCCGGCACGGATGTCGCCCGCCACGCAGCGGCCGCGCGGCCGCTGTCACCGGCTCCGAGGAGATGCTCGTGGGGACGCCCACCGACGTGAAGGCGTGGCCGATCCTCGTGGGCGGCGAGTTCCGCGCCGCGCGCAGCGGCGAGACGATCGACGTCAGCAACCCCGCCACCGGCGAGCTCGTCGGCAGCGTTCCGCGTGGCCGAGCCGAGGACGTCGATGACGCCGTCGCGGCGGCCCGTCGCGCATTCGAAACCTGGCGGCACACCAATCCGCTCGAGCGCGCGAAGCGCGTGTTCGCGCTCGCCGAGCTGATCCTCGAGCACGCAGAGGAGCTCGCGTTGCTCGACGTCGTCGAGAACGGCAGCCCGATCCGCGAGATGCGCGGCGATGCCGAGAAGGCGGTCGCCCACCTGCGCTACTTCGCCGGGTTGGCGCTCCAGTTGCGCGGCGAGACGATCCCCGGCGACCCGGGTCGCGTGAACTACACGCTGATGCAGCCGTTCGGGGTTGTCGGGCGCATCGTCCCGTTCAACCATCCGCTGATGTTCGCGGCCGACAAGACCGCCGCGCCACTGATCGCCGGCAACACTGTCGTCGTCAAGCCCTCCGAGCACACCTCAACCTCGGCGCTGCGCCTGGCCGAGCTGGCCAGCGAGGTGCTTCCCCCGGGGGTGTTCAACGTGGTCAGCGGCTACGGCGACGAGGCCGGTGACGCGCTGGTCACCCATCGCGACGTCCGCCGCCTCGCCTTCACGGGCTCGGCCGAGATCGGCCGCACGATTCAGCAGCGCGCCGCCACGCACGTCGTCAAGACCGTCACGCTCGAGCTCGGCGGCAAGAACCCGATCGTCGTGTTCGAGGACGCCGACGTCGACGCCGCGATCGACGGCGCGCTGCGCGGCATGGCCTTCACCTGGCAGGGACAGTCGTGCGGCTCGACGTCGCGGCTGCTCGTGCACCGCTCGTTGCACGACGAGTTCGTGGCGCGCCTCGGCGAGCGGATGGACGCACTGCGCAGCGGGCCGCCGGAGCAGGAGACGACCGACACCGGGGCGATCGTGCACGGGCGCCAGTACGAGAAGGTGCTCGGCTACCTGCAGCTGGGACGCGACGAGGGCGCCCGCGTGGTCGCCGGCGGCGGACCGCCCGACGATCCGGAGCTCGCCGCCGGGATGTTCGTGCGCCCAACGCTGTTCGATGACGTGCGGCCGGATTCGCGGCTCGCGCAGGAGGAGATCTTCGGGCCGGTGCTGGTGGCGATGCCGTTTGGGAGCTTTGACGAGGCGCTGGCCATCGCCAACAGCGTCTCGCTCGGGCTGACCGCGAGCGTGTTCACGGCCGATCTCGCCACGGCCCACCGCTTCGCCCGCGACATCGAGGCCGGCTATGTCTGGGTCAACGACGCGCAGATGCACTTTCCGGGAACCGCCTACGGAGGCTTCAAGGACTCCGGCGTCGGCCGCGAGGAGGGCGTCGAGGAGCTCGTCTCCTACGCCCAGATCAAGAACGTCAACGTCAACTTCGGCTGAGGCGCTCAGCCGAAGTCCGGCAGCGGTCCGCGCACCCCGGACTCGATCAGCCGGGGCAGCAGCAGTCGCTCCATCTGATCGAGCCCCTCGTCGTAGTTGACGAACGAGATCGCGATGCCGTCGGCGCCCGCGCCGTGCAGGTCGATCAGCTGCTGGGTGACCTGATCCGGTGAGCCGACCATCGGGATGCCCCAGAAGCCCGCGACCATGCCCTCGAGCAGCTTGCGCTCGTCGGCGGTCCAGTCGGTGCTCTGCGAATGGACCTTGCTGATGCCGGTGACGTTCGCGGCGCCCGCGAAGTCCGCGACCTGCCGGTGGACGTAGTCGTAGTACTGCTCCGCCTCCTGCCGGGTGTCGCGGCAGACGATGTGACCGCGGCCGAACACGCGGATCTCGCGCCCGAACTGCTCCCTCGCGAGCGCCTTGATCTCGGCGATCTGCTGCGGCGCGGTCTCGGCGTTGGTCAGCCCGGCGAAGATCAGATCGCTGTGCTTGGCCGCGAACCTGCGTCCGGCCGGGCTCGAGCCCGCGTTCATGATCACCGGATAGGGCTTCTGCAGCGGCTTGGGCTCCATGAACGCGGAAGGCACGTCGAAGTAGCGCCCGCGAAAGTCCTGCTCGCCCTCGACCGTCCAGAGCGCCTTGAGCACCTGCGTCCACTCGTCGGCGACCTCGTAGCGCTCATCGTGCTCCTTCTGGGCGAGGCCGAACATCGCCAGCTCCTGCGCGTACCAGCCGGCGACGATGTTCAGGCCGAAGCGCCCGCCGGAGACGTGGTCGGCGGTGGTGACCATCTTGGCGGCGAGGACGGGATGGGCGAGCGGCACGTGAAAGGTGGCAAAGACCTGAATGCGCCGGGTGGCGGCGAGCAGGCCACTCGCCCAGGTGAACGTCTCGAACGAACGCTCGCCGAGGTTGGACGCGCCGCCGTAGCCGCGCCAGCGCGCGACCGGGACGACCGCATCGAGCCCGAGCCGGTCGGCGTGCACTGCCAGCCGCCGGTTCTCCTCCCAGGTCGCCTCGGCCTTGCCCTCGACGTCGGAGAGTGTCACGCCGCCGCGAAGATTGATCCCGAAGAGCGCCAGCTTCAACTTGTTCTCGTCGTTGAGAACCGGCTGGCGAAACTTGTCCACCGGCGCGTCGGTCACGTCGCTCATCACTCGCTCTCCTTGGGGTCTGGTGGTCGTGTCTCGCCCGGCCTCGGCGGTTGGGGCAGCGGCTAACCGCCGCCGTCGTCCTGTTCTTCGGCGGCGCCCGGGTAGTCGCCGGCCAGCACACGGACGTCCACCACGACCGACTCGCCGGCGGCGGTCGCCTCGACGGCCTCGCGCAGCGTGCCGGCGAGCTCCGCGCGGTCCGCGACCGGCCCGAATCCGCGCAGCCCCAGCGAGCGCGCGAGGGCCGCCAGGTCGGGATCGGGGTCGCGGATCTGCTGGCCGACCCAACGGTTCTCGACCGGACGCCCGCGTGCCCGGGCCACGCGCTGCTGGTGGATCTCGTCGTTGAGGTAGCTGCGGTTGTTCGCGACGAGGACGAGCAGCGGCAGCCGATAGCGGGCCGCCGTCCAGAGCGCCGTCGCGCCCATCAGGAAGTCTCCGTCGCCGAGCACCGCAACCGCGATCCGATCGCTCTCCTTCAGCGCCAGTGCCACGCCGACGGCCATGCCGGGGCCGGAGCCGAGTCCGGCGCCGCCGTCCTGGCCGAGATAGTCGAGCGGTCCGGCGAAGTCCCAGTCGCTGCCGGACCAGCCGAGCGGCACGCGCGCAAGGCAGGCGCTGCGCCCGCCCAGCGCGGTGCTCAACGCCTCGGCCAGCGCCCCCAGCGTGATCGTCTCGTCGGGTTCGGGGTGCTGCGCCGGTGCCGCGCTCACGACCGGCGGCCAGTCGGGGCGGGGCGGCGCCGTGTGCCCGCTCGCCCGAAGCCGCGCCAACAGCTCGTCGACGAGCAGGTCGGGGTGAGCGCACAGCGCCAGGTCGGCGGGGGCCAGCGCGAAGTGGTCCTTGCTCCAGCCGTTGTGCAGCGAGAAGTCGTTACTGACGGAGACGATCTGGGCCGCTGCGTCGCGTTCGCCGTCGACCTGCGCGAGCGTGCCTCCGAGGTCGACCCAGTCCAGTGCGAGCACGACGTCGGCCTGGCGCAGCAGCTCAGCGCCGCCGGCCGTCAGGAAGGTGCCGGGCGCCGCCGGGTGCAGGCGGTGCGCGGTCGGGAAGGCCGCCCCGACCCTCAGGTCGCTCAGCACGCAGGCGCCGAGACGCTCGGCGAGCTCGACGCGGGCATCCCAGGCATCCGCGTCGCGACCGACGCGGCCCGCCAGGATCAGCGGTCTCGCGGCCCGCTCGAGGATCAGCGCGAGCTCGTCCGCGACGGCGGCCCCGGGTGCCGGCGCCGGGACGGGCCGGTGACGGGCGAGGTCTGGAAACACCGGCGCCTCGCCGACGGGCTGCTCCTGGAGCGCGGCGTCGAGGCACACGTAGACGGGCGCGCACGGGTAGCTGCGCGTCAGCGCGTCGGCCCGCACGAGGGCCTCGATGGCTGCCGGCACCGACGCCGGCTGATCGTCCCATTTGATGTAGCTGCGGATCAGGGCGCCCTGGTCGGCCGACGTATGGATCCAGTCGATCCACGGTCGCCGGCGGGCGGCGTCGACCGGGCCGGTGGCTCCCAGCACGACCATCGGCACGCGGTCGCAGAAGGCGTTGTAGAGGGCCATCGTGGCGTGCATCAGGCCGACGTTGCTGTGCAAAGCGACGGCCATCGGCCGCTCGGCGACCTTCGCGTAGCCGTGCGCGAGTGCCACCGCGTGCTCCTCGTGCAGGCAGAGGATGATCTCGGGCCGCTCGTTCCCCAGATAGTTGACCAGGCTGTCGTGCAGCCCGCGGTAGCTCGCGCCGGGGTTGAGGCTCACGTACGCCAGATCGAGCCTGCTCAGCAGTTCCGCGATCGCGTCGCTCGCCCAGCCGATCGGCGGGCGCCCCGCGGGGGGGACCGTCGGCTTCTCGACGCCCAGCGTCACCGCGGCGGCGGACCCTCCGGCCGGGCGCTCGAACTGCGACTCACCATTAGGTCGAGGAGTCTATGCACGCAGGTGGCCTGCGCGTGATCGGCGCGGCCGGCTCGAGGCCGGACGCCGGCGGCGGGCTGCGCGGAGGCCAGGCGATCACTGCTCCGGGGCAGCAGCCGGCGCGGACCAGCTCACGACGAGCTCGTCCTTGTTGCCGAAGCGTTCGAGGTGCCCGCCGATCACGCGCTGCAGCGTCTCGAGGCTCTCCTGGTCGGCCGCGGTTGCGATCAGCGCGAGCTGCGCCGGGGCGCTCGCGTCGAGTGAGCAGACCCCACTTGAAAGCCGGATCTCACCGCTTCGATCGTCGAATGAGACCTCGTTGCGATGACCGAAATGACGGCACAGCTGCTTGAGATAGGGGCCCGGCTTGGCGGTCGCGACGAGCGCGCTCGAGCTGAGCATCAGGCGCTCGCCGTGGTGATCGAGCTCGCGGCCGTCTGCTCGGCCGCCGCGACGGCGGCCGCGTTGGCCGAGGAGTCGATCTCGCGGATTCCCGGCAGCTGACCGTGCGCGGTGTAGTAGTGCTCGCGGCCGGCGATCATCAGATCCTCGGCCGGGAAGCGCGTGATCACGTCGCAGCCGGTCGCGGTGACGACCAGCTGCTCCTCGATGCGAGCCGCCGACCAGCCGTCGCTGGAGGGCCAGAAGGTCTCGAGCGCGAACACCATGCCCTCCTCGATGACCTCCGGGTGATCGAGTGAGACCAGCCGCGAGATGATCGGCTTCTCCCAGATCGAGAGCCCGACACCGTGCCCGAACTGCAGCGCGAACGCCGCCTCCTCGTTGGGGAACCCGAAGTCCTGGGCCTGCGGCCAGACCGACACCACCTCGTCGGTGGTGACGCCGGGGCGGATCTTGTCAATCGCCGCATCCAGGATGTGACGACAGCGCTTGTACGCGTCGACCAGCGCCGGCGAGGCGCTGCCGACCGCGAACGTGCGGTAGTAGCAGGTGCGGTAGCCCATGTAGGAGTGCAGGATGTCGAAGTAGGCCGGGTCTCCGGGGCGAAGGACGCGGTCCGAGTAGACGTGCGGGTGCGGCGAGCAGCGCTCGCCCGAGATCGCGTTGACACCCTCCACGTGCTCGGAGCCAAGGTCGTAGAGAACCTTGTTGACCAGGCCGACACATTCGTTCTCGCGCATGCCCGGGCGCATCTGGCGATAGAGCTCCTCGTACGCTGCGTCGACCATCATGCACGCCGTGTCGAGCAGGACGATCTCGTCCTGCGACTTGATCACCCGCGCGCGCTGCATCAACTGCTGGCCGTCGACGACCTCGATGCCCTCGTGCTGGAGCGCGAACAGCACGGCCGGCTCGACGACGTCGACGCCGACCGGCTCACCGAGCAGGCCGCGCTCCTCGAGTGAGCGGCGGATCTTTCCGGCGACGTCCTCGGCGCGACCGGACTCCGGTGACATCGCGCCGCGCATCGTCGAGATGCCGGCCGGTGACCGACCCTCGAGCCACGGGCAGTAGATCTCGTGATGGCGCGCGGCCGAGCCGAAATCCCAGACCACCGGATCGTCGCCCTGCGGCAGCAGGCAGAAGCGGGCGAGCTTGTCCATCGCCCAGGTTCCGATGTGGGTTGCCGTGATGTAGCGGATGTTGCTCATGTCGAAGCACAGCAGCGCGCCGACGTCCGACTCCGCGAGCAGCCCCTTGATCCGCGCCAGCCGTTCGCGACGCAGGCGGTCGATGTCGACCCGCTGCTCCCAGTCGACGGTGATCAGTCCGAATGTCTTGCCCATGCTTGATCCCCCTGCTCGCGGCGATCGGTGACGATTGGTCCTCGTGGGGTCAGCGGCAGCCGTGGTCGCCGGGCGACGGGGCCGGGCTCCCGCGTTGCTGCCGTGCGGGTCGTGTGTTGACGCACAGCTTCGCAGCGTTTCCCCGTGACGTGTCGGGCGCTGGCTGCGGCGGCCGCCGCGCGCCGGGCCGCCGGGGCCGCGACGCGCCCGGCAAGTCGCGACGGCGCGTCGGCTACGCTCACGCCGGATGAGCGGCGACGAGCTGATGCTGGCGGCGCAATACGACACCTCCGGGCCGGCGCTCGGCGAGCTGCGGCTGGTCGAGCTGCCGCGGCCGCACGCCGCCGCCGGTGAGGTCCTCGTGCGGCTGCGCGTCAGTGGCGTCAACCCCACGGACGTGCGCGCGCGAAGCGGACGGACCTTCGATCCCGGTCACGCGCAGGTCGTGCCGGGCCATGACGGCGCCGGCGAGATCGTCGCGGTCGGCGAGGGCGTGCCGGCGTCGCGAGTCGGCGAGCGCGTGTGGCTCTATCTCGCGCAGTGGCGGCGCGCGCAGGGAACGGCCGCAGAATGGATCGCGCTGCCGAGCGAACAGGCGGTGGCGCTGCCCGACGAGCGGCTCCTGGACCTTGGGGCGGGCCTCGGGATCCCGGCGTTGACGGCCCATCGCTGCCTGTTTGCCGCGGGCCCGATCGAGGGTGCGCAGGTGCTCGTCGCGGGTGGCGCCGGAGCGGTCGGGCACGCCGCGATCGAGCTCGCCCGCTGCGGCGGCGCCCGGGTGGCGACCACGGTGAGCTCCGACGAGAAGGCCCGTCTGGCCCGGGAGGCCGGTGCCGAGCTGGTCGTCAACTATCGAACCGAGGACGCGGCCGGGGCGATCCGCGCGTGGGCCCCCAGCGGCGTGCAGCGGATCGTCGAGGTGGCGGTCGCGCAGAACCTCGAACTCGACGCCGAGGTCCTCGAGGCCCATCAGGAGATCGTGTCCTACGGGGCTCCCGACAAGCCGATCGAGCTGCCCCGCGCGATGATCGCCAAAAACGCCCTGATTCGCTTCGTGCTCGTCTACACGATGCCCGACGCGTCCAAGCGTCAGGCGGTCGAGGACGTCATCGCAGCGCTGAGCGGTGGCGCCCTGAGCGCGCTGCCGGCCGTGCGCTTCCCGCTCGAGCAGATCGCCGCGGCGCACGACGCCGTGCGCGAGCACACCGTCGGCAAGGTGCTCGTCGACATCCCCTGAAGCGCGGCGCGCCGCGCCGTGCGCGCCGCGCGCGAGTGATAGGGCTGCGACGAGCACACCGCTCCCGGTATCTTGTGGCGGCCGCGCTCGAGCCCGGTGTGACCGGCGCGCGCTGAATCGATGATCAGCGATCGGCCACGGGCGGCCTGGGAGGATGGGGAAACGTGAAGGTTCTGTACATGGGCCAGGCGCCCTACCGGTACCTGCCGCAGGACTTCGCCGAGCACTACTCCTCGGTGGTCACCACTCCCTATCACGAGCTGGTCGAGCCGCAGAAGATGCACGAGTCGATCCACTCGTATGTCGAGGAGCTGCTGCACGCCGCCCGTTGCGGCTTCGACGGCGTCGCGGTCAGCGAGCACAGCCAGTCCTCCTACGACATCTCGCCCAACCCGAACATGGCGGCGGCGATCGTCGCGCACACAACAGCCGTCGAGGGCCTGGACACGGCGATCAACGTGCTCGGACGATCGCTGGGCAAGGCGCGCGAACCGCTGAAGGTCGCCGAGGAGTACGCACTGCTCGACACCCTCAGCGGTGGCCGGCTGATCGCCGGGATGCCCGTCGGTCTGAGCTACGACGCGAACCAGAACGGCGGCATCCCGCCGATCGAGACGCGGTTTCGCGCCAGGGAGGGCAGGGCGCTGCTCGAGAAGGCCTGGTCGGCAACCGAGCCGTTCGCGTGGAACGGGAAGTACTCGCGCTATCCGTTCGTCAACATCTGGCCGCGCCCGGTGCAGCAGCCGCGGCCTCCGTTCTGGGTGCCTGGCGGCGGCACGCCGAGCACGCTCGCCGAGGTGCTCGACCGCGAGGACGTCTTCACCTACCTGAGCTGGTTCGGCCCGACGCTGACCGGCCGCCGGATCTTCGACCGCTTCTGGGGTATCGCCGACGAGAAGGGGCGCGATCACAATCCCTACCGGCTGGCGTTCCTGCAGACCGTGTGCGTCGCCGACACCGACACCGAGGCGGAGCGACTCTACGGGGCGCACCTGCAGACGCACTTCCGCAACGGGCTCGGGGCGATCCCGCCGCCGGCCTTCGCGCTGCCCGGGTACATCGACATCCGCGGGGTCGAGGCGATCATCCGCGATCCGGGCGACCTCGGGATCGCTCCGAAGCTGCGCACGATCAGCTTCCGCGAGCTGGCCGACACGCGCGCGGCAATCGTCGGCAGCGTGAGCACGGTCGTCGATCAGATCACCGAGTTCGTCAAGGAGTGCCGGATCGGCAACCTGCTCGTGATGCTGCACGTCGGCTCGATGCCGCACGAACTGGCGCGCCACAACATCAGCCTGTTCGCCTCCGACGTGCTTCCCCGCCTGCGCGGCATCTGGGCGGACGAGGAGTGGGAACACCGCTGGTGGCCCACCGGAATCGGTACCCGAACGAGCGGCGATGCGCTCGCCGGGGTCTAGAACGGCGCACTTCGTGCGGGCATACCGGGAGGAATCGACATGCATGTAGAGGCATCGGGCGGCGCGCTCCGCGAGGAGGTGATCAGCGTCTGGAACGATCAGCTGGAGATCCACGTCAAGATCGCCGGCAGTGGGCCACCACTGCTGTATCTGCATGCTGCGGGCGGCCTGCGCTGGGCCCCCTTCCTCGACCGCCTCAGCGCCGGGCACACGATCTATGCGCCCCAGCTCCCCGGGACCAGTCCGGCCGATCCGCAGGCGATCCACAAGGTCGAGAGCTTCGCCGACCTGCTGCTGATGTACGAGGAACTGGTGCACGGTCTGGGCATCGCCGGCGCGGCCGCGCTCGGCGAGTCGCTGGGCGGGATGATGGCCGCGGACCTCGCCGCGCATTTCCCGTCGCTGTTCTCCAAGCTCGTGCTGCTCGCGCCCGCCGGGCTCTGGCGCGACGACCATCCATCCCGCGCGATCGAGATGATCAGCGCCGAGCCCGAGCTCGCGCCCGCCTATCTGTTCTTCGATCATGAGAGCGAACTGGCAACCGAGTTCTTTGCGCTTCCCGACGATCCCGAGCTGATCCCGTCGATCATCGCCGCCGTGGTCTGGGCCCAGGGCTGCGCCTCGAAGTTCCTGTGGCCGATTCCCGAACACGGGCTGGCGAAACGGCTGCACCGCGTGACCGCGCCGACGCTGATCATCTTCGGCAGGGAGGACCGTGTGATGCCGTCGATCTACGGCCAGGAGTTCGCCGATCGGATCGCCGGCAGCCGACTGGAGATCCTCGAACGCTGCGGCCATATCCCGGCCGTCGAGCAGCTCGAGACGACGTTCGAGCTGGTCAGCGAGTTCCTGAGCTGACGCAGCGGCACGCCGTCGGCGTGTCATATCGCCGGTGTTGTGCCGCACGCCATGTACGATGGTGCCGCCATGGCGCGCGCCGCGGATCGACGGTCCGGCAACGGTCCAACGACCCTTCGTGACATCGCCAGGCGCGTCGGGATCCACCCGGCGACAGCCTCGCGAGCGCTCAACGAGAGCACCCGTCACCTGGTGAGCGCCGCGACGGCGACGCGCGTCACCGAGGCAGCGCGCGAGATGGGCTACACGCCCAACTCGATCGCCCGCAGCCTGAAGACGAGCCGCTCGCTCACCGTCGGCGTGATCTTGCCGGACCTGACCAACCCGTTGTTCCCGCCGATGGTGCGGGGGATCGAGGATGCGCTCGCGCCCGCCGGTTTTACCGCGCTGATCGCCAATACCGACAACGACCAGGTGCGCGCCCGTTCAGTCGTCCAGGCGCTGCGGTTGCGGCAGGTCGACGGCTGGATCTCCGCCGTCGCCACGCTGCACGACCACCTGTTCACCGACGCCGGGCCACCGCTGGTGCTGCTGAACCGCCAGGACGACGTGGGGACGCCGGCGGTCGTCGGGGACGACCGCGGCGGCATCGAGCAGACCATCGGTCACCTGGTCGGACTGGGCCACCGACGGATCGCGTACGCGGCCGGCCCGCAGGCGATCTCGACCGGCGCCGCCCGCTATGCGGCCTACGTGGCGGTGATGGCGCAGCGCGGGCTTTCGACCGACCCCGAGCTGGTCCGCTTCGGCGGGTCTTTCAGCGAACGCCAGGGTGCCCGGGCGCTGGGCGAGCTGCTGGACGCCGGCGGGGATTTCACCGCCGTGATGGCGGGTAACGACCTGATGGCGCTGGGCTGCTACGAGACGCTCGCCGAGCGTGGGCTGCGCTGTCCGGAGGACATCTCGGTGGTCGGCTTCAACGACATGCATTTCGCCGACAAGTTCGCGCCGCCGCTGACCACCGTACGCATCCCGCATCACGAGATGGGGCTGCGCGCCGCGCAGCAGTTGCTCGCCCAGATCGAGGGCGCCACGAGCGGAGCGAATCCGATCGTGCTGCCGGCGCAGCTGGTCGTCCGAAGCTCCACCGCCCCGCCGTCAGGGCGCGGCAGTAGCCCCCTGTGAACGTCAATCGTGTCTCGTGACGACGAAGGCTTCGTCGTTGAACCAGAGTCCGCCGTGTTGGTGGAGCGTTTGTTGGGTGGCGTTGAGGTAGGCGCCGCTGGAGACGACTTCGTCGAGGCGTTCGTCTTCGATTTGGTTGACGTAGATGATGGCGTTCCAGGCGGCGAAGAGGGTGCTGGTGCCGATGCGGTCTGAGATCTCTGATGGCAGGGTGTGCATTTCGTAGCGGAACAGGGCGCCGTCGTCGGGCGGGTCGGCCATCTCGAATTGGTTGGCTTGGTCGGCGAGTTCGGTTTGGAGTGCGTCGATCAGCGCGTGGCGGCCGACGGGGAAGGGGTCTTCGCCGGGCCAGAGTTGGTTGACTACTTCGGCGGCGGGGTCGTGGCCGTAGGATTGGACGACGAGGAGTCGTCCGTGGGGGTTGAGCGCGCGGGCGAGCGGGGCGAGGATTTTCTGGGCTTTGAAGGTGGCGGGGGTCCGGGCGCGCCAGGGTTGGGAGGCGAGCACGAAGTCGTAGCCGCCGCCGGGGGCGCCTTGGCGGGGGATCACGGCGTCGAGCACGAATTCGTGGTCGGCGCGGTAGACGATGAGCACGGAGGGGCGGACGTAGGTGGGGTTGCCGGTCTGCGGGCTGGGGGTGGTTTCCCAGCCGTGCGCGAGGGTTGGTTCGAGGGCTTCGATCTGGTCGCCGAACTGGTTCGCGGATGTCCCTTCGAGCTTGACGATCTGCCAGTTCAGCGGTCCCTGTGTGGGGTCGGGGAGTGCGAGTGCCGGCGCGTTGGCGTAGCTGAGGTTGGTGATCACGAGCACCGTGTTGCCGTGCTCGTAGAAGCGGTCGGGCATCTTCTCAAGCCCGAGCCGGACGTCCTCGAGGCTGATCTCCTTCGCCACCGCCAAAAGCGGCACCGTCGGGAACAGCTGGTGGGTCGTGCGCATCAACCGCGAGAGCACCGTCGCATCCCCCATCCCGGCATCGAAGATCCGCAGCGCCGGCGGCGTCGGACGCAACTGCGACAGCTCCACGGTGGCGCGCTTGACCACCACCGCCTTCTCATTGCACGTGTTGACGAACGTCAAATACTTCTGCCGGTTGTCATAGAAACGAAACGGCGGCGACTCAACCGTCGCAGCCTGCGCGGGCGGCGTGTTGGTCGGCTCGCTCATCGCGTGCCGTCCGTCACGCGGGCGCTGCCACGACCACCGCGCGCGGCGCCGCACGCCCCGCCGTCGGTGACGCTCGGGCCCACTTTCATCAACAGCTGCGCTGCTCGCATTGGCTCCCTTTCCGGATCTTCCCGTGCACGGCCCCGCAGGCCCTGTCCGGAACCGTATTGCTTCACGCGCGCCGGGGAGTCCGTGCGGGACAGTGCGAGACCGCGGTCACCGCGCTCAGCAGCGGAGGCGGCCGGATTGCGTCGCGGGCATCGACTGCCGCCCCGCCTCTGCCTCGGGCCGCGGAATCGTGTTCTCCGCGGAGCGGTCGTATACGTGGATCACGTAGTCGAAGATGAAGATGTCGTCGACCATCGGCGCCGGCGCGGCGACGTTATGTCATGCGCGATCGTAGTACAAGCTGATGTGTGTGTCGAGCCGAGCCCGGGCACTGTCTCAACTCGCTGCTAGCGTGTGCGCCGCGGGTCCGTCGGCGCCCGGAGCAGGGGCGGGCGTGACCGCCGGCGCGCCAAAGTGGATCTGGCGCCACGCAATGCACGAGACACCAACGCCCAGCCGCAGTGCCTCCGCCGAGGTCGTCGCCCACGTCAAGGAGGCGATTCGCTCGGGCCGCCTCTCGCCCGGGCAGCGGTTGCTGGAATCGGAGCTGACCGGTCGTCTCGGAGTGAGCCGGGGACCGGTCCGCGAAGCGATCGCACAGCTGCAGGTCGAAGGGTTCATCGACGTCGAGCCCCATCGCGGCGCCCGCGTGCACCAGATGAGCCGCGACGAGATGGCGCAGCTGTTCCACGTTCGCGGGCTGCTCGGGGCCGATGCGGCGAGGCTCGCGGCGGAGCGGATCGGCACCGCCGGCAACCGGGCGAGGATGCGCGCAGAACGCCGCCGGCAGCTCGCACTGCGCGCCAACGCTGACCTCGCGGCCTACGCCGCAGCCAACGTCGAGTTCCACACGCTGATCGATGAGATGTCCGGCAACCGGCTGCTCGCCTCGCTCCTGGAGGGGCTGCAGACGCGCGTCGGGCCGTTCCTCAGCCTCGCCCAGTCGAGCAACCGCAGCCGCCTGCTCGAGCATCACCTACAGATCGCCGATGCGATCCTGGCCGGAGACGGCGGGGCTGCGGCGCGGGCCATGCGTCGCCACGTGCGCGCCACGCTGCGGGCGATCATGGCGCTGCCGGACGCCTGGTTTCGCTGAGCCCGCTCGCGGTGTTTCAGCGCGCTGAGCCGCGGCACGCTCAGCGGCCGAGCAGGGCGCGGACGTCCGCGGCGATCTGCGCCGGACCGGGCACGATCTGGTCGGCAAGCTCGGGCGCGAACGGCGCCGGCGCGTCTAGCGTGCACAGCAGCCGCGCTGCGAGACGGGGCACGTGCCAAGCCGCGCGCGAGCCGCGCGGCCGTCGCGCGGATGGCGGCGGGGCAGCGCGATTGTATTACGATCCTCTCGATCTGCCGCGGCGCCGTCTGGCCCGGCCGATGGCCCATGTCGGCGCGGGCAACCACCAGGGGAGAGGCGCACACCGATGCCGGACACGCTTGTCGAAGCACCCCGCGGCGATGGTGATCTCGACGGACTTGTCGCGATCGTCACCGGCGCGGCGGGCGGGCTGGGACGCGAGATCGTACGGCGATTGCGCAGCGGCGGGGCGCGAGTCGTCGCTGAGGACATCGCGCCGGCGGTGGCGGAGCTCGAGACCGACGATCCGGGCGTTGCCGCACTGTGCGGCGACGTCGCGGTCGCCGGCACGGCCGAAGCGGCGGTCGCGCTCGCCCTCGAGCGCTTCGGGCGGCTCGACGTGCTGATCAACAACGCCGGACGGGCGATGTTCAAACCGCTGCTCGCCACCACCGACGAGGATTGGGACGCGGTGATGGCGACCAACGCGCGCGGCACGTTTCTGCACTGCCGGGCGGTGCTCGCGCAGCTCGAGCGCAGTTCGGCCGCCGCGATCGTCAACGTGGCGTCGATCTCGGGCGTGGTCGGTCTCGCCGACCAGGCGGCGTACTGCGCGACCAAGGGCGCCGTCGTCGCACTGACGCGGGCACTGGCGGTCGAATGCGCCGGCCGCGGGGTGCGGGTCAACGCGGTGGCGCCCGGAGCGATCAGCACGCCGCTGCTGCTCGACGCGCTGCGTGCCACGGGCGACCTCGACGACGGCCTGCGAGCGGTTGCCGGCCACCATCCGCTCGGACGCATCGCCGGTCCGGCCGAGATCGCCGAGGTGGTGGCCTTTCTGGCCTCGCCGAGGGCGAGTTTCGTGACCGGCTCCGTGGTCCTCGCCGACGGCGGCTACACGGCGGCCTGAACGCCACCACGAGCTTGCGGTTGGACGACCGAGTGGAGGACGGGTTGCTGACCGGTGTGCGCACCGAGGGCGTCGGCAGCCTGCTGCGCGATCCGCGGCTGCTGGCCGCTCGCCGCCGTCATGAGGCCGGCGAGTGCAGCCCCGCCGAGTTCAAACGGATCGAGGACCGCGCCGTCGTTGCGGCGATCGAGCTGCAGGAGGAGGTCGGGCTCGGCGTGATCAGCGACGGCGAGCTGCGCCGGCGTGGCTGGATGTCGCACTTCTTCGAGTCGGTCGAGGGCTTTCGCCCGGGCGCCGGCCCGAGCCTGCCGTGGCGGGGCGTCGCAGGCGAGCTGCCGCCTGAGCTGCGCGGCTCGATGCGCCCGGTGGTGGTCGAGCCGCTGCGCTGGCGTCACAGCGCGTGCGCCGAGGAGTGGACCTTCCTGCGCGGGCACACCGACCGTCCGGCGAAGGTCACGCTGATCAGCGCCGAGATGGCGGCCGCGATGTATGAGACCGAGCGCTCTGCCGCCGCCTACCCGACCCGCGAGGCCTACTTCTCCGACATCGTCGCGCTGCTGCGCCGCGAGCTGGCCGAGGTCGTTCGGCTCGGCTGCCGCTACGTCCAGCTCGACGCCCCGCAGTACGGCGCGCTGCTCGACCCGAGCACGCGCGAGGTGTTTCGTCGTCGCGGCAGCGACCCGGACGAGATGATCGACGCGGGAATCGAGATGGACAACGCGATCATCGCCGGCTTTCCCGGGGTGACGTTCGGCCTGCACATCTGTCGCGGCAACAACCAGAGCCGGTTCTACGCCGAGGGCGACTACAGCCCGCTCAGACGGCTGTTCGAACGCAGCGCGTTCGATCGCTTCCTGCTCGAATACGACGACGAGCGCTCCGGCGGTTTCGAGCCGCTCGCCCATGTGCCCGAGGACCGCACCGTGGTGCTCGGGCTCGTGACGACCAAGCGCGCGGCGCTGGAGAGCGCCGAGGAGCTCAAGCGGCGCATCGAGCAGGCAGCCGCCTACGTCCCGCTGGAACGGCTGGCGCTCAGCCCCCAGTGTGGCTTTGCCTCGATGATGGAGGGCAACGCGATCAGCGAGGCCGGCCAGCGTGCCAAGCTCGAGCTGGTCGTCTCGGTCGCTCGCTCGGTGTGGGGCTGAACGTCGCAGTGCACAATCGACAACGCAGAGGAGGCACCCGTTGAGCCCACGCACGAGCCCGCCGTTTCGCGCCGACCACGTCGGCAGCCTGCTGCGACCGCCGGAGGTGAAGGCGGCCCGCGAGAGCTTCCGCGACGGCACGATCACGGCGCAGCGCCTGCGTGAGGTCGAGGACGACGCGATCCGCTCGAACGTGGCGATGCAACAGGACGTCGGGCTGCAGGCGGTGACCGACGGCGAGATCCGCCGCCAGTCCTGGCACATGGACTTCATCTACCAGCTCGGCGGGATCAGCCGGGTCGCCGAGGGCCAGACCGTCGAGTTCCGCACGCTGAGCGGCGAGACGATCATCTCGGCGCAGGGGGCGCTTCGCGTCGACGGCAGGGTGTCGCTCGAGCACACGATCTTCGGCGAGGACTTCACCACGCTCGCGTCGATGGCCGCCCCGGCGATGGCGAAGCTGACGATCCCGTCGGTCAACATGATCTACTCGCGGGGGGGCCGGGCGGCGATCGACGAGGCCTGCTACCCCGACCTCGACGAGTTCTGGAGCGACCTCGTCACCGCCTACGGCGAGGAGCTCAGGCGGCTCGGCGAACTGGGCTGCCGCTACCTGCAGTTCGATGACACCAGTCTCGCGATGATCAACGATCCCTCGATGCGCGCGCAGATCTCGGCGCGCGGCGACGACGCCGAGCACATGCACCTGGTGTTCATTCGCCGGCTGAACGACGTGATCGCACTGAAGCCCGAGGGGATGGCGATCACCACCCACATGTGCCGCGGCAACTACCGCTCGTCGTACTCGTCGCAGGGCAGCTACGACTTCGTCGCCGAGGCGCTGTTCAGCGAGCTGGCCGTCGACGGATTCTTCGTCGAATACGACGACGAGCGCTCTGGCGGCTTCGAGCCGCTGCGCTTCGTACCGACGGGCAAGATGGTCGTGCTCGGCCTGGTCACGACCAAGCACGGCGAGCTGGAGGCCAAGGACGAGCTGAAGCGGCGGATCGAGCAGGCGAGCGCCTTCGTCCCGATCGAGCAGATCTGCCTCTCGCCGCAGTGCGGCTTCGCCTCGACGCTCGAGGGCAACGATCTCAGCTACGAGCAGCAGGTCGACAAGCTGCGCCTGGTCGTCGAGACGGCGCACGAGGTGTGGGGTTGAGCGCGGCCGCGGCGCGACGCCGTCAGCCCGCGTCGCCGTCCGCCGCGGCGGCGACCTTCAGCAGCATCCAGCCGTCGTACTCGGCGCGCGAGAAGCGCGTCGAGAAGCCGCTCTGGGCGCTCAGCCGCTCCACGTAGTCGGCGACCTCGGCCGCCCGCGGGTCATCGGCGCGCAGCGGCTCGGTGCTGCCGTCGGCCACCATGTGCGCGGGGATGAAGCCGGTTTCGATCGTCCCGTCGGCCGCCAGCTCGAGCACCGCGATGCCGGTCTTTCGCGCGTCGACGCGAAACGGGAACAGCGGAAACTCCTCGTCCTCGGAGAACGACGAGCGCCCACCGAAGCGAGCCTGGCGCGCTGCGCGGTCGGCCGCGCTGATCCTGATCGAGGTGAAGTGGTGGATCAGCGTCCCGAGGCCGTAGAAGATCGGCTTGCCGCGGTGGATCTCGATGCCGCGCAGGCTGTGGTGGTGGCAGCACATCACCGCGTCGGCGCCGTGATCGACGGCCTCGCGGGCGAGCTCGAGCTCATAGTCCTGCAGCACCTCCATCCAGCTCGAGTAGCCCCAGTGCGGGGCGACGACGACGAAGTCGGCGTCGCGGCGGGCCGCGGCGATCGTCTCGCGAAAGCGCTCGAGGTCGTCGGCGAACGGCACCGTGGCGATGATCGGATCGATCCCGGGCTCCCAGAAGTTGGGGTCGGGATCGCCGTAGTAGGTACGCACCCGCAGCGGGGCCAGCCCCGGCCGGTCCGCGCGCGCCTCGTAGCCGACCGGGTAGACGCTGCAGAAGCCGAGGAAGGCGACGCGGATGCCGCCGCGCTCGAGGATCGCCGGAGCCGTTGCCTCGTCGATGTCGACGCCCGCCCCGGTCGTCTGGATCCCCTGCGAGCGCAGCACGTCGAGCGTGTCGGCGAGGCCCTCGTAGCCGCCGTCGATCATGTGATTGTTGGCGCAGCTCATCACGTCGAAGCCGACCTCGCCGAGAAACTCGCCGTGCGCGCGCGGCCCGCCGCAGAAATGCTTGCGGCTCGGCGCCATGCTGGGATCGTCGGAATAGACCCCCTCGCAGTTCCCGAAGACGATGTCGGCCTTCGCGAACAGCGGTGTCAGCGGTGCGAACGACGCCTGGCCGTCGGGGATGTCGGGGAACACATCGCCCACGCTGAACACCGAGATACGACCGTCAGCTGCCATTCATCCACCTCTCACTCGGGGTCAGAAAGCGAAGAACGGCGTCTCGTCCTCGCCCTGGAGCCGGATGTCGAAGCGCAGCAGCTCGCCCTCCGGCTTCGCGATCAGCAGTTCGCGATCGCCCGGTGGGACCAGCTCGAGGATCGGGTCGGCGGCATTGGCCGCCGTTTCGTCGGGGAAGTACATGCGCGTGAGCAGTTGTTTGAGCAGGCCGCGGGCGAACACCGTGACGTTCAGGTGTGGGGCCGCCACCGCGCCGTCCGGCGTCGGCGTCGGTTCCGGCTTGCGCACGACGACGCTGTAGCGGCCGTCCGCATCGGTTCGCGCGCGCGCCCACTGGTCGCCCTCCCAGACTTCGATGAAGCCCTCGGGCCAGCTCAGCGGGACTCCGTCGCCGTCGATGATCAACCCCTCGATCCGCACGGCTCCCGGACTGTCGGGCGGCACCGCCTCATGGCTTCCCTCGAACATCAACGCGAATCCGTACAGCGGCCCGATCGTCTGCGACGGGCTCTGGATCTCGCCCATCAGTCGTTCTCCATCGGTGTCGCGGCCGGCCCGCGCAGGACGATGTCCCAGTTGTAGGCCAGCGCGGAGTCCACGTCGCCGACCTCCGTCTCGGCGGAGTTGAAGCGCGCGAGCAGACGCTCGACGCCGCGGGGATCCGGGATCGACTGCAGGATCGGGTCACGGTCCTGCAGCGGGTCGCCCTCGAAATAGCACTGGGTGATCAGGCGGCTGCCGAGCAGCGGCCCGAACAGCGAGGTGTGGATGTGGGCCGGGCGAAACAGCGCGCCGAGGTCGCCGGGGTAGGCCGCCGGCTTGATCGTGCGGAAGTGGTAGCGCCCCTCGGAATCGGTGATCGTGCGCCCGGCTCCGGTGAAGTTGGGGTCCAGCGACATGAAGCCCGGATCGGCGGGGTCGAGGTACGCGCCGGAGGCATTGGTCTGCCAGATCTCGATCAGCGTGTGGGGGACCGCGCGACCGTCGCTGTCGAGCACGCGGCCGCTGAGCGTGATCGTCTGGCCAACCGGTCGCCCGGCGTGCTGCTTGGTCAGGTCGTTGTCGGTCGGGCGGATCGGGACGCGGCCCCAGACCGGGCCGGTGGAGTGATGAAACCAGCCGCGGGGGACCTCGATCAGCCGTTTCGACGGCGCTCGGAGCACCGTGGCCTCGTAGGCCGGATGCAGGTAGGGCGGGTTGAAGTCCTGACGCTCGGCGACGGCCATGGGTCTCCTGCCTGCCGGATCGTCCAGCAGGATCGTCTGGCATCGTATCGCTCGCGAGGTCCCGATCAACTTGCGCCGCCGGGCGCGCGAGCCCGGCGGGGCGCGTAATACTTCGCCGCGTGACGCTCGTGCTGCTGACCCCGACCGGCCTCGATGCCGGCTGCTGGGAGCGCGTGCCACTGCCCGCGGTGGCGACCGTCAAGCACACGTTCCCGGGCTTCGGGGACCGCCCGCGAGCGCCCGAGCCGCCGACGATGGCGAGCCTGGCCGACGAGATCGTCGCCGCCTACGAGGGCCCCCTCGCCCTCGCCGGAGTGTCGCTCGGCGGCATGGTGGCGCAGCATGCCGCCCTGCGCCACCCGCGGCGCGTGCGCTCGCTGCTCATCGCCTGCACCGGAGCATCGGCGGATCCGGCGAAGATGGAGCAGCGCGCGGCGCGCGTGCTGGCCGATGGCATGGCGGGGGTGCTCGAGGAGACGCTCACGCGCTGGTTCACCCCGGCGGCGCTCGCGGTGCGGCCGGAGCATCCCGGGGTCGCCTATGCGCGGCGCACGCTGCTCGCGCTGGAGCCTGCCTGCTTCGCCGACGGCTGGCTCGCGATCGCCGGCCACGACATCGTCGCGCGGCTCGGCGAGATCGCGGTTCCGACGAGCTGCGTCGCCGGCTCGGCGGATGCTGCCTCGCCGGTGTCGCGCACCCAGCAGATCAGCGAGCGCGTTCCCGGTGCACGATTCGTCGTGCTCGACGGCCCGCACATGATGCACCTCGAGCGCCCGGTCGAGTTCGGGGCCGCGCTGTCGGAGCATCTGCGCTGGGCGGGGGAGCTCTGACGGTGGCCCGTCTGCCGCTGCTCGGACTCGAGCCCGCCGACGAGATCACCGCCGCGGTGTTCGCGACCTTCCGCCAGGAGGGCCGCGACCCGATCGCGCTCTACCGCGTGCTCGCGCACTCGCCGCCGATGCTGCGCGCCTACGCGGGACTCGCGCGCGGATTGCGCTACGAGGCGGTGACGCCGCGCCCGTTGCGTGAGCTGATGATCCTGCGCACCGCGCAGCTGACCGGCTCGGACTACGAATGGGCGCACCATCGGGCGATGGCGTCGGCCAACGGCGTGCCCGAGGCGAAGGTGCAGGCGCTCTCAGCCTGGCGGTCGAGCGCGCTGTTCGACCGCGCCGAGCGCGTGGCGCTGCGATGCGTCGAGGAGATCCACGACGTGGCGCTCTCGGACGAGGCGTTCGCCGAGCTCGAGCGCGAGGTCGGCGGCCCGGCGACGATCGAGCTGGTCCTGCTCGCTGCGTTCTACGAGTCCGTCGCGCGGATCATCCAGGCGCTCGGACTCGAGGTCGAGCCCGCCTACCAGGCCTATCTCGGCGGGCAGAACGGCGATGACGCGCCCGTGACCCCGCTGTCCAGCCAGGAGCGCGAGCAGTGAGATACCGGATCGGCGTGGACATCGGCGGTACCTTCACCGACTGCGTGGTCGCCGACGAGCGCGGTGGACGGACCGTCTCTAAGGCGCCGAGCACTCCGGGATCGCTCCAGGACGGGGTGCTCGAGGCGGTCGGCGTCAACGCCGAGCAGCTGGGCATCACCCGTCCGCAGCTGCTCGCCGCGACCGATCTGTTCGTGCACGGCACGACGCAGGCGACCAACGCGATGCTGACCCGGACCGGCGCGCGGACCGGCCTGATCACGACCAAGGGACACGAGGACGCGATCATCATCGGCAAGGTCTACGCCAAGGTCGCGGGGCTGCCCGAGCGCGATCTCGTGCACTCGTCGCGGCTGCGCAAGCCCGACCCGATCGTCCCGCGTTCACTGATCCGCGGCGTCACCGAGCGCGTCGACCGCGACGGCGACGTGATCGTCGCGCTGCAGGAGGACGAGGTGATCGAGGCGATCGACAGCCTGCTCGCCGCCCGTGTCGAGGCGATCGCGGTCTCGCTGCTGTGGTCGTTCGTCAACGACGGCCACGAGCGGCGGATCAAGGAGCTCCTGACCGAGCGGGCCCCCGACCTGTTCACCGCCTACTCGCACGAGGTGGCCCCGGTGCTCGGCGAGTACGAGCGGACCGCGACGACGGCGATCACCGCCTACGTCGGACCGAAGGTGGTCGGCTACCTCGAGCGGCTCGAGTCCCAGCTGCGCAGAGAGGGACTCGCGCAGCCCCTGCTGGTGATGCAGGCGAGTGGCGGACTGACCTCGGTGCTCGACGCGGCGCAGCGCCCGATCGTCACGCTCGACTCAGGCCCGACCGGCGGGATCCTGGGCTGTCAGCACCTCGGACGCCTCTACGGCGAGAGCAACGTGATCTGCACAGATGTCGGCGGGACGTCCTTCGACGTCGGGCTGATCCTGCGCGGCGAGGTGCCGCTCGAGGTCGAGCCGGTCGTCGCGCAGTACAGCCTGCGGATGCCGAAGGTGCTGGTGAACTCGATCGGCTCGGGCGGCGGCTCGATCGCCTGGCTCGACGAGGGTGGCCTGCTGCGCGTCGGGCCGCAGAGCGCCGGATCCCGACCGGGGCCGGCGTGCTACGGAACCGGCGGCACCGAGCCGACGGTCACCGACGCCGATCTCGTGCTCGGATACCTCGACCCGGACTCGTTCCTCGGCGGCCGGATGCGCCTCGACCGCGAGCTGGCGCTGGGCGCCCTCGCCGCGCTGGGGGACAGGCTCGGCATGGAGGCCGAGGAGGTGGCGGTCGGGGTCTTCCGGATCATCAACTCGCAGATGGCGGACCTGATTCGCAAGTCCACGATCGAGCAGGGCCACGACCCGCGCGAGTGCGTGCTCGTCGCCTACGGCGGCGCCGGGCCGACGCACGCGGTCTTCTACGGGCACGAGATCGGCTCGAAGGCGATCTTCGTGCTCGCGGACTCGACCGTGTTCTCGGCCGAGGGCATGCTGACGTGCGACGTGACGCACACGGCCGAGGCCTCACGCGTCGTGAGCACACCGTTCACCGGCGAGAGCCTGGCCGCGCTGACCGCGCGCTTCAGCGGGCTCGAGCAGCGGGTGATCGAGCAGTTCGCGCTCGAAGGAGCAGGCCCGGAGGAGGTCTCGCTGGCGCGGACGCTCGGCGTTCGCTTCCGCCAGCAGGTCCACACCGTCGAGGTCGCGGTCGATCCCGGAACGCTCGACGCCGCGGCCGGTGAGCGCGTGCTCGAACGGTTCGTCGAGCGCTACGGGCTGCTGTACGGCGAGGGCGCGCTGCTGCTCGGCGGCGGCAACGAGGTCGAGCTGCACCGCGTCGTCGGCACGCGCAGGATCGAGCCGGTGGCGTTCCCCGAGCACGACAGCGCCGGTCCGGACGCCGCCGCGGCGCTCAAGGGGGAGCGGAGCGCGTACTTCGAGCTCGACGGTTTCACGCCGACGGCGGTCTACGACGGCGACGCGCTGCGCGCCGGCAACGAGATCGAGGGTCCGGCGATCATCGAGCGGATGGGCGACAGCGTCGTCGTGCCACCGGGCTTCCGCGCGCACGTCGACCGGCTGCTCACGATCCGCCTCGCTGCGGCGGCGCCAGCGGCCGCCGACGGCGCGGGACGCGCGAGCCACGCCCAGGCCGCGTGATGGCAGGCTCGTCCGGGTCCGTTGCGGAGTCCGCGCATGGCCTGGCCGGCCTCGATCCGGTCACCTTCGAGGTGATCCGCCACCGCCTGTGGGCGATCAACGACGACCAGGCCCGGATGGCGGCGCGCCTGTCGGGCTCGTTCATCGTCTACGAGGGCTACGACTTCAACGCGGCGCTGGTGACGGCCGACGGTCGCGGGCTGTACTGCGGCGTGTACATCCTGCAGCACGGCGCGACGATCGACGAGTTCGTGCGCAAGATCCTCGACGAGTGGCCCGCGGAGGAGATTCGCGAGGGTGACATGTTCTTCACCAACGATCCGTGGTGGGGGGCGTTGCACGCCAACGACGGGATCCTCGCGATGCCGATCTTCTGGCAGGGCGAGCTGGTCGCGTGGTCGGGGATCGTGATGCACGACGACGATGTCGGCAGCCCGGTGCCGGGCAGCTTCGTCGCCGGCGCCGCCGACCGCTTCGGCGAGGCGCCGCTGTTCCCCGGGATCAAGATGGTCGAGGGCTTCGAGCCGCTGGTCGACGTCGAGCGCGCGTACCTGCGCAACAGCCGGACCCCGGAGCTCAACGCGCTGAACATGCGGGCGCGCGTGGCGGCCCTGCGGATGACCTATCAGCGGATCGGCGAGCTGATCGGCGAATACGGACTCCCGGCGTTCCGGGCGGCGCAGGAGGGGATCATCGCCTACGTCGAGCGGGTCGTCCGCTCGCGCCTGCGCGAGATCCCCGACGGCGAGTGGTACTCAATGGGCTACCACGACCACGACGGCAACAACAACGAGATGTACCCGATCTGCGTGCGACTGATCAAGCGCGGCGATCGGCTCGTGGTCGACCTCACGGGCACCTCGCCACAGGCGCCCGGCTCGATCAACTGCGCGCGGCCGTCGATGGAGGGCGCGATCATCGGCGTGATCCTGACCTTCCTCTGTTACGACCTGCCGTGGGCGATCGCGGGCCTGCGCAACGTCGTCGAGATCATCTCCGAGGAGGGCACGCTGAACAACGCGCTGAGTCCGGCGGGCGTCAGCATGGGATCGACCATGGCGCCGCTCTCGACTCAGGACGTCGCGGCCCAGGCCTTCGCCAAGATGATGCTCTGCTCGGAGCGCTACCGCGAGGAGGCCCAGGCGAACTGGACGCCGGGCGTCAACGGCTCGCTGCTGATCGCGCCGAATCCGCACGGCGAACCGTTCGTCGGCGCGATCACCGACTTCTTCAGCGGCGGCGGCGGCGCTCGCACGTTCAGCGACGGCATCGACAGCGGCGGCATATTCCATTCGATGGCGTCGCGGATGGCGAATGCCGAGACCGTCGAGAGCCGCGTCCCGGTGCTGCAGGTCTATCGCCGCGAGCTGGAGGACGCCGGCGGACCGGGTCGCTTCCGCGGCGGCGTCGCGGTGGAGTTCGCGACGGTGCCGCACAAGCTGCCGATGCGCCCGGCCGGTCTCAACACGGTCGGCTCGGGGATCAGCGTGCCCGCCGGTCGCGGCCTGTCCGGCGGTCTGCCCGGCGCGGCGGCACGCAACGTCGTGCTGCGCGGCTCGAACCTCGACGAGCTGTTCGCGGCCGGACGGATCCCGCTGTCGGCCGACGAGGTCAACTGCCGCGAGATCGACGTCGTCGCCGCGAAGTCGTTTACGACGCTCGACGAGGGCGACCTGCTGATCGGCGTGCTGTCCAGCGGCGCCGGGTTCGGCGATCCGCTGCGGCGCGATCCGCACAGCGTTGTCCGCGACGTCCACGAGGGACTCGTGACCGAGCCGCGCGCGCACTCGGTCTACGGGGTCGTGATCGCCGGCGGCGAGCTCGACGACGCCGCCACGCTCGCGACGCGCGAACAGGTTCGGGCGGAGCGCCTCACCCAGGGGCACGCGGTCGAGGGCGACGCCGGTGGCGGCACGCTGGCGGGGGGCCGCGTGCTGCACCCGGTCTCGGACTCGGTCGAGGCCGTCGAGCACGACGGCGAGCGCTCGCTCCGCTGCCGCCTGTGCAACTACCGCTACGGCGGCTACGAGCACGACCACAAGCGTTCGGCGCTGATGCGCGAGCGAGCGCTCACCGACATCAGCCAGCACAACTGGCTGTGCCTCGATGACTTCGTGTTGCGCGAGTTCTACTGCCCGGGCTGCGCCACGGCGCTGGCCGCCGACGTCCAGCTGCGCGACGATCCGATCATGGACGAGACGAAGCTGTCACACCCGCAGGCCTGACGGCGTGGCGCGACGCGACGGTGGCCGGCCGGCGAGGATGCCCGCGGCCCGCGCGGCGAGCCGGCAGCGGCTGACGACGGTCTCGATCCGGTCAGCCTCGAGGCGATCCGCCACCGCCTGTGGGCGATCAACGACGAGCAGGGCCGGATGGCGGCGCGCCTGTCGGGCGCGCCGATCAACTACGAGGCCGACGACCTCAACGCCGCGCCGATGACGGCCGGCCGCGCGGCGGGCGCTGGCGCCGGCCGACGCGGCGGCTCCGCGTGAGCCGCCGCGCCGGTGCCGGGTGTCCTCAGAGCGCTACGCAGACCGCCTTGGTCTCGAGGTAGTTCTCGAGCACCTGGTGGCCCATCTCGCGTCCCCAGCCGGACTCCTTGTAGCCACCGAACGGCTGGGCGGCGTCGAACACGTGGTAGGTGTTGATCCAGACCGTGCCCGCGCGCAGGCGCGCCGCCGTGCGCAGGGCCTTGGTGATGTCGCGCGTGAACACGCCGGCCGCGAGGCCGTAGTTGGTGTCGTTGGCGACGGGCACGATCTCGTCGGGGTCGCTGAACGGGATCGCGCAGACGACCGGGCCGAAGATCTCCTCACGCACGACCTTCATATCGCCGGTCGTGTTGGTCAGGATCGTCGGCTCGACGAAGTAGCCGCGCTCGCCGACCCGGCCGCCGCCGACGACGGCCTCGGCGCCCGCGTCGGCACCGGACTGCAGGTAGCCGAGCACCTTCTCGAACTGCTCGTCGGAGATCAGCGGACCCATCTGCGTGCCGGCCTCGAGCCCCGAGCCGACCGTGATGTTCTTGGCCTGCTCGGCCACGCCCGCCACGACGTCGTCGAACGCGGCGTCCTGGATGTACAGGCGCGAACCGGCGTTGCAGCACTGCCCGTGGTTGAAGAAGATCCCGTTGGCGGCACCGATCACGGCGGCGTCGATGTCGGCGTCGGCGAACACCACGTTCGGTGACTTGCCGCCGAGCTCCAGTGACACCTTCTTGAGATTGCCGGCGGCCGCGCCGACGATCAGCTTGCCGACCTCGGTCGAGCCGGTGAAGGCAACCTTGTCGACGTCGTCGTGGCCGGAGAGCGCCGCGCCGGCGTCGCCGAAGCCCGTGACGATGTTGACGACGCCGCCGGGGAGGCCGGCCTCGAGCAGCAACTCGCCGAGGTAGAGCGCCGAAAGCGGCGTCTGCTCAGCCGGTTTCAAGACGACCGTGCAGCCGGTCGCCAGCGCCGGGCCGAGCTTCCAGGCCGCCATCAGCAGCGGGAAGTTCCAGGGGATGATCTGGCCGACGACGCCGACCGGCTCGCGCAGCGTGTAGGAAAGGTATTCACCGGGCGCCGAGATCGGCGTGGTGTCTCCGAGGATCTTCGTCGGCCAGCCCGCCATGTAGTGGAACAGGTCGGCCGCGAGCGGTACGTCAGCCACGCGGGCGACGCCCAGCGGCTTGCCGTTGTCGAGCGACTCGAGCATCGCGAGCTCCTCGACGTGCTCCTCGATCAGGTCGCCGATGCGCCAGATCAGCTTGCCGCGCGCCGACGGAGACATCCGCCGCCAGGGCGAGTCGTAGGCGAACGCCTGCCGCGCCGCGCGCACGGCGCGGTCGATGTCCTCCTTCTCGCCGTAGGCGACCTCGGCGAGCTTCTCCTCGGTGGCGGGATTGATCGTGTCGAAGGTCCGGCCGGACGCGGCCGCCACCCACTCGCCGTCGATCAGCAGCTTCCCGGGATTCGCAATGAACGCGCGAACGCGCTCCTCGGTGCGATCTGTGTGATCTGTAACCGCCATCGCTGTCCTTTCTCGGTGTGTAGTTCCGCGACGACCTGGACGGCGGAGCAAGAAGCGAGCAGGCGCTGGCGCGATCAGCAGCGACGACCCCGCGTTTTCCGGGCCGAGCCGGAGCGCGGCATGTACCCGACCAAGGTAGTTGATGGCGCTGCCGAGGTCAACCGCCGCAGCCGCCCGCGGCGCCCGGTCGCGCCAAACACGCACGGCGGGGGAAGCTCTAGAGTGCCGTCGCGGCGCGGCGACCCCCGCGCTGCGGTTACCGGAGGCTGAGACTGCCGATGTAGCGCGGGCGGGCGCTCGCCGGCGACGGTCGCCCGCCGTCGCGCGCAGCACCCGGGATCTGCTACACATTGCCGAGATGCGTGACGCAGCCGACCGATCGATGAGCTCCGCGAGCGCCCCGTGCGTCGCGCTGGTCGCTGCCTACTCGTACTACGCCTCCGCCTGGCGATTTAGCTAGGCGCCCGGACCTGCGCCCGCCGCGAGCGGGCGCGCCGCTCCGGCAAGACTGGCCCTCGGGCCCGGGCGCCGCCCTCATCGCCGCGAAACGTGCCGTTCACGCTTCGCCGGCTCCCGTTTAAGCTTCCAGGCGAACTTTGAAAGGACCCCACCGATGATGATCGTCATGAAACCGAACGCGACGCAGGAGGAGATCGAGCACGTCCTCGCGCGCGTCCGCAGCGTCGGCGCGCGGGCGCACGTCTCGAAGGGCGAGGAGGTCACCGTGATCGGCGCGATCGGTGACCGCGAGCACGTCGCGCGGCTCGAGCTGGAGGGCGCTCCCGGTGTCTCGCAGGTGGTGCCGATCCTGAAGCCCTACAAGCTGTCGTCGGCACAGCTGCGCAACGGCGAACGCTCGGTGTTCGAGATCGGCGGACGCCGCATCGGCGGCGAGCACTTCGCGCTGATCGCCGGGCCGTGCACCGTCGAGTCCCGCGAGCAGGTGCTCGAGACCGCGCGCGTCGTCAAAGACGCCGGCGCGGCGATGTTCCGCGGCGGCGCCTACAAGCCGCGAACCTCGCCCTACGCCTTCCAGGGGCTCGGGCAGGAGGGGTTGCGGCTGCTGGCCGAGGCCAAGGAGACCTACGGCATGCCGATCGTCACCGAGCTGATGGACGTCCGCGACCTGGAGCCGGTGCTCGAGGTCGCCGACGTGCTCCAGATCGGCGCGCGCAACATGCAGAACTACACGCTGCTCGCCGAGGTCGGCCGCAGCGGCTGCCCGGTCCTGCTCAAGCGCGGGTTCTCGGCGACGCTCGAGGAGCTGCTGATGGCGGCGGAGTACATCCTCAAGGAGGGCAACGAGAAGGTGATCCTCTGCGAGCGCGGCATTCGCACCTTCGAGACCGCCTATCGCTTCACCCTCGACTTGATGGCCGTGCCGGTCCTCAAGCAGCTCTCGCATCTCCCGGTGGTGGTCGACCCGAGCCACGCCGCCGGGCGGCGCGATCTGATCGAGCCGCTGTCGCTCGCCGCGGCGGCCGCCGGAGCCGACGGGATCATCGTCGAGGTGCACCCGAATCCCGAGGAGGCGATATGCGACGGACCGCAGGCGCTCCGCGCGGATGAGTTCGCCGAGTACGCAGCCCTCGTCGAGCGCGCTGCGGCCGTCGCCGGCAAAGCGTTCAGCAACGCGTGAAGGTCGCAGTCGTCGGGGTCGGGCTGATCGGCGGCTCGATCGGGCTGGCGACGCGCGCGCGCCTGGGCGCGAGCGTCGTCGGCTTCGACCCGGACGCCGGCGTCGGCGCCCTGGCGCTCGAGCGGGGGGCCGTCGAGGCGGTCGCAGCGAGCCTGGCCGACGCCGTCGCGGAGGCCGAGCTGGTGTTCGTCGCGGCCCCGGTGAGCGCGCTCGCCGGGGCCCTGGACGCCGTGCTCGCCGCGGCACCGGGCGACTGTGCGGTGAGCGACGTCGGGTCGACCAAGCGGGCGATCGTCGGTGATCGCGATGATCCGCGCTTCATCGGTGGACATCCGCTCGCCGGTGCCGAGACCTCCGGTGTCGAGCACGCGCGGACCGACCTGTTCGACGGCGCGACGTGGTATCTGACGCCGGGGCCGGCGACGTCGGGCGCGCTCTACGAGCGGCTGCACAAGGCGCTCGTGGGAATCGGCGCGCAACCGGCCGCCATCGACGCTGCGGTCCACGACCGTGTGATGGCGAGCGTGTCGCACCTGCCGCACGTCTTCGCCAACGTCTTGGTCGGGCAGGCCGCGCGCCTGCTGGCCGACGGCGAAGAGGTGCCGGCGACCGGTCCGAGCTTCCGCGATGCGACCCGCGTCGCCGGCGCCAGCGCGACGATCTGGCCGGACATCTATCTCTCCAACCGCGACGCGATCGTCGCGCTGATCGACGAAACGCAGACACGGCTGCACGAGGTCCGCGACGCGCTCGCGCGCGCGGACCGGCCGGCGATCGAGCGTTGGAACGACGCGGCGCGCGTCGACCGCGACGCGCTGCTCGGCGCGGGGCTCGCGGGCGGCGCGGTCCACGAACTGCGCGCGGCGGTGGCGGACCGTCCCGGGGTCGTCGCCGAGATCGCGCTGGCGCTCGGGCGCGCCGGCATCAACATCGTCGACATGGCGCTGTCACCGTCGCGCGACGGAAACCAGGGCGTCGTGGCCCTGTGGATCCGCGGCGAGGAGCAGGCGCAGCGGGCGGTCGAGCTGATCACCGCGCTGGCGATCCCGGTGGCCCGGGCGTGAGGGTGCACGCCCCGGAAAGCGTGCCGGGTCCGTGTCGGCAGGGGGACCGATGACGACGCTCGCCGGGCGCTTTGCGCCGGCGTCGCGCGGGTTGCGGGGGACGCTGACGGCGCCGGCCGACAAGTCGATCTCGCACCGAGCGGCGCTGTTCGCGGCGATGGCGTCCGGCGAGGCGCGGATCGAGGGCTATCTGCGGGCGGCGGACACGCTGGCGACACTCGAGGCCATCCGCCTGCTGGGCGCGGAGGTCGAGATCGCCGGCGATGCGGTGCTCGTGCGCGGCGTCGGGCTGCCCGGCGCCCGGGAACCGGGCCGCGTGATCGACGTCCAGAACTCAGGCACGCTGCTGCGGCTGCTTCCGGGGTGGCTCGCGGGGCAGCAGGGCCGGTCGTTCACACTCGACGGCGACGAGTCGATTCGCCGCCGCCCGGTTGACCGGATCGCGATTCCGCTGGCCCGGATGGGGGCCGGGATCGAGGCCCGCGACGGACGTCACACACCGCTGACGGTACACGGCGGGCGGCTGAGGGGAATCGAGTACCGCACGGCGGTCGCCAGCGCCCAGGTCAAGTCCGCGGTGCTGATCGCGGGGCTGCTCGCCGAGGGGCCAACGAGCGTGATCGAACCCGCGGCCAGCCGCGATCACACCGAGCGGATGATGCTCTCGGTCGGCGTCGATCTGCGCCGCGCCGGCATGACGACGACGGTGCGCCCGCCGGACGCCGTCGAGCTGGGAGCGATGCGGGTGCCGGGCGACCCGAGCTCGGCGGCCTTCCTGATCGCGGCCGCGACGCTGGTCGAGGGCTCCAGCGTGCGGATCCTCAACGTGGCCGCCAACTGGACCCGCACCGGTTTCATCGAGATCGCCCGGCGCATGGGCGCGGCGGTCGAGGGCGCGATCGAGTTGCCGGGCTCGCCGCCGACAGCCGAGGAGCCGACGACGACACTCGAGATCAGCCATGCCGCGCTGCGCGGCGTGGTGGTCGAGCCGGCCGAGATCGCGCAGGCGATCGACGAGCTCCCGCTCGTCGCTCTGCTCGGCTGCTTCGCCGACGGCGACACCGTGGTCCGCGGAGCGCAGGAGCTGCGCGTCAAGGAGACCGACCGGATCGCCACCGTCGTCGAGGGGCTCGCTGCGCTCGGCGCCGCGATCGAGGCGACCGACGACGGCTTCGTCGTGCGCGGCAGCGGCGGCCTGCGGGGCGGCGTGCTGCGCTCGTACGGCGATCACCGGCTGGCGATGCTCGGCGCGATCGCCGGCCTCTGCTCGCGCGAGGGGGTCGAGGTGGTCGGGCTCGAAGCCGCGGCGGTGTCCTACCCGGGATTCGTCGACGACCTGACGCGGCTGAGCGGATGATCGTCGCGATCGACGGGCCCGCGGGGGCCGGCAAGTCGACGGTCGCCCGCGGCGCGGCTGCCGCGCTCGGGTTCAGCTACCTCGACAGCGGCGCGATGTACCGCTGCGTCGCCCTCGCGAGCATCGAGGATCCGGCCCACAGCCCGGCCGAGCACGCCGCCCGGCTCGAGATCTCGCTCGGGGAGCGCGTGCTACTCGACGGTCGCGACGTGACCCATGCCATTCGCAGCCCGACGGTCTCGGCGCGGGCCTCGCTGGTCGCCGCCGATCCGGCGGTGCGCTCGGCGCTCGTGGCCCGCCAGCGAGAGCTCCTGGCAAGCGGCGACTGGGTCGCCGAGGGGCGCGACATCGGCACCGTGGTGGCGCCGGATGCCGCCGTCAAGGTGTTCCTGGACGCCAGCGACGCCGCCCGCGCGGCGCGCCGCGCACACGAGCTGGGAGCCGATCCCGCCGAGGTGCTGCCCGAACTGCGGGCGCGCGACTCCCGCGATCGCGAGCGCGAGCATTCGCCGCTCGAAGCGGCGCCCGACGCGGTGGTGGTGGACACCAGCGACCTCGATGCCGGCGAGGTGGTGGCGCGGATCGTGGCGCTCGTGCGGGCGGCGAAGGAGCCGCGCGAGCGTTGAGGACGTGACGCGGACGCGCCCGCCGGGCAACGGGCGCCCGGCGGGCGCTGGCTATGCTGGTGGGGATGACCAACCGGCCCTGCAGCCATCATGCGGACCGCGCAGCGATCCGCGAGGCGGGCCGCTGGGCGTCGGCGTCGCGCACGGCCGGAGGCTGATGGCGGTCATCGAGGGCGCCGCAAAGGTCGCGGTCGTCGGCTACCCGAACGTCGGCAAATCGTCGCTGGTCAACCGCCTGACGGGCTCGCGGGAGGCGATCGTGCACGCGCGGCCGGGGATCACGCGCGACCGCAAGGAGCTCGACTGCGAATGGAACGGGCGGACCTTCACGCTGATCGACACCGGCGGTGTCGACTTCGCCGACCGCGACCCGCTGGCGGGCTCGATCCGCGAGCAGGCGCAGGCGGGCCTGGCGGACGCCGATGTCGCGATGCTCGTCGTCGACGCGCGCGCCGGAGCGCGGCCGGGCGAGCATGAGATCGCGGACCTGCTGCGGCGCGGGCGTACGCCCGTGCTCGTCGTGGCAAACAAGTGCGACACAGTCGCGGAGATCCCGCTCGCCGCCGAATTCCACGCCCTCGGCCTGGGCGAGCCGGTCGCCGTATCCGCGACCGCCGGGCTCGGCACGGGGGATCTGCTCGACCGGCTGGTCGCCCTGCTGCCGGCCGTCGAGCACGGCCCCGCGCTCGACGACGACACGATCCGCCTCGCGGTGATCGGACGCCCGAACGTCGGCAAGTCCTCGCTCGTCAATCGCTTCGCCGGCGAGCAGCGCGTGATCGTGGCCGACGAGGCCGGGACGACGCGCGATGCGATCGACCTGCCGCTGCTCGTCGACGGACGTCGCCTGGTGATCGTCGACACGGCTGGGATGCGTCGCCAGTCGAAGGTCAGCGAGTCGGTCGAGTACTACACGACGCTGCGCTCCCAGCGCGCCGCGGAGCGGGCCGACGTGGCGTTGGTGGTCTGCGACGCGCGCGACGGCGTGACCGCCCAGGATCTGCGTGTCGCGGACCTGGCGATGCGCAGTGACTGCGCGACGCTCGTCGTGCTGAACAAATGGGACGTGGCGGCGGAGATGCTCGACCTCGACCACGAGCGCGGTCGGGTTGCCGAGAAACTGCGCCAGCGGCCGCGGGTCCTGACGGTGTCCGCGACGACCGGGCGCAACGTGACGCGGCTGCTCTCCGAATCGATCACCCTCGGCGACCGCCGCGCGGCGCGGATCCCGACGCCCGAGCTGAACCGCTTCCTCGGCGAGACGGTGCAGGCCCGCCAGCCGCCCGCCAAGCAGGGGCATCGCCTGAAACTCATCTACATGGCACAGATCGGCACGCGCCCGCCGCGCTTCGCGATACAGGTGAACTCGCGCACGCGGGTCACGCGTGATTACGCCTATTACGTGGAGAACCGGATGCGTGAGCGCTACGCGCTCGATGGCGTCCCGCTGGTGATCGATTTCGTCGAGCGCGGCTCGCGTTCGGTGGTGGTGTAGTTCGGGTTGTTGGTGTGGTTGTGGTTGGTGTGTGTTGTGTTGGGTGTCTGGTGGGAGGTGTGTATGGGTGTTGGTGGGTTTTTGTTTACGTCGGAGTCGGTGACGGAGGGGCATCCGGATAAGATTGCGGATCAGGTGTCGGATGGGGTGTTGGATGCGGTGCTGAGGGATGATCCGTATGGGCGGGTGGCGTGTGAGACGTTGGTGACGACGGGGTTGGTGGTGGTGGCGGGGGAGATTACGACGTCGACGTTTGTCGATATTCCGTTGGTCGCGCGCGAGACGGTGCGGGCGATTGGGTATGACGATGCGGCGTTTGGGTTTGATTGTGAGACGTGTGCGGTGATCTCGACGATTGATCGTCAGTCGCCGGATATCGCGCAGGGCGTGAGTCAGGCGTTCGAGCGGCGGTCGTCGGGGTCGGGCGATGAGCTTGACGTGGCGGGGGCGGGCGATCAGGGGATGATGTTCGGGTACGCGTGTGATGAGACGGCGGAGTTGATGCCGTTGCCGATCGCGTTGGCGCACCGCCTGGCCGAGCGGCTCGCGCAGGTGCGGAAGGATGGGACGCTTGGGTATTTGCGCCCGGATGGCAAGACGCAGGTCAGTGTGCGCTATGAGGGGGGCCGGCCGGTCGGGGTTGAGAAGTTGTTGATCTCGACCCAGCATGCTGAGTCCGTTGATTCGCAGTCCCAGATCAAGGGTGATCTGTGGGAGCACGTCGTGACCGCCGTGCTGCCCGAAGGGCTCTACGATCCGGTCGCCTTGCGCAAGGCGTTTTTGGTCAATCCGACGGGGCGGTTCGTGATCGGCGGACCGATGGGCGATTGCGGGTTGACCGGGCGCAAGATCATCGTCGACACCTACGGCGGGATGGCCCGCCACGGCGGCGGCGCATTCAGTGGCAAAGACCCCTCGAAGGTAGACCGCTCAGCAGCGTACGCGGCGCGCTGGGTCGCGAAGAACTGCGTCGCGGCCGGCCTCGCGAGCCGCCTCGAGGTCCAGGTCGCCTACGCCATCGGTGTCGCGCACCCCGTCTCGGTCATGGTCGAAACGTTCGGCACCCACACCATCGCACCCGAACACATCACCAAACTGATCGACGAACACTTCGACCTACGCCCCGGCGCCTTCCGCGAAGAACTCCAACTCCACCGCCCAATCTACCAAGCAACCGCCGCCTACGGCCACTTCGGCCGCGAACACCCCAACTTCACCTGGGAACACACCAACAAAGCACAAACCCTCCAAACCGCCGCAGGACTCTAAAACGACCGCACCGCGCTCTAGTCTGCGACGGTGGCCTCGATCGCTCAGGTCGAGCCGCTCACCAGCGCGCGCGCGCTCCGTGGGCCGTTCGACTACGCCCTGCCCGAAGAGATGCGCGACAGCGTCGGCGTCGGCTCGATGCTCGTCGTGCCCTTCGGGCGGCGAGAGCTGCTGGGAGTGGTCGTCGGGCTGACCGACGCCAGCGCGGTCGCGGACGAGCGGTTGCTCGCACCGCGCCGCGCCGTCGAGGCGGACGTGCCGGTCGATCTGGTCGAGCTGGCCGGCTGGATCGCGATCGAGTACTGCTCGACGCCGGCGCGAGCGCTCTCGCTGGTCCTGCCGCCGGGGGCCAGCAGCGGCGTCCACGGGCTGGCGCGCCTGGTCGCAGAGCTGACGGCGGCCGGGCGCGAGGCGCCGTCGGCCGGGGTTCGCCTGACGGCGGTGCAGCGGGCGGTGCTGGAGCGCCTCCCGGCGGTCGGCGCGACGCCGGTGGCGGCGACCGGCGCGGCGCACGGAACGCTGCGGCGGCTCGAGGCGCGCGGGCTGCTGCGGCTGAGCCACCGCGCGCTCGCGCGGGCGCCGGTGCACACGGCGGTGGGCGCGCGGCGCGACGGGCCGCTGGCGCTGAACGCCGATCAGCGCCGGGCGCTCGAGTCGCTGCAGGCGGCGATCGCGGCACGGCGCCTGGAGCAGCTGCTGCTGCACGGCGTGACCGGGTCCGGGAAGACCGAGGTCTACCTGCGCGCCGCCGAGGCGGCGCTCGCCCAGGGGCGCGGGGTCATCGTGCTGGTCCCCGAGATCGGGCTCACGCCCCAGACGGTGGGACGCTTCGTGGAGCGCTTCGGCGACACCGTCGCGGTCGCGCACTCGCGGCTCAGCGCCGGAGAGCGCTATGACGAGTGGATGCGGATGCGGCGCGGGGAGGCCAGGATCTGCGTCGGCCCGCGTTCTGCCGTGTTCGCCCCGATCGACGATCTCGGGCTGATCGTCATCGACGAAGAGCACGATCCGTCCTACAAGCACGAGGGTGATCCGCGCTACGACGCGCGGCATGTCGCGGCGCACCGGGCCGCGCAGGCCGGCGCCGTGCTGCTGGCCGGGAGCGCGACGCCGCGCCCGGAGAGCTTCGCGCGGCTGCGCCGGCTCGCGCTGCCGGCGCGCGCCGACGGCAGCGAGCTGCCGTCGGTCGAGGTGCTCGACATGTGCGGCGTGCGCGGGGCGCTGCACGAGCGGACCGCCGCGGCCCTCGGCGAGCTGCGCCGCGCCGGCGGCAAGGCGATCGTGCTGCTGAACCGCCGCGGCTGGTCGAACTTCCTCTCCTGCCGCTCGTGCGCAAAGGTCTGGGGCTGCCCGGACTGCGACGTCGCGCTGGTGCTGCACCGCGCCGAGGGGGTGATCAGCTGCCATCACTGCGGCCATCGAGAGCGCGTGCCCGAGTGCTGCGACGCCTGCGGCTCGGGGAGCGTGGCGCGCCATGGCCTGGGCACCGAGCGGCTCGAGCACGAGCTGGTCGCCGCGCTCGGCGGCGCCGACTACCCGATCTTCCGCCTGGATGCCGACGTGGCGGCCGGCCGCGGACGCGCGGGCGCGGTGCTCGCAGGCTTCGAGCGCGCCGCCGCCGGGGTGCTGATCGGCACCCAGATGGTGGCCAAGGGACATGACTTCGACGGCGTGGGCCTCGGCGTGGTGCTCGACGCCGACGCGACGCTGCGCTTCCCCGACTTCCGCGCCGAGGAGCGCACCTTCGCGCTGGTCGCCCAGCTCGCCGGCCGCGCCGGGCGCGGCGGCGGCAGCGGCCGGGTGCTCGTGCAGACGCTGGCACCGACGGCGCGCAGCATCATCGCCGCAGCGAGCCACGACAGCATCGGGTTCCTCGAGGGCGAGCTGCGCCGCCGCGAGGCGCTGCGCTACCCCCCGTACGGGGAGCTTGTGCGGATCGTCTGCTCGAGCCTGCGCGAGGAGCTCGCGCTCCAGGCCGCGCGCGAACTGCGGGCGCGGCTCACGCTGCCCGACGCCCAGATCCTCGGCCCGGCGCCGCTGTTTCGCCTGCGCGGGCGCGAGCGGGCGCAGATCGTGATCAAGGCGACCGACCGGGGCGCCGCGGTGGCCGCGGTGACGGCGGCGCTGGCGCAGCCGCAGCACCGCGAGGCGGCGGTCAGCGTCGACGTCGATCCGCAGTGAGACGCGCGGCGACCGCTCCGTAGACTTTGGCCATGGCCGAGGAAGTCCTCGAAGAGCGCGAAGTAGAGCCCGAATCCGCCGAGGAGCGCGAGCGGCGTGAGGCCGCGCTCGCGAAGATCCGCAAGCTCGACGATCCGGTGCTGCGGACGCGGGCGCTCCCGGTGTCGACGTTCGACGCGCGTCTGCGCGAGGAGGTCGACTGGATGCGCGACGTGATGGACGGCGCGATGGGCGTCGGGCTCGCGGCGACCCAGGTCGGCATGCTCGCGCGCGTGCTCGTCTACCGGGTCGAGCCCGACAGCCCGACCGTCGCGCTCGTCAACCCCCAGGTCGAGTGGCACGGCGAGGAGGTCGAGACGCTCGAGGAGGGCTGCCTGAGCATCCCCGGAATCCGTGTCGATGTCGAGCGCTTCGTGCACCTGCGCGTCGCCGCCGCCGACGAGTACGGCTCGGCGCTGACGATCGAGGCCTCGGGGCTCGAGGCACGCGTGCTGGCGCACGAGATCGATCACCTCGACGGCGTGCTGATGCTCGACCGCACGAGCAAGGCGCAGCGGCGCGATGCGATGCGCAGCTGGCGTGATCGCCAGCGCGACGAGTGAAGACCGTCTACATCGGCACATCGGGGTTTGCCGAGCGCGTGCTCTCCGCCGCCGCGCCGCAGTTGCGCCCGCTGTTGGTCGTCACACGGCCGCCGGCGCCCAGGGGACGCGGGCGGCGCGTCGCGCCGACGCCGGTCGCGACCGCGGCTCGCGAGCTGGGTCTGCGCGTGGTCGAGCCAGCCCGCCTGGAGGACGCCGCCGGCGAGATCGAGGCGCTGGCGCCGGATCTGATCGTGCTCTGCGCCTACGGGGCGATCGTGCGCGAGCCGCTGCTGTCGCGCTATGAGATCGTCAACGTGCATCCCTCGCTGTTGCCGCGCTGGCGCGGCGCGGCGCCGATCGAGCGGGCGATCATGGCGGGCGACGCCGAGACGGGGGTCTCGATCATGCGGCTGGTCGAGGAGCTCGACGCCGGACCGGTGTGCCGGCGCGAGAGCCTCGCGATCGCCCCGCAGGACGACTACGGGACGCTGAGCGTCCGCCTCGCGGCGCTCGGCGCGGCGGTGCTGGTGCAGGCGCTCGGCGGCCCACGCGAATACCTCGCCCAGGACCCCGCCGGCGTCAGCTACGCCGAGAAGCTCGCCGCGGCCGACCGTGAGCTCGACCCCCAGCGGACGGCCGAGTCACTCGAGCGGCAGGTGCGCGCGCTGCACCCGCACATCGGTGCGCGGCTGGCCGACGGCCTGGGCGTCGAGGCGGCGCGTGTGGCGGACCGCCCGACGCCGCCCGGCGTGCTGGCGGCCGAAGACGGGCGCCTGTACTTCGGCGCGACGCCTGGGACGCTCGAGCTGCTGCGCGTGCGCCCGCCGGGGCGGCGCGCGATGGACACCGCGTCCTACCTGCGCGGTCATGCCGTCTGAGGCGCGCCTCGCGGCCTACCTCGTGCTGCGGCGCACCTTCGAGCAGGGGGCGTTCACCGACCGCGCGTTTCACCGTGCCGCGGTGGCGCTGCGGGGGCGCGACCGCGGGCCCGCGATGCGCCTCGCCTACGGCTCGGTGCAGCGCATGCTGACGCTCGACCACCTGATCGAGCAGGCCTCCGGGCGCGCTGTCGCGAAGATCGACGCGCCGCTGCTCGCGGCGCTGCGGCTGGGCTGCTACGAGCTGTGCTTCGCCGACAGCGCTCCGCACGCCGTGGTCAACGACGCCGTCGAGCTGGCGAAGTCCGCACACGGCCACGCGCTCGTCAACGCCGTGCTGCGCCGGATCTCGCGCGAGGGTCCGGCGCTGCTGGCGGCGCTTCGCGACGACGATCCGGGGGGCGCCTCGATCGCTCACTCGATGCCGCGCTGGATCGTCGATCTGTGGTGGCAGGCGCTCGGCGGCGATGCGACGCGGGCGCTGCTCGCGCGCGCCAACGAGCCGGCCGAGAACTCGCTGCGCGCCAACACGCTGCGCGGCGACGCGGCGGCGCTCGCGACGGCGCTCGAGTCGCAGGGCGTCGCCACGGCGGTGCCGGGCGAGCCGCCCGAGGCGGTGCTGGCGCTCGGGCCCTTCGATGCCCACGGCTCGAAGCTGTGGCGCGCGGGGAGGCTGATGCCGCAGTCGCGGGCGTCGATGATCGTCGGCCATTGCCTCGGCGCGGCCGCCGGCGAGCGGGTGCTCGATCTGTGTGCGGCTCCGGGAGCCAAGACGACGCATCTCGCGGCGCTGATGGGAGGCCGCGGAGCGATCGTCGCGGTCGAGCGCCACGCCGGCCGGGCGCGGGCGCTGCAGCAGACGGCGCTGCGCATGGGCGCCGAGATCGTGACCGTCGAGGTCGGCGACGCGACGCGTTCGCGACGCGCCGGCGACCGCTTCGCGCGCGTGCTCCTCGACGCCCCATGCTCGGGGCTGGGGACGCTGCAATCACGCCCCGACCTGCGCTGGCGCGCCTCGCCCGGCGCGCTGCAGTCGCTCGCCGAGCAGCAGGCCCGGCTATTGTCCGCGGCGGCCGCCGCGTGTGGGCCGGGTGCCACGCTTGTCTACTCGACGTGCACGATCTCGGCGGCCGAGAACGAGCACCAAATCGGAGCGTTCCTCGATGCCCACCCGGAGTTCTCAGCGATCGACCTGCAGCGTCGCCACCCGGCATGGGCGCACCCGCATGCCCGCGACCAGCTGCTGGCGCTCGGCCACGTGCAGGGCAGCGACGGCTTCTTCGTCGCCGCACTGGCGCGCGAATCCTGAGCGAGCGGCCGCACGATGAGCGAAGAGTCCGAACTCGGCCCGGGCTGCCCGAACTGCGGCGAGCCGTGGCTGCGCCCGACGAACCTGCCGGGACGCTACCGCTGCGTCTACTGCCTGCATCGGTTCGAACTGGTGTCGGTGTGCCCCAACTGTGGCGAGCACTCGACGATCGTGCGGATGGCCAGCACCGCGATCGTGATGTGCAACGTCTGCGGCGGCAGCATGCTGCGCGAGATATGACACCCGAGCTGATGAGCGTGCCGCGGGTCGCGCCGTCGATCCTCTCCGCCGATTTCGATCGACTCGGCGAGCAGGTCCAGGAGGTGCTCGACGCCGGCGCCCGCGTGATCCACGTCGATGTGATGGACGGGCACTTCGTGCCGCCGATCACGATGGGCCCGCTGGTCGTCGCGGCGCTGCGCGAGCGGATCGGGGCGGCGGGAGCGCTGCTCGAGGTCCATCTGATGATCGAACGGCCGGAACACCAGATCGCCGAGTTCGCGCGGGCCGGAGCCGATCTGATCACGCTGCACGCGGAGGCGACGCCCCACGTCGACTACGCGCTGTCGCTGATCCGCGATGCCGGGCTCGCGGCCGGGCTTGCGGTGTGCCCGTCGACGCCGCTCGAGATCTACGCCGAGGTTGCCGACAAGGTCGATCTGGCGCTCTGCATGACCGTCAACCCGGGCTGGGGCGGCCAGACCTTCATCGAGGCCTCGATCGGCCGGCTCGAGCGAGCGCGGAGCCTGCTGCGCGGGGGTGTCGCGCTCGAGGTCGACGGCGGCATCGAGGTGGAGACGGGGACGCGCGCCCGCGCCGCGGGGGCCGGCGTGTTCGTCGCCGGCAGCGCCGTGTTCGGCGCGAGCGACCCGGCGGCCGCCTACGTCGCGCTGGCCGAGGCGGTCGGGGACCCGCGGCGGTAGAGCGCCGTCAGCGCCAGCGCGAGCAGCCCAGCGGCGCCGGCGTAGCCGAGCTCGGTGCGCAGGACCTGGTCGGCGACGACCCCGAGCAGCATCCAGCCGACGAACAGCGCCGCCGCGAGCAGCCAGAGCGCCGCGGCGCGCGCAGCCTGCCCCCGGGCGAGCGCGGCCTGGTTGAGCGCGCCGGCGCACAGATGCAGCCCCATGCCGACCGCGATCAGCGCGAGCCCGAAGCGGTCGTAGGGGTAGTCGTAGCCGAACACGTGGTGCATCGCGAACGGACCGACGGCCAGCAGGCCGAGCGCGACCGCCAGCGCGAACCCGAGGATCGCGAGCACCGTGATGCGAATCGCGCGGCCGAACGCCGCGCGACCGGCGGTCACCTCGAGCCCGGCGAGGTGCGGCAGCAGCGAGGTCTGGATCGCCTGGAACAGCTGCAGCGGCGCGCGCGTGATCAGCAGCAGGTCGAAGACCGTGCCGGTCAGGTGACGAGCCGCCAGGGTCGTCGCGGCGACGGTCAGCACCGCCGCGTTGAGCAGTGTCTGCTCCGCGAGCTGGATCCCGGCCACCGAGATTGCGAAGCGGCCGCCACGGCGGATCGAAAGATCGCTCGAGGCCTCCTCGATTCCCTCCGCGGCCGGTCCCTCCAGCGCCGCGTCGGCGAAGCTCACCGGCGGGCCGGAGCGCTGCGCGCGGCTCGCGAAGGCGGCCGGGACGACGACCAGCGAGACGAACGGCGCGGCGGCGATGCCGAGCGCGATCGCCGACTGCCCGTGTGAGATCCCGACCGCCGCGGCGAGCGCGAACGCGAGCCGCGACGCCGACTCCATGAAGACCAGGCCGCCGTAGAGCGCGAAGTACTTGTGGCCGGCGAGCCAGCCGCGCGCGAAGTAGCTCGCCGCGTAGGCGAGGATGCCGACGACGAGGATCCAGTAGAGCGTGACCGAGTGGAACACGCCGTGCGCGAGGGTGTCGTGCAGGGGCAGCGCGACAGCGAGGAACGCCAGCGCAAAGGTCCCCTGGATCGAGATCGGCACGCGCATCGGATGGTGTTCGATGCCGCGCGCGCGGCGGTCGGCGATCGTCCGCGAGAGCAACTGCTCGATCGGCCGGTAGATCACGCAGATGATCACGAACATCACCGACCACAGCTCGGCGATGCTGTCGTAGCGCGACCGCTGGTGCGTGCCGAGCACGTGGCTGGCGATCGCGAAGTAGGCGAAGGTCAGGACGCCGGTCGAGGCGATCCCGATCGACAGCATCCGCGCGCCGCTGGCGTAGGAGCGCGTGCCCCGCTCAGACTCGGACAAGCACCATCGTCCAGGGGAACGGCGAGCGGGTCTCGATCACCTCACCGTGTCGTGCGCACAGCGAGACGATCGCCGACTTCGAGAAATGGTTGACGTGGCCCGGCGTGTTGCCGAGCTCGCGCCAGTAGGCCCCGCGGGCCATGTTGACGGCGCGCCAGAGCGGTTCGCAGGGGACCGAGATCAGCACGTGGCGGGCGGCGCAGCGGGCCATCTCGGCGATCGTGTGCGCGGGATCGGGGACGTGCTCGAGCACCTCGACGGCCGTGGCGAGATCGAACTCGTTGTCGGCGAACGGAAGCTGCTCGGCACGCTGCGCGATGTAGGTCAGGTTCGGCGCCTGCCGCAGCGCCCACTCGGCGGCGAGCAGCGGGTCGTCGAGGTCGATGCCGACGACCCGTCGCGGCGCGATCGCGGTCGCCCAGCGCTGGGTCAGCACGCCCTCGCCGCAGCCGACGTCGAGCAGCGATTCGGGTGCCGCGGAGGCGAACAGGTCGTCGAGGTTGCGCTCGAAGCCGCGCATCAGCAGCCGCGCGACCGGGTTTCGCGCGTTGTACTTGTCGTAGGTGTTGCCGGTGACGGTGCCGTCGGCTGACCGCGTGACGGCGGTCACGGGTTCGCCTCGTCCGCTGCCGGCAGCTCGCTCGGCTGCCCGTTGGCGTGGCCGGGGGGCAGCTCGCCCTGCCCCGGTGCCTCCGCCGGGAGCGGCGGCGCGGCCGTCGGCTCCGCCGCCTGCGCCTGAGGCGTGCGCGGCTCGGCGGTGAGCGCCTCGTAGTGCGAGGGCTCGATGCCGAGCTTCAGCTCGATCCGCCGCACCCGTTCGTGGGTGCGTTGGATCATCGTGCGCTGCGCGCTGAGCAGGTCGCCGATCACCCCGAGCGCGGCGAGTACGACCGCCGCGTTGAACAGCACGGCCCCGAGGATCAGCGACTGGACATGGCCGCTTCCCTTGCCCTGGATGTAGGCGACGGCGAACCGCGTCCAGACTCCGAGCGCGGCGAGCCCGAGCACCGCGGCGGCCGTCAGGAACACGCGCAGCGGCTCGTACTGGGCGTAGATGCGGAAGATCGAGACCGCGTTGCGGCGCACGTAGGACCACATCGAGGGAAACAGCCGGGACTCCCGCGTTCGCGGATTGGTGCGAATCGGGACGTGGTCGATTGCGACGAGCTGCTTGCCGGATTGGATGATCGACTCCAGCGTGTAGGTGAAGCGCGAGACGATCATGATCTGCAGCGCCGCCTCGCGGTTGTAGGCGCGGAAGCCGGAGGTCGTGTCGGGAACGCTGGTTGAGGAGGCCGCGCGCACGACCCGCGAGCCGAGCCGCTGCAGGCGCTTCTTGAGCGGCGAGAAATGGTCGATCGAGAGCACGTCGCGGTCGCCGATCACCATGTCGGCGCTTCCGGCGACGATCGGCTCGACGAGCTTGGCGATGTCCGCACCGCGGTACTGGTTGTCGGCGTCGGTGTTGACGATCACGTCGGCGCCGAGCTTGAGCGCCGCGTCCATGCCGGCCTGGAATGCGCTGGCAAGCCCCTTGTTGTTGGTCAGGCGGACGATGTGCTCGACGCCGTGTTCGCGCGCCACGGCGATCGTCGAGTCGGTCGATCCGTCATCGATCACGAGCCACTCGATCGACTCGAATCCCGGCAACTCGCGCGGGAGGTCGGCAAGCGTCGCCGGGAGTTGCTCGGCCTCGTCCTTGCAGGGGATCTGGATGATCAGCTTCATCGTGTGCGGTGCCGTCCGCGCGTTCCGTCCACGACGGTGCCGTAAACTGGCGGCCCAGTATCCCAGAGAAGCGAGGGGCCGCCAAGTCCGCCGCCAGCGCTCGATCTCTGTGGTCGTCTCCTGCTCGATGGAACGTCCGACGCCCACCGGGAACGGTCCCCGGCCAGACTGGGTCGTGCGGCTGCTCGCCGTGCCCGCCTCGACATGGGCGAAGCTGACCTTCGCGGCGATGAGCATCACCGCGCTGATCGGCTTCCTGGCGATCCCGACCTACCCGATCTATGACACCGAGTACTACCTGCTCTGGGGGCGGGAGCTGCTGCACGGCCAGCTGCCGTCGTTCACGGCCTACGACGCGCCGACCGAACACCCGCTGGCCGTCGCCTTCGGCACCGTCATCTCGATCTTCGGCAACGCGGCGCTGCGGCTGGAGGTGCTCTGCGCGATCGTCTCGTTCCTGCTTTTGGCGTGGGGCGTCTACCGGCTGACGCGCACCGCGTTCACGCCGATCGTCGCGGCCACCGCCGTGGCGCTGCTGCTGACGCGGTTCAACTTCATGTTCCTGGCGGCTCGCGGCTACGTCGATCTGACCTACTGCGCGGCGATCGTCTGGGCGGCGGCGCTCGAGATCGAGAAGCCCCGGCGCGGCACCCCCGTGTTCGTCGTGCTGCTCGCGGCGGAGCTGATCAGGCCCGACGCCTGGCTGCTGGCGGGCCTCTACTGGCTGTGGTGCGCGCCGCGGGCGAGCTGGGCCCAGCGGGTGCGCTGGGCGGCGATCGTCGCCGCGGGGCCGCTGCTGTGGGTCGCGCTCGACTGGATCGTCACCGGTCAGCCGCTGTACTCGCTGCACCGCACGCAGAACACCGCGGTCGCGCTCGGGCGCACGGTGCCGCTGGCCCAGCTGCCCGGGACGCTGTCGCACTACCTGATCGTGCTCGCCAAGTCTGCCGTCGTCGCCGGCGCGATCGCCGGCGTGGTGCTCTCCGCGTGGCTCGTGCCGCGGCGGATGGTCGCGCCCTTCGTGGTGCTGCTCAGCGGCATCGGCACCTTCGTCGTGCTCGCCGGGGCCGGGCTGTCGGTGATCGACCGCTACCTGCTGATGCCGGCGGTGATGATCCTGATCTTCTGCGCCTTCGCGCTGAGCGGCTGGACGATGCTGCAACGCGGGCTGCTGCGGCGGTTGTGGGCCCTCGGCGCCGCCGTGCTGGCCGGCATCGGCATCTACCTCGCGGCGAGCACGCTGAGCCTGAACAAGATCGAGACCGAGCTCGGCTTCCGTGACGACTCCCACACCTCGCTGGTGGCGATCCTCGACAACCCGGCGGTGGTGCCGAAACTCGCCTGCGGGCCGCTGTCGGTACCCGACCACAAGCTCGTCCCCGACGTGCGGATCGTGCTCAACCGCGGGCGCAACGAGGTCATCGACCGCAGCTACGCGCTCGACCTGTACGAGCACCACGGACAGCCCGGGCTCTACGAGGCTGAGCAGCACGGCGTCGAGCTGATCCCGCTCGGGCTGGCGGTGTCGCGCTACGCGCTGACGAGCCCGAACGACAGCCCGCTCGTCCAGGACCCGCTGCCCGGCTTCAGCAAGGTCGCGGTCACCCAGTACTACTCCGCCTACGCACGCTGTTGAGCGCGCTCCTGCGTCGCTGGGATCTCCGCTACGGCGCCGCCGTGGCCGGGATCCTCGCCGTCGCGCTCGCGCTGCGCGTGTGGGGTCTGCGCAGCGGGCTGCCGTGGGTCTACAACGTCGACGAGGCCCAGCATTTCGTGCCGCACGCCGTCGCGATGCTCGGCGGCAACCTGAATCCGCAGTACTTCGGCAACCCGGCGGCCTTCACCTACGTGCTCGCGGGACTGCTCGAGCTGTGGTTCGGCGGGCGCAGCGCTGTCAATCACCTCTACTACTCGGCCGACTCCTCCCAGATCTGGGTGCTCGCACGGCTCACCTCGGGGGTTCTCGGCACGCTGGCGGTGTGGCTGCTCTACCTCGTCGGCGCGCGGCTCTTCGACCGGCGCACGGGCCTGCTCGCGGCGGCCGTGATGGCGGTCGCTTTCCTGCCGGTCGCCTACGGCAAGCTCGCGCTCAACGATGCCCCGACGCTCGCGCCGGTCTGCCTGTCGCTGTGGGGCAGCGTGGGCATCCTCCGCGACGGCCGCCGCCGCGACTACGCGATCGCCGGGCTCGGGCTCGGGCTGGCGGCGGCGACGAAATACACCGGCGGGATCGTCGTCGTGCCGCTGGTGGCAGCCGCGCTGTCGCGCGTGCGCGGCCCGGATGGGGGATGGCGCATCGCGCTGTGGCTGACCCTGGCCGGCGTGTCGGCGCTCGCCGCGTTCGTCGTCGCCGACCCCTATTCGCTGGTCGACTTCCACAGCTTCTGGAACGCCCTGGCCCATCAGTCGGCCGAGAGCGAGGCGGCCGGCGGCAAGCTCGGGCTGACCTACGGGAGCGGGGTCTTCTACTACCTGTGGTCGATCACCTGGGGCGTCGGCTGGGTGCCCGCGGTCGCGGCGCTCGCCGGCGCCGCGCTGCTGGCGCTGCGCCGCGAGTGGGCGATGGTCGCGGTCTGGGTGCCGGTGGTGGTCGTGTTCCTCGCCTTCATGGGGCTGCAGGGGCGCTACTTCGGACGCTGGGTGATGCCGATCGTTCCGATCATCTGCCTGCTCGGCGCCCACGCCGCCGTCAGCGCGGCGGAGCGCCTGCGCAGCGCGCAGCCGCGGCTGCGCGGCCTGCCGCTGGCGCTCGCGGCGATCGCGATGTGCGCCCAGGGGCTCGTCTACAGCATCCACTCGGGCCTTGTGAATTCGCGCGTGGACACGCGCAACTCGGCGCTCGCCTGGCTCGACGCCCACGTTCCCGCGCACTCGCGGATCGTCGTCGAGCCGGTGGTCCCCAACTCGAGCCGGGCGCCCAACAACTGGGCGGCGCGGTGGATCGCCTTCCCGGACTTCTACACGCACCGCGGTCGCGACGGCCGGCTCAGAGTGCGCGGCGGCCACGTGGTCAAGCTCGAGAACTACGAGCGCACGCTCTCGCCGGCGCTGATCGACCTCTACGTGCGCACCGGCTACTGCTGGGTGGTCACCGGCTCGACCGAGGAGGCACGCGCGCAGGTCGACCCGACGGCCGTGCCGCAGGCGGTCGCCTACTACAGCGCACTGGCGGCACGCGGCACGCTGGTCTACGAGGTCTCCCCCTATTCCTCCGGGGTGTCCTCGGTGCCGTTCAACTTCGACTGGTCGTTCGACTACTACCCGTCCGGCTACGCACGGCCCGGTCCACTGATCGCGATCTATCGACTGCACGGGGGCCGCTGCGGCAGGGCCTGAGCTACGCGCGCGCCGGGCCGGATTCGTCCCCCGGACCGTGTGCGCATCCTCCGTATGCTTCGAAGTGCGATGGAGACCTGCACGGCGACCGACCTGATGCACCTCGAGCGAGCGATCGAGCTCGCGCGAAACGGCAGCGGGCGGGCGAACCCCAATCCCGTCGTCGGGGCGGTGATCGCCGTCGAGGGGACGGTGCTCGGCGAGGGCTGGCACGACGAGCTCGGCGGACCGCATGCCGAGATCAACGCGATCGCCGCGTGCGCCGGCGCGGATCTCGGGGCGGCGACCCTGTACGTGTCGCTCGAGCCGTGCTGTCACCACGGTCGCACGCCGCCGTGCACCGACGCGATCATCGCTGCCGGAATCAGGCGGGTGGTGGTCGGCAGCGACGACCCGACGGAGAAGGCCTCCGGCCGCGGTCTCGGGATCCTGCGCGACGAGGGCGTCGAGATCGTGCTGGCCGAGGGCGACCTCGCACGCCGTGCACGGCTGCAGAACCAGGCCTTCCGCAAGCATGCGCGGACCGGACGGCCGTGGGTGCTGTTCAAATCGGCGATGACGCTCGACGGCAAGGTCGCCACGCGCGACGGGGACTCGAAGTGGATCTCCGGGGTCGCGAGCCGCGAGCTCGCACATCACTGGCGCGCGTCGGTCGACGCCGTCGTGATCGGCATCGGCACGGCGCTCGCCGACGATCCGCAGCTGACGGCGCGTGTCGAGCACGTCCACCGGCAGCCGCGGCGGGTCGTGTTCGACTCGCTGGCGCGCCTGCCGCTGTCCTCGCAGCTCGTCAGCGCCACCGCCGAGGTGCCGTTGATCGTCGTCGTCTCGCGCGCCGCGGCGCGGACCGAAACCGACGCGCTGGAGGCAGCCGGGGCGGACGTGATCCTCGCGACCGGCGAGAACGAGCAGGCGCGCGTGCGTTCCGCGCTCGACCAGCTGGGCGGGCTGGGTGTCGCGGCGATCCTGCTCGAGGGCGGCCCGCACCTAGCGGGCGCGTTCCTCGACGCCGGCGAGATCGACGAGGTTCGCCTGTTCCTGGCGCCGATGCTGCTGGGCGGGCGCAGCGCGCGCGACCCGCTCGAGGGCGAGGGCGTCGAGCGGATCGCCGAGGCGATCAGCGCGCTGACGCTCGACTGCGAGCGGGTCGGCGAGGATCTGTTGATCTCCGCGCGGCTGCGGGAATGGTGATGTTCACGGGCTTGGTCGCGTCAGTCGGCGAGGTGGTGGGGATCGAGCAGGAGGGTGGCGGGGCGCTGCTGGAGATCGCCGCACCGATCGTCGCCGAGCTGCGCCCCGGCGACTCGGTCTCCGTCAACGGTGCGTGCCTGACCGCGCGCGCGGTCGACGGCGAGCGGTTTCGCGCCGATGTCGTCGAGGAAACGCTGCGGCGCACCACGCTCGGCGATCTGGTGGGCGGCTCGCGCGTCAACCTCGAGCTCGCGCTGCGCGCCAGCGACCGGCTCGGCGGTCATGTCGTGCTCGGGCACGTTGACGGAGTCGGCGAGGTCTCGGCGCAACACGACTCCGGCGAGATCGAGGTGGTGATCGACGCGGAGCTCGCGCGCTACGTCGTCGAGAAGGGCTCGATCGCGCTCGACGGCGTCAGCCTGACCGTCGCGGCGATCGACGGTGCGACGCTGACGATCGCGCTGATTCCGCAGACGCGGGAGGCCACGACGCTCGGCGAGGCGACGGTCGGGCGACGGCTCAACGTCGAGGTCGACATCCTCGCGAAGCACCTCGAGCGGCTGGTGGCCCGATGAGCGCCGAGGCGGCGACGACCCCGTTCGCGACGATCGACGAGGCGATCGAGGACATCCGCCGCGGGCGGATGGTCGTCGTCTGCGACGACGAGGACCGCGAGAACGAGGGCGACGTCGTGATGGCGGCGCAGTTCGTGACGCCCGAGTCGATCAACTTCATGACCAAGCAGGCGCGCGGGTTCATCTGTCTCGCGCTGACGCCGGAGCGCTGCGGCGAGCTCGGCCTGGACCTGATGACGGCGAAGAACGAGTCGCGGATGCAGACCCCCTTCACAGTGACGATCGAGGCCCGCGAAGGCGTGACCACCGGGGTCTCGGCGTACGACCGCGCGCACACCATCCAGGTTGCAATCGACCCCCACAGCGGCCCCGCCGATCTCGTCCAGCCCGGTCACGTCAACCCGCTCAAGGCCAAGCCCGGCGGCGTGCTCGAGCGCACCGGACACACCGAGGCGAGCGTCGACCTCGCACGGCTCGCCGGCGTGATCCCCGCCGGGGTGATCTGCGAGGTGATGAACGACGACGGTTCGATGGCGCGTGTGCCCGACCTCGTCTCCTACTGCGCCCGCCACGGCCTGAAGATGATCACGATCAAGGACCTGATCGTCTATCGCCGCCGCTCCGACCGGCTCGTCGAGCGGGTCGTCTCGACCCGCCTGCCGACGGCGTTCGGCACCTTCGAGGCGGTCGGCTACCGCTCACTGGTCGACGACAAGCACCATCTCGCGCTCGTCAAGGGCACGATCGCGGGCAAGGCCGACGTCCTCGTGCGGGTCCACTCGGAGTGCCTGACCGGCGACGTGTTCCACTCCGAGCGCTGCGACTGTGGCGGCCAGCTGACGGCGGCTCTGGCGATGATCGAGCAGGAGGGGGAGGGCGTGCTGCTGTACCTCGCCCAGGAGGGGCGCGGGATCGGCCTGCTCAACAAGCTGCGCGCCTACAAGCTCCAGGAGGAGGGGCTCGACACAGTCGAGGCCAACGAGCGACTCGGCCTGCCGGCGGATCTGCGCGATTTCGGCATCGGCGCGCAGATCCTCGTCGATCTCGGCCTCTCCTCGATCCGCATCCTGACCAACAACCCGAAGAAGATCCACGCGCTCGAGGGCTACGGGCTGTCGGTCACCGCCCAGATCCCGATCGAGGAGGCGCCGAACCCCGAGAACCTCGCCTACCTGCGGGCCAAGCGCGAGAAGCTCGGCCACACCCTCCACCATCAGGGTCTCGACCTCGACGGCGAGATGCTGCTGCGCGAGCGCGCGCAGCAGTCCAAGCGGCCCGGCAAGCCCTGATGGCCCGCTACGCGCTGGTCGTCGCCCGCTTCTACGACGAGCTCGCGGCGCGCCTGGAGGCCGGGGCGCGCGGGGTCTTCGAGGCCCAGAACGACGATGTCGAGGTGTTCGAGGTGCCCGGGGCCTACGAGCTGGCGGCGGCGGCGCAATATGCGGCCCGCAGCGGCCGCTTCGACGGTGTGGTCTGCCTCGGGGCGGTGATCCGCGGCGAGACCGACCACTACGACCACGTCTGTGCCGCGGCGGCCCGCGGCATCCAGGAGGTCGGGCTCCAGACCGGCGTGCCGTGCTCGTTCGGCGTGCTGACCGTCGACACCTACGAGCAGGCGCTGGAGCGCTCGGGCGGCGAGCGGCGCGACGCCGGGTCACACGCCGCGCAGGCGGTGCTCGCGCTCGCCGGGATCCGCGCCCGGACGGCGCTCAGCTAGACTCAGCGGCTCGATGGCCAAGGTCTGTCATATCTGCGCCAAGGGTCCCGGGTTCGGCAACAACCGCAGCCACTCGATGGTCGCCACCCGCCGGCGCTTCAACCCGAATCTGCAGAAGGTCCGCATAATCGAGGACGGCGCGCCCCGTCGTGAGTACGTCTGCACACGCTGCCTCAAGGCCGGCAAGGTCACCAAGGCGCGCTAGCAGCGGGGAGCACGACGGGTCGTGACTGACCCCAACCTGATCCGCTTTCGCCACCTCGTCGCCGGGGCGCTCGCCCATCTGGAGTCGCGCCGCGAGGAGGTCAACGACCTCAACGTGTTCCCGGTCGCCGACGGCGACACCGGCGACAACATGGTGCTGACGATGCAGGCGGTGCTGGCCGAGCTCGACCGGCTCGCGGAGAACGGCGACCGCACGATCGACGAGATCGGGCGCGACGAGATCGTCGAGTCGGTGGCCCGCGCGGCGCTGCTCGGCGCGCGCGGGAACAGCGGCGTGATCCTCTCGCAGCTGATCCACGGCGCGGCCGAGGAGCTGTTCAGCCGGCCGGGCGAGCTGATCGACCCGACGCTGATCGGCGCGGCGCTGGCGCGGGCCGCCGACCGCGCGTACGCGTCGGTGCGCGACCCCGCCGAGGGGACGATCCTCACCGTCGTGCGCGAGATGGCTCACCGCGTGGCGGTGGAGCTCGCGCACATGCCGGACACGCGCCTGGGGCCCGAGGTCACATCCGAGTTGCAGGACGATGCGATCGCCGGCCTGCTCGAGCGCGCGGTCGCCGCCGGCGAGGCGTCGGTGCTGCGCACGCCCGAGCTGCTCGCGGTGCTGCGCGACGCCGGTGTCGTCGATGCCGGCGGCTACGCGCTGGTCGTGATCTTCGCGGGCATCGTGGCTGCGCTGCGCGGCGACGAGCCGCCGCCGCTCGAGCACCATGCCCCGGCGCGCGTGACCCACCCGCAGCACCTCTCCACCACCTACCGCTACTGCACGAACTTCGCGGTCACCGGCCGCGGGCTCGAGCCGGGTCGCTTCACCGTGGCGCTCGAGGCGCTGGGCGACTCGGTGCTGGTCGTCGGCGACACGCGCACGCTGAAGATCCACGTCCACACCGACCAGCCGGAACAGGCCATCGCGGTACTCGCCGGCGCCGGAACGGTCTCGCACCTCGATGTCGCCGACATGCACGCGCAGGTCGCGGCGCGGGCTCGCCAGCTCTCCGAGGGGGCTCGCTGCGGCGTGCTCGCGGTGGTCGCCAGCAGCGGGATCGGGAACCTGTTCCGCAGCCTCGGGGCCCACGTGCTGGACGGCGGCCCGACGCTGAACCCCTCGACCTACGAGCTGCTCGCCGGGATCCACGCCGTCGCGGCCGAGGAGGTCGTGGTCCTGCCGAACAGCCCGAACGTGATCATGGCGGCCGAACGGGCCGCCGAGCTGTCGGAGAAGCAGGTCGTCGTGGTGCCCTCGCGCAGCCAGCAGACCGCGTTGGCCGCGCTCGTGGCGCTGTCCCCGTCGCGGGGGGCGGCTGAGAACGCCGCGGCGATCGCCGAGTCGCTGGCCAGGGTCCGCGACGGCTCGGTCGCACCGGCGGCGCGCGACGACGCCGACGGGCGCTTCAGCATCGGCGAGGCGGTCGGCTTCGTCGGCGAGTCGCTCGTCGCCTGGGGAGATCCGGAGGCGACCCTCGCGCACGTGCTGGCGAGCCTCGGCGACGGCAGCGAGCTGATCACCTGCATCGCCGGAGCGGGCGCGCCGCTGAGCGCCGAGCGGATCGAGCAGCTGGTGCCCGAGACGGTCGAGCTCGAGCACCGCGACGGCGGGCAGCCGAGCTACTGGTGGCTGCTGTCCGCCGAGTAGCGACCGCGCCGCCGATCATCATTGGCGAGATGACCGAAGCACCCGCAGGGTTCGCCGGGACCGCCGCAGCGGCGCGCGAGGAGCTGCTCGGCGCGCCGGTGCGCACGCCGCGCCCGTCGCGGCTCGCGCGCGCGCTCGAGCTCAGCCCGAAGGCGGCGGAGGGGGCGGCGGCGCTGCACCTGCACACCGTCGGCGACCTGCTCGAACACGTGCCGCGGGCCCGGCGCGAGGCGCGCACGGTCGCCGCGCTCGCGCCCGGCGAGACGGCGACGGTGCTCGTCGAGGTGCGCGCGATCGCGGCGCGCCCGGTGCGACGGCGCGGGATGCGACCGCTGGTCGAAGCGACGGTCGCCGACGCGACCGGGCCGATGCAGGCGACGTTCTTCAACCAGCCCTGGCTGGTCAAGCGCTACGAGCCGGGCACGCGGCTGGTGCTGCACGGGAAGTACGAGGGCAGAAATCGGTTTCGCGTGTCCAACCACGCCACCACCGACGAAGCGGCGGCGAGCACCGAGGAGGTCTCGCACTACGGCGCGACCGAGGGTCTCTCGAGCACGCAGATCCTCGCGCTCGTGTCGGCAGAGCGGGCCGCGCTGCGCGATGTCGTCGATCCGCTTCCCGGGCGCTGGCGGGCACGGCTCGCGCTCGCCGAGCGCGCTTCCGCGCTCGCGGCGATGCACTTCGGCGAGAGCGCGCAGGAGGCCGAGCGCGGACGCCAGCGTCTCGCCTTCGACGAGCTGCTCTACGTGCAGCTGGCGCTGCTTGCCCGGCGCGCCCGTGAGGACTCCGGAGCGCACGCGCTGGCGCTGGCGGGCGAGCCGGGGCTGACCGAGCGCTGGCTGAGCCGCGGGCTCCCGTTCGCGCTGACCGCCGACCAGCTGGCGGCGGTCAGCGCGCTGCGCGAGGAGCTCGGCCGGGAGCGGCCGGCGCAGCGTCTGCTGATGGGCGAGGTCGGCTCCGGCAAGACGGTGGTCGCGCTGTTCGCGATGCTCCGCGCGGTTGAGCACGGCGCCCAGGCGGCGCTGATGGCGCCGACCGAGACGCTGGCCGAGCAGCATTTCGCAACGATCCAGCAACTGCTCGGCGGCGAATCGGTGACGCTCGAGCTGCTGACGGGCTCGACGCCCGCGACGCGGCGCGCGGCGTTGCTCGCCCGGCTCGGGAGCGGCGAGTGCTCGCTGGTCGTCGGCACCCACGCGCTGATCGAGGACAGCGTCCGCTTCCACTCGCTGGCGGTCGCTGTCGTCGATGAGCAGCACCGCTTCGGCGTGCGCCAGCGGATCGCGCTGCACGGCAAGGCTCCGGCGGGCTGCGCGCCCCACGTGCTGCACATGACGGCGACGCCGATCCCGCGCACGCTCGCGCTCTGCGAGTACGGCGACCTCGACCAGACGCGCCTGCACGAGCGCCCGCTCGGCCGCCGGCCGGCCGCGACGCACGTGGTCTCCGGGGAACGTGAGCGTGCCCGTGCCTACGAGCGGATCGCCGAAGAGCTGCGGGCTGGGCGCCAGGCGTTCGTCGTCTGTCCGCTGATCGAGGCCGGGGAGACCGAGGAGGGGGTCGCCGCTGCCGCCCAGGCGCGTGCGGCGACCGAGGAGTTCGAGCGGCTGCGCACGGGGGAGTTGCGCGACTTCCGGCTCGTGCTGCTGCACGGGCAGCTCGGCCATCGTGAGAAGCAGGCTGCGATGGCGGCCTTCGCGGCCGGCGGCGCCGATGTGCTGGTCGCGACGACGGTGATCGAGGTGGGGATCGACGTGCCGAACGCGACCGTGATGCTGATCGAGAACGCCGAGCGTTTCGGGATCTCGCAGCTGCACCAGCTCCGCGGACGCGTCGGACGCGGCGAACACCCGTCGCTGTGCCTGTTGTGCGGGCCGAAATCGTCGCCGCGGCTGACGGCCCTGGCCCGCCACGACGACGGCTTCGAACTGGCCGAGATCGACCTGCGCCTGCGCAAGGAGGGCGAGCTGGTCGGCACGCGGCAGTCGGGCGTCGGGCAGTTCGCGCTCGCGCGGCTGCCCGAGGACGAGTGGCTGTTGCTGGCGGCGCGAGGGTGCGCCGAGGCGGTGATCGCGGCCGACCCGCTGCTCACGGCGCCCGAGCACGCGCTGCTCGCCGACCGCCTCGCCGAGCTGCACGGCGAGATCGCGGCGCACCCGATCGCGGCCTGAGGTGGCCGCTCGTGCGTGTGATCGCGGGTGAGCTCGGCGGCCGCCGCCTGCTGACGGCGCGCGGCGACGCGACGCGGCCGACGGCGGAGCGGGTACGCGAGGCGCTGTTCTCGATGCTCGGCGAGCTCGACGGGGCCGTCGTGCTCGACCTCTTCGCCGGCTCCGGGGCGCTCGGCATCGAGGCGCTCTCGCGCGGCGCGGCGCGCGCGACCTTCGTCGAGCGCGCGCCGCGAGCGCTCGCCGCGCTGCGCGCGAACATCACCGCGCTCTCGCTCGGCGAGCGAGCCCGGGTGCTTGGCGGCGACGCGCTGGCGGCACTGCGCGGTCACGACAAATACGATCTGGTGTTCCTTGATCCCCCTTACGCGATGGCGGCGGGGCTCGCGGAAGCGCTGTCGCGCGATCTGCCCGACGTGCTCACCGCGGGCGCGCTCGTCGTCAGCGAGTCCGATCGGCGTGCTCCGCTGGCGCTGGGCTTGCCGCTGCGCCGCGAACGCCGCTATGGCGACACGATGATCCGAATCCACGAAATGACAGAGCAGTGAGCGCCGGGCACCGGATCGTCGTCTGCCCCGGGTCCTACGACCCGATCACCAACGGGCACGTCGACGTGATCACGCGCGCTACGGCGCTCTTCGACGAGGTCGTCGTGGCGGTGGTCAGCCACTCCGTGCGCAAGTCGGTGACGCTGTTCTCGCTCGCCGAGCGGCTGGAGTTCATCGCGGCAGCGACCGCGCACCTGGACGGCGTGCGCGCCGAGGCCTTCGACACGCTGGTCGTCGAGTTCGCGCGGAGCATCGGCGCGACGGCGATCGTCAAGGGCCTGCGGGCGATCTCCGACTTCGAGTACGAGCTCGAGATGAACCAGCTCAACCGCCAGCAGGCGCCGGAGATCGAATCGGTCTACATCATGGCCAGCCCGGAGTTCAGCTTCGTGTCCTCGAGCGGAGTCAAGGAGCTGGCGACCTTCGGCGGGCGGATCGAGGGTCTCGTGCATCCCGATGTGGCGCGGCGCTTGCAGGAAGAGCTGTCCCGAACGCGAAAGTCGTGACCGAACACCCGCGCCTGCGCCAGCGCGTTACCCTGTAGCCATGGATGTCCTCGTTCTCATCGACAAGCTCGACGACTTGGTGCACAACGCCAAGCAGGTTCCGCTGACCGATCAGGTGCGCGTCGACAAGGAGGAGATCTACGATCTGCTCGATCAGATGCGCGCCACGATCCCCGAGGAGATCAAGCAGGCACGCTGGATCGTCAAGGAACGCCAGGAGATGCTGGCGGAGGCCAAGCGCGAGGCCGAGCGGATCGTCAAGGAGGCGCGGGAGCGCCAGGAGCGTCTGATCTCCAACGAGGAGGTCACGAAGGCGGCCGAGCGCACCGCCGAGGACATCGTCGAGGAGGCGCAGGCGCGCGAGCGCGAGATTCGCCTGGGGGCCGAGGATTACGCCGACGAGATTCTCAACACCCTGGAGATCAACCTTTCGAAGTTCATCGCCGCCGTGCAGCGCGGTCGTGACCGCCTGGCCGGCAGCGACGAGTCTGCGGCTGCCTAGCGTCCGCCCACCGACGCCGAGTGCCCGCAGCCGGAGGAGGTTCGCCTTCACCGCCGGTTGTCCACCGGCGGCGCGTGGAACTGCTTGGATACGAGCGTGAAGCTCGGCCGGCTCGGAACCTCGCTGCGGACCGGCGCGATCCTCGCGCGAGCGGGCGTGGTGCGCCTCGACCGGCCCGACAAGCTGATCCGCGTCGGACTGACGATGCTGCGCTGGGGGCCGACGCCCGCGGCGGGCTACGCGATCTCGGCGCTGCGCACACCAGATCGGCCGGCGATCCACGACGAGCGCGGCACGCTCAGCTTCCGCGAGCTCGCGACGCAGACCAACGCGCTGGCGCACGGCCTGCGCGGCCTGGGGGTGGCCGAGGGCGACGCGATCGCGATTCTCTGCCGCGACCATCGCGGCTTCGTCGAGTCCTCGGTCGCGGCCTCGAAGCTCGGCGCCACCCTGCTGCTGCTGAACACCTCCTTCGCCGGACGCCAGATCGCCGAGGTCTGCGCGAGCGAGAACCCGCGGGTCCTGATCTTCGATGAGGAGTTCAGCGAGCTGTGCGCTCCGGCCGCGGCGGGCCGCGCGAGCGTGATCGCCTGGCAGGACTCGCCGAACCCGCCGCACCCGACGCTCGACGATCTGATCGCGGCGGGTCCGAGCACCAAGCTCAAGCCACCGCGCGACCGCGGCCGCGTGGTGATCCTGACCTCCGGCACGACCGGCTCGCCGAAGGGCGCCTCACGCCACCAGCCGCGTTCGCTCGACCCGGCCGCCGCGCTGTTCTCGCGGATCCCGCTGCGCGCGCGAGAGACGACGCTGATCGCGGCGCCGCTGTTTCACTCGTGGGGCTACGCGCATTTCACGCTCGGCCTGGCGCTCTCCTCGACGCTCGTGCTCCAGCGCCGCTTCGACCCCGAGGCGACGCTGGCGGCGATCGCCCGCTGGCGCCCGAGCGCGCTGGTCGTCGTCCCCGTGATGCTGACACGGATCCTCGAGCTGGGGCCCGAGGTGATCGGCCGCTGGGACACCAGCTCGCTGCGCGTGATCGCCGTCAGCGGCTCGGCGCTGCCCGGCGAGCTCGCGCTGCACGTGATGAATACCTTCGGCGACACGCTGTACAACCTCTACGGCTCGACCGAGGTCGCGTGGGCGACGATCGCCTCGCCGGCGCAGCTGCGCGCGGCGCCTGGAACCGCCGGCACGGCGCCGCACGGGACCCGCGTGCGCCTGTTCGACGAGCGCGACGCGGAGATCGTCACCGCGGGCGAGACCGGGCGGATCTTCGTCAGCAACGAGATGGTGATGGACGGCTACACGTCCGGCGACGGCAAGACGATGCTCGACGGGTTGATCGCCACCGGCGACGTCGGCTACCTCGACACCCACGGCCGCCTGTTCGTCTCCGGACGCGACGACGACATGATCGTCTCCGGCGGCGAGAACGTGTTCCCCCGCGAGGTCGAGGACCTGCTGGCCGAGCACCCGGCGGTCGACGACGTCGCCGTGATCGGCGTGCCGGACCAGGAGTTCGGCGAGCGGCTGCGGGCGTTCGTGGTGCTCAAGCCCGGCGCGCAGCTGAGCGAGGAGGACGTGCGCGCACACGTCCGCGAGAACCTGGCGCGCTTCACCGTGCCGCGCGATGTGGTGTTCGTCGACGTGCTGCCGCGCAACGCCACCGGGAAGGTGCTCAAGCGCGAGCTGCGGACGCGCTGATGGTGCGCACCGACCTGCTCGATCTCGGCGGCGAGCGCCTGAGCGCCGGCGAGGGACGGCGGCTCTCGCTCGAAGTGGCGCAGGAGCCGGTGGAGCTCGCCGGCACCCGCTACGTCGCGCTGCCCGAGACGGTCGCGGTGACGCTCGATCTCTCGCGGACGACCGGCGGAGGCTATGCGCTGCGACTGCGCTTCTCGGCCACCCTCAACGGACCGTGCATGCGCTGCCTGGAGCCCGCGGCGCCGCTCGTCGCGGTCGACGCGCGCGAGGTCGATCTGCCGGGCGGCGGCGAGGAGCTCGACAGCCCCTACGTCGCGGGTGACCTGCTCGACCTGCGCCGCTGGGTGCACGACGCGCTCGTCCTCGCGGCGCCCGATCAGCTGCTCTGCGCGCCCGACTGCAAGGGCCTGTGCCCGGTCTGCGCCGTCGCGCTGTCGAGCGTCGGCGAGGAGCACCACCACGAGCGCGAGCCGGACCCGCGCTGGGCCAAGCTGCGCGAGCTCGATCTGGGCTAGCGAGGGCCGGCCGGCGCTGGGTCTCGTTTGGAAACGCCGAAGTTTGTGCGATGATGGATCGGCGGTGAGCGTTTCGCCATCCCGGCGTTCGCGCTCCGCACAGGAGTCCGCCGGGACCACAGGCCCATGCCTGGGGTTGGTGGTACGCGTGGAACAAGTTTGGCCGTCACCGAACCTCGACCGATAATCGCCGACTCGGCGCCGATCGTCCTTCCGGCACTCCCCGCCGAGTTTCAGCCACCAAGTAGCCACGATCGCGCGGACCGATTCGCGACCGCGGTCGTGACGCTGCTGCCGTTGGTCGCCCTCGCGATCGTCGCGCCGCTGGCCTGGGGCAGCTTCCTGCACTGGTCCGACGTCGTCGTGTTCGTGCTCTGCTACGTCCCGACCGGGCTCGGGATCACCGTCGGCTTCCACCGCCTGCTGACCCACCGGGCGTTCACCACGACGCCGGCGCTGCGCGCGATCTTCACGATCCTCGGCTGCATGGCGATCGAGGGACCGCCGATCGAGTGGGTCGCAAACCACCGCAAGCACCACACCTACTCCGACGAGGAGGGCGATCCGCACAGCCCGCATGTCAACTTCGCCGGCGGCCTGCGGGGGTCGCTGCGCGGCCTGTGGCACGCCCATCTCGGCTGGGTCTTCGGCGGCGGGATGGCGAACGAGGCGCGCTACGCGCCCGATCTGCTCGCCGACCCGGTGGTGCGCTTCGTCGATCGCACGTTCATCGTCTGGGTCCTGGCCGGCCTGGCGATCCCGTTCGGGCTCGGCTGGGCGATCAGCGGCGGCACGATCGCCGGTGCGCTGACCGGGCTGCTGTGGGGCGGTGCGGTGCGCGTCTTCCTGCTCCACCACGTCACCTTCAGCATCAACTCGCTGTGCCATTTCTTCGGCCGCCGGGAGTTCGAGACGAGCGACCACTCGACCAACCTCGCCTGGCTGGCGCCGCTGTCGTTCGGCGAGTCCTGGCACAACAACCATCACGCCTTTCCCCGCTCGGCCGTCCACGGCCTCGGCCGCTGGCAGCTCGACCTCTCGGGGGTCTTGATCAAGGCGCTCGCGAGGGTCGGGCTGGCACGCGATCTGGTGGTCGTCAGCGCCGAGCGCCAGCAGAGCAAGCGCCAGCCCGACCGCGGCTAGACGAGCGCCGCCGCCCGGCTCGCGACGGCGCTACCCGCGCCTCGCGCCTGCCCGCCGCGCAGCGCCGCCGCGCGTGCGGATGCGGGGATCGGGGGCGCCCCGCGAGCGCCCCCGATCCTGAACGACGCGCTCAGGCTGGTACGCTTGCGCGCCAATGCAGGCCCCAAAGCAAAAGCAATCGCACAGCCGGACCGCGAAGCGGCGCTCGCAGCACAAGATCGTCGCCCCGACGCTCAATGCATGCCCTCGCTGCCACAGCCCGCGACGGCCGCATCGCGTGTGTCCGGTCTGCGGGACCTACGCCGGTCGCGAGATCGTCGCTCCGCAGGAGCACGAGCACGACCACGAGCACGACTGAGCGCGCGCCGGATACACGACCGAACCTCCGGCGGGAACGACTAGGCATGACGGTCATCGCGGTCGACGCCAACGGCGCCGATCTCGGACCGGCGGAGGTTGCCGCAGGCGCTCGGATCGCCGCCCAGCAGGGAGTCGGCATCGTGCTGTTCGGGCCGGCCGGCGAACTGGGCGAGCCGGGCGTGGGAATCGAGATCGTCGACGCGCCGGTCTCGATCGCCAAGGACCCCGACCCGGTGCGCGCCGTGCGCGGCAGCCCCGACGCCTCGATCGTGGCGGCCGCGCGCGCGGTTGCCGACGGGCGCGCGCAGGCACTGGTGTGCAACGGGTCGACCGGCACCGCGCTGGTGGCGGGGCAGCTGCACATCAGGCGCGCCACCGGAGTGCACCGGCCGGCGCTCGCGCTGACGCTGCCGATCCCCGGGCGCCCGGTGACGCTGCTCGACGTCGGCGCGAACGCTGATGTGCGACCGGAGATCCTCGTGCAGTTCGCGTTCATGGGGGCCGCCTACGCGAGCGCGGTGCTCGGCATCGAGCGCCCGCGGGTCGGGCTGCTGTCGAACGGCAGCGAGGCGCAGCGCGGAAGCCAGCTGGTCCTCGACACCCACGCGAGGCTGGTGGCGCAATGCGCCGGCAGCGCCGCTCTGGTATTTGTCGGCAACGTGGAGGGCAGCGGGCTCACCCAGGGGGTAGCCGATGTCGTCGTCACCGACGGCTTCACCGGCAATGTCGCGCTGAAGCTCGTCGAGGGTGTCTCGCAGGCGACGCTCGACGCGATCCGCGACGTCGCGCGGTCCTCCTCGCGCGGAAAGCTCGGCGGGGTCCTGCTGCAGAGCGGCCTGCGCGAGTTTCGCGAGGAGATCGACCCCGAGCGCCAGGGCGGCGCCTACCTGCTCGGGCTGCGCCAGCTCGGGGTGCTGGCGCACGGCAGCTTCACGCGCCACGGCATCGCGCGAGCGATTCTGCGCGCGCGCCGGGGCGTCGAGGAGGATCTCGTCGGGCGCACGCACCGTGCGTTGGAGGCCGCCGGGGCGCTGCGGGGCGCGGAGCTCCCGTCCGCGTAGGGCGCTACGGTGTTGAGGGGAGCCTGATGACGCACGACGAAGTTCTCGAAATGATCCGCGCGCATCTCGCCGACGAGCTCGAGCTCGATCCCGCCCGGATCGAGCCGGCGACGCGGTTTCGCGAAGATCTCGCGGCGGACTCGCTCGATCTGTACACGCTCGTGCAGGAACTCGACGACACCTATGGCGTCAAGATCTCCGACGAGCAGGCGGCCCGGATCCTGACCGTCGAGGCGGCCATCGACTTCGTCCTCTCTCACGCCGCTGACCGCTGAAGCGTTTACGCGAACTGCTCGAGGAATTGCCGGAGGAGCTGTACCGGCAGGTCTTCACGCACGCGTCGTGGACGGCGCGCCGCAGCGACTCCTACGCGCGGCTGGCCTTCCTCGGCGACAGCGTGCTCGCGCTCTCGGTCACCGCGCATCTGTATCCGCGGCTCGAGGCGGAGCATTTCGGGGCCGGGCGGTTGACGAAGATCCGCGCCCAGGCGGTCTCCGGGCCGGCCTGTCGAGCCGTGGCGGAGCAGCTCGGCGTGCCGGACCTGCTGCGCGCCGCGGCGCCGGCGGGGACGCCGGCCGCGGCGACGGCGGTCGTCGAGACCGAGCGGGTTCTCGCCTCGGTGATCGAGGCGGTGATCGGTGCGTGCTATCTGTGTGCCGGCTTCGAGCGGACCTCGGCGGCCGTGGTCGAGGCGTTCGCCGAGCAGATCGAGGATGCCCTCGACCATCCGGTGGACTTCAAGTCCGCGCTGCAGGAACGGCTCGCGCGCCACGGCGAGACCGTCGTCTACGAGGTCACCGAGCAGCACGGGCCGCCGCACGACCGCACCTTCACGGTGGCGGCGATCGCCGGCGATGCGCTGCTCGCCCACGGCTCGGGGCGCAGCAAGAAGGTCGCCGAGCAGGATGCCGCGTGCACGGCGCTCGCTCAGCTCGGCCCGGCCGGCGAGGACTCTCCGCCGGCGGCGACGTGAGCGCGCGATGCACCTGAGGTCGATCACGATCAAGGGCTTCAAGTCCTTCCCCGAGCGCACGCGGCTGGAGTTCGGCGCCGGCGTCAGCGTCATCGTCGGTCCCAACGGGTCGGGCAAGTCCAACATCACCGACGCCGTGCTGTGGGCCCTCGGCGAACAGTCGCCGCTGGCCGTTCGCGGCCAGTCGATGCAGGACGTGATCTTCTCCGGCGGTCGCGGCGTGCAGGCGCGCAGCGAGGCGGAGGTGGAGCTGGTGCTCGACAACAGCGACGGGGTCGTCGCGCCCGAGGCCAGCGAGATCTCGATCCTGCGCCGGCTGAACCGCGCGGGCGAGGGCGAGTACCGGCTCAACGGCGCCCACTGCAGGCTCGTCGACGTGCTCGAGCTGCTCTCGGACACGGGCCTCGGCAAGGAGGCCCACTCGGTGATCTCCCAGGGGCGCGTCGAGGCGATCGTGACCTCCAAGCCGCGCGACCGCCGGCTGCTGATCGAAGAGGCCGCGGGCCTCGGCAAGCACCGCAAGCGCCGCCGCCGCGCGGCGCTCAAGCTCGAGCGCACCGAGGAGAACCTCGACCGGGCGCTCGACGTCGAAGGCGAGGCGCGCGCCCGGCTGCGTCCGCTCAAGCGCCAGGCCGAGGCGGCCGAGCTGCATCAACGCCTCGAGCGCCAGTCGCTCGAGGCGCGCTGGACGCTGACCCGCGAGCAGCTGCGCGTGCGCCGCGAGCGCCTCGCCGCGAGCGAGGCCGCGGCCGGCGGAGTGCGCGACTCGCGTGAGCTGATCGAGCGCGAGATGGAGCTCGTCGCGGCCCGGCGCGAGCAGGCCGAGCTGGCGCTGGCGCAGCGCAGCGAGCGCCACGACGCGATCGCCCGCCGTGCGTTCGCGGCGCGTTCGGCCCGCGATCGGATCGCGATGCGCCTCGAGCAGGCGCGCGCGCTGTCCGCCACGATCACGACGCGGGCGCAGCGGCGCGAGATCGAGCTGGCCGCGCTGCGTGCCGAGGCGGGTGCCGAGGAGGGCGCCGGCAGCGCTCGCCTCGAGCAGCTCGAGGCCGAGCTGGCGCTGCTCGCGGAGCGCCGCGAGCACGAGCTGGCCGGCGAGCTCGAGCAGCTGAGGGCGCAGCGGGCCGCGGCCGCCGAGGTGCTCGCGGCGCGGGCGCTCGTGCGCGAGGAACGTCGCGAACAGAGCGCCGTCGCCGAAGCGGCCGTCGCCGCGGCCCGCGAGGCGCTGCGCGAGGCCGAACGCGAGGTCGAGCGGACCCGGCGCGAAGCGGCGGCGGTCGGCGCGGAGCTCGCCGCCGTCAACCAGTTCCTGCGCAGCCACGCAGCGGCCTCCACGGCCGACGGCGCGCTCGAGGGCGCCCTCGCCGTGGCCCCCGGCTACGAGCTGGCGCTCGCCGCGACGCTCGGCGGACGGCTCGCCGCGGCGGTCGTCGGCGACCGCGCGCAGGCCGACGCCGTGCTGGAGCGCGCCGGCGACGAGGGTGCGCGGGCGCTGGTCGCCGACACTGCTCGCGAGCCGCCGCCGCCCGGCGCACCGCCGGTCGCCGGGGCGCGCGCGCTGCTCGAGCTGCTGAGCGGCGATCCGGCGGCGCTCGCCGTGGCCGCCCGCGTGCTCGCGGACACCTGGGTCGTCGAGGACCTCGCAGCGCTGCCGGACGCTTTTAGCGGCACCGCGGTGACACGTGCCGGCCGCGTCTGGAGCGGTGCGCTCGGTGAGCTGCGCCAGGCTCCGAGCGGCGGTCGTGAGCGCGCGCTCGAGCACCGCAACCGCCGCGAGGCGCTGGTCGGCGCCGCCGAGCAGGCGGCGCAGCAGGAGCAGGCGGCGCTGGCGGCCGCGCTCGAAGCGCAGCGCCGCGTGCAGCAGGCGGTCGACGAGCGCGAGCGCGCCGACACCGGTCTGCGCACCGCCGACCGCGAGCAGGCTGAGGCCGCCGAGGACGAACGCCGTGCCGGCTGGCTGATCGAGCAGCGCAGCGCCGCGCCCGACCAGGGCGAGACGGCGGTCCGCCGGGCCCAGCTCGAGGGTGAGCAGGCCGCGGAGCGCCGCGCCGTCGACCGCGTCGAGCGCGAGCGCCGCGCACGCGAGCGGCGGATCGCCGTGCTCGAGCGCCAGGCGGGCGCCGACAGCGAGCTGGCGCCGCAGTGCGAGCGCTTCGTCGTGACGCTCGAGGAGCTCGGCGGGGCGCTCGAGGCGGGTCTCGCGACGATGGAGGACGAGCTGCGCGCCGACAGCGCCGCCGGTGAGGCGCTCGCCGGTGCGCTGCGCGAGTGCGCCGGCGAGGAGAGCGGCCTGCAGGCACGCCTGCGCGAGTTCGCGGATGCCGTGACGAGCGCCGAGGTCGCCGCGCAGCAGGCCCGCGACCATGCCGCCGAGGCCGAGGCCGAGCTCGTTGCGCTGGCCGCGCAGCTTGGCCTCGAGGCGTCGCCCGCCGAGCATGAGCTCGCCGAGAGCGAGCGCGACGTGCTGCGCGACCGTGTGGAGCGCCTGGCACGCCGGCGCGAGGCGCTCGGCCCGGTCAACCCGCTTGCCGCCGAGGAGTACCGCGAGGCGCTCGAGCGCGTCGAGGAGCTCGAGGCGCAGCGCAGCGACCTGGAGACCGCGCTGCGCGAGCTGCGCGCGTTGATCCGCACCACCGACCGCGAGATCGCGGAGAGCTTCGAGCAGACCTTCGCCGCCGCGGCCGACAACTTCGCGGCGCTGGTCGCCGACGTCTTCCCCGGCGGGCGCGGCCGCCTGCGACTCGTGCGCGAGGAGGCCGGACCGCGCGCGGTCCTCGGCGGCGAGGAGCTGACGGCGGAGGCGGCGGAGGCCGGCGCCGAGCGCGAGGCCGAGGAGCAGGAGGCGGCCGCCGACGGGCTCGGCCCCGAGGAGCTGCTCGGCGTCGAGATCGAGGTCACACCCGCCGGCAAGTCGATGAAGCGGCTGTCGCTTTTGTCCGGTGGCGAGAAGTCGATGACGGCGATCGCGTTCCTGTTCGCGGTGTTCCTCGCGCGGCCTTGCCCGTTCTACATCCTCGACGAGGTTGAGGCCGCGCTCGACGACGTCAACATCGATCGCTTCCTGACCCTGCTGCGCCGCCACAGCACGCGCGCGCAGTTCATCGTGGTGACCCACCAGAAGCGCACGATGGAGGCCGCCGACTGGCTCTACGGCGTCTCGATGGGCGGCGACGGGACCTCGAAGGTCGTGTCCCGCCGGCTCGGTCGCGACGGGCTCGCCGAGGTTGGCGCCGACGCCGCCTGATGGCGCGCGAGTGGTCCGAGCTGCTGCAGCTCCGTGGCGAGGTGCCGGCGCCGGCCGCGGATGGCGAGGCGGCGGTCGAGCAGCGCGGCGGCTTGTTCCGCCGGCTGCGCGAGAGTCTGCGGGCGACGCGTGAGGCGCTCGGCGGGGAGCTCGGCGCGAGCTTCGCCCGGACCCTCGAGACGCAGGATTGGGAGGCGCTCGAGGAGGCGCTGATCAGCGCCGACGTCGGCGCGGGCGCGACCGCCGCCGTGGTCGAGTCGCTCGAGCGCATCGCGCGCGACGAGCGCCTCTCCGGCGACGCGCTGCGCGAGCGTCTCGCGACGCTGCTCGCCGAGACCGCGCGTGGCGGCGAGGAGGCGGACGAGGTGGTGATCGATCTGCGGCCGCTGCCGACGGTCGTGCTGATCGTCGGCGTCAACGGGACCGGCAAGACCACCACGCTCGGCAAGCTGGCGTGGCAGCTGCGGGAGCATTTCGGCCTGCGCGTGCTGCTCGGCGCCGGCGACACCTACCGCGCCGCGGCGACCGAGCAGCTCGAGGGCTGGGCGCGTCGCGCGGGTTGCGAGATCGTCACCGGCGAGCCGCGCGCCGACCCTGGGTCGGTCGCCTTCGAGGCGCTCGCGCGGGCGCGCGCCGGCGGCTTCGACGTGGTGCTGATCGACACCGCGGGGCGCCTGCACAACCAGGAGCCGCTGATGGGCGAGCTGGAGAAGATCCGTCGCGTGATCGCCCGTCAGCTCGAGGGCGCGCCGCACGAAACGCTGCTGACGATCGATGCGACGACCGGCCAGAACGGACTGCGCCAGGCGGAGCTGTTCGCGCGCGCCGCCGCCGTCGACGGCATCGTGCTGACCAAGCTCGACGGCAGCGCGAAGGGCGGTGTCGCGATCGCGATCGCGCGCGAGCTCGGGATCCCCGTCAAGCTGATCGGAGTGGGCGAGCAGCTGGACGATCTGCGCCCGTTCGATCCGGACGATTTTGCCCGCGCACTGATCGGCCTGGACTAGGCGTTCCTTGCGGGTGTTCTTGGCGCGGCGAGGGTCACGACGCGCCATAATCGGTGAATGGGCTCTTGGGTTTTGTGGACGATCGTGGCGGCCGCGTTCACCCTGGGCGAGTTGCACACGAACTCGTTCTACCTCGCGCCGTTCGCTGTCGGCGGTGCGATCGCGGCCGTGCTGGCGGCGGCGGGGGCCGGCGGTCTGGTGGCGGTCATCGCCTTCGCGGCGGCGGCGATCCTGTTCCTGCTGCTCTTGCGTCCGATCGCCATCCGTCACCGCGAGTCCGCGCCGACGCTGCGCACCGGTGCGGCCGCGCTGATCGGCCAGCCCGCGCTCGTCGTCGAGCGGATCGCCAACCGTGAAGGCGTCGGGACGGTGAAGATCGGCGGCGAGGTGTGGACCGCGCGGGCCTATGACGAGGAGCAGGTGATCGCCGCCGGCGAGCAGGTCGAAGTCGTTGAGATCAGGGGCGCCACGGCGCTCGTCATGCCATAGCGAGGAGACCCACGTGGTCGCATTGATCGTCGTCGCTGTGCTCGTCGTCGTCGCGCTGGCCATCGCGGCGAAGACGATTCGGATCATCCCGCAGGCTCGCGCCGCGGTGCTCGAGCGGCTCGGCCGCTACCACCGCACGCTGACGCCGGGACTGACCTTCATCACACCGTTCGTCGACCGCGTGCGGCCGCTGATCGACCTGCGCGAGCAGGTCGTCAACTTCTCGCCCCAGCCGGTGATCACCCAGGACAACGTCGTCGTGAACATCGAGACGGTGCTCTATTTCACGATCAACGACGCGAAGGCCGCGACCTACGAGATCGCCAGCCCGTTGCAGGCGATCGAGCAGCTCACGGTGACGACGCTGCGCAACGTGATCGGCGGACTGACGCTCGAGGAAACGCTGACGAGCCGCGAGGGCGTCAACACCGAGCTGCGCGCGGTGCTCGACGAGGCGACCGGCAAGTGGGGCATCCGGATCAACCGCGTCGAGATCAAGTCAGTCGACCCACCCGCCGACATCAAGGCGGCGATGGAGAAGCAGATGCGGGCCGAGCGTGACCGACGCGCCGCGATCCTGACCGCCGAGGGAACCAAGCAGGCGGCGATCCTCACCGCCGAGGGCGAGCAGCAGGCTGCCGTGCTCACCGCCGAGGGCGCCCGGCAGGCGGCGATCCTGCGTGCCGAGGGCGAGGCGAAGGCGATCGCGACGGTGTTCGCCGCGATCCACGCCGGCAACCCCGACCAGCAGTTGCTGAGCTACCAGTATCTGCAGATGCTGCCGAAGCTGGCGCAGGGCGAGGCGAACAAGGTCTTCGTGATCCCGTCGGAGTTCACGCAGGCGTTCGCCGGGATCGGCGACTCGCTGAGCCGCCGACTGCCGCCGAAGCCCGAGGAAAAGTGAGCATCGGCGTCGAGCCGGCGCTCGACCGCTACGCCGAGCAGCACACAACCGCATTCGGCCCGGAGCTCACGGCGCTCGCCCGTGACGCCGCAACCGTCGGCTCGGTTTGGATGCTGAGCGGCCCAGTCGTCGGGCGGCTGCTCGAGCTGCTGGTGCACGCGACGCGAGCGCGCCTGGTGCTCGAGATCGGGACCTTCGCCGGGCTCAGCGCGCTCGCGATGGCCGGCGGGCTGGCGCCCGGCGGGCGGATCATCACCTGCGAGATCGATCGCGAACGCGCCGAGTTCGCACGCGAGCGCTTCGAGGCGGCCGGGCTCGCCGATCGCATCGAGCTGCGTGTCGGCCCGGCGATCGAGACGATCGCGACGCTCGACGGTCCCTTCGACCTCGTCTTCATCGACGCCGACAAGACGGGCTACCTGGCCTACTACGAGGCGGTGCTGCCGAAGCTCAGCGCCCACGGGCTGATCGTCGTCGACAACACGCTGCGCTCGGGAACGATCCTCGAGCCGGGGCGCGGCGGCGACGCCGGGACGCACTCGATGGCCCGCTTCAACGAGCACGTCGCCCGCGACCCGCGGGCGGTGTGCGTGATGCTGACGGTGCGCGACGGTCTGACGCTGATTCGGCGAGCGGCCTGAGCGATGTTCGACACCCTCGCCGAGAAGCTCCAGGCCACCTTCAGCGAGCTGCGCGGTCACGGCGTGCTGAGCGAGCAGGACGTCACGCGCTCGATGCGCGAGATCCGCCTTGCGCTGCTCGAAGCCGATGTGAACTTCAAGGTCGTCAAGGAGTTCACCGCGACGGTGCGCGAGCGGTGTCTGGGCGCCGAGGTGATCGGCCAGCTCAACCCGGCACAGCAGGTCGTCAAGATCGTGCACGAGGAGCTCGCCGAGATGATGGGCGGCGCGAGTCCCGGGATCACCTTCGCCGCGCGCCCGCCGACGGTGATCCTGATGGCGGGCCTGCAAGGTTCCGGCAAGACGACGGCCGCCGCCAAGCTCGCCAGGCTGCTGCGGGTCGAACACCGCAGCTCGGTCGCACTCGCGGCCTGCGACACCTACCGCCCGGCCGCCGTGGAGCAGCTGGTGATGGTCGGCGAGCAGGCGGGCGCCACGGTCTATCAGCAGGGCAGCGAGCGCACGCCGCTGCAGATCGCGGCCTGGGCGCTCGAGCGTGCCCGCAGCGACGGCAAGGACGTGCTGATCGTCGACACCGCCGGGCGACTGCACGTCGACAGCGACCTGATGGACGAGCTGGTCGCGATCCGCGATGCCACGAAGGCGGACCAGGTCCTGCTCGTCGTCGACGCGATGACCGGCCAGGACGCGGTCAACGTCGCCGAGCAGTTCGCCGCGGCGGTGGCCTTCGACGGCGTCGTGCTGACCAAGCTCGACGGCGATGCGCGCGGCGGCGCGGCGCTCTCGGTGCGCGCGGTGACCGGCAAGCCGATCCTGTTCGCCTCGACCGGCGAGAAGCTTGACCAGTTCGAGCGCTTCCACCCGGATCGCATGGCGCAGCGCATCCTCGGCATGGGAGACGTCCTGACGCTGATCGAGAAGGCCGGTCGCGAGGTCGACGAGCGCGAGGCCAAGGCGCTCGAGCAGCGGCTCAAGGCCGGCGAGTTCGACCTCGAGGACTTCCTCGGCCAGCTGCGGACGATGCGGCGGATGGGGCCGCTGCAGAGCCTGCTCGGGATGATCCCGGGCGTTGGTGCGCAGATGCGCGGGATGAAGGTCGATGAGCGCGAGCTCGACCGGATCGAGGCGATCATCCTGTCGATGACCCCCGAGGAGCGCCGCCGCCCGGAGCTGATCAAGGGCTCTCGGCGCCTGCGCATCGCTCGCGGGTCGGGGACCAGCGTCCAGGCCGTCAACCAGATCGTCAAGCAGTTCGCCCAGGTGCGCAAGGTGATGCGCCAGATGGGCCGGGGCCGGATGCCCGATCTCGGGGCGCTGATGCGCCAGAACCGGTGAGGCCCGTCAGGGCTCCGGCGGCGGCCGGTCAGCTAAGGTGGGGGATCGCTTTCCAATGATCGAAGGGACAACGTGGCTGTACGACTGAGGCTGACCCGTGTCGGCGGGCGCAAGGATCCGGTGTGGCGAGTCGTCGTCGCCGACCAGCGCTCGAAACGAGACGGGCGGGTAATCGAGACGGTCGGGCACTACAACCCGCAGACCAACCCGTCGACGATCACGCTCGACGAGCAGCGGGTGCGCGACTGGCTCGCACGCGGGGCACAGCCGTCGCAGACGGTGCGCAAGCTGCTGCGCATCCACGGGATTCCCAGCTAGGCGCCGGGCACGCGCCGTGGATCCCACCGAGTTACTCGAGTACCTCGCCGAGGGTCTCGTCGATGACCCCGAGCAGGTGGCCGTCGAACGCTTCGAGGAGCGCGACGGGAGTGTCGTGCTGGAGCTCGCCGTTGGCGCCGACGATTACGGCAAGGTGATCGGGCGCGGTGGGCGCACGGCGCAGGCGCTGCGCACCGTGGTCGGCGCTGCCGCCGCCAGCGACGGGCAGCGCGTGCTCGTCGACATCGTGGACTAGGGCGGGTCGCGGTGGCGCTCGCCGGCGTCGTCGGACGGCCCCACGGGCTCGACGGAAGCTTCTACGTCGGCCAGCCCGACGCGTCGCTGCTCGCGCTCGGCGTCACGGTCACGCTGGCCGGCGGCGAGCGGGTGATCGTGCGGCGCGCCGGAACCGACCGGCGGCCGATCATCCGCCTGGAGGGCTGTGAGGACCGCGACGGCGCCGAGGGGCTGCGCGGGCAGCAACTGCACGTCGACAGCGGGCCGCGGCCGGCGCTCGGGCCCGACGAGTGGTGGGCGGAGGAGCTCGAGGGTGCGCGAGTCTTCGACGGCGAACGCGAACTCGGTGTCGTGCGCCGGCTGATGGCGCTGCCGTCGTGCGAGTGCCTCGAGGTTGCGCGCTCCGGCGGCGGCCCCGACCTGCTCGTTCCGCTGGTCCGCGACGCGGTCCGCGCGGTCGACGTGTCGCGCGCGCGGATCGACGTCGACCTGCGCTTCCTCGGGGAGGCCGAGTGAAGCTCGACGTCGTCACGCTGTTCCCGGAGTGGTTCGACTGGTTTCGCACGCAGCGCCACGTCGCGAACGCGGTGGCGGCCGGCACGACGCTGACGCTGATCAATCCGCGCGACCACACCCCGCTCGGCGGTGGACAGGTCGATGACGCGCCGTTCGGCGGCGGTGCCGGCATGGTCTTGCGGGTCGACGTCATGGACGCGGCGCTGCGCAGCCACTACGGCTGTGATCCGGTCGAGCTGCGCAGCCGCCGGCGGGTCGTCGCGCTCAGCCCGGCGGGACGCCTGCTCGACGATGCGCTCGTCGGGGAGTTCGCCGGCGAGCCCGCGCTGACGTTCCTCTGCGGGCGCTACGAGGGGTTCGACCAGCGCATCGTCGAGCACTTTGCCAGCGACGTGGTGTCCGTCGGGCGCTACGTGCTGGCCGGCGGCGAGCTGGCCGCGATGGTCTGCGCCGATGCCGTGCTGCGCCGGCTGCCGGGTGCGCTGGGGCACCCGGGCTCGGCGCTCGAGGAGTCCTTCAGCCCGGCGCTCGAGGGACTGCCCGAGTACCCCCAGTACACGCGGCCCGCGGTGTTTCGCGGCTGGGGCGTGCCCGAGATCCTGCTCTCGGGGCACCACGAGGCGATCCGCAGCTGGCGGCTCGAGCGCGCCCGTGAGCTCGGCGCGATGACCGGCGATGGACCGCGCGGGCGCGGCGCGTGAGCGTGCGCGCTAGGATTCGAGGGCGCGCCGGCGTGCTCGTCGTGTGCGCCTTCTTTTTGCCATGAGCACCGTCATCGACACCATCGAGCGCGCTCAGCTGCGCCGGGTCCCCGACTTTCGCGCCGGCGACCGCCTGCGCGTGCATTTCATCGTCATCGAGGGCAGCCGCCGGCGGACCCAGGTCTTCGAGGGGGTCGCGATCAAACGCCAGGGGCACGGCGCGCGCGAGACCTTCACGGTCCGCAAGCAGTCGTTCGGCGTCGGTGTCGAGCGAACGTTCCCGCTGCACTCGCCGAAGATCGAGCGGATCGAGGTCGCGGCACGCGGCGACGTGCGGCGCGCGAAGCTGTACTACCTGCGCGATCGTGTCGGCAAGGCGGCCCGGGTGCGTGAACGCGGCTACGTCGGTCCCGAGGTGGTCGTCGAACCGGGGCTGGTGCACGCCGTCGCGGTGGCCGACGCGGCCGCGGACGAGGGGGTCGAGGACACCGCCGTCGCGGTCGAGGGGGTCGAGGACGCGGTCGTTGCGGTCGAGGACGCCGCCAGTGCGATCGAGGATCCGCCGGCCAGCAGCCCGGAGGCAACGAGCGAGGACCACGAGACCGAGCCGAGTGAGGATGCCGCGGGGGTGGAGCCGGTGGCCGACTCCCCCGAAGAGCCGGCGTGAAGCTCCGCCGGCTGGCTCGCGGCAACCAGTTCGTCGAGTTCGTCCTGATCGTCGCGCTGGCCCTCGGGCTTGCGTTCGGCATTCAGGCGTTCATCGTCAAGCCGTACCGCATTCCGAGCGGCTCGATGGAGCCGACGCTGAGGATCGGCCAGCGCGTGCTGGTCGACCGGATCGGCAACGACTTCTTCGCACCGGCGGTCGGTGACATCGTGGTCTTCCATCCGCCGGCCGGCGCCGGCGCGGAGGAGTGCGGCGTCGTTTCCCGCAAGGCGGGCCAGGCCTGTTCGCGGCCGACCCGCAAGCAGTCGAGCGAGAACTACATCAAGCGGGTGGTGGCCGGGCCCGGCGACACGATCGCGATCGTCAACGGTCACGTGATCCTCAACGGCAAGCGCCAGCATGAGCCGTTCGCGAACTTCGCCGGCTGCCAGGGCAACGCCGACTGCAACTACCCGGCGCCGATCAAGATTCCGGCCGGTTACTACTTCATGATGGGCGACAACCGTGACTTCTCCGACGACAGCAGGTTCTGGGGACCGGTCCCCCGAGCATGGATCATCGGAACAGCGTTCTTCACCTACTGGCCGCCCGACCGGATCGGGTTCCTCTAGCGCCAGGGCCCGGCGCTCGGCCCGGCGGCGCGCGAGCGGCCACCGCCTGTTCGCCTTCGACCGGGCGTTGGCGGTGCGGCTGGTGGCCGGCGCCGACGAGGCCGGGCGGGGATGCCTCGCGGGTCCGCTGGTCGCCGCGGCGGTGTTGTTCGACTACGCCACGTTGACAACCCGCGAGTTGCGCTCGCTCAGCGCACTGAATGACTCCAAGCAACACGACCACGCGGCGCGCGAGGAGCTGTACCCGCGCGTCCTGGCCTGCGCGCGGCGCGTCGTCGTCGTCTCGCGGTCGGTGCGCAGCATCGACGACTGCGGGCTCCACGTGATGAACCTCGAGGCACTGCGCGACGCCCTGCGCGGCGTGGCGGGCCCCGGCGTCCTGTGCCTGATCGATGGCTTCGCCGTCCCCGAGTTCGGCTTCGAGCAGCGGGCGATCGTCAACGGCGACGCCACGAGCGCGGCGATCGCGGCCGCCTCGATCGTCGCCAAGGTCACGCGCGACCGTTTCATGCACCGGGCCGACGAGCGCCACCCGGGCTGGAACTTCGCGACGCACGTCGGCTACTCCACGCCCGAGCATCGAGCCGCGATCGCGCGCGAGGGCGTCTCGCCGCTGCATCGGCTGTCGTTCCAGTCGAGCGCGTACCAGCAGCTCGCGCTGTAGCCGCTCACGCCACGTCCTCGAACTGCTCGAGCGCAATGAGCGCGCCGCGGCGGTCGACCACGACGGCGACGGCGTCGATCCGCAGGGCCGGCGTGCGGGGCCGGGCCGGGTGCTCGACGAGCCACGCGGCGGCGAGCGCGCGCATCCGCCGCCGTTTGACCGCGGTCAACGACAGCAGCGGGTCGAGCCCGCCACTTCGCCGCGTCTTGACCTCGGCGAACACCGTCGCCATGCCGTCGCAGACGACGAGGTCGATCTCACCGGCCGCGGTGCGCCAGTTGCGATCGATCAGCCGGAAGCCGAGGCGCTGGTAGTGCTCGAGCGCGAGCTGCTCGCCGAGGCGCCCGACGATCTGGTTCGCGGTGCTCGCCACGTTGCGACGCTAGCCGCCGCACGGTGGGCGGATGGCGAAGAAGTGCGACGAAAGCGAGACCGGAACGTGAAGGGTGCGGCCGCGGCCGCCGAACGCGGAGTACCAGCCCCGTCGCCTGCTGTGATGCTCCGATGCTGGTCCACGCCCACAGCTTCGCGATCAACCGCGGGATCGCCGAGCACGTCCACGTCGAGCTCGACACGCGCGGGGGCCTGCCGGCCTTCGCGGTGATCGGGCTGGGCAGCGGGGCTGCGCGCGACGCGCGCGAACGCGTCCAGGCGGCGCTGCTCAACAGCGGCTTCGGGTTCCCGCGCAAGCGCGTGACCGTGAATCTGGCGCCCGCGGCGACGCGCACGGGCGGGCCCGAGCTCGATCTCGTGCTCGCCTGCTGCGTGCTCGCGGCCGAACAGCAGGTCGATGCCGGTCGACTCGCCCGGATCGGCGTCTTCGCCGAGCTCGGCCTCGGCGGTGACCTGCGGCCGTGCGAGTCGGCGGACGCAGCGGCGCAAGCCGCCGAGCGCGCCGGCCTCGCCGGGCTGATCGTCGCTCGCGGCGATCTGCGCACCGCGCGCGGGGCGACCGGGCTGCCCGTCGCCGGCCTCGGCAGCCTGCGCGAGGTGGCCGCGTTCCTCGCCGGCGCGCTGCCACGCTCGCCCGACGCGCAGGGACGCGATCCGCAGAGCGGATCCGGCGACCGCCGGGCGCGGCGCGAGGATCGGGGCGCAGAGCGCCGGACGCCTGTCGCGCCGAGCGTCGGATCGCCGCGCCCACCGCCGGCGCGCTCCGGCCGCGCACGATGATCAGCGTCCCGCGCCCGGCCGGCCCGGCGAATCCGGGCCGCCGGCGAGGCCGAAGCCCGGGCCCGGCGGCGCGGCGCCGGTAGCGGCGAGACGAAATGTCGGCGGTCGGCGTGGTGTTTGCGATAATCGGCGAATGCGGCTGCTCCGGATGAAACCCGGGCATGGTGAGGTGCTGATCGCCGAGGGCGATATCGAGATCGCTGAGCAGGAGCAGGAGCTGATCGCGGCATTTCGTGCGCAGCTCGAGCAGGGCATGTGGGCGGCGGTCCCGGTCGTCGCGCCGGACGGCCGACGGCAGGCCGAGCTCGTGCGTGCGTTCGACGAGGTTCCCCGCGACGCCGAGCGCGTGATCTTCTTCCCGCGCGCGGCCGGCGGCTGCTGAGAGGCCGGCCGTGCTCGTCGCGCTGGGTGCGTGTGCGGTCGTGGCAATCGTGCTGGCGGCGGAGGTCGGGGCGTCTGCGGTCAAACGGTCGCTGGTCGGCTGGCGCGTGCGCGTCGCCTCGGGCCGCGTCGAGGACATCGCGGCATATGACCCGGGACGCGAGCGGCGCGCCGAGCAGCGGGCGCGCGAGCTGCTGCGCTCCTGTGTCGGCGATGACGACTGGGCGATGTACCGCGACCTCGGCTTCCTGCGTGTCTGGGGCCGTGCCGGCTCCGGGATGCGAGCCGGTCACGGCGTGGCGCCCTACGCCTATCTGATCTACCCGCACAAGCCGATCGTCGCCTACGTCCCGCGGAGCTCGCGGCTGCTCAGCGAGTACTGCGTGGCGTTTCCCGACGGCGAGCGGCCATACGGCAGCAGCCGGCTGCCCGCCTCCGACGACGTGCTCGCCAAGTGGATGGCGCTGACCGGCGATGAGCAGCGGCTGATCGAGAACGCCAACCTGCATCTCGCGGGACGGCAGCTGGACCCCCACGCGGTGCGTGCGGACATCGCCGCCCTCGATCGCTGGGAGCGCGAGCGCCTCCAGCGGGAGCGCCGCGACGCCGGTAGTGTTCCGGCACCGTGAGCGCCGCCAACGGATTCGACCTCAAGCACCGTAGCCGCCAGCTCACCGACGGGCCCGAGCGCGCGCCGGCGCGGGCCTTCCTGAAGGGCATCGGCTACGACGACGAGGCGCTGGCCAAGCCGCTGATCGGCGTCGCCTCGACCTGGATCGAGACGATGCCGTGCAACTTCCACCTGCGCACGCTCGCCGCCCAGGTCAAGGAGGGCATCCGCGAGGCGGGCGGCACACCGATGGAGCTGAACACGATCGCGATCTCCGACGGGATCACGATGGGGACCGCGGGGATGAAGACGTCGCTGGTCTCGCGCGAGGTGATCGCCGACTCGATCGAGCTCGTCGGGCGCGGGCACTATTTCGACGCGATGATCGCGCTGTGCGGCTGCGACAAGACGATCCCCGGGACGGTGATGGCACTCGCGCGGCTCGACGTGCCGGCCGTGATGCTCTATGGCGGCTCGATTCCGCCGGGCCGTTTCCAGGGCCACGACGTGACGATTCAGGACGTTTTCGAGGCGGTCGGCGCGCACGCCGCCGGCACGATGACCGACGAGGAGCTCGCCGAGCTCGAGGCCGTCGCGTCGCCCGGCGCCGGGGCGTGTGGCGGCCAGTTCACCGCGAACACGATGGCGATGGCCTACGAGATGCTCGGGATCGCGCCGATCGGTGACTCGTTGACGCCGGCCCAGGAGCCGACCAAGCCCCAGATCGCGCGCTCTGCCGGAGCGCTGGTCGTCGACGTGCTGCGGCGCGGGCTGCGCCCGAGCACGCTGATCACACGCCACGGGATCGAGAACGCGATTGCCGCCGTCGCCGCCAGCGGCGGCTCCACCAACGGTGTCCTGCACCTGCTCGCGCTGGCCCGAGAGGCCGGCATCGAGCTCGAGATCGACGACTTCGACACGATCAGCGAGCGCACGCCGCTGCTGTGCGACCTCAAGCCCGGCGGGCGCTTCGTCGCGGTCGACCTCTACCGGGCGGGTGGCGTCGCCGTGCTGGCCCAGCGGCTGGCGCAGGCGGGACTGCTGCACGAAGACGCGCCGACGGTCACCGGCGCGACGATCGGCGAGATCGCCGCGACCGCGCAGGAGACTCCGGGCCAGCAGGTGATCCGCCCGCTCTCGAACCCGATCAAGCCGACCGGAGGTCTCGCGATCCTGCGCGGCAACCTGGCCCCCGAGGGTGCGGTGATGAAGCTTGCCGGGCACGAGCGCCGCCACCACCGCGGCCCGGCACGGGTATTCGAGGCCGAGGAGGCAGCGATGGCCGCGGTCACCCACCGCTCGATCGCGCCCGGCGACGTCATCGTGATCCGCAACGAGGGTCCCGCCGGCGGCCCGGGCATGCGCGAGATGCTCGCCGTGACGGCGGCGCTCAACGGTGCCGGTCTCGGCGAGCACGTCGCGCTGCTGACCGACGGCCGTTTCTCCGGCGCCACGCACGGCCTGATGGCGGGGCACCTCGCGCCCGAGGCGGTTCGCGGCGGTCCGATCGCCGCGGTGGCGGACGGCGACGAGATCACGATCGATGTCGACGCGCGGCGGATCGATGTCGCGCTCAGCGACGAGCAGATCGCGGCGCGCGTCGCGGCCTACGTGCCGCCCGACAACCCGGACCTGACCGGCGTCCTGAAGAAGTACGCGCGCAGCGTGTCAAGCGCCGCGCACGGCGCGATCACGAGCTGAGCGCCGGCCGGCGGACCGCTGCAGCGGCCACGTTCGCGGCGCGGCGGCGCCCCGCGGGCCGAGGCCGGTCGGCAGGGCTGCCGCCGCCCCCGGCGAACAAGCAACAATGGCGACAACCGCTGCAAGATCCCTTGCAACCCCGCTGAGCGAGCGTTGGTCCGATGCGCTGCGCGCATTCGACGCCGATTTGCGGACCCGCGCGGCGGCCGAGAAGACGCGCCGCGCCTACGGCGGCGACCTCGCGCGCTTCGCCGCGTGGTGCGTCGGCCACGGTCTCGAGCCACCCGCCGTCGACGTCCGCGGGCTGCGCCGCTACGCCGCGTCGCTCTCCCAGGGCGGGCTGAGTCCGAGCTCGCTCGCGCGCAACGTGGCGTCGCTGCGGTCCTTCTACCGGATGCTGCGCGAGCACGGTGCGGTCGATGCCAATCCGGCCGATCTGCTGACGCTGCCGAAGCGTCCGCGCGCGCTGCCGCACGTGCTGCGCGCCGAGGAGCTGACGCAGCTGCTTGATCGAATAGGCGCCGCCACACCGCTGGAATTGCGTGACCGGGCGATGCTCGAGCTGGCCTACTCCTCGGGCCTGCGCGCCGAGGAGCTGGTCAGGCTGACGATCGATTCGGTGGACTTCGACGCCGAACAGGTGCGGATCGAGGGCAAGGGCTCGAAGACCCGCCTGGTCCCGGTCGGGGAGCCGGCGCTGCGTGCGCTGGCGCGCTACCTGGAACGCGCTCGCCCGGCGCTCGCCCACGACCAGGAGCCGGCGCTGCTGCTGTCGAAATCCGGCCGTCCGCTGTCGACCTCGGACGTCCGCCGTCGACTGCGGATCTGGTCGGCGCGCGCCGGGCTGGGCAGCGCGGTCCATCCGCACGCCCTCCGTCACTCCTTCGCGACCCATCTGTTGAACGGCGGCGCCGACCTGCGGGCGATCCAGGAGCTGCTCGGGCACTCGAGCATTTCGACAACGCAGGTCTACACTCAAGTAGAGTCCGCGCGACTGAGACGCGCCTACGCCAGCAGTCACCCGAGAGCGTAGTTCGGTCAGCCGGATTCGGGAGACCTCGGTGCAGACAAACGTAAAAGCGGTTGAGCTCCGTGACCTGTGGCGGCGCTTCAAGACCTCAGATGACCAGAAGGCGCGCGACCGGCTCGTGGTGGCGTACTCGCCGCTGGTCAAATACGTCGCCGGGCGGATGGGTGCCGGGCTGCCGGCCCACGTCGACGAAGCCGACCTGATCTCCTACGGCCTCGGCGGCCTGATCTCGGCGATCGAGCGCTTCGACCTGAGCCGCGAGATCCGTTTCGAGACCTACGCGATCACCCGGATCAAGGGTGCGATTCTCGACGAGCTGCGGGCGCTGGACTGGGTCCCGCGCTCAGTCCGCGCGCGCGCCCGCCAGATCGAGCGCGCCAACGTCAAGCTCGAGGCGAAGCTGCAGCGCGTGCCGACCGAGGAGGAGCTCGCCGGCGAGCTCGAGATGAGCATCGAGGATTTCCGCGGCGCGCTGCTACAGATCGCCAATTCGTCGATCAGCGCGCTCGACGAGCTGTGGAGCCCGTCGAATTCCAGCGGCGAGAGCATCTCCCTGCTCGACACGCTGAACGACCCCAACGCTCCCAACCCCGAGCGGATGGTCGAGCAGAACGAGCTCCGCGACCGCATCGCCGAAGCGCTCGAGCGGCTGCCCGAGCGCGAAAAGCTGGTGATCGCGCTCTACTACTACGAGAACCTGACACTGCGCGAGATCGGCGAGGTTCTGCGGGTGACCGAGTCGCGCGTCTCGCAGCTGCACACCAAGGCCGTGCTCGGCCTGCGCTCGCACCTCACGGCCACACGCTGAGACGGTCTTTCGGCGGGTGCGCGATCGCGCTATGTTGAGCGCCCCCGAAGGAGAGGAGATATCGCATGGCGTACAGCGCGGAAGCGATTCGCAATGTGGCCCTCGTCGGCCATCGCGGAGCCGGCAAGACCTCGTTGCACGAGGCGCTGCTGTTTGAGGCCGGGGTGCTGGGCCGCCTCGGCACGGTGACGGACGGCACGACCGCCTCCGACACCGAGGCCGACGAGCAGGCCCGCCAGATGTCGATCTCGATGACGCTCAGCTCCTTCGAGTGGTCCGAGCGCAAGATCAACCTGCTCGACACGCCGGGCGAGCCGAGCTTCGTCGCCGACGCGCTCGGCGCGCTGCGCGTCTGCGAGTCGGCGATCTTCGTGATCAACGGTGTGATGGGCGCCGAGGTCACCACGCGCCGGCTGTGGAAGATCGCCGCCGAGCGCGACATCGCCCGGATGCTGTTCGTCAACATGCTCGACCGCGAGCGGGCCGACTTCTATCGCGCGCTGGAGTCGCTCAAGGCCGCCTTCGGGCCGCACGTCGTGGCGACCGAGATCCCGATCGGCAGCGAGCAGGAGTGCAGCGGCGTGATCGACCTCGTCGACATGCGCGCCTACCGCTACGAGGGCGCCGGGCGCGCGAACGCGACCGAGATCGAGATCCCGCCCGAGGAGCAGGCGCGCGCCGAGGAGTATCGCGAGAAGCTGCTGGACGAGGTCGCCGAGGTCTCCGATGAGCTGATGGAGCGCTATCTCGAGGGGGCCGAGATCTCCCACGAGGAGATCGTCGACGCGCTCAAGCGAGGAACCAACCACGGCTCGATCTTCCCCGTGGTCTGCGGTGTCGCGACGCGCAACCTCGGGACCAACCGGCTGCTCGAGGCGATCGTCGAGGACCTCCCCTCGCCCGTCGAGCACGGTGCCTTCGAGACCGAAGAGGTCACGCTCGAGCCGCTCGCCGACCGCGAGCTGTTCGCCTACGTCTTCAAGACCCGCGCCGACCCGTTCGCCGGCCGGATCAACCTGTTGCGCGTGTACCAGGGGACGCTCACGCACGACACGCAGCTGGCCAACACGCGGTCGCACGCCAAGGAGCGGATCGGGCAGCTGATCGTCTTCGCCGGCAAGGGCACGACGACCGCCGACTCCTTCGGACCAGGCGACATCGGCGGCATCGCGAAGCTGAAGGACACGCGCGCGGGGGACTGGCTCGCGGCGCGCGATGAGCCGATCAAGATGCCCGCCGAGCGCCTGCCCGCGCCGGTCATGGCGTTCGCGATCGAGCCGAAGACCAAGGGCGACGAGGACAAGGTCTTCACCTCGCTGCGCCGCCTGCAGGAGGAGGATCCGACGATCGACCTGCACCGCGACGCGCAGACCGGCCAGCAGATCGTCGCCGGGCTCTCGCAGATTCACGTCGAGGTGATCGTCGACCGGCTGCGCTCGCGCTTCGGCGCCGAGGTGACGCTGAAGCCGCCGCGCGTCCCCTACCAGGAGACGATCCGCTCGGGCGCCAAGGCCCACGGGCGCCACAAGAAGCAGTCCGGCGGGCGCGGTCAGTTCGGCGACTGTCACATCGAGATCGAGCCGCTCGAGCCGGGCGGCGGCTTCGAGTTCATCGACCGGATCAAGGGCGGAGCGATTCCCGGCTCCTACATCCCGGCCGTCGAAAAGGGTGTCCGCGAGGCGATGGAGCACGGCGTGCTGGCCGGCTATCCGGTGAAGGACGTGCGCGTGACGCTGTTCGACGGCTCGTTCCACACCGTCGACTCCTCGGAGCTCGCGTTCAAGCTGGCCGGCTCGCTGGCGATGAAACAGGCGCTCGAGCAGTCCAATCCGGTCCTGCTCGAGCCGATCATGCTGGTCACCCTGTCGGTCCCCGACGACACGGTGGGCGACGTGATCGGCGACCTGAACGGGCGCCGCGGACGGCCGCACGGGATGGAGCCGAGCGGCGCGATGACCGAGATCAAGGCCGAGCTGCCGATGGCCGAACTGCTCGGCTACGCCCCCGACCTGCGCTCGATCACCGGCGGGCAGGGCGACTACACGATGGAGTTCCTGCGCTACGAGGAGGTGCCCGCTCACCTCGTCTCGAAGGTCCTCGGCGCCGCCGCCGAGGAGCCGGTGCGCGCCTGAGCAGCCCGGATCAGTGGTCTGCGGATTCGCCTGGCTGCGCTAAGGTGAAACCGTGGCAACCCGCCAACTACAGACCAGCTACGAGCCGGAGGTCTGCGAGATCTGCGGACGCTCGCTGCTGCGCGGCGAGCACGCCGCCGCCTTTCGCGACGGATCGCTGCTGCACACGGTCTGCGAGCTGTGCACCGATCGCGCACTCGACGAGGGCTGGGTCCGCGAAGGAACATCGATCGCCGACGTGACGCAGACGCGCACCGTGCGGGCCCGCTCGCTCGTCGGCCGGCTGCGCGCGAGGCTCGAGGACGGACACGCCACGCCGTCGTCCGAGCGCCCGCGCCCGGGCGAACCGCTCGAGGTGGCCGTCTCCGAGCGCCACGTGCATGCGGTGCCGGCCGATCAGCGTGGACAGCTCGCCCGTGCCGTCGCGCTGTTCAACGCCAGCGAGCACCCCAAGACGCTCGCCGGGGTGATCCGCTCGCTGGGCGCGCCGTACGTGCGCGTCGGGCCCTCGCACGACGACGTGGTCGTCGAGATCCTCGCCGCGTGGGAGCTGTGCTGGTACCGCTTCGAGGCCGACCTCGAGGGCGACATCGTGCACCGGCGCGGGCAGGGCTACGAGCTGACCGAGCTCGACAGCGACCTGGCGGAGGCCAACGCCGCAGCCGATCCCGACGGCCGGCTCGCGCTCGCCGTGTAAGCTGAGCTGCATGCTCTACTCCGTCGTGCCACGCGAACTGCAGGGCGAGCTGCTCGAAACACTCGCCACCCATTACGCCGATGACCCGGAGGTGACGGTCATCGTCGACCGCCGCCAGGGCGAGCGCCGCCAGCGCCGCACGCCGGACGCGGTGCCGCCACAGCGCGTGATCCGTGATCGCCGCCGTCGCCGAGTGAACGGAGACTTCGCCGCGTTGCACGGCGAGGACCGCTGACCAGCTCGGCGTGAAGGTCGTGATCCACGTCGACGGCGGCTCGCGGGGGAACCCGGGGCCCGCCGCCGGTGCGGCGGTCATCCGTGGGCCCGACGGTGAGCTGCTCGACGCGTCCAGCGAGCTGCTCGGGGTGGCCACCAACAACGTCGCCGAGTACCGCGGCCTGCTGCTCGGCCTGCGCCGCGCGCGCGAGCTCGGCGCGACCGAGGTCGAGCTGATCAACGACTCCGAGCTCGTCGCCAAGCAGCTGACGGGTGCCTACAAGGTCAAGCATCCCGACATGCGACCGCTGCACAGCGAGGCCGTCGCGGCACTGCGCGCCTTCGACCGCTGGTCGATCCGCTCGGTTCCGCGCGAGCAGAACGCCCAGGCCGACGCGCTGGTCAACGCGGCGCTCGACGCGTAACCTGCACCGGTGTTCAGCGCCCGCAATCGGGAGTTGCTCGGGCTCGTGCCGGCGGCGCTGCTGGTGACCGCCGGCTTTGCGGCGATCTTCATCCAGTCCAACAACCAGCTGTCGACGGTCTCGCTGACCTACGGCGGCGTGTTCCTCGCGCTGTGCCTCGCCGGCCACCTGGTGATCCGTCGAGCGCTGCCCCACGCCGACCCGTATCTGTTCCCGCTCGCCGCCGCGCTTGCGAGCGTCGGGATCGTGATGATCTACCGGATCAACCCGACCCTCGCCCGCGACCAGGCGCAGTGGTTCGTCGTCGGCCTGGCGCTGTTCGCGGTGACGATCGTCGCGTTCCGCGACGGGCGCTACCTGCGACTTGAGAACTACCGTTACCTGATCGCGATCGCCGGCGTCGGCAGCCTGCTGCTGCCGCGTCTGCCGGGGATCGGCGGGGCGGTCAACGGGGCCTACCTGGCGGTCCACGTCGGGCCGATCAGCTTTCAGCCGTCGGAGCTCGGCAAGATCGCGATCGTCATCTTCCTCGCCTCCTACCTGCGCGACAACCGCCAGGTGCTGGTCACCGCCGGACGGCGGATCCTCTGGATCACGATCCCGCCGATGAAGCAGTTCGGGCCGCTGCTCTTGGTCTGGGGCTCGGCGATGGCGATGCTGCTGGTGACGCGCGAGATCGGCACGTCGCTGATGTTCTTCGGCGTGTTCCTCGCGCTGCTCTACGTCGCGACCGGGCGTTTCTCGTTCCCGTTCATCGGGCTGCTGCTGTTCGCCGGCGGCGCGTACTACCTCGGCACGCACGTCGCGCACATCAACGACCGCGTGATCGCCTGGGAGAACCCGAATCCGACCAACCCGGCGCTCTACAAGGGGATCGACTACCAGCTCGCCAACGGGCTGTTCGCGCAGGCCGACGGCGGCCTGCTCGGGGTCGGCTTCGACAAGTCGCTGATCGGATCCGGCCTGCTGCCGGTCGCCGAGACCCCGAGCGACTCGATCTACGCCGTGATCACCAACGAAATCGGGCTGGTCGGCGCCGTCGCGCTGCTGCTCACCTACCTGATGTTGATCGTCCGCGGCCTGAAGATCGCGACGCTCGCCCGCGACTCGTTCTCCAAGCTGCTCGCGACCGGGCTCGCGTTCATCATCGCGATGCAGGTCTTCGTGATCGTCGGCGGCGTGACGGCGGTCATCCCGCTGACCGGCGTGACACTCCCGTTCGTCGCCTACGGGGGATCCTCGGTGGTGATGAACTTCGTCCTGCTCGCGCTGCTGCTGCTGGTCTCAGACCGCGCGCGCCGTCCGGTCGAGCGGCCCGCGCGGGCCTGCTCAGCGCCGGCGTCCGCCGCCGAAGCTCTGCACCGGTGGGGCGACGGCGCGAAAGCCCGCGGGGCGAGCGGCTGCTCGGCGGGCGCCGGCTCCTGAGCGCTCGAGCGCTCCTCGCGTTCGGGCAGCCGGGCGATCGGGGCGGCCGCGATCCCGGCCAGCTCCTGTCGAGCGTGCGCAGGTCGCGCACGAGCACGTTGACCGTGCCGCCGCCCGCCGGCGGTCGTTCAAGGCGGCCGTGGGCGAGGATCAGCGGCTCGGCGCGAACGAGGTGGCGGCGGCGCTCGTAGAGGGCGGGTGGGACGATCAGGTTGACCGGGCCGTACTCGTCCTCGAGCAGCATGAAGACGACACCGCTCGCGGTCTCGGGGCGCTGGCGGGCGACCACCAGGCCGGCCACCGTGACCTGCGTGCCATGGCGTATCCGGCCAGCTCGCGCGCTGGTGGTGACCCCGTCCAGGCGCGGGCGCAGGATTGCCAGCGCATGGTCGTTCAGCGTCACCCCGCTGGTGGCGTAGTCGGCGAGCAACAGCTCCCAGCGGCCCAGGGCGCGGCAGCCGGGGGGTCGTCCCGGTGTCGAGTGCGAGCGCAAGCTGGGTGCCGCCGGGGACGCGGCGGCCGGGGGTCGCGACGCCCAGGTCCCACAACGCGCGGCGGCGCTCGCCGGCCAGCGCATCGCAGGCTCCCGACCAGGCGAGCTGCTCGAGTGAGGAGCGCGCCGCGGGAACGCGTGCGGCCAGTTCGCAGACGCTGCGAAACGGCCCGCCCTCCTCGCGTGCACGGACGAGCGCCGCGACCTCCTCGGCGTGCACGCCACGCACGTAACCGAGCCCGATCCGGACGCGCCCCGCCGTCCTCGACCGAGCACTCGGCGAGTGAGACGTTGAGGTCGACGGCGCGCAGCGGGATTCCACGACGCTGCGCCTCGTGGGCGAGGCTGTCGGGCGGGTAGAAGCCCATTGGCTGCTCGTTGAGCAGCGCGCAGAGGAACTCTGGGCCGTAGTGGACGCGCAGCCAGGTGGACTGGTAGGCGAGCAGGCCGAAGGCGGCGCTGTGCGCCTTGGG
>CAWHZJ010000013.1:0-163222 GCA_963833765.1 uncultured Solirubrobacterales bacterium | reverse complement strand
CCGCTGCTCGGGCCGTTCCTCGGCGACTTCCTGCGCGGCGGGCCGGAGTTCAACTCGACGACGCTGTCGCGCTTCTACTCGATCCACATGCTGCTCGTCCCCGGCGCGATCGCGGCGATGCTCGGCGCGCATCTCTACCTCGTCGCCAAGCTCGGCACGACGGGCCGCCGTGGCTGCGCGCCAAGCCGGAGCGCGAGCTGATCGAGGAACAGCTGTTGAACCAGCGCGAGAAGGAGGAATACCTCCGCGAGTACTCGATCCTGAAGAGCCAGGGCAAGCCGTTCTTCCCCTACGCGGTCGCCAAGGACAGCCTGATGGGCTGCCTGGTCATCGCGATCATCATCACGCTCTCGATCGTCCTCGGCGCCGAGCTCGGGCCAAAGGCGAACGCGGCGACGACGACCTACACGCCGCGACCGGAATGTACTTGTTCTTCCTCTTCGAGCTGCTGCGGGTGATCAAGCCGCCAAACTTCGTCGGCCTCGCGACGATCGGCGTCCCGACGCTCGCGATGATCCTGCTGTTCCTGCTGCCGTTCTACGACCGCGGACCGGAGCGCCATCCGCTGCGCCGCCCGGTCGCCACGCTGAGTGGCATCTTCGTGATCTGCGCGATGGCCTATCTGACCTATCTCGGCGCGAACACGGGGCCGCCGACCGAGCAGACGATCAAGCCGTCGGCGGAGGTGATCGCGCAGGGCAAGCAGGCGCTCGCCACCTTCTATCTCGGCCGCGCCGTCGTCGCGCAGTCGGGCTGCGAGGCGTGCCACAAGATCGGCAGCTTCGGCAACGACGGGCCCGGCCCGGAGCTGACGCAGATCGGCGCCCGCATCCCGCCGCAGGGGATCGCGCGCACGCTCGTGAACCCGACCGAGCCGATGCCGTCCTACGGCACCTCCGGGCCCTCCGCGCTGTCACCGAAGCAGTTCAGCGCGGTCGTCGCCTTCCTGTCCGACCTGAAGTAGTGGCCGGCGCGCCGCCCGGGACGCTGGAGGCGCGCCAGGTGCGCGCGATGTTCGATCGCATCGCCGGGGTCTATGACGCGATGAACACGCTGATGACCGCCGGGCTGCACCACCAGTGGCGCGAGCGTGCGGTGGCGCTGGCCGGGGTCGGCCCGGGCAGCCGGGTGATCGACGTGGCCACCGGGACCGGCGATCTCGCGCTCGCGCTGGCGCGCGCCGTCGCGCCGGACGGCGAGGTGCTGGCCTGCGACTTCTCCGAGGCGATGCTCGCCCGCGCCCGCGCCAAGGCGCCGGCGCTGCGCTTCGAATGGGCCGACGCGCTGGCGCTGCCCTACGCGAGCGATCGCTTCGACGCCGCGACGGTCGGCTTCGGCGCGCGCAACTTCGCCGACCTGCGCCGCGGCATCGACGAGATGGTGCGCGTGGTGCGGCCGGGCGGGCGCGTGGTGATCCTCGAGATCACGCGGCCGACCCGCGAGCCCCTGGCGAGCTTCTTCCGCGCCTGGTTTGACCGGATCGTGCCGGCGCTCGGGCGGATCGCCGGCCAGCGCGCCGCCTACAGCTACCTGCCGAGCTCGGTCAGGCGCTTCCCGGCGCCCCGCGAGCTCGCCGCGGTGATGGACGGTTGCGGGCTGCGGGCGATCAACTACGTCCTGCTGGCCGGCGGGATCATCGCGATCCACGTCGGCGAGGTGGTGTGATCGAGACGCTGACGGACCCGTTCGACGCGATTCTCGAGCTCGGGGGCGAGCCGCTGCGCGAGGCGATGGCCTCCGTCGAGACGCGTCTGCGCGAGATCACGGCCATCGAGCGCAACGCGCTGGCCACGGTTGCCGCCGGCGGCAAGCGGCTGCGGCCGCTGCTGGTGTTCGTCGCCGGGCTCGGCAGCGACGCGCACGTCGCGCTCTCGCGCGCCGCCGCGGCGGTCGAGCTGATCCACTCCGCGACGCTGGTCCACGACGACGTGCTCGACGACGCGCCGCTGCGCCGCGGCCGCACGACCGTGTTCGCCGCGGCGGGCCGCCGCGCCGCGACGGCGACCGGCGACCTGCTGTTCTCGAGCGCCTTCGCCGAGCTCGCGCAGAACGGCGCGATCGCCCAGCTGCGCGCGCTGTCCGCGGCCTCCGCCGCTCTGGCCCGCGGGGAGCTGATGCAACGCGCCGACGCCTGGCGCGCGGACGTCACCCTGGAGCGCTACCTCCAGCGCTGCGAGCTGAAGACGGCTCGGCTGTTCGCCGCCGCCTGCGAGCTCGGGGCGCTGGCCGGCGGCGGCCCGCCGCTCGGGCCGTTCGGGCACGCCGTGGGGCTCGCCTTCCAGCTGCTCGACGACGTGCTCGACATCACCGGCCCCGCGGAGCGCACCGGCAAGCGGCGCGGCACCGACCTGCTCGACGGCACGGTGACGCTACCGCTGATCCTGGCGCGCGAGCGCTCGCCGGAGCTGTGGCAGCTCGATCTGCGATCGATCGACGGCCCGGCGGACGCCGAGCGGATCTGCGAGGCGATCGAGGCAACCGGGGCGGGCGAGCACGCTCGCCTGCGGGCGCTCGATCTCGTCGCCCGGGCCAAGCGGGAGCTGCCGCGCGAATGCCCGCCGCGGCAGCGCCGGGCGCTCGAGCTGATGGCCGACGGTCTCGTCGACCGCTACTCATAAAGGTGCTCGCCGCGGCTTCGCCGCGGCTGCGCGCCGACTTTCCAGGGATTGACGTGGTTGGTGGTGCCGCTGGTCGCCACCGACTGACCGTGGAAGACCGTCAGCTCGGCCGGACGGCTGGCACGTTCGGGCGTTTCGTGGCGTGCGTCATCCGTGCCGGCGGCCGGTCCGTGGCCAGTCGGCGCAGCGACCGCGAAGCGGTCGCGAGCCCCCTTCTAGAAGTCGAAGGGGACGATGAGCTCGGTCTCGAGCGCCTTTGCGAAGCACTCGATCTCGGCTTCCATGCAGGCGCGTGAGACGCGGGTCAGCGTGGATTGCAGCTTGCGCATGCCCCGGTCGAGGTCGCGGTCGAAACGATCGACGGCCTCCTGGGCGAACACGCCGGTGCCGCTCCACTCGCAGTTGGGGCAACGCAGCGTCACGCGCCAATGCGTACGCCCGATCAGCGCCCAATCGGTGGGCTGAACGAGCATCGAACCGCAGCTGCCGCAACGGCACAGCTCCGGATCGCCGGTCGTGTCGCAGCGCTTGGTCTTTCGAACATCGGTCGAGCCGACGCTGAGCGGACCCGGGAGCTTCACGTCCTGGGTGGGGTGTTGGTTGTCGTGATTGACATCCACACACCGCTCATCGGCCTGAATCGGACGGCTCTTGAGCGCTTGCACGCTAGGCTGTGGCCGCATGTTTCGCGCTATCCGGCCGGTCGGCCACGAGGATCACCTGAGCCTCGTCGAGCATCTGGATGAGCTGCGGACCAGGCTGTTCATCTGCCTGGCGGCGCTGGCGGTCGCTTTTGCCTTCTGTTTCTGGCAAAACCACGCGCTGCTGCGGATCGTCGGCAACCCGTACGCGAAGGAAACGCGGAACCAGGTCACCAAGTGTCAGGGCGAGCTCGGCCCCGTCTGGTGCGCCGACCAGGCGGTCAAGTCGACTGGCCTGACCGTCCAGGCGCTGCTCAAGGTGCTGGACAACCCCTCATCGGGGCTCAACGCGACGCTGCGACGCGAGCTGAAGCCGTTCGGGCCGCAACTGACCAACGACCTCGCAAAGCTGCCGAAGAACGCGCCGTCGAACAATCTCGTGACGCTCGGTATCGGTGAGCCGTTCACGGCGACGATCACCGTCATCTTCTACTTCTCGCTGCTGCTCTCGCTGCCGGTGATCCTGTTCGAGCTCTACGGATTCCTGGTCCCGGCGTTCAGCCCCACCGAGCGCAGGGTCGCGATGCCCGTGATGCTCGCGATCCCGGGACTGTTCGCGTGCGGCGTCGCGTTCGGCTACTTCGTCGTGCTGCCGGCGGCGGTCCACTTCCTGCAGAACTTCAACAGCGGATCGTTCGAGCAGTTCGTGCAGGCGACGAGCTACTACCAGTTCGCGGCACTGATCATGCTCGCGATGGGCGTGATCTTCCAGGTCCCGCTCGCGGTCGTCGCCGTCGCGCGCGCGGGAATCGTGACGCCGCGGCAGCTACGCAAGAACCGCCGCTACGCGATCGTCGTCGCCGCGGCGATCGCGGCGTTGCTGCCGGGTGACGTGGTCACGATGACGCTCGAGACGCTACCGATCATCGTGCTCTACGAGGTCGGTATCCTGGTTGTCGCGGCCCTCGATCGCCGCGATGTCCGCCGGGCGCAAGCGCACGAGCGCTCCGCGTCGACAAGCGCGCCCCCTCCCCCACCGCCGCCACCGATTCCTTCCAACGATGCTCTTTGATCTGCGCAGCCCTCACCGCAGGCGGGTCATCAAGGTCGTCTATGTCTTCCTTGCCCTGCTGATCGGTGGAGGTCTGATCTTCTTCGGCGTCGGCACGGGCAACAACTCGGGCGGCCTGCTCTCCAATGTCGGCGGCGGCGGCGGGACCGCGAACGGCGAGGCCGCCTACACCAGCGCGCTGAAGTCCGCGGAGAAGAAGGCGAAGGCGGCGCCCAACGATCCCGCGTCGTGGGCGGCCGTCGGCCGGGCCAGCTTCAACCTCGCGCAGCTGCCCGCCAACTACGTGACCAACCAGGGGTACACGGCATCGGGCCACGCCGTGCTCGCCAATCTGAAGCAGGCCTGGACGAAGTACCTGGCGCTGGCGCCGGCCAAGCCCGACGTGACCTTCGCCGACGAGGTCGTGGCGGCGTTCGGCAGCCCGCCCGGCATCGCCGACTACAAGACGGCCGAGAGTGCGCAGGAGGTCGTGGCGTCGACCGCGTCGACGCAGTACAGCCAGTACGAGTACCTCGCCTACTACGCCTATCTCGCCAACGACCCGGCGCAGGGCGACCTCGCCGCGGCACGGGCAATCGCCCTGGCGCCGGCAAAACTGCGCAAGACGACGCAGTCCGCGCTGAAGACGATGAAGTCTCAGGCGCTCGCCGCGGCGGGCGCTACCGGCGCGACCGGGTGATCGCCGCTAACATCCCCGCGCCCGCGCTCAGGCGCGCCTCGGGCCGTTAGCTCAACTGGCAGAGCAGGGGCCTCTTAAGCCCAAGGTTGAAGGTTCGATTCCTTCACGGCCCATCATGAAAGCCCGCGTTTGATGGGTCTTCCGCCTCGCGGCGTCAGGACGGATTCGGTCACGAGGATGGCGCGCGCCAGGCGGGGCCGAAATCACCGTGATGCGGCGCTGACGTCTCACCCGGACCTTGGTGAACGTTCGCCTGCTGATCCGACCCCAACGACAATGGCCCAGGCTGACAGCCGGGTGAAAGCTCTACGCGGAGGTGGTTGATGCCCGAGCCGGTTGACCCCCATCATCTCCTGCTGATCGGGGCCGGACCAGGGGTCGGCGCCGGCGTGGTTCGGCGCTTCGGCCGCCAAGGCTTCCGCAGCACACTCATCTCCCGCAGCGAAACGCTCGACCGGCTCGCCTCTGAGCTGCGCGACGGCGGCCTCGAGATAGCGACGATCCGCGCGGATATCGAGGACCTGGACGGCTACCGCGAGACGCTCGAACGGATCTTCAGCGCCCCGGGGGCCCCCGGTGTAGTCGTGTACAACGCCGCCCTGCCGGATCCAGGCCAGATCCTCGACACCACCGTCGAGCGGCTCCGAACCGCCCACGACGTAGATGTCCTCGGCGCCGTCGTCGCCGCACAGGTAGCCGTGCCCGTCCTGCGCGCCGCTGGCGGCGGCACCCTGCTGGTGACCAGCGGCGGCTTCGCCGACAATCCAGTGCCCGCACTGGCCAGCCTCTCGATGGGGAAGGCCGCCCTGCGCTCGGCGCAGACGCTGATTGCCGCCGGCGTCCGGGAGGACGGCATCCACGCCGCGACCGTCACGATCGCCGGCGCCGTCAAGCCGGGGTCGGACTTCGATCCGGACAGCATCGCGGAGCTCTTCTGGACCGCCCACACCGACTCGAAGGACGCCTGGCAGACGGAGTATCGGTTCACGGGCGCATAGCGGGGCGCCTGGTCGTTCGCCGCGCTCGTCACCCACCCCCGCCCGCGGGGCTGGGGGGCGGAGGCACGCCGTACTTGCCGACGCAGAAGTGGAGCGCAGCCAGGTACACCGGCGAGTTCTCCATGGCATGCGGGATTCTGATTGCGCCGTTGCTTTCGGGGTCGGGGAAGTTCGTCGAGCCATGGCCGCGCATGCACCGGGAGAACGTCAGCGCCTGCGTCAGAACCTGCGCCTGCTGGGTGACGGTGTAGGTCGGCAGCAGGCTCCTGCAGGCATGCGCCGCCACGCCGGCTTTCGAACTGCTGACCCCGAGCAGATGCGGAGTGAGCTTGGACTTATCGAACCGCCCGTCGGCGTCAGGGTCGGGCCAGAGCGGCACGCCGTGAGCGCGCACGCAGCTGGCGTAGGCGAGCGCCTGGTCGTATGTCGACGACGAGGAGGAGTGGCTGCTCGAGGTGCTCGAGGTGCTGACGTTCGCGACACCGGAATTCGAGCCGCCACCGCCGCAGCCAGCGACGAGGACGCCCACCGCGATCAGCGCCGCGGCGGCGGCGTGCGCGCGCAGCGCTCGACGCTGACGGCCGCGGCTTGGGACGTGATCGGCGGGTCGCATCGGCAGGCGCCTTGCCTTCGCCCTTTGCGGGCCAGGCTCGACGGCAACAGATAGCAGGGCGGTGGTAACACGACGGTTACGGGGTCCGTGACCAGGCTGACCACCGCCGTCAGTGTCACGATGTGGCGGTGACGCAGGCTCGGGTTGGCGGGCGGGGAACGGCCGCGGTAGCTTCCTCGGCGGACGCCGCGCATGCTGCGTTCCTGCGTGCGCATCCGGGCTACGCGGCGACGAGCGCGCTCGACGAGTTGCGCGCGAGCGACTACGCGCGGCTTGACCGCGGCAGCCACACCTACCTCGACTACACCGGCGGGGGGCTCTACGCGGAGTCGCAGCTGGCCGAGCACGTCGCGCTGCTCTCCGAGCACGTCTACGGCAACCCGCACTCGGTCAACTCGACCTCGGCGGCGAGCACCGAGCTCGTCGAGCGCGCCCGCGAGCGCGTCCTGCGCCACTTCAACGCATCCCAGGAGGAGTACGTCGCGATCTTCACGCCGAACGCCACCGGGGCGCTGCGGCTCGTCGGCGAGTCCTACCCGTTCCGCTCCGGCGACCGCTTCCTGCTCACCTTCGACAACCACAACTCGGTCAACGGGATCCGCGAGTTCGCCCGCACGAGGGGCGCGGAGACGACCTACATCCCGAGCGTGGCGCCGGATCTGCGGGTCGACGAGAGCGTCCTGCCGCGCTATCTCACCGACACCCCCGGGGACCATCACAACCTGTTCGCCTTCCCGGCCCAATCGAATTTCTCCGGCGTCCAGCACCCGCTCGAGTGGATCGAGCAGGCGCATGCTCACGGCTGGGACGTGCTGCTGGACGCCGCCGCCTACGTGCCGACCAACCGCCTCGATCTGGGCCGCTGGAAGCCGGACTTCGTGGCGCTCTCGTTCTACAAGATGTTCGGATGGCCGACCGGCGTCGGCTGCCTGCTCGCCCGCCGAGCCGCAGCCGTCAAGCTCGAGCGGCCCTGGTTCTCCGGCGGGACGATCGTGGCCGCGTTCGTCCAGCGCGAGTACTACGAGTCCGCGCCCGGGGCGGCGCATTTCGAGGACGGCACGGTCGATTACCTCAACCTGCCGGCCGTCGAGCTCGGTCTGCGACTGCTCGACCGCGTCGGTATCGACACGATCCACGCGCGCGTCGGTGCGCTCGCGGTCTGGCTGATCGGCGCGCTCGGCGCGCTGCGCCACGGCGACGGCTCGCCGGCGGCGACCGTCTACGGGCCCCGATCGGGCGAGCGTCGCGGCGCGACGATCGCGTTCAACTTCCTCCACCCGGATGGCACCGTCGTCGACGAGCGCTACGTCGACCGCGTGGCGCGCGAGCACAACGTGTCGCTGCGCACCGGCTGCTTCTGCAACCCCGGCGCCGGCGAGGTTGCCTTCACGATCTCGCGCGAAACGCTGGTCGGCGGGGAGTTCGCGGCGGGCATGACGCTCGACGACTACGTCCGCGCAATCGGCCTCCCGTCCGGCGGGGCGATCCGCGCGTCACTCGGGCTGGCGACGAACTTTGCCGACATCCACCGGTTCACGCGCTTCGCCGCCGAGTTCGTCGACCTCGCCGGCGTCCCCGACGACCTGCCGCCACGGATCGCCTGCTGAGGCGCGCAGCACGGCGGGCGCGCCGGCCGGCAGCGGCCGGCGCGACTACGGACGCAGCGCTTCGATTCCCGGCTCGGACTCCTGGGCGTGCTCGCCCGGCGGCTGGCGGCGGCGCCGTGAGAGCAGTCGCTCCGCCGCCGGCGGCAGGCGACCGTCGGTCGCGAGCCACGAGCCGGCAAGGATCAGCAGCAGCCCGGCGATCGCCGCGGCGCCGAGGTGCTCGCCGAGCACCACGACGCCGAGCGCCACGGCGACCAGCGGCACGATGTAGTTGACGACCGCGGCACGAGCGGCGCCGACCTCGGCGACGAGGATCGCGTAGACCAACAGCGCGGCGGCGGTGCTGAAGACGACCAGCACGGCCAACGAGCTCAGCGCGGCCGCCGATGGGTGCCGTGGCGGTGCGCTGAGCGCGGCCGCCGGTGTCAGCGCGAGCGCGGCGAAGGCAAGCGACGTGGCCATCATGGCCCGCGGGTCGAGCTCGCGCAGGTGGCGATCGAGGACGAGCAACCCGCCTGCGAACCCGGCGGCCGCGAGCAGGATCGCTGCCGCCCCGAGCAGCTCGGCGCCGCTGCCCGCCACGTCGATGCCGACGAGCGCGATCACGCCAGCGAAGCCGACGATCAGCCCGACCAGGCGGCGCCCGCCGACGCGTTCACGCGGCACCAGGCGCACGCTGAGCAGGGCGACGATCAGCGGCACCGTCGCCACGATGATCGCCGCGAGCGACGAGGCCACGTGGCGTTCGCCCGCGGCGATCAGCGGGAACGGGGCGGCGATCTCGATCGCGCCGTAGACGAACAGCCAGCGGAGGCTGCCGCGAACGCTCGGCAGGACGCCGGCCCGCCAGGCCATCGCGCCAACGACGACGGTGGCCAGCGTGACGCGCGACCAGGCGAGAAACAGCGGTGGCATGCCGCCGTCCACGGCAACGCGGATGAACAGGTAGGGGATGCCCCAGAGGACCGAGATCGCGGCAAACATGACCCAACCCCGAGCGCTCATCTGGCGAATATGCCATGTCCGCCGCGCTAGGTGACTCGCGCTCGCCGCCGCTGCGTTAGGCTCTCGCGCGAAGCTTAAGTTTCCTTAACCTTGGCCTCCGAGATAGTTCACTGACTTGGTCCACTTTCTGTAGCATGCGCGCTTCGTCAAGACGTGTTCGTCGCGACCGCGACCACCCACCTGCCAGGAGATAGAGCCATGAGCACCGAGCCCGACCAGACGTTGACCCGCCGGCGACTGCTGCGCAACGGAGCGGCGAGTTCCGTGCTGCTCGCGGCCGGGCCGTTGCTCGCGACGACTCCCGCGCGTGCCGCGACGGCGCGAACCGCCGGCGCGCGTGCCGCCGGCGCCCCGAAGAAGGGCGGCACCCTGATCTTCGCCCGCAGCGTCGCCCCGACCCAGCTTGATCCGGCGAACTCGATCATCGCCGGTGACGTCTACACGCTCGACAAGATCATGGAGCCGCTGTTCATCACGAGCCCCGCCGGGGTGCTCACGCCGTGGCTGGCGGAGAGCTACACGACGAGCAAGGACGGCCTGACCTGGACGTTCAACCTGCGCCCGGGGGTCAAGTTCTCCAACGGAGCGCCGCTCACGCCCGCCGACGTCGTCTTCTCGATCAAGCGCGAGCTGAGCAACAAGAACGGCCCGCTCAGCTTCCTCGACGCGGCGATCAAGACGATCAAGGCGAGTGGCAGCAACAAGGTCGTGATGGGGCTGACGGCGCCGTGGGCGCCGTTCCTCTCGGACATCTCGGTGTTCGCCAACGCGATCATCCCGGCGAACTTCGGCGGCAAATCCGAGAAGGCGTTCTTCGCCAAGCCGATCGGCACCGGGCCGTTCGTACTCGACTCCTTCACCCCGAGCAGCAACCTCACGCTGAAGCCCAACCCCCACTACTGGCAGGCCGGCAAGCCCTACCTCGACAGCGTCCAGATCAACTACGTCAGCAACGACAACCAGCGCGTGCTGCAGGTCCAGAGCGGTCAGGCCCACGTCATCGACTCGGTTCCGCCGGCAAACGTCGCCTCGCTCAAGAAGGCCGCGGGAGTCAACGTCGAGCTCTACCCGGCGTGGGAGGTCGACCTGCTCGTCTTCAACGAGAAGCTGCCGCAGTTCGCCGACCGCCACGTGCGCCGCGCGATCACCCACGCGATCAACCGCGACGCGCTCGTCGCCGCCACCAGCTTCGGCACCGCCAAGCCGGGCGGGTCGTTCCTGCCGCCGAGCCTGCAGTACTACGCAGCCGACACGCCGCTGCTCAACTACAGCCTCTCGGCGGCCAAGGCCGAGCTCGCGCAGTCCAAGTACCCGCACGGGTTCAAGACCAAGCTGCTGATCTCCGGCGGCGTCCAGAAGTGGGCCGAGTTCGCGCAGATCATCCAGCAGTCGCTCGCTGCGCTGAACATCACCGTCGCGATCGAGGCGCCGGACAACGCGGCGTTCCACACGCAGTTCGAGTCGTTCAACTACGACATGTTCATCGACTACGCGATCAACGACATCAGCGACCCCGACGAGATGGCATCGTTCGAGATCGACTTCAAGAGTGGCGGCTCCTCGTCGTACTGGTCGAGCTACAACAACCCGGCGGCGATCAAGCTCGTGCACGAGGCCGAGGCGGAGTTCAACAGCGCCAAGCGCGCCGACCTCTACGCGCAGATCCAGGCGATCGTCGCGAACGACGCGCCGTTCGTCCCGCTTGACTATCCGCCCTACATCTATGCGACGAGCTCGAAGGTCAACGGCTTCGCGGTCAATCCGGGCGGCGCGTACCGGCTCGAGAACGTCTGGCTCAGCTGACGCTTAGCGGCAGCTACACCGCCCGGCGTATCGCGGCGGCGCTGATCGTCGTGATCGGCGTCGCCGCGGCGACGTTCCTGCTGCTGCACGCGGTCCCCGGCGATCCGGCCCGCGAGGTCCTCGGGGAGCACGCCACCGCGAGCAGCGTCGCGACGCTGCGCCACACCTGGGGCCTGGATCGCTCACTGGGCAGCCAGTTCGTGCGCTACCTCGGCGATCTGGTCACCCTGCGGCTCGGTGACTCCTTCGTCTACGGGGTCTCGGTGATCTCGCTGATCGGCCAGCACATCGGGGAGACGGCGGCGCTGGTCGGGATCGCGACGCTGTTCGCAGTTCTCATCACGCTGCCGCTGGCGACCGTCGCGGCCTCGCGGCGGGATCGCCTGGCAGACCACGCCGTGCGTGGCGTCTCGGTCCTCGGTCTCGGCATGCCGGCGTTCTGGTTCGGGATCGTGCTGATCGAGATCTTCGCCCTGCGGCTGCACCTGCTGCCGGTCGGGGGCGCCGGGTCCGGACTGTGGGGCCACATCGAGTCGCTCATCCTCCCGGGCCTCACTGCGTCGTTTGCGATCGTGCCGCTGCTCGTGCGCAGCCTGCGCGTCGGCATGCTCGAGGTCCTCGGCGCGGACTTCGTCGCCGCCGGGCGTGCCAACGGTCTCGGCGAGTTGCGCGTGCTCGTCTTCCACGTGGCGCGCAACGCGCTGATCCCCACGCTGACGCTGCTCGGGCTGAACATCGCGTTCCTCGTCGGCAGCACCGTGATCGTCGAGAACGTGTTCGCGCTCAACGGCCTCGGCTCGCTGCTGCTCACGTCGATTTCGAGCCGGGACTTCCCGATGGTGCAGGCGATCACCCTCGTGCTCGCGATCAGCGTCGTCCTGATCAACCTCGCGACCGACCTGCTCGCGGCGCGCCTTGACCCGCGGATCCGCCTGCGATGAGCACGGCGACGTTCGCACCGGACATCCGGCCGCAGCGCGTGGCCCGCTGGCGCGCCCTGCGCCGATCGCCGGCGCTGCTCGCTGGGCTCACGCTGTTGTTCGTGATCGTCATGGCGGCGATCCTGGCGCCGGTGATCAGCCCCTTCTCGCCCGACCACGAAGATCTCTTCCACATCCTCGCCGGTCCCTCGTGGGCGCACCCGTTCGGGACCGACGAGCTCGGCCGCGACGAGCTCTCCCGGATGTTGTGGGCCGGGCGGACCGACCTGCGTGTCGGCGCCCTCGCCGTGATCTTCCCGTTCTGCTTCGGCACGATGGTCGGCACGCTCGCCGGCTACTACGGCGGCTGGTTGGACAGCATCGTCATGCGCATCGTCGACGTGGTGATCGCCTTCCCGTTCTACGTCCTCGTGATCGGGCTCGTGTTCATCGTCGGGACCGGAACGCGCGGGATCTACATCGCCTTCGCGGTGGCCGACTGGGTTGTCTACGCACGTACCGTGCGCAGCACCACGCTGATCGTGCGCGAGTCCGAATACGTCGCCGCCGCCAAGGTCGGCGGGCTCGGCGACCTGCGGATCCTCGTCGGTCACGTGCTGCCGAACACGATCAGCCAGGCGATTGTCTACATCATGAGCGACATCGTGCTCGTGATCGTCGCCGTCGTCACGCTCAGCTTCCTCGGCCTCGGGGTGCAGCCGCCGACCCCGGAGTGGGGCACGATGGTCGCCGACGGGCAGCAGTTTCTGACCACCGACTGGGCGCTCGCCACGCTGCCGGGGATCGCCGTCGTGCTCACCGGCCTCAGCCTCTCGCTGGTTGGCGACGGCCTGGCCGACCTGCTGCGACCGCAATGACCGCGCCGGCGCTCGAGGTCAACGATCTCGCCCTCTCGATCGGCGACCGCCATCGCCGCTCGCGCGTCGTGGACGGCGTGTCGTTCGCGGTGGCGGGCGGCCACTCCCTCGGCATCGTGGGGGAGTCGGGATGCGGCAAGAGCCTCACGCTGCGCGGCGTGATGGCGCTCGCCCCGGCCGCGGTTCGCATCGACGCGGGGACCGTGACGCTCGGCGGGGAGGAGCTGCCGCTGCACGGCCGCCACGCGCGCGCAGCCCGGCGCGGGCGCATCGCGATGATCTTCCAGGACCCGCTCAGCGCGCTCGATCCTGTCCACAGCGCCGGTGCGCAGGTCGCCGAGGTCGCGCGCCGCGTCGGCGGACGGTCACCGCGCGCCGCCTGGGAGCGGGCGATCGAGCTGCTCGAGCTGGTCGGCATCCGCGAGGCGTCCCGGCGGGCGCGCGACTTCCCGCACCAGCTCTCGGGGGGCATGCGCCAGCGCGTGATGATCGCGATGGCCCTCGCCTCCGAGCCGGCGGTCCTGCTGTGCGATGAGCCCACCACGGCGCTGGATGTGACCGTTCAGGCGCAGGTGCTCGACCTGCTGGATTCGCTGCGCGCGGAGCTTCGCCTCGCGCTCGTGTTCGTCAGCCACGACCTCGCCGTCGTTCGCGGGATCTGCGAGCAGGTGATCGTGATGTACGCCGGACGGTTCGTCGAGACAGGCCCGACCGCGGCGCTGCTCGAGCATCCGCGGCACCCGTACACGCTGGGCCTGCGGCAGGCCGTCGTCGACGTCGACGACGCCGGCCGGACACCGCGCTCGATCCCCGGCGAGCTGCCCGAGCCGGGACGGCTGCCGTCCGGCTGTCCCTTTCACCCCCGCTGCGTCTATGCGGACGACGCCTGCACCCACGGGACGGTCGAGCTCGAGTCCCATGGAGAGGCCGGCCGCGCCGTCGCCTGCCTGCACTCCGACCAGGTGCCGGCACCGTGAGCGCGCCGGCCGAACCGCTGACGCCGATGCTGCTCGTGCGCGACATCTCCGTTTCGTTCCGCTCCGCGCGTGGTGGGCGGATCCTCGCCGTCGACGGCGTCTCGCTGAGCCTGCGCGCCGGCGAGGCGGTCGGGCTGGTCGGTGAATCGGGGTGCGGAAAGACGACCGTCGCGCGAACGATCGCCGGCCTGATCACGCCCGACAGCGGTGAGATCGAGCTCGACGGCGAGCTGCTGACGCGACGCTCGCGGGCCATGCGGCGCGCGATCCAACTCGTCTTCCAGGATCCCTACGCGTCGCTGAATCCGCGGCGCACGGTGCGCAGCGTGCTGCGCGAGCTGCTGCGGCTGCACGCGCTCGCCGAGGGCGCGGACATCGAGCGGCGCTGCGCCGAGCTGATGAGCCTCGTCGGCCTCCCGGCGACGGCGCTCGATCGCCGCCCGGCGGCCTTCTCCGGTGGCCAGCGCCAGCGCGTCGCGATCGCCCGGGCGATCGCCGTGGAGCCGCGCCTGATCGTGGCCGACGAGCCGGTCTCGGCCCTCGACGTGTCGGTGGCGGCGACGATCCTCAGCCTGTTCGAGCGCCTGCGCAGCGAGCTGGACCTCGGGCTGCTGTTGATCTCGCACAACCTCGCTGTCGTCGCGGCGATCTGTGACCGGGTCGCCGTGATGTATCTCGGCCGGGTCGTCGAATCGGGACCGCGCGCGGCGGTGTTCGAGGATCCGCGTCACCCCTACACCCGCGCGCTGCTCGACGCCGCGCCGCGGCTGCGACCGGAGACCGGAGAGGGCCCGCGACTGCGCGACGAGGCGCCGCCCGCCGGCGCCCGCCCGTCCGGTTGCGCATTTCACGACCGCTGCCCCCGCGTTGAGGAGATCTGCCGCCACGAGTCGCCCGAGCTGCGAGCGGTCGACGGTCAGCCGCAGCGCACAGCCGCCTGCCACTTCAGCCACGAACAACACACAGGAGGACGAGCACGATGAGCACTCCCGTCGCCCGCCAGCCCCTGGTCGACGCCGCCGAATACGCCGCGACCGAGCAGCGTCTGCGCGCGCTGGTGCGGACGACTCGCGACGTCATCCTCCTCCAGGGCGAATCGATCGTCGCGCTCGAGGCCATGGCGCGCGGCGTCGGGGCGCCGACGGCGCGAGCGGTGAACGTGATCACGAGCCCCTACGGAGCGGCGCTCGGGCGCTGGCTGGCGGCCGCCGGAGCCACGGTGGAGAACATCGACGTCGGACTCCAGCGCGGAGTTCACCTGCACGAGGTGGAGGAGGCGCTGGATCGCGGTGGTGTCGACATCGTCAGCGTCGTGCACGCGGAGGCCGCGACCGGGGCGCTGAGCCCGGTCGCGGAGATCGCCGAGCGCGCACACGCCGCGGGGGCGCTCGTGCTGGTCGACGCGGTCGCCTCGATCGGCGCCGAGCCGCTGGCGATCGACGAGTGGGATCTCGACCTCACCGCGCTCAGTGCGCAGAAGGCGCTCGGCGGACCCGCGGGCGTCTGCGCGGTCGCGATCAGCGACCGCGCATGGCGTGCGCTCGAGGCCAACCCGGCCGCGCCGCGGGACTCGGCACTCTCGTTGCTTGACTGGCGCGAGCGCTGGATCCGCCCTGGGCGGCGCGAGCTACCCCAGATTCCGCACCATCTGGAGACCCGCGCGCTGGCCGCCGCGCTCGATCGGATCGAGCAGGAGGGCCTCGACGCGACGATCGCTCGACATCAACGCGCGCGTGACGCGGCGCGCGCCGGCCTGCGTGCGCTCGGGCTCGAGCCCTGGGTCGCCGACGACGCCGGTGCAGCCGCGATCGCGACGCTCGTCGGCGCCCCGGAGCCTGCCGACCTGCTCGCGGCCGCGCGTCGTGCCGTGCCCGACGCGCCGCTCGGGCTCGCCCCCGGCCCGCTCGCGACGCGGGCGCTGCGGATCTCGCATACCGGCGAGGACGCCCGGCTCACGCCCGTGCTCGGGGCGCTCACGGGCATTGCGCTCGCGCTTCGCTCGTCCGCCGCTGACGCCGACGCCGGCGCAGCGCTCGGCGCCGCGGTCTCCGCCTGGCGGGGGCCTTCCGCCTGAGCGCGGGCGGCCGGCCGTGTGACCGCTGCGGTGCGACGGCTGGAGGGCGTGCCCTGCCCGGGGCTCACGCGGCGCGCGGTTCGGTTGGCGCCGGACCGCGGACTGCCCTGACGACGAGCGGCGCCTCAGCGAGGCGCTTGCCAGCCGGCGGGCGTGCGAATCGCATGCCCGCTTGCGACGAGCTCGGCGAGCGCGTCGCTGAGCACCTGGCCGTGGCCGTCGTATCCCGCGGCTCCCGCAATCTCTTGGCGGGTGCGCGGTTCGTGTCCGAGCACGTGCTCGATGCGGCCGGTTAGCAGTGGCGCGTACATGCTGTGGTGCATCTCTCTATCCCTATCGGCCGTTTAATCCTTCTCCTTGCGTCGGATGTTGCAGTGTTCGGACGGTCGCGTCCCATCCGCCCGGCCGGGGCGGCGCCCTCTGTACGGCACGATGCGCGGTACCGCCCGGTCTGGACGTTCCGGCTGCGACCGTTCTCTCTCGCGCCTGCGCTGAGGCTCCGCGGTCCGGGTTCAGGCCCGCGGAAGCGGTTGCAGCAGGCTGAGGCGGTTGCCCTCGGTGTCGTGGAAGCCGGCGTAGGTGCCCACACCCGGGATCTCCTGCGGCGGACCGGCCACCGTGCCGCCCGCCTGCTCGACGGCGCGCAGCGACGCGTGGATGTCCTGCACCGCGATCACCACGGATGGCGAGTGCGTCGCGGGATCGCTCGTCCGCAGGAACAGGCCGCCGTTGATCGCCCCCGGAGTGGTCGGTCTGCCGCCCTCCGACTCGGTCGTCGTGACCACGGTGTAGTTGCCCATCTCAGGGCCGTGGAACTGCGCCTGCCAGCCGAACGCCGCCGTGTAGAACGCGGCCATTCGCTCGCGATCCTCGGCCGGAAGCTCGAAATGCACGACGGGATCCATCGCTTCACCTCATCTCGTGTTGCGTTTCGCTGGCCGGACGGCCACTCGGGCTGGACCGTAGCGCCTGGCGGCCCGTGTGGGCTCGCCGCTCGCTGGGCGCGCTCCGTCGGTCCGGCTGCGCCAGGTGGGCATCGATGAGTTGCCGTGGATCGAACGGTCCTACTCTTCGTCCGTTGGATCCCGGAGCCGACTTCGAAGGAGTGGCGATGAGTCTTCCGCAGGTCGTGTCACGCGACGAGTGGCTGGTTGCGCGCAGGGCACTGTTGGCGAGGGAGAAGGAGCTCACGCGGGTGCGCGATGCGCTGAGCGCCGACCGCCGCAGGCTGCCGATGGTGCGTGTCGAGAAGGACTACCGCTTCGAGGGGCCCGACGGCGAGGTGGGCCTGATCGAGTTGTTCGATGGTCGCCGTCAGCTGATCATCCAGCACTTCATGTTTCATCCCGATTGGGAGGATGGCTGCCCGAGCTGCACGGCCGCGTCCGACGAGAACTCTGCCGGCCTGCGCGAACATCTCGCCGCGCGCGACACGTCGTTTGCCGCCGTCGCCCGCGCGCCGCTCGCCAAGATCGAGGCGTACCGGTCGCGCAGGGGCTGGACGTTCCCGTTCTACTCCTCCTATGGGAGCGACTTCAACTACGACTTTCACGTCAGCTTCGACGAGTCACGGGCACCGATCGAATACAACTACCGGACCAAGGCCGAGCTCGCGCAGGCCGGCATGGACTGGGTCACCGACGGCCTCGAGATGCCCGGCTTCAGCTGCTTCCTGCGTGACGGCGACGCGGTCTTCCACACCTATTCGACCTTCGCCCGCGGGGCCGAGGCCCTCGGCGGGTCGTACTACTTCCTCGACATGACCGCCCTGGGTCGCCAGGAGGAGTGGGAGGAGCCCAAGGGCCGCGGCGGTGACGCGCGCCCGGCGATTCCCGACTTCTCGACGTGACGCGCCGGCGCGACACAGAATCAACCGCCAGACACATTTGACGCGCCGGCGAGCCGCTGACCGCCACGCGATGGCGGCCCCGAGACGTCGCGGCGGTGGACCGATATCCCGGTTTTGCCTCCCGACCGCGCTGGTACGATCAGCTGGTCGTCTGTCGGGTCACGCCGGTCATTCATGCGAGTTCTGCGCCTTCGCCAAATTGGTCTGATGCGCCGCTGCGGTGGTGCTGCCAACCCACCGCTCCGCTCGCCCGGCTCACCCGAGGCTGCCGTCCACGGCACCGGGCGTCGCGGGCGCGGGGGTCCTGAGCGATCAAGAGCGCCGCTCGTGCCCGGGATCACGTGCGGCCGGCGCTAACCGTGACGGGCGCGCCGGTACTCGCGCCCGAAGCGCCGCTGAGCGTCACGAACCTCCACAACACGCTGCCCGGTCTCGCGCGCCTGGTCGTCTCGGCGCTCGAACGCGAGTCCTGGCTCGACGCCTATCTGCTGACCGTCGGCATGAGCCAGCTGATCGACGACCATCTCGCGCCCGACCCGCTGTCGCTACGCCGGATCAGCTCGTTCTTGGCCAAGGAGGGCGGCTCGGCCGGGGCCCTCGCGGCGCGAATCACCAGGCGCAGCGCCAACGGTGTCGATCGGCTGACCGGCCTGCGCCCCGGAGCCGGCCGCGCCCGGCGGCTGCAGACCGTCGTCGACGCCGCCGTGCAACGGCTCGCGGACCTCGTCGCGAACGACCTGGCGGCGCTCGCCGAAACCTCGCCGATCGACGAGCTGCGCCACAGCTGCGAGCTGTTGCCGGCGATGCGGTTGCCGCGCGCACTGCGCGAGGACATCGCCCGCCTGCCGGCCTGCTTTCGCAGCTTCGATCAACATCCGGACGACCTGCGCCGGCTGGCCGGTGAGTTCGCCGTCGCCCACCCCGACCGGCTCCAGCCGCTGCTGATCATCGGCATTCGCACCTCGGGCAGCTATCTCGCCCCGCTCTATGCCGCGTACCTGCGTGCCGACGGCTACGGCGAGGTCAGCACGATCACGATGCGGCCCGAACGGCGGCCGGGCACCGCGGGAGCGGGCGCTGATACGAGGACTCGCGTCCCGCGGGGGACTGGCGCTGGTTTGCGACGACCCGCCGGGGACCGGCAGCTCGATCGCCCGGGTCGCAACGGCGCTCGAGCGTTTCGGTATCCCGCACCCGAGCATCGTCCTGCTGCTCGCGCTGTTCCCCGAGATGGAGGAGCTCCCGCCCGGTCTCGCGGACTACGAGTCGGTTCTCCTGAGCTTCGACGACTGGTCGATTCACGCACGGCTCGGCCCCGACGCGGTGCGCGATACGGTAGAGCGCCTGCTCGGTCCCGATCGCGAGCTGGTGGCGGCTGAGCGGGTCAGTGTGCGCGCGCCGCGCTCGGTCCGCGGGCATCTCCGGGCGCTGTACACGCTGACGGTCGCGGACGCTCGCAGCGGGAGCCGCGAGGAGCAGCAGCTGTCTGTCGAGGGCGTCGGGCTGGGCTACTTCGCCAACCACGCGCTCGCCGTCGCGGATCCGTTGCGCGACTTCCTGCCGCAGCATTCTCGGCGTGCAGGACGGTCTGCTGTTCCGCGCCTGGATGCCGGACGCCGCGCGGGCCGACCTGCTGCCGTCGAGCGATCGCGCGGCGATCGCGTCGCGCATCGCGGAGTACGTCGTCGCACGCAACCGCGTGCTCGCCGTCGAGCAGGATTTCACGCTGCGCCAGAGCGGGCAGTACCCGGCATGGGAGGCGGCGAGCACGGTGCTCAGCCGCTCCTTCGGCCGGGCCTGGCCGGCCGGCCGGACGCTCGTCACCGACCGCGCCGCGAAGCGGCTGCTGCGCGTCGGGCGGCCGTCGGACGTCGACGGCCGCCTCGAGTTGACGCGGTGGTTCGCCGACGCCGGGCCGGGGGGCATGGTGAAGATCGACTGGGACCAGGGGTCGTCGTGGAATCTCGGGCTCGGATGCTGCGATCCGGTATTCGATCTCGCCGGCGTCACGGCGGCGTCGCAGGACACGGCGCTGTCAGCCGAGCTCCAGCGCGCCTACGAGGCGCTCAGCGGCGAGCCGGTCGAACAGGAGCGCTGGCTGCTGTACCAGCTCGCCTACCTCACGGTCGCCCCGGAGTCCCGCCCGGAGGGGCGCCACGCGCTGCGGCGGGCGTGCTCGAGGGCGATGCAGAACTACTACGCTCGCGTCTACTTCGACGACCTGACGCTCGCCGACGATGGACCGCTCTGCGGGATCGACATCGACGGCGTCCTCGAGACCGAGTACCTCGGTTTCCCGGCTCTGTCGCCCGCCTCGGCGGGCGGGCTGCGGGCGCTCATCGCGCATGGCTACCGGCCGCTGATCGTCACCGGTCGCAGCCTCGGCGACGTGGTCGAGCGCTGCCAGGCGTACCGCCTTGCCGGCGGCGTCGCCGAATACGGCTCGGCCCTCTACACGGCCCGCGACGAGCTCGTCACCGTGATCAGCAGCGCTGCGGAGCAGGAGGCGATCGCGCGACTGCGCGCCGAGTTGCGCCGGCTCGACGGCGTGTTCCTCGATGAGGACTACACCCACGCGATTCGCGCGTTCGTGCGTGACTCCCGCGGCGCCAGAGGGCCGCTCCCGCAGCCGCTGATCGCCGATGCGCAGCGCGTCGCCGCGGCAGAGCAGGTCTCCTCGGTCGTGGGCGAGGAGCAGACCGACCTCGTGCCGCAGTCGATCGACAAGGGCCGCGGGGTGCGCTCGCTGGTCTCCGCGCTCGGCGCCGGGGCGGCGGTCGATGGCGACGCTCCGCTCGCGTTCGCCGTCGGCGACACGGTGACGGATATCCCGCTCCTCTCGCTGGCGGAGCGCGCGTTCGCTCCGGCGCACGGCAAGCAGGCGCTCGGCGGGCGTTTCACGGTGACGCGGGGGGCCTATCAGCAGGGCTTCGCCGAGGCGGTCGGATCGCTGGTCGGCCATGCTCCCGGGAGCTGCCCGCAATGCCGCCTCCCCGGCCCCTCAGCCGAGCGCCGGCTGCTGCTCGGCGTGCTCGGCGTACGCGAGCGGGGCATTCGCCGGCTGCCGATCCAGGTCCTCAAGCTGATGCGGCGGCTGTGACCTCGCCGGGAAGCAGCAGCTGACCGCGCATTATGCGCTTGCGATGCGCAGCCGAGCAGCGGCGCGTCGACGGTCGCGCCGGTAGGTTCAGCAGAGGAGCTGCGGCTTCGGGTATGTGATATCCGGCCATTGCGACCAGTGCGTCCAGTCGTGGACGCCGGGCTCTCCCTTGGCTCGGAGCCACAGGTGGCGGTAAGTGACTGGACCGCCGGGTTGGCAGCGGCCGAGGTCCGTCGCGCGTAGCTCGGTCGGCACGAGCCGACCAGTCCAGCCGCCGTGGACTCCAGGCGCGTAGCTTTTCCCGGTCCCGATGGTCTGGGCGCGACCCCAGTGCGTCCAGCGCACGTCGTAGACGACGCTGCCGGGATCACCGTTCGCGTTGACCACTTTCGGCGCGACCGTTCCGAACCCGGGCGACGGGCCACCGATCGTCTTCGCGTAGTGCGCGGAGCCCAGCGTTGGCAGGTGCTGCACGGCCGCGGCTACCGAGGCGCCCGTGCAGAGCGCCAACATCGCGATCCCGGCGGCGAGTTGACCGCGGCGCACCCCGAGAGCGTACACCGGGCGAGTGCCGAATTTCGCGCGTTGCGCCGACCGGCGGCTGGCGCGTGTGGTGTGCGACGATTGCGGCCGTGGGCGTCCATCTGTGGGCCTTCGTCGGAATCGCGGCGCTCGTGATCGTGGCGCCGGGTCCGGACACGGCGGTCGTGACCAAGAACGCGCTGATCCACGGACGCCGGGCGGCGCTCGGCACCTCGCTCGGCGTCAACACCGGTCTGCTGATCTGGACCGTCGCGGCGGCGCTCGGCGTCGCTGCGGTCGTGCGGGAATCGGCCGTCGCCTTCACCGTCCTCAAGCTCGTCGGTGCCGTCTACCTGGTCTGGCTCGGGCTGCAGGCGCTGCGCGCGGCGCGGCGCCACGCCGCGCCGGAGGCGCTGCACGCGACGCGGCAGAGCCGACGCGTCGGCGCTCTGCTCGGCTTCCGCCAGGGGCTGCTGAGCAATCTCGCCAATCCCAAGATCGCGGTGTTCTTCACCGGCCTGTTGCCGCAGTTCGTGTCTGCCGGAGAGCCGGTCCTCGAACCCTTCCTGCTGCTCGGCGGCCTGTTCGTGCTGATGACCCTGGTCTGGCTGTCGGGCTATGCGCTGCTCGCCGTCCGGGCATCGGCGCTGCTCGGGCGCCCGCGGGTCAGGGCGACCCTGGACCGCATAACCGGCGTCGTGCTCGTCGGACTCGGCGTGCGTCTCGCCCTCGAACGCCGCTGAGCACCGGCGTGGCGAGGACGCGATGACCGACGGCGTGACGGAGACGGTGCGGAGCCTCGTGATTGCGGAGCGCTGGGCGCGCGACGCCGCCCGCTGGCAGGCGATGCTCGAGTGCTTCCACGAGGACTCCGTCGTCGACATCTCGTGGGTGCGGGCCTCGGGGCCCGAGTTCGTCGAGGCCTCCCGCGCGAGCTTCGAGGCCGGCATTCGATCCGTGCACGTCCTCGGCCCGGTGACCGTCGAGGTCGACGCCGACCGCGCCACGGCCGACGTCGGCACGCTGATCGAGGTCCAGGTCGAGCTCCGCGGGACGCTGTGCGCGCTGTCGGCGTTCGCGCGTCTGGTCGAGCGGCTCGAACGGCGCGAGGGAGACTGGCGGATCAGCGAGCTGACCGCCGTGTACCACTTCGACAAGCTCGCCGCCGTGACCCCCGGAGCGCCGCTGGAGGTCAGTCCGGACGCGGTCGCGCGCTATCGCCCCAGCTACCGGATGCTCTCCCACTGGGTGGCCGAGACCCAGGGCGAGGCGGCCGTCAGGCCGGAGCTGCCGGGGATCGACCGCCCCGACCTGGTGGACGAGCTGTACCGGCGCAACGCGGCGTGGCTGCACCGCGACCCGGCGGCAGCCCGCCCGTGAGCGATCACGACCGTCACGGTCGCGCCGGCGGCGGCTGCCCGACGACGCGGTCGCGCCAGAGCGCCGGCTCGCGCCGCAGCCGCGCCGGGTCGAAGGTTGCCAGCAGCTCGCCGGCGCTCAGTGCGCAGCCGGGGCCTGCCAGCCCGACGCTCGAGGCCATCCAGCCGACGACCGTCGCGATGCTCTCACCGAGCGCGAGCCGCTCATCGAGCGTGACCGAGCCGTGGCGCTTGGCGAGCCGTCGGCCGTCGGCGCCGAGCACCAGCGGCACGTGCGCGTAGCGCGGCACCGGCAGGCCGAGCAGCCGCGCGAGCAGCACCTGCCGCGGCGTCGTCTCGAGCAGATCGTCGCCGCGGACGACCTCGCCGATCCCCGCCGCGGCGTCGTCGACGACGACCGCGAGGTTGTACGCGGGCCCGCCGGCGGTCCCCTGCGGGTCGCCGCGCCAGAGCACGAAGTCGTCGACGACCGCCGCCGCCGCTCCGTTGAGCCGATCCTCGAAGGCGACCCGCTCGGCCCGGGCGTCCAGGCGCCAGGCCGCGGGGCGTCCGGCGCGCTCGCGCGCCGCCCGCTCGCGCGCCGACAGTGCGCGGCAGGTGCCCGGGTAGAAGCCCTCGCCGGCGCCCGGCGCGCCCGGTTGGCTCTGCGGGGCCTGCGCGGCCTCGCGGATCTCGGCGCGGGTGCACCAGCAGCGGTAGCTGCGTCCGCTGGAGCGCAGCGCCTCGAAGGCGGCGCGGTGGTGTTCGAGCCGCTCGCTCTGGCGCACCGGCGCGCCGTCCCAGTCGATCCCGAGCCGTGCGAGGTCGGCGAGGATCGCCGCCTCGTGCTCGGGCCGCGAGCGCTGGCGGTCGAGATCCTCGATGCGCAGCAGGAAACGCCCGGAGCGCGAGCGCGCAAAGCACCACGCGAGCAGCGCCGTGCGCAGGTTGCCGAGATGCAGCGGACCGGTCGGGCTCGGCGCGTAGCGACCGTCGGCGGCATTCAGCGGGCCCAGGGATGCCGGCATCCCACTAGAGTCGCAGCAATGTCTGCGTGGATCATCGGTGCCGCGGCTTGACCCCGAGTCACTGCCGGTTCACGTCGACCGCCTCTACCGCGCGGCCTGGGCGCTCTGCGGCTCGCCGCACGACGCCGAGGACCTCGTGCAGGAGACCTTCGTCCGCGTCCTCTCGCGGCCGCGGCTGCTGCACAACGACGACGAGCTGGCGTATCTCATGCGGGTGCTGCGCAACACCTTCCTCAGCTCGCGGCGGACCGCCTCGCGACGCCCGCACGTCACGGCGACGCTCGAGGACCTCGAGCTGGCCGACCAGCGTGTCGGCGACCGGCCGGAGCACGCACTCGAGGCGCAGGCGCTGTACGGGGCGATCGCCGAGCTGCCCGACGATTTCCGCCTGGCGCTGGTCGCCGTCGACATCCTCGGGCTCTCCTACGGCGAGGCGGGGCGGGCGCTCGGCGCCCGCGAGGCGACGATCACGACGCGGCTGCACCGCGCGCGGCGTAAGGTCGTGGCCAGCATGGACGACAGGCCACCGCGGGAAGGATCCACGCCGCGACGGAGTCTAGATTAGATGGGTTCGATGTCTGAACATCCCGATCGCGAGCGCGTGGCCGCCGATGAGCAGCGGATCACGGCGCTGCTGCGCGCGGTCGAAGCGCCCGCGCCGGCTGCCCTGCAGCAGCGGATCGCCGCGCTCAACGCGGCCAGCCGGGCTCGCCGGCGCCGCCCGCGCGCGCCCGTGCTCGGGTTCGCCGGGGCGTTCGCCGCGGCGGCCGTCGCGCTGACGGTCGTCCTCGTGACGGCCACCGGCAGCGCCGCGCCGACGGCGCTGGCCGCCTCGCGGCTCGCGCTCGAGCGACCGACCGGTCCGGCGCCGGCCGCGCTCGTCGCCGCCGGCACGGCGATCGCGTTCCCGCACTGGTCCAGCCGCGGCTGGCCGAGCGTCGGCACGCGCAGCGACACGCTCGGCGGGCGCACGGTGACCACCGAGTTCTACCGCTCGTATGACGTCGGCACGCTCGGCTACGCGATCGTCTCCGGCTCGCCGCTGCGCTGGGGAGGCGGCGGGCGCGTCGTATCGCGTGACGGCGGGAACTACACGCTGATCAGCAGCGGCGGCGCGCAGATCGTCACCTGGGTCCAGGACGGCCACACCTGCGTGCTCGCTTCGCGGAGCGCATCCGCGGCGACGCTGGTGCGCCTGGCCGTCGCGCAGGACGGCGGTTCGCCCGTCTGATCGGGTAGCGTGCGCCGCCATGGAGTCCGAGCTCGCCTGCATCGACGGGCAACTCGTCCCGCAGGCGCAGGCCATGATCCCGGTCACCGACCAGGGGCTGCTGCGCGGCGACGGGGTCTTCGAGGTGATCCGGCTCTACGCCGGGCAGCCCTACGCGCTGGACGCCCACCTCGAGCGCCTCGAGCGCTCCGCCGCCGGGCTGCGGCTGCCGCTCGATGTGCGGCGCGATCCGCTCCGATGTCGCGGCGCTGCTGGCGGCGCGAGCGCGCGCGGACGCCGACGTGCTCGTGCGGATGCTGGTGACGCGCGGCGGGCATCGCATCGTGCTGATCGAGCCGATGCCGGCGATTCCCCGCTCGCTCGCGCTCGAGCCGGTCACCTACGCCCCGGTGCGGCTGCTCGACGGCATCAAGTCGCTCTCCTACGGCGCGAACATGCTCGCCTCGCGGATCGCCCACGAGGCGGACGCCGATGAGGCGCTGCTCGTGACCCCGCACGGGCGTGTGCTCGAATGCCCGACGTCGTCGTTCTTCCTCGTGCGCGGCGGCGAGGTCTGGAGCGCCCCGCTCTCCGACCACGTGCTCGACTCGATCACGCGCCGGGTCGTGCTCGCCGTGACGGCGGTTCGCGAGGAGCCGATCGAGCTCGCGGCGCTGGCGGACGCGCAGGAGGCCTTCATCGCCTCCACCGTGCACGAGGTCTGCGGCGTGCACCGCGTCGGCGGCCACGACTACGACGCGCCGGGGCCGCGCACGAGCGAGATCGCCGCGCTCGTGCGCGAGAGGATCGCGTCCGAGCTGCGCTGATGCGCGTCGCCACGGTGCTCGGCAACCGGCCGCAGTTCGTCAAGGCCGCCGCCGTGTCCGGGCCGCTGCGCGAACACCACGACGAGGTCCTGATCCACACCGGACAGCACCACGACGAGGAGCTCTCGGCGGTGTTCTTCGACGAGCTGGGCATACCGGCGCCCGACCATCGGCTCGATGTCGCCGGCGGCTCCAACAGCTCGCAGCTCGGGCGGATGATCGCCGCGCTGCAGCCGCTGCTGGCGACGATCGCGCCCGACCTCGTGCTGCTCTACGGCGACACCAACTCGACGCTCGCCGGCGCGCTCGCAGCCGTCGACTGCGGCGTGCCCGTGGTCCATGTCGAGGCCGGGATGCGCTCGTTCGACCGCGGCCAGTCGGAGGAGCGCAACCGCGTCCTGACCGACCAGCTCTCGGCGCTGCTGCTGTGCTCGACGCAGTCGGCGGTCGAGCAGCTGGGCCGCGAGGCGGTGCCGGGGCGGGCGGTGGTCGTCGGCGACGTGATGGTCGACGTCGCGTTCGCGACGCGCGAGCGGGCGCTCGCGCGGACCGAGACGCTCGAGCGCTTCGGGCTGACCGCCGGCGGCTACGTGCTCGCGACGGCCCACCGCGCCGCCAACGTCGACGACGCGGAGTCGCTCGAGCGGCTGGTCGCGCTGCTGGAGGCCGTCGGCGGGACGATCGTGATGCCGGTCCACCCCCGCACCCTCGCGCGGCTGGCCGCCCACCACCTCGATGCCCGGGCGGCGAACGCCGCCTCATTGACCCCGCCGCTCGGCTACCTGGACTTCGCCGCGCTGCTGCATCACGCCCGCGCCGTGCTGACCGACTCCGGCGGCGTGCAGAAGGAGGCCTACCTCGCCGGGGTGCCGTGCGTCACGCTGCGCGAGCGCACGGAGTGGACCGAGACCGTCACCGCGGGGTGGAACACGCTGGTGTCGCTCGACGCCGGCGCGGCGGTGGCCGCGCTCGCGCGCAGGCCGCCGGCGACGCGCCCGCCGCTCTACGGGGACGGCGACGCCGGGGCGCGGATCGTCGCCGCGCTCGAGGACTACGCCGCGGTCTGAGCGACCAGCGTCTGCGCGCCGGCGGCGGTCCAGATCGTCTGCTCGCGCCCCGGCCCGACGCCGATCAGCGTGATCGGCACGCCGATGAAGTCGGCGATGAACGCGAGATAGTCGCGCGCGGCCTGGGGCAGGTCGGACTCCTCGCGGCACTCGCCGATGTCCTCGCTCCAGCCCTCGAGCTCGGTGTAGTCGCCGACGGCGTGGTGCAGCACCGTCTGGTGGTAGGGGAAGTGATCGAAGGTCGCGCCCTCCTGGCCGCGGTAGCGGGTCGCGACGAGGATCCGCGCGAAGCCGGTGAGCACGTCGAGCTTGGTGATCGCGAGCGCCGAGAGCGTGTTCAGGCGGGCGGCGTAGCGCAGTGCGACGAGGTCCAGCCAGCCGGTCCGCCGCGCACGGCCGGTGGTGGTGCCGTACTCGCCGCCGACGCGGCGGATCTCCTCGCCGAGCGCCTCGTCGAGCTCGGTCGGGAACGGCCCGGCGCCGACGCGCGTCGTGTAGGCCTTGCAGACGCCCCAGATCTCGTCGATGTCGCGCGGGCCGACGCCGGCGCCGACGCAGGCCGCTCCGGCGATCGGGTTCGAGGAGGTGACGAAGGGGTAGGTCCCGTGGTCGATGTCGAGCATCGCGCCCTGGGCGCCCTCGAAGAGCACGATCCGGTCGGCCTCGAGCGCGTCCCAGACGAGCCGCGCGCAGTCGGCGATCTGAGTCTCGAGCTGGTGCCCGTAGGTCACGTACTGCTCGGTCATCGCGTGCAGGTCGAGCGACGGGTCGCGGGCGAACGGGCGCAGCGCGAGCCGCTTGGGCTCGAGCGCGGCGGCGATCTTCTTGCGCAGGATCTTCTCGTCGAGCATGTCCTGCACGCGGATCCCCAGGCGCGCCGCCTTGTCGGCGTAGCAGGGGCCGATGCCGCGGCGCGTGGTGCCGATCTGCTGCGTGCCGAGGCGGGTCTCGCCGGCCTGGTCGAGCAGCAGGTGGTAGGGCATGATCAGGTGGCAGTTGGCCGAGACCCGCAGGCCGCTGGTGTCCACCCCCTGGCTGCGCAGCGAGGCGAGCTCGTCGATCAGCACCTTCGGGTCGACGACGACGCCGTTGCCGATGATGCAGCGCTTGCCCGGGTAGAGGATCCCCGACGGGACAAGGTGGAACTTCCACTCGCGGCTGCCGCGGACGATCGTGTGGCCGGCGTTGTTGCCGCCCTGGAAGCGCACGACGGCGTCGGCCCGCTCGGCAAGCAGGTCGGTGACCTTGCCCTTGCCCTCGTCGCCCCACTGGGCGCCGACGATCACGATTCCCGGCACGTCGACGGAGTCTAGTGGCCCGTCTGAGCCGCCTGGAGCGCGGCGCCGCCCGCTTCAGCGAGCGGATAGGCCACGCGCCGCGCGTCGCTGCCGAAGAACGGCAGCAGCTCGCACATGCCCTCCAGACGGGAGACGATCCGCTCGCCGAGCTGCGCCGCGAGCTCCTCGCGGCCGAGATTCGAGGTGACGAGGGTCGAGCGCTCGTCCTCATAGCGGGCGTTGATGACGGTGTAGAGCTGCTCGAGCACCCAGTCGGTGCGGTGCTCGGCGCCGAGGTCGTCGATGTGCAGCAGGTCGGCCGAGGCCAGCCGGTCCTGGAAGTCGACGACGCCGCTGCCGTCGATCGATTCGCGGATCACGCTGAGCAGCCGTGGGCAGGAGTAGATCGCGACCGTGCGCCCGGCGTCGATCGCCGCCTTCGAGACGATCATCGCGAGCGCGGTCTTGCCGGTGCCGAAGCTGCCGGTCAGCCAGAGGCCGTGCCCGGCGTCGAGGTTGGGCCCGATCGAGGCGACGAAGGCGCGGATCTCGCGCACCTGGGTCGGGCAGCGGCGCTCGATGTCGATCACGTCGCTGTGCTCGAAGGAGATCGCCCGGTAGCGCTTGGGGATCCGGGCCTCGAGCGCGCGGGCGCGGATCGCGGCGATCTGCCGCGGGCGACAGCGGCAGTCGTGCGAGGTCTTGGTCAGCTCATCGTCGATGAAGCCGCTGCCGTCGCAGAGGCCGAACTCGCACGGCGAGGTGGTGGCGGAGGGGTGGCTGGCCATCGCGTTCCCAGGATAGAGCCGGGTCCGGTCCCGACGGCCGGGGTGGGCGGACGGAGCGGCAAGTTTGCCGTGTTAAGCTCGCCTCCGGCCGCGCTCGCCACGAGTTCGTGGTGCAGCGTTCCCGCGGCCGACGATGCGCCCAGGGTCACGATCACCGGCGTCCGCTCAGGCGAAGCGGTCGTCCTTGGTGTAGCTCATGAACCGCGGATACTCGGGGCGGAAGGTCAGCGTGACCTTGCCGACCGGGCCGTTGCGGTTCTTGGCGATGTGCAGCTCGGCCTCGCCGGGATGGGCGGAGGGATGGTCGGAGTCCGGTGGGTTGTAGTAGTCGTCGCGGTAGATGAAGATCACGACGTCGGCGTCCTGCTCGACCGCGCCGGACTCGCGCAGGTCCGAGAGCATCGGGATCTTCGAGGTCCGCGACTCGACGCCGCGGTTGAGCTGCGAGAGGGCGATCACCGGCACGTCGAGCTCGCGGGCCAGCATCTTCAGCCCGCGCGACATGTGCCCGATCACCTCGGCGCGGTTCTCGCTGCGGGAGTCGGCGCGCAGCAGCTGGAGGTAGTCGACGATCACCAGGCCGAGCCCGTCGGGGTGCTGGGAGAACAGGCGCCGCGCCTTGGCGCGGATCTCGAGCATGCCGATGTCGCCGGAGTCGTCGATCCACAGCGGCGCCGCGGCGAGCCGGTTGGTGGCCCTGATGATCTTCGGCCAGGTGGCCTCCGGCACGCGGCCCTTGCTGAGATCGTCGCCCTTGATGCTCGCCTGCGAGGCGATGAAGCGGCGCGCGAGCTCGGTTTCCGACATCTCGAGGCTGAACAGGGCGACCGGCTTGCGGTGGCTGATCGCCGCGTTCTCGGCGATGTTGGTGACCAGGCAGCTCTTGCCCATCGACGGGCGGGCGGCGATGACGATCAGGTTTCCCGGCTGCAGGCCGCCGGTCATCGCGTCGAGGTCGTTGAAGCCGGTCGGCGTGCCGGTCAGCGACTCGCCGGCGACCGACAGCTCGTGCAGGACGTCGAGCTCGCTGTTCAGCAGCGCCGAGATCGAGCGGAAGTCCTGGGTGCGTTCGTCGTGGGCGACCTCGAGCATCGCCTGCTCGGCGCGGTCGACGAGGTCGCGCGCCGGCTCGCGCTGGTCGAGCACGCTCGACTGGATCTCGTAGGTCGTGTTGAGCAGGCGCCGCAGCAGCGCGGTGTCGCGCACGATCTGGGCGTACTGGCGGACGTTCGCGACGTTGGGCACCGCGCCGGCGAGCTGATCGACGCCCTCGGGGCCGCCGGCCGGCTCGAGCGTGCCGGCGGCGCGCAGCGCGTCGGTGACGGTCACCGTGTCGATCGCCTCGCTGCGCTCGTAGAGGCCGAGCATCGCGGCGAAGATCACGCGGTGGCGCTCGCGGTAGAAGTCCTCGGCGCGCAGCCCCTCCTCGATCACCAGCGAGTACATCGCGCGCTCGGAGAGCAGGATCGCCCCGAGCACCGACTCCTCGGCGTCGATGTTGTGGGGCGGGGCGAGCGACTGGGCGACCGTCAGCTGCGGTCGCTGCTGGGGGATCTTGGCCGGCGTGCTCATCGGGCTGCCGATGGTAGCCCCGCGTTGGGACGGCCGACGCGGGCGATGCCGCACGTTGGGGTCAGGTTGTCTGCGGCACGCCGCAGCCATTTGTGTGCGGCGGTTCGCTGAGGCTTTCTTTCGCCGACGTCCCGCTGTGGGTCGGGACCGCCCGGTGCGGCTTGGCCGTCACGGCGCCGAACATTGGCGGCCCTGAGTCTCGAATGATTTGTCTGATGTGAAGGACGCTGGCTCAGGCGATGTATCCGCAGTCAGCCCGGGCTAAAGGTCACCTCACGTGTCGATCCGCGCCCGGTGCGGCGTGTCGCAGCCGCCAGCGGGCGCCCCTGCTGTTGGTAGATCCGAGACGCGACCGATCCGCGAGAGGAGCCTTGCATTCGAGCTCAGCGGTGGTTGTCCTTGATCGGCGGGATGCGGAGATCGAGCCGCTCGAGCCGCTCCGGGTCGAGAAGGGCGTCGATCTGGACAATCCTCCCATTCTTGACGGTAAATGCCATCACCGAGAACACGCGGCCATGCGGCGCGACCACGGCCCCGGCGGCACCGTTCACGAGCGCAGGTCTAACGAACGGGTAAAGCTTCGCGTAGGTGGCCGTGTGAGAAGTCACGGCATCCGCACCGCGCACCACGAGCGAGGCCTCCGCGCGTAGCTCGCCGCCATCGATCCGCAGTTCGACGTCGGGGTCGAGCACCTCCAAGAGGGCATTGAAGTCGCCGTCGCGCGAAGCGGCAAAGAACGCATCGACGACCCGCCTCTGCCGCGCGAGGTCACGGTCCGGCTCCGGCGAATTGCGCACGCGCCGGCGGGCGCGGCTGGCGAGCTGCTGTGCGGCCGCCTCGGAGCGCTCCAGCGCGGTCGCGATATCGGCGAATGGCACGCCGAACACGTCGTGCAGCACAAACGCGAGTCGCTCGGCGGGAGTGAGCACGTCGAGCACCACGAGCAGCGCCAGACCAACGGACTCGGCCAGAAGCGCCTCATGTTCTGAGCCTTCCCCCTCGAAGTTGACCACCGGATCCGGGACGCGTGTTGAGAGCTCCTCGCGTCGCGCTCTGCGCGAGCGCAGCATGTTCAGAGATACCCGCCCGACGACGGTCGTCAGCCAGGCCCGCATGTTCTCAACCGTCGCGGGGTCCTGGTCGCGAATCCGCAGCCATGCCTCCTGCAGGGCATCGTCGGATTCGCTCAGCGACCCGAGCATCCGGTAGGCAACCGCACGGAGATACGGTCTGTGCTGCTCGAACCGTTCGGTCAGCCAGTCGCGCTCGTCCATCGTCAGTCCCCCGCTGCCTCGATCACCTCGTCACCAGTGGTTGTGGTAGCCGACGCTCGTGGTCAGGGCCGCCGCCGCCAGGAGCAGGAAGAACACGGCTCCACCGAGCTGGCGGTCGCGGACTCGTAGGTGAGCGGTCACCGCGCAGATGAAGTACACGACAAGGCCGATCGCTGCAGCCGTCCCAAGCGACGGCACCGCGAAGCCAACCAATAGTCCGACCGCGCCCGAGGCCAACAACGAGCCGAGCGGGACCATCCAACGCCGGGAGACCTGCACTCGGTCGGCGACGAGCTTGACCGACTCGGCGCCAACGAAGTTCAACGAGGCGGCATAGCCGTTCGCGAGCACTGCAAGGATTGTGGTGATGAGGTAGGTGACGTGCATACCCCCTAGACACCCGACGCGCGAAGAACCTGACGCCGACGATGGCGCTCCTCCCCCGTCCGGCGGATCGTCGATAGGGCTGTAACCTCGCCATCGGTGCCGCTACCGCCGGACTGAGAACGCGCTCGCCCGGCGCCGCCACCAGGCGGTCGCGCACGCCGGGCCGCCAAGCCCGTCGGCCCGTCACGCACCCGTAATGCTGCTCGAGCGGTTCTCGATCGTCACCGGGCGAATCGCCTCGGCTGCGGGGAGTTCGAAGCCGAGGATCTGCGCGTAGAAGCTGAGCTCCGCGTCCAGTGCCCGGCGGATGTTCTCCGCCTGCCGGAAGCCGTGCTGTTCGCCTTCGAAGACGAGATAGGCCACGGGTACGCCCTTTGCTCGCAGTGCCTCGACGATCATCTCGGACTGGTTGGGCGGCACGACCTCGTCCTCGGATCCCTGAAGCACGATGAGCGGTCGCGCGAACGCGTCGACGTGATCGATCGGTGAGCGTTGGCGGTAGACGTCCCGTGCCTGCGGATAGGGGCCGACCATGCTGTCGAGATAGCGGCTCTCGAACTTATGCGTCTCGCGGGCCAAGGCTTCCAGGTCGGCTACCCCGAAGTGGTCGGCGCCGGCTGCGAACGGAGTGTCCTCGCGGGCAAGCGCTGCCAATGTCGTGAACCCGCCTGCCGAGCCGCCGCGAATGCATAGCCGCGTGGGATCCACTCGGCCCTGCTCGGCCAGCCAGCGGGCCGCGGCGAGGCAGTCCGCCACGTCGACCACGCCCCACGCGCCCTCCAGCAGCCCACGGTAGGCGCGCCCGTAACCGGTGGAACCACCGTAGTTGACATCGACGACCGTGAAGCCCCTGGTTGTCCAGTATTGGATGCCCAGTTGCAGCTGTGGCCGGGCTGCGCCGGTTGGTCCGCCGTGGATCATGACGAGCAGCGGCGACAGCTCGCCTCGCGGAGCGACACACAAAGGATTGGCCGGTGCGTAAAGAAGCCCGTACGCCGTGCGCCCGTGCTCGCTCGGAAAGGCGATCGGCTCAGGCACGGACACGTAACCCGAATCCACGCCGAGTTCGCCGAGGTCACGCGCCGGTCGGATCGTGACCAGCGACTTCACCGCTGCTGCATCCCCGAGCACCGCAAGCGATACCGAGAGCTCGGCCGTTGGCGTGCCGGCGACCAGCACTACCGACGAGTCACCCGCGACGCGCACGCTCGAGACCAGCGAGAACGGCAGCTCGAGATCGGTGACAGTGCCATCTGGCAGGCGCACCGCGAGCCCATCGAACCCGCCTCGCGAGCGGGCGAAGACCACTCGCCCATCGGCCAGCAGCGCGTAGCGGGACAGTCCCAACATCCACTGCGGCACCCCGATGTCGGCGTCGACCTCGACCAACGGCTGAACGACCTCGTCGTCCGGCGACCACCGGTAAAGGTTCCACCAGCCGTCTCGGTCGCTGATGAACGTCAACGACCCGTCCGCTTGCCAGCACGGCTCCGACACCGACTCGCTGGCCCCCCCCGCGACCACCGTCTCAGCGCCGCTGAGCAGATCGCGCACCCGCAGTGTCGTGCCGTCCCACGGCATGTTCGGGTGATCCCACTCCACCCAACACAGCCGGTCCCCGGCCGGGCTCAACCGCGGACTCATTACGAAGTCCGGGCCTGCCACAAGCACCTCAGGGACCGACGGCCGGTGCGCGGCCAGCCGGACGATCTCGTTGCGGACGTCGACCGCACCGCGCCCCTCCGGCGGGTGATGCTCGCGGACGCAGACAATCCAGTGTCCATCCGGGGAGAGGTCGCCATCGGCATAGCGGTCGCCGCGAGGCACAGCCGGCTCCGGCGTGAGCGGATCGGTCGCTCGGGTCGTCGGATCGCGCCGGTACAGCCGCTGATCCTCCCAAGCCGCAAACCACACCACGCCGTCGCGAACCCACCACGCCCCGCCGCCATACTCGTGCACGGCGGTGCGCGCGTTCTGGCCCACCGGGAGCAGCTCGGTCGTCGCGCCGTCGCCCGATCGACGCACCAGCTGGATCCTCCCGCCCTCGTCAGGGCGACTCTCCGACCAGATCACGTCCGCGCCGTCCGCGCGAACCTCCGAGAGCCCGACCGCCGACTCCACCACCACGGCCGAAGTGACCGGCGTTCCCCACGACCCGCACGGCAGCACCTCCCGCCCCGCTGCATCTCTCGACACAGCGGCAACGCTAGCATCCCCCCGGCCACCGGCAGGATCGCGGCTTTGGCCTGCCTGGTTACTTTGCGGCTGAGACGATCGTCTTGATCGTCGCGGTGACGCCGTCTGAGAGCTCGACGACGACCATGTAGGTGCCGACGTTCTTGATCGGGTCCTCGAGATGCACGCGGCGCTTGTCGAGCTTCAGCCCGCGGGCCTCGCGCACCGCGTCGACGATGTCCTGGCTCGTCACCGAGCCGAACAGGCGGCCGTCGTCGCCGGCCTGCTGGGAGATCGTCAGCACCGTTCGCGACAGCACGGCGGCGTTCTCGGACGCCTTCTCGATCGCCTCGCGGGCGGCCCGCTCAGCCGCCTCGACGCGCTGGCGCGCCGCGGCCAGCGCGCCGGCGGTCGCCGGCTGCGCGAGCTTGCGCGGGATCAGGTAGTTGCGCAGGTAGCCCTTCGAGACGTCGACGACCGCGCCGCGCTCGCCGAGCGACTCGACGTCGTCGAGCAGGATCGCCTGGGGCATCAGCGGTCGCGGTCGCGATCGCGGTCGCGACGCCCGCCGGTGCTCTCGACCGCGCCCTCGTTCACGTACGGGAGCAGCGCGAGTTCGCGGGCGCGCTTGACGGCACGCGCGATCTGGCTCTGGTGGCGGCGGCAGGCGCCGCTGATCCGGCGCGAGCGGATCTTGCCCTTCTCGGAGATGAACTTGCGCAGGACCGCGACGTCCTTGTAATCGACCTGGTCGATCTTGTCCTTGCAGTGCAGGCACGGCTTGCGCCGCCCGCTGCTGGGTCCTCCGCGCTTCTCGCGCCGGCGGCCGGGCTTCTCCCGGCCAGCTCGCTGCTTTGCCATCTGATCCTTGCTGTCTAGAACGGAATGTCGTCGTCACCGATGCCGGCGCCGCTCGCGGCAGGCTGGAAGTCCTGCTCGTCGACCGGCACGTCGCTTCGCGTTCCGCCACCAACCGAGGCGGTGAAGCCGCCCGCGGAGCCGTCGTCACGGCTGCCGAGGAACTGAACCGAGTCCGCGATGATATCGACTGCCTGGCGCTTCTGCCCGTCCTGGGTCTCCCACTCGCGCCATTCGAGGCGGCCCTGCACCGCGACCGGGCGTCCCTTGGACAGGAAGCGGGCGCAGTTCTCGCCCTGGGCGCCCCAGACCTTGACGTCGAAATAGTTGGGCTTGTCCTCCCAATCGCCGGTCGAGCTGTTCTTGCGCCGCGTGTTGACGGCGACGCGCATGTCGCACACCGAGGTGCCGCTCGGCAGCGAGCGCAGCTCCGGATCGCGGGTCAGGTTGCCGGTGAGGACGACGACATTGAGGTTGGATGCGGCCATGAAGAGGCTCCTTCGATTGCGCTCAGCGTATGCGTCCCACTGTAGAGAGGCGATCGGTCCTCGCTCGCCGGCCGGGGCGCTGTTTGCAGGAATTCAGGCGCCGACGAGTGCGGGGTCGGGCTCGGTGGGCTCGCTCGGGGGCGCCTCCGCGGGGGCCGCGGCCGGGGTCTCCGCGGCGGCGCTGGCGCCCGGCGCCGGCGTGACGGTGGCAGCGACCGCCGTCGAACCCGGCGGGAGCTTGATCACGCGGTGGCGGACGACGCCGTCGGTGATCCGCAGCGTGTGCTCGAGCCCGTCGATCAGGCTCGCCGGACCGGTGAACTGCAGCAGGTGGTACTCGGCCTGCTCGCGGTGGTCGATCTCGTAGGCCAGCGCCCGCGTGCCCCAGGCCTGGTCGCCGACGAGCTCGCCCTCCGCCGAGATCGCCGCGCGGGCGTCGGCGACGATCTTCGCGCGCGTCGTGTCCTCCGCGCCGAGGTCGAGCAGCAGGATCAGATCGTAGATCGGCTTGGCAGCGGCCATCAGGAGCGGCGATGATACCAGCGCGCCGGCCCCCGCCCGCCCGCGCGGCCGGCGTCAACCGTCCTCAGCGGACCCCGGCGCTCGCCGTCTTCTTGGCGATGTCGTCGAGCTGCTCGTCGATCCAGTCGCCCGGGTCGCGCGCGGTGACGATCGTCTGCAGGCCCTCGAGCCGCCGCGCCCGCTCCGCCGGATCCATCTCCAGCGCCGCGTGGATCGAGTCCGCGAGCTCCTGGATGTCGAACGGGTTGACCGACAGCGCGAACTCGCCGAGCTCGTCGTGCGCGCCGGTGTTCTCGGAGAGGATCGAGACGCCGGCGTTCTCGTTCAGCAGCGGCCCCTCCTTGGCGACCAGGTTCATCCCGTCGAACATCGCGTTGACCAGCAGCACGTCGTAGGCCTTGTACGAGGCGAAGGCCTCCTCGAGGTCGTCGCGCAGCTTCAGCTGGATCGGCATCCAGTCCGGGGTGCCGTGGCGGTGGTTGACCACGGCGACGAGCGCCTCGATCCGCTCGAGGTACTCCTGGTACTGCGGGACGTCGCTGCGTGACGGCATCAGCTGGGCGACGAAGGTCACGCGCTCGCTGTACTCCGGGTGCTGCTCGAGGAAGACGTCGAACGCGGAGAAGCCGCGCAGCACGTTCTTCGACAGGTCGGCGCGATCGACGCGCAGGATCATGAAGTCGCGCCGGCGCCGCGCGAGCTCGGCCTCGAAGTGCGCGACGCGCGGCAGTCCGGCGGCGGCGAGGGTCGCGGCGTGGTCGATCGGCAGCGGGTAGGCGCGGACCCAGACCTCGCGGTCCTGCCAGTGCACGACGCTGCGCTCGTAGTCGATCTCGGCGCCGAGCAGCTCGCGGCAGCAGTGAAGGAAGTTGCGCCGGTAGGACTGGGTGTGGAAGCCGACGATGTCGTTCGCCAGCAGCCCGCTGTAGAGCTCGTGGCGGATCCGCGTCGGCAGCACGCGCCAGGCGTCGGGCTGGGTCCAGGGGATGTGGACGAAGTGGTGCAGGAAAACGTCGGGGCGTGCCCGGCGCACGAGCTCGGGCAGCGTGTAGAAGTGGTAGTCGTGGACCATCACGACCGGGTCCTCGACCTCGGCGATCTCCTCGACGACGGCTCGCGCGAGATCCTCGTTGACGACGTTGTAGCCGAACTCGAAGGCCTCGATCTCGTTGCGGCGGATGTCCGGCGCGTTGGAGAGATCCCAGAGGTAGTGCTGGATGAACCACAGCATCGGGTTGGCGAAGATGTTGTAGAAGCGGTCGTAGGCGTCGGGCGCCGACTCGACCAGGCGCACGAGGTACTCGTTGCCGGCCGGCGAGCGCACCTCGAACGCACGGCCGCCGTGGCGGCGCGAGTGCGCCGCGTCGTGGTCGGTCATCGCGGAGGCGATCCAGATCACCTCGCGATGCGACGCCAGCCCGCTCAGCGCCGTCACCAGGCCGCCGCTGCCGCGCTGCACCGACCCGTCGGCCTCGAAGGTCACCGGCCCGCGGTTCGAGACCAGCACCAGGCGCCGGCGTTGACCGCTCATGCCGCCGCGCCGCCCCGCGGCGTGACCCCCCGCGGCGCGGGGCAGGCAGTCTGCATCGGCATCGGAGCCTGATGCTCGCAGGTGCCCGGGAGCCGGTCAACCGGCCCGCGCGCCAGTCGCCGTGGGGTGGTGTCTGGGCCGGCCGGGCTCAGGGCTCGCCCGCCGCCAGGATCAGCGTGAAGGTGGTGTCGCCGGGCGCCGAGGCGATCTCGAGCCGCGCGTTCATGTGGACCGCGAGCTCGCGCGCGATCGCCAGCCCGAGGCCGGCGCCGCGGGCCCCGTCGGCGCTGTAGAACGGCTCGAAGACGCGGCCGATCGCCTCGTCGGGGATCCCCGGGCCGCGGTCGTGCACCGACAGGCTGGCGCCGGTGCCGTTCTCGGCCGGCGTCGCCGTGACGATCACCTCGGTGCCGTTTGGCGTGTGGGCGAGGGCGTTGTCGATCAGGATCCGCAGCAGCTGCGCGACGCGCTCGGGATCGCAGACGACGCGGATCGCCTCGTCGGGCAGCCGCAGGTCGAGGCGCGAGTCGTGCTGGGCGAGGGCGGGCACGAACTCGGCGCCGACCGCCTGGGCCAGCACGCCGAGGTCGGTCGTCGTCGCCGCCAGCTCGACCGACCCCGATTCGAGCCGCGAGAGGTCGAGCAGCTGGGTCGCGAGCTTGCCGAGCCGGTCGACCTGCTCGCGCACCTGGCCGACGAACTGCCGGCGCGTGTCCTCGTCGAGCGCCTCGTCCTGGATCAGCTCGAGGAACCCGCCGAGTGAGAAGATCGGCGTGCGCAGCTCGTGCGAGGCGGTCGCGATGAAGCGCCGCCGCGCGCTCTCCAGCCCCTCGAGCTGGCTCTGCATGTGGGCGAGCGCCCGCGCGAGCTGGCCGAGCTCATCGCCCGAGGAGTCGCTGAAGTGGGTCTCGAAGTCGCCCTGCGCGACGCGCTGCGCGGTGCGTTCGAGGCGCAGCACGCGAACGGTCAGGGCGCGCGCGACAAGCCCGCCGGTCAGCAGCGCGACGAGCAGCCCGAGCGCCGCGGCGAGCAGGATCCGCGAGCGGACCAGCCCGACGGCGCCGGCCACGTCGTTCAGCTGCACGCTGTAGACGACGACGCGGTTGACCCTGGTCGGCCCGCGCGGCGAGATCGCCTGACCGACGGCTGCCAGGTCGCCGACCGTGGCGCCCAGCGTCCCGCCCGGCGGCACGCTGGCGGCAAAGTTCTCAACTGCACTGTTCTCCGTCGTGTTGGGATAGGCCGCGAGGGTCACCGGTTGGGAGGCCTGCGTCCCGGTCAGGCTCGTGAACACGTCGACGACCGTGACCTGGCTGCTGAACGTCACCGTCGCGAGCGTCCGGGCAGCAATCTCCGCGTCCTGCGTCTGCTGTTTCGACGCCGGATAGGGGATGCCCCGCAGTGCGCCGTAGGCGTCGTCGATCGGCTCCTTGAGGCGCTTGTTGTTGATCAGCGCCTGCAGGTCGTTGACCCGCTGGTGCTGCAGGCCGGCGGTCAGCGGCGGCGCCACGACGATGTAGATCACCGCCACGCTCAGCGCGGTGACCAGGAAGAAGATCAGCGCGAGCCGCGTGCGGATCGAGCGCATGATCGGCTGGCGTGGCGCCGGCCGTTCGCCGGTCTGTCGGCGGCGCCGTCGCACCCACGTCACCGTTCGGCGTCGCGGTCGCGGAAGCGGTAGCCGACGCCGCGGACCGTGAAGATGTACTCGGGCTCCTTCGCGTCGCGCTCGAGCTTCTCGCGCAGGTGACGGATGTGCACGTCGATCGTGCGCGGATCGCGGTAGGCCGAGTCGCCCCAAATCCGCTCGAGCAGCGCCTCGCGGGTGAAGACCCGGCCGGGGCTGCGGGCGAGCAAGCCGAGGATCTCGAACTCGACGAAGGTCGTCCGCACGAGCTCCTCGCGCACGCGCACCGTGCGCTTGTCGAAGTCGATCCGCAGCTCGCCGGCGTCGACCGGCTCCTCGGCCTCGTCGCGCTCGCCGCCGCTCGCCGGGGCGCCCATCGAGGAGCGCCGCAGCGCGGCCTTCACCCGGCTGCGGAACTCTCGGATCGAGAACGGCTTGGTGATGTAGTCGTCGGCGCCCAGCTCGAGGCCGAGGACCTTGTCGATCTCCTCGGTCTTGGCCGTCAGCATGATGATCGGCACCGAGCTCGAGGCGCGCAGGCGGCGGCAGACCTCGAGCCCGTCGATGTGGGGCATCGTGACGTCCAGCACGACGAGGTCGAAGTCGCTCTCGTCGAAGCGCGCGAGGGCTTCGACCCCGTTGGACGCCCGCACGACCTCGTAGCCGTCCTGGTGCAGCGGATACGACAACAGCGTCAGGATCGCCTGCTCGTCGTCGGCGAGCAGGATACGTGTAGGTCGCTCGGCCATTGTCGTGTCGTGAACAGGTTCTCAAATTCTCGCCGCGGTGCTCGCCAGACGCCGACCGCGGCGCCCCATTACGCTGGGAGCCGTGCTCGACCTTCGCCTCTACCGGGTGACGCTGCTGCCGTTCGCGGTCGTGCTGATCATCGCCGCCTTCTCGCTGCACCCGCGGCCCGCGGCGGTCTCCAGCGCGGTTCCGCAGCAGACCTTCGACGGCGGCGCGGCCGCTACGACGATGCACAGGCTCGCCCGCCTCTACCCCGACCTGACCCCCGGCTCGGCCGGCGACGACGCGCTCGCCTCGGTACTGGCGCACGAAGCGTTGCCCGGCGGCCTCGCCGGCGGCGGCTTCCACGTCAGCGTCGTGCGCTCGAACGTCGAGACGACCGCCGGCGCCCGCACGGTCACGACGGTGCTCGCGACGCGCGCGGGGACCGGCGCCGGGATCGCGCTGATCGCCGACCGCGGCGGCTCGGCGCAGGGGTCCGCGGGCGCGCTGTCGGGCACCGCCACGCTGCTCGAGCTGGCCGCGATCTACAAGAACCTCTCGCCCGCCGGCTTTCACCGCCCGCTGACCCTGGTCTCGACCGCCGGAGGGGCCAGCGCGATGAGCGCCGTGGCCGCCGCGCTGCCGGCGGGCACCGAGGCCGCGATCGTGATCGGCGACGTCGCGGACGCCGCCGGCCGCGGCCCCTACGTGGTCCCGTGGTCGGGCTCCGGCGCGCTCGCGCCGATCCAGCTGCGCCGCACCGTGGCGAGCGCGCTCGCCGCCGCGCTCGGGAGCTCCGCCGGCGACGAGCCGCTCGCCGACCAGCTGGCTCGCCTGGCGCTGCCGCTGACGACCGGCGCGCAGGGCCCGCTCGAGGCGGCCGGGATCCCGGCCGTGCTCGTGGCCGCCGCGGGCGAGTCGCAGCCGCCGCCGGACGCCCCGGTCGCGGGCACCGCGCGGATCGCCGCGTTTGGCCAGGGGCTGCTCAGCGCGACCCTCGCGCTCGGCAGCGCGCCCGGGCTGGCGAGCGGGCCGACGCGCGACCTCGCGATCGGCACGCAGGTGCTTGACGGCTGGGGTGCGCGGGCCGTCGTCGGGCTGCTGCTGTTGTCGCTGCTCGGCTGCACGCTCGACGTGCTCGCCCGCGCGCGCCGCCGGCGCGTGGCGGTCGGGCGCTGGGTCGGCTGGGTGCTGTCGTTCGCCGCGCCGTTCGCCCTCGCCGGCCTGTTCACGGCGTTCCTCGGCGCCGGCGGGCTGCTGCCGGCGACTCCGGCGGCGCCGGTCACGGCGGCCGAGCTGCCGGTCTCGGGCGCCGGCGCCGCGGTGCTCGTCAGCATCGGGCTGCTGTTCATCCTCGCCTGGGTGCTGCGCGCCTCGGCGCGCGCCCACGGCCGCCACAAGGGACCGCCGGAGTCGATCGGCGCCGGCGCCGCGCTGCTTCTCGTCGGCAGCGTCACGGCCACGCTGCTGTGGTTCGCCAACCCCTACACCGCGGCGCTGCTGATCGTCCCGCTGCACCTGTGGCTGGTCGTGCTGACGCGCGAGCACGACCGCCCGACGCTGCTCGGCGCGCTCTACCTGCTGCTGTCGCTGGCCGCGCTGATCGCCGCGGTCGCGCTGCTGTGCATCGGGCTGCGGGTCGAGCCGCTGGTGCTGGTCTGGACGCTGGTCCTGATGATCGCCGGCGGCGCGCTGTCGGCCTCCGGGCTGGCGCTCGCCAGCCTGACGGCCGGCTGCTTCGTCGCGGCCGCCGCGATCCTGCTGCTCCCCGGGACGCTCGGCCCGGGCGCGCAGGTCGAGGTCACCGTCCGCGGGCCGCTCAGCTACGCCGGCCCGGGATCGCTCGGCGGCACCGAGTCGGCGCTGCGGCGGTAGCGGTCCCCCGGCTCACGCCAGGCGATCACGCCAGGCGATGCTCGTAGCCGGCGAGCTCCCGCTCGCCGCCGGCGTCGACGAACCGCGCGCCGCGGCCCTCGAGCACCCGCCCGATCCAGCTCACGCTGCCGACCGCGGCCGCGACGCGATCGCGCGCCTCGGCCGCCACGCAGACGCACAGCTCGTAGTCGTCGCCGCCGCTCAGCGCCAGCCGGCGATCGCCGACGCCGGCCTGCACCGGCAGCGCGTCGAGGTCGATCTCGAGCAGCACGCCGCTCGCCTCACCGATCAGCGCGGCGTCGCTCGCCAGGCCGTCGGAGAGGTCGATCATCGCGTGGGCCCCGGCGCCCGCGAACGCCAGGCCCTCGGCGAGCCGCGGGCGCGGCCGCGCGTGACGCGCGATCAGCTCGGCGTCGTGGCCTCCCTGCGGCGCCCGCCCGGCGAGCAACTCGACGGCGGCGGCGGCCCCGCCCAGCGAGCCGGTCACGCCGACGAGATCGCCGACCAGCGCCCCGTCGCGGCCGACCACCGCGTGCTCGTCGGCCGCCCAGCCGACCACCGTCACGGTGACGAAGGCGGCCGGCGAGCGGACGACGTCGCCGCCGGCGATCGTCACGGCGCACTCCGCGGCGAGCGCCTCGGCTCCGCGCATCAGCTCGAGCGCGCCGGCGGCGTCGAGTGAGCCGCCGACGCCGAGCGCCAGATAGGCCTCGCCGCCGGCGACGCCCATCGCCGCCAGATCCGACAGCGCCCCGGCCAGCGCGCGGTGGCCGGCGTCGGCGGCGCTGATCCAGTCCAGGCGGAAGTGCACCCCCTCGACCATCGTGTCCGTGGACACCACGGCGAGTGCGCCGGCGGCCCGCACGACGGCCGCGTCGTCACCGACCCAGCGCGCGACGCGACCCCCGCGCGCCGTCAGTCCCGCGCCGATCGCCTCGATCAGGGCGCGCTCGTTCAGCGCTCCACGCTCCCCGGGCTAGCGGTGGCGGTAGACGATCCGCGCGCGATCGAGGTCGTAGGGCGAGAGCTCGCAGCGCACGCGGTCGCCCGGAAGGATCCGGATGCGAAAGCGGCGCATCTTGCCCGCGACATGCCCCAGGACGACGTGGTCGTTGTCGAGCTTGACGCGGAACATCGCGTTCGGCAGCGCCTCGATCACCTCGCCCTCGAACTCGACCTTGTCTTCCTTAGCCACTGTTTGATCCTCGCCTCTGCCCCGTGGGGCCGCTGTTGCAGTCACCGTAGCAGCGCTCACGGCGTCGGTGTCGCGGCGGGCGCAGGCCGGGTGGGCCGGCGCGCTAGTTTGGCGGGGTCGCGGGCGGCGGGGTCGCGGCCCCGCCCGTGACGGCGGGGTTCGACGGCGTGGTCGTGGCCGGCGTGTGGGTCGCCGGCGTCTGGGTCGTTGGCGAGTTCTGCGGGCCGCCCGTGGTCCCCGTCGCGGCGGGGGCGTTCGCGCCGCCGGTGCCGGCGTTCTTGCCGGTCGCGCCGGTGGCTCCCGACGGTCCGGTGCTCTTCGGCACGTAGCTCTCGAGGCCGAGCTGCTGGTAGTGGCCGCTGAACGGCAGGTAGGTCATCGGGACCGCGGTCGGCGAGGTGAACGCCGCGCACGGCGGCGTGATGATCGGCGCCATGAAGTCATGCCAGATCTGCGCCGGCAGCTGGCCGCCGAACTGCGCCTCCCCGTGGACGTCGGTCATCGAGACGTTCTTGGCCTCGTAGCCCATCCAGACGACCGTCGTCCGCGTCGGCGTGAAGCCGTCGAGCCAGGCGTCGACGAGACCGCTCGTCGTGCCGGTCTTCGCCGCGCTTGGGCAGGCGATCGCCGAGCGCGTCGCGGTCCCGCCCTCGACGTTGTGCTGGAGGATCTCGGTCTCGACGGCGGCGGCGGCGGTCGAGAGCACCTTGGTCCGCCGCGGGGTCCCCCAGCTCGAGTCGACGTGGCCGTCGGGGAACACGACCTTGGTGATCGTGATCTGCTTGTTGTGCCAGCCGCCGTCGTCGATCGTCGCGTAGACGTTGGCCATCTCGAGCGGCGTCACGCCGAAGGTCAGCCCGCCGAGCGCCTCCGCCGCGAGGCTGTCGAGGTGGCTCGTCACGCCGAGCTTGTAGGCCATGTCGGTGACGCTCGTCTCAGTCAGGTCGGCGGCGAGCTGCGCGAAGATGGTGTTGTCGGAGGCGACCAGCGCCTCGTCGAGGTTCAGCGGCGCATCGAGGTTGCCGCCGCCGTCGATCGAGACGGTGTAGGTCGGATAGCCGGGTAGCCAGCCGGCGGGCAGGGTGTGCGACAGGTACTCGGTGGTGAAGGGGTCGATGCCGTGCGCGAGGGCGTCGGCCAGCACGATCGCCTTGAACGTCGAGCCCGGCTGGCGATGGGCCTGCGTCGCGAGGTTGAACTGCGACTGCGCGTAGCTCCCCGACTGGGCCATCGCGTCGACGTAGCCGTTGGCGGGGTTCTCGCTGACGAGCGCCGCCGACGGGTCGCCCGGCAGGTTCAGCACGCCGTCGATCGAGGCCTTCGCCAGCGTCTGCAGGCGCGGGTTGATCGTCGTATGGACGCGCAGGTCGCCCGACGCGATCCGCGCCGCGCCGTAGTGGTCGATCAGCTCCTGCTTGACGAAGTCGAGGAAGTAGTTGTCGGTGAAGTTGTCGTAGTGGTTGTTGGCGTGCAGGCCGAGCGGCTCCCGCTCCGCCGCGGCCGCCTCGGCGACGCTGATGTAGCCCTGGCTGGCCATCTTCTCGAGCACCGTGTCGCGGCGGGCCCGCGCGGCGCCCGGGTGGATGAACGGGTTGTAGTCCGTCGGCGCCTGGGGGAGCCCGGCGAGCAGCGCCGACTGCGCGAGCGTGTCCTCGGCCGCCGGGTGGTCGAAGAAGACCCACGAGGCCGCCTCGACGCCCTCGGCCGTCTGGCCGTTGACGGTGCCGTAGGGAATCGTGTTGAGATAGGTCTTGAGGATCCAGAGCTTGCTGTGCGACTTCTCCAGGCGCTCGGCGATCACCGCCTCCTTGACCTTGAGCGAGAACGTCCGCGCGTCGCCGAGGTAGAGGTTCTTGACCAGCTGCATCGTGATCGTCGAGCCACCCTGAAGCGTCTTGCCGGAGGTGAGGTCGGTGAGCGCGGCGCGGATCAGCGAGAGGATGTCGATCGCTCCGTGCTGGTAGAAGCGTTGGTCCTCGATCGCGACGGTGCCCTCGCGCAGGGCGAGCGGCATCTGCGACGAGGCGATCGGCTGGCGCAGGATCGTCGACTTGATCAGCCCGATCTGGGAGCCGTCGGCGGCGTAGACGATCGAGGCCTCGCCGTTGGTGTTCGGCACCAGCTGGTCGATCGGCGGCACCTTCTGGGCGATCGCGGCGACGACGACGACGCCGGCGACGAGGATCAGCGCGAGCGCGCCGAACAGCGCGCCGCCGAAGATCAGCACCACGCGCGCCGGGTCCTTGCGGCGCGTCCTGCGTCGGCGCTGTCGTTCGCTGGCGGTCATCGGTCAGCCTGCGCCGGCGCCGAGCAAGGGCGTCAGGCGCGCACTGATTCTCGCATAGGGTCAGGCCCGTTCCCGCCACACCGCGGTGTGCAGGCACTCTTGCAACGCCCCTGCGATGATCGCCGGCCATGGCGCCGCGCGCGATCCTGCTCGATGCGCTCGGGACGCTGATCGCCCTCGAGCCGCCGGCGCCGAGGCTCGTGGAACTGCTGCACGAGCGTCACGGGATCGAGGTTGACCCCGGCGACGCCCGGCAGGCGCTGCGCGCCGAGATGAGCCACTACCGGCGCCAGTGCGCGCGGGCGGTCGACGCCGGCTCGCTCGCCGCGCTCAGACTCGAGTGCGCCGCGCTGCTCGGTCGCGAATTTGGGGGTGCGGTCGCCGAGCTGCCGGCCGCGGACCTCGTGCCGACGCTGCTCGACAGCCTGCATTTCGCGCCGTTTCCCGAGGTGGCGGCGGCGCTCGGGCGCTGGCGCGCCGCCGGGGCGCGGCTCGTCGTGGCGAGCAACTGGGACATCTCGCTGCATGACGTGCTGCGCGAGACCGGGCTGCGCGAGCTGCTCGACGGCGTCGCGACCTCCGCCGAGGTCGGCGCGTCGAAGCCGGCCGGCGAGCTGTTCGCCGCCGCGCTCGCGCTCGCCGGCGCCGGCGCCGGCGAAGCGATCCACGTCGGCGACAGCCTCGAGGAGGACGTCGAGGGCGCCCGCGCCGCCGGAATCGAGGCGGTCTGGCTGCGCCGCGACGGCCCCGGAGGGTCCGACGCCGGCGAGCCTCCGGACGGGGTGCGCGTGATCGCGACGCTCGACGCGCTGTAGTGGGCCGTCTCGGGACGGCCCACTAGGCTGCAACGCGTGAACGACGCGAGCGAGCAGCGCTGGCCGCCCATCTTCGGCCCGCTCGCGCTGGTCGCGGGACTCTTCCTCGGCGTCCTCGGCGGCGTCGTCGTCGACCTCGTCGCGCACGCCGGCGGCGCGAACCTGAACAACCTCCCGCCGGGCGTCGTCGACGCCCAGACCGTCGTCCAGGACCTCGGCTTCGTCATCGCGGCGGTCTATCTCGCCGCACGGATCGGGCCGGTCGCGGCGAGCCAGTTCGGGCTGCGGGCGAGTCGGCCGCTGTGGCGGGCGGTCGCGCTCGTGCTCGTCGCGCTCGGCCTCTTCTACCTGGTCTCCTACGCCTGGTTCGCGGCGCTGCACTCGACCGGCGCGGAGAAGAACCTGGTCAAGGACCTCGGCGGCAACGGCAACACGATCGGGATCCTCGCCGCCTGCGCGGTGACCTGTGTCGTCGCCCCGATCTGCGAGGAGCTCCTGTTTCGCGGCTTCATCTTCCGCGCGCTGCGCAACTGGCGCGGCGTGTGGCCGGCCGCGGCGATCACCGGCCTGCTGTTCGGCGCCGTGCACGGCCTGTCGGCCCCGGCCGTCGACCTGCTGCCGCTCGCCTTCCTCGGCGTCGTGCTGTGCCTCGTCTATGAGCGCTCCGGCTCGCTGTACCCGTGCATCGCGCTGCACGTGCTCAACAACGCGATCGCCTTCGGGGCCGACGAGCACTGGAGCGTGCGGATCGTCGAACTGGCCGCGGCGTCGCTGGCGTCGGTCGCGCTCGTGCTGGCGCTCGTGCAACTGGTGGTCCCCGCCGCAGGTGCGGCCGCGCCCCGGCGGCTGTGAAACCGGCGCCCGGCGGCGTCCCCGGTCGAGGCGATTTCGCTCGCCTGACACGCCACCGGGCTTGCGGCGGGAACGACTAGCATCCGCCCGATGGACGCCCGTGAGCGACTGATCGCGTTGCTGCGCGAGCACGCCCTGGTGATCGGCGAGATCGTGCTGACGAGCGGCGCGCGGGCCTCCTACTACGTCGACGCCAAGCGCGCGACGCTGCTGCCGGAGGGGTTTGCCGCGCTCGGCGAGCTGGTCGCCGAGCAGGCCCGCGCGTGGGGCGCGACGGCCGTCGGCGGGCTGACGATGGGCGCCGATCCGGTGGCCTGCGCGGCGCTCGCGGGCGGCTTCGCGGGCAAGGCGTTCTTCGTCCGCAAGGAGGTCAAGGCGCACGGCCTGGCGCGGCGGATCGAGGGGCCGCTGCTCGACGCGGCCGATCGCTGCGTGGTCGTCGAGGACGTCGTCAGCAGCGGCGGCTCGACGCTGACGGCGATCGCGGCGCTGCACGAGGCCGGCCACACGATCTGCGGCGTGATCAGCGTGCTCGACCGCCTGAGCGGCGGCCGCGAGGCGATCGAGGCCGCCGCCGGCGCGCCCTATGTGGCGCTGAGCACGATCGACGACATCTACCCCGAGCGCCCCGGAGCGTGACCGGCGCGCCGTGGCGGCGGCGCCGATGCCCCCGCCAGGAATTGAACCTGGATCTGCCGCTTAGGAGGCGGCCGTCTTATCCGTTGGACTACGAGGGCTCGTCGTCGTCGTCGTCGTCGTAGAGTGACTCACGCGCGAGCTCCTCGCCGCCGTCGGAGTACAGCCGCACCTCGAGCAGGCCGTCGGCGTAGTCGTCGGGTGCGAGCAGCGTGAAGCGGTCGTCGATCAGCGCGCACTGGTCGACGGTGTGCTCGCCGAGCTCCGCGGTGGCCACCGCGCCGCCGTCAACGAGCGAGTGCCCCCAGACCAGCGTCATCGACGCGACGTGGCCGTCGGCGCCGCGCCAGCTGCCGACGACCTCGTCGCAGAGGTCGAGCTGCCAGTCGGGGTTGCGCGCGGCCGTCTCCTCGGTGAAGTCGGCGTAGGCGGTGAAGTCGCTCTGATCGCGCCCGTCGGTCCCGGCGACGAAGCGGACGTAGCCGTAGAGCTCGTAATCGTTCGCGGTCGGCGCGCTGACCGGGATGTAGGTGTAGCCGTGCCAGGTGCGATCCGGGTAGAACGCCAGCTGGCCGGGCTCGCCGATCTGGTCGAGATCCTGCGCCGCCGCGAGGAACTCGGCGCGCAGGCGATCGGCCCAGCGGCCGCTGGGCGTCGGCTCCTGCGGCGGCTCGGCGACGTTGCGTGGGATCGGCGGGTCTGACGGAGGCATGGCGCGCGGGAGGATACTTTGGCGCAGGCCGCGGGGCGGCGAGGGGGCCGCCGGGGGCGCGCCCCCGCCCGGCTACGCGGGCGTCTCGACGTGCGCCGGGATTGCGGCGGCGGCGTAGGCGTCGACGGCGTCGAGGGTCTCGGCCTCGAGCAGCGCGCGGGTCAGCGATTCCAGCTGGTCGCGGTGGCTGCTGAGCAGCTCGGTGACGTGCCGGTGGCCCTCGTCGACGATCCGCCGCACCTCGTCGTCGATCAGCTGCTGGGTCGCCGCGGAGGTCTCGCTGACGCCCGGCAGCAGCATCCCCGTCGCCTCGCTCGGGAGCACGGCGATCGGGCCGATCGCCTCGCTCATGCCCCAGCGCCCGACCATCTGGCGGGCGATCGCGGTGAGCTGCTGGATGTCGGATTCGGCGCCGGTGGTGATCGTCCCGTAGACGATCTCCTCGGCGACGCGGCCCCCGAGGGCGACGAGGATCTTTCCCTCCAGGTCCTCGCGCGAGTAGGAGACCCGGTCGGTGTCGGGTGTCGACAGCGTCACCCCGAGCGCCATCCCGCGGGGGATGATCGAGACCTTGCGGACCGGGTCGGCGCCGGGGGTCAGCATGCCGACCAGCGCGTGCCCGGACTCGTGGTAGGCGGTCCGCTCGCGGTCGGCGGGCGAGAGCACGATGCCGCGCGGCGCGCCGAGCATGATCTTCTCGAGCGAGTCGGTGAAGTCGGCCATCTCGACCTGCTTGTGGTTGCGGCGGGCGGCGAGCAGGGCCGCCTCGTTGGCGAGGTTGGCGAGGTCGGCGCCGACCATTCCCGGGGTGCTCGAGGCGAGGCCCTCGAGGTCGACGTCGGCGGCCAGCGGGATGCCCTGGGTGTGCACCGTGAGGATCGCGGCGCGCCCCGCGCGGTCGGGCGGCTGGACGACGACGCGGCGGTCGAAGCGCCCGGGGCGCAGCAGCGCGGAGTCGAGCACGTCGAGGCGGTTGGTCGCGGCGAGCACGACGACGGCCTCGGTCGGCTCGAAGCCGTCCATCTCGGTGAGGATCTGGTCGAGGGTCTGTTCGCGTTCGTCGTTGGCGCCGCTGACCGACACCGATCCCTGGCGCGAGCGCCCGATCGCGTCGAGCTCGTCGATGAAGACGATCGAGGGTGCGGCCTCCCGCGCCTGCGTGAACAGGTCGCGGACCCGCGACGCGCCGACGCCGACGATCGCCTCGATGAACTCCGACGCCGAGATCGAGAAGAACGCGGCGTGCGCCTCGCCGGCGACCGCGCGCGCGAGCAGCGTCTTGCCGGTGCCGGGCGCCCCCGACAGCAGCACGCCGTGCGGCATGCGCCCGCCGAGGCGGCTGTAGCGATCCGGGCTCTTGAGGAAGTCGACGATCTCGGTCAGCTCCATCTTGGCCTCGTCGATCCCGGCGACGTCGGCGAAGGTGACACGGATCTTCTCGGGGTCGACGCGGCGCGCGCGGGAGCGGCCGAACTGGCCGAGCGCGCCCATCCCGCCACCGCCGGCCGCGGCCCGGCGGGCGATCAGCACGAAGATGCCGACGATCAACAGCGTCGGGCCGAAGCCGAGCAGGATCTCCGCGAGCAGCGAGGTCGTCGTGGTCGTCGACTGGGCGTTGATCTCGACGTTCTTGGAGGTCAGCAGCGCCTCGAGCTGGCTGCCGTTCCAAAACGACGGGACCTGGGTCGCGAACAGCGTCGTCGGCGTCGCGGTCTTGGAGCCCGGCGGGTACACGACCTTGGTCGTGAAGGTGCCCTGGACCGCGTCGCCCTTGGTGGTGATCAGCTTGACCTTGCCGGCCTTGACCTCGGAGATGAAGTACGGGGTGAAGGGGATCGTCACGCGGGGCTGCGAGGAGGGCTGGAACAGCAGCACCGACAGCCAGTTGATCGCCAGCAGCGCCGCGATGAAGTAGAGAAAGCCGCGTGAACGATGCATCGGCCGCTGGGTGCTCGGCGGCGTGCCGCGGCCGTCCGGGGCCGGTGCGACCTGCCAGCCGCGCTTGTCGCGCGGCATCGGCGGCTGGGTCTTGCGCTTGTGCAGGTGCGTCAGATGGTCCGGCGGGCGCTCGTCCGGCGGGGTTTGCGAGGCCTCGGTCATCGCTCGACCAGCAGCGCGGCGCCGAGCGCGCCGCCGAGGTCGCCGAGGGCGGCGAGGAGCACGGCGGGCGGGCGGCTGTCGTGGAACAGGTGGGGCGCCATCGCGGCGGCGATCCGGACCCGGTAGGGCTCGCCGAAGCGGACCCCGAGCCCGCCGCCGATGATCACCGCCTCGACGTCGAGCAGGTTCACCGCCGAGGCGATGCCGGCGCCGAGCGCCGAGACGGCTCGGTTGATGAGCTTCGTCGCGACCTTGTCGCCGTGCTCCAGGGCGCGCTCCCAGATCCCGCTGGTCAGGCGGTCGCGGTGGTGCTCGGCCGCGAGCTCGAACAGGTTGGTCTTGGCGCCGCCCGCGTGGAGCTTGCGCGCGTGGGCCTCCATCGCCGCGCGCCCGGCGTAGGCCTCGAGACATCCGCGGCGCCCGCACGGGCAGTGGCGGCCGTTCTGCACGATCACCGTGTGGCCGAGCTCGCCGGCGGCGCCGCGACCATGCCATGGCTGGCCGTCGAGGATCAGGCCGCCGCCGACGCCGGTGCCCCAGAAGGCGCCGAGCAGCGAGCGGTAGGGCCTGCCGGCGCCGAGCACGAACTCGGCGTTGGTCGCCACGCTGACGTCGTTGCCGAGCGCGATCTTGGTGCCGAGCGCCGACTGCAGCGCGGCGGCGAGCGGGAAGCTCGCGTACCAGCCGGGCAGGTTGTCGGCGCGCGAGACGGTGCCCGCCTCGACGTCAATCGTGCCCGGCGAGCCGACGCCGACGCCGCGCAGCTGCGAGGGCTCGAGCGAGGCCGCCTTCGCCGCCTCGGTGAGCGCGGCCGCCATCGCGTTCGCGACGTCCGCCGGGCCGCCGGTGGTCGGCGTGGGATGGCGCGCGCCGCCGAGCACCTTGTAGGTCGCGTCGGCGACGATCGCCTCGATCTTCGTGCCGCCGAGGTCGATGCCGCCGACGGCGACGGCGGCGGCGGCAGGCTTCGCGGGTGCAGGCATGGGTTTCAGGTTACTTCCAGCAGGATCGTGACAGGCCCGTCGTTCGTCAGCTCGACCTCCATGTGCTCGCCGAAGCGCCCGCGCGCGGCCTCGAGGCGGTCGCAGAACCGCGCATACAGCTCCGCCGCCAGCGCCGGCGGGGCGGCCGCGACGAAGCTCGGCCGGTTGCCGCGCCGCGTGTCGGCATAGAGCGTGAACTGGCTGACGCAGAGCACCTCGCGCTCACCCAGCGCCTCGTTCATCCGGCCCTCGGCGTCGGCGAAGATCCGCAGCGCGCGGACCCGCTCGGCGAGCGCGTCGGCGGTGGCCGGCGAGTCGTCGTGGCCGACGCCGAGCAGCACGAGCAGGCCCGGGCCGATCGCGGCGATCAGCTCGCCCTCGATCCGCACCGCCGCCCGCGAGACCCGCTGCACGAGCGCCTTCACGCGTCGCGCAGCTCCGCGGCGGCGCGCTCGGGCGCGACGCTGTTCAGGTGCACGCCGCTGCCGAGCTCGAGCCCGGCGATCTCGCCGCAGCGCGGGACGATGTCGATCCGCCAGCAGAAGTGCTCGGCGCCGCGCGGCGCCGTGCGGATCCAGAGGTTCAGCGGCGGGCTGGCGTCGAAGCGGCGGGCCAGGCGGCTCAGCGCGTCATGGAGCAGCGCCGCGCCGGTCGGCCCGTCATCCTCGAATCGCCGGCGCGGGCGTCGCGGGACGAGCATCAGCTGATAGGGCAGCGGCGCGGCGTAGGGTGCGAGCAGCACCGCGTCGTCGTCGAGGGCGACAAGGCGCTCGCGGCGGCGGACCTCCTCGGACACGAGATCGTCGAGCAGCTGCTGACCCATCGTCCGCGTCGCGTAGGCGCCGAAGCGCTCACGCTCGCGGGCGATCAGCGCCGGGACGAAGTCGAGCGCCAGCAGCTGCGCATGGGTGTGCGTGCGGGAGGCGCCCGCGCCGGGGCGCTCGTTGACGAACAGGTGCAGGCAGGCTGCCTGCGGGTGGGCGCGCATCCGCTCGCGCCAGACCTCGACGGCGAGCGCCAGCTCGTCGACATCGAGCTTCGCCAGCGCGTCGACGGGCTTCGGCGAGTTCACGATCACCTCGTGTGCGCCGCTGCCGGGCAGCGCGGTGAAGATGTGCGCGTTGGCGTCCCGCGCCACCACCAAACCATCCATCTCGAGCGCCGGGAAGCGGTTCGGAAAGACGCGGACCCGCCACCCGGGAGTGTCCGGCGCGCTGCCCGGCGGGCGGATCGCGTAGAGCTCGGGCGGGGTCTGGGACTCGTTGCCCTCGGCGAAGGGGTCGCCCGCTTCGTCGTTGCGCGCGGCGCGTGCGGGCGCGACGATCGTGCGCAGCCCCGAGAGCGGGTCGACGCGGATCTCAGACACCGAGGTCGGCCCGGATCTGACGGCGCAGCGCCTGCTCGCTGGCGTAGGGGCCGACGTTGGAGTACTCCACGCCGCTGCGCGTGTAGAGGTAGGTGACGGGCGTGTCGAGCGCGAAGTACGGGCTCAGCGCCAGCGCGACCTGGCCGCTCGGGTCGCGGTAGCTCGGGAAGCTGACCGGGAAGCGCCGCAGCCAGCCCTTGGCGCCGCCGGTCGTGTCGCTGGCGTCGTTGCCGATGAACGCGACGCGGCGGCCGAGCGTCGCCGAAAGCTGCTGGAAGTAGGGGAACTCGGCCTGGCAGGGCGTGCACCACGAGGCCCACTGGGTGACGACGACGGGATAGCCGCGCAACGCCCGCAGGCGGGCTCGCAGCGCGCTCGCGCCACCGCCCAGCAGCTCGTTGGCCTGGCTGTGCAGGGCGGCCAGCGGCGCGGGCGAGCCCTTGAGATCGGCGGCCAGCTGGGCCCTGCTCGGCGCCGCGTCGCGGACGGCGCTGCCACAGGCGGTGATTGTTGCGACGGCAACGATCGCGGCCAGGCTGCGGATCAGTACCGTTCCGTGTGCCATCATTGGTATCTTCCCTGATGGAGCGCGGGTGGATCTGCCGGCCGTTTGCGGCCCAGCAGATCACCGCCGAGTCGCCCAGACGCAGCCAGCGACTCGCCGCCTTGACGTACCGAGCCTCGATGGTCGAACCCACACCAGTGGCCACTATGGCCCTTCCCGGCGATGCCGACATTGCGCGCGCGGAGGCTTTCACGCGCGAGCCCTTCGTGCACCCGGGCGAGGAGCTCGCGGCCGCGCTCGCTCCGGGCACGCCGCGTCGGCGCGCGTTCGACCAGGCGCTGGCGGAGCTTGACGCCGGGCTGAAGGTTCCCTCCCCGGCGTGGCGGCGCGAGTTCTCGCTGCTGCTCGGGCTCGAACGCGTGCTCTCCGAGGAGGAGCCGAAGCTCGCCGACGGCACGACGCTGTCGGCCCACCAGGTCGATGCCCTGTCGGGCACGCTGACCGCGCTGCTCGCGGAGGCGAGCAACGGGCTGGCGGCCAACGGCGGCGCGGTCGACGTGCTCGCCGGCGCGGCGATCCTCGGTGTCGAGGAGGAGGAGGCGGAGAACGGCCAGGTCGAGCTGGTCGAGGAGCTCGAGTTCGACGAGGACGAGGACGACGAGGAGGAGGGCTCGCTCGACGAGGACGACGACGACGAGGAGGAGTTCGACCGCGCCCCCGCCGAGGAGGAGGACGACGAGGAGGACGAGGACGTCACCGCGGAGCTCGAGGCCGAGCTCGACCGCGCCGAGGCCGAGACGCCGCTCGCCGACTGGGACGAGGAGGAGGACGCCGAGGGCCCCGACGACGACCAGCAGCTCGCCGAACAGCCCGAGGATCCCAACGCCGCCAAGCGCTTCTGGTTCGAGCACGCGACGGGCGCCGGCAAGACCGTCGCCGCACTCGGCTTCGTCGAGGCCTCGCGCACCGGCGGCGTGCTGATCCTGACCCACCGGCGCAACCTCGTCGACCAGTTCCTCGGCGAGCTGCGCGACCGCGGCTACAGCAAGCGGATCGCACCGGCGCTGCTGGGCGACGAGGATCGCCGCAACGGGCCGGTCACCGTCGAGACCTACCAGTGGTTCGTGCGCAACGCCGGCAGCATCTCGAACGCCTACACGATCGTCATCTGCGACGAGGCGCACACCGCGCTCGGCGAGAAGACGAGCGCCGCGATCCGCGCCTGGACCGCCCCGATCTTCATCGGCATGACCGCGACGGGCGCGCTGATCGCGCGCCACGTCACCGACCTGTTCCCGACCCAGACCTCGCGCTTCGACCTGGCCCAGGCGGCCCGGCGCGGCGTGATCTCGCCGCTGCGCTGCGTGCGGATCCCGCCCGGCCCGGGGGTCCGCACGATCGCCAAGGTGCCGCTGCGCCGCGGCGAGGTGGACACCGAGTTCGACCAGGAGATGCTCGCCGAGCTGCTCGACCAGGCGCCGTTCAACCTCGCCGTCGCGAGCCTCTACAAGGTGCGCTTCAACGGCGTGCCCGGGGTCGTCTACGCGGCCGGGGTGCGCCACGCCTACAACCTCGCGGTGGCCTTCCGCGACGAGGGGCTGAAGGCGCAGGCGGTCTCCGGCGAGACGCCCAAGCGCGAGCTGGCGTCGGTGCTGGCGCGCTACGAGCGCGGCGAGATCGACGTGCTGATCAACGCGCAGCTGCTCGCCGAGGGCTGGAACTCACCGCGGGCGACGGTCTGCATGCACCTCGCGCCGACGGCCTCCAAGCGGATCTACCAGCAGCGCGTCGGGCGCGTCACGCGGCGCCACCCCGGCAAGGAGGCCGGGCTCGTCGTCGACTTCGTGCACCCGGCGACCAAGCACGACGACCCGGTCGTCACGCTGCACTCGCTGCTCGACCGCGACGTGTACCGCGGCGGGGCGATCGTCGTCGGGCCGGTGCGGCGCGGGCGCGGCCGGCGCGTGCGGGTCGAGCGCCGCGTGCTGCCGGTGTGCCCCGAGCCCGAGCGCCGCGCCGAGGTCTTCGAGCGCGAGCTGTGGCGGATCGCCGTCGAGCACCTCGACTACGGCGAGCAGCACGTCTGGGCGGCGCTCGCCGGCGCCCGCGTGCAGGCCAACGGCTGGCGGCGCGCGCGGGCGATGCTGCACTTCGACCGCGACGGCGAGCTGCGCCGGCGCTTCCTGGTCACCGCGGTGCAGCGCAACACGAACCCGGCGCTGCGGCTGAAGGCGCTGGCGGAGATCGCCGCGGCTCGCGACCCCGACGCCTTCGACACGGCGATCGACATCATCGGCACGTGGACGCGCGAGGAGCGCCGCGAGGGCGCGAAGATCATGCTCCAGGCGATGGTCGACAAGCGGATCGGCCGCCGCGACCAGGCCAACGCGTGGATCTGGCGAATCGCCGAGTACACCCGCGAGGTCCACGAGGAGTACGCGGTGCAGCGCTGGCCGGAGACCAAGCGGCTGCTCGGCCTGCTGGTCAACTCCTCGGGCGCCGCCCACGCGCGCAACGCGCGGCGGCTCGTGCACGCCGCGCGCAAGCAGGACCGCCGCCTCGCCGCGGCGCTGCTCGCCGCCGCGCTGGCGCACGCCCCGGAGGCCGAGGAGGTGCTGCGCGGGGCGCGCACGCGGATGGCGCGCAAGCCGCCGGCGCTGGCCCGCGAGCTGCTGCGGAACTTCCCCAAGCGGCGCGGGCGCGGCAAGCGCCGCCGCCGCCGCGGCGGCGAGGGATTCAACGGCGACGGCGCCCGCGACGCGATGCTGACGCCGCGCTCGGTCAACGGAGCGGTCCCGCACGCCGACCAGCCGGTCGCCGACGGCGCCGGCGAGGCCGTCGCGCGCGACTGACGCCGTCGGGCGCCGCCGCGAGCGGTGCCCCCTGCGACACGCCGGGGCCGTCCGCCGCGAGACCCGCCGGCACGTGTACGGCCGGCTAACCGGTCTGCGTGAGGTGGACCTCGCCGGCGTCGAGCGCCTGTTCGCCGCCGTCGGCGAGCGTCACGCGCAGCCGCCCCTGCTGATCGATGCCGGCGCCGGTGCCGCTGCCGCCCTGCCAGCGCAGCTCGCAGGCCGAGCAGCGCGTCGCGCTCGCGCCAGGCGGCGAGCACATCGTCCGGCGGCTGCGCGAGCCAGTGCTCGAGGCGCTCGAGCAGGCGCTCCAGCAGCGGCTCGATCGCGTCGGCCTCGAGCCCCAGCGTGCCGGCGGACTCGCGCAGCTCCGCCGGCAGCTCGTCGAGGCGCAGCGCGACGTTGACGCCGATCCCGAGCACCGCCCAGCCCTCCTGCGGGCGGCCCTCGATCAGGATCCCGCCGACCTTGCGGCCCTCCGCCAGCACGTCGTTGGGCCACTTCAGCATCGCCTCGGGGCCGACGAGCTCGGCGACCGCGACGCCGGCGAGGATCGCGAGCAGCGGCGGCGGGTCGCGCAGCACGAGCGAGCAGAGCAGCGCGCCGCCCGGCGGGGCGTGCCAGCGCCGGCCCTGGCGACCGCGCCCGTCGTGCTGCTCGTGCCGCCGTGACGAGCGTGCCGTGCGGTGCGCCGGCGAGCGCCAGCGCGCGCGCGTCGACGCTCGTCGAGCCGGTGCTGCGGCGGTGGACGCGGGGGGTGCCGAGGGTCATCGCGCGCGCAGCGTGAGCTCGTCGTCGGGGCGCACACCGAGCGCCGCCGCGGCCGAGCCGCCGTTGATCGCGAGGGCGAGCGCGCCGCGCGCGTCGCGGTAGGCGAGCAGGGCTCCGGGCGCCACGTCGCTGAAGCTCCGCCCGAGCCGGGCCGGCGTGTCGCGGCCCGCGACCTCGACGACGATCGCGCCGCCGGCCGCCAGTCCGGCCGCGGTCGCCAGCTCCGCCGCCGCGTCGAGCGCAACGTTGCCGTAGACGTCGGTGCTGAGGACGTGCGCGATCAGCGCGTCGCCGTCGCGGCGCGCCTGCGGCAGCGCCAGCCTCGCGAGGCCGTCGGTCGCGATCGCCTCCCCGAGCGCGGCGAGCGCGACGCCGTCGGCGAGCGCCGCCGCGACGGGCGCGAACACGTCGCGACCGTGGAAGGTCGCGCTGATCGGCCGCAGGCACTCCGGCGAGTCGCCGACGTCGACCGCCTCGACGACGCCGCCGAGGGCCTCGGCGGCGACCGTCAGCAGCCCGTTGTCGGGGCCGACGAGGACCCGCTCGTCCTGCGCGACGCGCAACGCGACGGCGCGCCGCTCCCCACCGACACCGGGATCGACGACCGCGAGGTGCACGCCGGGCGGTGCGTAGGGGAGGGCCGCGCGCAGCGCCAGCGCGCCCGCGCGGATGTCGTGGCGCGCGACGCCGTGGACGAGGTCGATGATCCGCGCCCGCGGGCAGCGCCGGGCGATCACCGCGTGGCAGACGCCGACGAACTCGTCGCATTGACCGTAATCCGACAGGAAGGTGATCACCGGGACAGCGGGCTGCGCGCTCATCGTCCGGCCGTCTGCGCCCGGCGGTCCGCGACGATCGCCTCGAGCAGCCCGTCGATGTCGTGACGGCTCGCCTCGACGTGCGCGGTCAGGCCATGCTCGTGCAGCGTGGCGCTGGTCACCGGGCCGATCGAGGCGATCCGTGTGTCCGCCCCCGGCCGCGCCGAGGCGAGGAAGAAGCGGACCGTCGAGGAGGAGGTGAAGGTCAGGTAGTCGGCGCGCGCGAGCTCGGGTGCGAGCGCCGGGTCGATCGGCTCGGCGAGCGTCTCGTAGAGGCTGACGACCTCGACCTCGGCGCCGCGCTCGGCCAGCGCGGCCGGGAGCACGTCGCGGGCGCCGGCGGCGCGGGCGATCAGCACCCGCGACACGGCGACCTCGGCGAGCGCCTCGATCAGCCCCTCGGCGACGAACCGCTCCGGCACGATGTCCGCGATCACGCCGTGCTCGCGCAGCGCGCGAGCGGTGCCCGGGCCGATCGCCGCGATCCGCGCGCCGGCCAGCGCGCGGGCGTCCTCACCGCGCGCCGCGAGGCGCTCGAACAGCTGCTCGACGCCGTTGGCGCTGGTCAGGCAGATCAGGTCGAAGCCGGTGAGCGGCGGCAGCGCGTCGCCGGTTGCCGCGATCCGGATCGCCGGCGTCTCGAGCGCCCGGGCGCCGAGCGCGCGCAGCCGCGCGGCCAGCTCGGAGGCCTGGGCGCGGGCCCGCGTGACCACGACCGTGATGCCGGCGAGCGGTCCCGGCGCCCGCCACTCAAGCTCGGCGTGCAGCGCCGCGACATCGCCGATCACCGTGATCGCCGGGGCCGCGACACCGGCGCTCGCCGCGTCGCCGGCGATCGTCGCCAGCGTGCCGAGAACCGTCTGCTGGTCGGGCAGCGTGCCGCGTGCGACGACCGCCGCGGGCTGCCCGGGCGGGCGCCCGGCCTCGATCAGGCGCGCCGTCAGCGCCGGCAGGGTGCGCACGCCCATGTAGAAGACGAGCGTCCCGGGGAACGCGGCGAGGGCCTGCCAGTCGACCGCCTGCTCGGGCTTGCGCGGATCCTCGTGTGCCGTGATCAGCGCCACCGCGCTGGCGAGCCCGCGATGGGTCACCGGGATCCCGGCGTAGCCCGCGGCGGCGATGCCGGCCGTGATCCCCGGCACGACCTCGAAGGCGATCCCGGCGGCGGCCAGCGCCAGCGCCTCCTCGCCGCCGCGTCCGAAGACGAACGGATCGCCGCCCTTCAGTCGCACGACGAGCGCGCCGGCGCGCGCGCGGTCGAGCATCAGCGCCTCGGTCTCCTCCTGCGGCACGAACGGGCCGCCGCCCTCCTTGCCGACGTAGCGCAGCTCCGCCCCGGCGCGCGCCCCGGCGAGCGCCTCGGCGGGGATCAGGCGGTCGTAGAGAATCACGTCGGCGCCGGCGATCAGCTCGAGCGCGCGCGCGGTGAGCAGGCCCGCGTCGCCCGGGCCGGCGCCGACGAAGGCGACGCGTCCGGTCACTGCAGGAGCTCCCCGGCGCCGCACGACAGCAGCCGCTCCGCGAGCGCCTCGCCGAGCGCCCGCGGGTCGGCGCCGAGTCCGCTGTCGCGGATCCAGTGCGAGCCGTCCGCGGCGCCAACGAAGGCGCGCAGTTCGAGCCGGCCGTCGCGCTGCTCGCGCGCGTGCGCGCCGATCGGGGTGTCGCAGCCGGCGCCAAGCCGCGCCACGAGCGTCCGCTCGGCGGCCAGCGAGCGCTCGGTCGCGCCGTCGCGCAGACCGGCAATCGCGGCCGCGACGCGGTCGTCGCCGGCGCGGGCCTCGAGCGCGAGCGTGCCCTGGCCGGCGGGCGGGATCAGCTCGTCGATCGCGTTCCAGCCGTCGCGGCCGAGCCGTCGCAGCCCGGCAACGGCGAGCACGATCGCGTCGAAGTCGCCCGCCGCCAGCCGTCCCAGCCGGGTGTCGAGGTTGCCGTGCAGCTCCGACACGGCGAGATCGTCGCGCAGCGCGAGCAGCTGCGCGCGTCGCCGCAGGCTGCTCGTGCCGACGCGTGCCCCGGCCGGCAGCGCCGCGATCGAATCCGCGCCGCAGAGCGCGTCGCGCGCGTCCTCGCGCCCCGGCGCGCCGGCGATCTCGAGGCCCGGCGCGAGCTCCGCCGGCAAGTCCTTCGCCGAGTGGACGGCGAGGTCGACCGTCCCGTCGCCGAGCGCCGCCTCGATCGTGTCGACCCAGCGGCGCTTGTCAGTGCCGGCGCCGAGGTCGCCGCCGGTGCGCAGCACCACCGTCTCGACCTCGCCCTCGATCGCGGCGGCGACCAGCGCCGCCTGACGCAGCGCGAGCGGGCTGCCGCGGGTCCCCAGCCGCAGCGCCGCCTGCGCCGCCGGCGGGGTCACGACTTGCCGCGGCGCAGCTCCCGCACGTTGTCGGGCGCGCTTTCCTGCGCCGCCGCCTCAGCGCCCGCGGCCGCGTCGTCGCCGCGCAGCGCGAACAGGTCGCGCAGCAGCTCGATGCTGCCGTGGCTGCGCTCGGCGTCGAGGCTCTTGAGGCGGATCGTCGGCTCGTGCAGCAGCCGGCCCATCACGGCCCGCGCGAGCGCCTCGACCCGGGCGAGGTCGCGGGCCGACGCCGAGTCCCAGCGTCCCGCGTTCTCCTCGAGCACCGTCTCGACGATGCTCTCGCCGCGCTCGCGCAGCGCCGCGATCGTCGGGCGGACGTCGAGCTGGCCGAGCCATTCGGCGAAGCGGTGGATCTCCTGCTCGACGATCTCCTCGGCGGCCGGCACGTCGGCGGCGCGGCTCGAGAGGTTGTGGGTCACCGCGGACTGCAGGTCGTCGATGTCACGTAGCGTCACGCCGTCGATCGAGGCGCAGAGCGGGTCGATGTCGCGCGGCACCGCGATGTCGATCAGCAGCAGCGGCCGGTTGCCGCGGGCGCGCATCACCAGCTCGAGCTCCTCGTGGCCGACGATCGGATGCGGCGAGGAGGTCGAGGCGAGCACGATGTCGGCGGCCTCGAGCGTCTCCGGCAGCGCCTCGAGCCCGACGACCCTGCCGCCGAAGCGCTTGGCGACCGAGCGTGCGCGGTCGGCATGGCGGTTGGCGATGAAGATGGTGCTGACCCCGCGCGTGGCGAGCGCCTGCGCGGTCAGCTCGCTGGTCTCACCGGCGCCGATCACGACGACGGGACGGCCGCCGAGATCGCCGAGCAGGCGCTCGGCGAGCTCGACGGCGACCGAGGACAGGCTGACCTGGCTGCGGGCGATCGCCGTCTCGGCGCGCACGCGCCGGCCGGTCTGCAGCGCCGCGGCGAACAGGCGGTTGGTGAGCGGGCCGGTCGTGCCGGTCTCGCGCGCGCTCTCGTGGGCGCGCCTGACCTGTCCCTGGATCTCGTGCTCGCCGACGATCATCGACTCGAGGCCGGCGGTGACGCGGAACAGGTGGCGGGCCGCGTCGCAGTTGCGCAGCGTGTAGATCGCCTGCGCGAGCTCCTCCGGCGCGATCTCGGCGTGCGCGGCGAGCCGCTCGAGGACGCTGCGCTCGGTGTCCTCGCGCTCGTCGAGCGCGACGTAGAGCTCGGTGCGGTTGCAGGTCGAGATCGCGACCGCCTCGCTGATCGCGCGCTCGCTGCACAGCGCCGTCTCCAGGCGCGCCGCCTGGCGCTCGGTCAGCGCGACGCGCTCGCGCAGCGCGACCGGCGCGACGCGGTGGGAGATCCCGAGCAGCAGCAGCTCGGTCACGGCGCGTCCTGGCCCTCGTGCGCGCCGCGCGTGCGCTGTGCAAGCTCGGTCAGCTCGCCCAGCTCGCGCTCGATCCGGCTCAGCTTGCCGGCCATGATCGCGACGTAGAGCAGGATCAGCGCCACGAACACGATGTAGGCCGCGGCGACATAGGGCCCGGCGGTGTGCAGCGGCAGCTCGGCGGAGGCGATCACCGCACGCCGCCGAGGTGGGTGACGCTCGGCGCCGCGCTGCGCCGCACGGGGGCCTCGTCCTCGTCGCCGCCGAGCAGCCGCCGCAGCGTGCGCAGCTGTGCGCTGGCGTGCTTGGAGGTCATCTCGTAGCGCCACAGCGTGATCCACAGCATCGCGACGCTGACCAGCGCAAGGTAGAAGACGACCTGCATCCGTCCCGGCAGGTTGCCGCTGATGTTCGAGAGCGTGCGCGGATGCACGTAGGCGGTCGAGAGCCGGACGATCGCGAAGTTGATCGGCACGAACACGCCGGCGACGATCGCGAACACCGACGCCGACCGCGCCTGGCGCTCGGGGTCCTCGATCGCGAAGCGCAGCGGCTGGTAGGTCGCGTAGAGCAGCATGATCAGCAGGAACGAGACGAGCGTCGGCTCGTCCCAGACCCACCAGTGGCCCCACGCGCCCTTGGCCCAGATCGAGCCGGTGATCAGCACGCCGACGCCGAACACCAGCGAGATGTGGATCGCGACGTAGGAGCGCATGTCCCAGCGCGGGTCGCGGGTGCGCAGGTGCTGGATCGCCATCACGCCGCCCGCGATGAAGCCGCACAGCGTGACGATCGCCAGCGGCACGTGGACGTAGAAGATCTTCTGCAGGAACCCCAGGTAGGCGTCGTTGGGCGCCCAGAAGAAGACCAGCGCGAGCGTCAGCGTGAGCGCCGCGAAGGTGCTCAGCGCGAGTCCCCGCAAGCGCTTGCCGTACATCGGTTCAGTCCTCCAGGAGGAAGTCGAAGAGCGCGAAGGCGATCAAGGCGAAGACGAGATCATAGAGCGCCAGGATCGCAAGCCAGCGCAGCGGCAACGCGCCCGCGTGCGTCGCGAACAGCGGCTCCGTCGCGCGCGCGGCGCCGATCACCACGGGGACCAGCAGCGGCAGCGAGAGCAGCGGGCCGAGCAGGTCGCGCGCACGCGTTCGCACGGCGAGCGCGCCGACCAGCGTGCCGATCACCGCGACGCCGAGGTCGGCGAGCGCGAGCACGACCAGCAGGCCGGGCAGCGCCGGTCCGATCGACGGCGCGAGCAGCAGCAGCGCGAAGGCGGGCACGGCGACCAGCTCGAGGACGGCGAGGTAGCCGAGCAGCGCGAGCGCCTTGGCGAGCAGCAGCGCGCTGCGGTCCGCCGGCGAGAGCAGGAAGCCGTCGAAGCCGCCCTGCTCGGCGTCGGCGACGAACAGGCGGTTGATCCCGAGCACCGAGGCGAAGAGCAGCGTCACCCACAGCACGCCGCTGGCGAGATCGCCGCTGAGCGAGTCCTGGCGCAGCCCGAAATGGAACAGCACGAACGTCGTCACGCTGAACAGCGCCATCGCCGGCACCGATTCGAAGCTGCGCAGCTCGACGCGCAGGTCCTTGCGCAGCACGGCTGCCAGCACCGTGCGCGTCGGCGGAGCGCTCATCGGTACAGCCCGGCCAGCGCCGGGGGATCGAGTGCGTCGGGGGCGGCGAGCAGGCGCACGCGCCCGCGGACCAGCCCGAGCACGAGGTCGGCCTCGGCCAGCAGGCCGGCCGGGTCGTGGCCGACGATCACCCGCGTGCGGCCCGAGGCGCGCCCGATCAGCGGCTCGACGAGCTCGCTCGCCGCCGGGTCGAGGTTCGCGCGCGGCTCATCGAGCAGCAGCAGCTCCGGATCGTGCAACAGCGCCCGGCAGACCGCGACGCGCTGGACCATGCCGCGCGACAGCGTGCGCAGCGGCTCGTCGGCGCGGCGCTCCATGCCGACGGCGCTGAGCAGCTGCTCGGCGCGGTCGTCCTCCACGCCGTGCAGCGCGGCGTGGAAGGCGAGGTTCTCGCGGGCCGTCAGCTCGCGGTAGAGCAGCGGCTCGTGTCCGAGCAGCCCGATCCGCCCGCGCACGGCCCAGCTCTCCTGCGGCAGCGCGTGCCCGAGCACGCGGAGCTCGCCGGCGTGCGGGCGCAACAGCGTCGCGAGCAGCCGCAGCAGCGTGGTCTTGCCGGCGCCGTTGGGGCCGAGCACGGCGAGCGTCTGACCGGCCTCGAGGGTGACGGTCAGATCGGCGAGGGCCAGGCGCTCCCCGTAGCGCCGCGTCAGCGCGCGCAGCTCAAGCGCCGCCAGGACCGCCACCCCTCGGTGGTTGCCGGGGGCCTGCCGCCGCTTGGACCGCCGCACGCACGCCTGCACGGTAGTCGTCGTGCGCAGGACACGCGCCGCGGAGAGGCTGCTGCGGAGCGGCCCGGCCGGTGTTAGCGGGTCGGGCTCGCGACCGGCGTGTGCACGACGAGGATCGTCTTCGTCGAGACGTTGCCGAGCTTGTCGGTCACGATGATCTTGATCTTGTGCGGGCCGGGCTTGAGTGTCTTGGCGGCCTGCCAGGCCAGCGAGCCGCGGAAGGTCGCGGGGAAGCCCTTGCTGACGAAGTGGACGCGGCTGTGGCGTGTCAGCTGGATCGTGATCTCGCGCACGCCGTTCGCGGGGCTGCTGGCGGAGACCGCGATCTGCAACGGCCCGCTGTAATGCTGGCCCGAGAGCGGCTGCAGGACCTTGATCGCCGGCGGTGCGAAGTTCCCGCACGGCCCGCTCAGCTGGTCGCCGTGCAGCGATTCCTGCGTGAACGCGGCAAACGCCGGCTTCGCCGAGAAGTCCTGGTTCAGCAGGCCGAAGTTGTCAAGCGGCGCGCTCGTGCCGCCGTTGTTGAACAGCTCAAACCACATCGCCGCCTTGACATAGGAGTACTCCGGCTGCGCCAGGCAGTGGTAGGCCTGCTGCAGATACGCGGCCTGGGTCGGCTCGGTCACCCCGGCGAGCTTCTGCCCCGCCCAATGCCCGGTCTGACACTCCGCGCTCGTCGAGGACCAGCCCAGCTCGGTCATGTACACCGGCTTCGCACCATCGCCCGCGGCGACCATCACCGCGTGAATCGAGGTGAACCCGAGGAAGAAGTACTGGTTGACCGTATGGGTTCCCAGGTTGTACTCGAAGGAGTAGGGGGAGGCGATGTTGCAGGCGGTGTCGGTGTGCACGCCGACCGCGTCGAAGGAGCCACGCGCGCCGTCGGCGTAGAGCTCGCTCAGGTAGGGGCCGTCGTTGCCGGTCAGCCCGCCGACGATCACCGTCGCTTTCGGATCCGCCGACTTGACCGCCGGGTAGGCGGCCTTGAGCAGCGCCGCGTAGCCCGCCGGGGTGCCGTTCCACCAGCCCGAGTTGTCCTCCTCGTTCCAGATCTCCCAGGCGTTGACGCGACCGTGGAAGGCGTTGACGAGATAGTTGATGAAGCCGGCGTAGTTGGCATCGTCTGCCGGCGCGGTGGCCGGATTGTTCGAGCCGTCGGCGGCCCACGGCGGTGAGCCCTCGACGTCGACGTCGATCTTCGTGCCCGCCGGCAGACCCGCGAAGAACTGCTGATAGTTCTGGATCTCGGCGGTGTTGTAGACGCCCTGCTGCGGCTCGATCCCGTCCCAGCCGATGAACACGCGCACCCACGCCGGGTGGCTCGTGCGGATCGCGGCGCGCACCTTGGGCGAGGTGAAGTAGTCGCCGGAGGTCGCCGCGACGTTGATCCCGACCTCGGCGGCGCCGGCCGGCGCCGTGGACACAAACGAGCCCGCGCCGAGAGCCAGCGCGATGAGCGGGGCAAGCAGGAGGAACGGGCGTCGTTTCATGTTTCCTGCATCGGCAAGCACCCGGCGCGAAGCCACGAACGTCCACAGGAGTGGCCGGACGTCCGAGCGCCCCGCCGGCCGCGGTGGACGGACGGGTCCGCTGACGCGTCAGAGCGCCACGGGCGCTCGCGGCGCGCTCGCCGCACCCCGCCCCGGGCGATCGCCGCTCAGGCGGCGCTGTGGGCGTGCTTGGCGTCGTCGATCAGCGCCAGCACGCCGGCCTCGTCGCCGTCGCGCAGCAGCGCGATCGGGTCCGGCTCGCCGCTGACGATCGACTCGAAGAACGCCTTTCGCTCCTGGAAGGTCGGCAGCGTCGCCTTGGCCCAGCCGCGCGCGTCGTTGAGCAGCACCGCGAGCCGCGCGTAGTGCTCGCCGAACTGCTCGGCGATCTCGCGCTTCATCCGCTTGGCCAGCGCGGGCGAGGCGCCGGCGGTCGAGATCGCGATCGCCAGCGGGCCGCTGCGGACGATCGCCGGCAGGATGAAGTTGCACAGCGGCGGCACGTCGACGACGTTGACGAGCATCGCCCGCTGCTCGGCGTCCTCGTGGACGGCGATGTTGACCTCGCTGTCGTCGGTCGCCGCGATCACCAGGAACGACCCGTCGAGGTCGGCGGTCGCGTACTCGCGACGCTCCCACGCGATCGACGCCTCGGCGGCGAGCCGCATCAGCTCCTCGTGCGCGTGCGGGGCGACGAGCGTCACCGCCGCGCCGCACGCGAGCAGGCCCTCGACCTTCTCCAGGCCGACGTCGCCGCCGCCGACGACCAGGCAGCGCCGGTCCGTCAGCCGCAGGCAGGCGATGTAGAAGGGCACGGCCAGCATGTCGCGCACGCACGACTGGTCGCAGATGCCGCGACGGTACTGACAGACGCATTCCTTGCCGGCGTAGGCCTGGGCGGGCACCCGCACAGCTTAGAGGCGCGCCCGCGCGCGCCTCTAAGCGTTGCGCCCCACCGCACGACCGCCACCGCACGTTGCGCTGCGACGCAACTCGAGCCGTACGACGGCGTTGACACAATGTGAGCCAAGTGCGACGCGCAGTCATCACGCTGGCCGTCGCCGCCGCTGCATGCGCGTTCGCCGCGCCCGCCGCGACGGCCGGACAGATCGTCTGGGTCCAGGCCGCCGGCAACGGCGCCGAGACGCTGTGGGCGGCCAACGACGATGGCACCTACCCGCACCGGTTGCTCTCGGCGAGCGCGACGGAGCTCACGCCGCAGTTCCCCGACGCGACGCTCAGCGAGCCGGACCTGTTCCAGATCGGCGGCGCAACGGTGCTGTTCACGGCGTCGAGCTACAGCTTCGGCGCGCCCGCCAACCCGGCGGCCTGCGCCGCGGCCTGCTCCGCCACGTTTTCGCTGACCGCGGGCGTGCTGGCGCGCCAGACGCCCGCCGTCTCGACGCCGCCTCCCACGGCCTCCGTGTTCGAGTTCCAGCCCCGGCTGACCGCCGACGCGCAGATGGTCGACCACTACGCGGTCTACCCATCGGCCAGCGCGGCGTCGCTCGGCGCGCTCACCCAGCACGGCCTCTACGTCCGCCCGCTCAACGCTCCGAGCCCCGGGACGGTGGGGACGGTCTGGGCCGACACCGCGACCGAGACGCTGCCGCAGGACGCCGACCCGGCGCCGGACCCTGCCAATCCGGCGCTGCTCGCCTGGGTCGAGAACCAGGATCCCTCGTGCACCCAGTTCACGGTTCGCTCGAAGGCGGTCTGCCAGTACGCGATCCACGTGGCGGGCGCCGGCACGGCCTCGTCCCCGCCGGTCGCGATCTTCGACGACGAGACGCCGTTCGGCACCGGTCCCAGCTCGCTCGCCTGGTCCAGTGACGGCAGCAAGCTGCTGGTCGTCGACGACCAGGCGCCCAACGACGGCATCTACGTGTTCCCGTCGAGCACCGCGATCGCGCCGGGCTCGAAGAAGATCACCGAGTTGATCGCCGAGCCGCCAGGCTGGACGTTCGGCCAGGCGCGCTTCGCCGGCACGAGGGTCGTCTTCGACGCGCAGGGCAACGGCCACTCCACGCCCGGCACCAGCGACATCTACTCGATCTCGGCCGGCTGCGACTCGGGCACCTGCTCGTTCCCCCTGAACGCCACGAACCTGACCGCCAAGGCGGGCAACGACAACGTCGACCCGGCGTGGACCTCAGCGGTCGCGCCGCTCGTCCCGCTCGACCATCCGCTCGTGCCGGGGGCACCGCCGGTGCTCGACGCGGCCAGGATCCTCTCGAGCAAGGTCACGGCCAAGAAGGGCGTCAGCTTCGAGGTCACGCTGAGCGCCGCGGCCGCGGTGATCGTCTCGATCTCGCGAAACGGGCACACGATCGGCACGACCACGCTGCACCTGCCGGTCGGCGCGAGCACGTTCACGATCAAGCAGTCCGGCGGGCACCCGCTGACCCGCGGCAGCGACAAGGGCAAGCTGCGGATCCAGGGAGCGGCGTCGAACGCATTCAGCGCCGGCTTCAGCGTCAGCTGACCCTCAGGGGAGCAGCAGCCTGACCGTCGTGCCCTGGCCCGGCGGGCTCTCGATCGTCGCCGAGCCACCGTGTGCCGCCGCGATGTCGGCGACGATCGGCAGACCCAGGCCGCTGCCCGGCGAGTCCGCCCCGCGGACGAAGCGTTCGAAGACGTGCGGCAGGAGCTCCTGCGGGATGCCCGGGCCGTCGTCGTGGACGGCGAGTACGGTGGGGTTCGGTGTGCGCTCGAGCACCAGCTCGACCAGCCCGCCGGGCGCGGCGTGGCGGAGCGCGTTCGAGACGAGATTCGCGAGCGCCTGGCGGATCCGGGCCGGGTCGGCGTCGAGCGGCGCGGCCTGCGTCTCGACGCGGACGCGAAGCTCGACGCCCTGCTCACGGGCGGCCGCCGAGAAGTCGGCGGCGATCGCGTTCGCCAGCACCGCGAGGTCGACCTGCTCGAGGTGCAGCGGCAGGCTGCCGGTCTCGGCGAGCGCGACGGTGGCGACGTCGGCGACCAGCGCTTCGAGCGAGGAGGCGTGCTCGAGGATTGCGCGCAGGTGATCGTCGTCGCGCGGGTGGATCCCGTCGATCATCGCCTCGAGCCGGCCGCGCATGATCGACAGCGGCGTGCGCAGTTCGTGCGCCACGTCGGCGAGGAACGAGCGCCGCTGGGAGTCGATCGTGCCGAGGCGCTCGCTCATGGTGTTGAACGTCCGCGCCAGCGCGCGGACCTCGCGGCCGCCGCGCTCCGGCACGCGGGCCGAGTAGTCCCCGCGCTCGATCTGTGCGGCGCCTTCGATCAGCGCCGCGATCGGCGCCATCCGCCGCCGCATCGCCCGCGCGAGCGCGACGAAGCAGCCGATCCCGCCGAGCAGGATCGCGAGCGCGACGCCGCGCAGCTCCCACGAGGCGGAGATCACGCCGAGCGCGACGAGCGCCGCCCAGACGCCGGCGGCGACGATCGCGGCCAGCGTCAGGAGCGAGAGTGAGAACGTCAGACCGAAGCGCAGCAGCACGCGGCCGGGGGGCCGCCGCGGATGCGGTGGCGGCCAGGGCTCCTCGGCCGGCCACCACGGGGGACGCCTGCCCCTGCCGCCGGCCCGCATCGGGCTCAGCCGCCCTGCTCCTCGGCCACCCGGTAGCCGACGCCGAACACGGTCTGCAGACGCCGCGGAGCCTTCGGGTCGTCCTCGATCTTGCGGCGGATGTTCTTGACGTGGGCGTCGATCGCACGCTCGTAGGACTCGAAGGCGACGCCCTGGACGGCGGAGAGCAGCTGTGAGCGGGTGAAGACCCGTCCGGGCTGGCGGGCCAGCTCGAGCAGCAGCCGGAACTCGGTCGGCGTCAGGTCGACGCGGCGGCCGTCGACGGTGGTGACGATCCGGGCGACGTCGAGCTCGAGCGAACCGACGCGGACGAGCTCAACCGCCTCGTGCGCCCCCTCGGCCCGGCGCAGCACGGCTCGCACGCGCGCGACGAGCTCCTTCGGGCTGAACGGCTTGGTGATGTAGTCGTCGGCGCCGAGCTCGAGGCCGACGAGCGTGTCGGACTCGTCGGCGCGGGCGGTGAGCATCACGATCGGCACTGCCGATGCGCGGCGCAGCGACCGCGTGACGTCGAACCCGTCGAGCTCGGGAAGCCCGAGGTCGAGGACGACGAGGTCGGGCCGGGCGGAGCGCACGGCGTCGAGCGCCGCGCGGCCGTCGCGAGCGCTCAGCACCGCGAAGCCGGCGGCGCGGAGATAGTCGGTGCACAGCGCGACGATCTCGGGCTCGTCGTCGACGACCAGGATGGTCTTCATCGGTGAGTGACGACGATAGTGCTCCGGGGCGCGGACCCGCGGCCCGCGCCCCGGAACGTTTCAGGCGGCGCTCGCCGCGTCGCCGTGGCGGTGGCGTCCGCAGGCGTGGCCGCGACCGAGCCCGAACAGCCGGCCGATCGCGAACACGGGCAGCAGGATCACGCCCGCGACGAGGATCGCCGGGAGCAGCGCCACGAACACGATCGCGCGGAGCAGTCGCGCGAGCCTGCCGGGGCGGGGACCGCCTGTGTGGTTGTGATGTCTTGAGTGCATGGTGTCTCCTTTGTGGGTTCAAGCAGCGTCCGGCGATGGCACCTCGAACAGCCGACCCGCGCGGATCCGTCCCGCCAGCTCGGCGGAGCCCTCGAACAGCCAGCGGCCGTCGGGGAACTCGATCGCCGGCAACAGCTGCTGACCGGTCGCCGCGATCACCCGCGTGCGGCGCGAGCGCAGCACCGGCTCGCTCACGACCTCGTAGGGGATGCCCGCGTCGATCAGGGCCTTCTCGACCCGCCAGCAGGGGTGTCCGTCGATCCGCAGTGGGACGCGGTCACGGTGAAGCTTCACAGCCATATCGCCTCCACTCGTCCGGGGTGCCATCTCGCTCACGAGCCTATGGAGCAGGTGTGAAGGAGTCGTGAGCACGGTCCGGAGAGCGTGCGGAGACTCAGCCCGGTCCGATTCGCCTGCCCGCAGGCCGGCCGGCCCAGCCGGCGGTCAGCGGCGCAGCGTGCGGCCGGCGAGGCGGATGATCGCCGGTGCGCCCTCGCGCAGCGCCTGTTCGCGCTCGCCGTCGCGCGTTGAGTGCAGCGCGGCGACGCTGCGTGCCGCGCGCTGCGTGCCGGGCACGTAGGGGTAGCGCCACGGCGGCCGGCGCGCCGGCGGCTCCCAGGTGATCAGCTGCGCGCGGCCGCACTGCTCGATCGCGTCGGCGGCGGCCTGGCGCAGCGGCAGCGCCGGTGCGTGGTCGTTGCCCCAGACGACCCGCGCCTCGAGCTCGCGCGCGATCCGCACCGCCGCCCGGCGGTCGGCGCTCCAGATCGACGCGCCGAGGCTGCGCCGGCCGCCGTTGGCGAGCGCGACCGCCTCGACCGAGTCGCGCACGCGGGTCACCGCGAGCACCGGTCCGGCCACGCGCTCGCGGGCAAGCCGCGCGCCCGGCGGCACGTCGCTGAGCACGGCCGGAGCGAAGAAGGTCCCCGGGATGGCACCGAGCGAGCGGCGACCTCCGCAATACAGCACCGCACCAAACCCGACAGCCTCATCGATCGCGGCCTCGAGCGCAGCTGCGACCGCCTCGCCGGCCAGCGGTCCGAGCTGGGTGTGCGCGGCGAGCGCCTCGCCCAGCTCGAGCTCGGCCGCCGCCTGGCAGAGCCCCTCGACGAACTCCGAGTAGCGCTCCTCCGCGACGTAGACCCGCTTGAGCGAGCCGGCGAGCTGCCCCGCTCCGGCGCACGCGGCCCACAGCGCCCCCTCGATCGCGTGCGCGAGGTTCGCGTCGGCGAGCACGATCATCGCGTCGGGCCCGGCCAGCCCGCCACCGAGGTCGAGCAGCCGCGCGCAGCCCTCGAGCGAGTCGTCGGCGACGCGGACGAGGCCCTCGGGCAGGCCCGCGCGCGCGAGCACGCGCACGAGGCGCTCGGCCGCGGCGGCCGCCCCGGGCGCGGGCGCGACGATCACGCCGTTGCCGGCGAGCAGCGCCCCGCCGACCGTCGTCAGCGGCAGCGCGAACGGCGCGCCGACGGCGCCGCGGATCCCGACCACGCCGACCGGGGCGTGGCCCGCGCTGGCCCGCGTCAACGGGTGCAGCGTGCGCGGCAGCGCGAAGCGATGCGCCCCGAGCAGCCTCCGCGCGTTGTCGGCCAGCCAGCGCAGCGCATCGACCGCGCCGAGCAGCTCGAGCGCGGCGATCTCCGCCGACGGGCGCTGGGACTCGGCGGCGACGGTCAGGCAGATCTCGTCGAACTCGTCGATCACCGCCTGCGCCGCGCGCTCGAGGTAGCGCGCGCGGTCACCGACGCGCAGCTGCGCCCACAGCGGTGTGACCGTCGCGAGCTCGTCGGCGAGCGTGCCGCTCATCGCGCCCGGTCCCCGGCCGGGGCGCTCGAGCGCCCACGCGCGGCGCGCACGCGGGCGAGTGCCTCCGCCAGCGCGGCCTCGGCGTCGTCGGGGGCGTAGAAGCGCACGTCCTCGAGCCCCTCGGGCATCAGCTCCTGCAGGCTGGTGTGCCCGGGGTGGCTGTGCGGGTAGTCGTAGTCGGCGGCGCCGCGCAGCGCCGGCGGGGCGGGGCGGGCGCCGTCGCTTGCGATCAGCTCGCGCGCGGCGGCCAGCGCGCTGCCGGCGGCGTTGGACTTCGGCGCCAGCGAGAGGTAGATCGCCGCCTGGGCGAGCGCGTAGGTGCACTCCGGCAGCCCGACGTGCTCGACGGCGTGGGCCGCCGCGACCGCGACGACGAGCGCCTGCGGGTCGGCGTTGCCGATGTCCTCGGAGGCGAGGATCACCATCCGCCGGGCGATGAAGCGAGCGTCCTCGCCGCCCTCGAGCATCGTCGCAAGGTAGTACAGCGAGGCGTCGGGATCGCTGCCGCGGGTCGCCTTGATCCAGGCGGAGATCGTGTCGTAGTGCTGGTCGCCGGCGCGGTCGTAGCGGACCAGCCCGCCGGCGAGCGCGGTGCGCGCCGCCGCCAGGTCGATCCGCTCGCCGGTCGCGGCAGCGCGCTCGAGCGCGCCGAGCGCGATCCGCGCATCGCCGCCGGCGCGCCGCGCCAACAGCTCGACGGCGTCGGCGTCGAGCTCGACCTCGCCGAGCTCGCCGCGCTCGTGGGCGCGCATCAGCAGCGCCGCGATCTCGGCCTCCGTCAGCGGCTCGAGCGTGTACACGGTCAGCCGCGAGAGCAGCGCGCTGTTGACCTCGAAGCGCGGGTTCTCGGTCGTCGCGCCGATCAGCGTGACCAGGCCCTCCTCGACCGCCGGCAGCAGAGCGTCCTGCTGGGCCTTGTTGAAGCGGTGGATCTCATCGAGGAAGAAGACGGTCGCGCCGCCGCGATGTCGCGCGCGCTCGATCACGGCGCGGACCTCGGCGCGCCCGGTGTCGACGGCGCTGTGCTCCTCGAAGGCCGCGCCGGTCGTCGTCGCGATGATCCGCGCTAGCGTCGTCTTGCCCGAGCCGGGCGGCCCGTGCAGGATCATCGAGTGCAGCCGGCCGCTCTCGAGCGCGCGGCGCAACGGCGCGCCCGGGCCGAGCAGCGCGCCCAGGCCGACCAGCTCGTCGATCGTCCGCGGGCGCATCCGCACCGCGAGCGGAGCGGGCGGGCTGGGGTCTCGCGGCTCCTCGAACAGGCGCTCCATCGACCTAGTATCGCCCGTCGGGCGGAGCGCCCGCCGCAGCCGCCTGCGCCGCGACGGCTTAGGATGGGGCCGATGAGCGCGGAGCTCCAGGGCGAGGCCGTCGAGCTGCTGCAGCGGCTGATCCGCTTCGACACCGTCAACCCGCCGGGCAACGAGCGCGCGGCGCAGGAGCACCTCGCCGGGATCCTCACCGCCGCGGGCTTCGCCTGCGAGCTGCTCGGCAGCACGCCGGAGCGCCCCAACCTGGTCGCGCGCCTCGACGGCGCCGAGCCCGGACCGGTGCTGTGCCTGCTCTCGCATGTCGACACCGTGCTCGCGACCGCGTCGGAGTGGTCGCACGACCCCTGGTCGGGGGCGCTCGACGACGGCTTCGTCTGGGGTCGCGGCGCGCTCGACATGAAGTCCCAGACCGCCGCCGAGGTCGTCGCGGCGTGCTCGCTGGCGCGCAGCGGCTGGCGCCCGGCGCGCGGCTCGCTGCTCGTCGTGGTGGTGGTCGACGAAGAGACCGGCGGCGCGCAGGGGGCGCAGTGGCTGACGGCGACCCACCCCGACAAGGTCCGCTGCGACTACCTCGTCAACGAGGGCGGCGGCGGGATCATCGACTACGACGGCCGGCGGCTCTACTGCCTCGGCTGCGCCGAGAAGGGAGTCTTTCGCTTCGCGCTGCACACCGAGGGCGTCGCCGCGCACGCCGCGATGCCGCGGCTCGGCGACAACGCGCTGCTCAAGCTCGCGCCGATCATCGAGCGCTTCGGCGCCCGCCAGCCCTCCTACCGCCTGACCGCCGAGCCGCGCGCGTTCCTCGAGGCGATCGGCGCGCTCGAGGGTGACGACGCGGCGGCCGCGCTCGAGCACGTGCGTGCGATCGAGCCGCGGCTGGTGGCGCTGGTCGAGCCGATGCTCGGCGTGTCACTCGCGCCGACGCGGGTCTTCGCCTCCGACAAGATCAACGTGATCCCCTCGCAGGCGCGCCTGGCGGTCGACTGCCGCGTGCCCGCCGGCCTCGGCGAGGAGGCGGCGCTCGAGGCGATCGATGAGGTCGTCGGGCCCGGCTCCTACCGGCTCGAGTGGACCGAGCAGGTGATGGGCAACCGCTCGCCGATCGACTCGCCGATGGCCGACTTCATCCGCCGCTGGATCGGCGAGCGCGACCCGAGCGCGATCTGCGTGCCGACCGTGCTGCCGGGCTTCACCGACTCGCGCACCTTCCGCGACGCGTTCCCGCAGTGCGCCGCCTACGGCTTCTTCCCGCACCGCGTCCGCACGCGCTTTGAGACCGACGGGCTGATCCACGGCGCCGACGAGCGCATCGACGTGCGCGACCTCGAGTTCGCGACCGTCTTCTTCCGCGATCTGTCGCTGGGAATGCTCGCCCCGGCCGCGTAAAAACCGCCGCGAACGCTCCAGTATCGGCGGATCGGCGCCGATACAGATCGCGGTGCTCTTCGCAAACTTCTCCGACAACGTGAAGCTGTTCGCGTCCGACTGGCTGCCGGTCGCGACGATCATCTTCATGGCGGCGATGGTCACCCTGCTGATCTTCGTGATGAAGTCGCTGCCGCGCACCAAGCCGACGGAGATCAAGCCCGACTCCGCCAGCTCGGTCGGCTGGGACGACATCGCCGGCGTCGAGGACGCGCGGATGGAACTGCAGGAGGTCGTCGAGTTCCTGCGCGACCCCGAGCGCTTCGCCCGCCTCGGCGCGCGCGTGCCGCGCGGCGTGCTGCTGCACGGACCGCCGGGCACCGGCAAGACGCTGCTGGCCAAGGCCGTCGCCCACGAATCCGGCGCCCGCTTCTACGCGCAGTCCGCCGCCGGCTTCGTCGAGATGTTCGCGGGGCTCGGCGCGGCGCGGGTGCGGCGGCTGTTTCGCATCGCGCGCAAGAACGAGCCGGCGATCATCTTCATCGACGAGCTCGACGCGGTCGGCGGGCAGCGCGGCTTCGGCATCACCGGCGAGAAGGACCAGACGCTGAACCAGCTGCTGATCGAGATGGACGGCTTCAACTCGACCGACCGCCTGGTCGTGATCGCCGCGTCGAACCTGCTCGAGAAGCTCGACGCGGCGCTGCTTCGGCCCGGCCGCTTCGACCGCCAGATCTACGTCGCCCCGCCGGACGTGCGGGCGCGCGAGGAGATCCTCGGCGTCCACGTCCGCAACAAGCCGATCGGCGACGTCGACCTCGAGATGGTCGCCCGCCAGACCGCCGGGCTGACCGGCGCCGACCTGGCGAACATCTGCAACGAGGCGGCGATCTTCGCCGCGCGCCGCGTCGGCCACCGAGATCCTCAACGAGGACTTCGACCACGCCCTCGAGCGCGTGATCGCGGGCACCCAGTCGCGCCGCGTGCTCAACGAGCACGAGAAGGAGGTCGTCGCCTACCACGAGGCCGGCCACGCCCTGGTCGCCGAGTTGCTGCCCGCCGTCGACCGCGTCCACCGCGTGTCGATCGTGCCGCGCGGCCGCGCGCTCGGCTACACGCTCAACCTTCCCGACGAGGACCGCTACCTCAAGACGCGCGAGGAGCTGATCGACTACATGACGATGCTGCTGGGCGGCCGCGCTGCCGAGCAGCTGGTCTTCGGCGCGGTCACGACGGGCGCCTCCGACGACCTGCGACGCGCCTCGGAGGTCGGCGGGGCGATGATCACCGACTACGCGATGGGCACCACCGTCGCCGTCACCGGCCGCGGCGCGCCGAGCGACGAGCGCGTCTCCGAGCAGACGCTGCGCCTGCGCGACGAGGAGCGCGAGGAGCTGCTGCACGAGGCCCGCGCCGCCGCGATGCGGCTGCTCAGCGCGAACCGCGCGACACTCGATCAGCTGGCGGCGGAGCTGCAGGCCGAGGAGGTGCTCGAACGGTCGGCGATCGAGCGGATCGTCGCCCAGGCCGCGCCGCCGCGCCCGCGACTGGCCGCGGCGAGTCGAGCCGACGACCCGGCGGCCGGCTGAGCTGGCGCTTTTTGGGGACCCGCGTTCCCGGGCGTGAGCGGCGCGTAACTGACCCGCGCCTGCGGGCTCTCCGCCGCGGCCCCTAGAATCAGGGCCAGTGTTTGACCGCATCGACCACGTGGGGATCGCCGTCGCCGAGCTCGACACCGCGGTCGCGAGCTATGGCGAGACCTTCGGCATGGCACTGGTGCACCGCGAGGTGATCGCCGAGGACGGGATCGAGGCGGCGCTGCTCGAGGTCGGGGACGACCATGTCGAGCTGCTCGCGTCGCTGTCGGAGCACTCCGCGGTCGGGCGCTTCCTTGCCGACCGCGGGCCCGGGCTGCATCACGTCGCCTACCGCGTGGCCGACATCGACGCCGCGTTCGCCGACCTGCTCGCCCGCGGGGTCGAGATGATCGACGCGGCGCCGCGGCCCGGCATGCGCGACTCGCGGATCGCGTTCATCCATCCGCGCGCGACCGGCGGCGTGCTGACCGAGATCGTCGAGGCGGCAGCGGCATGAGCCCCAAGGGCCACGTCAGGGTCTCGATCGGCTTCGCCGGCGGCCAGGTGCTCGCCGTGCGCGTCGCCACCGACGCGCTCGAGTCGCTGAACGCGGCGCTCGGCACAGCGGAGCCGTGGTTCGATCTCGAGCTCGACGACGGGACCGTGCGGCTCGCGCTCGCGCAGATCGCCTACGTCCGCGTCGACTCCGACGCCGCGACCGTCGGCTTCGGGGCCTGACCCCGCTGGCGGACATGCAATCTGCCGACCTGGCGTTGCTGCGCCTCGCACGGACGGCGACGCACACCCCCGAGCGCGAGCGCGCGGTCGCGTGGTTCTCCGAGCTCGGGCAGCACGCGGCGATCTGGCTCGCGTTCGGCTCCGCCGCCGCGATCTTCTCAGCGCCCGAGGAGCGCCGGCGCTGGCGCAGCGCGACCGCGACCGTCGCCGGCGCCTACCTCTTCAACACGGCGCTGAAATTCGCCGTCCGCCGGCCGCGCCCGCAGCTGCCCGATCTGCCGCCGCTGTCGCAGACCCCGACGCAGCTCAGCTTCCCGAGCGCGCACGCGACCAGCTCGTTCGCCGCGGCGCGCGCCTACTCGGCCGCCGGCGCGCCAGCCGTGCCGCTCTACCTGCTGGCAAGCGGCCTCGCGGCCTCGCGGCTCTATCTTGGCGTGCACTACCCCTCCGACGTGCTCGCCGGCGCCCTGCTCGGGAGCGCGATCGGCTCGCTGGCGCGATGAGGATCGGCATCGTCGGCATGCCAAATGCCGGCAAGTCGTCACTGTTCAACGCGCTGACCGCGGCCGGGGCCGAGGCGGCGAACTACCCGTTCACGACGATCGAGCCGAACGTCGCGGTCGTCGCCGTGGTCGACGAGCGGCTCGACCGCCTCGCGCAGCTGCTGCACGCCAGCGACGTCGTCTACGACACGATCTCCTTCCACGACATCGCGGGCCTGGTCGCGGGCGCCCACCGCGGCGAGGGGCTCGGCAACCGCTTCCTCGCGAACATTCGCGAAACCGACGCGATCCTCCACGTCGTGCGGGCGCACGGCGACCCCAACGTCGTGCACCCGGAGGGCCGCGTCGACCCGCTCGCCGACATCGAGACGATCGAGACCGAGCTGATGCTCGCCGACCTCGAGCAGGCCGAGCGGCGGCTCGACCGCGTGACCCGCACGGCGCGCGGCGGCGACCGCGCGGCGATCGCCGAGCTCGCCTGGCTCGAGCGGCTGATCGAAGCGCTCGCGGCCGGACGTCCGGCGCGCACCGTCCCGGCGCCGGAGGAGGCCGGCGACGCGCTGCGCTCGCTCGGGCCGATCACCGCCAAGCCGGTGCTGTTCGTCGCCAACGTCGATGAGGGCACCGACGCGGTGCCCGAGGCGATCGCCGCCTACGCGGCCGCCCAGGGCGCCGGCGCGGTCGCGATCTCGGCGCGCCTGGAGTCCGAGCTCGGGGAGCTCGACGCCGGCGAGGCGAGCGTGATGCGCAGCGATCTGGGGGTCGGCGAGGCGGGGCTCGTGCGCGTCGTGCGCGGCGCCTTCTCGCTGCTCGATCTGATCGTCTTCTTCACGGTCGGGGAGGCCAAGCCGGCGCAGTCCTGGCACCTGCGCCGCGGCCTCACCGCGTGGCACGCCGCCGGCGAGATCCACTCCGACATCCAGCGCGGCTTCGTGCGCGCCGAGGTCATCGGCTGCGAGGAGCTGCTCGAGGCGGGCGGCTACGCCGGCGCGCGCGAGCGCGGGGTGCTGCGGCTCGAGGGGCGCGACTACGCGATGCGCGACGGCGACGTGATCACCGTCAAGTTCACGCCCTGAGCTCGTGGCCCTCGTGGCCGGCGGCGCGGCCGGCGATCATGACCCGCTCGGCCATCTTGCGGCTGGCCTCGTCGATCATCTCGCCGGCGAAGGTCGCGGCGCCGCCGGTGGCCTTGGCGTAGGCGGCGAGCAGCGCGCTGGCGCGTGCGAACTCCTCGAGGGTGGGCGAGAAGATCTCGTTGACGACCGCGATCTGCGAGGGGTGGATCGTCCACTTGCCGTCGATCCCGAGCGCGCGCGCCAGGCGCGAGCGGCGCGCCAGCCCGTCGGTGTCGTCGATCAGCGCGTAGGGGCCGTCGATCGCCTGGATGCCGGCGGCTCGAGCGGCGATCACCAGGCGTGAGTAGACGTAGTTCAGATGGTCGCCGGGGTAGCCGTCGGGCTCGCCGCCGATCGTCGTGACCGGGATCCCGACCGCGGCGCTGTAGTCGCCGGGGCCGAAGACCAGGGCCTCCATCCGCGGCGAGGCGGTGGCGATCGCCTCGCACGCCAGCAGGCCGCGCGCGTCCTCGATCTGCGCCTCGATGCCGATCCGCCCGGCCTCCAGGCCGCTCGCGAGCTCGATCTGTGTCAGCAGCTTGTCGGTCATCTCGACGTCGCCGGGGGTGCGGACCTTGGGCACGATGACCGTGTCAAGGCCCGCGCCGGCCTGCTCGACGACGGCGATCAGGTCGCGGTAGTAGTGCGGCGTGTCGGTGCCGTTGACGCGCACCGCGACGGTCGTCGGGCCGAACTGGAGCGTCTGCAGCGCCTCGATCACCTGCGCGCGAGCGAGCTCCTTCTGGTCGGCGGCGGTGCCGTCCTCGAGGTCGAGGAAGACCTCGTCGGCCGCCAGCGCCGGCGCCTTCGCGAGGAAGCGCGCGTTGGTGCCGGGGATCGCGTGAACGCTGCGCCGCGAACGCGTCGGTCTCTCCATCGGTGGGTCATCGTAGTCAAGCGGTCCCCGCCGCAAGTTCGGCCGCGTCCCGACGGCTGCAAACCGTCGCCCTGCGGCGTCCTCGGTCGGGGCAATGGCTCTGCCCACCAACGGCTTCGCCGTCGGTGCCGCCCCTCCCTGCGTCCTGGCCGGTCTCGGTTTTCGCTCGTCGAATCCACGACCGAACTTCCGGCGGGAACCGCCAGGTGGTAGGACTTGTTGATCGCGGAGAACGAGCCGACCCAGCACGACACTCCGTATCTGGACGCGATCCGCGACTACGCGGCGCGCCACCCGGCGCGGTTGCACATCCCGGGGCACAAGGGCGGACCCGGGGCAGACCCCGGCCTGATCGCGGTGCTCGGCGCGGCCGCCATCGCGCACGACATCCCGGGGCTCACCTGGGGCATCGACATCGGTCCCTCGCCGACGCCGTTCGATCAGGCGCAGCGACTCGCCGCCGAGGCGTGGGGCGCGGCGCGCGCCTGGTTTCTGGTCAGCGGCGCCTCGCAGGGCAACCTCGCGGCCGGACTCGCGCTCGCGCACTACGGCGACGCGGTCGTGCTGCAGCGCAACGGCCATTCGAGCACGATCGACGCGCTCGTGCTCTCGGGTCTGCGCCCGACCTTCGTCGCGCCCGAGGTCGATGAGGAGCTCGGGATCGCGCACTGCATCACGCCTCAGTCGCTCGACCGGGCACTGCGCGAGACGCCGGACGCGGTCGGCGCATGGATCGTCTCGCCGACCTACTTCGGCTCGGCCGCCGACGTCCGCGGACTGACGGAGGTCGCGCACGCGCACGACGTGCCGCTGATCGTCGATGAGGCCTGGGGCGCGCACATGGCCTTTCACGAGGATCTGCCGGAGCACGCGCTCGCCGCCGGCGCGGACCTGGTGATCTCGAGCACGCACAAGATCGTCGGCAGCCTCGGCCAGTCGGCGATGCTGCACCTCGGCAGGCACTCGCGCCTCGACGCCGACGTCGTCGATCGCACCGTCACGCTGACCGAGTCGACGAGCCCCAACTCGCTGCTCTTCGCCTCCCTCGACGCCCAGCGGCGGCTCGCCGCGGTCCACGGGCACGAGCTGATCGCCGAGAGCACTGCCGCGGTCAACCTCGCACGGGAGCAGATCCGCGAGATCCCGGGGCTCGACGTGCTCGACGAGCGCTTCATCGGCCGCGCCGGCGTGTTCGCCTACGACCCGCTGCGGCTCGCCGTCGACGTCCGCGGGCTGGCGATCGACGGCTACGAGCTCGCCACGATGCTGCGCGAGACCGACGACATCCACCTCGAGCTCGCGGGACAGAACGTGATCGTCGGCGTGTTCGGCATGGGCGAGCCGGCGACCGCGCTCGCCGACCGCTTCGTCGCCGCGCTGCGCGTCGCGGCAGAGCGCGCCGGCCTCGACGCCGGCGGTCGCGCGGCCCGCTTCGCGCCCGCGCCGCCGTGGGGCGAGCTGGTGATGACCCCGCGCGAGGCATTTCTCGGCAGCCAGGAGACGGTGCCCGCGTCGCAGGCCGTCGGGCGCGTCGCCGCGGAGTCGCTCGCGACCTACCCGCCGGGGATCCCCAACGTGCTGCCCGGCGAGCGGCTCACGGCGGAGACGCTCGAGTACATCCAGCGCACGCTCGAGCTCGGCGGCAGCGTTCGCGGCGCGAGCGACCGGCAGCTGCGCACGGTACGCGTCGTGATGGCGCGCGACTAGCGGCAGAGGAGTACGCTAGCCCCGCTTCGGTCACCGAATGCCTGGGAGGGCTTCTCGTGCAGATCACCGTCTTTCGCTCCGTCGCCGCGCGCATCGTCCTGGTCGCCGCGCTCGCCGGCTGTCGCCTTTGCGAGCGTCGCCGCAGCCGCCAGCAGCGTCGACAGCTCCGCCGCCGCGCTCGTCCCGGCCAAGATCAAGTCCAAGGGCACGCGTGATCGTGGCAGCCGACGCGAGCTACGCGCCGAACGAGTTCTTCGCCTCCGACGGCAAGACGGTGATCGGGATGGATGCCGACCTCGCGAAGGCGATCTTCCCGCTGCTCGGCCTCAAGGTCAACGTCGTCAACGCGACCTTCGCGACGATCATCCCGGGCCTCAGCTCCGGGCAAGTTCGACGTCGGCATGTCGTCGTTCACCGACAACAAGCTGCGCGAGAAGACGGTCAACTTCGTCGACTACTTCGCAGCCGGCACCTCGTTCTTCGAGAAGGCCTCAGGTGGCCCGACCGTGACCAACCTCGCGAGCATCTGCGGCCTGAGCGTGTCGGTCGAGAGCGGGACGACCGAGCTGGCCGACGCGACGGCGCAGAAGGCGAAGTGCACCAAGGCCGGAAAGAAGCCCGACGACGTGCTCACCTTCTCGACGCAGTCGGAGGCCAACCTCGCGCTCTCCAGCGGACGCGCGCAGATCAGCATGGCCGACTCGCCGGTCGCCGCCTACCAGGTCAAGCAGTCCAGCGGAGCGTTCAAGCTCGTCGGGCAGAGCTACGGCGTCGCGCCCTACGGCATCGCCGTGCCGAAGCAGGACGGCACGCTCGACAAGGCGATCCTCGCGGCGCTCAAGGACCTGATCAAGAACGGGCAGTACGCGACGATCCTCAAGAAATGGGGCGTGCAGTCGGGCGCCGACACCCACCCGGTGCTCAACGGGGCGACCTCCTGAGCTAGAGGGACAGGGTGGCCGCAGCGCCACTGAGCGCGCCGGACCAGCAGGCGCAACAGCCCGAGGACATCAAGGCGCTCCCGGTGCGCCACCCGGGGCGGTGGGTGGCCGCAGCGATCGTGCTGCTGATCGCCGTCGCGGTGGTGAACTCGGTCGTCACCAACCCCCGCTTCCACTGGGGGGTCGTCGGGCACTACCTGTTCGACTCGCGGATCACCCACGGTGCGCTCGTCACGATCGAGCTGACCCTCGCGGCGCAGGCGATCGGCATCGCCCTCGGCGTGCTGCTGGCGATCATGCGGCTCTCACCGAATCCGCTGGTATCCGGCGCCGGCTGGCTCTATGTGTGGTTCTTCCGCGGCACGCCTGTCTTCGTCCAGATTCTCTTCTGGTACAACATCGCCGCGCTCTACCCGGTGATCCACCTCGGGATCCCGTTCGGCCCGCAGTTCATCAACATCAACGCCAACACGGCAATCACGCCGTTCATGACCGTGATGCTCGCGCTCGGCCTCAACGAAGGCGCCTATATGTCCGAGGTCGTCCGCGCCGGCATCATCTCCGTCGACGAGGGACAGCCGGAGGCGGCGCTCTCCCTGGGGATGACCCGCCTTCAGACGATGCGCCGCATCGTGCTGCCGCAGGCGATGCGCGTGATCATCCCGCCGACCGGCAACGAGACGATCTCGATGCTGAAGACGACGTCGCTCGCATTCGCCGTCGGCAGCGTCTTCGACCTGCTGACGACGGCGACCAACATCTACAACAACACCTTCCAGGTCATCCCGCTGCTCATCACCGCGTCGCTGTGGTATCTCGGGATGACCTCGGTGCTCTACGTCGGGCAGTTCTATCTCGAGCGCTACTACGCCCGCGGCTCCTCGCGCGAGCTGCCGCCGACGCCGCTGCAGCGCATCAGGCGCGGGATCTTCTCGGTGCGCCATGACCCGCTCGCGTTGGGCGAGCTCGGCACGGCGAGGCCGCACTCGTAATGGCCGAGCCGATGGTCAAGGCCGAGGGGGTCCACAAGCGCTTCGGGCGCAACGAGGTGCTGTGCGGGATCTCGCTCGAGGTGGGCCGCGGCGAGGTCATGTGCATCATCGGCCCGTCGGGCTCCGGCAAGTCGACGTTCCTGCGCGCGATCAATCACCTCGAGAAGATCAACAGCGGCCGGCTGTGGGTCGACGGCGAGCTCGTCGGCTACGTCCAGCGTGGCGACAAGCTCCATGAGCTGCCCGACAAGCTGGTGGCCAAGCGCCGCGCCGAGATCGGGATGGTCTTCCAGCGCTTCAACCTGTTCCCGCACAAGACGGCGCTCGAGAACGTGATCGAGGCGCCGCGCCTGGTTCGCGGCGTGGCCAAGGCGGCGGCGATCCAGGAGGCCACGGCGCTGCTCGAGCGCGTCGGCCTCGGCGACAAGCTCGAGAGCTACCCGTCGCAGCTCTCCGGCGGCCAGCAGCAGCGCGTCGCGATCGCGCGCGCGCTGGCGATGAAGCCGAAGCTGATGCTCTTCGACGAGCCGACCTCGGCGCTTGACCCGGAGCTCGTCGGCGACGTGCTCGACGTGATGCGCGGCCTCGCCGCCGACGGCATGACGATGGTCGTCGTGACCCACGAGATGGGCTTCGCCCGCGAGGTCGCCGACAAGCTCGTGTTCATGGACGGCGGGCAGATCGTCGAGGCCGGCGACCCGCGCGAGGTGCTGGCAAACCCGCAGCACGAGCGCACGAGGCTGTTCCTCTCGAAAGTGCTGTAGAGGGGCTTGCCTCGGCCTTGCCGAGGCTGCGCCGGGCTTTGCGAAACCGCCTGGGGCGCGGCCGTTCGCGGCTGCGCTCGCGGCCTACTGCGCCGGGGCGCCCTGCTCGAGGCGTGCTGCGAGGGCGTTCATTCCGAGGCTGCGGGCCGCGTGGGCGCCGTTGGCGTGGTCGGTGGCGCCGTCCGGTGGCCGCGTCACGGGGATGTCCTGGAGCGTCGCGATCGTCTTGAACGCGCGCAGCTCGTCGGCCTGCTCTTGGAGTGCGGTGGCGATGCGGGGGCGCAGCGTGGGGCCGGCGGCGAGGACGCCTTCGAGTGAGCCGTGTTCGCGCAGCAGCGCGCCGGCGGTCTTGGCGCCGATCCCGCGGGCGCCCGGCAGCCCGTCGGAGGGGTCGCCGCGCAGCGCGATCAGGTCGGGGATCTGGGCCGGTGTGACGCCGCTTCGCTGCTCGACGCCGGCGGCGTCGATCGTGCCCGGCGGTCCGTCGCGGCGCAGGTCGACGACCGCGGTGTGTGCGTCGACGGCCTGGTAGAGGTCGCGGTCACCCGAGCAGATCAGCGTGTCGCCGCCGGCCGCGGCCTCGACGCGCGAATAGGACCACATCAGGTCGTCGGCCTCGAGCGCGTCGTCCGCCGCCACGCTCCAGCCGAGTGCCGCGAGCAGCGCCGGCGCCCGCTCCCACTGGGCGCGCAGCTCGGGCGGCATCGGGTCGCGGTGGGCATGGTAGGGCGGATAGAGCGCGACGCGATAGTCGGCCTCCTCGGCGCCGAGGCAGCAGACCACGGCGCGCGGCGAGCACCACTGCACGAGCGCGAGGATCGTGTTGACGGTGCCGAGCAGCGCGCCGACCGGCGCGCCGTCGGCTCCCCTGATCGAGCGCGGCAGCCCGAAGTGCGAGCGGTAGAGCAGCCAGGGCGTGTCGACGGCGAGAAGCGGGCCGCTCATCCGGTCGGCCCCACGGTGCCGCCGCCGACGGAGGTCGGACCGGTCGGTCCGGTCGGCCCGCTCGGGCCGGTTGCCGCGGTGGGCCCGCTCGCCCCGGTCGGCGCCGTCGGCCCGCTCGGTCCGCTCGGCCCGACGGCTCCGCCGACGGTCGAGCCGGTCGCTCCAGTCAGTCCGGTCGGGCCGCTGCCGACGCTCGTCGGCTTCGCGCACGCCCGGTCCCAGCCGGATGCCGGCTGCGCCGAGGCCGACGTCACGGTGAAGCAGGCCCAGGTGCTGTGCAGGCCGAGCGCGGCGGCGAGCGTCAGCCCGCTGACCGTCGTCGTCCCCTGGCTGCCGACGACGTTCGCGGTGAGGATGCGCGGCGAGATGCCCCGCTGGGTGACGACGATCGACTCGAGCGTCCCGCGGAGCAGGCCCCTCAGCCGCCGCGCGGCCTGGTGCACGGTCATCGTGATCGGGCCGAAGCGGCTCCCGTCGTAGGGGTCGAGGACCGCGGTCAGATACGGCTCGGGCGATACCCCGGCCATCGCGTTCTGCACGTCCTCTGTCTCTCCGCCCGAGCTCGCGAAGTAATAGGTCGTGACCGGCGCGCCGGCGTAGCTCACGACCTCGCCGATCGTCGCCTCGACGGCGGCGTCGGTCGCCGGCGTCTCGGAGTCATAGCCCCCGTACTCCTGCGAGCGCGTGTCGGCGTAGAGATCGAAGCCGTCCTGTGGCGTGCTCGTGAACGCATAGCTGCGCGCCGCGATCGCCTGGGCCTCGAGTTCGGCGGCGGGCCAGGTCGGGGGACTCTCGGCGGGCACGACACCGCGCACGTAGCTCTCGAGGCCGACGCGATTGATCACGTCGAGGCCGCCGCTGCCCGAGGTGATCTGCAGGCTGCCGCGGTAGCGCCCGTCCGTCACCCCGCTGGTCGCTCCGCCGTAGACCGTGATCGGTCTCGAGCTCGTGACCGTGAGCGGGGTCGGCAGATAGGTGAGCAGGCGGCCGTGCGCGCTCTCGAGTGCGATCTGCCCGTCCTTGGTCGCCGTGGCGACGTAGGTGGCGTGGATCCGCAGGCGTCGCGGACCGGCGTGCGTGGCGCCGCCGAAGACCACGCTCTGCAGCCCCGCCTGGAGCAGAACGCTGACCCAGTGGCCGGGCGCCAGGTGTTCGATTTTGGTTCCCGTGTAATAGTGCCTGAGGATCTGGCGCGCGCTGTAGCCATGCAGCGCGAGCCCGTCCGCACCCGTCTGACTCATCCCCACGCCATGACCATCCCCCGCACCGTCGATCACGAGCATGGGCGCAGCCTGTGCGTTCTGCGCCCCCCACAGCGCGGCTACGAGGGCGAGAATAGTTGCGGCGCGAGGCCAGCCCACGACTTCCAAGGTAGACCATGAACGAGCGGCAAGTTCTCGACAACGTACCCAAGGAATTGTTTATTGCAGGGGCCTGGCGCCCGGCCGACTCCGGCGCGCGGCTCGAGGTCGAGGACCCGGCGACCGGGCAGTCGCTGTGCGAGATCGCCGACGCCGGCGAGGCCGACGCGCTGGCGGCGTTGACGGCGGCGGCCGACGCGCAGCCGGAGTGGGGCAAGCACCCACCGCGCGAGCGCGGCGAGATCCTGCGCCGCGCGTTCGAGATGATCGCCGAGCGCACCGACGAGCTGGCGATGCTGATGTCGCTTGAGATGGGCAAGTCGGTCGTCGAGGCACGCGGCGAGGTGGCCTACGCCAACGACTTCCTGCGCTGGTTCAGCGAGGAGGCCGTGCGCATCCGCGGGAGCTATTCGGTGAGCCCGAACGGGAAGGCGCGGCTGCTGACGATGCGCCAGCCGGTCGGCCCATGCCTGCTGATCACGCCGTGGAACTTCCCGCTCGCGATGGGCACGCGCAAGATCGGTCCGGCGGTCGCCGCCGGCTGCACGATGGTCGTCAAGCCGGCCAAGCAGACGCCGCTCTCGATGCTCGCGCTTGGCAAGATCTTCGAGCAGGCCGGCCTGCCGCCGGGTGTGCTGAACATCGTGACGACCTCGCGCTCCGGCGCCGTGACCGACCCGCTGTTCGACGATCCGCGCCTGCGCAAGCTCTCGTTCACCGGCTCGACCGAGGTCGGCCGCGCGCTGTCCAAGCGGGCGATGGACCAGCTGCTGCGCGTGTCGATGGAGCTGGGCGGCAACGCTGCCCTGCTGGTCTTCGAGGACGCCGACCTCGAGCTTGCGATCGACCAGGCGATGATGGCCAAGCTGCGCAACATGGGCGAGGCCTGCACGTCCGCGAACCGGCTCTACGTCGCCGCACCGGTGGCCGACGAGTTTGCCCGCCGGATGGCGCAGCGGATGGAGCAGCTGCGCCTCGGCCGCGGCACCGAGCCCGACACCGACCTGGGCCCGCTGATCGACGAGACCCAGCGCACCAAGGTGCACGAACTGGTCACCGACGCCGTCGACCGCGGCGCGACCGTGCTGACCGGCGGCGGGCCGGTCGACGGCCCGGGCTACTTCTACCGACCGACCGTGCTCACGCATCTCGCCGCCGGGAGCCGCGTCCTCAGCGAGGAGATCTTCGGCCCGGTCGCACCGATCGTCAGCTTCGAGACCGAGGACGAGGCGGTTGCCAAGGCAAACGCGACCGAATACGGCCTGATCGGCTACGTCTTCACCCGCGACCTCGACCGCGCCCTGCGCGTCGCCGAGGCGCTCGACACCGGAATGGTCGGCCTCAACCAGGGCGTCGCGTCAAACGCCGCCGCCCCGTTCGGCGGGGTCAAACAGTCCGGCTTCGGTCGCGAGGGCGGCGCGGAGGGGATCGACGAATACCTGTCGCTGAAGTACGTGGGCGTGGGGGTCTGAGGGAGAGAATTACTCCCAGGCCGGTGGCATTCAGCCCTGCGTAGGTGATCCACTCTTGCGTGGATCCGCGACGGGTGCCCGAACCGCGTCCCGCACCCGCGTCACTTGGACGTACTCACCGCCGAACGGAGGGTGCGCTTAGGTCTTGCGCATCGTTACCCAGACGTCGTTGGCGTCTGCGGTGACGCCCGTCGGGAGGTAGGGCATGGCGATGCGGGTCACCGCGTCCGTCTTGGGGTTGATGCGCCATAGCGCGTGGTCTCGTGGCGTCGTCGCCCAGATGTAGCCGGCGCCGGCTGCGATGTCCCAGACGCCCGCATCGTGGTTGTGCGCGGGCAGGGAAATGTGGCGCGGCGTGCTCGAACCGTCCGCGCGCAGGCGCGCCAGTCGCGGGCCTGCCCAGTCTCCGAACCAGACGACGTCACCATCGGCCACGGCGTCGGCCGGGTTGAGCACGACGCTGTGGAACGTCGCGACGGCTCGGGTCGCTGCGTGCAGTCGCATCACGCTTCCGTAGTTGAAGTTCGTGATCCAAAGGTCCCCGTAGCCCTCAGACGACGCGAGCCAGCCCGCCTGACTCGCGAGGTGGATCGTGCGCTGCGGACCCGTTTCCGGCTCGATCTGCGTGACGTTGTCTGGGATGGTGCCAGCGCCGAACGGGTCGGAGGTCCAGAGGGACCCGTCAACGTAGGCCAGACCTCGGAAGTAGGCCTCTGCCCCGCCGACGAGCCAGGTCTTCTTGAACGCGAGCGACTGCGCGTCGACCCGCACCACATCGTCGTGTCGCCCGGTCGTGCGCGGGTAGCAGTTGGCCACCCATACGTCGCCCGACGGGTCGGCGGTCAGCCCGCACGGCGCAAGCCCTCCGCCGACGACGACCGTATCGCCCGTCGACGGGTCGACCCGTGTGAGCGTACGATCACCGGCGTTGCGCAGGAAACCCGAGGGCGTGTCGCGCAGCGTGTCGTTGGTGATCCAGACGAAGCCGCCCGCGGCGACGACGAGGTCAGGAGCATCGCCGACACCCGGCACGACCTGCGTTGGTCTCAGCTTGTTCGGGTCGATCCTGACGAGGCTGTTCGGGAGCACCGCGACCGGCCGCGGCGCGTTTGCACCAACAACCGCGAACGCGACGACCGCAACCGCCGACAGGAGAAGCACCGCTACGGCCGGAATCCAAACATGGCGGGTGCGGCTCGGTCGACCGGCTCGAGCCGCGGCTTGCCCCGGCGGGTCGAGCGCCGGGTCCTGTCGCAGGATCGCCGCCTCGAGATCCTGCAAAGTTCGGCCGGGCGCGAGGCCGAGTTCCTCGGCGAGCATCCTGCGAGCCTGCTGATACGCATCGAGTGCATCTGACTGGCGGCCCGAGCGATACAGGGCGAGCATGAGCTGGGCGCGCAGTCGCTCGCGCAGAGGATGTTCGCGAACGAGCGCCTGAAGCTCGGGCACGAGCTCGGCGCGGCGGCCACGGCCGAGGTCGGCCTCGATCCTCTCCTCCAGCGCGGCCAGGCGCAGCTCATCGAGCCGATCGACCTCGGCACGCGCGAACGGCTCGGACGCGAGGTCCGAAAGCGGCGGCCCGCGCCACAGTCCGAGCGCCGCGCGCAGCACCTGCGCTGCACGCTCGGTCTCACCCGACGCAAGAAGACTCCCGACCCTCAGCGGAGAGCCGCTCGAAACGGCCGAGGTCGAGCTGCTCGGGCTCGAATGCGAGCCGGTACCCCCGCCCGCGCGTCTGCAGGTACCCGTTACCCAGCGCCTTGCGCAGCTGGGAGACGTAGACGTGGATGCTGTTGAGGGCGCTGGCGGGCGGGCGTTCCCCCCACAGCGCATCGATCAAGCGGTCTGTCGAGACGATCTCGCCACCAGCCAGGAGCAGGAGCACGAGCAGCGCCCGCTGCTTACCTGAGCCCACCTCGATCGGCTGCCCCCGTTCGAACACCTCGACCGGACCGAGGATCCGAAATTCGATCGTGTCCTCACGCCCGGACACGTGGCCCGCGCTCTGCGTCCCTCAAGCGGCACACAAGCCCAATTCAAGCAGCAATCAAGCGCGTCGGCGCATGCTTGCCGGGCCGGCTCGTCAGCCTCCACCTCACAGAAAGGAGCCGCCGTGAAGCGACCGCTGCTCATCTCGCTGATCCTCGTCCTGGGCGCAACGACAACGGTCAGCGCCGAACCCAGGACACAGGCGAGGTTGGGTGCGTCGGCGTCGTCGCACGGAGGACAGGTGGCTCGCAACGGCGATTGGATCGCCTACTCGACCGCCCCGGCAGGGAGCGACGGCCCGGCGGGCAGCGACATCTTCATCACCCGTGCCGGCGGTCAGCCAAAGCTCGTGGCCTCCAGACTCACTGCCGACCGCCGGCACACGATGTGGAACGTCTGCCCAGCCTTCTCGCCCAACGGGAAGCTGCTGGCGTACGCCACGTACGCCAGATTTGCCCCCAGGCCCGAGGGTACCGCGATCATCGTCGTCGCCATCGCACCCGACGGCACCGTCAGCGCACCGCGCGCCACGCTGAAGTGGCCCGGCCCCCCTGCGCAATGTGCGCAATGGTCATCGGACAGCTCCCGACTGGCGTATCTCGAACCAGACGGGACGATCGTCGTTCGCGGTCTCGACGGCTCAACGCCCCACTGGGCCCCCGGAGATCCCACGATCCACGACTTCTGGCGCAACCGGGTCTTCTCGCCCAAGCTCGACGGAGTCGCCGTCTTCTCGCCCGGGGGCGATCTGGTCGCCGTCTCGATCAACGGCGGGATCCGCGTTTCGCGGGCCGATGGCTCCGACAAGCGCATCATCCCAGACGACCCGCCAAGCTACGGGATCGCAGGCTGGTCGCCGGATGGCCGCAAGCTCCTCCTCCTGCGAGACGTCGGGCCACGCCCGCCCGGCAGCTCGCTCCCCCCGTGCGCAAGCCACGATGACTTCACGATACGCGCGGTAACCGTGCAAGCCCCGTTCGCATCGACCCCAATCGCGAGCTATGTGTGCACGGACGGAGATCGAGCGTGGCCAGGCTACGGCGACGTGTCCTGGCAGCCGATCCGCGACGCTAACCCTTCAAGCGCCGCTCAAGCGGATGAACGCATGCTGGCTGGATTGATCGTACGCCTCAACCGAACGGAGCTGCCGTGAAGCGACCGACGCTCGTCCCGTTGATCCTCGCCGAACTGCAGCGCGTCGTCGACTCGATTCACTTCCTCCACTAACGACGAGGTAACACCGCTTGCGCTACGGCAAACGATTCTCCAGCTGCTCGCGAACGTCAACCGGCCCGGTGCCCGGTACACGGACCAGCCGCCCGCCGATGCGCCGGATCCTCGGGCCGCTGACCGCGGCGGCGGTGGCGGCAGGTGGCGGAGTGGCGCTGGCTGCCCGCGGCACAGTCACGCGCCAGCAAGCACCGGCCGTTGCCGCGGCGATCAGCCTGTCATACCTCCCTGTCCCCTCCTCCGGCACCGCAGACGATCTGAGGCACCCGATCACTCCAGACCACATCGGCGCCCAGTTGACGCAATGCCTCGGCTCAGACACAAAGAACCGAGCGCTGGCCGCGGTCGTATCACCGACCTTCATCATCTTCTCACCGCGCTACCTCATGGCCGCCTCGACGGTCGCCATCCAGCCATCGCAGGGTCAGGTCGCGAACGACCTCGCAGCAATCAGCAGCCCCAAAGCCGTCGGGTGCCTGACGAGCCACGTGAGCAGCGCGATTCGCGCGTCATTCACCGACCCTGTGTGTGGCGGACCCACGGCGGCATTGTTCTCACTCACCGCAGTCAAGATCCCTTCGCCCGTCTCCGGCAGCGACGGCACGTTCGCGTACCGCTTCAGATTCGTCACGGGCTGCAGACACGGGTTCACATATCCCGCGTACGCCGACTACGTCGGCTTCGCATGGGGACAGGCCGATGTCACTCTCACCGTCCAGACCAACAACCAGCCGCCACCCGTCACGCTCGAACGCCAACTCGCGGCGCTCCTGCTCTCTCACGCGCGACGAGCGATCAACTAGCCCGAGACACCTCGCGGTCCACGAAAACATCAGCTGACGGTCAACCCGCCCGAACCCGTGCCCGACGAAGGAGCAGCCCACCATGAACCGCACACCCTTGGTCATCTCGATCGTCGCGCTGTTCTTCGCACTCACAGGCGCTGCAGTGGCAGGGCAGTACTACCTCGGAGCCGCGACTACCGCGGGGATCGCGTCAAAGTTCACGAGGGCCTACGGCAAGACCGTGCAGGGGTGCGACCCCTATCGCGGGCGCTGCCACCCGGCGGGTTCCCTCGCGCGCTGTCCCGCGGGCACCGTCGTCATCGGAGGCGGCTGGGACGACGGCATCGGCACCCCCGGCCCTGGACAGAACGCGACCGTTGATTGGAACGCCCCGGCCTACGGAAATGCCTGGTACGTCAAGATGACCAGCACAGCGTCATACCGCGCCATGGCGATCTGCGCGCGCTGAGGCGAACGGGCGCTCAAGCGTCCTCGGAGCCTCGTTGCGTGGGTCGAGTCCCCCGAGTACGGCCGGATCTGCCCGGTCTGCCGCCACGCGGGCCGGAGTGCACCGAGAGCAATGGGAAGTTCCCCATAGCAATGCGGGGGGCGCACGTCGTCGGCAGCGCCGGTTCCCGATCCCTCGAACAGCGTTCGCGCAGCGGCCCGACAGCGCCCTTGTGTTACGCGACCGCCGGTTTCCGAACCTCTAGAACATACCCGTGGGGGTCTGAGGGGGATAGGAGATAGGGGTGGTTGAAGCTGCCCCTGCCGCGAGCGCGTGGGGCCAGGTAGGCTGCCGGATTGAACGACGCCCGGGTGTAGGTTGCGGTTCACGACGCAACGCAACGGTCCGTTGGTCCCCGCCGCACCGCGGGCCGGTTCAGCCAGGCTTTCGCCGAGGCATGTGCGCGCTGACGTAGCCCCGCGAGTGGTCAACCCGACTGCGCATGTGTCGTCGACTGCTCCGCGGAGGCCGGTTGCCTGGCGCATAACGCGGCGAGGTCGGTGCCGTAGACCCCGGACGTCTGACAGCCTATCCGGGCGGAGAACAGCTCGTGGGTCGACGCGTTGCCGTATGCGACGAGTGGTGCAGCCTTGCGGGCGAGGTCCGCTTCGAGCCCCGCGTAGGTGAGGTAGCGCTCGGTACCGGTCAGTCGTGCTGCCGCGGCGAGCCGGACGCGGTAGGTGGGATCGACCAAGGTCGGGAAGACCGCCCCGCTCTCGAGCGGGAGGTTAAGGAAGTCGTCGGGGTCGGGGTAGTCCGCCGACCATTGGGCTTCGGCGATGTCGAACGATTCGCCCGGCGTGCCGAGCTTGGTGTACAGGACAGACGGGGGAAACGCCTTGATCTCGACGCCCAGGCCGATCGCTGCGAGATCGGTCTTGACTACCTGTGCCTGTTCGGCGCATACGGGCCCTGCGCAGGTGAACATCACGACGGTTGTGCCAGCGTATCCTCGGGCGAGCGCTCTCGCCTTGGCGAGGTCTGGGGTGAGGGGGTAGACGTGAACGTTGCTATATCCCGGAACCCCGGGCGGGATGTAGCTGTCGGTGGGACGCTCCGGTAGCGATGAAGAGTCGTCGCCGAGCCGCGCCAGCGTAGTACGGTCGATCGCGTAGTTGACGGCCTGCCGCAGCCGGACGTTGGCGAACAGCGGTCGGTGCGTGTTCAGCACGAAGAAGTCGAGTTCGTCCTGCACGTTGATGAAATACTGTTGCCGGCCGTGCTTGGCTGCTGGGCTTCCCGGGCCGTAGCGGGCGGCCAGCGTGGCGGCGTCGGCGGCGTCGATCTCGCCATCGACCGCGTAGTCCGCGGTGCCATTCTCAACCTGGGCGATCGCGCGTGTCGGTGGAATCCCGACCGTCAGTTCGATCCGCGCAGAGCGGTGCGGTCGGTTGCCGTGGTAGTTGGGGTTGCGCGCGAGCACAACCCCCTGACCGGGCGTATAGGACTCAACGTAGTAGGGGCCGGCCGACGGGATAACGCGTTCCCCGCCCGGGCTGATCGGAGTGTCAGACGGCACCACGCAGAAAAATGGCTGTGCAATCCGTGACGGCAGGTCGGGCGCCGGTGCCGTCAAGCGGATCGTCAGCGTGTTTCCGCTCGCGACCACCCCCGAGATATGCGGGGCCCTTCCAGCCATGTAGGAGCGTGCGCCGACGATGTCGTCGAACTCGCTGGCTACCGGGTTCTTCATTGCGGGGTTGAGCGTGCGTTCTATCGTGTCCTTGAACGTCTGCGCGGTGACCGCCGCGTTCGATGGCGGGGAGAACCGGAAGCCCTTGCGGATCGTGAACGTGTAGGTCCTACCGTCGTCTGAGATCGTTGGCAGCGACTGCGCGACCTCGGGCACCAGTTGGGAGCCCGCGGCTCCGCCTCTGTCCGGATAGTTGAGGAGCTTCGCGCAGGTCGCGTACAGGACCTGCCACGACAGCGGAGCGTACGCGAGCGCCGGGTCCATGGAGTCGACGTCGATCCTGCGAGTCGACCCTCAGCGTGCCGCCGCCCGCGAGCACTGCGGCGGGGATCGCGGACGCGTCGACCGTCACCCACGCTCGCCCGCCCGCGATCGGTGATCGCCTGCGGGCTGCCACCAACCACGATCGTGGCCACGACCTTCTCGGTCTTGGGGTCGATCCGTGTCACCGTCCCGTCGCCGCTGTTGGCGACCCACACCGATCCGGCGCCGACGGCGACGCCCAAGGGGTCGTCACCGACCCCGATCGTTGTGGTCAGCGCCCGCGTGTCGGGGTCGATCCGGACGATCGTGTCGTCGCCGCTGTCGGCGACCCACACCCCGCCGTCGCCGACCGCGATCCCGTTCGGGCCGTTCCCGACGGGTAGCGCATTCAGCAGGCCAGTCGGATCGATGCGCGTCACGGTGTCCGCGGTGCTGTCGGTCACCCAGACCGCGCCGGCACCGACACCGATTCCTGCCGGGGCAGCGTTCGGGTCGACTTGTTCGACGACACGCGCCGTCGCTGGGTTCAGACGCGAGAGCTCGCCGGAGTACGGCGCCACCCAGAGCGCGGCTCCGCGCGCTGCGACGGCGGCCGGGCTGCCGGGCACGAGGTTGCCGACCCGCACCGTATCGTCGATTACGTCGAACTGCGGATCGATGCGACTCACTGAGACGAAGCTCGCGCTCGGGCTCGAACCCGCGACCCATATCGACCCGTCGGTGGCCGCGATCCCCGTCGGCGGTTCGGCAAGCGCGATCGTCGGCTGTGTCAGCAGCGTCCTCGGGTCCACGCGCGAGATCGTCTGGTCGTCGACGTTCGCGACCCACAGCGACCCCGATCCGAACGTGATCGCACCGGGCCGCGCTCCCACCGGAACCGCCGCGACGACCTGGTTTGTGCGGATGTCTATGGCCGCCACCGAGTTGGGCGCCACCCGCACCGCGACGACGGAGCCGCGCGTGAGGTCGACTAACACGGCGGCGACCGCCGCCGCGAGCAGGAGCGCGCCGGCGATGGCGTACGCCCCGCGGCGATGGCGCGCAGCTCGACTTCCCAGACCCAATCCCGCCGGTGCGGGCTGCTGGTCGAGCGTTGGGTCGTGTTCGAGGATGCGCTGTTCGAGGGCTCGCAGCTCGGGTCCGGGCTCGAGGCCAAGCTCGTCGGCCAGCTCCTGACGCCCGCGGCGATAGGCGTCGAGCGCCTCGGTCTGTCGTCCGCTGCGGTAGAGCGCGAGCATCAACTGTCCGCGCAGCCGCTCACGGTGCGGGTACAGAGCGACGAGCGACTCGAGCTCGCCAACCAGTCTTCGATGATGACCCTGCATGAGATCCGCCTCGATACGATCCTCGAGCGCTGCGAGCCGGGCCTCTTCCAAACGTGCGATCTCGCCTGCCGCGAACGGCTCGTACGCCAGATCGGCAAGCGCTTCGCCACGCCAGAGCTCGAGCGCCGAGCCCAACAGTTCGCGGGCGCGAGGTGCATCGCCAGTCGCTAGCGCAACGCGTGCGTCGGCCGCCAGCCGCTCGAAGCGCTCGGCGTCGACCTGTCCCGGTTCTGCCATGAGCACGTAGCCGCCGCCGCGAGTCAGCAGTACTTCGTAGCCGAGAGCCTTACGCAGGTTCGATACGTATCCCTGCAGCGTCTTCGCTGCGGATGCCGGCGCTCGCTCGCCCCACAGCTGATCGATCAAGGCGATCGCTCGTCACGACCTCACCGCGGCGGAGCACCAAGATCGCCAGCAGCGCACGCTGCTTCGGGCCGCCGAGCGCAATCACCCGTTGCTGCTCGACCACCTCGACCGGCCCCAGGATACGGAAGTCGAGCACGATTTCGCCAGTGTTCCGCAAGCAACGCTACTCCGGGCCGACTCTGTGTGTCGAGCAGCGCGACGACCGGCTCCGACCGATTTCCGACCGCCTCCGACCGTCCTTCGACCGGAGCGCGCCAGCGTCTCGTTCGATCCGGTCACAGCGGGTGATCGCGACGCCGAAGAGGAGGACTCTGGAATGACAGCCCATCAGCACACACTAAGAACGGCGCTCGGGCTCGTGCTCGCGGCAGGCGCCATCGCGCCGGCCGCGGCTTCGGCCCAGAACCCCACAGCTCCGACGAATGCCAACGCCGCTGCGCGAGTCCGCGAGGGCGCCGGCTTCGTGTCCAGTCCTGCGCGGCCGTACGGCGGGGATGCGGCGGTCCGCGTCGTCGTCCGCACGAGTGGCGGCTTCGACTGGGGCGACGCGATGATCGGCGCAGCCGGCGGCGTCGGGCTGTCCATGCTCGGCGTCGCCACCGCCCTCGGCGCGACAAGCCGACGCTCACGGCGCTGGAGCAAACCGGCAGACGTAACCAGCTGATCGCAGAACCAAACGCTGACCGCTTTCGGCATTGATCGCGACGACCCAGGTGGGGCGTCACGACATCCGCAGCGGCGTCGAGACTGCGCGGCGCGCTTGATGGATGGCTCCTGTGCCGCGCACAGGCGGGGCGTCTTGCTTCTGGGGCGCCCCCCCAAAAGGGTTGAGGGTCCCGCATTTACCGGCGGGGCCCTCAACTGCTTGGGACGTCAACTCACTACCCGATGAGGACAACCAATGACCGGACTCATGACCTCCAGGGGCCGCGCGGTCATATTTGCGCGGACCTCGATTCTCCTGTTGGGCCTTGCAGCGGCTTCGGCAGCTGCGTCGGTGGCGTTCGCGGCGCCAGCGGGCAGGCTGCCTACGGCAGACCTTCGATGAGGTCGTGGAGTTCGGTGCGGTTGTAGCCGTTTTGGCGGGCGAGTTGGACGAGTTCGATTGCTTTGGTGAGCAGCGCGCCTCGCTCCGGTGTGCCGGCGACGTGAATGCCGTGGCCTCGCCGGAATTCGAGGAGTCCTTCGTCGCGCAAGATCCGCATCGCGCGGAGGACGGTGTTGGTGTTGACGCCCATCACGGCGGCGAGGTCGCGGGCTGGGGGGAGGCGGTCGCCGCGTGTGGCTTCGCCGTCGGCGATCGCGCGGCGGATCTGTGCGGCGACCTGGTCGTGCAGGAGCGTCGGGTCTGCGCGGTCGATCTTGACATCCAACATCGTGCTAGTTATCGTAGCATGAGTCATGTGCGTGTGGGTGGGTGCTGCGGGATGTCGGTGATCGCTCCACCGCCAGTCGATACGCCGGATGGGCCAGATGCGGGCGTGATCGAGGACGCGCGCGCGCGCCAGCACCGGCGCCACGGCAGGCTCTACGCGGCGACCACGGTGGCGGCCGCGATCGCAGCGATCGCGCTCGCGTTCGCCGGCGGCCCGGGCGGCGGCCGCGAGCAGATCGTCACCTCGTCGAAGTCGTTTGACGCCGGCCGGCCCGCGACGAACGGGAAGATCGCGTTCGCCAACGGGCCCGCGCTGGAGATCGTCAACCCCGACGGCTCGCGACCAACGCTCGTGGGTTGCCCGGGAGCGGCCCTTTACTGCTCGATCCGAAGCTACGCGTGGTCTCCCGACGGCACGCGACTCGCGTTTCTGCGCGGCCGCCAGGGCGGCGCGTTCACGCACAGCGACCTAACCCTGTACCTCGTCAACGCTGACGGCACACACACGCGGCGGGTGACGGCGTGCGGCGAATGCGGCGGGCTCAGTTGGTCGCCCGACGGCTCGCAGATCGCCTTGACGCGTTCGGCTCCAACGCGGAACGTCGTTCCCGGGATGCCCCGGGCTCAATGCCGGTCGAGGACGGCGTGCCTGTGGTGGTCGCCGAGCGTCTGGGTCATCAGCACCGAGACCGGCAAGCTACGCCGTCTCACCCACTGCCGGGCCAAGTTCTGCATTGACGCGGACCCCCTCTCTGGTGCCGGCAACGGCCCGGAGTGGTCTTCCAACGGACAGGCGATCCTCTTTGCGCGGAGCGCGAGGGCCGCGTCCGCGCTGTACACGGTGCGCCCCGACGGCTCGCACCTGACCGAGATCACGACGGTCGCTGGGGCGACAGACCCGCGGTGGTCGCCCAACGGACACGAGATCGCATTCGATGGCAACAACGGTGTCTACGCCGTCAACGCTGACGGCTCGCATCTCAAGTTGCTCGTCGGCCAGGGCGGTGCCAGCGGGCCGGGAGCTCCGTCCTGGTCGCCGGACGGCACCAAGCTCGCCTACCTCACCACGCCAGGGGGACCGAGCGCATACCACGCGGAGGTGTGGACCGTGAACGCGGACGGGTCGGACCAGCGGCGTCTCTATCGCAACGCCTGCTGCGTCGGCACCTATGCGCCGCCGATCTGGTCACCAGACGGGAAGCAGATCGCGTTCTCGGCCGACCCGACCCAGAACGCGTCCGCAAGTCAGCCCGTCGGAGGCACCGTCGTGATCAGCGCAGACGGACGGGGAACGCCCTATCAACTCGGCTCGGTCACAAACGAAATCGCCTGGCAGCGGACCCCCTAGCCAACCACAGGGTCGTGCCGCCAATGCCCCCGGTCCGACGGTCGGCGTGGATGCGCGCCGAAACCGCGGACACGGCAGCAACTCAACGCAGGAGGAGAGGACCGTGGTGCGCAGACTGATGATGATCGCGGTGCTCGCCACCGTCGCTGGAGTGACCGTGCTGGGCGCTGAACTTGCGAGCGCAACCGCGCCGGGCGCGAACGGGCGGATCGCATTCGCCCGCGATGACCCCGCCAGCCCGGGCAACTCGTTCACGTTCACCGCGAACGCCGACGGCAGCGACCTGCGGCCGCTGTTCCCCGGCCACCACTCGCAGGTCCCTCACTTCTCGCCGGATGGCACGAAGGTGGCCGTCCTCTCCGACGCCGCGGCGGCCGTGATCATCGATCCGAGCACCGGGACTCACCGGATCATCGCGATGCCCGAGCCCAAACGGCTCTTCACGCCGTGCACGATCTGGTCGCCGAACGGCGCGCGGCTTGCCTGCGAGGGCCAAGGGAAGACCGACCCGAGCCTCAACGGCATCTACACGATCCGCTCCTCAGACGGCGGCGGTCTGACCCGGATCACGTCGATACGCGGGGGCGATGACAACCCGATCGACTACTCGCCTGACGGTACACGCCTCGTCTTCGGTCGCACCGACCCGAGCCGGCCTGCAGGCGCGAACGCGGCCCTGTTCATCGTCGACGTCGCCGGCGGCCCTGCTCGGCGGATTACCCCGTGGGGCTACTCAGACGACGACGGCAGCTGGTCACCCGACGGCACGAGGATCGCGTTCGAACACTCCGGGTCGCTGTTCGTCGTCCACCCCGACGGCACCGGCCTAACCAAGGTCGCGCTCGCGATCCGTGGACAGACCATTGCCGGAGCCGGAGACTTCTCATGGTCACCCGACGGCAGGAAGATCCTATTCCTGCTCGGCGTTCGCGACGCCTCGGGAACCCTTCACAACGGAATCGCGACCGCCAACAGCAACGGCACGAACATCCACTGGGTGACGCACAGCCCGACGTTCGACCACCAAGGCAACTGGGGGTCGCGACCGCGCACCCGTGCGGCTGCAGCGACGGGCGCGCGGGTCCTTCAACGGAACTGCCAGGGCTCGTGCACTCCGCCACCGGGCAGCTACGTGCTCGGAGCAGAAACGGTAATTCCGGGCGTTCGCGTTACCGTGCCGGCCGGCTGGACAAGCGACGAGAATGACAGCGGCGAGTTCAACCTGCACCTGCCGGGACACCCCGGCGGAGGTGTGGACTCTGGTTAAACCTGGCCGCTGTCAAGAGCACCGGCCCCGGGCACGGGACGACATTCTGGAGAATCTCGGTAGGACGCCCACCGCGTTGGTCCACTGGCTCACCACCAACCCGGACTTATGCCGACAAGCCGGTCGCACGCAGCACCTCGAAACAGCTGCCAAGCCGATCCTCTGACAGTGCCCGGCCCCGACTTCACCACCCGACCCGTGAATCAACCGATCTTCCCTGGAGGCAGCATGACGCATACCGCGGCTTTGGCAGTAGCCACCACCCTTTGCGCTGCCGCCCTCGTCGCCAGCATCGCATCAGATCCATCTGCCGCCCGCGGCATTCGAGCTCGGCCAAAGGTGCCGACTGAGGCAACCACCGGGCCGAAGGCGGCTGGAAGCATCGCCTTTACCGCGAAGGTCGGTGCCCACACGCAGCTCTTCACCATCGCACCAGACGGATCAGGTCTGCGACAGATAACCCGTTTCACCGGCAGTGACGCACAGAACGCCAACTGGTCACGTGACGGAACACAGATCGTCTTCGAACGGGACTTCCCGACCGTCGACTCCGCCACCCGTGCCGGCATTTACACGCTCGACAGTCACGGCCGCGAGCTACGCTCGCTCACTCCACGCAGCAGCGTCTACGAGACAGTGCCTGCCTTCGCGCCCGACGGCAAAGAGATCGTCTTCAACCACGATGACGGCACGCGCGACGAGATCTGGATGATGACAAGCACAGGTACCGACCGACGGCAAATCACGCCGACGAACCCTAAGGGCAATCAGGATCACTTCGAGGATCTGCCGCGATTTTCGCCCGACGGCAAGCAGATCGTGTTCGTCAACGAGATCGGTTCCCGCGCGGCCGTCTTCCTCGTGAACTCCGACGGCACCGGCGTGCGGCAGCTGACCTCCTACGCGCTAGGCGCCACCGGCCGCGTGGACTGGGCACCCGACGGCAGCAGAATCCTCTTCAGCAGCGGAGGTCCCGACACCTCCAGTAATCTGTACACGATTCGTCCGGACGGGCACGATCTCGTCCAACTGACTCACAACCCGCCCAGCACCAACAGCATCGCGGGCTCATGGTCCCCCGACGGTCGCCAACTCGTCTACCTCCGAGTCTCGCCAGGCAGCGCAGACCTCTACATTCTCGACGCGAACGGCACGAAACCCACGCAGGTCACACACAACATCGCGATCATCCACGGACACGGAGGTGCTTGGGGGGCCAAGCACCTATAGCCAATCGAGAGCGCGGTAGCCGCCGCGACATCGCTGCGTGCCACACTTGGTTCGCCGCATAGCCACGGCCCAAGTGGCTCCAATGCGCGTGGCCGCAGCCGTCGCGGGATAATCGCGTGATGCGGCGGCGGGGCATCGTCGGTCGGCATGTCGAGTACGGCTGATGGTCGGGCGGATCTCATCGCCTCGATTCGTCGGTCGCCTGGCCGAACTCGACGTTCTGCAGCGGGCGCTGGAGCGCGCGTCGTCTGGGACGGGTACGGCGGTTCTGGTCGCCGGTGAGGCCGGGATCGGCAAGAGTCGGCTCGTTTCGGAGATCGAAAAGTGGGCGCGAGCGCGCGAGGCGCTGGTCCTGATCGGCGAGTGTGTCGAGCTGGCGGAGGGCGAGCTGGCCTTCGCGCCGATCGTCTCGGCGCTGCGTGGGGTGATGGAGGACGGAGAGTCGTTGGAGGGGTTGGAGGGTCCGCTGCGTGCGGCGCTTGCGGTCCTATGGCCGGTCGCGGGCGATGGCGTGGGCGGTGGGCGCGAGCAGCTGTTCGAGGCGGTCTATCGGGTTCTGGCACGGCGTGCCGACGAGCGGCCGGTGTTGCTGATCATCGAGGATGTGCATTGGATCGATCCGTCCTCGCGTGATCTGTTGGCGTTCCTGGTGCGCAACGCGCGACACGATCGCATCGCTGTGGTTGCGACGTACAGACCTGATGAGCTGCACCGGGGGCATCCGCTGCGTCCGTTCGTGGCTGAGCTGGAGCGGTCTGGGCGGGCGGATCGGGTGGTGTTGGAGCCGTTGGCGCGTTCCGAGGTGGCCGAGCAGTTGGAGGCGATCGTGGGTCGGCCACCCGGTGCCGCGCTAATCGGGCGGATCTTCGCGCGCGGCGAGGGCAACCCGTTCTTCGCCGAGGAGCTGCTCGCTGGCGGGCACGTGGGTGGGGGGGAGCTGCCGGGGTCGCTGCGGGAGGCGCTGTTGCTGCGGGTGGAGCAGTTGTCGGTATTGACTCGAGAGGTGTTGCGGGTGGCGGCGGTCGTTGGTCGGTCGGTCGATCATCGCCTGCTCGCGAGCGTGGTCGGCGTCGCGGAAGCGGGGTTGCTGGTGGCGCTTCGCGAGGCGACCGATCATCACGTCCTCGTGCCGAGCGTCGGCGGGACCGCGTACGTATTTCGCCACGCGCTGCTCCGTGAGGCGATCTACGACGACACGCTGGTTGGAGACAGGCTGCGTCTCCATCGCGCTATCGCGCAGACGCTGGATGCCCACCGCGAATACGCCGGCGCGCGTGCGGCCACCGAGTTGGCTTACCACTGGCTCGCGGCAGGAGAGCAGCTGGCCGCGCTTGCCGCGTCAGCCGAGGCGGCGACCGAGGCCGAGGCGATGCATGGCTACGACGAGGGCTTCGGGCACCTCAAGCGGGCACTCGAGCTGTGGGACCAGGTGGTGGTGGCGCAGGGTGAGCTCGATTTCGACCGAACCGATCTACTGCTCTGGGCCTCCCAGCTTGCGGACTACGCCGGCAATGCCGAGGAGGCGCTCGCCCTAGCCGAGGAAGCGCGGGCTGGACTCGACGAACGCGCTGAACCGTTGAGGACCGCCACCGCGGAGCGGCGGGTCGGCCGCGCCATGATGTATGCAGGCCGCGCTGCCGACGCAGTCGAGCACATGGCAGCGGCCCGGCGCCTGGTGCCGAAGGACCCGCCGTCGCTCGACTACCTGGAGGCGCTTTCCGCGGAAGGCCGCATCTTGATGGTCAACACCAGGATGTCCGAGGCGCGCGAACGGCTGGAAGAAGCGATTCCGCTGGCTGAGCAGCTCGGCGCTCTGGCGCTGCACGCCGCGTCGCTGAGCGGATTGGCGATCGTGTACGCCAACGTCGGCGAGTTCGGGCAGGCCATCGGCGCTGGTCGCGAGGCAATCCGCCTGGCGCAGGAATCCGGTTCGCCGGAGCAGATCGCGCGCGCGCATATAAATGGGAGCCAGGCGATCGACGATGCGGGACGAATCGAGGAGGCCCTCGACATCGGGCTGGAGGGGATCGGCGTCGTGGACCGGCTGGGTCTGAGCCGTGGCCCCGGCGACCAGCTTCGCGGGCAGGCCGCGTGGCGGCTCCAGCGAATGGGCCGTCTCGCGGAGGCCGAATCCATGCTCCAGCACGTGCTCGAGAACGCGACGAGCCCGTTCATCATCGCCGGCGTGCGGGTCTTCGCGGGGCGCGTCGCCCTCGAGCGTGCCGAACTCGATCTGGCCGAGAGTCACCTGAGCCGCGCAAATGCGTTGATGGAGCGTACGGGAGGGTTCCAGCTCATCGGTCCAGCCTTGGCCGCGCGCGTGCTGCTTGAAATCAGGCGAGGTGAGCTGGAGCAGGCCCGCGTACGGGCTCGCGAGGGCCTGGAGCGTGTGTTCGGGGCCGAAGGCGATCTGATCTATAACGCCGAGGTCTACTGGCTCGCCGTACGAGTCGAGGCGGAGCTGGCCGAACGAGCCCGCGTGAGGGGTGACGGGGACACCCTTCGCGCTTGTGAGGCAGAAGCGGTCGCGGTGGTGCAGGCGTTTAGTCGGGCCGTCGGCGCGGTGCCGGGGGACGGGGCACCGCCGGAATCGGTCGCATACCTGGAGCTAGCTTGGGGCGAGATGGGCCGTTTGCGCGCCAACCGCGATCCGGGTCGGTGGAAGGACGCGGCCGAGCGCTTCCGCGCGATTGGTGAGCCCTACCCGGCCGCCTATGCCGACTTCCGCGCAGCGGAGGCGCTCGCGCTCTCGGGCGCCCGCCGGCGAGAGATCGCGGCGTCGCTCGCGGCTGCGCACGCCGTCGCGCTCGAGGTCGGCTCGCCGCCTTTCCTCGATGAGGTGGTCGGGCTGGCACGCCGATCCGGTGTCTCGCTCGGCCCTCGCGAAGACGAGCCGCCGCTCGGCGCCGTCGCGCAGCTCGGTCTCACCGGCCGCGAGCTCGAGGTGCTGCGGCTGCTGGGCGACGGCCGCACCAACCGCCAGATCGGCGAGGAGCTGTTCATCACCCCCAAGACGGCCAGCGTTCATGTATCGCGGATCCTGATGAAACTCGGCGTCGCCAACCGTGCCGAGGCCGCGGCGGCGGCGCACCGGATGGGGTTTGCGCGCCAGATCGGTGTGGACTAGCTCGTGGCCTACTTTTCAACCGGCGCAAGTGGTCTGGCTTTCAACCGGCTGTGTAACTTGGCGGGGCCTGTCGGGCTGATGGTGGGTCCGGGGCCGGTTGCCACGGAGCGGAGCCCGTAGGGCGCAGCGACGTGGGAACCGGGCGTGGCGTCCGAGGTCCCTCTTGAGGGTGTGGGCGGCGGCGGGATGACTCACCAACCGGCTGGCCGGTCTGTGCCTTCTCAAGGATCTGTCTCCCGCCACCGTCCACGGATGCCGCCGTGACTTCATAGAAGCCTGGACATCACTCAACACAGCTCTGTCCGGCGGCCTCCACATCACCCAGGTAACGAGGATGAGGAGAAAACGATGATCGCAGTCGGGGTCGACACCCACAAGGCGGCCCACTACGCCGTGGCGCTCGACCATCTCGGGCAGCTACTCGACGAGCTCTCGTTCACGGCCAGCGCGGCCGGCTACGTGAAGCTATTGCACTGGGCCATGCGACTGGTCGCCTCGCAGGAGGTCGTGTTCGGCGTCGAGGGGATCGGTAGCTGGGGCGCCGGCCTCTGCGACTACCTCCAGGCAGCCGGCCAGCACGTCGTCGAGGTCGAGCGTCCGCGTCGCGGTGACCGGCGCGCGGGCAAGTCGGACCGCATCGACGCGCTCGCAGCCGCGAAGAGCGTGCTCAGCGGCGAGCACCTCTCAACCCCGCGACGCCGGGGCGTTCTCTCAGTGATCCGCGCCCTGCTGATCGCGAGACGCTCCGCCGTCGGCGAACGCACCCGCGTACTCAACCAGCTGCAAGCAGTACTGACGACGGCCCCAGCCGCCCTACGCGAACGCATCGGCAGCGGCACCGGCAAGCAGCTCGAGCGACGCATCATCGCGATGCGCGTCCCAGCGAACAGCGACCCACAGGCGCGCGCGATCTTCGGCGTCATGCGCGACCTCGCGATCCGCTCACGAGCACTCGCCAGCGATGCGCAACGCTACGAGCGCGACCTCGCCACGCTCGTCCGCTCACTCGACGCGACACTGCTGGACGAACCAGGCATCGGCCCGATCTCGGCCGCGAAGCTCCTCGCCTGCGACCCCAGCCGCTTCACGCACGAAGCCGCCTTCGCGCGCTGCAACGGGACGGCCCCGCTCCCCGCATCCTCCGGCCAGACCGTTCGACACCGACTCAACCGCGGCGGCGACCGCCAAGCCAACAACGCGATCCACACGATCGCGATCATCCGGGCCAAACACCAGCCCGAAACACGCGCCTACCTCGACCGGCGCATCAGCGAAGGAAAGACCAAACGCGAAGCCCTCCGCGCACTCAAACGCCACATCTCCCGCGACATCTACAAACGCCTCACCGACCTGCCCTTGACTTCATAGAAGCATCCTTGACTCGAACGCCGGGATCAGAGGCGCAGGGTGCGGGGGAGCCCGAAGCGGGGGAGCACGCTTGAGTCGATGAAGTTGGTGATGGCGGCGATTTGTTCGCCGTCGAGGGTTAGGACGAGCAGCCCCACTGCGTGTGCAACCGGCGTGTGCTCGTCGTCGCGGTAGCAACCGAATGCTGGCTGTGTGTTGGCCCGGGTTGGGATGAGCTTGTAGCGGCGCTCGCCGCGCCAGTTGGCGATCTCGCGCAGGAACGCTGCGATTGCCGCATGCCCCTGGTATTCGAGCGGCGACGGCGGCATGCTGATCCATGCGTCGTCGGTGAGCAGCGCGACGACCGTGTCGATGTCGTCGGCCACCCAGGCGTCGGTGAATCGTCGCACGAGCTCGCGTTCGTTGTCCGAGTTCGGCACCGGGGCTCGCTGTCGCCCCTGCGCGCCCCACAGTTGCTCGATCGTCGAGCGGGCGCGCTTCAGTGCGCTCTTGACCGAGTCCTCGCTGCTGGCGAGCATGTCTGCGACCTCGTCGGCGTGGAAGCCGAGCACGTCGCGCAGCAGTAGCGCCGCGCGTTGCCGCGGCGGGAGCGCTTGCAGGGCGGCGATGAACGCGAGCTCGATCGTTTCCCTGGTCTCGTAGTGCGCTTCGGGGCCCGGGGTCGTGTCGATGATCCCATCGAGCAGCGCGTCGGGATACGGCTCGAGCCAGGTCCGCTCCGCCATCCGGGTCGGCGCCGGCGGCGCGAACGGCGGCTGCGGCGCGGGCGGCGGTCGGCGCCCGGCATCGCGCAACGCATCAAGACAGCGATTAGTCGCGATCCGGTACAGCCACGCCCTCACCGATGAGCGCTGTTCGAAGCCGGCGAGACCTCGCCAGGCGCTCACCATTGTCTCCTGAACGGCGTCCTCAGCGTCTTGCATCGAGCCGAGGATCCGGTAGCAGTGGAACTGCAACTCGCGCCGATAGCGATCGGTGAGCTCCCGGAAGGCATCCTCGTCGCCGCGCACGGCTCGGCTCAGGAGCTGCTGGCTCATGCACGGATCCTGGCATCTGGGGTTTCGTGTCGTCGGCAGATTCACGCGCTGAGGAGCGATGGAAGGCGGTGCGGCTTCCGCTGTTATGACGTCAGCGATAGCGCAAAGGGGTCGGAGCGACCCCTTTTTGGGCGCGCCGACGTCCCAACCAACGACACAACACCCAGTTTCGGGAGGCGAATGACATGACTGAGCACAGAAACGGAACCGCGGAGGAGCACCTCGATGCGCGCATTGCGCTGCTCGAGGCGGAGAAGGAGCACACACGGCATGGCGACGAGCTGGCGCGGATGCGGCGAGCGCTGCCGTGGGTTGCGGTGAACCAGGAATACGTGTTCGATACCGACGAGGGCGAGACGACGCTCCGCGAGTTGTTCGGCGGGCGCTCGCAGCTGCTCGTCTACCACTTTATGTTCGGGCCCGACTGGAGCGAGGGATGCCCGCTTTGCTCGTTCTGGGCGGACAGCTTCAACGGCGCGGTCGCCCACCTCGCGCACCACGACGTCACGCTGCTGTGCGTCTCCCGAGCGCCGCTCGAGCGGCTGGACGCGTACAAACGGCGCATGGGCTGGAGTTTCGCGTGGGCCTCCTCAGGGCGCAGCGGATTCAACTACGACTTCGCCGTTTCGGTTCTCGACCTCAACGCCGGAGCCTCACAACCGGAGATGGAGCGACCAAGCCCCGATCGCACAGATCTGCCCACCTACAACTTCACCAAGCAGGCGTTCGCCGCGGAGATGCCAGGGCTAAGCGCATTCGCGGTTGAGGACGGCATCGTCTACCACACCTACTCGTGCTACGCGCGCGGGCTGGATGCCTTCAACGGCGCCTACCAGCTGCTCGACCGCGCGGCCCTCGGCCGCAACGAAGAGTCGTTTCGCTGGATCCAACGCCACGACGAGTACGACAACGCGGTCGGCGCCGTGGCGGGAGCATGAGACGCTCTGGCTCTGTCGAGGCCCAAGCCGCGGTCGTTGGCGGGCTGCTCGCCGCGGCAGGGCTCGCGTGGTGGTCGACCGCCGCGCGGATGCAGGGAATGGACGCGGTCCCAGGCACGGACCTAGGCACGGTCGGGTGGTTCACCGTCACGTGGGCAGTGATGATGGCGGCGATGATGCTGCCATCGCTCGGCCCCGCGGCAGCCGCTGCGACTGCGGCTCGGCGACACGTCCCGAGCCGGACGGTTCTGTTCGCTGGCGGCTACCTGCTCGTCTGGACGCTCGCCGGGCTCGCGGTGTACGGCGCCCTCGCGGTCGCGAGTCACGCGGCCGGACTGGCGTGGGGCTCGGGAGGACGGTGGTTGTCCGTCGGCGTACTGATCCTCGCCTCCGCGTATGAGCTGACGCCGATCAAGCGGGCCTTCCTCACGCGATGCCGCTGCCCGCTCGCCAGGGCATCGGGCCGCGGTCCTCACGGCGCGATCGTCGAAGGAATGAGCGCGGGCGTCTGGTGCCTCGGGTGCTCGTGGGCGCTGATGGCAGCGCTGTTCGCGCTCGGCGTGATGAGCCTCACCTGGATGGCGCTCGTCGCCGTGCTCGTGGCGTTCGAGAAACTAGCCCCGCGGCCTCGGGCCGGGACCGTCCTGGCCGCAACCGTGCTGACGGCACTCGCGTTCGGCGTCGCCACTTTCCCCCGAAAAGTCCCTGGCCTGGTCGTGCCTATCAGCCATGGGTCGATGGCGACGATGAGCATGACCGGAGGTCAGCGATAAACGAGGCCCCTCGGGGTGATGCAGATCCCGGTCCAGGCGTGGATGCGGTACTCCGCTCAGGTGCGATCAGTCGATCGGCAGCTGCGCTCGTAGGATTGTGCCGGCGCCGGGCTGGCCGTCGATGGTCAGCGTTCCGTTGACCGCTGCGACACGGTCCCGAAGCCCTTGAAGGCCAGAGCCGGCGTGGCGGTCAGCGCCACCTGCGCCGTCGTCGCCCACTTCGACACGCAGCTGGCCGTCGACGGGCTCGACGATGACCCAGGCACGGGTCGCTCGCGCGTGCTTGGCCACGTTCGTAAGCGCCTCGCAGACCGTGAAGTACGCGGCGGCCTCCACAGACAGTGCAAGTCGCGGGCTGGGAAGCGCGACCCGAAGCTCGACGGGTACCGGGGCGTGGTCGGCGAGGGTCGTCAACGCGCGCTCGAGTCCGCGGTCGGTCAGGATGGTCGGATGCAGACCACGGGCTAGTTCGCGCAGCTCCGCGAGCCCCAAGCGCAGTTCGGTGAGCACACCCTCGAGCTCCCCGCGCGCGTCATCGGACAGCTCGCGGTGGGGCGCCAACCACCGCTGCAGTTCCAGTGCCACCGACACGAACCGCTGCTGCGCCCCGTCGTGGAGGTTGCGCTCGATCTCGCGGCGGGCTTGGTCGGCGGCTTCTACGATGCGGGCACGCGAGGCGCGGACCTCGGCGAGCTGCGCCTCGACGATCTCACTATCGCGCAGTGCCTGCTCGGCGGCGCGGCGAAGGGTGATGTCGAAGATCGCTCCGTCGCCGAAGCGCCGGCCGTCGCCAGCCTCCCGGACCTGAGTTCGTTCAAGCACCCAGCGTACGTCGCCGTCGCGGTGTTGGATCCTGTACTCCAAGGTGAACGGGCGGCCGGTCTTCTCCCCCTCTATCACCGACCGTTTGACCTGCTCGCGGTCGTCTGGGTGGATCACGCTCGCAAACGTCCGCTTGGAGTTGTTGATGAAGTCGGAGGCCGGATAGCCGGAGATCACCTCGAATTCGTCACTCAGCCACTTCATCGTGAACCAGTTCGTCTCCCAAACGCTGCGATAGAGGGCGCCAGGGATGTTCGCGACCAGCGAGCTCAGCAAAACCTCGTTGGCTCGCAAGCGCGCCGACCCGAACCCGGCCGCCACACGCGCCACCAGCACCTCCGGCTCGAACGGCACGCGAATCACGTCGTCGGCTCCGGCGTCGAGCGCGTTGCGCAACTCGCGCGGCGAGTCGAGCGCCACGCCCACGACGATGTGGGCCGAGGCCAGCTCGCGCCGAGCTCGCACTGCGGCTATGAGGTCGCTAGCCCAACGCGCGCCTGTAATCACGACCGGAACAGGGCCATTAGTCAGGGCGCGTAGCGCACCCGGGACATCCACCACGCGCTGAAGCGGAACCCCCGCCTCGACCAGTACGGCCCAACATGCGTCGTCGAGTTCCTCAAGGCCGAGCAGCAGCACGCTCGCGCCTTCGGCCCCCAAGCCCTCGAGCGCATTTGGGGGGTGCCCGCCGGCGGTGGCGGCACGCCGACCCGGGCCGCTGGCTCGGCGGACCTTGCCCTGGGTGTCCGACATGCCAGACCACAGTACAGGCCGCCTGACCGCACAGCGACGCCTGCGCTCGACGGCGTTCATCGAGGTAGGTCAGGTGCCGCGCCAGCACATGGCCGGCATGCGACCATGGCTGGGGCTCGCTGACATCCCGGATGCTGTCGGCAAGAGGGCGGGTCTAGGCGTTTAAGAACGCCCGCACTGCGAGCACGCGCCGGTGATCGTCGGCAGTCGAGGAGAGGTTGAGCTTGCCGAAGATGCTGGTCACATGCTTTTCGACGGCGCGGTCGGTGATCACCAACTCTGCTGCGATCGCGTGGTTGGATCGTCCTTCGGCCATCAGCGCGAGGACCTCACGCTCGCGCGGGGTGAGCTCGTGCAGGGGGCCGGCGGCGCGTCGCCGGCCGAGCATCTGTGAGACGACCTCGGGGTCGAGCGCCGAGCCGCCAGCGGCCACGCGACGGATCGCATCGATGAACAGCTCCACGTCCGCAACCCGGTCCTTGAGGAGATAGCCAACGCCCGCGGCGCTTTCGCCGAGCAGTTCAACCGCGTAGTCCTTCTCCACGTAGCTGGAGAGGACGAGCACCGCGGTATTTGGCAGGTCGCGACGGATCATCTGCGCGGCCTGCAGTCCCTCATCGGTATGCGTTGGGGGCATTCGGATGTCGACGATCGCGACATCGGGCTTGTGCGCCCGCACCTTGCGCAAGAGGTCTTCGGCGTCGCCAGCCTGGGCGACTACGTCGAATCCGGCATCGCGGAGCAGGCGCGCGATGCCCTCCCGCAGGAGCACAGAATCCTCGCCCAGGACTATGCGCATTCAATTCGCGCCGTGACCGTCGTGCGGTGTCCGGCGGCGATCCGCGCCCGGCGCAGGCCGATCATCCGAGGAGAGCCTCGAGCGCCGGACCCGACAGCTCGTCCTTGGGTACAAAACCCCGGGCGCCACTGCGCGCAACCGCCCCGCCGAACTCGCTGCCGTCACGGCTGGACGTCAGCACGACGGCAGGTCCATCGTCCTGACTGGTGAGCTGGGCGGCTACGTCGAAGCCATCGAAGTCCGGGAGTTGGACGTCGAGCAGCACGACGGCCGGGCGCATCCCCCGGGCTGCGGCCAGCCCTGAAGCGCCGTCCTGCGCCTCGCCGATCACCACGAATCCGCCGTCCTCGAGAACGTTTCGTGCGCTGGCCCGAAAGCTCGGGTGGTCATCGATGATCAAAACGGTCCTCGCCATGCCGGGGATTATCTCGGCAACGCCGGCCACGAACAGTACGGCCAACCGCACTCCCGGTGGGGGCAATCCGCACGCCAAGACGCCTGGCCGCCCCACCGAACCGGCTCCGCCTGGATGGAACTCTGCTGGCTACGCCGTACACCTGAACGAAGGGAGCAGGTCATGATCGAGGTACAGCACCTGACGAAGCGTTACGGAAAGACGGTTGCGGTCGACGAGGTGTCCTTCGTCGTCGAGCCGGGACGCGTGACCGGCTTCCTCGGCCCCAACGGGGCAGGCAAGTCGACCACGATGCGGATGATCCTGGGCCTGGACACGCCGAGCTCCGGCTCGGTGCGGGTCAACGGCAAGCCCTATCGCGAGCACAACGACCCGCTCACATCGGTCGGGGCGCTGCTGGACGCCAAGGCGATCGTCGGTGGCCGCAGCGCGGCCAACCATCTCAGGTGGCTGGCCGACAGCAACGGCATCGATCGTCGCCGGGTCGGCGAAGTGCTCGACATCGTCGGGCTCGGCGACGTGGCCGCCAAGCGGATCGGGGCCTTCTCGCTCGGCATGAGTCAGCGGCTCGGCATCGCCGCGGCCCTGCTCGGCGACCCCGACACGCTGATCTTCGATGAGCCGATCAACGGCCTCGACCCCGACGGCATCGTCTGGATTCGCAACCTGATGAAGAGCCTGGCCGCCGAGGGGCGCACGGTGTTCCTCTCCAGCCACCTGATGAGCGAGATGGCCCAGACCGCTGATCACCTGCTCGTCATCGCGCAGGGCCGCATCATCGCCGACGCCGGCGTCGAGGAATTCATCAACCGCAACGCCGCCCCGAGCGTCCACGTCCGGGCGGTCCAGCAGACGGACCTGGCCGACGCGCTGATCCTTCGCGGCGGCGAGGTCGAATGCTCTGCCGACGGCGCCCTGCTGGTGACGGGCCTGGACTGCCTGGCCATCGGCGATATCGCCTGCACCAACGACATCACCCTGTTCGAGCTGAAGGCGTCGCAAGCGTCACTCGAGCAGGCGTTCTTCGACCTGACCCGAGATGCAACCGACTACCGCGCCGGCGAGCTCGCCGGCGCCACCCAAGGAGCCTGACATGACCGCGATCACGCACACCACGCCGCTACGCACCGGACCGGCCACCACGATCAACCGCCACCTCAAGGGGGAGTGGACGAAGCTCCGCACCCTGCCCTCGACCTGGCGCACGTCCGCGTTCGCCGTTGCCGTGGCAATCGGCTTCACTGGCGCCGTCGACCTTTCGCAGGCCAGCTTGACCGCCCAGCAGCGCGGGACGTTCGACGCGACGAGCGCGTCACTGTTCGGGGTCATCATCGTCGCCACGCTGCTCGGAGCGCTCGCCGTGAGGACGGTGACCGCGGAGTACTCCACCGGCATGATCCGCTCCACCTTCAGCGCGATGCCGGCCCGGCGACTGGTGCTGGCGGCAAAGGCCGCCACCGTGGCGGCACTCGTGCTCCCGGTCGCGCTGCTGTGCGATGTCGCCGGGTTCGAGCTCGGCCAGCGGATCTTCGCCACCAAGCACCTACAAGTGGCCCTCAACCACCCCGGCGTGCCGCGGGCCATCCTCTTCGGTGCCGTGGCGGCGAGCCTCGTCGCGATCATCGGCGTCGGCCTCGGCGGCCTCATCCGCCACACCGCAGGGGCAACCACGACGCTCACGCTGATCATCGTCGGAGGCGTCACGCTCGGCCAACTTCTCCCGGCCGGCCTGCGCCAGTACCTGCCCGGAACCGCCATCCAAGCGGCCATCACCGTCCACCACTCAAGCGGGCTGCTCATGCCCAACGCGGCGATCGCGGTCCTCGGCGCATACGCCGCCATCGCCCTCGCCACAGCACTCATCCGCGTCACGTACCGCGACGCCTGAACAACCCGATCACGCCCACGGCTGTCCCGCTGCTATCCGCGAGCGTCTGCTGAGTTGGTTGCAGACGCGCGCGGCGGCCGCGCGACGAGTCGACCCCGGCCGAGCCAAGGGGCCCCGGCCTAGTCCAGGTCGCCAACCCGCTCTCGCCTCTCCCGTGGGGGCCTGAGGGAGAAGATAGACGGCGGGTTGCGAAACGCGAATAGCCGTGACACGGCGGCTTTACGGGTTACAGTTTGCCCGCAAACACGATCGGGAGCAATCAACGTGCTGCGTCAGATCATCATCAAACGGGGAGGGAAGGCATGACTCTCAATATCGGAGATGTCGCACCGGACTTCGAGGCGCAAACCACCGAGGGATCGATCCGCTTCCACGAGTGGCTTGGCGACTCGTGGGCCGTGCTGTTTTCGCATCCAAAGAACTTCACACCGGTCTGCACGACCGAGCTCGGCTATATGGCCAAGATCAAACCGGAGTTCGACCGCCGCGGCGTCAAGGTGATCGGGCTGTCTGTCGACCCGGTCGAGAAGCACGCCGACTGGGCCAAGGACATCGAGGAAACCCAAGGCCAAGCGCCCAACTACCCGATCATTGGCGATGCGGACTTCGCGGTCTCGAAGCTCTACGGGATGCTGCCGGCCGACGTCGCCGGAGATCCGAACGCGCGCACACCCGCCGACAACCAGACCGTGCGCAACGTCTTCGTGATCGGGCCCGACAAGAAGGTCAAGCTCGTCCTCATCTACCCGATGACGACCGGACGCAACTTCGACGAGGTGCTGCGCGTGATCGACTCGCTGCAGCTGACGGCCAACCACAAGGTCGCGACACCCGTGAACTGGCAGCAGGGTGAGGACGTGATCATCGCCGGCTCGGTCTCCAACGATCAGGCGAAAGAGCTCTTCGGGAACTGGACGGAACCGAAGCCCTACATCCGGATCGTGCCGCAGCCGCACTGAGAAGACAGACGCGCTGACCGACAGCGGCATCTCGACGCGACCACCGTACCGCGCCCAACGCGGCCGTGGATGCCGGCAAGGTCAAGGATGGGATGATGGCTTGGGCGGGGCCGAGCCGCGCCGCAGTTCCGACCGACGGGAAGGTGCTCGATGCTCTTCAGGCAGATCACCCACGACGACCTTGGTTGCGCGTCATACCTGATCGGCGACGAGGCTGCCGGGGTGGCCGCGGTGGTGGACCCGAAGCTCGAGATCGAGGAGTACCTCGCGCTCGCGCGATACATGGGCGTGCGGATCGAGCATGTGCTGGAGACCCACAACCACGCCGACCACGTCTCCGGCCACGGTCGCCTTGCGGCGGCAACTGGCGCCACCATTCACATCCACCGCCTCGCCCAACCCGATTACGACAACGAGCCGTTCGATCACGGTTGGGAGCTCCAGCTGGGCAGTGTCACGGTGCGGGCGCTGCACACGCCCGGGCATCGTCCCGAGCACACCGCCTTCGCGCTGATCGACACGGCGCGCGGTCCAGAGCCATGGGCGGTGCTCAGCGGCGACACGCTGTTCGTGGGCGACATCGCGCGCCCCGACCTTGCCGTCGAGAAACACGAGGGCGCGCAGGGGATCTTCCACTCGTTGCACGAGGAGGTGCTGGCGCTGCCTGGCGAGTGCGAGGTCTGGCCCGGCCATCTCGGCGGCTCGCTATGCGGCGGACCGGGCATGGACATGAAGGTCTGCTCCACGATCGCGTATGAGCGTGCACACAACGAACTGCTCCAGCTGGACATCGACGAGTTTGTGCACGCGACGACCTCAGCGCTCAGGCCGCAGCCGCCGAACCTCGAGGCGATCGTCGCGCTGAACCGCGGCCCGCTCGTGTCCGATGCGATCACCGTTCAGCCGCTGACCCCGCGTCAGCTCGAGCGCAAGCAGGCCGGCGGGGCGCTGATCGTTGATGTCCGCACCGACCTGCAGTACGACGACGCCCACATCCCGGGCGCGGTTTGCAACCCGGCAGTGCGTGCAGGATTCGGTACGAAGCTCGCGTGGGTCGCCGACCGCGACGGCGAGGTGGTGCTCGTCGGTCGCGACGACGCCGACGCCACCCACGCCGCTCACCTGGCGGCCTCGGTCGGGATCCGGAACATCGCCGGCTACCTCGCCGGCGGCATGACCAGCTGGCGCGAGGAGAAGCGACCCACGGGGTCGGTGGAGCGCGTCGACGTCACGGCCCTACACGAGCGACTCGACGATGTGCAAGTGCTCGACGTGCGCGAGCAAGCCGAGTGGGAAGAGGGCCATATCCCCGGCTCATTCCACACGCCGTACCACGACATCGGCGCAGTGCCCGACGGCATCGACCCCGAGCAACCGATCGCGATCATCTGCTCGTCTGGCCAGCGAAGCGCCGTCGCCTGCTCGCTGCTGCTGCGCCACGGCGCCGCACAGGTCATCCACGTCGCAGACGGCGGGGTCGGAACCTGGAAGAATCAAGGCTGGCCGATCGAACAGCCTCACACGACGGCCACGAACGCCTGACAGCGTTCATCGCCTTCAACTCGTCCACACCCGCCTGGGTCGATCCGGCATCGCGTGTCTCTCCCACTGCGTGCTGAGCTAACCGGCGGTGGCCCGCACCCGGACCAGCGGGCGGGCGTTGTTCACGTAGCCCTTCGGGTTCCACAGCGCCGCCGCGTCCTCCGGCTGCGTGGCCGCCGAGGAGTCCCAGGCCCGAACGAGGATCTCGTGCTCTCCGGGTGCGAGGTCGACCGTGATCCGCCAGTGGCGCCAGGCCCACCGGCCTAGGTCCTCCAGCAGCTCGGCCTGCGACCAGCTCGCGCCGCCGTCGAGTGAGACATCAACCCGCGCGACGTGTCGCTCCCCGCCCGCAAACGCGTAGCCGCGCACCTCGACGAGGCCGGCCGCCACCGTCTCGCCATCGGCCGGAGACAACACCGCGGAGTTGAGCGCAACGAGACCGAGCGGGATCCCCTCACCCGGACCCGGAATCCCGTCCTCCGGCAACAGCCGATAGACGACGTGTTGGAAGTACCCCTGCCACGGCTTCGAGCGGACCTCGATCCGCTCGAGCCACTTGACACTGCGCGCGCCGATGTAGCCGGGCACGACCACGCGCAGCGGCGCGCCGTGGACGGGCAGGAGCGGCTCTCCATTCATCGCCCAGGCGAGCAGCACCTCGGGGCGACACGCCTTCTCAAGCGGGATCGAGCCACCAAAGCGCTGCGCGGGCTTCGCCTCCGAGCAGAGGTCCGCGCCGTCGAAGCCGACGTGCGCCGCCTCGCGCAACGGGCCGGCAAGCGCGAGCACGTCAGCGAGCGCGACACCGGTCCACGTCGCGGTACCGGTAGCGCCCGGACCCCACGGCGCCTCGCCCGGAATGTCGCGGATAGCGATCAGGCCGGCGCGCCGGTTGCCCGCGCACTGCAGCGTCGCGGTCACCTCGCGCTCGCGAAACGCCTCGCGCAAGGTGGCCAGCGAGAGGTCCAGCTCCCGCTCGACGACCCCGTGCACGTGCAGCCGCCACGCGGCGGGGTCGATCTCCGGTACCGGGGCGTGACCCCGTACGTAAAAGGCGTCCGTGGCGGTCAGCGGACCCTCCGCCAGCGCCGCAAGCCCGGTCTCGGCGTTGAACGGCTCCTGCTCATGCACGACCAGGTCACGCCGCTTTCCGTAGCGACTCATGCGCAGAGCGTACGGGGTGCCGCGGCACGGTCGATGCCAACTCCGCGATTGGGGATCAGAGCATCGCCGGGCATCACGCGGGCTAGCTCGTCAGGCGTCGTCCCCCAACGACGCAACCAACGTCGCACCGGAAACCAGTAGCGCTCCGCGAGCGTGAGGACTCCGACAGCCGGGGGAAGCCCTTTCGCCCGGCAACGTACCGGCAAGAGGTGCCGGTACGTTGTCACGGGCTTCCCCTCGACCGGGATCACGCAGCTGCCGCGATAGGCGCGGCTCCGGAACCTTGAGCGCCCGGGCTCGCGGTGATCCGTGCGACGAACGCCTCCACCTTCTGCTGCCATCCCTCTTCGAGTGGCCCCTTGAGCTTGGTCACAAGAACCTTGTCGTCGGCGACCCTCACGAGACCCTTGGCCTGGAGGATCTCGTTCATGATCGGCCTGACGCGCTGCCACTTGGCCAGCTCTTCCTCGGACGGCATTCGTCCGGTCCTCTTGTCGGGCTTCGGTGGGGCCTCGGTGGTCAGGACCGCGTAGCGCGTGCCTTCGGTCAGCGTGACCTTCTTCAGAAAGCGGCGCATGCCGCCAATCGGCTTGCCGAACCGCCCAGGTGAGCTGAACACGTAGAGGTCAGCCGGCGCAAGCTCTGTCGGTCTCACCTCACGAATGTGATGAACGTCGACAACGACGCCTTTGGCGGCCATCTGGGTCTTGAACTCCGCCGCCACCATGGCGCCGTTGCCGTACTTAGACGCGTGCAAATACTCGATCTTCATCGCGAGTCCCCCGTTGCCGAGGTCCTGTGCGTCCGTCCCGACCGCTCGCCGCTCCTTGTCACCAAACGGTGCGGTCGCACACGGGCAGCGGCGTCAGCGGCATCGGGGGCGAACTGCGCTGTCGACGCCGGGGTTCCGCTTAGCCGATCCATCTCGCGTCGGATCTGGCTCTCAGATACCGGTTTGTAGGCGAAGGTCCTCCAGGCGTCGAGAGCGAGCAACAGCGCGATGCCGAGAACCGGGTAGATGATCCAGACATTCCACTCGTGCGGGATGCTGGAGCTCTGGCTGAAGCCGTTGGTTGGCCAGCCACCGGCGTTGTTGTACTCGGTGATCGCCCAGATCGCGACGAGTGCGACCGTCGCGACGGCGCACGACACGGCGCGCATCAAGAACCGACGCCGGCGCTCGATCTGCTTGAGCGCGAGTTCGCGAAGCGATGCCCGATCAACGACTGGCAACTCCGACTCACGGAGCGATGGCCTCTCGTCGCGGGTTTGCAGGGCTGTCATGGCGATCCTCCTTCCTGAACCAATACTTAGACCGCGCTATCACCATTGCTCGAAAACGGCCCCGTGTCATCGGTACTTCGCGGCAAGCCGCACGCACTAAATGCGCTAGGCCATGACGACTGTCCCAACGCGCGGTGTCAACGCGCGTTCGGCGGGAGAATCAAGCTGCCGGGTTGGAGTGCGAGGCAGGTGCGGGATGCTTGACGACGGGCGCACCCGAGGGCATACTTCCCGATATGCAACCTGGTTGCATATCGGTGCGGAGCCACTCGTGACCGTCGCGGGCGTGATCGCGCTCGCCGCTCTCGCGGCGACCGTGGCGAGCCTCGGCTACCTGCATCTCGCGCCGACCGGGCTCTCGCCGATCCGCAACGCCGTCAGCCAGTACAGCATCACGCCGTTCCGTGCGGGCTACCGCGCCGCGACGATCGCATTCGCCGTCGCTGGCGCGGCGCTGGCGGTCGGGATCGACCGTGCGGCCGGCTCGCGCGCGAGCGCGGTGATCGTCCTGTTGGCGATCTTCGCCGCCGCGCGAGCCGCGATCAGCTGGTTCCCGATGGACGCCCCGGGCGCTCCGCGCACCGCGACCGGCCGGACGCACGGGCTGCTCGCGGGCGCCGCGTTCGGGGGCGCCACGATCGCCGCGTTCAAGCTTGCGGCCGTCCTGCGCGACGGGCACCGCTGGCATGCGCTGGCGCCGGTCTCGACAGCCCTCGGGATCGCGATGGCCGTCTCGCTCGCAGGCGTGATCGTGTCGCGCTCCTACCCCGCGCTGCGCATGCGCTTCGGTGCGATCGAGCGCGGCTTCTACGTGTCGGCGATCGCGTGGTTCGCGGTGTTCGCCGTTGCCTGCGTCGGCTGAGCGCTCACGCCGCGGCTTGCCGCGAGGTCACGCGAGGCCTTCCGTCTCGGGGGCGGCGCCGGGGTGCGCAGCTGCGCCGTCGGCGTCTGTTGCGACCGCCATCTCGCTGGCCGCCGCTCGTTCCTCGGCAGCCTCTCGATCGCGTTGGATCACATCGACCGCCGCGCGCACGTCGCGCTCTGGCCGCGGGCCATCCCAATCGAGATACCAATGCCTCGTTGCGCTCGCGAGCCACGAATCCGCGGTCGGAATGAGGCCGAAGCGGGTGATCGTCCGCTGCAGGCCGACCTGGTCGCTGTAGAGCAGCTCGATCGTGATCTGCCGGCGCTCGTCGATCGCCTCCGCAGTGGCCGCGCGCAGAGGATCGTCCGGGTTGCGGAGTGCCCCCTGCCACATGCCGATGTCGCCGGCCGGGACGTAGAGGTCACGCGTTTGGAGCCGGAACTCCTCCAGCCCTGCCGGCGTGGGCATGGTCTGAGACGTGCCGACCCCGGGCCTGACGATCCAGCCCTGGCAGACCCCGATTCCGCTGCCGACGTTCCTCAGGCTGATCGCGAGATACACAATGCCGTCGACGTGTTCGGCGGCAGCGCGACCGCCGGCCGCACTGACCCAATGCTCGTCGACGAACATGAGCTTCTGCAGCGGATCCTCCAAGCGAGACGGGGCGAGCAGGGGTCGGCGTTGCTCCTGCAGTGCCGCCTCGGCGATCCGCGCCGAGCGGTTCGATGACCGGACCGCCGCGAAGGTGGCAACCGCGAGCACGAGCGTGCCGCCACCCGTGACCAACGAGGAGATCGTCGTCCAGTCGGTGGCGAGGAAGAGCATCAGCAGCCAGTTTGCCCTTAATCCGCCGGTCGCGCTCAACGAGTGGGCGGATCGGGGTGCTCGAATGGATTCGCGACGGATGACCGCCCCGCGTCCCGGACGCGACTCGCCACGGCTCGACTGCAGCTCTACCGTTCGCCGCGGCTCGCCGCGATGGGCGGGCGGACGTTCACCAGTTGAGCGTCGACAGCTGGCGAGCTGCCTCCTGCACTGCGGTCACGGCGTCGTCAATCGACGGAACGAGGCGGCTGGTCGGGCCCATGATCCCGACAGATGCGACCGCGGCGCGTTGAGGGCCGGCTGGAACGTCGACGCCGATCATCGTCAGGCCGATCTCCAGCTCGTCGACCGAACAGGCGTACCCGCGTTGGCGGATCAGGTCCAGTTCGTCCCGAAACCGTTCCGGGTCGACGATCGTTTTGTCCGTGTATCGCTCGAACCGCTGGTCCTTGATGAGCGACTCACGAATCTCGTCCGGGAGCCGGGCGTACGCCAGCTTCCCGCTGACCGAGGCGTGCAACCCGAACCTGCGGCCGATCCAGTTCGTCACGCCCAGGAGGTTTTGCGCGTCAACCTGGCTGACGATCTCGACGTCCAAGGGGAAGCGGGTAACCGCCAGCACCGCTGATTCGCCGGTATCCGCGGTGAGTTGCTCGAGGAGCTTCTGCGCGCGGCGGATCAAGGCGCCATAGGGGTCAGCAGCGCGGCCGAGACGCGTCGCTTCATAGCCGAGGACCCATCCGGCGCCCTCGTCGGGGCGCTCGGCCAAGCCTGCGTCAGCAAGGGTTGCGAGCATCCGCGCCGTCGTCGCACGCGGAAGCTCCACGGCCGTCGCGATCTCGGTTGTCGTCGCTGGCTCCGCCCGTTCGGCGAGTACGCGGAGTATCGAGACCGCGCGCCTCAGCGACTGATTGCGAGGGAGTCCCGGGGTCTGCGTCATGCCGGTGCAGACGGCGCTACCAGCGTTACGCGGGGACGCTCAGGACGTGGCCTTGACCGGGTCACAGCGATCAGTATATGATCGAGCACGCTCATATACTGACGGAGAGGGAGGACGCCGCGATGGAATTGCACGAACGCCTCGACGCTGGTCCGATCGTCTGCGCGGAGGGCTACCTGTTCGAACTCGAGCGGCGCGGCTACGTGCAGGCGGGACCGTTCGTGCCGGAGGTTGTCCTCGAGGCCCCCGCAGCTGTCGCGGCATTGCACCGTGAGTTCGTGCAGGCCGGCTCGGACGTCGTCGAGGCCTTCACCTACTACGCACACCGCGAGAAGCTACGCGCGGTTGGACGCGAGGACGACCTCGAACGGCTGAACCGTTCCGCGCTCGCGATCGCCGCAGAGGTCGCCGCCGAGTCGAACGCGCTGTTCGCCGGAAACATCTGCAACACGCACCTGTTCGAGCCGGATGACCCGGCGACGCACCTGCTCGCTCAGGCCATGTTCGAGGAGCAGGTCGGCTGGGCCGCCGACGCGGGCGTCGACTACGTGATCGCTGAGACGTTCCCCTTCTGCGAGGAGGCGCTGCTCGCCGTGGAGGAGGTCACCCAGGCCGGGCTTCCGTGTGTGGCCACGCTCGCGATCTTCCGCGAGCCTTCGACGTTCGACGGCGTAGCGGTGGCGGAAGCGTGCAAGCGGCTCGCCGACGCCGGGGCGGCCGTGGTTGGGCTCAACTGCATGCGTGGCCCGCAGACGATGCTCCCGCTGCTCGGACCGATCGTCGCGGCGGTTGACGTGCCCGTCGCCGCCCTGCCTGTGCCCTACCGGACGACGGACGCGACGCCCGCATTCGTCTCGCTCTGCGACGCGGGCTATCCGTCGCCTCCGGGTGGTCGCGCATTTCCGACGGCGCTCGATCCGCTGCTCTGCAACCGCTACGAGATCGCGGACTTCACCATCAGCGCCGCAGCCCTCGGGGTCCGCTACTTCGGCCTGTGCTGTGGCGCGGGTCCGCACCACATCCGCAGCATGGCGGAGGCCCTCGGCCGAACCCCGCCGGCAAGTCGCTATTCGCCGGACATGGCGAGCCACGCTCTGCTCGGCAACGGCGAACGCGCCACTCGCGCGCGCGAACGGCATGAGCAACGACTCTGACGGCGTAGGCGCGAAGCTCGACGTCGCCGTCGTCGGCGGTGGAGTCGTCGGCTTCGCGTGTGCCCATGCCATCGCTCAGCGGGGGATGAGCGTTGTCCTGCTCGAGGGGGCGACAGTTGGAGCCGGCGCATCACGGGGAAACACCGGATGGGTCGTTCCCAGCCTCTCGATGCCGCTCGCAGCGCCCGGGATGCTCGCGACCGGCCTGCGCGCAGCGCTCAACCCGCACGGTGCGCTGGTCATCCGGCCAACTCTCGACACGTCATGGCTGCGCTGGCTGTGGCAGTTCCGGCGGCATTGCCGCCCGGATGCCTTTCGCCGCGGCGTGCTCGCACTCGTCGAGCTCAACCGCCGGACGCTCGCACAGTTCGACGCCTACCACGCCGAGGGCATCGAGTTCGAGAGCCATTCGACCGGCATGCTGATCGTCGCGCGCGAACAAGCGGGCCTCTCGTGGTTCAAGACGCTATTCGACGAACTCGTGCAGGCCGGCTATCAGGGAACGCTATCCGCGCTCGACGGCGCGCAGGCGCGTGAGCTCGAGCCCGCCCTCAGCGACTCGGTCGGATGCGCGTTCCACACCACGGTGGACCGCTACGTCCAGCCGGAGTCGCTGATGGTCGGGCTTGCCGCTCAGCTGCGCCGGCAGCGCGTGGCGATTCGCGAAGGAGCGTCCGTGACGCAGATCACGCCGGTCGCAAGCGGATGGCACGTCGCACTCCAGGATCAGGAGATCGTCGCGGCCGACAACGTCGTGATCGCAGCAGGTGCCGCCACCGCTGCACTGCTGACGCCACTCGGTGTGCGGCTTCCCCTGATCGGCGCGAAGGGGTATTCGGTCGATCTGCTGGGACACGGCCAGGCGCCCCGGACCGCGCTCTACCTGAGCGAACCAAAGCTCGGCGTCAGCCCGTTCAACAGCGGCGTCAGGGTCGCCGGCGTCTTCGAGCTGCCCGCGCGAACAACCTCGGTCAGCGCCAGAAGGATCGAACATCTGATCAAGGACGCGCTGCCGTACCTACGCTCATGGCGCCCCGCCGCAGCAGAAACGCCCGGCCGAGGATGGGCAGGGCTGCGACCCGCAACCCCCGACAGCCTGCCGCTACTCGGCCCGGTCGACGGCCTGCCCGGCCTGCTGATCGCGACCGGTCACGGCATGCTGGGCGTCACCCTCGCGCCAGCGACCGGCCTCGCGATCGCGGACATGCTCGAAACCGGCCGCGTCCCACAGGAACTCAAGCCGTTCGACCCGCTCCGCCGGATGTGAAGCACGCCTCACCCGTCAGTGAGCGAGGCGCCCCTCGCGGGTAGGTCTGCACGCGCTCGAGGCGAGCACGGGGTTCTTCACGAATCGGCCGCGCATCTAGGGCGCGCGGCGGCTACCCTCTGACCCCTGCGCGGGCGGTGTCGGACGTGCGCTCCGCCAGAGGCTCTCTGCACATGGCGACAATCACACCTCGAGCTGCCGAGCCGGCGCGGCCACGGCGCGAGGGCGCCGCGCCGCGGCGCTCTCGCTCGGTCACGCCGGTGCACCTCGGACTCGCGGCGATCCTGGTGCTGAGCGGACTGCTCGAGTTCGTTCGGCTGAGCCAGAACGGCTACGCCAACGTCTACTACTCGGCGACTGTGAAGTCGATGTTGCGCTCGTGGCACGCCTTCTTCTTCATGACCGCGGATCCGAACGGGTTGATCTCGGTCGACAAGCCGCCGCTGGGGCTGTGGCTGGAGGGGCTGAGTGCGAAGCTCTTCGGCTTCGCGCCGCTGAGCCTGCTGATCCCGGAGGGGATCTGCGCGGTGCTCGCCGTGGCGTTGATCTATCGGATCGTCGCGCCGCGGTTTGGCTCGCTCGCTGGTCTGGTGAGCGCGTTTGCGTTGGCGGTGTTTCCGTCGTTTGTCGCGGTCTCGCGTGACACCGGCGTCGATCCGCTGCTGATCCTGCTGATGCTCGCCGCGTGCGGCGCGGGTCTGGCCGCGATCGATTCAGGGCGTCTGCGAACGCTCGTCTGGTGCGCGGTGTTGGCCGGGCTGGCGTTCAACACGAAGGGCCTCGCGTCGTTGCTCTGCGTTCCGGGGATCGGGCTCGGCTACCTGGTGTGCGCGCCGGGGTCGCTGCGGCGGCGCCTGGCGCAGCTGACGGCAGCCGGCGCCGTGTTCGCGATCGTCGCGCTGTCGTGGATCACGATCGTCCAGCTGACGCCGGCCTCGCAGCGGCCGTTCATCGGCGACACCTCCTCGAACTCCGAGTTTCAGCTGGTCTTCGGCTACAACGGCGTCGGACGGGTCGGCGGGGAGCAGGGCGGCCCGGGGAAGTCGACCATTCTCTCTCTCACCCGGGCCCAAACGTTTCCGCTGGTCCGCCCGGGGGTGAACTCGCCCGGCCTGACGGCGGCCGAGCACCGCTTCCTGGCCACCCACCGGCCGCCGCCGGCAGCGCCGGTTCCCCGCGCCGGCACCGGCCGCCACCGGGCGCTCGAGCCGGTTCCCTTTGCCGGCGCGCGCAGCCCGTGGCGGATCTTCGGCGCCGGGTTCGGCGGCCAGGCCGGCTGGCTCGTGCCGCTGGCGCTGATCGGCATGCTCGCGCTCGGCCTCGCCGTGCGCGGGCGGGGCGACCGCCGAACTCCGGGGCTGTTCGTGCTCGGCGGCTGGTTTCTGATCGAGCTGGCGACGCTCGACTTCTCGGCCGGGATCGTGCATCCCTATTACGCCTCGGCGCTCGGGCCCGGGGTCGCCGCAATGGTCGGCGCCGGGGGTGTCGCGCTCGCGACGCTCGTACGCGACGGCGAGTCGCGTACGGCGCTGAGGGGGCATCTGCCGGCCCTGCTGGTGGTGCTGGCGGTCGCGGGCACCGTCGCGGCGCAGCTCGTGCTGATCAACCGCGAGGGCGATCCGCTGTGGTGGCGGATCCCGCTCGTCGTGCTCTGTGTCGGGGCGCTGATCGCGATCCCGCTCGCGCGCCGGCGCGCCGGCTGGGCCGTGGCTGTCGCGGTGGCTGCACTGCTGGTCGCGCCGATGATCTTCAGCTTCAGCGTCTGGCTGGCACCCGTCAACGGCACCTTCCCCGCAGCCGGGCCCTACAGCTACCCGGGTCAGGGAACCTACGGCGTCAATAGCGCGGGTCTGCAGACCGACCTATCACTGATCCACTACCTGCACATACACGGCGCGACCAAGCCGTACACGTTGCTGACGCAGTCCTCCGATCAGGCAACGCCGCTGATCCTGCTGGGCCTACCGGCCTCGGCGGTCGGCGGCTACAACACGACCGACCCGGCGATGAACGGCCCGCAGCTGGCAGCGCTCGTGGCCGCTCACAAGGCCCGGTATGTACTGATCGCAGGTCCGTACGCAGCGCGCGGCGGGAACGGGGCGTCGACCGCCGCGCGCCTGGTCTGCCCGGAGATTCCGGGCCTGATCTGGTCGGACGGGGCCAGCTACGGCGGTGGCTCGTTCCTGCTCGACTGCGCGGGCAAGGCGCGCGAGCTGCGCCACCCCTACGCCGCCGCGCGGGCCTTCATCCGCCGGTATCACGTGCATTACGCTCTCTGATCTGCGGGCTCCGATGTCAGCGCGGGCGAAACGTCTGCGAGCGTCGGGCCAAGCTCCATGCTTGCCGAAGCTGATCTGGCTCGGCCGTCCGCTGTACGCTGGGCGCCACGGGCGGGTCAGGAAATCGAACGACGTGAGTGAATGCCGATTCCGGAGACGTTTGCCGAACTGAGGGCGCGCGGTGGCGTGATGGTGTACCTGCCACGTCACCGTGCCCGAGCCGAGTACTCGCTGGCCAAGCTCCGCGAGGTCGGGTTTGCGAACGTCGAGCTGACCGAGGGCGCGGACGCCCACACCGCTGACGTGCGCCAGGTCGCCGCGGCGGAAGGCTGGTCCTTCCGCCCCGATGTCGACCCGGGCGCGGTCGGCTGCGCACTCGCGAAGTTTCGACTGTGGCGGCTGGTCGTCGAGCAAGGTCTTCCGTACCTGTTGATCTTCGAAGACGACGTCCTGCCCCGCCCCGACGTGGGCAGCCTCGGGCCGAGCTACTGGGCGGACACGCCGCGCGACGTCGACTTCGTCTTTCTCGGAAACCAGATGGAAGTCGAGCCCGAGGATCGAGGCCGACGCGTCGTGCGAGCGTTGACGTGGACTTCACACGCTCACATCATCACCAGCGAAGGGGCGCGCCGATCCCTGGAATTGCTGGCCAGTCCCGAGCTGCGCGAAGGAGGCAGTGATGTCTCCGACACGCAGGTCAGGCACTGGATGAGTCAGGAGTTGATCCGCTGGGTGTGTTGGAATGGCACCAGCCTCCCCAAGGTGTTCCCGACATCGTTCGAGATAGGGCACACCTTTTCCGGGGAGCCCTACGACGTCGCCTGGTCGGCTCGTGACACGGGGCTCTTCTATCAAAACTTCATGCTCGGCTCGACCATTCAGAACCCCGAGGTCGTGTGGCCCGGGTCGCAGGCGGTCGGGGAGTAGGGAAGCTCCCCGATAGTGAGCCGGCCGTCGGTGAGCCGAGGAACCGCTTATGCGATCCAGCGCGTTTGGTGATCGGCGCGAAAATGAGCGCGAGGCCGCGGGGTCGAAGCGGCGCTGGACGCGTCTGCTGCTCGGCGTCCTGTGTGCCGGTGTCCTCGGTAGCGCGATTGTCGCCGGAGCGCCGTTTGCCGCCGGCAATGTGCGCGCGGACCGCTTGGCCGGGCCTTACGGGCGCGGCGGCGCCGTGGTGTGGTTGGTGCTCCCTGGCGGCCCGCTGCGTGACGTTGTCGTCTTTGGCCACGGCTGGAAACTCACACCGCCCTCTCCGGGACATCCGTGGGTCGATCAGTTCCGGCCGTGGCTCGACCACCTCGCCGCCGGCGGCAGCGCCGTCATCTTTCCCAACTACCAACTCGGCAGCAGCGATGCCGCCGATGTGACGCGCGTTCGGGACTTCGCAGCGGCGATCCGAACCGGATACGTTCGTCTCGGCCAACCGAGTGTGCCATTTGTCGCCTTCGGCTACTCGTTCGGAGCGAGCCTCGCCTTCTACTACGCAGCGAACGCGCGCGCGTGGCACCTGCCGGTTCCGCGCGCCGTGCAGGCAACCTTTCCAGCGGGCATGATCCCGGGCGCGCAGTTGCCGGTGCTCGACCCGTCCGTTCGCGTCCTGATCCAGGTAGGGGATGCTGATACCGAGGCCGGGAGCGCCGGAGCCGACGCGTTCTGGAACTGGCTGTCAAGCCATCCGCCGCCGCTCAAGAGCTACGAGGTCGTCCATTCCTCCCCCGAACTCGCCGCCACCCACGCCGCCCCCAAGGCGACGAGCCCGGCTGCGCAACGCGCGTTCTGGGCGCCGCTTGACCGCCTGATTGCGCTGGCCCGCGCGGGATAGGTCGGCGGCCCGATGCAGCTCGTGATCGGCTGCGCGATCGTCGGGGGTGAGGGCCGACGTCACGGCTGGTCTGCGGTTGGGTCCCGCGGCCTTGGCTGTTTCGGGAGGAAGCGCTCCACCTGCTCGAGGAACGTCGCGGGGTCGATCGGTTTCTGAATGTAGCCATCAAATCCTGCCGCGGCGAGCCGCTGCGGCTCGCCGCTTTCGGTCGACGCCGTGATGGCCAGGATTCGCGTATCTTCGAGCCCAGGCTGGCCTCTGATCGCTGCGACCACCCCGTGGTCGTCCATCCCGGGCATCCGGATGTCAAGCCGGATCAGGTCGGTGTCGAGCAGGATCAGGTCCGGCCGCACGAGCAGCGCGATTTGCATGCCGACCTTTCCGTTGGTGGCGGTGAGCGCGATATATCCGCGGGCACTGAGCAGGAAGTCGGCGAGTTCGATGCTTTCCTTGCCGCTGGCGACCACGACGATGCGTGCCGGCACCCGCCGCACCTATCCCGGGCGCCGGGCGTGGGGCGCTCGGGTGTGCAGCGCGCGATCTGGTCGATGGATGCCTCGGCGTCGTCCGAGGATGTAACGGTCGAACGTTCGGCGACGCTCGAGCGCCGCGTCCCACGCGCCGCGGTGCCGCGCGTGCTCGGCCACCTGCTGGCGCCTCCGCGCGTGCTCGTCCACCTGCTGGCGCCTCCGCGGCGTGCGATGAGGCGGCGTGCACGGCATTGATTCGCTCGGGTGCCGTGCCCGCAGCCCGGTATCAGGCGCCCGCATCCCCGCCTCCGCCGAGCAGGAGACGGGGCGTTCGCGAGCTCTCTCCTGATCCACATCACGAATATCACGGCTCCTGGGCGCTGTGGCAATCCCCAGAACTGGGTGATTGTCGGGAAAAGCCCCCCGCTTCGAGGGAGGGCGAGGATCGCCGTGTCGCTGCCATGCCGACACTGGTCGTTATTCGCCGCCTCAGCCGCGGAGGTAGCGAGTCGCCGCCTGGGTTCGGTTGCTGGTGCCGAGTTTGCGCAGGATGTTCTTGACGTGGGTCTGAACGGTGGTCTGGGCGATGCAGAGCTGCGCGGCGATCTCGGCGTTGGTCGCGCCCTCGGCCACGATGGCCAGGACTTCGAGCTCCCTTCGCGATAACAGCTCCTCGGCTCGCGCGGCGGGCGCGGTGGTGGACGAGACCGCGCTCCCGACGCGCCGGCTCCGTCGGCCCTGCTGCTGAAGGCTGCCGGCGAGGATTGCGACGGTTATGAAGGCCGTGGCTCGGCTGAGGTCACCCACGATTCCAATCTGCCAGCCCAACGCCCATCGGTGCGCCACGACCAGGGCCACGGCGGCCCCCGCCACCGAGAGCGCGGGCCGTAGCCCCCAAAGCCGACCGACGATGGCAATCGGAACGACCAGCATGAGCACCGGGTCGTTCGCTGGGCTGAAAGACAGAGACGAAGCTTGGACGATCACGTTTCCTTGGGGTGCCAAGGCGGCCATATTCCGCCGCCTAGCACGCACAAAAATGCTAGCACCTAGGCAAGAGCTAGTCGGGCCGGTGCGCGCTCGTCTCGCCTGTATCCAGGCCCATGGCGCCGCTCGCCGCCTCAGCGCGACGGCGTCGCGATATGCAGACGCACGGTGAGACCGCCGTTGTGGGAGCGCGCCTCCACCAGATCGCACAGCAGGCGGGCCAGCCACAGACCGCGCGGCTCAGACATCAGAATCGGGGCGAGCACCAGTTGGCCGGCGAGTGGGTCGGACGAGTCGCTCCCGTCGTCGCGAATTTCGTAGATCAGCTCGCCGTTCTCGACCCAGGCGGACATCGTGCCGAGTCCCGGCCCATGGAAGATGACGCTCGCGGCGACCTCCTGCACGGCCAGGAAGGCGTCTTGGAGCGACTTGCCCGCCAGGCCCGCCCCGCGAGCCTGCTCGAGGATGAAGCCGCGCGTGTCGCGCAGGTCGGGTGTGATCGAGTGCATGGCGACCGAACCGCGCGGCGGAGCCAGACTCGCCTTGTCGAGCTCTCGTGTTAACACGGCAACGTCAGTGAAGCTCTCACTCGGCGATGACGTGGCGCCGTTGCTGATTCTAGGATGTGTACGGCGGGCATTGGCCACGACCCCGCTGGGCAGCCTCCGGGCGTCGTAGGGACACATGATCGAAACCGGGTTGAGCGCAAAAGCCACGTTGAGGATCGCCTCGTAACGTGTCCACTCGGCCATGGATTCAGGTGTGTTGTCCTTCCAAGCGACCTCGCCGATCACGCGCACGCGGTTGCGATCGGAGTACTGGATGTAGCGCTGGTAGCTCAGCAGGGTGTGCGCCGGAAGTTCGTACCACTCGTCCGAATCGCGAAACTCCACGTCCTGGGCCTGCCGGCCCAGTGTTCGCATTAGGACCTCGCGGTTTGCCGGCGTGGTTACCGCGAGCACACGCTCGTCTGCTTCGAGTCCCTGGACGATGAATGGCACCGTCGAGGCCAGGAACTCGTCTTCGTCGCCATAGATCAGTGCCTGATGGACCAGACCGCCGATCCCGCCGGCTGCTCCCAGCGGCACCAGGAAACGCGCGGCGGCGCTCCTGACGTGGCGCTCTGCGGCAGCGCGTGCGCGCTCGTCGCTGCGCTGTTTGACCGCAGCGTAGAGCTCACGCTGCTCGCGGACCGATTCGGCCAGCTGCTCGGTGCCGAGCGGCAGGCCTGCGAGCCGGTAGCGCAGCGGCGTCCAGATGCTGCGCGCCGCGTCGAGGAGTTGCGGGATGCCGGCGGCCGCGATCAGCCGCATGTGGAAGTCGTGGTAGAGCTCCTCATAGGCTGTCCGGTCGCCGATCGCGGCGGAACCCTCGAGCCGGCCCAGAGTGAGCTCGAGCTCACTCAACTGCGCGTCCGTGATGTTGCGCGCCGCAGCCGCGGTGGCCACTCCCTCGATCGCCGCACGCAGCGCGAACAGATCCTTGACCGGTCCCGGGTCGGGCTGCACGATCCGGGTGCCGACCTGCGGAATGATCTCGACCAGCCCTTCACCTTCCAGCCTCCTGAGCGCCTCCGCCACGGGTGTTCGGCTGATGCCAAGCTCCTCGGCGAGGGCATAGGTCGACACTGTCGCGCCGGCGTCCCAACGTCCGCGCAGGACCTCCCGGGTGAGGAAGCGGTACGCGTGTTCGGTGCGGCTCAGGCGGCCCTCGGCCATGGTTCAGATGATCCAATCAGACGGGGACGGAGCGGTGCGTAGGGGCCAAGGTACCTCACCTCCTTGGCGACTGGCGTGCTAACACGCCAGCGAGACCGACATGCAGGCGGGTGGCGGCACCTGAACACCGTGCGGCCGTAAGGTTTTGTGCTGCGCGGCGAGCTACCTGGTAGATGGAGCAGCCCGCCTGGCCGAACTGAGCGGAGCCACTCCCGATCTGACTGAGCGCGATCGGTCCGGCGGAGTCTGGGCGGACGGGACGCCGAGCGGCTACGCGCTCGGCGTCCCGGCGCTCCAGCGCTCGAGCAGGCGCAGCCACACCTCCGAGCGCGTGGGGAAGGCCGGCACCGCCTCCTGCAGCCGCGCCAGCGAGATCTCACCGACGAGGGCGATTGTGGCAGCGTGCAGCCAATCCGCGACCTCCGCGCCGACAAACGTGGCGCCGACGATCACGGAGCGATCCTCGTCGACCACCAGGCGCGAGGTGCCCGGTGTATTGCGCCCGTGAAAGCTCGCGCCCGGCGTGTCGGAGGTTGCGACGTCGTAGGCGCGCGCGTTGATCCCGCCGTCCCGGGCGCGCTGAAGGGTGAGCCCCACCGCGGCGACCTGTGGATCGGTGAAGATCACCCGCGGCGCGCCGTGATCGTCGCGGGTTGCTCTCGCCTCGCGGCCGGCGATCACCTGCGCGGCGACGCGCGCCTGGTACTTCGCCATGTGCGTCAGCAGCGAGCGTCCGTTCACATCACCAACCGCGAAGAGCCACGGCAGACCCGCCACGCGAAGCGTGTCATCGACTTCGATCGTCTCGCCTGGTTCGAGGCCCACGGTCTCAAGCCCCAGGTCGCCGGTGAGCGATCGCCGACCGGTCGCCACGAGGATCTCTGCCGCCTCGACCGATCGACCGTCGCTCAGCTCGACCGTGACGACCTCTCCATCGCGATGCACCGCCTCTGCCGTCACCCCGAGCCTGATGTCAATACCGCACTCGCGAAGCGCCGCGCCCAACTCCTCGGCGACGAAGGGCTCCTCGCCCGCGACGAGCCGGTCGAGCGCCTCCACGATCGTCACCGTCGCCCCGAGCTCGCTGTAGGCCTGCGCCATTTCAACGCCGACCACCCCGCCGCCAAGCACGATGAGACCGGCCGGGATCGCTCGCGCCGTGGTGACCTCGTGACTTGTCCACGGCTGTGCATCCGCGAGGCCGGGGATCGGTGGGACGGCGGCGGTGCTCCCGACGGCGACGACGACTGCGCTGCGTGCCTCGTAGCTCTGATCGTCGACGGTCACGCAGCGTTCGCCGGCGAGTCGTCCGTGACCGCGGATCAGTGTTATCCGGCGCTCGTCGAGCCAGCCGAGCTTCGAGGAATCGTCGAGTCCGTGAATCACCTCGTCGCGACGTGCGAGTGTCGCCGCGACATCCAACGGCCCGGTGATCGCCTGGGCGGCCCCCGGTACGCGGCGCGCCTCGGCGAGAACCTCGGCGGGGCGAAGCAGCGCCTTGGACGGCATGCACGCATAAAACGCGCACTCACCGCCGACCAGCGCCGCCTCCACGATCGCGACGCTCCGCCCCTGGCCGGCGAGCTCCCCGGCGACGACTTCGCCGGCGGGCCCCGAACCGACAACGATCACGTCGAAGGCTTCGATGCTCATGGTCACATCATCTCGATCGGGTATGACGGTACGTCGGTGCTCGGTCAGCCGGAGACGACTCGCCGCTCTGGTCGCCGGTGATCCGGCGCCACGAGCGTTGCGCTCCAGGCGGCACGGTCTCGGTGCTTGCAGGCCGTAACGTTTTGCGCGCTGCGGCCACTTACCTGATAGATGGAGCACCCGACGAAGCCGTTTGCCGAGCAGAGCGATGTCGAGCTGATCCGCGCCGCTCGCCGTGCCCCCGCGGCGTTCGAAGCGTTGTTCGAGCGCCATGCGCTGGCGCTTCGTCAGTGGCTGTTCGCGCAGACGGGCGACGCGACGGTGTCCCATGATCTGCTCGCCGAGACGTTTGCTCAGGCGTGGCGGGGCCTGCGGCGATTCCGCGGCGAGGACGAGCGATCCGGCGTCGCGTGGCTGTATGGCATCGCCCGCCACCTCGTCTCCCAGCACCACAGACGCGGTCGCATCGAGACGGTCGGGCGCCGGCGCCTCGGCATGGCGACTGTCACCCGCGACGACGGTGGTATCGAGGAACTTCCCGCGCGCCTCGACGCGCACGAGCTGAGCGGCGAGGTGCGCGAGGCATTCGCCGGGTTGACCGCCGGCCAGCGTGCGGCGATCGGCTACCGCGTCATCGACGAGCTGAGCTACGAGGAGGTCGCCGCGCGCCTTCGCTGCAGCCCGGTCAGCGCGCGAGCTCGCGTCTTTCGAGGGCTTCAATCAATGCGCAGCACAATCACCAAGGGAGTCAGCCCATGACCGAACTCAGTCCCAGCCTGCTCGAGCTCAAGGCCGAGCTCGGACGAGCGATCCGCGAGGACCACCAGCGCCGCCAGCGCCGGCGCAAGACGGTCCGTACCAGCGCGCTGAGCCTGGGAGCCTTCGCAGTGATGTCCGGCAGCGCGCTGGCGGCCGGCGACGCGCTCGGCGTCATCGACCTCGGCGGCGGCTCCAGCGCCGCGCCGGTCTCAAGCTTCCCCGTCTGGGACGGCGCGACCGGCACCTTCGTCACCGCGACCACCGGCTCGAGCGCCACCGCGCCGTACGCCTACCACATAACCGGTGGGACCACGACGACGCAGTGCCCGTTCACCGACCCGGCCCGCTACGAGACCGAGCCGAACGACATCTACATCACCAGCACGCAGCCGCTCACCGCCGCCGAGCTGCAGCAGGCGCTCGAAATGCAGACCGACCACTCGGCGGCCGCCTTCCCGCAACTGCGCGCCGACGGCGTGCAGTCGATCGGCTCGTTTGACAACCCGATCGGAGCGGGCTGCGGTTACGGCCCCAGCTCAAGCACGGCCGCCGGCTCGACGACGGCAACCCAGACCAACCCGACGCCGTAGCCGGCACGCCGCTTCGCCGGATCGCCGCGCCAGCCGGAGGGACCGCTTCCCGGCTGGCGCGGTCACGCCGGTGTCAGGCCAGCGGCGGCGGGATTCCGTCGGCGGTGGCCGAGAGCGCCGGATCCCACGCGCAGACCGCGCAGGCATGACGAAATGCCGACCGGGCGAACTCCAGCGAGGCCGCCCGCGGATCGGGGCTTGAGCGCGCGTCGTCCCAGTCGAGGATGAACTCGCCGAGCGCGGGCTCCCAGCGCGCGCCGGCCGGTGACAGCGTCGCGTCCGAGAATCCGTCGGGCGCCGGGTGCGCATAGGCGTAGAAGGCGGCCTTCTCGTAGCGGGGATCGCCGGGCCACCAGCCAACCGCGACCTCCTGGGCGTCCATCGCGTTGCGCATGATGAAGTCGGTCGACGGCGGATCGGCGGGCAGGCCGGAGAACAGATTCACGGCAAGGTCGAACGAGCCCCACCACGCGTTGACCGGTGTCGAGCGTCCCCGGTACGGCGCACGGAAGGCCGCGAGCACGAGCGCCGCCTGTGTCGCCGCGGCGAAGTACGAAGCGACCTGCGCGGAGTCGTAGTGCGCGTGGTCCTCATCCTGGTCGAGTGGCGCGCTCCAGGGAACCTCCTGCGGCGTCGGATCGATCTCGACGGCGCCGCCGAGACCACGCACCGCGGCGAGCACGGTGCGTGTGACGTCCCCGACCGAGCGGTCCGGCGCGAGCGCGGCCCGCTCCACGCGTCCGTCGCTGTGCTCGACGACCGCTTCATGCGTTCGCAGATCGAGCGCCACGACGAGCGCCCCGGATCCGTTGGGCGCCGGCAGCGGCGCGGTCTCCCACCCCCGCGCCGTCAAACGCAGCGCCGCGTGTTGGAGTTGCGGCTCGGGCGGAGCGAGCGCCACCGCCAGCTTGCCGAGCAACTGCGTGTGCGCGTGCAGCGTGTCGCAGGTCTCACTCCACTGCTGGTAGGCGAGCTCCGGCCATCCGGACGTCACGTGCTCACGCTACCGCCCAAGCCACCAACTGCGCAAGCGCACGCCGCCGGCACTCCACGCCCAGCCTGTCCCGCGAGCTTCGATGGCGAGCTGCGAAACCGTCAGAGTCCGAACCAGCGGGCGCGCCGGCTCGCGCCGAAGTGCTGCTTCTCCTTGACCAGCGCCTCGGACGGCGCGCCGAACCAGCCGGTCGGCTTCGGCCCAGAGAGGAAGTCGACCTCGACGCGACCGATACGGCCGGCACCGAACTCGATGTAGCAGATGCCGCGTCCGTTGAAGGGCGCCGGCTGCTCGCCGCCGCGCGCAGTCGCGATCAGCGACTGAGCGACGACGCGCGCCGCTCCCTCGGCGAACACCCCCGCCTTTGGCGCGCCGACGGTGGTGACGTCGCCGACCGCGTAGACACCGGGGAACCGTGTCTCCAGCGTCGCCGGACTGACCGGAACATAGCCATCCTCGGTCAGGCCGCTCGCGATCACCACGGCCGGCGCGCGGTGCTTGGGCACGCCGAGGAAGAGGTCGTAGGGCATCTCGCTGCCGTCGTCGAGCACGGCGACGCGACGTCCCCCGTCCAGCGAGCTCACGCGGCGGCCCGGAATGAACGCGATGTCGCGCTCGGCGAACGCCGCGACCAGCGCCTGGGACGTCTCGGGCGATGGCGGGACCGGGCTCCCCAACGGCAGGACGAAGGAGATCTCGCAAGCGTCGCGGACGCCCCGCGCGGAGAGATAGTCATGCAACAGCAGCGCGGTCTCGCTCGGCGCCGGCGGGCACTTGAACGGTGCCCCGCAGACACCGATCAGCGCCCGGCCCTGGGTGAACGCCGGAAGCAGCTCGCCCAGCCGCTGGGCGCCGGCCACGGTGTAGAACTCGTTGCCGGCGTCGAGGAGCCCGGGCGTTGCGTCGAAGTCGTAGTCGGCACCAAGCGCCACGACGAGGACGTCGGCCTCGTGAACCCCGCCGTCGGTGGTCACGCTGCGGGCCTCGGGGTCGATCGCCGTGACCGTCTGCTGCAGAAACCGGACCCCGGGCCTCGCGATCTGCCGGTACGGAAGGCGGACCGCATCGAGCGTCGTTCGGCCGAACATCACATCGAGCTTCGAGTAGCCGAAGACGAAGGCATCGCTCTTGTCGATAAGCGTCACATCGACGTCGTCGCCGAGCGCCTCCGACAGCGTCGTCGCGAGCTCGAGACCGCCAAAGCCCGCCCCCAGAATCACCACCCGAGTCTGCAAGGCGCGAGCATAGCCCAGCGCTGCGAGCAGTCGCGCCGCGCTGCCGGCCGGCCGCGATTCCCATGAAGCTGCCGGGCGACCTTAAGCGCCCGGTTAGCGAGCGACCGCAAGGTGGTGGACCCCTCAAACGAAGGAGACGTTATGACCGGCAGGATAGGCAGGGTCTTGGTGGGTTCCACGGCAGCGGTCGCGATCGCGTTCGCGCTGCCGGTCGGGGCCATGGCCGCGACCGGGCACCACGCGCACCACGCCCGTGTCAGCAAGGCGACGAAGGCCAACGGCTCCGGACCGAGCCAGTCGCCGAGGAGCCCCGAGACGGCGCTCACCGGAGCGACTCTCGCATCGGCATCGGCGGCCGCGCTCGCGGCGGTGCCGGGAACGGTGACAAGCGCCACGACGGAGACCGACGGTACCGGCGCCTATGAGGTGATCGTCACCAAGTCCGACGGCAGCCGCGTCAAGGTCGTGGAGGACGCCAGCTTCACGGTGCTCAGCAGCGCCGCCACCAACTGCGGCTGAGCGACGGGCAGACCACGTCAGCCCCGGACCCGCGTTTGGGCCTGGGGCTGGCGTGCTGAACGGTGGCTGAAAGTCAGCCTGCTTTCGCGATGATGCCCCGCATCTCGCCGGCGCTGAAGCCGCGCATCGTCGTCGTGCGGATGCTGCCCTGCGCGCCGACCGCCAGGAGCGCGGCCGTCGCGGTTTCGTCATCCGGCGCTTCCACGATCCCGACCAGGTCGTACTGCCCGACCGTCCAATAGATATCGGTGAAGCTGACGCCCAATTTGCCCATCGCCGCCTTGGCCGCTTCGTAGCGGTCGACGCTGTCCTTGTAGTTCTTCACGCCCTGATCGGTCCAGTTGATCAGGGTGACATAGCTCGGCATTTCCCCTCCGATCGCTGGCTTGTCGACGACGCGCCGAATGTACTCCGTCCTCGTCCTGGGATCTAGGACGGCGGTCGGCTCGGCTGACCAGCGGCGAGCTCTCACGTGGCCTTGGGGGCGGACCACTCGCGGGCGCTATGCTCGGCGCGTGAACGGCCTGCAGAAACGCGGCAGCTACACCCCGCGGCGCGTGCGCGAGCGACGTGCCTACCAACTCGCCGTCGGTGGCGCCGTCGCCGGTGTGGTCGGCGTGGTCGGGCTTGTGCTGTCCGTCGTCGGAGTGATCGGGGCCACGCTGCCGATCCTGGCGCTCGTCGTGGCGGCGATCTGCGTGTACCTGTTCCGGCGCGTCGTCGCAGGCTGAGCGACCTTTGGGTTGCGAGCCGGTAGGGTTCGCGCCGTGAGGCTGCTACCGAAGTTCAACATGAAGCGCGAGGTCTGGCCGGGAGGGCCGAAGGTTGGCGAGGTAATCGAAGCCAAGCTCACACCGCCTCCGAGATCTCCGGCGGGCAGCGAGCCGCCAGAGGCCGCCACCACGTCGATCAACCTGCTGCTACTGCTGCGATGAGCACCCACTGGGAGTACCTCGTCGTTTCGTGGAACCTGACCGCGACGCCGCCTGCCGAGGGCTCGGAGACCTGGGCGCTCGACGGCGCGTTTCACATCTCGCGACCCGGCGTCCCCGGCGTGGAGACCCGCCGCTACGACGGCGGCCAGCCATCCACGCTCGGGTTCGAGCTGTTGAACGAACTCGGCGCCGACGGCTGGGAGCTGGTCAGCAACACCGTCGAGCGCAGCACCGTCGCGCCGGCGCAGGGCTATCAGACCGCCGGATTCCCGATCGCGACGACGCAGATCTTCAAGCGTCCCGTCGAGTGATCGCGCGGGCGAGGCCCGGCTAGCGAACTCGGCCGTCGAGGCGGATCGTCCACGGGTCGATCGTGGCGAGCCGCAGATGCGTCTCGCTCCAAGGATCGCGGGCGAGCGTGGCGCGGACGGCGTCGGCCGACTCGGCCTCGATCGCGTGCACGACGCGGTGCTCGTCGCCGAGCGGCCCGCCCAGGACGATCACGCCCGTCTCGACGAGCTCGTCCATGAAGTCCGCGTGCGCGCGCCAGCTGGACTGTTCCTCGAGCGGCCGCGATGGAGCCCACTGCGGTCCGTCACGGGTCAGCACGACGAGGAACATCGGCACGCTCGCAGTCTAACCACGCTTGGCGTGACGTCTGCGCCGGGTTGCGCCGCCGGGACGCGGGACGCCGAGGAGAACCCGACAGCTCAGAGGCGACGGCAGCGGCGGCTAGGCTATCGGGCATGGCTACCGCCGGCCAGCCGTCGTCGCGACGCCGGCGAGAGTCGTTCTGCTGGGCGTGGGCCGACCGGGACGTGCGCGCGCTGTATGAGAAGCACTTCAGCGATCGGCGCAAGGAGCGCCAGCTGTTCTCCACCGGGGCCTTCTTCGTCACCTTCGCGACGGTGCGCGCCATCACCCACGCGATCAGGGCCAACCGCGGACCGTTTCGGAACATCACCCCCGGCGGCCGCCACATTCACCACCTGACGTTCGGCATCACCGGCCTCCTGGTCGTCGGCTATCTCTGGCTGCTGGAGATCGGCACGAACGAACAGCGCCGGGCTTCGCGGATCACCTCGGTCGCCTACGGCGGCGGCGCGGCGCTGACCCTCGACGAGTTCGCGCTGTGGCTCAACCTGGAAGACGACTACTGGACCAAACAGGGCCGGGAGAGCATCGACGCAGTCGTCCTGTTCGGTTCGTTGCTCGTCCTGAGCGTGCTCGGCAAGGGCTTTTTCCAGGATCTCCTGCGCCGCAACGGTGGCGTTGCGACGACGGACACAGCCGAAGTCGATCCGGATCAGCCGGAAGCGTCCGTTCCGGTGCCGTAGCGCCGGGCCGCTGGCGAGCAGGCTGCGCGCGAGCGTCGCTACGCCTTCAGCACGACCCGCACCGACAGATAGACCGGCCCGCTCCGCGAGCATGCCGAGAACGGGAACGGGACGACCTTCGACGCGGTCTGATTCGGCGGATAGACGCGCAGCCCGGCGGCGGCGACCTGGCGGCAGGCAGAGGACGGGAAGTTGCCTGCCTCGACGATCCGCAGCACCGCCCGCGCGCTGGCGCCGATGGCGAGCCTCACCACGACCGGCGCGTGGGAGTTGTCGCGCGAGGCCGCGCTGCCGAGTTTGTGTCCGGCGAGATCGACGGCCGAGACACCGGGATAACCGACCAGCGTGCAGGTATGCCCGGACAGGTTGGTGAAGTCGAGGTTGTAGTAGATGCTGCCCAGCGCGCCGTTGCCCTGGGTCTCGAGCCAGATGACGAGCTCGGAGGTCGCGCAGCGCGGCGTGCTGGCCGTCGTGGCTGCCGGGGAGGTGGCGGCGGCGATTGCAGCCAGCGCCGCGGCGCAGGCGATCACGGCACTCAGTCGGCTGGAGAAAGCGCGTCGCGGCATGGCATGCCCCCTTGTGCTCGGCGGTAGGACTTCGGCGCCGATTATGACCGCCTGACCGGCTCACATGCGGCAACTCGCGACGCCCACCATCGCCTGGTGGGCCGAAGACGCGCTGCGTTTGCCGACGCGGGGCCGAGGGCAACTCCACAGCGTCGTGTGCAAGACTCGACGGACGAGAGGAGCCCCGTTATGAGCGACAAGGCCGAGGAGTTCACGATAGGCAGCGAGGTTTCGTGCAGCGACGGCGTCTGCGGCGAGCTGACACGCGTGGTCGTCGATCCGGTCGCCCGCGCGCTCACGCTCCTCGTCGTCGAACCAAAGAATCGCCAGGGGACCGGCCGCCTCGTGCCGATCGAGCTCGTCGATCCAACGGCCGAGGGGATCGTCCTGCGCTGCACCGCCACCGAGTTCGGCGCGTTGGAGACGGCGGTCGAGACACAGTTTCTGCCCGGCGCGAGCGGTGACTGGAACTACGGGCAGGAGCAGATGCTCTCGTTGCCCTACGTCGGCATCGGCATGGTCGGCATGAACATGGGCGGCATGGGCGCCGGCCCGCAGGCCGTCATCTACGACCGCGTGCCCGTCGGCGAGGTCGAGGTGCGCCGCGGCGAGCACGTGCACGCGACGGATGGGCCGATCGGTCAGGTCCAGGGGCTCGTCATCGATCCGAATGACCATCACGTGACACACGTGCTCCTCGACGAGGGCCACCTGTGGGGAAAGAAGCGGGTCGCCATCCCGATCGGCGCCGTCGACGACGTCAAGGACGGGGTCCGGCTCAGCCTGACCAAGGACCAGGTGCGCGACCTCCCGCCGATCGACCTCGATCAGCCGGAGTGATCCACCGGCCTGCGGGTTGCCACCCAGCCGTTCGTTCGCTCGTTGGCGTGGGCGCTCAGGCCGCGCGCGGATCGGTCTCGAGTCGGCCGGCACCGGCTCGCCGCGGCCGTTCGCGGCTCCTGACGGCGTCAGTTTCACCGCGTCGGGAAGGTTCGGCCACCCGCCGGCGTCTAACGGACATAGCCGTCTAGGTGGACGACGGAGACAACACGTTGCGCCTGCTCCACTGAGCCTGCGTCCGGGGTTCCCTCTCCCCTCCTGCGGACGCCAGGGGAAAGACACGCGCGCGGGGTCGGCTCGCACCGGCCGGCCCCGCGTCTTTTCGCCGCAGCTCGCTGCGAGCCGCCGCGCGGATCGCCGCGGCTCCTAGGTCTCCTTGGTCCAGTCGCTGCGCCCGGTCAGGCGGTGCACCCAGTGGCGCCACGTCTGCTGAGCGCCGGGGTTCTCGGTGAACACCGGGGCGCCGCCGTGCGGCGAGGGCAGCGCCGCCGCGGCTGCCGAGTCGATCCGCAGGTCAACGCCGAACTCGTGCAGCGACGCGACGTCGGCCGCACCGACGAAGCGCAGGCCGCCGGGGCTGCTGATCACGATCCCGTGGAAGATGTCCTTCTCCGGCGCCGAGACGACGTGGTGCACGGTGCCCACCTGCTCACCGTCGGAGGCGAGCACTGCCACGCCCTTGTCGAGCACGAGGTAGGCGATCGGCAGTCCTTCGTCCATCGGGTCACCATACACGCGTGGCGCGTCGCTCCGGCTCGAGCGCCGCTCACGGCTTGATCCAGACCGAGGCGTGGCTTGGCTGGACGGCACGGTTGACGGCATCGAGCAGGTCGGCGCGGACGACGTCGATGTCGACCGCGTCGCGCAGCCGTGCGGTGAAGGCGGCGACGGTGGCCTCGGCGTCGTAGCGGGAGCGGTTGAAGCGGTGGTCGACGAGGTGTTGGACGCGGACGCGCAGTGGGTTGAAGAGCGCGGCGGCGATCAGCGTGGAGGCGGCGACGCCGACGCGGCCCGACAGCGCCAGCGCGTCGGTGGTCAGGGCGATCAGGCCGATGAACGCGCCGACGAGCAGCGCGGTGAGGATCGCGTAGGACAGCGTGCGGCTGATCAGGCGGTCGATCTCATACAAGCGGTATTTGAGGATGCCGACGCCGATACTGATCGGTACCGCAGCCCAGCCGAGGATGATGAACACCCACACCGCCGTGGGCGCGGAGTTGGCGAGAATGGCGAGCAGCAGGCTGACGATGCTGATCGCTCCGGCGACGCCCAACCATTTCAGCTGCTGGCGGCGAACGCCGGTCGATGCTCGGTAGCCCAACACCTGGCGAACGACCGACGCGATGCAGAGGCCGACGAACAGCGGCACGACGATCGGACGGGCGACGCTGCTCCACGCCGCGACGCCGCTCGGGTGGTTGGCACCGATGACGCCGCCCCCCGGCCACACCGGTATCCGCCGCCCGAGGGCCACGGCGGCGATGCACACGTGGGCCGCGAGATAGACCGCGTAGATGGCGACACCGCCACGCAGCAGCAAACGCCAACGCGGGCTCAGGCGGCCATCGGGAAACAGCAGAATGACCAGCGGCATCAGCAGCAGCCCGGCGGTCGAGCCGAGCGCATCGAGCACCACCGCGGGCGAGCCCAGCGGCCAGTTGCGGTGGCCGAAGTGGTACACGAACACCGCGTAGTCCGAGGCGTCACCGTTGAGCACCGTCACCAGCGAGACAGCCAGGAGCAGCCAACCCATCGGGTTGCGCGGCTCGCGGCGGGCAACCACCCCGCCCACCAAGGTGAACGGCAGCACGAATTCGAGCTCCCAGGCGTTGGAGGGCGAGAGCGTGTGGATCGCCGCCTGGAGCGGAATATCCACGGCCATCAACGCCAGCGTCAGGACACCGACGAACACCGCCGTGGTCGGTGACGCCAGGCGGAAGCGGCGGGTCATCTCGATCGGCTCGCTCGCACGCCCGTGCATTGCTCCTCGGCTCGTTGACGCCATCAGCGACTCAGGCTGGAGGCTAGACAGCGCGCGTTCCGAGAACGTTACGGCCGGCGCCCCGTCGTCCTCGACGGCACGGCATCCCAGCCCGGCTGAGCGTCAGGCCGACGATGCCGGCCGGCAGGTCGCGGTGTGGACCTGCTCCGTGAGGGTCTTCAGCTGCTGCGAAATCTCGTGGATCTGCTTCGTCAGGTCGGTGTTCTGCTGCAGCAGGTCGGTCTGGGCCTGAGAAAGCTCGTCACGGTGCGTCGCGGCGGCCGTCTCGTTGGCCTTGTCGGTCCGTGTCTGGGCCTTCTGGGCGATGATGACCAGCGCGCCGGTGTAGAACGCGACGCCCGAGAAGATGAGGTTCAACAGGATCCACGGCTCAGGGTCGAACTGCTTACCGTTGCTGAGGTTCGTGAACGTGTCCTTGAGGTATGGGATCGCTCCGTTGATGAGCACCCACCCGAGAATGATTGCCGACCCGATGACGACGAAGGAGACGGTTCCCATGCCGCTCGCGACCCCCTCGGCCATCCGTTCCATGAAGCTGCTGCCGCCGGCGTACGGCGAATCGTCTTGGTAGTGCTTGTGGTGGCGCATCGGTTCGCGGGTGGGCTGGTCCGGGCTGTCGGCCACTGTGGCGCTCCTCTCGAGCTTGGGTCGTGGAGGGCGAGTATCGCGCCCGTGGCGGCGTGACTCGCGACGCAAAGGCGGGGGTACGATGTGGCCGTGACGATCCCCCGAGCCAGCGCCCTGGCGCTCGTTGCGGCGCTGGCGATCGTGGCGCCGGCGCTCGCGGCGAGCAGCCCGGCGAACCTGCTCAAGGTGCTCGCCGTGCAGATCGCCAGCGCGAAGAGGGGCAGGGTCGCGGTGCTGCTGCCCGCGACGCTCACGGCCGACGCACCTCCCTCGCGCCTCTACGGCTCGGGCGGCGCGACGTCGCGCGGCTACGACATCCAGCTCGCCTATGCCCGCAACTGCTTCGATGCGACGGCGTGCTTTCTCGCCGAGTTCTGGGGCAACCCCGGCGCGATTGATCTGAACACGCGGGTGGCGCTCGCGCACGGAATCAGGGGCGCCTACCGGGGGATCTCCTGCGGCGCCTCGTGCGGGCCGGCGACGATCGAGTGGAAGGAGTACGGCGTGCTGTACACGATCCAGTGGCGCGCCGGGACGAAGGCGACGATGGTCGTGCTCGCCGACGCGGCGATCGAGGCCGGCCCGCGGTGAGCGCATGATGCGCCTCGACGGCCTCAACCACATCACCGCGATCACCGGCGATGCGCCGCGCAACGTCGACTTCTACACCGGCACGCTCGGGCTGCGTCTGGTCACGAAGACCGTCAACCAGGACGACCCGACCGTCTACCACCTGTTCTACGCCGACGAGGAGGGCTCGCCCGGCGCCGACCTGACGTTCTTCGAATACCCGGGTGCGCCGCGCGGCCGGGTCGGTGCCGGCTGTGCCTATCGCGTCGTATGGCGCGTCGGCTCAGCCGACTCGCTGGCGTTCTGGGCCGATCGCCTCGGCGAGCTCGAGGTGGCGCGCGAGTTCGAGCCGGCGTCGGTGCGCTTTGCCGACCCCGAGGGTCTCGAGCACGAGCTGGTCGTCGAGGACGTGCCCGACGCTCCGCTGCGGGCCCACCACCCGGAGATTCCGGGCGAGCATGCGCTGCTCGGCTTCGCCGGGGTGCGGGCGTACAGCATGCGCCCCGAGCCGAGCCGGGGGCTGCTGGTCGAGGTGCTGGGTGCGGCGGCGGTCGACGAGCGGACGTTCGAGGTGCGCGGCGAGCGGCGCGGCTCGACGATCAGGTTCGACCCCGCGCCGGAGGGGACCCGGCTGAGTCAGGGCGCCGGGTCGATCCATCACATCGCCTGGGGGACGACGATGGCCGAACACCCGCGCTGGCTCGAGCACGTGAACGCCGCAGGGGTGCGGAGCACCCCCATCATCGACCGCCACTTCTTCCACTCGATCTATTTCCGGGAGCCGGGCGGGCTGCTGTATGAGATCGCCGACGACGGGCCCGGGTTCGCGAGCGAGGTGCCGCTGAGCGAGCTCGGCCGGCGCGTCGTCCTGCCCCCCTGGCTCGAGCCGCGGCGCGCCGAGATCGAGTCTCGCCTGACGCCGCTGCCCGACCCGCGGGCGGGCTGGCCGGCCGGCGAGCGCGGCGGCTGAGCCGGTAGCATCGACCGCGGTCCGGCGAGATAGCTCAGTTGGTAGAGCACACGACTGAAAATCGTGGTGTCCCCAGTTCGAGTCTGGGTCTCGCCATTGCGGCGGCGGCTCGGGCGGGCTCTTGAGGACCATCCCGCCGGCAAACCCTCACGACCTCGGGGTCGCCGGCCGAATGTATTTGGGCGTGCGGAGCACCGTGTGTCCGGATGCCGAGACCGTCGTGAGCGCGACCGCGCCGAGACGCTGCCGTGCGCGCTGGGGCCAGAACGCCTCGTCCGGATGCGGGGGTGCGCCAGACCACCGAGCAGGACGCATTCGCGGTGGCGGACGGGATACGCCAGAAGGTCGCCGCGATTGTCTCGACGCTGCCGGGCCCGGTCACGGTCAGCGCCGGCGTTGCCAGCTTCCCGGCGCACGGGCTGAGGCGTGACGAGCTGCTCGCCGCCGCCGACGCGGCGCTGTACGCCTCAAAACGGACAGGGAAGAATCGCACCAGCATCGCGGGTGGTCAGACCCCGCACGAAGCGACGCCCGCACGGCGTGAAGTCGGTCTCGACCTGCTTCAGAAGAAGGACCCCGACACCGTCAAGCACAGCGTGCACGTGGCGATCCTGAGCGTCGATATCGCGCGCGCGCTGACGCTCGACGACGCACGGCTCGATGAATTGAGGACCGCCGCGCGGTTGCACGACATCGGCAAGCTCGCGGTGCCGGACGTCATCCTCAACAAGCCGGGGCCGCTAAACGAGGAGGAGTTCCGCATCATCAAGACCCACCCGGTGGTGGGCGCCGCGCTGCTGAGCAGTTGGGGATTCGCGGGGGCCGCAACGATCGTCCTCCAGCACCACGAGCGCATCGACGGTTCCGGCTACCCGGCCGGGCTCCGCGGCGACGAGATCTGCATCGAGAGCCGCATCCTCCACGCTGCCGACGCGTACGTCGCGATGATCCACGACCGTCCATACCGCAAGGCGATGGAGCAGGACGAGGCCTTCGCGGAGCTCGCGCGACACAGCGGCACACAGTTCGACTCCGACGTCGTCGCCGCGCTGAGCGCCGTCGAGCGAGCGCGCCCCGCCGCCTCGCGCGAGCCGGCAGAGGCGATCGCCGTTAAGCCACCGGCCGCCGAGGGCAGCCAGCCGCTCGCCGCGTGACGCGCAGCCGGCCGCTATTTGCCGACGGCTCGACGACCGGGTGCGCGGAGCGCCCGGGGCCGACAGGTGGTCTGATGAGGACGCGTTACGCGTTACTCCGTCCGTCGCGAAGAGACTGGTCGAGTTAGAGCTCGAACCGAAGCGCCTTGCCGACGAGCGCGAGTGCCTTGAACATGCCTTTCATAGGCCCGGTCGGGCAAGTCCAATCGGGGTACTCGTCGAACAGCATCACCGCGTAGATCGCGGACCGCGGGTCCTTCGGCGGCAGCCGCTTGACCTTGCCCTCGCCGATCAACTTGTGCATGTGACGAAAGAACGGGATCGGCGATCACACAAGCAGCCTACGCACTCGCCGCCCAGGCGGCCGCCGAGATGCTCGAAGCCGGAACCTACGAGTCGATGCGCTCGACACTCGACCACAGACACCTGAACGACATGCTCGATCGCTGAGTTTGCAGGCAATGCGTTGGCGAGCGCAAATGATCGCGGCAGACGCCGGGTGGCGCCTTCGCGGTTATACCGACGCTGCGCGTGCGTGGGTGACTCCGGAGGCTGTCGCATCAAGCCGCGCGCCGCCCTTTACACGATGTTAGGTTGAAGTGACACCGAGGTCACAAATTCAGGCACCGCGCTGTCACCTTCCACTTCATATAACTCCCACACTGACGTCCACACTCGAAGGATGGGAGATGAAATGCACGCCAAATTGATTCGCAACTCACGCTTGTTTCTACTGGCCGCTGCGGCAGCGGTGGCGGTCGTGACGGTGTACTTGACAGTTGGCGGCATACCGGCCGCCCCTGCCCGCTCGGCACCGGCCGATACGGCTGCGCAGGCTGGTCCACTGTCGTGCGGCCCGCCTGGCTTTTTCATCCCGTGTTACAGCCCGGGCCAGTACCAGGTGGCCTACGGCGTGGCGCCGCTGCTCAGGAGCGGGATAACTGGCAGGGGCGAGACCGTGGTGATGCCCGATCTCGCGCACGCCCCCGGCGCCCAATACACCGACATCCGACAAGACCTGGCGGCTTTCGATCACAAGTTCGGCCTACCCGCGGCCAAGCTCAAGATCACGACCACGATCGCCGGGTCAAGTGCGCCCTATGTCGCGACCACCGAGGAGGTCACGGACACCGAGATGGTGCACGCGATCGCGCCCGGCGCCACCCTTGACGTAGTCCTGGTGCCTAAGAACGCCGTGTCCAGCGCGGCGAACTTCACGGCCGCCGTGACGGGATTGGTCCGCACTGCGATCGCTGAAAATGCAGCCGTGATCTCGATCAGCGGGAGCCATGGCGAGACGTTCTTCACCCGAGCCGAGGTGGCCCGGATCCACTCCGCTCTGCAGCAGGCTGCAGATCACCGTGTCACGGTCGTCGCGTCGTCCGGGGACACCGGCGTGATCAGCGACAAAGGCCCGCCTGCTCAGGTCAGCCTTCCGTCCTCCGACCCGCTCGTGCTCGGCGTCGGCGGCACCGCCCTGAACGCCAGCTTCCAGACCGGCGCCTACGAGGGCGAGATGGCCTGGAACCAGGACACAGAAGCCTCCGCAGGCGGTTTCAGCCGGCTGTTCCAGCGACCCTCATACCAAAACGGCGTCCCGAGCACCGGCGTGACCCGCGGCGTCCCCGACGTAGCCGCCAACGCGGACTCAACGACCGCCATGGCGCTGACGTTCACCGGCGGCGTTCTGATTCCCGCCCCGGGCACCAGCGCGGCAACGCCATTGTGGGCGGCCGTGGTAGCACTGGCCGACCAAGAAGCAGGCATGCACCTTGGTTTCGTCAACGCAGCGATCTACAGCATTGCCCGAAGCGGCGCCTATCACCGGGCCTTCCACGACGTGGGCACGGGCGACAACTCGGTCCTGTGGCCCACCGGCGTCTTCGCTGGTTACAAGGCAGGACCGGGCTGGGACCCGGTCACCGGCTGGGGGAGCCCCAACGCCAAGATCCTGGTGCCGCTGCTCGCACAGCAGGCGCATCGACTCGCCAGGCATTCGTAATCTGTGTACGACACGGCAGGTGACAGGACGGTGCCAGAGTTTGGCACCTCCGTGTCACCTGCCGCCTGGCATCGTATGAGTTCGGCGGATGGATGGCACATATCAGTCAACCGGTCCACACCGATGGCGAGCTAGGAGCGGAAGAGGACGATGAGGGTCCTGGTAGCTGAAGACGACGAGATCCTGGCAAAGGCTCTGGCGCGCGGGCTGCGTCGAGAGGGCATGGCGGTCGACATAGCCGTCGACGGAGACGAAACCCTCGCCCGCTCAAGGAGCGGCAGCTACGACGTCGTGGTGTTGGATCGAGACCTGCCCGGGACTCACGGCGACGACATTTGCCGCACCCTTGTCAGCGAACGATCGCCGAGCCGGGTACTGATGCTCACCGCCGCCAGCTCGCTGAAAGATCGCGTCGACGGGTTGGGGTTGGGCGCCGACGATTACTTGTCCAAGCCGTTCGAGTTCGCCGAGTTGGTAGCCCGAATCAGAGCGGTGGCCCGACGCCCAGCCGTCCCGGCTCCCTGCCTGGAATATGGCGACCTGAGCGTTGACCCGTCTGCGCGCACGGCAAGTCGGGCCGGGCGGCGGCTGGCGCTCACCCCAAAGGAGTTGGCCGTGCTTGAGCGCCTTCTAGCCGCCCAAGGGAACCCGATCTCGGCCGAGCAACTGCTCGAGGACGTGTGGGACGACGCCACCGACCCGTTCACCACCACCGTCAAGACCACGATTGGCCGGCTGCGTGCAAAGCTGGGCGAACCGCCGTTGATCGAAACCATCCGCGAGGCCGGATACCGGATCGGCGGATCGTGATGCCCCTGCGTTCGCGTAGGGCTGGGCGGCAAGTGCTTCGCGTGATTCCCCGGTCAGCGGTCGGCAAGTTAGAACAGCTAACAGCCGCCCACGCGGTTATCCGCGCTGCGGCATCGTCAGTGCTGTGAAGACCGTCCGAACGCTCGCCCAGCCCATCTCGCGAGTGCTCCGTCCCCAGCCGACTGTTCGCTGGCGTCTGACGCAGGTCTACGGCATCCTGTTTCTGGTCTGCGGCGCGGCGCTGCTGGCGATCACGTACTGGCTCTTCACCAAATTCGCGTTCGGGTACTACCCGCCGCAGCCAAACTTGCCGCTCTACGGCAATCCGCCGAATCCGGCGATTGTGGCGTTCGCGAAAGCGCTCTCCAGGCGGCGCTCCGTCGACCTGCACGACCTGCGGGTTGGGTACGGGGTGGCGCTGGCGGTCATGGTGCTCGTCTCCGGCGTGCTCGCGTGGCTCGTGGCGGGGCGCGCGTTGGCGCCGTTGCGGACGATCACCGCAGCCGCTGAGCGGATCTCGGATACGAACCTGAACGAGCGCCTCGCGATGCCGGGTCCGCGCGATGAGCTGCGCCTGCTCGCGGATACGATCGACCGGCTGTTGGGCCGCTTGGAGGCGGCGTTTGACGCACAGCGGCATTTCGTCGCCAACGCCTCCCACGAGCTTCGCACCCCCCTCACACGAGAACGAACCCTGCTGCAGGTCGCACTCGGCGATCCGAACACGCCGGAGATTTGGCGATCCACTGGCGAGGAACTGCTCACTTCAAACCGGGAGCAAGAGACCCTCATCGAAGCTCTCCTCGCGCTCGCCAGCAGCGAGAGCGGAGTAGAGCGCCACGAGCCCATCGACCTGTCCCTCGTCGCTCGCGCGGTGCTTCGCCACGACCGCCCCGAGCTCGACCGTCTCAAGATCAACATCGACACCACAACCACATCAGCGCACCTCGATGGAGACCCAAACCTCATCGATCGACTCGTCTCTAACTTGGTCGATAACGCCATCAGGCACAACGTCGAAGGGGGCAGCGTGCAGCTATCGACCGACACGAAGGACGGCCACGCCGTCTTGTCCATCACCAACACCGGGCCAGTGATCCCGCCGGGTGCGATCGACCGTATCTTCCAACCGTTCCAACGACTCGACACTCGTCGCACAGGGCACAACAACGGCCACGGCTTGGGCCTATCAATCGTCCGAGCCATCGCTGACGCCCACCGCGCCACCATTGCTGCGGACAGCCCGCATAGCGGTGGTCTAACCATCGTCGTCACGTTCCCTCCTGCCGCTGGGCCCACGGATGCATGAACCGCGCGAAACAAAAGGCTGCGCAGTTGCGTTCCACGCGCACTAGCCTCCACTCCGCCGCTACGAGCACCGCTCCGGCTGTGTCCGCCCAAGTGCTGGTCCTGTTCAGGCGCCCGAGCGGGACGCTGCACCGTCGCGTGAACGGCCCCGGCGCGTGCCCAGCCTCGTGGTAGCTTGACGGGCGTGCCGCGTGCCAGCCGTTCCCGGTACCGAGCGCCATGGGTGCCGGTGGTGGCGATCGCCGTCATCGTCATTGTGGTGCTGGTCATCGTGGTGAGCGGCGGCTCGCCGCCGACCACCGGTTATGACGTCTCCTATCCGCAGTGCTCGGGTTCCTACCCGTCGAATCCGCTGTTCGGGATCGTCGGTGTCAATGGCGGGCTGGCGAACAAGGCAAACCCGTGTATCAGCGGCGAGCTGCAGTGGGCCCGCGGCGTGCCGGGACAGAAGCAGCCGAAGCAGCCGCCCCTGTCGCTGTACATCGTCACCGGTAACCCTGGCGGTCATCGCGTTGCGGACTGGCCCAGCGCCGGCAGCGCGCCGGCCTACGGTGCCTGCAACGGCCTGCTGACCAACGCCTGCTCGTACATCTACGGCGAGCAGCGCGCCGCCCACTCCTACCGGCTCGCCGCCGCGCTCGACCCGGTCGCGACCAAGACCGCGCCGTGGTGGCTGGATGTCGAGCTGACGTCGAGCTGGGCCGGGACCTACCCGCTCAACATCGCCGCGCTGCAGGGCTTCATCGCCGGCCTACACAACGCCGGCGCGACCGGACCGATCGGGATCTATTCCACCAGCGCCCAGTGGAGGGACATAACGGGGCTGACGGCGCAGAGCACACCGACGGCCTTCAACGGCCAGTTGGCCGACTGGGTGGCCGGAACCGACGCAACACTCGCTCAGGCGCGGCAGAACTGCACGAGCGGTGGCTTCACCGGCGTGGCGCCGAACCTTGCGCAGTACCGGATCGGCCCGCTCGACGCCGACCTGCGCTGTACCGGCATACGCTGACCACATCCCACACGCGGCCCGACGTCAGAGACCACGATCGCGTCGCCACGAACCACGCGAGGTCCCTTTCACCTCCCAAACCTGAGGATGGCGTAGATAATCCAATCGTGGGGCGGGTATTTAGCTATCGGCTCGCCAATCCCGCTGAGGTCGCTGCGGGTGTCGTCGTTTCGCTGCTGTCGCTGGCCGCCGGGGTCTGTTGATGGTCGGGCGGATCTCCTCGCCCCGTTTCGTCGGCCGGGCGGCCGAGCTTCGTGCGCTCGAACAGCTCCTCGAGGGCGCCGCGGCTGGAACCGGCGGCGCGATGCTGGTCGCCGGCGAGGCGGGAATCGGGAAAAGCCGACTCGTGTCAGAGCTCAAGACGCGCGCGCAGGCGGGCGACGCGCTCGTGCTCGTCGGCGAGTGCGTTGAGCTCGCCGAGGGCGAGCTCGCCTTCTCGCCGATCATCTCGGCGCTGCGTGGGGTGATGGAGGAAGCGGTGGCGCTGGAGGGGTTGGGTGACCCGTTGCGTTCGGCACTTGCCGTGCTCTGGCCAGCATCCGGTCGGGCGGAGGGCGTGGTCGCCGGGCGCGAGCAGCTGTTCGAGGCGGTGTATCGAGTTCTCGCCCGGCTGGCCGAGCGCCAACCGGTGCTGTTGATCGTGGAGGACGTGCACTGGATCGATCGGTCGTCCCGGGATTTGCTTGCGTTCCTGGTTCGCAACGCGCGCCGCGATGCGATCGCGCTGATCGTCACCTACCGGCCCGATGAGCTGCACCGTGGCCATCCCCTGCGGCCGTTCCTGGCCGAGCTTGAGCGGTCAGGGCAGGCGAGGCGGCTGGAGCTCGAGGCGCTGGCGCGTTTCGAGATCGCTGAGCAGCTTCAGGCAATTGCAGGTCACGTGCCCGACGGCACCGTGGTCGAGCGGATCTTCGCCCGCTGTGAGGGCAACCCGTTCTTTGCGGAGGAGCTGCTGGCGAGCGTGGATTGGGTCGGCGGTGAGCTGCCGGGGTCCCTGCGCGAAGCGCTGTTGCTGCGGGTCGAGCGCCTGGCCGAGTTCACGCAAGAGGTGCTGCGCGCGGCAGCAGTCGTCGGGCGGTCGGTCGACCATCGTCTGCTCGCGAGCGTCGCCGGCGTCGCGGAGGCCAAGTTGCTTGGCGCTCTGCGCGAGGCCGTTGACCATCATGTGCTGGTTGCGCGCGCGGGAGGCGTGGCGTACGAGTTCCGCCATGCGCTGCTGCGCGAAGCGATCTACGACGACACCCTCGTCGGCGATCGGCTGCGGTTGCATCGCACGATCGCCGAAACGCTGGCCGAGCACCACGATTACGCCGGGACCGGGGCGATGGCTGAGCTCGCGTATCACTGGCACGCGGCCGGTGACGCGCCGGCGGCGCTCGCCGTCGCGGTTCCGGCGGTCGACGAGGCCGAGCGGATGCACGCCTACGGAGAGGCCCTCGGCCACGTGGATCGAGCGCTGGCGTTGTGGGACCGCGTCGACGCGCCGCGAGACGTGGCGGGGTGCGATCGGTTCGAGCTGCTGCTGCGCGGATCGATGCTCGCAGGGTGGGCGGGTGACGCGGAGCGCTCGCTCGTGCTTGCCGAGCAGGCTCGGGCAGGTGTGGACGAACGCAATGAGCCGCTGCGCGCGGCCGCCGCGGAGACGCGGATCGGCCATGCGATGCACTACGCCGGCCGCGGCGCGGACGCGGTCGAGCACATCATCACTGCCCGGCGGCTCGTGCCCGCGGAGCCACCGTCAGTCGAGTACGCCGAGGCGCTCGCAGCGGAGGGGCGCGTCCTGATGCTCTCCGGCCGGATGCTCGAGGCGGCGGAGCGCCTGGAGCAGGCGATTCCAGTCGCCGAGCTCCTCGACGCGCGCGCGGTCAAGGCAAACGTGCTGAACTCGTTGGCGATCGTGTACGCCGAAGCGGGCGAGCGCGACCGATCGATCCGCGCCGGCCGTGAGGGTCTCAGAATGGCCGAGGAGCTCGGCGCCCCCGACGAGATCGTGCGCGCGTACATCAACGGCAGCCAGGCGATCGACGACGCCGGCCGGATCGAGGAGGCGCTTGCCCTGGGGATGGACGGGATCGCCGCGGCCGAGCGCTTCGGGATGGGCCGCGCACAGGGCGATCAGCTACGGATGCAGGCTGGCTGGCGGTTGACGCGCATGGGTCGCCTCGATGACGCCGAGCGCGTGCTGTCGCCGGCGCTCGAGCGCGCCACCAGTGCGTTCAACGTGGCCGGCTGCACCAGCATCGCCGGCCGCATCGCCGCCGAGCGCGGCGACTTCGAACTCGCTGAGCGCCGGCTCGAGCGGGCCTGGGCGCTGATGCAGCGCTCGGGCGGCTCCCAGCTGATCGGCACCGCGAGCGCGTGGCGCGTCTCGCTGGAGTTGCAGCGCTTCGAGCTCGATCGTGCGGGCGAGCGTCTGGCGGAGGGCTGGAGCTTGCTGGAGCGGTCCGAGGGCGAGCTGATCTACAACGCCGAGCTCTACTGGCTCGCGGCGCGGGTCCAGGCCGATGTCGCCGAGCTCGCGCGCGCACGCGGCGATCCCGACGGAGTAGCGCGAGCGTCGAAGTCGGCCGCCGTTGCGCTCGGCGACTTCGACCGAGTGTTGGGTCGCGCGAGTGGTGACGGGCCACCGCCGGAGGCGCTCGCCTTCCGGGCGCTGGCAGAGGCAGAGCTGGCGAGATTGCGCGGCGCGCGGGACCCGGGCCCTTGGCAGGTTGCGGCAGAGCGCTCGCGGGAGCTGAGCGCGGCCCTCCGTGCCGCCTACGCCGATTTTCGGGCCGGCGAGGCACTCGCCATGTCGGGCGCCCGCGCGGCCGAGATCGCGGGCCCGCTGCAGCGCGCGTTCGCCGTGACGACCGAGCTCGGAGCGCGACCGTTGCGCGAGGAGATCCAGGCCCTCGCGCGACGAGCTCGCGTCGTGCTGGGCTCCGAGGCTGCCCCACCGCCCGATCCGGCGAAGTCTCAGGAGCTCGGCCTCACCGGTCGCGAGCTCGAGGTGCTCGGGTTGCTGGCAGACGGTCGCACCAACCGCCAGATCGGCGAGCAGCTGTTCATCAGCGCCAAGACCGCGAGCGTGCACGTGTCGCGCATCCTGATGAAGCTCGGAGTCGCCAACCGGGGCGAGGCCGCAGCCGCCGCGCACCGGATGGGGCTCACGCGACCGGTGGACTAGGCTCGCAACGGCCGAATATAAGGCCCAGGATTAGTCGTCCTCCCGATGTGCGGTCGGGGGTCTTAGCCATACCTTCGTGTCACGTCATTCCAAGCGACCGGAGGAGACCATGACCGCCACCACCCTCACCCACCTCGCCGCGCGTGAACACGTCAATGACCTGCTCCGCAAGGCCGAGCGCAACCGCCACCGCGCGGAAGTTTCAGCTTCGCGCCGGATCAGGCTGTCGATCCATCGCCCGTTCGCCCGCCGCGCCGGCCGAACCGCGACGGCGTGATCTTCCCGCTTCATCTGACGCTCGACTGACGCCGTCGGGACGGCGGGCCACGCCGTCCCCACCGCGGATCACCCCGACCGAGAGGACGGAACCATGAGCACGATCACCGCCTTCGACCTCGACCGCTTCGCACGCGCCGCCGAGGAGCGTGACGCCCTCACCCAGCTGTCGATGTACCGACCGGACGCGGTTGTCACGATCGCGGACAGAGTCAGCCAGCCCCGCTCCCCGCGGATCCTGCGCAGCCACGAGGAAATCAAGGCCTGGCTCGAGGACATGTACGACCGCGACATGACGCACGTGGTCCAACACAAGGTCAGGGGCGACACGGGCGCTGCCTACACCCAGGCCTGCCGGTATCGCGACGGCACCAATGTGCTCTGCGCGACCGTGATCGAGCTCGACCACGGCGCGATCGCCGCACAGACAGTCGTGCAGGCGTGGGACGAGAACTGAAGCGACGTTGTTAAACGGGACGACCAAGGAGGCAAACCGTGAGTACGACTGACCGATCCGTCGAGGTCGACGGTGACAAGCTGATGCAGTTCGTGTTCCGCGCCGTCGACGAGGTCGGCGCAGCACTGAACATGGCACTCGTCGTGATGGGTGACAAGCTGGGGTTCTACCGGGCTCTGGCGGAGGGTGGAACGCAGTCCCCGGCCGAGCTCGCGCAGCGCACCGGCGCCGCCGAGCGCTACGTGCGGGAATGGCTGAACGCGCAGGCGGCGGGGGGCTTCGTCGAGTACGACGCGGAGACGGGCGGCTACACGCTGCCGCCGGAGCAGACGGTGGCGCTCACCGATTCGAGCAGTGCGGCGTATCTGCCCGGGTTCTTCCAGATCGCGCTCGGATCGGTGCTCGACTCACCGAAGATCGTGGAGGCCGCCCGCACCGGGGACGGGTTTGGCTGGCACGAGCACGTGCACGACGTCCATGAAGGCTGCGAGCGGTTCTTCCGGCCCGGCTACAACGCACACCTGATCGGTGAGTGGCTGCCCGCGCTCACTGGTGTTCGCGAGAAGCTGGACGCCGGTGTACTCGTCGCGGATGTCGGCTGCGGCCACGGGTCCTCGACGATCCTGATGGCGCAGGCGTTCCCCAACTCGACGTTCGTCGGCTCGGACTACCACAGTGGATCGATCGAGACAGCGCGCCAACGCGCCAAGGACGCCGGCGTCGCCGACCGCGTCCGCTTCGAGACCGCACCGGCGGCTGGGTACGGTGGCGGGGACTACGACGTCGTGACGATGTTCGACTGCCTGCACGATATGGGCGACCCGGTCGGCGCCGCACGGCACGTGCGCAGCACGCTCAAGCCCGACGGTACGTGGATGATCATCGAACCGAACGCGGGAGACCGCGTAGAGGACAACTTCAACCCGATCGGCCGCGCGTACTACTCGTTCTCGACACTGCTGTGCACACCTGCATCGCTATCCCAGGAGGTCGGGCTGGCGCTCGGCGCGCAGGCCGGAGAGGCGAAGATCAAAGAAGTCGTGGAGTCCGGCGGGTTCACGCGTTTCCGGCGCGCCGCCGAGACCCCGTTCAACCTCGTCTTCGAAGCGCGCCCCTGAACACCCTCAATCGAGTGAGTTCGACGCGAGCGTCTCCGGGAAACTGGACCGATCGCTTGCGGACGCCTTGCAGGCGCAACCGCTGAAGTTCGGCACAGTGTTGGTTGCGCGCCCGGACCGCGATCGCAGGCGGTGACGCGGAACCTGCTCTGGCGTCGCGCCTGCGAACCGCGGTCCGCACGCGTGACCCCTTGAGTTGGGGTGCTCAGAGGGGAGCTATCGTGGCGAGCGACGACGCGGTGACGAGCCCCGACCTGATAGCCGGTCAGCGTGCGGCATTCAACGTGCCCGCTGATATCGCGTACTTCAACACGGCGAACCTCGCTCCCCAGCTCCACGCGGTTCGGGCTGCTGGTGAGGCCGCGCTTGAACGCCGCGGACGGCCGTGGACGATCTCGGCCGCGGACTGGTTCGGCGATGTCGAGCGTCTGCGGTCGCTGTTCGGCCGGCTGATCGGCGCCAGCGGCGAGGCCGTCGCGATCGTCCCGGCGACGAGCTACGGCTTTGCGGTCGCCGCTCGCAACCTCCCGCTCCGTGCCGGCCAGCGCGTGCTCGTGCTCGAGGAGGAATACCCGTCGGGCATCTACACGTGGCAAGCCGCAGCCCGGCGGTCGGGCGCCGAGCTCCGCACGGTGGCCCGCGAGCCAGGACAGACCTGGACGGATGCCGTGCTCGCCGCGCTCGACGAGACCGTCGCGATTGTCAGTGTGCCCAACGTCCACTGGACAGACGGTGCGTTGATCGATCTGGCCCCAATCGCCGCGCGCAGCCGAGAGTTGGGTGCGCGACTGGTCATCGACGGCAGCCAGTCGGTCGGCGCGATGCCGCTCGATGTCGACGAGCTGCAGCCCGACTTCCTGGTCACCGTTGGCTACAAGTGGCTGCTGGGTCCGCTCAGCGTCGGCTATCTCTACGTGGCCGAGGAGCACCGACAAGGCGAGCCGATCGAGCAGAACTGGATCCTGCGGTCGGGATCTGAGGACTTTGCACGCCTGGTGGACTACCGCGACGAGTATCAGCCGGGCGCACGACGCTTCGATGTCGGTCAGCGCACGAAGTTCGAGCTGCTCCCGATGGCGATCGCCGCGCTCGAACAGATCGTCGATTGGCAGGTGCCGCGCGTGGCCGCGACCCTCGCCGCACGAGCCTCCGACATCGCCGAGAGAGCCGCCGGCCTTGGACTGCACCCCGTGCCCGACGAGCAGCGGGGCCCGCACCTCCTCGGCGTGCGCCTCCCCGACCAGGCGCGCGACACGGTGATCTCCGCACTTGCCAAGGTCAACTGCTTCGCGGCCGTCCGCGGCGCCTCGTTGCGGATCGCGCCGCATCTCCACACGACTGACGAAGACGTCCAACGCCTTGTTGATGGGCTGACGCTCGCCCTCGACCCCGGCGGTGGTTGACGCGAGACCGCGGCACGGGCTTCGGCAATCAGCGACTCACGTCTGTTTGAAGAACTCGACCGGCAATCCGAGATGGGCCTGGGCGATCGAGCAGGCGTTGAAGTCCAGCTGGCATTCTCGCGCCCGGCAGACACGGCATCTGGCCGGCCTCGATGCGAGCTGGCGGCCCAGTCGAAGAGGGCTGACCCTGGCTGGCGCAATATCCGGAGGCGACCCGGATTCGCCCCGCGACGATGATCACGTCGCTGCTCGCCGGATCGGAGCGAAGGTGGCAACGGGGTCGTTGGCGAGGAAGTCGACGGCGATCGTGTTGCACAGGTCGGGCTTCTCGACGAGCAGCCCGTGCGAAGTGCCGGGGATGACCGCGAGCTCAGCGTCGGACAGTGCCTGGTACAGGGCGATCGCATGCTCAAGGCGGACCTCGTCGTCGTCGCCGACCATCACCAGCGTCCGGCACGGGATCGTGGCTAGATCGTCGGCGGTCAAGGTCGGCTCGATCTGGTGCATACGGGCGAGCTTGTCGACGACGATGCGGTAGTGGGCGGCACCATCGGGCGAAAGCTCGGCAAAGCTGGCCTCGAGAAACGCCGGCGGTTCGTTGTTCGGGTCAATCGCTTGAGGCCACCAGCCGTCGTGATGAAAGACGCCAGCGACGAACACCAACCGCTCGACGAGATCGGGTCTGTGCAGCGCGACGTGAAGCGCGACGATCGCGCCGTCACTGACCCCGAGCACGCGCGCCGGACCGCCGACGACCTGCTCGAGGAAGAGGATCGTGTCGTGGGCCATCGCTTCGAAGGTGATCGGACCCTCGACGTCAGGCGTGCGTCCGTGTGCACGTCGCTCGGGAGTGAAGGTCCGGAACCGCTCCGCCAGCGCGCCGAGGTTCGGCGCGAATGCCCTTGAGTCCACGCCCCCGCCACCGGGGTGCAGCAACACCAGGGGCTCGCCCGCGCCAATCTCGTCGTACCAGGTCCGCACTCCGTCGAGGTCCACATAGGTCGCCATTTCTGGTGATGCCCTCCTCCGCTCGGTAATGATCCGGTGCTGCTTCTGCGATCGCTGCGGCTCGCGTCGACGGCACCTCATGAGACGTCATCGGTAGCGCGGACTCATCGGCGATCGCCAAGATCGTCGCGACCAGTGTGCTTCGAGAAAGCGCGCCGTCGCGGTTCGACCGCGGCGCTGAGCCGCACCGCGGGCGGCCTCGAGCCATGCCTCTGGCCGCGGCACGGGGCCCGCGTCGCTAAACCCCCGGCCCCGCCTCTCCCGACACGTGGCGCCAGCGCCGCGGCAATCGGACCTCGCTTCCGCCGGTGATCCCCGACGGGCGAAGAATCAGCACCAATGCCATCACCGCCCCAATCGTCACCAACCGCGTCCCAGTAGGCAGCGTCAGCTGGAAGCCGATGTTCACACCCTGCTCGGCATCGGCGAGAAACGAGTTCAGCCCGCTAATCAACAGCGCCCCAAGCACCGCCCCGGACAGGCTCGACACCCCACCCACAACGAGCATTGCGAGAGTCGTGAACGTCAGCTCGACCGACACCTGATCTGTGGTGATAGAGCCCAGCTCGTGCACCAGCAAGCCGCCGGCGAAGCCGGCCAGCGCGCCGCTGATCACGAAGGCGTAGAGCCGCTGGCGGTGGACCTGGATGCCCGAGGCCTGGGCCGCCTGCGGGTCCTCCCGGGTGGCCCGCAGCTTGCGCCCGCTGGGACTTCGCTGGTAGAGGAAGGCGACCACGATCGCGATCAGTGCGCCGACCATCAGCGTCCAGATCCCGTTCGTCGGCACCAGCGCGAGCGCCGTCACGCCGGGCCCGATCTTGTCCCAGTAGCTGATGATGTTGGTGGTGATGCCGAGCACCGCGAAGGTCGCGATGCCCGCGGGCAGGCCGGACAGGCGCATCAGCGGGATCCCGGCGATGAGCGCGAACAGCGCTCCGGCGGCGGCCGCGATCGCCAGCGAGACCGCCGTCGAGGTCTGCGTGTGGCGCAGGATGCCGAACATCGTCGGCAGGATCAGGTTCTTCTGCTCGGCGCCCAGCGTGAGGATCCCGGAGAGGTAGGCGCCGACGGCGACGAAGCTGATGTGACCGAACGAGAGCACGCCGGAGTTGCCGACGAAGACATACAGCGCGACGACGATCGCCACGCTGACGAGCGCGTCGCCGAATTCGAGCTGGCGGACCGGGTTCAGTTGCGAACCGACCGCCGCGACGACGAGCACCAGCGCGACCGGAGCTGCGAGCGCGACGAGCGCGTCGAGGCGCCGCGTCATACCCGCTCCGCCGCGGTCGCCCGCGGGCCGGCGAATAGCCCGCTCGGCCGCAGCAGCAGGACGATGATGACCAGCCCGTAGACCACCGACGGCAGGTACACGCTGCCCGACGACGGCAGCAGGTCCCCGACGAAGGCGGTTGCGAAGCCGATCGCGAAGCCGCCGAGCGACGCCGTCAGCAGCCGGTCGAGGCCGCCCACGACGACGCCGACGAGCGCGAAGATCGTCACCGAGACGCCGTAGTCGGGCGTCACCAGCGGCGATTGCACGGTCAGCAGCACGGCAACCGCGGCCGCGAGCATTCCGGAGATCGCAAACGCCCAGGTGATCACGCGGTTCGCGCGCACGCCGAGGGTTCGAGCAGTCTGGAAGTCCGCGGCCGCCGCGCGCAACTGGAGGCCGAGCATCGTCCTGTTCAGCACGAACGTGAGGCCGGCGAGCAGTACGCCGCCGGCGATCGTGGCGACGATCGTGATCCAGCGGATTCGCAGCGAGCCGACCGCGATCGCGTCGTTCAGTCCGCCGAGCGTGCCGACGGTGCTGCCGCGCGACCCAAACGCCAACAGATAGATGTTCTGCAGAAGGAAGCTGACCGCGAAGGTGGCGATCAGCATCGTCGCCGGGGAGGCGCCCCGCAGCGGGCGAAAGGCCACCCGCTCCTGCAACAGGGCGAGCGCGACGACGACGGCGAAGCAGGCGGCGATCGCGACGATCCCAGGCGCGCCGCTCAGCATCGCGAGCGTGTACCCGCCGGCGGTGATCAGCTCGCCGTAGGCAAAGTTGACGAGTCGCATCACGCCGAACACGAGGCCGATCCCGACGCCGACGACGGCGTATACCGCACCGAGTCCGATTCCGTCGATCAGGGACTGCAGGAAGGTCATCGGTTCACGAAAGGTAGGCGGCGGTGAGCTCCGCGGTCAGGTGCTCGCCGCGCTCGGCGTCCTTCTGCGTCAGCGTGAGGCGTAGCTCGGCGTTCGAGAGGACGTGGGTGCGGTCGGCGAAGCGCACGGTCAGCGCGCCGCGCTGCTCGACGAGCAGGATCGACACGCCGCCCTCGCGGATCGTGGCGAGCGTCTCGAACAGGGTCTCGACGACCAGCGGCGCGAGGCCAAGCGAGGGCTCGTCGAGCAGCAGGATCTCGGGCCGCGCGATCAGCGCCCGCGCGATCGCCAGCTGCTGCTGCTGGCCACCCGACAGCGTTCCCGCCACGCGGTGGGCGAACTCGCCGACGACAGGAAAGAGGCCCGTCACCCATTCGCGATCTTCGTCCGCCCCCTCCATTTCCCGTCGCGCCGAGAGCCCGAGGCGCAGGTTCTCCTCGACGGTCAGCGAAGCGAAGATGTGGCGGCCTTCGGGCACCAGGCCGATTCCCGCCCGTGCACGGTCCTCGGGCTGGCCGCGCAGCCGCGAGGCGTGCAGCTGAATCTCACCGCCGGCCAGCGGGACGAGTCCCATGATCGCGTGCAGCGTCGTGGATTTTCCCGCGCCGTTAGGCCCGATCAGCCCGACGATCTCACCGCGCTCGAGGTGCAGGCTGAGGTTGCGCACGGCCGGCAGGCGCCCGTAGCGCACCTCGATCTCGCGCAGCTCGAGAACTCGGTCGGCCATCGCTTAGCCGCTCCCTTCCGCGCCGAGGTAGGCGGTCGCGACATCGAGGTTGCGCCTGATCTCAGCCGGTGTGCCCTCGGCCAGCGTGGTCCCGCGATCGAGCACGTGGACGCGGTCGCAGACGTCCATGATCAGCGCCACGTTATGGTCGATCAGCAACACGCCGGCGCCAAACGCGGTGTGGACGAAGCGGATGACCTCCGCGAACGCCGGGATCTCGGCCTCGTGAAGCCCGGCTGCCGGCTCGTCCATGAGCACGAACCGTGGGCGCAGAGCGAGCGCGCGTGCGACGCCGAGCTTGCGCTGGTCGCCGTGCGGCAGCAGCCCGGCGGCGTCCTCGGCACGCGCCGCGAGCCCCAGCAGGTCGAGGAGCTCGCCGGCGCGTCGGCGCGCCTCGCGTGCCGAACTCCGTCCCCCGAGCGCCGCCACCTCGACGTTCTCTCGCACCGTCAGCTCGCGAAACAGCCGCCCATGCTGGAAGGTTCGCGCCAGTCCGGCGCGGCCGCGGCGATACGGCGGCCAGCGCGTGATGTCGGTGCCCCCGAGTGTGATCCGCCCGCGGGAGGGCAGGTCGAACCCGGTCAGCAGGTTGACGAGGGTCGTCTTGCCGGCGCCGTTCGGACCGATCAGCCCCACCACCTCTCCGGGCGCCAGCTCCAGGTCGATGTCCGAGAGCGCCTCGATGCCCTCGAACGCGCGCGACACGCCGAGGGCCCGAAGCGAGTCGGGCCCCCGGGTGTTCGCGTTTTCCTCCGCCGTCAATGTGCGCCCGGCGTTCCGCTCATCAGTGGATGTTCGGGATCTTCTGCGCTGCGTGCAGCTCCAGGAACTTCGCCTTGTTGTTGTTCACCTCGACCACGCGGTATGGCCGCCCGACCGCGCTGTGCAGCGCGGGCGTGAAGGTGATCGGACCGCCGAGCGTGTTGAACTTCGTCAGGTGGGACAGGATCGCGGCGAGCTTGGCCCCGTTTGTCGAGCCACCCGCCTGCTTGATCGCGTAGACGATCGCGTCGATCGTGTCGGCGCCGGTGATGAACCCGCCGGTCTGGGCCGGCTGTCCGATCGCCTTCATCTTCGCCTCGAACGCGCGCACCGCAGCGGACGGATCCGGTGCGAGCGCAGACGCGTAGGTGAGGAAGTAGAAGTTCGTGATCTTCGGGTTCTTCGACCACCAGTACGCCCCGTCACTGGCCCAGCCGTCGATGATCGGCGTCTGATTGCCGAGCGTCCGCAAGCTGTCCACGAACGCGGGCTGGTCGGCTGCGAATGACGTGCAGAAGGCGATCACGGCCGCCGCCTTGCCGTTGACGCGGGTCGCGACGTTGTTGATCGTCTTGTCGCCCTGCGTGAATGACTCCTGGTCGACGATCTTGCCGCCGAGCTGCTGGAAGCGGTCGGTGAAGCCGGTGCAGACGTTCTGGAAGTACACGAGCAGCTTGTCGGTGACGACGTCGGCGGTCTTCCAGCCGCGGCTGATCGCGTACTCGGCCATCGCGGCGCCGTCCTGCTGCGCCGGGTTGCCGAAGGTGAAGGCCAGCTGGCCCGGCGCGCCGAAGCGCGATGGCCCCATCTGGTCGGTGCCGATGCACGGCGAGACCGTCAGCAGCTTGGCCGTCAGGAACTCGGTGATCGCCGGCGTGGCGTAGTCGACGTCGCAGGTCACCCAGCCGATGTTGACCCCCTGGTCGACGAGCTTCAGCGCGTCGGCCTTGGTCTGGGTCGGGTCGAGCTGGTCGTTGAGCGGCTTGATCTCCAGCGGGCGCCCGTTGACTCCGCCGGCGGCGTTAATTTTCGCGATCTCGATCTTTGCGGCCTCGAGCGCGGGCGCGTCGAACGGCGCCATGTTCTTCGTCAGGTCGATGGCCGCGCCGATCACGATCGGCTTGCCGGTTGCAGCGGCGGTTCGCGCTGCGTTGGTGGTCGCCACCATGACCAGTGTCATGGTCGCGGCGACGGCGATGGCGATCGCCGCCAGTCTGCGGTGCCTCATGGTCGCGTCCTCCTCTGTCTCTTATAAATCTACGCGGGCGTCGCGACTTCGGGCGTCGCGCCCGCTGCTGTCGGGCCGGTGGAGCGAAAGCGCGGAGCCACCTCGTCGGCGAAGATCTCCTGGGTCTTGATCGCCTGCCAGTGCGCGAACCCGCCGGGGTTGGCGGTGATCGCGATCTCGGTCAGGCCGTCGCAGACGTCGATCGTCGCGGCGACCCGTTCAGCGACATCCTCGGGCGTCCCGACCCACACGATGTCGCCGGCGATCATCTCGTCATACGGCGTCGCGGCGAGCTGCTCCATGATCCCCGAGGTGTAGAAGCCGTAGCCGGCGTCCTGCAGCTCCTCGACCGGACCGAGCTCAGTCAGCGGCGACGCGTTTCCTTCGAGGAAGCGCCGCATCGCCTGCTCGGCGTCGCGTTTCGCGACCTCGCGATCCTCGTCCATGTAGCAGGCGTGGATCCACACGATGTCGGGCTGATTCCCGTGCTCGGCGCAGGTCTGGCGGTAGGTGTCGAGCTGGCCGCGCAGCGCCTCGTAGGGCAGCAGCGGCGGCACGGCAACGGCCCATCCCCGGCGCCCCGCCAGCTCGTAGGTCGAGTCGCTGGTGCCGCCGACGAACACGCGCGTACCGGCGGGCGGCGGCGGGGGGGCGAGGTGCGAGTCGTGCACTTGGTAGAAGCGCCCGTCGTGCGAGAAGCGCTCGTTCTCGAGCGCCTTGAAGAAGATCTCGAAGGACTCGTCGTAGAGCTCGCGCACGTCCTCGAGGCGGACGCCCGCCTTCGGCGGCGCCCAGCCGTGTCCGCGACCGACCCCGAACTCGTAGCGCCCGCCGGTGAGGATCTGCGCGGCCGCGACGCGCGACGCCAGCACGGTGGGGTTGTGGAACGGCAGCACGTGCAGCATCGTGCGAAAGCGGATCCGCTGGGTCCGCGGCGCGACCTGGGCGAACAGCGCGAGCGGGTCGGGCGAGATCGAGAACTTGGGGAAGAAGAAGTGCTCGACGATCGCGTAGGCGTCATAGCCGAGGCGGTCCGCGTGGACGATCTGCTCCTCGACCTCGGCGTACAGCCGCTCGGGCGATTTGCCAGGCCACAGCTGCATCT
>CAWHZJ010000012.1:0-79839 GCA_963833765.1 uncultured Solirubrobacterales bacterium | reverse complement strand
GGCTCTTGGAGAGGATGTCGTGGATGCCGGCCAGCTCGAGCACCGCGCGCACGCCGCCGCCGGCGATCACGCCGGTACCGGGCGCCGCGGGCTTGAGGAAGACGCGCCCGGCGCCGAACACCCCGGTCGTCTCGTGGGTGATCGTCGCGCCGTGCTTGGGCACCCGGAAGAGCGACTTCTTCGCCGCCTCGACGCCCTTCTGGATTGCCAGCGGCACCTCGTTGGCCTTGCCGTAGCCGACGCCGACGACATCCTTCTCGTCGCCGACGACGACCAGCGCGGTGAACGAGAACCGCCGGCCGCCCTTGACGACCTTGGCAACGCGGTTGATCTCGACGACGCGCTCCTGGAGGTCCAGACCGGCGGCGCTCACTGTTCGATCGATTCGCATGAGGATCGGCAAGGGTAGCTCAGAACGAGAGCCCGGCTTCCCGCGCTCCCTCCGCGAGCGCCTTGACCTGGCCGTGGTAGCGGTAGCCGCCGCGGTCGAATACCGCCACCGAGACGCCGGCCGATTTGGCCCGCTCGGCGAGCAGCGTGCCCGCGCGCGACGCGCGCGGGGTGGGCGGGAGTGCGCGCAGCTCGGGTTCGGTCCAATTGACCGCTGCGAGCGTGCGACCGGCGATGTCGTCGATCAGCTGCGCGGAGATACCGCGGTTGGAACGGAACACGGAAACCCGCGGACGCTCGGCCGTGCCGGAGATCTTCGCGCGCACGCGGCGGCGGCGGCGCAGGCGGCGCGCCTCCTTGGTGAGGACGCTCATGCTCGCTTGCCGACCTTCCGGGCGACGACCTCGCCCTCGTAGCGGATCCCCTTGCCCTTGTAGGGCTCGGGCGGCCGCTGCTTGCGGACGTAGGCGGCGATCTCGCCGACCTGCTGCTTGGAGATGCCGCGAACGACGACGCGCGTCGGGGCGGGGACCTCGAACTCGATGCCCTCCGGCGCGACGACGTTGACGGGGTGCGAGTAGCCGATCGCCAGCTCGAGATCGCGGCCCTTCAGCTGCGCGCGATAGCCGACGCCCTGGATCTCCAGGCGCTTCTCGTAGCCGTCGGTCACGCCGATCACCATGTTCGCCACGAGCGTGCGAACGAGACCGTGCAGCGCCCGGTGCTCGCCGCGGTCGGTCGGCCGGGTGACGACGAGCTGGTCGGCGTCGCGAGCGACGGTGATGTCGCGCGGGATCCGCTCCGACAGCGCGCCCTTGGGCCCGTTGACGCTCACGCGCTCGGGCTCGATCGTGATCTCGACCCCGGTCGGGACCGGGATCGGTGCTCTACCGATGCGCGACATTCACCACACCTCCGCGACGACCTCGCCGCCGACGCCCGCTGCGCGGGCCTCGTGGCCGGTCATCACGCCGCTGGAGGTCGAGACGATCGCCGTCCCCATCCCACCCTGCACGCGGGGGATGTGCTTCGCGTCGACGTAGGCGCGCCGGCCAGGGCGCGAGACGCGTCGCAGGCCGGAGATCGCCGAGCGGCGCGAGTCGTCGTAGCGCAGCCGGATCTCGAGCACCTCGCCGGGCGCGTCGGTGGCCGCGGCGACGCTGTAGGCGTCGATGTAGCCCTGCTCGGCGAGGATCCGCGCGAGCTCCGCCTTCTGGCGCGAGGCGGGCATCAGCACCGTCTCGTGCGAGGCGTGGATCGCGTTGCGGATCCGCGTCAGGAAGTCGGCGATTGGGTCGGTCATCGACATGGGCTGGCTCCGGCTACCACGAGGACTTCGTCATTCCGGGAATCTGCCCCTGATGCGCCATTTCGCGCAGGCAGATCCGGCACAGGCCGAACTTGCGGTAGACCGAGCGCGCGCGGCCGCAGCGATGGCAGCGGCTGTACGCGCGGGTCTTGAACTTTGCCGGGCGCGCCTGGCGGACGCGCTGTGAGGTCTTTGCCACGTGCTACTCCTGATCGTTGTGGGCGTCCGGGGCAGGCTCTGCCGCTTGCGCGTCGGGCTCCGACTCCTCCGCCGAGCGCTCGGCGGCGTTTTCGCTTGACGACGCTGCGCGGTCGGCTCCGCATCGGTGTCCGGCTCGCCGACCGACTCTACCGACACCTCTGCCGCGGCCTCCTCGGCGGCAGCAGCCGGCTCCTCGGCCGCCGGCTCCTCGGCCGCCGGCTCCTCGGCCGCCGGCTCCTCGGCCGCCGGCTCCTCGGCGCGGCGGCCGGCTCCTCGGCCGCAGGCTCCTCGGCCGCCGGCGGCCGGCTCCTCGGCCGCAGGCTCCTCGGCCGCAGGCTCCTCGGCCAATTCCGCCGCAACCTCCTCGAGGACGAGCTCCTCGGCCACAAGCTCCTCAACGAGCTCCTCGGCCACCTCTTCGACCAGCTCCTCAGCCACGAGCTCCTCGACGAGCTCCTCGGCAACCTCGTCAACGGCGAGTTCCTCGGCCCGACCGCCTCGGCCTCGGCCTCAACCGCCTCGGCCTCGGCGGCGTCCTCAGCCGCAGCCGTCTCCTCGACCGCCGCCGCGGCGGCGGCAGCTTCAGCGGCCGCCGCGCGTCCGGCACCGGCAGGCGCCGCGGCGGGGGCCGCCTCCGGCCGTGCGAACGGGAACCCGAATGCCTCGAGCAGTGCGAACGCCTCGTCGTCGGTCTTGGCGCTGGTCGTGATCGTGATGTCGAGCCCACGCGTCTGGTCGATCGCGTCGTAGTCGATCTCCGGGAAGATGATCTGCTCGCGCACCCCCAGCGAGTAGTTCCCGCGGCCGTCGAACGACCGCGGGTTCATGCCGCGGAAGTCGCGGATGCGTGGGATCGCGACCGACATCAGCCGGTCGAGGAACTCGTAGCTGCGCTCGCCGCGCAGGGTCACCGAGACGCCGACCGGCATCCCCTCGCGCAGCTTGAACGCGGCGATCGACTTGCGTGCGCGGCGCACGCTCGGGCGCTGGCCGGCGATCGTCGCGAGCTGCTCGGTCGCGGCCTCGAGCACCTTCGAGTCCTGCTTGGCGTCACCGACACCCATGTTCAGCGTGATCTTGCGGATCACGGGAGCCTGCATCGGCGTCGAGTATCCGAAGCGCTCGACGAGGCTTGGCCGAATCTCCTGCTCGTAACGGCTCTTCAGCCGCGAGTGCTGACTGGTGTCGGCCATCAGTCGAGCCTCGCCTTCGAGCGGCGCGCGATGCGGTACGCCTTGCCGTCGACACGCTCGATGCCGACGCGCGTCGGACGCTTGTCCTTGGGGTCGATCAGCGCGACGTTGGACACGTGGATCGGGCCGGGACGCTCGATCACCCCGCCGACCGTCTCGGCGCGCTGCGCGCCGGGAACCTGCCGCGGGCGTTCGTGACGCTTGATCATGTTCAGGCCCTCGACGTAGACGCGATCCTTGTCCGGGTCGACGCGGGTCACCTTGCCCGTCTTGCCACGGTCCTTGCCGCTGATCACGATCACGATGTCCTCGCGACGGATCTTCATCACAACACCTCCGGGGCGAGCGAGACGATCTTCATGAAGTTGCGCTCGCGCAGTTCGCGCGCGACCGGCCCGAAGATGCGCGTCCCTCGCGGGTTGTTCGCGTCGTCGATGATCACGGCCGCGTTCTCGTCGAAGGCGATGTAGGTGCCGTCGGCACGCCCGAAGGACTTCTTCGTGCGCACCACGACCGCCGTGACGACCTCGCCCTTCTTGACGGTGCCCTGCGGCGTCGCCTGCTTGACCGTCGCGGTGATCACGTCGCCGACGCGGGCGTAGCGGCGGCGCGAGCCGCCCTTGACGCGGATGCAGAGGATCTCGCGGGCGCCGGTGTTGTCGGCGACCTTGAGTCGTGTCTCGTTCTGGATCACTTCGCGCGCTCCAGGACCTCGATCAGGCGCCAGCGCTTGGTCGCCGACAGCGGCCGCGTCTCGACGACGCGGACCAGATCGCCCTCGTGGGCCTCGTTGTGCTCGTCGTGGGCGTGCAGCGTCTTGGAGCTGCGGACAATCTTCTTGTAGCGCCGGTGGCGCCGCGAGGTGTCGACGCGGACGGTGATCGTCTTCGCGGCCTTGTCGGAGACGACGATCCCTGGCGCGCCTTCGGCCGACCCGCGGCGTGCTCGACGGCGAGCGGCGGGCACGACCTCGCGGACCGGCTTCTCGGCACGGGCCTTGAGGCGCTCGCCGCGGCGAGCCTTGGCGTTCTTGGCCCGCAGCGCCGTGCGCTCAGCCTGGCGATCCTCCGGGCTCGTCGCGCCGCGCGCCGCCGGCGCCTTGGCGGCACGCTTGCGCCGCCGGCGCTCCTTCGGTGCGATCACCTCGGCGGGCTCGGGCCTGTGCGCAGGGGCAGCGGCAGGCGCGGCGGCGACCTCGTCGGCGTCGGCCTCGGACGCGGGCTCGCCCTCCGCCTCGGCTTCGCCTCGGCCTCGGGTGCGTCTCCGACGCGGCCTCGGCCTCGGGCGCGGACGCCTCGACAGCGTCGTCCGGCTCAGCCGCTTCCGGCTGCTCGGCCACGGCGTCCTCGGGCGGGCCGGCGTCTGCGTCAGCCGTTTCGGGCTGCTTGTCGGTTTCTTCCTCAGCCATCTCTAGCTCTCCGCGTCGCTTGCGTGGTCGAGCGCGAATGCGCGCTCGCGCTCACGTTCGGCTGCGATGGTCATGGCCCGCGCGAGCTCGCGCTTGCCGGCGCGCAGCCCGGCGGTGTTCTCGAGCTCGCCGGTGGCGTGGGCGAAGCGCAGACCGAAGACGTCCTTGCGGGTCAGCGTGATGTGTTCGGCGAGTTCGCGGTCGGGCATGTCTCGAATGTCCTTGGCTGAGCTCATCGCGATCAGTCCTCCCGCAGCACGAACTTCGTCTTGACGGGGAGCTTGTGGGCCGCGAGGCGCATCGCGTCGCGCGCGAGCGGCTCCGACACGCCGGCCAGCTCGAACATCACGCGCCCGGGCTTGACCACGGCGACCCAGCCCTCGGGCGAGCCCTTGCCCGAACCCATCCGCGTCTCGGCCGGCTTCTTGGTCACCGGCTTGTCGGGGAAGACGTTGATCCACACCTTGCCGCCACGGCGGATCTTGCGGGTCATCGCGATTCGGGCGGCCTCGATCTGGCGGTTGGTCAGCCAGCCGGCCTCGAGCGACTTGAGGCCGTATTCGCCGAACTGGACCTTGACCTGGCCGCGCGAGAGCCCGGCCGCGGCGGCCGCGGTGCTGCTTGCGATGCTTGACGCGCTTGGGAGCGAGCATCAGCGACCAGCTCCTCCGGAAGCCCCGGGTCCGCGCCCGCGTCCGCCGCGACCGCCCGGCGGCCCGCCGCCGCCCGGTCCGCCGCCGCGACCGCGTCCCGGTCCGCCCGGCCCACCGCCGCCCGGTGCGCCCGCCGCGGCCGCGTCCGTTGCGACCGCCGCGCTCGCCGCGCTCGGACCGATCGGCACGATCGCCGGACGCGGCCGGAGCCGGGGCGCTCATGTCGGTCAGGTCGGTGCCGGTGTAGCCCTCGGGCATGATCTCGCCCTTGTTGATCCAGCACTTCACGCCGATCCGCCCGAACGTCGTGCGCGCCTCGTAGAAGCCGTAGTCGATGTCGGCGCGCATCGTGTGCAGCGGGACGCGCCCGTCGGAGTAGGCCTCGGTGCGCGCCATCTCAGCGCCGCCGAGCCGGCCCGAGACCTGAACCTTGACGCCCTTCGCGCCAGAGCGCATCGCGCTCGTCAGCGCGCGCTTCATCGCGCGGCGGAAGGCGACGCGGTTCTGCAGCTGTTCGGCGATCGACTGCGCGACGAGCTTGGCGTCGAGCTCCGGACGCTTGATCTCGAGGATGTTGACCTTGACCTGCTTGCGCGTGATCCGGTGGAGATCCTTGCGCAGCGCATCCACCTCGCTGCCGGACTTGCCGATCACGATCCCCGGGCGCGCGGTGCGGATGTTGATCTCGACCTCGTTGGCGTTCTTCTTGATCGTGATGTCCGAGAGGCCGGCGTGGGCCAGCTTGCGCACGATGTGCTCGCGGATCTTGACGTCCTCGGCGAGGAACTCGGCGAAGTTGCGCTCGTTGAACCAGTTCGACTGCCAGTCGTGGATGTAACCCACGCGCATCGACTCGGGATGAACCTTCTGTCCCATCGTTACTCCTTCGGCGTGAGCGTGATCGAGAGGTGGGCGGTCCGCTTGTTGATCGGCGTCGCGCGGCCCATCGCCCGCGGGCGAAAGCGCTTCAACGTCGGACCCACGTCGGCGAAGACCTCCTTGATGCGCAGCTCGTCGCCGATCAGCTCGTGGTTGTGCTCGGCGTTGGCGACCGCCGAGTCCAGCAGCTTAGCCCAGTCCTTCGCCACGCCGCGCGGCGCGAACGCGAGGATCGCCCGTGCCTCCGGGACGGACTTGCCACGGATGTGGTCACAGACGATCCGTGCCTTGCGGGCCGACGAGCGGACGTAGCGAGCCTTCGCATGGACGAGCGGCGGCTGGCCCATCCGGCTGCTGCGACCGGCGGCCGCGCAGCACGCCGGTCCGCGACCTGGGCGCCTTCGCGGCGGCCCGGGCGGGCTTCGGCGCCGGCAGCGGCGCCGGCGCCTCGACCGTCCCCTCCTCGGGCTTGGCTGGCGCGAGCGCGCGTCCGTCGCGGCTTCGGCGCCGCTGCCGCAGCCGCTGCCTCCTCCTCCTGCTTGGCGGCGGCGCGCCCGCGGCGAGGCTTCGCCGCCGCTTCGGCAGCCGTCGCCTCCTCCGCCTTCTTCGCGGCTGACTCGACCGCGGCGAGGCTTCGCCGCCGCTTCCGTCGTCCGGCTCCTCGTCCTGCTTCTTGCCGACAGCGCGAGTCCGCTTCGGCTTCTCCGCGGCGCGGCGTCCGCCGCACTCCGCGGCAGACGCGGCACGGCCGCGCCGACGCGCCGGCTTCTCCGCCGGCGAGGGCGTTTCCTCGGCGCCGGCCGACGGATCGGTCCCCGGAGCCCCCGCCGTCTCAGGTTCGTCGGCCATCAGGACCGCACCCTCCCCGAGCCCGCATGTCCTCGATAGGTTCGCGTGGGGGCGAACTCGCCGAGCTTGTGGCCGACCATCGACTCGCTGACGAAGACCGGCACGTGCTTGCGGCCGTCGTGGACCGCGATCGTGTGGCCGACCATCTCGGGGAAGATCGTCGAGGCACGCGACCACGTCTTGATCATCTGCTTGGTCGAGGCGGCGTTCATCGCCTCGATACGCGACATCAAGCCGCTCCTCGACGAACGGGCCCCTTCTTGCTCGAGCGGCTCATCGCTTGCCCTTCCCGCGACGGCGACCGCGGACGATGTAGCGATCGGAGAGCTTGCCGCGCTTGCGCGTGCGATAGCCGAGCGTCGGCACGCCCCACGGCGTCACCGGGTGACGACCGGCCGTCGTCGAGCCCTCGCCGCCGCCGTGCGGGTGGTCGACCGGGTTCATCGCCACGCCGCGGGTCTGCGGGCGCACGCCGAGGTGGCGGCTGCGGCCGGCCTTGCCGATCTTGACGTTCTGGTGCTCGGCGTTGCCGATCACGCCGACCGTGGCGCGGCACTCGGCGCGCACGAGGCGCATCTCGCCGGAGGGCAGGCGCAGCGTCGCCATGTCGCCGTCCTTGGCCATCAGCTGGATCGAGGTGCCGGCGGAGCGCCCGAGCTGGCCGCCGCGGCCCGGGGCCAGCTCGACGTTGTGCACGACCGTGCCGGTCGGCATCTTCGCCAGTGGCAGGCAGTTGCCGACGGCGATGTCGACGTCGTCGCCGGAGACGACGGTCATCCCGACGCACAGCCGCGCGGGCGCGAGGATGTAGCGCTTCTCGCCGTCGGCGTAGTGCAGCAGCGCGATGTAGGCGGTGCGATTGGGGTCGTACTCGATCGCCGCGACGCGGGCCGGCACGCCGTCCTTGCGGCGCTTGAAGTCGATCCGGCGGTACAGGCGCTTCGCGCCGCCGCCGCGGTGGCGTGCCGTCTTGCGACCGAACGCGTTGCGCCCGCCGCTCTTCTTCAGCCCCTCGACGAGCGAGCGCTCCGGCTCGGTCTTGGTGATCTCGGCGAAGTCGGGGTAGGAGACGAAGCGCATCCCCGGGCTCGTCGGCTTGGGCTTGCGGATCGGCATTAGGACGCCACCCCTTCGAGGCCGGCGAAGATCGGGATCGTCTCGCCGGCACGGACCTGGACGATCGCCTTCTTCCACGAGCGCGTGCGCCCGCGCGAGGTGCCGCGGCGCTTCGGCTTGGACTTGACCGAGAGGGTGCGAACCTCCTCGACGTGGACGTCGAACAGCGCCTCGATCGCCTGGCGAACCTGCGTCTTGTGCGCGTCCGGGTGGATCCGGAAGGTGTACTTGCCGGCCGCCGCGAGGACGTAGCTCTTCTCGGAGACGACGGGGCGGATGATCACCTGCGAAGGCTCCATCAGGCGCTCTCCTCCTCGGGCGTCGCCTTCGGGCCGACGGCGCGCGCGGTCAGCTCGGCGAGCGCGGCGGCCGAGCAGAGCATCGAGGCGGCGCCGACGATGTCGGCGACGCCGACGCTCGAGGGCGCGAGCACGGCGACGCGCTCGATGTTGCGAAACGACAGACCGGCGCCGCGCTCCTCGCCCGTGACGACGACCAGCGTGCCCCGGGGCTTGCCCCAATCGGCGAGCAGCGCCGCAGCCGCCCTGGTCGAGGGCGTGTCGAACGCCGCCGCGTCGAGAACCGCGATCGAGCCGCGCTCGGCGTGCAGCGACAGCGCGCTGCGCAGCGCCGCGCGGCGCTCCTTGCGGTTGACCTTGAAGGTGTAGGAGCGCGGATGCGGGCCGAACACGACGCCGCCGCCGGAGAAGATCGGCGACCGGGTCGAGCCGGCGCGGGCGCGTCCGGTGCCCTTCTGGCGCCAGGGCTTGGAGTTGCCGCCGGAGACCAGTCCGCGCGTCTTGGTCGCCGCGGTTCCGCGGCGGCGTGCGGCGAGCTCGGCGCGCACCGACTCGTGCAGCAGCGGACCGTTGAAACGGGCGCCGAACGCCGTCTCGTCGAGCGCGAGCGTCTTGCGACCGCCACCGAGCACGGGAGCCTCAGCCATCGCTGCGCACCTCGACGTAGCCGTTGCGCGGTCCCGGCACGGCGCCGCGAACGAACAGCAGGTTCTCGCTCTCGCGCACCTCGACGACCTCGAGGCCGCGCTGGGTGACGCGCTTGTTGCCCATCTGGCCTGGCCCGCGAATTCCCTTCATCACGCGCGAGGGCGTGGCCGAGGCGCCGATCGAGCCTGGCGCGCGGACGTTGTGCGAGCCGTGGCCGGCCGGGCCGCGGTGGAATTTGTGGCGCTTGATCGTCCCCTGGAAGCCCTTGCCCTTGGAGACGCCGGACACCTTGACGCGCTGGCCGGCCTCGAACGCCGACACGGTGACGGTCTCGCCGACCGCCAGGCCGCCGGCCTCGTTACGGAACTCGACGAGGTGGCGCAGCGGCGGCGCGTCGGCCTTCGCCAGGTGGCCGAGCTCGGGCTTGGTCAGCGCCTTCTCGCGCACGCTGCCGAAGGCGAGCTGCACGGCGTCGTAGCCGTCGCGCTCACTCGTGCGGATCGCGGTGACGTGGCAGGGCCCCGCGGCCAGCACGGTGACGCGGGCGACGGCACCGTCCTCGCCGAAGACCTGCGTCATGCCGAGCTTGCGTGCGAGGATCGCTGCCATCAGCTCGCCAGTCGGATCTCGATGTCGACGCCGGCGGGGAGGTGGTCGAGTCGCTGGAGCGAGTCGACGGTCTTCGGCGTCGGATGGTGGATGTCGATCAGCCGCTTGTGGGTGCGGATCTCGAAGTGCTCGCGCGAGTCCTTGTCCTTGAACGGCGAGCGGATCACGCAGTAGACGTTCTTCTCGGTCGGCAACGGCACCGGGCCCGACACGGTCGCGCCGGTGCGTGTGGCCGTATCCACGATCTCCTTGGCGGCCGTCTCGATCGCCTGGGTGTCGTAGGCCTTGAGTCTGATTCTGATCTTGTTCTGGGGGGAGGCCATCAGGCCAGCGCTCTCATTTCATCCTGTCGTGGTGCTGATATGTCGTGGTCGCCGTCGATTCGCGCTCGCGGCCGGCGCAAACAGGCGGGCTCGAGCGCCCCTGGAGCCCGCCTCACCGGTCTGAGCAACCGTCCGGTGTGAATGTCGTATCTGTCTCGTGCGGCCGGCAGCGGACCGAGCGCTACCCGCTTTGGTGCCCTACTTGATGACCTCGGTCACGACACCGGAGCCGACCGTGCGGCCGCCTTCGCGGATCGCGAACCGTAGACCCTGGTCCATCGCGATCGGCTGGATCAACTCGATCTCCATCTGGACGTTGTCTCCCGGCATCACCATCTCGACACCCTCGGGCAGGTTTGCCACGCCGGTGACGTCGGTGGTGCGGAAGTAGAACTGGGGCCGGTAGCCGGAGAAGAACGGCGTGTGACGGCCACCCTCCTCCTTCTTCAGCACGTAGACCTCGCTCTTGAAATGCGTGTGCGGGGTGATCGACCCCGGCTTGCACAGCACCTGGCCGCGCTCGATCTCCTCGCGCTTGGTGCCGCGCAGCAGACAGCCGACGTTGTCGCCCGCCTGGCCCTGGTCGAGGATCTTGCGGAACATCTCGACGCCGGTGACGACGGTGTTCACCGTCGGCTTGATGCCGACGATCTCGATCGTCTCGCCGGTCTTGATGATGCCCTGCTCGATTCGGCCGGTCGCCACGGTGCCGCGGCCGGTGATCGAGAAGACGTCCTCGACCGGCATCAGGAACGGCTTGTCGAGTTCGCGCACCGGCTCCGGGATGTAGGAGTCCAGCGCCGCGGCCAGCTCGAGGATCTTCTCGCGCGAGGGCTCGTCGCCCTCGAGCGCCTTCAGCGCCGAGCCGATCACGAACGGGATGTCGTCGCCCGGGAAGTCATAGTAGGAGAGCAGCTCGCGCACCTCGACCTCGACCAGCTCGAGCAGCTCCTCGTCATCGACCATGTCGGCCTTGTTGAGGAACACCACGATGTAGGGGACGCCGACCTGGCGCGCGAGCAGGATGTGCTCGCGGGTCTGCGGCATCGGGCCGTCGGCGGCCGAGACGACGAGGATCGCCCCGTCCATCTGCGCCGCACCGGTGATCATGTTCTTCACATAGTCGGCGTGCCCCGGGCAGTCGACGTGGGCGTAGTGGCGGTTCTCGGTCTGGTATTCGACGTGTGAGGTCGCGATCGTGATGCCGCGCTCACGCTCCTCGGGAGCGTTGTCGATCTCCTCGAAGCTCTTCGCCTCACCGCCCATCTTCTCGGCAAGCACGTTGGTGATGGCGGCGGTCAGCGTCGTCTTGCCGTGATCGATGTGACCGATCGTTCCGACATTGACGTGCGGCTTGTCGCGCTCGAACTTCTGCTTGCCCACTTGTGTTGCTCCTGTGATCGACGTTTGGGGCCCGCCACTGGAGGCGAACCCGGGAATACTCTCAGAAATACCGCACGCTGCGCGGTGTCCCTCCTGCTAGGCCGCCTTCGACTCGCCCCCGCGGCTCTCGACAACCTTCTCCGCGATGTTCGGCGGAACTTCCTCGTAGGCCTCGAACTGCATCGTGTAGTTCGCTCGACCCTGGGTGTTGGACCGCAGGTCGGTGGCGTAGCCGAACATCTCCGAGAGCGGCACGCGAGCGGTCACCGTGAGCGCGTTACCGCGACGCTCCTGCCCCTCGATCCGACCGCGCCGGCGAGAGAGGTCGCCGATCACCTCACCGAGGAAGTCCTCGGGCGTGACGACCTCGACGGCGAAGATCGGCTCGAGCAGCACCGGCTTGGCGCGGCGCGCTGCCTCCTTGAAGGCGAGCGAGCCTGCGACCTTGAAGGCGATCTCCGAGGAGTCGGTGTCGTGGTACTTGCCGTCGACCAGCGTGACCCGGATGTCGACCATCGGGTAGCCGGCCTTGACGCCGCTTTCGAGCGCCTCCTCGCAGCCCTTCTCGACCGCCGGGATGAACTCGCTGGGCACCGACCCGCCCTTGATCTTGTTGACGAAGTCGAATCCCTCGCCCGGCGCCGGCTCGAGGTCGATGTAGACCACGCCGTACTGGCCGGAGCCACCGGTCTGGCGGATGAACTTGCCTTCGACGTGCCGCGCCTCGCCGCGCACCGTCTCGCGGTAGGAGACCTGCGGGCGCCCGACGTTGGCCTCGACGTGGTACTCGCGCTTCATCCGGTCGACGAGCACCTCGAGGTGCAGTTCGCCCATTCCGGAGATCTCGGTCTGGCCGGTCTCCTCGTTGGTCTGCACCCGGAAGGTCGGATCCTCCTCGGCGAGCCGGCCGAGCGCGACCGACATCTTCTGCTGGTCGATCTTGGTCTTCGGCTCGACCGCGACCTTGATCACCGGCTCCGGGAAGACGATCTGCTCGAGCTTGATCGGCGCATCCGGAGCGGCCAGCGTGTCGCCGGTGGTCACCTGCTTGATCCCGACGGCTGCGGCGATGTCGCCCGCGTAGACCTCGCCGACCTCCTCGCGGTCGTTGGCGTGCATCATCAGGATGCGCCCGATCCGCTCGGTCTTGCCGGTTGAGACGTTGAGCACGCGCGCACCGGCCTCGAGCTTGCCCGAGTAGACGCGGAAGTAGGTCAGCTTGCCGACGAAGGGGTCGGCCATGATCTTGAACGCGAGCGCCGCGAACGGCTGGCTCTCGTCGGCCGAGCGCGTCGCCTCGCGGCCCTCGTCGTCGCCGCGCACCGGCTCGATGCCGTGGACCGGCGGGACGTCCAGCGGCGAGGGGAGGTAGTCGACCACGGCGTCGAGCAGCGGCTGCACGCCCTTGTTCTTGAACGACGAGCCGCACAGCACCGGCGTGAACGCGATCGCGAGCGTCGCCTTGCGGATCGCCGCCTTCAGCACGCGCTCGGGAATCTCGGACTCGTCGAGGATCAGCTCGACGAGCTCGTCGTCGAAGTGCGAGACCTCCTCGAGCAGATGCTCGCGGGCGGTGGCCGCGGCGGCGGTCAGCTCGGGTGGGATGTCGCGCTCCTCGAACTCGGTGCCGAGATCGTCGAGGTAGTAGATCGCGCGCATCTTGACGAGGTCGATGACGCCGGCGAAGTCGCTTTCCACGCCGATCGGCAGCTGGATCGGCACCGGGTGGGCGCCGAGGCGGTCGACCATCGTCTGCACGCCGCGCTCGAAGTCGGCGCCGATGCGGTCCATCTTGTTGATGTAGGCGATCCGCGGCACCGAGTACTTGTCGGCCTGACGCCAGACGGTCTCCGACTGCGGCTCGACGCCGGCGACCGAGTCAAACAGCGCGATCGCGCCGTCGAGCACGCGCAGCGATCGCTCGACCTCGACGGTGAAGTCGACGTGACCGGGCGTGTCGATGATGTTGATCCGGTGGTGGTTCCACTCGCAGGTCGTGGCGGCGGAGGTGATCGTGATCCCGCGCTCCTGCTCCTGCTCCATCCAGTCCATCGTCGCCGCGCCCTCGTGCACCTCGCCGAGCTTGTAGGTGCGGCCGGTGTAGTAGAGGATGCGCTCCGTCGTCGTCGTCTTGCCGGCGTCGATGTGCGCCATGATCCCGATGTTGCGGGTCTTTTCGAGGGCGAAGGCTCTGGGCATCGTGGCTGTGTCGTTCGGGCGAAGAGGCTGAATGCCTCCCGGCCGCAGCGCCGGGGGCGGGCAAAAAAATAGGGCCGGTGGGCCCACGCAGAGTCCTGCTCAAGCCCGCGTCTGCGTCGCTATGTGGTCGAGGTCTCCATGTTCGTGATCCGTGCGCGTGGCGGCACGCTCGCAGACGAGCGCGGTCTCACATCAGCGCACGGCGATCATAGCAGAGGGGCCGTCAAGCCCCCGCGCCTCGCCGGGCTACCAGCGGTAGTGCGCAAAGGCCTTATTGGCCTGCGCCATGCGGAAGATGTCGTCCTTGCGCTTGTAGGCGCCACCCTGCTGGGACTGCGCGTCGAGCAGTTCCCCCGCGAGCCGGGCCGACATCTGCTTCTCGCGGCGGTTGCGGGCGAACTCGACGAGCCAGCGCACCGCGAGCGTGCGTGCGCGCCGAGCCGGGACCTCAACCGGCACCTGGTAGGTCGCGCCGCCGACGCGGCGCGAGCGGACCTCGAGCGTCGGCGTCAGGATCTTGATCGACTCCTCGAGCGCCTCGACGGCGTCCTTGCCGGTCTTCTCGGCGAGGATCGCGAGCGCGTCGTAGACGATCCGCTCGGCGGTCGACTTCTTGCCGTCGAGCATGACCTTGTTGACGACCTGCTGCACGAGGCGTGAGCGGTGCACGGGGTCCGGCTCGAGCGGTCGGATCTGGGCGGCGGCGCGGCGAGGCATCAGCGATCGCGGGCTACGGCTTCTTGACGCCGTACTGGGAGCGCGCCTTCTTGCGGTCGCTGACGCCGGCGGCGTCCAGCGCCCCGCGCACGACCTTGTAGCGCACACCCGGAAGATCCTTGACGCGCCCGCCGCGCACGAGCACGACCGAGTGCTCCTGGAGGTTGTGCCCCTCGCCGGGAATGTAGGCCGTGACCTCGATCGAGCCGGTGATTCGCACGCGCGCCACCTTGCGCAGCGCCGAGTTCGGCTTCTTCGGAGTCGTCGTGTACACGCGCGTGCAGACGCCGCGCCGCTGCGGTGCGGCGACCTTGCGCTTGCGCCCCTTGCCAGATTTCAAGCCGGGGGTCGCGAGCTTCTTCTTCGGCGGCTTGCGTCCGATCCGGACGAGCTGGGAGGTGGTCGGCATGCGGCGTGGGATGGTACCAGAGGCGGCGAGAGCGCCCGGACGGGTCCGGCTCAGGCCGGCGCGGCCACCGCGTGGCGCGCGCTGAACGAGGGCATCAGCGCTGCGGCGGCAAGGATCGCGACCAGTCCGAGTCCCTGGGCGACCAGGCCGAGCGGCCCGGCGGGCATCGGATCGCCGAATACGAGGATCCCGCCGGCGATCGCGGAAAGGTTGGCGGTGGCACTGGTGATCGCGATGACCGGAACCGCCTCGCCCTCCTGGAAGGACTTCGCCGAGGCGAAGAAGGCGACGACCGAGGCCAGCAGCGTCAGCGCGAGCCACGGGCTGAGCAGCCCGAAGACCCCGTGTGCGCCGACGATCCCGGTCAGCGCCTTGATCGAGATGTCGGAGACGCCGAACAGGATTCCGCTCGCCGCGCCGAGCATCGTGCCATGGTGCTCGAGCGGTGCGCCGGCGCGCGGGCCGACGATCAGCAGCGCCCCGAAGCCGCAGAGCGCGGCCTCGACGGCGATCATCGCGGCCGGCGAGAAGGTCGCGTGGGCACTGCGCACCGCGGGCACCGTGAGGGCGAAGGCGACCAGGCCCGCGGCGGTGAGTGCGAGGCCAAGCCACTGGCGGCGCCCGACCGGGAAGCCGAAGACGCGGTCCGCCATGACGCCGATCAGCACGATGCCACCGGCGAGCACGACCTGGACGAGGCTCAGCGGCGCGAGCGCCATCGCCGCGACGTGCAGCAGCCAGGCGAGGGCGGCGATCAGCATGCCGACGGCGAACCAGCGCACGCGGAACAGCGCACGGCCCGAGTGCCAGGGGTGACGCGCGAGCACGCGCGGAGCAAGCGCTGCACCGCGCTGCTTGCAGAAGAATGCGAGGTTCGTGACGATCGCGCAGGCGAGCGCGAGCAGGATTCCGAGTTGGATGTCAGTTCTCCATAGCGAGGATGCCGGCACGCGGTTCGCGAAGCGCTCCGCTGCCTCTTTCCCTTATCGACCGGCCTGTTCCTGCGCTTGACTTGCCGCTCGCAGGGGCGGGTATCGTCAGGGGATGCGTCTACAGCGTAGCGCGGTCGCGGTCGTGATTGTGCGGACTCGCCCTCGCGGGCAGCGCCGGTGCGGCGCCGGCGAGCTGCGCCCCGGCCGCCGCGAAGACGCTTCGCGCGTCCGGACCAGCGCGTATCTACTCGGAGGGCAGCGTGCTCTACGGCTGCCTCGGCGCTCGCCGCACCCGGCTCGGCACGCTCCGCGGCACGGTGCCGTTCCCCGCCACGCGCATCGTGCTCTACGCCCTGAGCAGCGGCTATGCGGGCATCGACACCGTCCAGATGGGCGTGGACACATTCGCCTCGACGGTCTCGCTCGTCGACCTGCGCACCGGCGCGACGCTCGCGACGGCGCCTGCGACGACTCCCGAGCGAAGGGCCGAGTCGTTCATCAGCGTGACCGCGATGGTGCTCGACGCCAAGGGCACGCTCGCCTGGATCGGCCGGCGCAGCGCGATCGGGGTCCCCCTCCCCACCTACGAGGTCCACGCGCTCAACGCAGCCCGCAACCGGCTGCTGGCCAGCGCCGCCGACATAGCACCGACCTCACTGCGGCTGCGCGGCGAGACGCTGAGCTGGCGCGCCGGCGGGCACACCCGGTCGGCGACGCTCTGAGTGCGGCCGGCGCGCCGGGCGGGACTCACAGCCGGCGAGCGGGGGACGCGCGTCAGCGGGTCCCCCGGAGCCTTCAATCGTTCACATCGAGCTCGCGCAACTCGTCGGCGAACCCCGGATCGGTGCCGAGCCCGATCTCCTCGAGCGAGGCGAGGTCAGCTTCGAAGTCGGCGAAGCCGCCCATCCCCAGTTCGCTGGTGAGGTCCTCGTCGCCGAGCAGGCCGAGTTCGTCGACCGCACGCGGCAGCGGCTTGGCGGGCTCGATCTCGATCCTCCGGTAGCGCTTGAGCCCGGTTGCCGCCGGGATCAGCTTGCCGATGATCACGTTCTCCTTGAGCCCGTTGAGGCGGTCGATCTTGCCCTCCAGGGCGGCGTCGGTGAGGACCTTCGTCGTCTCCTGGAAGGAGGCCGCCGAGAGGAACGAGTCGGTGTTCAGCGATGCCTTGGTGATGCCGAGAATGATGTCCTCGAACTCCGCCGACTCGCCGCCGTTCTTGGCGACCAGCTCGCTCGCCCGAGCGAACTCGAAGCGGTCGACGAACTGTCCGGGCAGGTAGTCGGTGTCGCCCTTCTGGTCGACCCGCACCTTCTTGAGCATCTGGCGGACGATCAGTTCGATGTGCTTGTCGTTGATGTCCACGCCCTGGGACTTGTAGACCGCCTGGACCTCCTTGACGAGGTACTGCTCGGTCTCGGTCCGCCCGCGCACCGCGAGCAGCTCGTGCGGGTACAGCGAGCCCTCGTTGAGCTGGCGGCCCGCGACGATCTTCTCGCCGGTCGTCACATACAGTCGCGTGCGACGCGGGAAGGTGTGGCGATGCTCCTCGCCGGCCGCGTCGGTGATCACGACCGTCAGCGCCTTGTCTGACTCCTCGATCGAGATCACGCCGTCCTGCTCGGCGATCTTCGCCAGGCCCTTCGGCTTGCGCGCCTCGAACAGCTCGACGACGCGCGGCAGCCCGTGCGTGATGTCCGCGCCGGCGACGCCGCCGGTGTGGAACGTCCGCATCGTCAGCTGGGTGCCCGGCTCGCCGATCGACTGCGCGGCGATGATCCCGACCGCGTCGCCGATCTGGGCGACCTGGCCGGTCGCCATCGCCCGGCCGTAGCAGGCCTGGCAGACGCCCGACGGGGCCTCGCACTTGAGCACCGAGCGCACCGCGACCATCGTGGCGGCTCCGCGCTCGTGGTCCTCGCGATAGCTCTCGACGATGTCGGCGAACTCCGCGCGGTCGATCTGCTGGCCCTGTTCGACGAGCTTGCGCCCGCGCTTGGTCGAGAACTCCAGCGCCGCGATCCGCCCGATCAGGTTGTCGTTGGGCTCGCCGCCCTCCTTGAACACCGGGATCTCGATGTACTCCGCGGTGCCGCAGTCGGCCTCGCGGATGATCACGTCCTGTGCGACGTCGACGAGACGGCGCGTCAGGTATCCGGAGTCGGCCGTGCGCAGCGCCGTGTCGGCGAGGCCCTTGCGCGCGCCGTGGGTCGAGATGAAGTACTCGAGCACCGAGAGCCCCTCGACGAAGTTGGCCTTGATCGGCCGCTCGATGATCTCGCCCTTGGGGTTGGCCATCAGCCCGCGCATCCCCGCCAGCTGGCGGATCTGCTTGAACGAGCCGCGCGCCCCGGAGTTGGCCATCATGAAGATGGGGTTGAGCTCGTCGAGGTTCGCGATCATCGCGTCGGCAACCTCATCGGTGCAGGCGTTCCACAGGTCGACGACCGCCTCATGGCGCTCCTCCTGGGTGATCAGGCCCTGGTCGTACTGCTCCTGGACCTGTGCCACCTCGCCCTCGTAGCGGCCGAGGATCTCCGGCTTGCTCGGCGGCACCACGACATCGTTCTTGGAGATCGTGATCCCCGCCTGGGTCGCGTACTTGAAGCCGAGGTCCTTGAACGCGTCCAGCACCAGCGAGATCGTCGTCGCGCCGTAGCGCTGGACGAGCGCGTCGATCAGCCGCGTCGTGTCGCGCTTCTTCATCGACTGGTTGACGAACACGTAGGTCGTCGGGTCGAACTCGCCCCGCAGGGCCTCCTCGAGCGCGCGCTCGATGTGATCGTTGTAGATGATCCGCCCGACCGTGGTGAGGATGTGACCGCCGCCGTGACGGAACGGGCGGAACTCCGCCAGGTCGTGCAGCTTCACGACGCGAGCCTCGTAGGACAGCTCGGCCTCCTGCGCGGTCCGGAACACGTGTGGCCGCGGCTCGTGCGTCGCGCGGTCGATCTTCGCCAGCTCCTCCGGCTCGGGGCCGTAGGTGAGGTAGTAGGCGCCGAGGATCATGTCCTGCGAGGGCGTCGCGAGCGGCGCCCCGTGCGCGGGCGAGAGGATGTTGTTGGAGGACAGCATCAGAATCCGGGCCTCCGCCTGAGCCTCGGCCGAGAGCGGCAGATGGACGGCCATCTGGTCGCCGTCGAAGTCCGCGTTGAACGCGTGGCAGACGAGCGGGTGGACCTGGATCGCCTTGCCCTCGACCAGCAGCGGCTCGAACGCCTGGATACCGAGGCGGTGGAGCGTCGGCGCGCGGTTCAGCAGCACCGGGTGCTCGTGGATGACCTCCTCGAGCACATCCCAGACCTCGGGGATCATCGAGTCGACCATCTTCTTCGCGGCCTTGATGTTCTGCGCCGACTTGCGCTCGACCAGCCGCGACATGATGAACGGCTTGAACAGCTCGAGCGCCATCAGCTTCGGCAGGCCGCACTGGTGCAGCTTGAGATAGGGGCCCGAGACGATCACCGACCGGCCCGAGTAGTCGACGCGCTTGCCGAGCAGGTTCTGGCGGAAGCGGCCCTGCTTGCCCTTGAGCATGTCCGACAGCGACTTCAGCGGCCGGTTGCCGGGCCCGGTGACCGGGCGCCCGCGGCGGCCGTTGTCGAACAGCGCGTCAACGGCCTCCTGCAGCATGCGCTTCTCGTTGTTGACGATGATCTCCGGAGCGCCGAGGTCGAGCAGGCGCTTGAGCCGATTGTTGCGGTTGATCACCCGGCGATAGAGATCGTTGAGGTCGCTGGTTGCGAACCGGCCACCGTCGAGCTGCACCATCGGGCGCAGCTCCGGCGGGATCACCGGCACGGCGTCGAGCACCATCATCTCCGGCTTGTTGCCGGACTGGATGAAGGCCGAGACGACCTTCAGGCGCTTGACCGCGCGGGCCTGCTTCTGCCCCTTGGCGGTCCTGACCTGGTCGAGCAGCTCGATCCGCTCGGCCTCCAGGTCGACCTGCTGGAGCAGGTCGCGGATCGCCTCCGCGCCCATCCCGCCGCGGAAGTAGTCGCCGAATCCGTACGACGAGCCGAAGCGCTCCTTGAGCTCGCGGAACAGCGTCTCGTCGTGCTCGATCTGCTTGGGCTCCATCGTCTTGAACAGCTCCCACACCTGACGCACGCGCTCGGCGGCATCCTCGATGTAGGCCTCGGTGTCGGCGATGTCGGCCTCGAAGGTCTTGCGCAGCTCCTTGAGCAGCTTCTCGCGGTCCTCGGCGGAGAGCTTGGCGACCTTGACGTCCAGCGAGTCCGCCCACAGGTGATCCTCGGTGGAGAAGCCGGTCTGCTTGCCCGTCTCGAGGTAGCCCTCGCGGCGCGCCTGCGACTCGCGCAGCTCGAGCACGCGCTCCTCGCGCTCGCCGGCGTAGGAGTCGAGCACCTTGCCGATCTCCTTTTCGAGCTTGTCGGCGTCGCGCGTGCGCGCCTCATCGTCGACCCAGGTGACGATCGAGGCGGCGAAGTAGAGCACCTTCTCGAGCTCCTTCGGCGCCATGTCGAGCAGGTAGCCGATGCGGCTCGGGACGCCCTTGAAGAACCAGATGTGGCTGACCGGCGCGGCGAGATCGACGTGCCCCATGCGCTCGCGGCGCACCTTGGACCGCGTCACCTCGACGCCGCAGCGCTCGCAGACGATGCCCTTGTAGCGCACCCGCTTGTACTTGCCGCAGTAGCACTCCCAGTCCTTGGTCGGCCCGAAGATCCGCTCGCAGAACAGGCCGTCCTTCTCCGGCTTGAGCGTGCGGTAGTTGATCGTCTCCGGCTTGGTGACCTCCCCGGAGCTCCAACCGCGGATCTGCTTGGACGACGCGAGGCTGATCTCGATCGCGTCGAAGTTGTTGATGTCGATCACGCTGACTCCTCGTCAATGGGCACTACATCGTCGTCGTCAATGTCCTCTTCGCCGTCCAGGGAATCGAGGTCGATCTCGATCCCGAGGTCGTCCAGCGAGTCCTCCGCGCCGAGCACTCCGGCCGCCGCGACCACGTCGAGGTCAACCTCGTCGGCGTCGCTGTCGTCGGGCTCGGGATCCTCGTCCTCGTCCTCGTCGCCGTCATCCTCGGGCGGATCGGCCGGCGCGGCCTCGCCAATCGGGACCTCCTCCTCGACGCGCACGCCGGAGAGGTCGATGCCGAGCTCCTCAGCGGCACGCAGCAGGTCGTCGTCCTCGTCGCGCATCTCGGCGCGCTGCCCCTCCTCGGAGACGACGTTGACGTCGAGCGCCAGCGACTGCATCTCCTTCAACAGCACCTTGAAGGACTCGGGGATCGACGGCTCGGCGATGTTCTCGCCCTTGACGATCGCCTCGTAGGCCTTCACGCGCCCGACCGTGTCGTCGGACTTGATCGTGAGCATCTCCTGCAGCGTGTAGGCCGCGCCGTAGGCCTCCAGCGCCCAGACCTCCATCTCGCCGAAGCGCTGACCGCCGAACTGCGCCTTGCCGCCCAGCGGCTGCTGGGTGACGAGCGAGTAGGGGCCGGTCGAGCGTGCGTGGATCTTGTCGTCGACGAGGTGCAGCAGCTTCAGGATGTACATGTAGCCGACGGTGATCTGCTCCTCGAACGGCTCGCCGGTGCGCCCGTTGTAGAGCGTCACCTTGCCGCTGGCCTGCTCGCCGGCGCGGCGCGAGCGGTCGATGTCCATCCGGATCGCGCCCTCGTAGTGGTCCTGCCAGGCGACCAGCGCGTGGTCGACGTCGGTGATCGTTGCGCCGTCGAAGACCGGCGTCGAGACGTAGACCCGGCCGTTCGCGCCCTTTTCCTGCGCCAGCTTGAACGCGTCGGAGTCGTCGTCGTACCAGCCCTGGGCCGCGACCCAGCCGAGATGCGTCTCGAGGATCTGGCCGACGTTCATCCGGCTCGGCACGCCGAGCGGGTTGAGGATCACGTCGACCGGGGTTCCGTCCTCGAGGAACGGCATGTCCTGCTCGTCGACGATCTTCGAGATGACGCCCTTGTTGCCGTGGCGCCCGGCGAGCTTGTCGCCCTCGGAGATCTTGCGCTTCTTCGCAACGAACACGCGCACCAGGTCGTTGACTCCCGGCGGCAGGTCATCGCCCTTCTCGCGGCTGAAGATCATCACGTCGATCACCACGCCGCCCTCGCCGTGGGGCACCTTGAGCGAGGTGTCGCGAACCTCGCGCGCCTTCTCCTTGAAGATCGCGCGGATCAGCTTCTCCTCGGCCGTCAGCTCGGTCTCACCCTTCGGCGTGACCTTGCCGACGAGCAGATCGCCGGAGCCGACCTCGGCGCCGACGCGGACGATGCCGCGGTCGTCGAGGTTTCGCAGCGACTCCTCCGAGCGGTTCGGGATGTCGCGCGTGATCTCCTCCTCGCCGAGCTTGGTCGTGCGGGCGTCGATCTCGTACTCCTCGATGTGGATCGAGGTCAGCTCGTCGTCGCGGACCAGTCGCTTGGAGAGGATGATCGCGTCCTCGAAGTTGTAGCCCTCCCAGGACATGAAGGCGACCATCAGGTTCTTGCCGAGCGCCATCTCACCGCGGTCGCTCGAGGATCCGTCCGCGAGCACGTCGCCGGCCTTGACCTTCTGGCCGGTGATCACGAGCGGCTTCTGGTGAATCAGCGTTCCCTGGTTGGAGCGCATGAACTTCTGCAGCTGATACTCCTCGCGCGTCCCGTCGGAGCCCTCGACGACGATCTCCGTCGCATCGACGAACGCGACGGTCCCGGCAGCGCGGGACAGCAGCACGTCGCCGGTGTCAAGCGCGGCGCGCAGCTCCATGCCCGTGCCGACGAGCGGTGCATCGGTGGTCAGCAGTGGCACGGCCTGGCGCTGCATGTTCGAGCCCATCAGCGCGCGGTTGGCGTCGTCGTGCTCGAGGAACGGGATCATCGCCGTGGCGACCGACCAGATCTGCTCCGGTGAGACGTCGACGAGGTCGACGTCCTTCGGCCCGACGGTCACGTACTGGCCTGCCTGGGTGCGGCAGAGGATCTCGGGACCCTTCAGGCGCCCGGTCTTGGCGTCGACCGGGGTGTTGGCCTGGGCGATCACCTGCTCCTCCTCCTGCGTCGCGTCGAGGTGGACGATCTTCTCGGTCACGACGCCGTCGGTGACCACCCGGTAGGGGGTCGTGACGAAGCCGTGCTCGGAGACCTGCGCGTAGGAGGACAACGAGCCGATCAGCCCGATGTTCGGTCCCTCGGGCGTCTCGATCGGGCACATCCGGCCGTAGTGGGTCGGGTGCACGTCGCGCACCTCGATCGGTGCGCGCTCGCGCGTCAGCCCGCCGGCGCCGAGCGCCGAAAGGCGCCGGCGATGGGTCAGCCCGGCCAGCGAGTTGGTCTGGTCCATGAACTGCGACAGCTGCGAGGAGCCGAAGAACTCCTTCAGCGCCGCGACCACCGGGCGGATGTTGATGATCGTCTGGGGCGTGATCGTGTCGGCGTCCTCGGTTGTCAGGCGCTCGCGCACGACCCGCTCCATCCGGTACAGGCCGATCCGGAAGGCCTCCTGGATCAGCTCGCCGACGGTCCGCAGGCGACGGTTGCCGAAGTGCTCGTACTCGTCGAGGTGGTCGGCGACCGGCTCGCGCGGCATGCTCACCGCCTCGGCGGCGTAGTCCTTGATCTCGACCTCCGGGTTCTCGGGCATGCCGAGCCGCTTGGGCAGCGAGACGAGCTCCTTGACCAGCGCGATGATGTCGTCGTGGGTCAGCGTGCGGGTGTCGAGGTCGATCTCGAGCCCCAGCCGCGAGTTGAGCTTGTAGCGGCCCACACGCGTGAGGTCGTAGCGCTTGGGGTCGAAGAACAGCTGATTGAGCAGCGAGCGTGCGTTCTCGACGCTCGGCGGCTCGCCTGGACGCTGCTTCTTGAACAGCTCGACGAGCGCGCCCTCCTCCGAGCGGGTCTGCTCGGTGTCGGACTCGACGGTGTTGCGGATGTAGTGCGAGTTCTCGAACAGGGCGAGGATCTGCTCGTCGGACGCGTAGCCCATCGCGCGCAGCAGCACCGTGATCGGCAGCTTGCGCTTGCGGTCGATCCGGACGTAGACCTTGCCCTTCTTGTCGATCTCGAGCTCGAGCCAGGAGCCGCGAGCCGGCATCAGGTTGGCCACGAAGACCTGCTTCTCGCGATCCTTGGGCTCCATCAGGTAGGCGCCCGGCGAGCGCACGAGCTGCGTCACGACGACGCGCTCGGTCCCGTTGATGATGAAGGTGCCGCGCTCGGTCATCCACGGGAAGTCGCCCATGAACACCGACTGCTCGCGAATCTCCCCCGTCTCGCGGTTGATGAAGGCGACGGTGACGGTCAGCGGACGCGCGTAGGTGAGGTCCTTCTCACGGCACTCGTCGATCGGGGCGACGGGCTGGTCGAAGACGAATTCGCCGAACTGGACGGCGAGGTTTCCGGTGTAGTCCTCGATCGGCGAGATGTCATCGATCGTCTCGCGCAGCCCGCCCTTGGTGGGCTCGGTGAGCCACTCGAACGAGCGGCGTTGGATGTCAATCAGGTTGGGGACGTCGAGCGACTTATTCAGACGCGCGAAGCTCCGGCGCGTCCGAGGGACGTAGGCAGCGGCCAAGGTGCGACTCCTGAGGGGTCGAGAAACGGACAGGCGAGAGCGCGAAAGCGCAGAGAAAAGAATCCTAGCACAGCGAAGCTGTGCCCTCTCGGGGCTGCCAACGCTCACGGACCCCGTTCCTCAAGCGCCGCGTATGTAGCGCGGCGCCCGGCTGCCTGGAACGGCTTCGACTATCGGTCGGCACCGCGAACTGTAGCGGAATTTGCGGCTTCGGTGGGAGCTTTTCGTTGGCCACCGAAACGAGCGAAGGCCCCGTCACCCGGGGCCCTCGCGGAGCACGTTGGCCGAACGGCGCTACTTCAGCTCGACCGTGGCGCCGGCCTCCTCGAGCTCCTGCTTGAGCTTCTCGGCCTCGTCGCGGTCGATCCCCTCCTTGACGGCCTTCGGCGCCTCGTCGACCAGCGCCTTGGCCTCCTTCAGTCCCAGGCCCGTCGCCGCGCGGACGACCTTGATCACCTGGATCTTCTTGTCGCCGGTCGCCGTGAGATGCACGGTGAAGGCCGTCTGCTCCTCCTCAGCCTCCTCGGCCCCGCCGCCGCCGCCGCTTGCTGCGGGAGCTGCGGCAGCGACCGCCGTCGCCGAGACGCCGAACGCCTCCTCGAGCGCCTTGATCCGCTCGGCGAGCTCGAGCACCGAGATGCCCTTCAGCTCGTCGATCCATTCCTCTGTCGTGGCAGCCATCGCTAGTTCTCCTTTGGTTCGTCAGCGGCGTCGTCGGACGCCTCTGGCGCCGCGTCGTCAGTTGTCGGGGGTTCGGGAGCGGGCTGCGCCGCTCCCTCAATCTCGCCGGCCGTGGGTCCCTCGTCGGCCGCAGCGGCCTCGATCGGCTCGCCGGGTGCTTGATCCCCGGTCGCATCGGCGTCGGGCGCAGCATCGGCCTCGGGCCCCGCCTCCACCTCGGGCGCAGCCTCCGCCTCGGACGCAGCCTCCGCCTCGGGCGCAGCCTCCGCCTCGGGCGCAGCCTCCGCGTCGGACGCCGCCTCCGCCTCGGACGCGCCCTCCGGTGCATCCGACTCCGCCTCGACGTCGGCCGGCACCTCGCTCGGCGGCGGTGCCGCGGGCTCCGGTGCCTCGCTCGGCGGTGGAGCGAACGCCGGATCCGCCCGCTTCTGGTCCAGCACGCCTCCGAGTCCGACGGCGAGGCCGCCGATCAGCGCACTGAGCGTGCGGGCGAGCCCGGCGATCGGGCTGGCGACCAGGCCGACGAGCTGGCCGTAGAGGACGTCGCGCGAGGGCAGGCGGGAGATCGAGGTGATCTCGGCCGAGGACAGCGGGGCACCGTCCATCATGCCGCCCTTGAACGCAAGCAGCTGGGTGGTGCGCGCGAAATCGGCGATCGCCTTGGCCGCCGCGGCGGCGTCGCCGCGCACGAACGTCAGCGCCGTCGGGCCTTCGAGCAGCGGCTTGAGCGCCTCGGCGCCGGCCTGGTCGGCGGCGCGCTCGGTCAGCGAGTTCTTGACGACCCGGAAGTTCGCGTTGGCGTCGCGCAGCCGGTGGCGCAGGGCGTCGGCCTGCGCCACGGTGATGCCGCGGTAGTCGATCGCGAAGATCGCCTCCGCGGCTGAGATGTCGGCGGCGATCTGCTCGACCACCGCGGCCTTCTGGTCTCGGTTCATTGGGCTCCTATCCCGGACTTAGGGGGTCGCCGGGGGTCTTCGGAGTCGGCGCTACGCAGCGACTGCGGGCGCCTCCTCGACGATGTCACGGGTGCGTGTCGGGTCGACCTTGATCCCGGGTCCCTGGGTGGAAGCGATCGTGATCGAGCGCAGGTAGCGGCCCTTGGCCACGGACGGCTTGGCGCGGATGACCTCCTCGATCACCGCCGCATAGTTCTCGAGCAGCGCGCGGTGCTCGAAGCTGCGTTTGCCGATCACCAGGTGCACGATCGCGGTCCGATCGGTCTTGTACTCGACCTTGCCGGACTTGGACTCCTCGACGGCCTTGCGGACGTCGGTCGTGACCGTCCCGACCTTCGGGTTGGGCATCTTGCCGGACGGGCCGAGGATGCGGCCGAGGCGACCGACGAGCGGCATCATGTCGGGCGTCGCGATCGCCACGTCGAAGTCGGTGAAGCCCTCCTCGACGCGCTTGGCCAGATCCTCGGCGCCGACGAAATCGGCGCCCGCCTCCTGCGCCTCGCGGGCCGCGTCGCCCTGGGCGAAGACGGCGATCGTCACGTCGCGCCCGAGGCCGTTCGGCAGTGCGATCGTGCCGCGCAGCTGCTCGTCGGCGTGACGCACGTTGAGCCCGGTGCGGATATGCACCTCGATCGACTCGTCGAACTTCGCGTTCGCGAGCTCCTTGATCGCCGCGATCGCCTCCGCCGGTGAGTGCTCACGTTCGCGATCCACCAGGCTGCGGGCCTCGATCATGCGCTTGCCGCGGTGCGCCATCAGACGACCTCCACACCCATCGAGCGCGCCGTGCCGGCGATGATCTGCGTCGCCGCGTCCAGGTCGTTGGCGTTCAGGTCCGCGAACTTCTGCTCGGCGATCGCGCGCAGCTGCGCCCGGCTGATCGAGCCGACCTTGTCGCGGTGCGGCTCGGCCGAGCCCTTCTCGAGCCCGAGCGCCTTGCGGATCAGGTCGGCAGCCGGTGGCGTCTTGGTGATGAAGGTGAACGAACGGTCCTCGTAGACCGTGATCACCACCGGGATCACCGTGCCGGCGTCCTGCTGGGTCTGGGCGTTGAACGCCTTGCAGAACTCCATGATGTTGATGCCGTGCTGGCCCAGCGCGGGGCCGACCGGCGGCGCCGGCGAGGCAGCGCCGCCGACGGCCTGCAGCTTGATCGTGGTGAGAACTTTCTTGGCCATCGCGTCTAGAGCTTCTTGACCTGGTCGAAGCCGACCTCGACCGGAGTTTCGCGGCCGAAGATTGATACCAGCACCTTGAGCCGGGCAGCGTCCTCGTTGATCTCCGAGATCTCGCCCGAGAAGTCCGAGAGCGGTCCGGAGATCACCTTGACCGACTCGCCGATGCCGAAGCTGGCGCGGGTGCGCTCGCGTACGGCGACCTCCTTCTTCAGCAGCCGGTCGACCTCCATCTGCGTCAGCGGCACCGGCTCGTTCGAGGCGCCGACGAAGCCGGTCACGCCGGGCGTTCCCTTGACCAGGGTCCAGGAGTCCTCGTCGAGTTCCATGTTGACGAGCACGTAGCCGGGCATCGTGCGCTTCTCCACGGTGATTTTCTGGTTGTCCTTCATCTCCGAGACGGCCTCGGTCGGCACGACGACCTGGCGCACCGCGCGCTGCTGGCCGAGCGAGACGATCCGGTGCTCAAGGTTCTGCTTGACCTTGTTCTCGTGTCCCGAATATGTGTTGACGACGTACCAGCGAAACATGACCGCGTTCCTAGATGATTGCGTTGATGAGCTTGCCGGCGACGTAGTCGGCGATGCCGAGGAAGATGCCGGTGATGATGACGAAGCCGAGCACCACGCCCGTGGCCTGCGCGACCTGCTGGCGGTCCGGCCACTGGACCCGCTGGAGCTCGGCCCAGCTCGCTCGCAGGAAGGAGATGACGCGATTGCCGGAGGGCCGGCGCTCGGCCTGCTCGGCGGGGGTGCCGAACGCGGCGCTCGCTGCGCTCACGTCGCCGCCCTCGTCATCATCGTCGCCGAACGCGACCGGCGGCTGGTCCTCGATCGGCGGTTTGGCGGCGTCGCCCCCGTCGCCGGGGAACGGGCGAGCCGGCCGCGGGCTGGGGCGGCCTGTCCGGTTGCGTTGGCGGTTACGCGCCACGGCACGACGAGCTAGCGGGTTTCCCGGTGGCTGGTGTGCCGCCGGCACCAGCGGCAGTATTTCGCCAGCGTGATGCGATCCGGGTTGTTGCGCTTGCTCTTGTTCGTCTGATAGTTGCGGCGCTTGCACTCCTCGCACGCGAGGGTGACAGCGATCCGTACGTCTCCGCGGGCCATGAGCCTTCCAAGGTCGGAAATTCACCACTGACGCCGGGCAAGGAAAAACCCCGCCACGGCGCGAGGTCAAGGGAGTGTAGTGGTTCCTCGGCCCGCGCGCCCGCACCCCCGGCGCTATCGTCATCCCACCGTCAACACCGAGCCTCGAGGAGCCCGCGGATGAACCTGCCTGAGCCGATCAAGACCACCATCACCGACGAGACATTCGCAGGGGTCACCTACCACATTCGCGGCGTCCTGGTGCCTGAACTGCAGCTCGAGATCTCACAGCAACCTGTCATGTTCGAGCACCACACGCTGCTGTGGAAGGAGACCGGGGTCAAGATCGAGCTGAAGGCGCTGCCCGGCGGCGTCAAGCGGAAGATCGCGGGACTCGACTTCTTCGTTACCAAGGCGCTCGGCCCCGGGCGGATCGCCTTCTCGCGCGACTGGCCGGGCCAGTGCATCCCGCTGCACCTTGCGCGGGGACAGTCGCTGAACGTCCGCGAGCACCACTTCCTGGCCGCCACCGACAACCTCGAGTACAGCTTCGAGCGCGTCAAGGGCGTGCGCAACATGCTGCTCGGCGGCTCCGGCCTGTTCATCGACACCTTCGCCGCCTCCGCCGGCGACGCCGTTGTCTGGGTCAGCGGCCAGGGCAACGTGTTCGAGGTCGAGTTGGGCGCCGGCGAACAGATCGACGTCGAGGCCGGCGGCTGGCTCTACAAGGACACCAGCGTCAAGCTCGAGTCGGTCTCGCTCGGGCTGAAGACCGGGATGTTCGCCGGCGACCACAAGATGACCTTCAACCGCTTCAGCGGCCCGGGCCGGCTCGCGATCCAGACCCTCTACCTCGATCCGATCGAGGCAGGCGACTCCAATGTCGGCGCCGCGGCGACGGGCGGAGTGGCCGGGGCGGTGATCGGCGGGCTGCTGCGCGGCTGATCGGCCGGGGTGCTCAGAGGCCGGGCGGGTGGCGTATGGCGTAGCCGGTGAGCGACGGGGTCGTGGTCAGCCAGCGCGTGCTGTACGGCCCCGCGCGCCCGGCGGTGTCGAACCACACCCCGTCGACGTTCATGAAGGTGTGCCCGGCGTTCGCGAAGACGGTCAGGTAGCGCCCCCGCCCGCGCACTCCCCAATGCTCGAGCTGGCCCGAGGTCTCGGGCGCGCCGATCAGCCCGGCGGCGGCGAGCGCGTAGCTGACCGAGCCCGAGCAGTCGTAGGCACGGGCGATGAACGATGCATGCCCGCCGCCGTAGACATAGGGGAAATCGGCGATCGCGTTGCCGGCGGCGATCACCTGGCGAATCTTCAACGGGATCACGTTGGGCGGCGAGAACGCGCCGCTGACCGGATCGATGAACGGGCTGTTGACGTGACTCGACAGGGCCTGCTGGATCTGGCGCTCGTGCGCCAGCTCGCGCTTGACCTCCGCGAGGCTCGGCGCACCGGGGCTCGCGGCCGCCTGCGCGGCGGCGACGCTCGGGGCCGCGGCCCGCACGTGCCGTGCGGCGCCCGCCGGATCGGGGTAGCTCTGGGCGGCCAGCGGGTCGGGCGCCTCGGCGACGAGCGTCGTCGCGTGCAGCGGAGCGTGGCGCGCGCCGCCGCTCAGCACCAGCACCAGCGCCACCGCCACCGCCACCGCCGCGGCGACGAGGATCGCGGCGCCGGCGACCAGCGGAGTCCGGACCGACCGTGCCTGCCGGACGCAATTCATTCGAACGCTATTCATAGAGGGTGATCATGGCCAGAATCAGATAGGTCGCAACCAGCGCCCACCCCTCGTAGGGGTGGCCCTCCCCGTCATCGGTGATCTGCCAGACCACGATCGCACTGACGGCGAGCGCCCCGATGTATATCGGGCGCAGCGAGAAGGTCAGTGAAGTGTGCATCGTCAACGAGATGAGCACGAGGACTGGGAACAGGAATGCGGCGATCTGGGCCACCGAGTTGACGACGACGGCGATCGCCAACTCGCTCTGGCGGCGCGCCGCGAGCACCACCCCGACGACGTGCTCGACGGCGTTGCTGGCGATCGCGACGATCACCAACCCCGCGAAGGCCTGCGAGATGTGCAACTGGCGGATCGCCGGCGCGAGGGCATCGACGAACCAGTCCGAGACGAAGCCGGCGCCGAGGCCGGCACCGATCAGCAGCGCGAGCGCCACACCGACGCTGATTCGCGCGGTCAGCGGCGCAAGCGCCCGCGTCGCGTCGGCCCGCACGTAGGGGATCACCCACGCGAGGTAGACGGTCAACAGCAGCCCGGCGGCGATCGCCGAGATCGCCTTCACGTGGTGGCTCGCAGCGTCACCCGAGGACAGCGACAGCCCGACGATCACGATGATGAAGACGCAGACCAGCAGCAGCGTTGAGGTGTCGCGCGCGACCTTCGGGTCGAAGCGCATCACGCCGTCATGCGAACACCGGGCGCCGACGATCACGACGCAGCCGAGCACGAGCAGCGCGGTGGCGAACAGCGAGCCGACGATCGCGCCCTGGGCGACAGCCTGCTCTCCGGCGTGCAGCGCGAACAGCACGACGAACAGCTCGGGCAGGTTGCCGAGCGTGGCCTGCAGCAGGCCGGTCGCTGCCGGCCCCAGGTGCTCGCCGACGTGCTCGGTGGCGAACGAGACGATCCACGCCATTCCCGCGAGCGCGAGGGTCGCAGCGACGAACGCGGGCAGCACCGCCCAGTGGCCGTAGTGCGCCAGCCCGGCCACGACGCCCAACGCCGCGATCGCGGCGACGGCCGCGCGCTCGAGGGTCCGCATGGCGAGAGCCTACGGGCCGGTGCGGCCGCCTGCCCGCCCGGGCAGCCGCTAGTTGACGTGCCTCGGGAGTTGCCGAACGCGGGTTAGGCATCCGGGCTGAGACAGAGAGTTGTGGTCCTTCCACAGATCACGGCTCTCGGAGGTCATCAGCCCGGATGCATGAGAAGCGTAGGTGGCTGCCCCGCTGGCAGCGCGTTGAGCTCGTCGAGCTCTGTTTGGAGCAGGGTCTGACGCGTCGCCAGGCCGCGGCCTGGCGACGCGTCAGCGTCTCGACCGTGCAGTACTGGATCAACCGCTACCGCAACGCCGGTGACGGCGATCGCGCCTCTGGCGGGTGGGCGGACGATCACCCGTGCACGCCGCACCACCAGCCCGCGTTGAGCAGTCCACAGATCCACGACCGGGTTTGCGCTGAACGCCATCGAACGGGCTGGGGGCCAAGGTTGATCGCATCAGAGTTGGGGATGGCGCACGCGACCGTGTCGCGCTGTCTGGCGCGCCGCGGCATGTCCAGGCGACCGCCGGCACGCCGAGACGAGGTGCGCCGCTTCGAGTGGCCGTGCCCCGGTGATCTGCTGCAAATGGACACCAAACGCCTCGGCCGGTTCTCACGGCCTGGGCACGCCGTGACCGGTGATCGCCAGAGCACCGGAGCGATCAAACGACAGCGTGTCGGTTGGGAGTTCTGCCACTCGATCATCGACGACCACACCCGCCTGGCCTACACCGAGATCCACCGCGACGAGAAAGCCCCGACCGTCACCGCCTTCGTCGAACGCGCCCTCGTGTTCTACGCCGCCCACGACATCCACCCCAAACGCCTGCAGACCGACAACGCATTCGCCTACGTCAGGAACCGGTCGCTGCGCGAGCTCCTCTCCGCCCACAACATCCAACACCGACGCATTCCGCCACGAACGCCGAAACGCAACGGCAAAGTCGAGCGCTACCAGCAAACCCTCGCACGCGAATGGGCCTACGGGCAGCGCTACCGCAACTCAGACGCCCGAGCCGCCGCGCTGCCCATCTGGCTGATCCACTACAACAACACCCGCAACCACAGCTCGCTATCCAACCGGCCACCCATCAGCCGCGTTCGGAACCAACCGAGGCACAACAGCTAGTGGCTCGTCAGCACGCGGTCGATCAGGCCGTACTCGGCGGCCTCGGAGGCCTTGAAGAAGCGGTCGCGCTCCATGTCACGATGGACCTCCTCGACCGGCTTGCGACAGGCCTTCGCGTAGATCTCGTCGACCCGCTCGCGGATCTTGATGACCTCGCGAGCCTGGATCTCGATGTCCGTCGCCTGGCCCTCGAAGCCGGAGGAGGGTTGATGCATCAGGATCCGGCTGTTCGGCAGCGCCGAGCGCTTGCCGTGCGCGCCGCCGGCCAAGAGCAGCGACCCCATCGACATCGCGATGCCGACGCACATCGTCTGCACGTCGGGCTTGATGAAGTTCATCGTGTCGTATATCGCGAGGCCCGAGTAGATCGACCCGCCGGGCGAGTTGATGTACAGCGAGACATCCTTCTCCGGGTCCACCGACTCCAGGTGCAGCAGCTGCGCGACGACGACGTTGGCGACCTGGTCGTCGATCGGAGTGCCGAGGAAGATGATCCGCTCGTTGAGCAGGCGCGAGTAGATGTCGTACTCGCGCTCGCCTCGCGCGCTTCGCTCGATCACGGTCGGAATCAGTGGCATCCGTGAACCCTATTCCTCGCCGTGCTCGGGCAGGGACCCCTGGGCCAGCCAGTCCAGCACCGCCGAGCGGGCGAAGCGCCACGCATCACCGATCCGACGGCCGGGCAGCTCCCCTGCGAGCGCCAGTTGCTCGACCTTCGCCGGATCGACCTGGAGCAGGTCGGCGAGCTCCTCGAGCGTCAGCACGTCGGGCTCGAACGGCCGGAACGCGTGGCGGCCGATGACCGTCCCCGGCTCCTCGCGGGTCTCGATCGTCACGCGCCGGGCCGCCGGCTCACCGATGTAGTGCGACAGCAACTCGGAGACAACCGCCTGCTTCGGCCGACGGGACTCGAACGCGAGGCGGTCGAGCGCCCGGGCCTGCGCCTGCGGGATCCGCACGAACAGCGCGGTGGTGGCCTTTTCCGGCACCGCACCACGATATCACGATAGCTAGATATTGAGAGACTTCATCATCTCCTCGGGGTAGCGCGCCCCCGCGGCGGACCCGATCCCCGTGCAGCCGAGCCCGAGCGCTGAAACGGCGGGCCCGTTCTCTCCAAGTCTGCGCGACTTCATGCCGCGTGGCTCCTCATGGCGTCGTTGACGATCGCGGCCGCACCATAATCCTTCGATGGCGGCGCTCAACTGGCCCAACTTCCTGACCGTCGTGCGGATCCTACTTGTGCCCGTGCTCGTGGTCGCGCTGCTCGGTCATGCACACAACGGCGACATCTTCGCCGCCATCGTGTTCGCGTTGGCGTCGGTCACCGACTTCGTCGACGGCTACCTCGCGCGCTCGCGCGACTCGGTCACGACCTTCGGCAAGCTGATGGACCCGCTCGCCGACAAGCTGCTGATCGTCGCGGCGCTGATCTCGCTCGTCTCGCTGCACCGCCTCGCAGCCTGGGTGGCGATGGTGATCATCGCCCGTGAGCTGGCGGTGACGGTGCTGCGCATGGGCGCCACGCAGGCGGGGGTGGTCATCGCGGCAAGCAACCTGGCGAAGGCCAAGACCTGCGTGCAGATCGCCGCGATTCTCAGCGTGATCGCCGTGCACGGCCACCCGGCGTGGGTCGACGCGCTCGTCTACGCGGCGGTCGCGATCACCGTCATCTCCGGGCTCGACTACTTCTTCGGCTTGCGACGGCGGATCGACCAGGCGCAGCGTTCCCGCGCCTGAGGCTCAGCGATCCAGCCAGTCCCGCAGCGTCGTGTGCCGGCGCGTGGGCTCGCCGCTCGCCAGCTCATCGCGAAGTTCGCCCAGCGTGCCGGTGCGCTCGGCCGCGACGTTGTGCTGGTGGATCGTCTCGAGGTTCTCCTGGCGCGCCGAGACGAAGGCGTCGTCGGGCAGCTCCGGCAGCGTCGCGACGACGCCGTGGATCATCTCCCGCACGCAGTCCTCGACGAAGCGCGGCCGGCGGTGCGCCTTCTCCACCACCGCGACCTCATCGACACGCTTCATCAGCTCGTAGATCTCCGAGGACATCGAGTTCTCGACGATCGCGAGCAGCGTGCGCGCGTCGATCTCGAGCGCCCCGGCTTCCGTCGCGCCGACGTACAGCGTCCCGAGACCGCGTTGGTTGTGCGTGGCGACCGGAACCGCCTCGAAGATCCGCTCGATCTCCGCCTCGCTGAAGCCCTCGTCGAGCAGCCTCGCCTGCGCCGCGGCGCTGACGAGCTGCTGTGCGCAGGGGCAGGCGGTCATTCCCTGGGCGGCGACGCCGACCAGGCGTCGCGTGCCGCGCTCGGACGCCAGTGCCCTGCCATAGAGCGTGTAGATCTCCTGGGTGTTGACTCCGGACACCGGAGCAGGCTTGTGTTCCGGGTAGCGCGCCGCAACCGTGACCTCGGCGCGCAGCGCGCCCTGGCGCTCGCGCACCAGCTCGGCCACCCGCTGCGCGAGGTTCTCCGCACGAAATGTCGACTCGCCGAGGACGACCTCGCCGATCGCGTCGTTGACGACCTCCTCGAAGCGCGACATGTGCGCGCCCTTCTGGTCGGGTCCGAGGTCGACGAAACATTCGAGCCGCCCCCAGAACAACTGTTCGACGCCCTGCTGGCGGATCCTGATCACCTTCTCGACGCCGGTCACCCCGACGCGCGACAGACCGAGCGCATGCGACGGTGGCTGGCCCTGAACGTCGAGAGCCTCGAGCGTGAGCGGTCGGTCGGACATGCGCGTTCGCCAGCAAGCCTACCGAGCGGGGGAACGCGGCCCTCGGCGGCTCGTTCGAAGCCCCGGCTTGTGCTATGACTCCCGGCGTCGAGGCGGGGAGGCCTCGGCCTTTTGGAGAGGAGCAGTGAGGTGGAGATCGCGCTTGACGGTGGACCGCAGGCCGATGCGTCGGTGACGCTCGGAGAGCCGCCGATCACAGAGACCGAGGAGTTCGCACCGCTACTCGCGGAGGGTCATGAGCGCGGCGTGCTGACCTACGAGAGCATCGCTGCCGCGCTCGAGGAGTCGGAGGCCTCGCGCGAGCAGATCACGGAGCTCTATGCCTACCTGGAGGAGCAGGGCATCGAGCTGGTCAGCCGCGAGGAGTCGACCGAGGTCGAATCTCCGGTGGCGGCGCCGAAGGCCGAGCTCGACCTGACCGTCGAGCCGAGCCTCGACTCGCTGCGCCTGTACCTGCGATCGATCGGCCGCGTCGCACTGCTCACCGCGGCGGACGAGGTCGCGCTGTCCAAGCGCATCGAGCGCGGCGACATCACCGCCAAGCAGCAGATGGTCGAAGCCAACCTGCGCCTGGTCGTCTCGATCGCCAAGGGCTATCTCGGACGCGGCCTGTCGTTCCTGGACCTGATCCAGGAGGGCTCGCTGGGCCTGATCCGTGCCGTCGAGAAGTTCGACTACCGTCGCGGCTACAAGTTCTCGACCTATGCGACGTGGTGGATTCGCCAGGCCGTGACGCGCGCGATCGCCGACAAGGGACGAACGATCCGCATCCCCGTGCACATGGTCGAGAAGCTCAACAAGGTGATCGGCGTGGAGCGCCAGCTCGTCCAGCAGCTCGGGCGCGAGCCGACCGCCGAGGAGGTCGCGCTGACGCTGGAGTGCTCACCGGAGGAGGTCCGCGAGATCCAGCGGATGGCGCAGCACCCGGTGTCGCTCGAGAAGCCCGTTGGCGAGGAGGACGACTCCGCGCTCGGCGACTTCATCGAGGACCAGACCGCCGAGTCTCCGTTCGAGCTGGCAGCGCGAACGATGCGTGACGAGCACGTCTGCCGCGCACTCTCGGTGCTCCCGCGCCGCGAGCGCGAGGTCATCGAGATGCGCTACGGCCTCACCGGCGGGCGCCCGCGGACCCTCGAGGAGGTCGGCCAGGCGTTCAACGTGACACGCGAGCGCATCCGCCAGATCGAGAACCACACGCTCAAGAAGCTCGAATCGCTGCCCGAGACCCAGCGGCTGCGAGACGCCTCCTAGGAGCCGACGCTACACTGCGGACCGCTCGTGGCGGGGTTCCCGAGCGGTCAAAGGGGACGGACTGTAAATCCGTTGGCTCAGCCTTCGAAGGTTCGAATCCTTCCCCCGCCATGACCCGGAAAGCCCTGCTAACACGGGGCTTTTCGACTTTCGGAGCGGAGCGAGAGAAACCGACTTGGTCCCCAATTGGTCCCGAAGCGGTGCCGGCGAGTGCGTGCCGGGGTGAGCGGTCGTGCCTGAGATTGGCTGGCGTGGGCCTCAACAACGACGCCCCCGCGACGCACTGAGAACGCGCCCGGGGGCGTGGCAGCGCCGAATGTCGATGGACGGTTGGATCACCCTTGGCGTGTGTTCCGTCCGGGTCGCTGCCCCTCGGAGGCTACTCCTCCGTGGCGGCCGTCAGCAAAGGCGCCCCCGCGACGCGTCAAGGGATGAGCGTCCGGGGGCGGTGGCAGCGGTGAGGTCGTCGGGTAGCCAGACGCCCGGGGGCTGTCGGCCGCTATAAGGAGCGCCGCACGGGCGAGCGTAGCGCTTGCCGGTGGTCTTCCCGGTGTGGGAGTACGCTCGTCGTTGACGATGCCAGCGTTTCGGGTGACCGTCACGGCGTCGCTGCGACCCGCGGAGCAGCGAGGGAGCGCGCGCGCCCGGTTTTCAACGCCGACCACGACTGGCCCGTCGCGTGAGGCGATGGCGGCACTCGACGGGTGGGCATCGTTAGACCCCGGCCGAACGTTTGAGTCGGACGCGAGCATCGGCCCGCCGCGCGCGACGATCACGGTCAGCTACGACGACGTCGCCGCGAACGAAGAGACCGAGGCTGAGGCGGCTGGCAAAGCGCGGTTCCTGCACGAGTGCGACGCCGTCGAGCAGTCCGAGTGGGAGAGCGTAGTCGCAGTCGCAACTGCTGTCGCGAGCGAGTAGCGCGCGGGCAGGGCTGGTGGGGGAAGAGCGGCGGTGCCGACCGGGGGGCGGGCCGGCGCCGCCGGGTTCTTAGATCGTTCTGACTGCGACGATCACCGCCCGCTCGGCCTGCCACGACACGCCCACCAGGGAGCCCGTGTAGTCCGCGTCGGCCTCAACGTCGCCGAGCGGGATCACCTCGTAGACGGCCCCTGCTGGCCTCTCGCCCGCCCGGCCGCGCGCGATCCATTCGACAATTTGAGCGCCGACGGCGAGCCCTGCATACTCGCGCGCCTCGCTTTCGCTCGTCGTCAGGTACACCCGGTCGCTGCGATACGGCGCGCCGAGCGCGACTGTGTGCCTGTGACCTCGGCGGGCAGAATATATCCGCCGGCCTGTAGCCCCGGCACTCCGCCGTGGTAGTAACGCACCCCGGTCGCGCCTCACGCTTCAGCGTCACGAGGCACGACAACTTCGCGCAGGATTTCGCCGTCGGGACCGTAGATCGGGATTACGACCGGCGTCACTCGCGCCCCGCTGGCGTCGGAGCTGGCGTAGGTGTGTCCGTGCCCATTCGAGCACGGCGTCTGCCAAGTGGTCGAGGACCCTGCCCGACAGCCTGTCGGCCAGATAGAAGGCGACGACTACTGCCGTCGTGTCGCCCGCACGCTGCTCGACTGGTGGTCGATATGTCGGGTCGAACCCGGCCGCTCGCAACGTTTCCTCTAGAGCCGCGTACTCGGGCAGTGCGTGGAGCCGGGCCGCAGCCTCGACCATACGCTGACCGCCTCGGGGGCAGTACCGCGGCTGCTCGGCGTCATTCGCCGGGCTCGGCGCTCGTCGCTGCGATCGCGGCGCGGAGCTGGTCCACGTCATGGCTGAGCGTGACCAACCGTCGCTCGACGGTGGCTAGCTCGTCGGCGAGCCACCGGAAGTTCTCGTTGAGCACGTCAACGTCGATCGGCTCGTCTAGCGGGCGTAGACCGGGGATCGGGTCCATGCGCTGATCGTACTCCGCCGGTTGCCGCGCAAAACGACGCCCCCGCAGGCGTGATCCATGCGTGCGGGGGCGGGGCAGCGAGAAGTTCGGACGGGTTGGGGCGTGCGCTTGCCGTCCGAGCGCTGCAGGTCGAGCATACGGTTCGACAGTTACGCCGGACAGGCGCAACCATCCAACATGCGAGAAGAGAGATTTACAACGCGGGGTAGCAGGCGCGGTGGTAGTAGGCGGCGTTCGGCCGAGGCAGGCCGGGATCGGCTGCCCAAGAGGTTTCACGGACCGTGCCGTGCTCGAGCGCGACGACCGGCTCGTATATCCCGATCACCTTGCCGCAATGCGCGCAGTGCGCGAGCGGCCGCGAACTCGCGGTTTCATCGCCCGATGGCCGTCGAGGCTCCAAGGGTGCGCCGCCTACTGTTCGGCTGCGGCGAGGTCGCCGCAGCGGTCGCAGCGAGGGCGACCGCCGGTCCCGGGAACTCGATGCTCGGGCTTGATCTCGGCGCCGTAGCCGCACTTGTTGTTGTCGTGGTAGACGCTGCGGTGGTCCGCGCTGTATTCCTCAGACGTCGTGTGGAACGCCGGCACCTTGGTCATCGTTGCTGCTCGAGGCTACTCTCGTCCGGCAGGGGTGCGAGCAGGAACGACTTGACCTTGACGTCCGGGTTGAGCGAGTCGTCGCAGAGGAACGCGATCACCGTGCGGGCGGTGAGCTCCTCGATCCCGGTTATCAGGTCCGCCCGCATGATTCCCTGGAACGCCCGGCGGTTCGTCAGCACGAGGTCGCCCTTGCCGTCGGCGACGAGGCTGCGCTCGGCAGGCGTGAAGGTGCCCTGGAGCACGACGACGATCAGGTCGTCGTGCAGGTAGGTACGGGACTTCGCGGGTCCGCGGCCGGTGTACTGCCTGAGCACGTGCACGACCATGCTCGAGATCGCGGTTGCGAGCTTCGCGTCTGAGGTCCGGCCGGCCACGATGGGCCTCCAGTCGGCCTAGCGACGGTCTCGAAACCCCCGCCCCACGCCGATCGACGCTTTTCAGGCTAGCACCGGAACAGCACTCGGTCGCTCGCCGATCCGCATGCCCTTCCAGACCGATCAAGCGTTGGGCCCCCGCGACGCAAGCGCTCTCTCTCGCCGCGTCCGGGGGCGTGGTCAGAGCCACGGAAGAGTGGTGCTGGCACGCCGCAACGTAGCGCCGAACCGCAGCGGCCGACACGTGAAACTTCCCCCCCATGGGGCAAGGGTCCCGCGACCCGCTCCGGTGACTTCAACGTGCTCTCGCCGATCGAGGTCGAGGCGGTCGCAAGGGCCGCCGGGAACGCGCAAGACGCGGCGATCGTCACGGTCGCGGCGTTCACCGGGCTACGCTTGGGCGAGCTGCGCGCGCTGCGCTGCCGCGACGTGGACTTTGCGAAGCAGACCGTCCACGTGCGCGGCAGCTACACGCACCGTCACCAAGGGCCGCCGAAGTCCGGGAAGGTCCGGTCGGTGCCGTTGATCGACCAGGCCGCGAAGGCGCTCGACGGGCTGAGCACGCGCGAGCAGTTCACAGAGCCGGACGATCTTGTGTTCGCCTCGCCGACCGGGCAGCACCTTGACGATTCGCCGATCCGCGACGCGTTCTATGACGCGCTCACGGCTGCCGGGATGGGCGACAAGCGCACGAAGGATGACCCGATCGTGTTTCACGATCTGCGTCACACGTTCGGGACGCTCGCGGTCGAGGCGTGGCCGCTGCACGACGTGCAGGCGTACATGGGGCACGCCGACATTCAGACGACGATGATCTACGTGCACCACCAGCCGAAGACGGCGGCGGCGGATGCGTTGACGCGGATCGTCGCGGCGGCGTCGGGCGTCGGCGACGAACTTGGTCCCGAAATTGGTCCCGAAATGCCGACTTCGACTGCAACTGAGCGCACCTGAGCGACACTGAAACGCCCGGAAACACTGGGCCGCCACGGATCGGAAGCAACTGTAAATCCGTTGGCTCAGCCTTCGAAGGTTCGAATCCTTCCCCCGCCATAGCCGGAAGGCGGATGGCTCGGGCGGCGAGACGCCGATTGGACCGGTCTCCTAGCCAACCGCTGGAGAGCGACGATTGGGGAGGAGCTTCGCCGCCGTTGCCGTTCACGCTGAGAAACCTCAAGGCTGATCTCGAAGATCTCGGGTCCAACTTCGACGGGGTGCCGGACCTGGAGTTCCGCCACGCAAGCAGGGCGCTCGGACTCGAGCAGTCCGGCCTTAGCTATCAGCGCATCCCGCCCGACTATTCGCTTCCCCTACGACCATACGCATGAGCAGCAGGAGGAGGTGTACGTCGTCGTGCGCGGGAGCGGACGGATGAAGCTCGACGACGAGATTGTCGAGGTCAAGGAGTGGGATGTGGTGCGCGTCCCGCCCGGTACGTGGCGAGGCTACGAAGGCGGGCCGGAAGGCCCCGAGATCCTCGTCTTCGGCGCGCCCAGTCTCGGCGAGAACCCGCGTGGAGACGTCGAGGGTCAGCGCGACTGGTGGGCTGACTAGTCCGGGTCGCGTATCGCAGCGGCTGAGCGGCGCGCTGCTCCTTCGCTCAGCGCGACCCCACGCGGAAGCAGGAGCGCGTTAACCGCGGCCTGGCAGCGGCGCTGTTGAAGCCGGCGCGCGTCTCAACCCCGCCGGTCGTTGCGCCGATGCGTGGGAGGTGAGGTCGCTAGCAATTCTGGGACGGACGGCGTCATTCTCGAGCAGGAGAAGTCGCGCCGCGAAATGCTGCTCCGTGGTGGCCGGCGTGTCGCTGACCCTGTTCTTCGCCCACGGCGGGATCGGTCTCGCCGCGCTGCCGACCATCACGGCGAACTCCGGTGCCTTTGAGACCGTCGTCCCCCGTGGCTTCATCAACGACACTGCCGCGTTCTCGGGTAGCGCGTTTCGAGTTGAGCTCGCCATGGGCGGACCGACGGTGGATAGCTTTGTCGTGAACATCAACGTCGTGCGTGAACGCACCACAATCACCAGCGTCGGCACGCTCGCTCAGGAATCGATGGTGTTCATCAAGCGCACCACGCGAGCCAACGACTTCTCGACGCTCCAAGACCTCACGGTCGACGGCGCACCTGCACGCGCGTTCGGCTACCTCGTCTCCTACGGCAGGGCCCTGCATCAGCGTCAGGTCTACGTGATCCACGACGGATGGGGGTACGTGATTACCTACACAGCACTCCCCGGAGGCCAGTATCACGGGTCGTTGCCGGCGCTCAGTGAGGCCCTCCGCAGTTGGCGTTGGCGCTGATTCGGTCGAGATCAGGCGGTGAGTAGCGTCGCTCAGGAGCGGGGGCGGCTGTTGGATGTACCTGCCGACGGCTGAGGGGTGTGTCCGAGCAACGGGAAGGTCGCGTCTGGGACGAGGCAGCTGCGCAGCAGGAGCGCGACGCCAATGTCGCCGGTGAAGAGGGTGTAGCGGCCTCGACCGTTGGCCTCACGACGCCGGTTGACGTCGGCCACGGCGTCCATCGCGAACACGCGCGCCCGGTCGAGCCAGCGTTCGTCGCCCGAACGCGAGTACAGCGGCAGGAACGCGTAAGCGTTGCCAGCCGTGCCGTGGCAGAGACCGACACCCTTGACGAGCGGGCCGGCACGCCAGGTGAGCTCGCCTCCAGCGGCCAGGATCCGATCGGTCTCCTCATCGGCGGGCAGGCCAGCGAGTGACGTGACGATTCCTGGCGATCCGTGGCACCACTGGACCGGCCGCCGGCCTGTCGCGACGCCCGCCAGCGGAAACCACTGCGCAACGCCGTCCTCCTCGACCGCGAGGTCAAGGAGCACGGCGCGGATGCGATCGGTGACCGCGTCGGCACGATCGCTGAGCAGGTCGCGGCCGGCGAGCAGCACGAACGCGTTGCCTGCGAAGCCATGCCCGGCGCCCGTGAACTGGTGCTTCTCGCCGTACAGATCGTGAACCCAGAGGGTTTCCTGCCACTCGGCGAGCAGCCAGCCCGCTGAGTCGAGCCACGCGTCACGCCAGCGCTCCTCCCCCGTGCGCCGCCACAACTCGAGCGCGGCGACCATGGTTCCAGGCGAGCCCCAGCAGAGCTCCAGCGAGGGGTGCCGAGCGTTTCGGCGGATGCACGCCTCGAGATCGGCAAGCTGCTCGCCAGTTTGGCGAATCGCTTCGACCGCGAGCAGAATGCCGCTCTCCCCGAACAGCAGCGACGCGGCCGGGGGCGGCGCGAGGGCGACAAGCTCGGGCGCCTGGCGAAACCCGGCCGGAAGGCTGTCGGCTAGCTCGGTCAGCCCGGGGAGCTCGGGGGCCAGGCGTTCCTTGGCCAGCAGATCGAGCGCCCACGCGACGCCGGCAGCGCCAAGATAGACATTACGAAACGGCACGTCAGGCTCATCCCCGAGATCCTCGAGCGCGTTGGGCCACAACTGCTCAGGGCCCTGATAGGCATCGATCGCATCACCTGCGATGACCTCGATCGCAGCCCGTGCCTCGGACTCGCTCCAAGTCCGGAGGACGAGTGGCCGGTGCTCGGCAGGATCGTAGAGCAGCGTCGCGATTCCAGGACTATCGCCCATCCCTGCGGAAACAACTGCGGCAAACGGTCGGACCGGTTCGTCGCGAGCCGCCGTCCAAGTGTGCTGCTTCGCGCGATCTGCAACGGCGCTGAGATCAACAGGAGCGGCGGCACGCTGGTGACCGGTCAGGAACGTGTGCTCCGCTGCCGGGCTACGGCTTGATCCAGACCGAGGCGTGGGTGGGCTGCACCGCCCGGTTGACGGCGTCGAGCAGGTCGCCGCGGATCGCGTCGAGCTCGACGGCGTCGCGCAGCCGCGCGGTGAACGCCGCGACGGTCGCCTCGGCGTCGTAGCGGGCGCGGTTGAAGCGGCGGTCGACCTGGCGCTGGATGCGCACGCGCAGCGGGTTGAACAGCGCGGCCGCGGCAAGTGTCGAGGCGGCGACGCCGACGCGGCCCGAGAGTGCGAGCGTGTCGGTCGTCAGCGCGACGAGGCCGACGAAGGTGCCGACCAGCGCCGCGGTGAGGATCGCGTAGGCGAGTGTGCGGCTGACCAGCCGGTCGATGTCGTAGAGCCGGTAGCGGAGGATCGCTACAGCGATACTGACCGGCAGCGCCGAAAGCATGATCCAGGGGATCTGCGACCAGATCTGCGACGCGAGCGAGTTGCTCGTGGGGTTGGAGAGCGGCACCAGGAGGATCGCCACGATGCAGACGATCGCGCCGCCCATCAGCCACTTCAGCTGCTGGCGGCGCACGCCGCGCGAACGCCGGTAGCCGATCGCCTGATGGACGACCGACGCCACGATCAGGACCCCGGCGGCGATGACGAACGCCTTGGGGGCGATCCCCAGCCAGCGCGTGCTGGCCGGCTGGTTGTAGAGCAGTCCGCCGCCAGGGCCGTTGTTGACCGTGTTCGGGCTCAGCCGATGGTCGCTGAGAGCGGTCGCGACGAGGGCGAGCCTGCACGCGAGGTTGACCGCAGCGAGCACAACGTAGCCGCCGACGATCCGCCGCCAGCCGCGCGACGCAGGCATGCCGTCGGGGAACAGCAGGATCACGAGCGGAAACGCCATGACGATCGCCGTGGACCAGCATTCGCCCACGAACAGCGCCAGCCAGTCGAGTGGCAGGCCATGGTGACGAACGCCGTAGGCGGCCCACGCGTAGTAGCCGGCGTCGGTTCCCAGCACGCCGGCACCGATGCCGAGCAAGAGCAGCCAGCCGATCGGGTTGGCCGGCCGGCGGCGCGCGACCAGGAAGCCCACCGCCGCACACGGGATGAAGATCGCGTAGGGGGCGCCGTAGCTCCCGAGCGACAGCTCGTGCGCGAGCGAGAGAATCGGCGGGAACGCCGCGAGCAGCACGAGCACGACCGCGCCGACCAGCAGCGCCGTGCTCGGCGACGCCAGTCGGCGGATTGTCAAGCGGTCGTCTCCATCCGGCAACGCGACGAGAAATCTAGGGCCGCGCCGTTCCGGGAACGTTACGAGCCGCCACATGCCGATTGTCGCTCAGCGCGACAGCGATAACCGAGACCACGCGGGGAGCGACAGCGCGCCTCATTCGGATGACCCTAACCGTGGGGCAGGCGCTGCAATGCGGAACGGACGCTGCCGGGCACCTCGAGCCAGGGGAAGTGTCCGGCTGCGGGGACGAGCGCAAAGAACGCTTGGGGCGCGATATCCGCGCTCGCTCGCGCGGCCTGACCCCAGGGCATCGGGCTTCCCGCACCAGCAATCACACCGTACGGGACTCCGCTCGTGGCGAGTTTGGTCGCGACCTCATCAGCGCCCGTCGCGACGTCGCCGATGATGCCGGAGTACGCCTCAACCGACATACGGATCGGCGGCATCGGCGGCGCGCGTTCGGGATCGGCGAAGTAGGCGGGCCACACGATCCGCAACGACTCCAGGCCATCGTCAGCTGTCCCCTCCCCCGCCATCGCGCGCTCATCCAACTCGCGAGCACGCTCGCGGTCCTCCTTCGGTGTCCGCGCGAACATTTCCGCCTCGAACGCGGCCATGCCCCCATCGCCGACAATCCCGAGTGGATCGACGGCGAGTGCGCCCAGCACCCGCTTGGGATGCGCAGCCGCGAACCGCAGCGTCAAATGCCCGCCCCAGGAGTGCCCGACGATCAATGCCCTCGACCACCCCAACCCGTCAAGCACCGCGACCACGTCGTCAATCGCCTGAGCGACCGTGAACGGCCCTTGAACCGTGGAAGGCTCGAGACCGCGCTGCTGGTACGCCACGACCCGGTATTGCAACCCCAACTCGGCCGCGAGCCCGTCGAGATACTCATAGCTCAGGCCCGGACCGCCGTGCAACAGCAGCACCGGCGGCCCCTCACCGATGGCCCAGCCACCTAGGGTGCCCCCGGCGACCGGCACCGAAACAACCTCGCGCCCATCCACGGCAGAGAAGCCTAGGCCATCGCGCAAGACCCGAATGTGAGTACGCGCGCTGAGCGCCAGGTTCTCGCGCGCCTCCGCTCAGTCGATCGGATGCCCCGACCTTCGCCGCGACGCCATGGTTAGCCGCGGCGCCGGCGATGCTCGGGCGGCACCTCCACGAAGGTCAAGGGGGAGCCGTTGTTCGGTGTCAGGTCGTGGGCGTCGCGGCCTTGAAGCGCTCGCGGGCACTCGAAGCCTCGGAGACCGGTACGAGACGTCCCGCCTTGCCGAGTCCGTGCGGTGGCATGTTGCCGTAGATCGCCTCGTACTCGCCGGCGCGAACCAGATAGGTCTCATGCCAGATTCCCGTCCGGGTGCTCTTGCCGACGCGGCGCCAGTAGTTGCGCCACGCGTCAAGGTGCGGATCGTCGGTGTTCTTCGCGAACGCCTCCAGATGCTCGAACGACCGCCAGTACTGCACAACGGTCGGAAATCCCATCTCGTACCCGAGCAGACCTTTCTCCGGATGCTCCATGAGGTAGTCGAGCATGTGCTTCATGCCGCGGCGGCCACCGAGATCGCGGAACGCCTGCGCCAGGCGCAGCTTGCTGTTGGGGCGGGCGCCGATCAGGAACACGATGAAATCCCCGTCGATCTCCGCCGCCATCCGGCGCCCAGCTATCTGCGCCATCGCGCGCCCCCTCTCGTCGCAGCTCCGCAGTGGCAGTGACGGTATCGCATACACAGCCGGCGCCGCGCGTCGGAGATCCGCAAGCCCGGGACTGACTACACGGCCGAGGTCACGCCGCCACGGACTGGCTGGACGGTGCGATTCTTCGAAGCCGTTTCGCGCTAGCCTCCGCCTATGGCTGCGCGTACGTTCGCAGCGCTGTTCATCGTGGCTGTCGAGGCCTGCTTCGTGGTGGGCTTGGTCGTCGCCGTCTCTGCGGATGAGTCCTACGAGCGGCGGTCGCGGTTCTGGGTTCGGGTCGTTCTGTTCGCGGTCGGTCCGCTGGCTCTGTTGGCGCTGGTCGCTGCGGACAGGAGTCTGTGGTTCAAAGCGGTCGGTCTGGCCTGGGTCGGCTTGATGATTGCGCTGGTCTGCGTTCCGGCCGCGTTGTTCCGCAGAGCGAGCCCGCCCGCTGGCCCTCCGGAGGACGGTGGTCACGGCGGATCGGGGCCCGGTGAGCGGCCCTGGCCGTCCGATGTCCCACGCGGCGGTATTCCGCTAGCCGACAGCGAGCCTGCGCTCGCGCGCGTTCGCGATCACAGCGGCCCGAGCTTCCGTCCTGAGCGGTCACGCCGGCGCTCGCGGGAGCCTGAGCGTACGCCGGCCCGGCGCGGCCCTTGACACGCTGAGCGTGCCGCGAACTACCGCGCGGCGTGTCGCGCGGCGGTCGGGACAGCTGCCGCCTGGCGCGCGCGGAGCAGCAGCGCGACGCAGTCGAAATCACGCGGGAGCGGCAGCGTGGCCGCTGATTCCGGGGGGTGGGGACTCTGTAGGTTCTGCATCGGCGTTGTCTGCCCGATCAAGCCGCGCCCCCGGACGTGGGCGGCGAGTCGGAGGGTGCAGCAGTGCACTTGCATCGCACCTGCTGGGCCACGATCTGCGGCGAATTCGGGTTGATGCGGTGCGGTGCAGACCGAAAATCGGTATCCCGCCACGAAGGGTGTAGTCGGGCCAGGTCGGCGCCCCGTGGGAGCGCATGCACCGGGCGAACTTCAGCGCGTCGCTCTCCATCGTCCTCAGCGCAGCCGGGGTCGGCTGGCCGCGAGGAGGAAGGGCGCCGTTCGGGAGCAGGTGCTGGCAAGCGTTTTCGGCCGCCTGGAATTGGGAACTGCTGACTCCGAGTTGCTGCGAGGTGCGCTTCGGGAACAAGCCGCTGCTGTTGAGGTCGGGCCAGTTCCGCACCCCATGCGAACGCATGCAACGGGCGAAGGCGAGCGCCTGCTGGGTGTTCGTCGACTGGGAGAGCGTCGAGCCTCGCGCGTTCGTTGACCCGCCGATCGACGGTGGGCGATGCGGCTGACGCCGAGTGCGGCCGCCGGTAGGGCGAGGGCGACCTGTGGCTAGATGGCACCGCGGCCGCGCTTCGCGCCGGGGGTGGCACATGCCCGCCGCGGCAACAGGAGCACGCTGCCGGTCCTCTCTTCAAGTGGTGGCATCACCGTCCCCTCCTCAGCGACTGGATCGATCAGGCCCTCACATAGCGCCGCAGGCGTTGAACTGTCCTGGACCCGAAGATGCGGGCGGTCTTCAACGAGCAGTCACGCGACCGGCTACCGACTCAGCGCTGTGCTCGGCGCCATGAGCAGCAGCGCTGAAATCACGCGGATGCGACACTCCACTCCGCGCTCGCTCGAGTGCCGCGGGGGAGTTGCCCACTGACCGGCGCCGCGACGCTAGGTCGAACGGCTCTTCACGCACTCGTAGCGAGCGCTCGTGCGGCTGGGGTCGAGTTCGCAACCGGCGATGTGAAACCCGGCGTGCTCAATCAGCGGCTCCACCAGCCATGCAAACGTGCTGTGCTCGGTCCGCACGTGCTGAACGAGCTCTTCGCGCGCGTAGCCGATCTTCGGGTTCTCGGTCGCCCCGTCGAACCAACGCTCGAGCACCGCACCGGCCTCGACGGGCTCGCACGAGTAGACCAGGTCGCGCAGCCAAAGAACACCCGCTGGCGCCATCATCGAGGCCAGGCGTACCAGCGCGAGTGCCTTCCAGAAGTCCGGGAGATGGTGCAGCGCGTTGCGCGTGAAGACGAAGTCGGCTGCCGCGCCCGAGTGCTCGTAGCTCAGGAAGCCACCCTGGACAATCTCGACGTGTCCTATCCCGGCCTGCTCGACACCGCGAGCGACCTCACTCAGCATCGCGCCCGAGACATCGACCGCAACCACCCGGCAGCAATACGGAGCGACGGCGAGAGCGAAGGTTCCCACGCCACAGCCCATGTCAACTACGGTGGACCGCGGGCCGAGGCCGCGCCCTCGCAGCGACTCTATGTCCTCTGTCGGGTCAAAGCCCGCCTTGCGGCCGTAGTCGGCTACGTATCCAGGGTCCACGTGCTCCGCTCCGGCGTGCTCGACCTCGTCAATCGCCCATGACCCGGTGATAGATCTCATGCCACGGATCATGCCAAGAGTCCGCGAACCGATACCCGCGCGTCTCGCGCAACACGTTGCGTTGTCGCTCAGCGCGAGGAGGAGCAGCGCAGCGCTGTCGCTAGCACTCGCGTATCTCGAGCGGGCGAGCTGGCGCTTTGGCTTTGCGAAGCCACAGCGCAGGCCACTTTGGTCCTCGACGCCGCCACCTCGTCCTGAGCGCTGGTGAGCGAGCCGCGCCCGAGAGTGCCCTCAAATAAGCGATGCACGGCGCACGGCCAACCGAGAGAATGGGAAGCGTCTTGCGCTGGTTATGTGCGTATGTACGTGTGTGGGTCGCGGGCGGGTTGCTCGTCGTGGTGGCGCTCGCAGCTGCGGTGGCGGTCGCATCGGGACAGGTGACCGCCGTGGCGTGCGGCGCGTCGACAAGCGCGACAGTCGCCAATGTCGACGCCATGGTGGCCAGCAACGTCTATGGCGGCGAACTCGATGGAACCGAGACCAAGATCGATATGAAACACGTCGTGGATGCGACGGACTTGACCGCGGCCGTTGGCGCGGATGACCGCGCGGCCACGCTCAAAGCGGTGCAGCGAATCGTGTACCACCCGTCCTGGCACATCGTGCGTCTGCGGGTCCTCGACGCCACCGGGCGTGTGCTGGCGGACGTCGGCGGCCCGTACGTAATCGCCCCGGTGAGCGGCATTCTGCCCTACGGCGGACTCGTCGTCGGTAGCTTCGTGATGTCCGTCCAGGATGATCTGGGCTTCGCCAAGCTCGAACACCGTTTCGTCGGCAACCCTATCGGCATCTACGTGGGCGGACGACGCGTCGTCGAGTGGGGCGGCGACCTGCCCGACCGAACACCGACCGGCACCACAGTGAACATCGACGGCGTCGAAGATGGCGTCGTGACGCGGACCTACCACGCCTTCCCGAGCGGCACGCTCAGTGCGCTACTCGCGGTGCCAACCCCGTCTGCCGCGCTCGCCGCCCAGCCCTGCGCCGCGGTAGTCGTCGCTGAGATCGGCCGCGTCGCGGAGCGCATCGCAGCGCGATTCAGGCCGCTCGCCTCAAACTACATCCCCTTCGTCGAGGTGGTCAACTCCTATACCGGCGCGATTGGCATCGTCCGCATCGGCCAGCGCCCGATCGCCGGCAGCGAGGGACTCGGACCGCTGAGCCTGCCCACGAGCGGCACCGTCAACTACCTCGGCAAGAACTGGTCGGTGTTCTCGTTCGCGCCAACACCGCCCGCACGAATCTACCTCCTAATCGCGCAGCCCTAGCGATGGCGCCCGCCGAACGGGCTCGCGGCGAAGTGGGCAAAGCGCGATGAGCGACAGCGCTACCGAGTCGGAAGCACGCGGATGCGACAACGCGGCGATCCGCTGTCGCTACCGATCAATCGCGATGTCAGCGTCCAAACGCCCACGCCACCATCAGCGGGAACTCGTCTCTCCAGAACGCGTCGCCGTGCGACCCGACCCGCTCGGTCATGACAACGTCCGCCCCTGCATCGCGCAGCGCGTCCGCCCAGCGGGTCGCGCTCTCCAGGAAGAACGGCTCCTGCATGCCGGCGACAAGGTACGCGCGCGGAAGCGAGCTCGGCATCACGGCAGGCGGTCGGTAGCCTGCGCCCGGCGACGCGCAGAGGACAGCGCCGTAGATATCGGGATGGCGAAGCCCCATGGCGAGCGCCAGCTCTCCACTCGCCGAGACACCGAACACCGCGGTCCGGTCCGCGGGCAGCGCGACGTCGAAGCGCGACTGCGCCCATCGGCGGACGTCCTCGACAAAGAACTTCTCGTGTGCCGCAAACCGTTCAGGGTCAAAGGCGAACGCGGCCGTGCTCTCGCCGGGTGAGTACTCATGGAGCCGCAGCGTCTCATCGTCCAGGCGGTGTGTACCGATGATCATCGTGGGCGGTAGGTCGGCCGCCTCGAGGACGCCTCCCCACGATGCGATCAACTGGCCGTCACCAGCGAAGACGATGGCCTCGGGGGGAGCCGGCGGAACATACGCCGTGACCTGGCGGCCACCGTCGTATTCAAAGGTCTCGGTGACGAGCTGGCCAGCCGTGGGCGACATTGGCGTGGGCTCCTTGTATCTGTCGTTCTCCAGCCATTGCCCGAGCATCCGAGCCTACAGCGGGACACCCGCGCAGCCCGGGCGATCGGCTCAGCCGGGCGACCGCGCTGAGCCCGACGAAGCCTCGACCGCCCGCGGGTCCGGCTGCCGTTGGCTGAGCGGCGGCCCAAAGCTCACGCGCAGCAAGCCACCGCCGCCGGGTGCATTCAGCGCTTCGACAAAGCCGCCGCCCGCCTCGGCCGTCTGTCGGACGATCGCCAACCCGAGTCCGGAACCTGGCATCCGACGCGCCCGGTCGGCGCGGTAGAAGCGGTCGAACACGAGCGGCAGATCCTGCTCGGCAAACCCAGGCCCGTGGTCGCGGACGGTCAGCGTTCCGTCGTCGAGTCGGATCGCGATCGTCGCCCCGCTCGGGCTCCACGCACCCGCGTTGTCGAGCAGGTTGGCAACGGCGCGTTCGACCCGGTCCACGTCGTGCTCGATCAGCGTCGGCTCAAGCTCGACGTCGAAGGCCAGCAGCGGGGCCCGTCGACGGCTGCGTGCGACGACCTCCTCGACAATCGCGTCCAGCCGGAACACCTCGGTCGCCTCGTCGCGGCCGTGCCCGCGGGCCAGTTCCGCGACATCGGTGACCAGCTTGGTCAACTGATCGAGCTCGTCGAGGATTGACGTCTGCAGCGCGGATCGCTCGGACTCGGGCAGCCGGTGGGATTCCAGGAAGATCTGGATATTGCTGCGCAGCGCCGACATCGGAGTGCGCAGCTCGTGCGAGGCATCGGCCACCAGGTTCTTCTGCGATTGCACCGAGCGTTCGAGCGCCTGGAGGGTACGGTTGAAGCTCGAGGCGAGGCGCACCAGCTCCTCGGTGCCCGTCTCCTCGAGCCGCAGCGACGGGTCGAGCGCGCTCGCGACGCTCTCGGAGCGTCGCGTGAACCGAACGATCGGCGCGATCGCGGCGCGGCCGATCAGACCACCGAACAGAGCCGCAACGAGAACGCCGACAGCGATCACGATCGCGTCGGTGACAAGCAGGTCGGCCAGCACGTCGTCAACTTCGGTCAGCGGGCGCGCGATCAGCACCGCGGATGAGGCATCGGGGTCCGCCACCGCGAGCACACGCAGGTGCGTTCCGTGCACCGTCTCGTCGGTGAAGTAGCTCCCCTTGCCGGTGCGCGCGATCGCGATCGCGCGCTCGCCGTAGCGGAGCAGCGGTGGGCCCTCGCCGGTGAACGCCGTGCCGTTGGCGCGCACGAACTCGAAGTAGCCGGAGGCCCCGCCGAACGGAGCCGGCGGCGGCGTCTTGACGCCCCCCGGCCGCGGCGGCCCCTCGCGCTCCTGCGTGAACGGCGTGCCGCGGGCCTCGAGCGCCTGATCGATCTCGCCACGCAGCTGGGACCGGACGGTGACATAGCCGATCGCGGCGAGCGCGAGCACCACCGTCGCCACGACGAGCGCCACGGCAGCCGCGATCCGCCGCCGCAGGGTCATGGCTCGCGCAGCGTGTAGCCGACGCCGTGCACGGTGTGGATCAGTCGCCGCCGCCCGCTCGCCTCGAGCTTGCGGCGGAGGCTGGCGATGTACACGCGAAGCACGTTCGCCCCGGCATCGAACTCCTGGTCCCACATGCGTCGGTAGATCACCTCGCGCGTCAGCGTCCGTCGCGGGTTGGCCATCAGCAATGCCAGCAACTCGAGTTCGGTGCGTGTCAGCTCGATGGTGACGTCGCCGACGCGCGCGGCCTGCATCAGCGGGTCGAGCTCAAGCTCGCAGAACACGAGCGCCCCCGGGATGTCCGGGGCGTCACGGCGGGTCAGCGCTCGCAGACGCGCCTGCAGCTCGCCCAAATCGAACGGCTTGAGCATGTAGTCGTCGGCTCCCGCATCGAGACCGGCGATCCGGTCGGGAATGTCGACGCGGGCCGTCAGCATCAGGATCGGCGTTCGCCGGCCCTCCTCGCGGAGCGCCCGGGCGACCCCGATCCCGTCGAGGTCGGGCATCGCGACGTCGAGCACGATCACGTCCGGCGCCTGTGACCGTGCGGCGTCGAGTCCTTCATACCCGTCGCGGGCGATCGTGACGTCCCAGCCGTCGAGCATCAAGGCCCGGCGGAGCGCCTCCCGCACCGAGTCGTCGTCCTCGACGACCAGAACCCTCATCGTGACCGCGTCGGAGTCCATCGGCTAAGTCAACAGTAACCTCAGCAGAGGGCAGACAACGCGGCGGCGACCTCAGCGCGCTCGCCGGTCCGACCGACGGCGTGCGGCGGGCATCTCGTGGGTCGACGTCGGATGCCGGTGCCTCCGCTGCCGCGGTCAGCGCAGCTGAAGTGACCAGCTCACGGCGCGCACCAGCCCGGCAAGGTATTAGGGAATCATAAGGCATTTGCTACGAAGCTGTAAGCGGTCTACCATGCCACTGATGCGGGGACTACCGACCGTCGTCGGTCGCTACTTGAGCCTGCTCGATACCGAGTTGCCTGGAGTCGTCGAGGCCGTGTACATCACCGGCTGGCCGACGAACGGCGACAGTCGGCCACAGCCCAGAGACATCGATTTCGTCACCGTGACGCAGCACGCGCTCGGCGGGGGCGAGCGAGCGCGCCTCGCGACGCTGCACGAGCGCCTGGCGCGCGCGCACCCTCGACCCCCGCTCGAGGGCGTGTACGCGACGTGGGACGAGCTTTCCTCGGCGATCAACGAGCTCCCAGCACTTCCCACGCTGATCGTCGGCCAGCGCGGACTGCAGACGGTGGCGGCCAACCCGGTGAGCTGGCTGAACCTCAAGCAGTGCGATCTGCGCCTGCGCGGTTGCGGACCGCAATCCCTGCCGATCACCGACGAGCCCACCGACCTGCGCGCCTGGAGCATGTCCCACCTGTCTGGCTACTGGAGCCCCTGGCTGCGCGACGCGCACCGTCCCACCCGCGTCGCGGCGTCGACCTGGCAGACGCCCGGTGTGGTCTGGAGCGTCACCGGCGTCGGGCGGACCCTCTACACGCTGGCGACGGGAGAGCTCGGCTCGAAGGCGGCCGCGATGGCCTTTGTCCGTGAGCGCGTCGACGGTCGTTCGCAGCGCGTCATCGATGAGGCCATGCGGCTGCGCGCGGGCGGACCCGACGCGCAGTACCCCAACCGTGCCGCACGGCGCGTCGACGTGCTGCACTTCGTGTCGCTGGCGATCCGCAGCGCCGAAGAATGGGCCGCCCTCGCCGCGCCGGCGACGGCCGAGCCGCGCCGCATGTGGTAGGCGCCGGGCGATCCGGGAGACCTAATCCGGCGCGATCAGCATGTAAACGCGGGTCGGCGGATAGGGCTCGAACGAGAACACGAGCCAACTCGTGCCCTGATAGCTGACGGTGCCGCTCGCCGGCAGCACGGTCGGGCCTGCTCCCGCTCCGACGCTCGAGGTCAGCTGCGTGCCGTCGGGCTCGCGCACGAAGACCTCGGCGCCGGTGTAGACCTGGACCCAGAACGCGTACCCGTAGTAGTGCTGGGAGATCGGGCCGAGCAGACCGGTGAGGCGCCCGGCGACGCGGCCGAACTCGCCGGCTCGGACCGTGGCGCAGGGCTGTGCCGTCAGCGACCTGGCCGGCGGTGCGACGAGGACCACCGCGTTCAGCGTGCCGGTCGGAAACGCCTCGTAGGTCTCGGTCACGATCCGGTAGCGGACGCCGCCGCGAGTCACGTTCGGGCCGCTCGGCGGCCTCCGCGGAAAGCGCGCACCGCGCTGCGCGACGAGCCCGCCGCCGAGGTAGATGCCGATCGGATCGCCGATGAAGCGTCCCTCGAGCTTGGTCACGCCGGCGTCGTCCTGCACCGACAACACGAAGCTGCCGATCACGGCACCCGTCCCGGATCGCAGCACGCCCGACACCGGCGCGATGACGTCTGGGCCGCCGATGTCGGCGAGGACGCGGCCCGAGGCGTCAAGCGCCCGCAGCCGCACGATGTGCCAGGCCGGGTGGTAGACGAGGCGGATGACCGCCCTGCGTGCCGCAGCGCGGTCGCCGCGTGCGACCGCGCTGAGCAGATCCGCGGCGCTGGTGACCTTTGCGACATCGAAGCTGACCTCGGTTCCCGCCAGCTCGTTGCGGTAGATGTCGGTCAGCATCGAGGCGTCGGCGGTGGCGATCGTCGCGACCGTCGCGGCGCCGCACGCCGCGGCGGTCCCCGGCGCCGCCGCCGGAACGCCACTCGCGACCGGTGCCAGTATCGCCAGCGCGACCGCGGCGACGCTCAGGCGGCGCGACTGACCCGGCCCGCGAAACACACGGCAATTCTAGGAGCACGCCGGGGAGCTCGCCAATCGCGGCGCCCCCCGGCGCCGGCGTCAGCCGATCCCGCTGACCGCGACCGGCACGTCATGGTCGCCGACCCCCCCATCGCCGAGCTCGCCGTAGGCGCCCTCGCCCCAGCAGTCGACGCCGCCGCCGGCGAGCAGCGCGCACGTGTGATCCTGTCCGCCGCTGATCGCGCTGGCGCCGGTCAGCCGGCTCACCGCAACCGGCATCGCGCTGCACGGGTAGCCGTTGCACGCGGCCGGCCCGCTGCGCGTGCCGTCCCCGAGCTCGCCGAATGCGTTGGCGCCCCAGCACGCGACGCGGCCGGCGGCCAGCAGCGCGCAGGTGTGGTCGCCGCCGGCGGCGATGGCCAGCGGGTTGGCGATCCCGCTCGCCGCCACCGGCGTCTTGGCGCAGCGCACGACGCCGAACTCGCACGTTTGCGGCCCGCTGCTGATGCCGTCGCCCAACTGGCCGTAGGAGTTGTAGCCCCAGCAGACAACCCCTCCGGCGGCCGGCAGCGCACAGGTGTGATCCCCGCCGGCGGTGATCGCGGTCGCGTTCGCGATCCCGAGCACCGCGACCGGCGCCGTGGCGCACCACTGCCCGCCGGTGCAGAAGTGCGGCCCGCTGCTCGTGCCGACCCCGAGCTCCGCCGCGAAGTTGTAGCCCCAGCAGTCGACGGCTCCGGTGGCGAGCAGCGCGCAGCTGTGGTCGTTGCCGGCGGCTACCGCGGTGGCGTCGGCGATGCCGCGCACGGTGACCGGCGTGGTGGCGCACGGCGCGCCGCTGCAGCTGTGCGGGCCGTTGCTCGTGCCGACCCCGAGCTGGCCGTAGCCGTTGTAGCCCCAGCACTCGACGCTGCCGCCGGCCAGCAGCGCGCAGGTCTGGGAGCCGCCGGCGGCGATCGCGGTCGCGTGGGCGATCCCGCGCACCGCCACGGGTGTCGAGCTGCACGGCTCGCCGTTGCAGGTCCCCGGGCCGCTGCTCGTGCCGGCACCGAGCTGGCCGTAGGCGTCGTCCCCCCAGCAGTCGACGCTCCCGCCCGCCAGCAGTGCACAGCTGTGGTCGCTGCCGGTGCTGATCGCGATCGCGGTCGTGATCCCGTGCACCGCCACCGGGGTCGGGGCGCACGGATCGCCGCTGCAGGTCGCCGGGCCGCGGCTCGTGCCGATCCCGAGTTGGCCGCGGGCGTTGTCGCCCCAGCAGTCGACGCTCCCGTCCGCCAGCAGGGCGCAGGTGTCATCGCCGCCCGCGCTGAGCGCGCGAGCCGCGGGCGAGGGCGTCGCCGCGCGCAGTGCTGCCGACGCGGCGAGCGCCGACAGCGCCACCACGACGAGCGCGAGCAGCCGGGCGCGTCGCCGGAAACCACTGGACCGCCACGGCATCAGCTGAACTGTAGATCGGTTGCGCGGCGTTCAAGCGCTCGACAATCCGGTTGAGAGCCCGGGCGTGTGCGTGCCGCGCAGACCGGGTTGTCCGCCGACCGTGACGACCGCTAGCGCAACGGGCCGTGCAGCGCCGCCCGCGCGGCGTGGAAGCCGCACATCCCATGGACGCCGCCGCCGGGCGGCGTCGAGGCGGAGCACAACAGCAGCTTCGGGTTGGGCGTCAGGTAGGGGTTCAGTCGCGGCGTGGGGCGCGCGAGCACCTGCCGCAGGCTCGCCAGGCCGCCGCCGATGTCGCCGCCGATGTAGTTGGGGTTCTCCGCCTCCAGCGCCGCCGGTCCCCGCGTCGCGCGGGCCAGCACGAGGCCGCCGAAGCCGGGAGCGAAGCGCTCGATCTGGCGTTCGATCGCCCCGGTCATGTCGACAGCCGAGCCATTCGGCACATGGCAGTACGCCCACAGCGTGTGTTGCCCCGCGGGGGCGCGGGTCGGGTCGGACAGCGACTGCTGCGCGACCAGGACGTATGGGCGCGGCGAAGGCTCGGTCCGGGCCAGTGCGCGCTCGGATGCGACGATCTCCTCGAGCGTCCCGCCGAGGTGCACGGTTCCCGCGGAGCGGGCGGCCGGCGCTGCCCACGGGGCCGGGCCCGAGAGCGCGTAGTCGACCTTGAAGACGCCGGGACCGTAGCGAAAGCGCGCAAGCGCGTTGCGATAGCGCGGCGGCAGGGCGTCGCCGCAGATCGCCACGAGCTGACGCGGCGACACATCGAAGAGGACCGCCCGGGCGGGGGGCAGTTCATCCAGCGAGCCGACCGGCGTGCCGAGCTGGATCGTGCCCCCGAGCGACTCGAGGTAGCGACGCATCGCCGCGGTGATCTCCTGCGAGCCGCGGCGAGCGACCGGCCAGCCGCAGGCGTGTCCGAGCGCGAGCAGCACCAGGGCGAACGCCGTGGTCCCGGGGGCGCGTAGCGGGCGCATCGCATGCGCGGCCATGCCGGCGAACAGTGCGCGCGCCGTCGGCGAGCGAAAGCGCGTTCGCGCGGTGAGCTCCGCCGGCACCATGCCGCGCGTGGCGAAGCGCGCCGCCAGCAGCGGCGCGCGCGGCGGTCGCACGGGCGGTGCGAGGACGAACTCGGCCAGGCGGTCCCACTCCTGCGCAAAGACGCCCACCAGCGACCGGTAGGCGCGGCCGTCCGCGCCGAGCCCGTCGGCGGTCTGCTCGAGCGAGCGCTCGAGCGTTCCGGCGCTGCCGTCGTCGAGCGGATGGGCCGCCTGCGTCAGCGGCTCGATCAGCTCGAGCCCGAACTGCTCGAGCGGCAGGCTGCGCAGAAACGGCGAGCCGACCGCGAGCGGGTGCACCGCGGAGCAGATGTCGTGGCGGAAGCCGGGGAGCGTCAGCTCGGCCGTCAGGGTGCCGCCGCCGACGTGCTCGGAAGCCTCGATCAGATGGACCGAGCGACCGTTGCGCGCGAGTTCGATCGCGGCGGCAAGCCCGTTGGGCCCAGCCCCGACGACGACGGCATCGACCAACCGCTACGCCTTCGCCCCGCGGCGAAACGGCCGCGCGAGAATGCGAAACGGTGCGCTCACCATGTGCAGGCCGGAGCGTATACCCGCGTTCTGCCAGATGTTGGCGGAGCGCGACCACTGGCGCTTGCGGTCGACGCAGACCGACTGCACGTCGACCGCGGCCGACGCCCCGAAATGGGCGGCCAGCGAGGTCAGCGTGTGCACCCAGTGGGCGTCCTCCTGGCGATGTCCGCCGAAGGTCATGCCGATCTCATACAGCGGATCCCCGGCCCGCATCAGCACCTGCGCCTGCGCGAAGGTCGCCCCGTCCTCGATGAACGAGCTGAAGGTGATCCAGCCGGCGAACATGTGTCCCTGCGGGGTCATCAGCGTGAACGACTCCTCGTCGGCGAACAGCACGAGGACGCCGGTCGACAGCTTCAGGCCGCCCGGCATCGAGAGGTCGAGCGCGGCCACCTCACCCGGCGCGATGCCGGCGAGCGGCGCGAAGAAGCGGTTGCCGGCCGGCCAGAACTCCGAGAAGTGCTCCTTCCAGGCGGCGATCACCTGCTCGGGCGTGAGCTCTACCCCGCCGACGGCGGTGCGATAGGTCTTCTGCCACATGCGGCCGAAGCCGTTCATCGGCGCCGTCGGGCGGCGTCCGGTGACGTTGATGTGCCCGTCACCGACTGTCAGGCGGTCGACCGGCCGCGCCCAGGCGGCAGCGTCCCGCTTTTCGGGTTGCGTGCTCATGGTGTGGGACCTTTCGGTTTGAGGTCAGCTTGCCGCGGCGATCGCCGCGTGCTCGGTGTCGTGAATCGCGATCACCTCGTCGAGACGGGTCAGCTCGAAGATCTGGCGGTAGTGATCGCTGAGGCCGTAGGCAAAGATCCGTTGACGGCTGCGCTGCGCGCGAACCAGCAGCGTCACCAGCAGCCCGATACCGCTCGAGTTCATGTACTCGAGCGAATCGAATGCCAGGATGATCGAACGCGATCCCTCGGACGCTCGCTCATATGCGTCCTTGAGGATCAGGTCTGACTCGCGGGTCACCTCCCCGGAGATCTCAATCACCGTGACGCCGGGAACCGGCGCACGCACCTGCAGGGGTGTGGCGGTTTCACTCATTCGGGCTCTCCCTCTTCGTCACGCGGCGGCGATTGCTCGTCGGCGAGGATGGTCATGAAATCCGACAGACGGGTGATCTCGAAGATCTCCCGGTAGTGCTCGCTGAGGCCGCGCGCCGCGACCGGACGGGCGTCGGCGCGAGCGCGGGCGAGGATGCCGACGATCAGCGCGATGCCGGTCGAGTTGATGTAGTCGACGGCGCCGAAGTCGAGCAGCACCGAGTCCGCCCCGGCCGTCTCGCTGTAGGCGGCACCAAGCGCGCCGCCCGCTGATCCGTCGATATCTCCGCGCAGCTCGATCCGCGCCTTCCCGTCGCTGCGGTGCGTCGTGGCTTCAAGACTCGCGTTCGTCATCGCGCGCTCCTTCCAAGTGCATGACAAGCTCGACGATGTGGTGCGCTCCGTTGCTGCTCTGGCGCACCTCGTCAACCATCTTTTCGATCAGGAACAGGCCCCATCCACGCGGCGACTGGCGGCCCTCGAGCTTGGCGTCGATGTCCGGGGTCGCAGCTTGCGCGATCTCGCGATCGCCGCCGTGATCGACGATCCGCACGAGCAGCGCGTCGTCGCTGACGCTCACGACGAGCCGCACGTCCTGATCTTCGCGGTAGCCGTTGCCATGCTCCATTGCGTTCATCGTGGCCTCGGCGACGGCGGTGTTCAGCCGTTCGAGGCGGGCCGGCGCGATCGCCAGCGGGGCGGCAGCCGCGGCGACGTGGCGCATCGCCTCGCGTTCGTTGCCGGGCGCGCTGGCGATCAGCACGTCGGCGAGGACCGTGTCGCCGACCGCGGCTTCGCCACCATCGTGGCGCAAGACGACCAGCGTGATGTCGTCCTCCTGCTCCATTTCGGCGCCGCTGAAGCGGTCGAGCGCGAGGACCAGGCGGTCGATCACGGCCTGCGAGTCGGCCTCGCCACCGAGCAGCTCGACGACGCGCGGGGTGCCGAACATCTCGCGCTCGGAGTCGTGGGCCTCGATCAGCCCATCGCTGTAGAGCAGCACGCAGGCGCCGGTCTCGATCGTCGTCTCACGCTCTTCATAAGCCATTCCCGGCATCAGCCCGAGCGGCATGCCGGTGGCGCGCAGGTCCGAGGACTCCCCGGAGGAGTTGACGAGCGGGACGTTGTGGCCGGCATTTGCGTAGCGCAGGTGGCCGCTCTGCGGATCGAGCACGCCGTAGAAGCAGGTCACGAACATGTTCTCGGGGATATCGGGGCAGAGGTTGTCGTTGACGCGCGCCAGCACCAGCCCCGGCTCCAAGAGCCGCTGCGCGCTGGCTCGCAGGACGCTGCGTGTCGCGGCCATCACCATCGCCGCCGGAACTCCCTTGTCGGTGACATCGCCGATCACCAGACCGAGCCGGCCGTCCGCCAGCTCGATGAAATCGTAGAAGTCGCCGCCGACCGCGCGCGCCGGGCGGTAGTAGGCCGCGACCTCCCAGCCCGCGAGCTGCGGCAGCTCCTTGGGCAGGAAGTTCTGCTGGATCAGCTGTGCGACGGCGAGCTCCTGCTCGAGCCGGCCGCGCGCGCGTATCTCGGCCTGCTGCTCGCGCACCAGCTGTCCGACGCGGACCGCCGGCGCCGCCTGGGCGGCGAGCGTTTCGAGCAGCCGGCGATCGTCGGCGGAGAAGTCCTGATCGGAGAGCCGGCGGCCGACGTTGAGCATGCCGATCAGCTCACCGTTGGTGATCAGTGGGACGACGAGGGTGACACCGGCGGCGCGCAGCTCGGCGAGCGCCGCGGAATCGAGGTCGAGGTTCGCGAGCTCGACCGCGCCGACGGCGCCCTGGAAATAGGCGACCAGCGGATCGTTGGGCGCGATCTCCACGCTCGCCTCGCCGACCAGCGTCGGGGGCTCGAGCGGCTGGCGCACGGCCTCCGCGTCGACGGCGGCACCGACTGGCTCGATTACGGCGGCGCGCGGGCGCCGCCAGATGATGCGCCGGACGGTTCGATCGGTCACTGACATGCCACCGTTGTACTCCGGCTGCGTTCCGAAACCGTTACGGACTGCTCGCGGCTTCGTGACGGGCGGCGGCGGCCGTCGCGGCGCGCGCGCGCTCGCGGCGCGCGAGGAACGTTACGGCGCAACTCCGCCCCGTCAAATCGTTGCGTTTTCATGGCATCCTTCCCCCGTGAGGTCACTCAGCATCGCACTGCTCGGCGCGCCGCGCATCGAGGTCGATGCGCAGCCGCTCGTCGTCGACACGCGCAAGGCGACGGCCGTCCTGGCGTTTCTGGCCGTCACCGGCCACACGCACACCCGGGCGGTGATCGCGAACCTGCTGTGGCCGGACGCCGATCCCGAGCGCTCGCGCTCGGCGCTGCGACGCACGCTCTCGACGCTGCGCAGCGCGCTTGGCGACGAGCGGCTGATCAGCGACCGGCTGAACGTGGCGCTGAATCTCGACGGAGCGTCCTTCGACCTTGCCGAGTTCCGCCGCATCGCCGCCGACCCGGGGGCCGGCATCGACGCCCTGAGCGCGGCGGCCGCGCTGCATCGCGACGAGCTGCTGGCCGGCTTCGCCCTGCGCGACAGCGTCGAGTTCGACGACTGGCAGCGCGGCGTGCAGGAGACCGTTCGCCGCGAGCGCGCGGGCGCCCTCGACCGTCTCGCCGACCTGCTCGCCGGCGAAGGGCGCTTCGACGAGGCGATCGCCGCCGCGCGCGAGCGGCTCGCGCTCGACTCGCTGCACGAGCCCACCCACCGGCGCCTGATCGATCTCTACGCGCGTGCCGGGCGTCGCGGCGACGCGCTGGTGCAATACCGCGACTGCGTGCGGGAGCTCGATCGCGAGCTCGGCGTGGCGCCGCTGAGCGAAACCACCGACCTCTACAACGCGATCAACGGCGGCGCGGCGCCCACCGCGATCGCCGCCGAGCCGGCGGCGGAGTCCGCCGCCGAGCTGACGCTCGTCGGGCGCAGCCGCGAGCTCGCGCGGCTGCTCGAAGTCCACGCGGCCAGCGCGGAGCGCGGGGCGCTCGTCGTGATCGAGGGCGAGTCCGGGGTCGGCAAGACCAGGCTCGCGCAGGAGGCGATCGCCGCGATCGGCACCGCCGGCGGGCGGATCCTGGCCGCGCACCCTCACCCCGGCGAGCAGGGACTTGCCTATGGCGTGATCGCCTCGCTGCTGCGAGACGCGTTCGGCGCCGACCTCGCCTCCGTCGACAGTTCCCTGCGGGCCGACGCGGCGCGCCTGTTGCCGGAGCTCGGGACGCCGCCCCCGGGAAGCCTCGACGAACCGGGCGCGCGGCTTCGCTTCCTCGAGACGATCAGCCGCCTGATCCTCGCGCCGTTCGAGGAGACCGCCGGCGTGGTCTGGATCGACGACCTGCAGTGGTGCGACCCGGCGTCGCTGGACGCGCTGGCGTACTTGGCCCGCCGCCTCGAGGGTCGCCGGCTGATGCTGCTGGGCGCTCGCCGCACCGACGAACCCGATCCGCAGCGGATCTACGCGCGCTTTGCCGAGCTTGGCGAGCGCCTGCCGCTGGGGCGGCTCGCGCGCGCGGACGTGATCAGCCTCGCGCTGCAATCGGGACTCGACGCGCCAGCGGCCGAGCGCGTGTTCCGCGAGAGCGAGGGCCTGCCGCTGTTCGTCGCCGAGCTGCTCGCCCCTGGCGTCGAGGCCTCGAGCCCCGGTGGCGGCGTGCGGGCCGCCTTCGAGGCCCGCCTGGACGCGGTCAGCGAAACCAGCGCCCAGGTGCTCAGCGCCGCCGCGCTGATCGGGCGGACGTTCGACGCCGACACGCTGCGCCTCGCGAGCGGGCGCTCGGAGGAGGAGGTCGCGGGCGCGCTGGAGGAGCTGAGTGCCCGCGGCGTGATCCTCGAGAGCGACGCCGCCTACGACTTCGGCCACGAACGCCTGCGTGCGATCGCCGAAGAGCGAATCGGCCTCGCCCGCCGGCGGCTGCTGCATCGGCGGATCGCGCAGGCGCTGCAGGGTCGCCGCGACGACGCAGCGATCGTCGCGCGCCATCTCGAGCTCGCCGGAGATGACAGCGAGGCGGCGCTCGCGCACGTCGCCGCCGCCGAGCACGCCCGCTCGCTGGGCGCCGCTCTCGAGGCGGTCGCGCACCTCGAGGCGGCGATCGCGCTCGGCCACCCCGACGCCGCCGCGCTGCAGGAGGCGATCGCCGACCTGCACACCCTCCGCGGCGCCTACAAGGACGCGCTCGCGGCCTATGCGGCCGCCGGCGCGCACGACGATCGCGCCGCCGCCGGTCGGTTGGAGCACAAGCTCGGCGGCGTGCACGAACGCCGCGGCGAGTGGGAGCTCGCCGAGCGCCACTACGAGGAGGCGCTGACGCTCGGCGCCGAGGAGGCGGCCGTGCAGTCCGACCGCAGCCGGGTCGCATGGCGCCGGGGCGACCTCGACCAGGCGCGCACCCTGGGCTTCGAGGCGCTGCGGCTCGCCGAGGAGGCCGACGCCGCGGCGGCGGCGGCCCAGGCCAACAACATCCTCGGCCTGCTCGGGTGCGGCCGCGAGTATTTCGAGCGCAGCCTCGAGCTCTCCAGCGAACTGCCGGATCCCGTCGTGCGCATCGCCGCGCTCAACAACCTGGCGCGCGACCACGCGGCGGCCGGCGACCTCGACCGCGCCGAGGAGCTGATCCGCGGGGCGCTCGCTCAATGTTCGACCGAGGGTGACCTGCACCACGAGGCGGCGTTGCGCAACAACCTCGCCGACGTCCTGCACACCGCCGGACGTGGCGATGAGGCAATGGAGGAGCTCAAGCGCGCCGTCGCCGCCTTCGCGATGATCGGCGGCGAGGGGGAGGACCTCTATCCGGGGGTCTGGAGCCTCGCCGAGTGGTAGCGCTCAGCCGCTGCCGGCGCGCGTCCGGGAAGTGTTACGAAGCCGCGCCTGTCAGAGCGGCGTCGTATACGCCCCGCTGAGGCCGCCGTCGATCAGGAACGTCGTCGCGTTCACGTAGGTCGATTCGTCGCTGGCCAGGAACAGCACGCCGCCGGCGATCTCCTCCGCGCGGGCGAAGCGTCCCATCGGCAGGTGGATCATCCGTCGCGCCGCGCGCTCGGGATCCTTGGCGAAGAGCTCCTGGAGCAGCGGCGTGTCGACCGGGCCGGGGCACAGCGCGTTGACGCGCACGCCCGCGCGCGCGAACTCGACGCCGAGCTCGCGCGAGAGCGAAAGCACGCCGCCCTTCGATGCGGTGTAGGAGATCTGCGATGTAGCGGCGCCCATCACCGCGACGAACGAGGCGGTGTTGATCACCGAACCGCCGGACGGGTCGTTGGCCAGCAGGTGCGGGATCCCGTGCTTGCAGCAGAAGAAGACGCTCTTGAGGTTGACATCCTGCACGCGCTGCCATGTCTCGAGGCTGGTTTCGAGCACCGACGCGTCGTCGGTTGGCGAGATTCCGGCGTTGTTGAACAGGACGTCGATGCGCCCGAACCGCTCGCGTGCGCGCGCGTACATGTCGATCACCTGCTGCTCGTCGGCGACGTCGACCTCGAGCGCGAGATCGCCGGGCGAGCCCGGCTGCAGGTCGACACCGACGACGGTGGCACCCTCGCGGGCGAACAGCTCGGCGGTCGCCGAGCCGATCCCGCCGAGCGCGCCGGTGATCACGCAGACCTTTCCCGCCAGGCGACTCATGAGGTCGCGTAGAAGATCGACTTGACCTCGGTGTAGGCGTCAAGCGCATGCGGACCAAGCTCGCGGCCGTAGCCGGACTGCTTGAAGCCGCCGAACGGCGTGCTCACCCTGACCGAGCTGTTCGAGTTGATCGACAGGACGCCGGTTTCGATCGCCCGGGCGACACGCAGGGCGCGCGCGCCGTCACGGGTCCAGATCGAGCCCGAGAGCCCGTAGATGGTGTCGTTTGCGAGCTGCACCGCATCCTCCTCGTCGCGGAACGGAATGACGGCGACGATCGGACCGAAGACCTCCTCGCGCAGGACGCGCGCGTCTCGCGTCTGCGGTGCGAGGATCGTCGGGGCGAACCAGAAGCCGGGACCGCCCGGCACGCTACCGCGGCCAACGACGGGGTCGCCGTCATCGAGGAACGACGCGACGGCCGCTCGCTGTCCGGCGGAGATCAGCGGGCCCATCTCGGTCGCCGGGTCGAGCGGATCGCCGACGCGGATCGCGCTGACGTGCTCCTCGAGCAGCGCCATGAAGCGGTCGAGCACCGAGTGCTCCACCAGCACCCGCGAGCGGGCGCAGCAGTCCTGTCCGGCGTTGGCGAACACCGCACTTGGCGCCGCCGCCGCGGCGGCTTCGAGATCGGCGTCGGCGAAGATCACGTTCGCGGACTTCCCGCCCAGCTCGAGCGTCACGCGCTTGATCGTCGCGGCGGCGCCGGCGGCGATCGAGCGGCCCACCTCGGTCGAGCCGGTGAACGCGATCTTGGCGACGTCGGGGTGCTCGACGAGCCGCTGCCCGCAGGTGCTACCCGGCCCGACCACGACGTTGACGACACCCTCGGGCAGCCCGGACTCGTTCGCCAGCTCGGCAAAGCGCAGCGCGCTGAGCGGCGTCAGCTCCGCCGGCTTGAGCACGACGGTGTTGCCCGCGGCCAGCGCCGGGCCGAGCTTCCAGGCCGCGATCGTCAGCGGGAAGTTCCACGGCACGATCAGCCCGACGACGCCGAGCGGCTCGCGCACCGTGAACGCCTGCCCGCCCGCGACGGGGATCGTGTCGCCGAGCAGCCGCTCCGGCGCGCCGGCGTAATAGCGGAAGGTGTCGACCACCATCCCGATCTCGCCGCGCGCGTCGCCGATCGGCTTGCCCGCGTTTCGCGCCTCGAGCAGCGCCAGTTCGTCGAGCCCGGACTCGAGCGTATCCGCGAGCGCGCGCAGCCGCGCGGCCCGGGCAGCGGGTGCCAGCGCACGCCAAGCCGGCAGAGCCCTCCTCGCGCGGGCGACGGCCTCGTCGACCTCGGCCGCACCCGCGCGGGGAATTTCGGCGAGCACCGCCTCCGTGGCGGGCTCGACGACTGTCAGCAGCTCAGGCAACCGCCGGCGCCGGCGGCGGTGTTCCGCCAGGTGGCGTGTCGACTGGCACGTCGAGCGTACTCACCGGGCCCTTGAACGTCTTGCGGGCCGAGACCAGCCACCAGATGCCGACGGCGAGGAACACACCGATGTTGACCAGCGGCGAGTAGTTGACCGACGACCAGTTGAAGCCGGACCGCCACGGCACACCGCCAGGGACCGCCGGCAGACTGAAGATGATCACGTTCAGCGCGACCCAGATGACCGCGATCATGTTGATCCATTTGTACTTGCTCCCCAGATTCCACGGACCAGGCTGGAACCGGTCGCCCATGCGCCAGCGCAGATACACCGGGATCGTGTACGCGACGTACAGGCCGATCGTCGTGATCTGCGTGACCGCGTAGAACGCCACCGGCGTGCCGGCCTTGTTCCCGAAGTACGCCGGCCAGGTGATCGCCAGCGCGGCGACGATCACGAACAGCACCGACCAGGTCGGGGTGTGATGCTTGTTCAGCCTGCGCCACAGCCGGTGTCCGGGAATCGCGCCGTCGCGCGAGAACGCGAAGCACATCCGCGAGGACGCCGCCACGCAACCCATGCCGCAGAACAGCTGCCCGACGGTTGAGATAAGGATCACTGCCTTTGCCCAGCCGGAGCTCAGCGCCGTCTCGATGATCGACTGCGCCGTGCCGCCAGCGGCATTGATCTTCGTGACGTGCGTGGCCGCGAACACGATCGCGAGAAGGACGATCCAGCCGACCAGGCCCGAGTAGAAGATCGAGCGCCACAGGCCCTTCGGTGCCGCCATCGCCGCATCGTGCGTCTCCTCCGAGATGTGCGCCGACGCGTCGTATCCGGTGAACGTGTACATCGTCAGCAGGAAGCCCACCGGCAGCATGTAGAACCAGTACATCGAGCCAGCTGAATCCGGAGTTGTTGAGGCCGGTGGGTGAAGGCAGAAGGCGAAGCTCTGGTGGTGGTCCGGAATCGACGACGAGGATGACCACGATCGCGGCGACGCCGAGCACATGCCACCAGACCGAGATCCGGTTGAACAGCGCAACCAGCGGCGAGGAGAAGACGTTGATCAGCCCGTGGATCAGCAGGATCAGCACGAACAGGTCGAAGGTGTGATGGAGGTTCGACGAGACGCTGGTCGTGCCGAAGTTGACGATGAAGTGAAGGTTGTACAGGCCAAGCAGCCCGTTCAGGAAGATCGCCGAGGCATAGACGACCGACGCCGTGATCGCGACCAGCCCGAGCAGGTTGAACCAGCCGGTGAACCAGGCCCAGCCGGCCCCGCCGAGCCGGTAGGCCCAGTAGTAGATGCCGCCGGCGGTGGGGAAGGCGGACGCCAGCTCGGACATCGAGAAACCGACGGCGAGGATGAGACAGCGTGATCACCGGCCAGCCGATCGTGATGACCGGCGGGCCGCCGTTGTTCCACGCCTGGCTGAACGTGGTGAACGGCCCGGCGAGGACCGAGATGATCGTGAAGGAGATCGCGAAGTTGGAGAACCCGCTCCACCCTCGCGTCAGCTCCTGCTTGTAGCCCAGCTCGGCGAGCTTCTGCTCGTCGGTGCCAAGGGTCTCCCGCGTCGCCATTCGTGCTCCCCTCCCGAAAGGAAATGGTGTGAAGGTCCGTCCTTAGCCGCAGTACTGTAGGGGGCGAGGAGGATCGAAGTCAACCCCGCGCGGGAAGTAATCCTCCGAGGATGTGTGTCGTGCCCTCGACGTGCTCGCTCATCACGCGCGCCGCGCGCGGGCCGTCGTGTGCGCGCATCGCCCGGACCAGTCGCCCGTGCTGTTCGTTGGAGGCCCTCAGCACGGCGGCCGGGTGCGAGATGTTCGAGATCAGATCCGTCATCTCACCCTGCGTCGCCGTCATCGCGGCGATCAGCCGCGCGCTCCCCGTGCACTCCGCCAGCCCGACGTGGAAGCGCACGTCGGCGCGGCGATAGGCCGGGTAGTGGCGCAGCTGCTCCTCCATCGCATCGACCAGCGCAGCAAGCGCGTCGAGCGCCTGCGCGTCGGCGCGCTGCGCTGCCAGCAGGGCCACCCCGACCTCGAGCGCCATCCGGCTGTCGCATACCTCATGCCACTGGCTCAGCAGCTCGTCCGAGGGCTGCTCGGTCGGCGGTTGGGGGTCGGCGACGAAGGTTCCGCCGCGCCGTCCCCGCGTCGCCTGTAGGTGGCCGGTCTGCCCCAGCGCGAGTAGTGCCTGGCGAAGCGTCGAGCGCGCGATCCCCAGCTTGCGGCACAGCTCGCGCTCAGCGGGCAGCCGCGTGCCGGGCGCCAGCAGCCCGAGCTTGATCGCTGTCCCGAGCCGCTCGACGGTCTCCTCGAACGCCGTCTGCGAGCGGACCGGGGCGAAGACCGCGTCCTCGCTGACCGGCGGCGCGATGCTCACAGCCGCTCGAAGCCCCGGTAGTGCTCCCAGTCGGTGACGGCGCTGCCGAACGCGGCAAGCTCGACGTCGGCGGCGTTGAGGTAATGCGCGACGACCTCCTCGCCGAACGCCGTGCGGGCGATCTCCGAACCGGCGAACAGCTCGCGGGCCGCCGCCAGCGACGTCGGCAGGCGCGGCAGATCCGGCGCCTTGTAGGCGTCGCCCTCGAAGGCGGGCGGCAACTCGAGACCCTCGTCGACCCCGTGCAGACCGGCGACGATCAGCGCGGACAGGGCGAGGTAGGGGTTCAGGTCGGCGCCCCCCGCGCGATTCTCGAAGCGCAGCGACGGACCGTGGCCGACGACGCGCAGCGCGCACGTGCGGTTGTCGTGGCCCCAGGCGATCGCCGTCGGCGCGAACGAGCCCGCCGCGTAGCGCTTGTAGGAGTTGATGTTCGGCGCGAGCAGCAACGTCAGCTCTCGCAGCGCGCTGAGCTGGCCGGCGAGAAAGGCGTCGAAGGTCGCGCGATCGCGCGCGAACAGCGGTCCCTCCGCGTCGCTCAGCGAGAAGTGGATGTGACACGAGTTGCCCTCGCGCTCGTTGAACTTCGCCATGTAGGTGACCGCCATCCCCATCTCGGCGGCGATCTCCTTCGCCCCGTTCTTGTAGATCACGTGCTGATCGGCGGTGCTCAGGGCGTCGGCGTAGTGAAAGTTGATCTCGTGCTGGCCGAGGTTGCACTCTCCCTTGGAGTCCTCGACCCTCATCCCGGCGCCCTCCATGCTGTTGCGGATCCGGCGGATCAACGGCTCAACCCGCGCCGTCCCGAGCAGCGAGTAGTCGACGTTGTATTGATTGGCCGGCTCGAGTGAGCGATAGCCCTTCTGGTGGGCCTGCTCGTAACTGTCGCGGAAGACGATGAACTCCAGCTCGGTGCCGGCGCTCGCGCTCCAGCCGCGCTCCGCGAGCCCGGCGAGCTGTCGGCGCAGGACCTGGCGCGGGGAAGCGAGCACGTCCGAGCCGTCGTGCCAGAGCACGTCGGCGATGCACATCGCGGTTCCCTCCTGCCACGGCACGCGGCGCAGCGTCTCGAGGTCGGGCCGCATCACGAAGTCGCCGTAACCGCGCTCCCAGGATGCCATCGCGAAACCCTCGACCGGCGTCATGTCAACGTCGACCGCGAGCAGGTAATTGCAGCCCTCGGCGCCGTGCTCGGCCACCTCGTCGACGAAGTAGCGCGCGACCAGGCGCTTGCCCATCAGGCGCCCCTGCATGTCGGTGATCGCGAGCACTACCGTGTCGATGGTCCCGTTCGCGACCTGCTCCCTCAGCTCCTCGAGCGTCATCGCTGGTAGAAGGTACAGGTCCCGGGCCATTTTGGGCCTTGCGATGTATCGTGCCGCGCGCCACCGTTCCCGAACGCCGATCCGAGGAGAGACCAATGGCGCGGCCCCGCGACCTTCCCCAGAGAGCAAGGATCGTGATCATCGGCGGCGGTGTCGGCGGCGCCTCGATCGCCTACCACCTCGCGGCCCTCGGGGAGCGCGACGTCGTGCTGCTCGACCGCGACGAGCTGACCAGCGGCTCGACCTTCCACTCCGCCGGACTGGTCGGCCAGCTGCGCGGCAGCGTCTCGCTGACGACGATGATGATGTACAGCGTCGAGCTGTACGGAACGCTCGAGTGCGGCTGGGTCCAGTGCGGTGGCATCCGCCTGGCGTGCACCCCCGAGCGGGAGCAGGAGGTGCTGCGCCAGGTCGCGTGGGCAAAGACCTTCGGCCTCCCGCTCGAGTTGCTCGGGCCGGAGGAGGCCAGGGCCCTGTTCCCGCTGATGGTCACCGACGGCGTGCGCTGCGGGTCCTATCTCGCGACCGACGGCTACCTCGACCCCTCCCAGCTGACCTACGCGCTCGCCGCGGGGGCGCGCGAGGGCGGCACGCAGGTCTTCACGCACACGCGCGTCACCGGCATTGACGTGGCGGCCGGGCGGGTCCGCGGCGTGCAGACCGAATGGGGTCCGATCGAGGCGGAGATCGTCGTCAACGCCGGCGGCATGTTCGCCGCCGAGATCGGCCGGCTGGCCGGCGTCCGCGTGCCGATCATCCCGTTTGCGCACGAGTACCTCGTCACGCAGCCGTTCCGCGAGCGCGCCGCCGGCGAACACCTGCCGACGCTGCGCGACCCCGACCTGCTGGTCTACTTCCGCGAGGAGGGCGCGGGCCTGGTGATGGGGGGCTACGAGCGCCACAGCGCGCCGTGGGCGCTCGACGAGCACCTCCTCGATGCCATCCCGCCGGACTTCAACGGCCGGCTGCTCGAGGAGGACTGGCCGCGCTTCGAGGAGATCACCGAGAACTCGCGCCGGCGCGTGCCGGCGATGGATGAGATCACGGTCACGAAGCTGATCAACGGCCCGGAGGCGTTCACGCCCGACAACGAGTTCTGCCTCGGCGAGAGCGAGGTGCGCGGCTTCTTCGTCGCCGCGGGCTTCTGCGCCCACGGGCTCGCCGGAGCCGGCGGGATCGGCAAGGTCATGGCGGAGTGGATCGTCGAGGGCGAGCCGTCGCTTGACCTCTGGCACATGGACATTCGCCGCTTCGGCCCGCACTACCGCTCGCCGGCGTACACGCTGAAGCGGACCAAGGAGGTCTACGAGACCTACTACGACATCCGCTACCCCGGCCACGAACGCGAGGCCGGGCGGCCGCTGCGAGTCTCGAGCGCCTACGACTGGCACCGCGAGCACGGCGCCGTATTCGGCGAGAAATCGGGCTGGGAGCGGGTCAACTGGTATGAGAGCAACGCCCACGCCGGTGACGAGTCGCTGCGCCCCAACGGCTGGGCGGGAATGCTCTGGTCGCCCGCGATCGGAGCCGAGCATCGGGCCGCGCGCGAGACCGCGGGCCTGTTCGACGAGTCCTCGTTCGCCAAGCTCGAGGTCGCGGGGCCCGGCGCGGCAGCGCTGCTCGAGCAGCTCTGCGACAACCGCGTCGCGCGCGAGGTCGGCCAAGTCACCTACACGCAGACGCTGAACCGCCGTGGCGGGATCGAATGCGATTTCACCGTCGCACGCCTCGCCGAGGACCGCTTCGGGATCGTCACCGGAACCGCGTTCGGCAATCACGACGCGAGCTGGATCCGCCGTCACCTGCCCGACGACGGTTCCGTCACGGTGGCCGACGTCACCGCCCGTTGGGCCTGCTTCGGGCTGTGGGGCCCGCGCGCGCGAGAGATCCTCGCCCCGCTGACGCCGGACCCGCTCGACTTCCCCTACATGCGCCTGCGCGAGATCACCGTCGGCGATGTGCCGGTCCGGGCCGTGCGGGTGACCTTCGTCGGTGAGCTGGGCTGGGAGCTCTACTGCCCGACGGAGTACGGCGCCGGCCTGTGGCGCGCGCTGTTCGAGGCCGGGGCGCCGCACGGCATGCTGGCCTGCGGCTACCGCGCGATCGACTCGCTGCGGCTGGAGAAGGGCTATCGCGTGTGGGCCGCCGACATCACGCCCGACGAGACGCCGCTGGAGGCCGGGCTCGAGTTCTGCGTGCGCCGCGACAAGCAGTTCATCGGCGCCGACGCGCTGGCTGAGCCGGTCCGCCGCCTGCGCGCCATCACGCTCGCCGACCCCCGTGCTGTCGCGCTCGGCAACGAGCCGGTGCGGATCGCCGGCGAGATCGTCGGACGCGTGACCAGCGGTGGCTACGGCTACACCGTCGAGCGCTCGATCGCCTATGCCTATCTGCCCGCCGAGATCGCGGAGGGCGCCGAGGTCGAGATCGACGTCTTCGGCGTGTGGGTTCCCGGGGCGGTCGCGGCCGAGCCGCTGTTCGATCCCGCGGGAGGGCGAATCCGCGGGTGACGGTCACCGTGATGCTCGCGAGCGCCGCCGGCGCGCTCGCGCTCGTCATCGCAGTCTGGCTCGCGAGCCTGCGGCTGCACGACGCCTCGATCATCGACGCCTTCTGGGGCGTCGGCTTCATCGTCATCGCCTGGGTCTGCGTCGCCGTCGGGCACGGCGCGCGCGACCGGCGCCTGCTGCTGGCGATTCTCGTCACGATCTGGGGCACCCGGCTCGCCGTCCACATCGGCCGGCGCAACCACGGCAAGGGCGAGGATCCCCGCTACGTTGCGATGCGCCAGCGCGACGGCGCCCGCTTCTGGCTGACCAGCCTCTACCGCGTCTTTCTCATCCAGGCGGCAACGATGTGGATCATCTCGCTGCCGCTGCAGGCAGCGGGGTCGCTCGGCGGCCGGCGCGGCCTCGGTGCGCTCGACGCCGTCGGTGCCGCCGTGTGGCTCGTCGGCTTTGGCTTCGAGTCGCTCGGCGACCTTCAGCTCGACCGCTTCAGAGCGGACCCCGGTAGCCGCGGGAAGGTGATGGACCACGGGCTCTGGCGGTACACGCGCCACCCCAACTACTTCGGTGACGCGGCGCTCTGGTGGGGCCTCGGCCTGATCGGGCTCGGGGCCGGCCTCGCCGCGGCCTGGGGTCTGATCGGCTCGGCGGTCGACACACTGATCCTGACCCGCGTCTCGGGCAAGCCAATCCTCGAGCGCGACATCGAAACGCGCAGGCCCGGCTACCGCGACTACATCGAGCGGACCAGCGGGTTCTTTCCGCTGCCGCCGCGGCGCAGTCGCTGAGCAACCGGAGATTTCTACCCAGAGCAGGACTTAACACACTCTTAGCACCCGCTTAGCGGAGCCGACACCCGGTGCTCCGATAATCGGCAAGCCATGGACGCGCACACACAGCCCAGCCGCCGCGCATCGCTGATGCGGTTGCTTGCGGCGGCGCTCTCCGGCGCGATCGGCGCGTTCGGGATCCCCGCCGCCGTCCATACGGCACAACCCTCCACACCCGTGATCACGACGGCCCCCGCCGCCGTCGCCCCCGACGCCAAACCTGAGTAGGCCCGATCGCGGCCGGCCGTTCCGTGCCGCCGGCGCGGCGCGTCCGTCGTCTGCGCGAGCGTGGGCTACGATTGCCGCGCCCGCCCTCTTAGCTCAGCTGGTAGAGCACTTCCATGGTAAGGAAGGGGTCAACGGTTCGAGTCCGTTAGAGGGCTTCGCGGAAGACCTGCAGATAGGCCGCCTTTCGGAGCACAGTCCGACTAGCTGAACGGCCGGCATCGGCTCACGGAGGACGTTGCGGGAACCCGTCGGGACTCCTCGACGGCGCTCGCAGTGCGCGGCGATCGCCGGGTAGCCGAAACTCAGTAGTTGAGGTCCGTCGGCGAGCGCTCTTTCGCGAGGCGCGCCATGGCAGCCTCCTCCCACGACAGCTGACCGGCGAGCCAGCGCAGCCCTCCTCCTACCCACAGCGTGTCCAGGTAGGGCCCGAGGTATCGCGCGGCAATTTTCGCCTCGGGAGACCAAGTCGGCGTGTCGCTGGTCCGCGACTCCAGTGCGAGGCGTCCCTCGAAACGAGCAGTGAAATAGAGACGCTGGTGCTTGCCGCCGCTCACCAGGGCGCCGTGGACGACGCCGTCGAAAGGCGTGGGCTCGATCGACGCGCCGGCCAGCGCAGCGATCGATGTCGCGGCAGCGTCTGCCTGCTGCGCAGCGATCCCGCCGTATTTGACGGGGAAGTCGGTGGCGTCCCCGGCGGCATACACCCGGTCGATCCCGATCACCTCGCAGCGCGGGGTGATCGGCAGGAATCCGTCGGCGTCGGCCGGCAGACCGGTGATCGCCGGTCCCACGAGCCGCGGGACCGTCACCACCCGGTCGAACCGGAGGTGCTGCTCGCCCGGGTCCACGATCAGCTCGCCCGAGGACGACTCGACCCGAGCGCCGACTATCGTCCGGATATCAGCGTCAGCCAAGAGCCCGGCTACGCCGCTGCTGACGCTCTCGCCAAACACGGCCAGCGGACTGTGCTCCGAGGTGATGATCGTGACCGCGAGATCGACGTTCTTCTCGCGAGCATGCTCTTGGACGAGAAGCGCCAACTCGTAGACGGGCAGCGGCCACGTCGGCCCGAGCGCCACGAAAGCGAGGCTACGCACGGAGCCGCTGTCGATCTCCTCGATCAACCCGTGCAGGCTCGCGTCCATGCGGGAAACGTCGATCGCGACCGCCTCCGGCAAGATGTCGCTGGTCCTCGCGCCGACGGCGATCACCAACGCGTCGTAGGACAGCTCGCGGTGCGCATCGGTCTGCACCAAGCGCCGCTCGCAATCGACCGCAGCGACCGTGCCCTGGTCAAGCGCTGCGTTCAATTCAGCCGCGAAGTGTGCCAACGGCAGCTGACGAGGAGACCTGCGGGCGAATGGCTCAAGTACCGCCATCGGCCGATAGACGAAGTCGGCGGCCGGCGCCAGGAGCGTCAGCGTCACACGGTCGCCGGCCAGTTCGTGCAGCGCCAAAGCCGTCTCCAGGGCCGCCACGCCGCCGCCGGCGATCACAACCTCCAGCGCCGTCGTGGCAGGCTTGCGACCGAAAGGAGATCTCCGACCGAGCATACGCACCACGCTACTGCCCGACTTGGCCCTCGCCGACGGTAGCTCACCGCAATTCAACCGCCGGAACTACGGATCGCGGCGGCTGTAGACGCACTCAACGGCACCGGCCGCCGTCCGACCGCGCTCCGCGGCCACAGGGCCCCGACGAGCCGCCGGCGGCGAGTGTCGGAACGATAGCCGGGCGCCCGTTCCGGAACTCGACATGGCTTCCGGCCTCAGCGCCGGCGGCGCCAGAAGATCAGTAGCGCGAGGGCGCCCAGAACGATCGGCGCGCCGCGTCGAACGATCCGCGCGGCGGCGGTCTGTGCGATCGCGGCGCCCATGTCGAACGCGTCGTCGACCGGCGGCAGGCGTCCCGCAGCCGAATCGGCGGTGAAGGCCGCCGGCCCGCCCGCGGGGGCGATCTCCTGCTCGAGGCGCTGCGCGAACTCGCCGAGAACGCGGTTGCCGACGTCCTCCATGATCGCGCGGCCGAAGCGGGCCTGCGGGCCGGTGACCTGCAGGTCGGTCTCGGCGCGCACCCGCACGCCGGTGCCGACCTGCTCGACGTGATTGGTGATCGTCGCGAGCGCCGTGCCCTGACCCTTGGCCTCGCGCGCGCGCAATGAGATCACCGCGCGGTGCTCGGCGTTGTTGACGTCGACGAGGCTCGCCGAACCGTCGTAGGTCACCGTCATCGGACCCATCTTGACCTTCATCGAGCCCTCGAAGCGGCCCTCTCGGCGGTCGCGCGGATCGTCGCGCCCGGCAGGCAGCCGGCGACGCGCTCGAGGTCGAGCAGCGTGCGCCAGACCGTCTCGAGGTCGCCCTCGACGGTGAACTCGTGGTTGAGGATCACGCGCTGGCGCTCAGCGTTGTCGCACCGTCCGCAACGTTCACCGCGACCGCACCTCCACGCCGCGCGGCTCGCCGGGCTGGGGTGCAGCAGGCGGTAGATCCGTTCCCAGTGGTTGTGGCTTTCGGCGACCACCGGGGCGCCTTCGCCGAGCGCGTCCTGCAGCGCGCTGCAGATCGCGTGCAGCGGCGCGCCGCCGCCCTCGCCCATGCCCTTCGCGCCGTTGGGCGTGAACGGCGACGGGCTCTCGAGGTGGCTCGTCTTGATGTGCGGGACGTCGAGCGCGGTGACCGCGTGGTAGTCGTAGAACGAGGACTGCAGCAGCTGGCCGTCCTCGTCGTACTCGAAGGTCTCCCACAGCGCCGCGCCGATTCCGTGGGCGGTCGCGCCGTGGACCTGGCCGGTGACGATCTCGGGTTGATCACGCGCCCGCAGTCGTCGGCGACGGCGTAGTCGAGGATCTCGACCTGGCCGGTCTCCTCGTCGATCTCGAGCACGCAGGCGTGCGTCTGGCTCGCGTAGGTGAGCGTCAGGTTGCCGGTCTTGGCCTCCGTGTCGGGGATCTCGAACGGCGGCCGGTAGACGTGGCGGCAGTTGAGGCTGACCGAGTCGGCGAGCTCGCCCGGGAGCGCGGCGACGTTCGAGTAGACGAGGTTGGCGATGCCGATGAACGGGATCACCCGCTCCTCGTCGCCGCGCACGTAGGCGGTGCCGTCGCGCAGCTCGATCTCGTCCTCCTCGGCCCCCAGCGCGAACGCCGCGACCTTGACGATCTCCGCGCGCAGCTTCTCGGCGGCGCCCATCGCGGCGCCGAGGCCGGTGACGGCGAACTGCGACGCGTAGGTGCCGGAGAACGCGACGTAGGTGTTGTGGCGGGCGTCGAAGCCGATCGACACGGTGACCGCGTCGGGCGACATGCCGAGGATGTCGGCGACGACCTGCGCCGCGGTCGTCTCGTGGCTCTGGCCCTGCGGCGTCGTGCCGAGGTCGACGTTGACCTCGCCGTAGAGGTCGAGCTTCACGAAGGCGGCCTCGCCGTTGCCCGAGAACGGCAGCCCGGGGTTGATGATCCGCGACTGGCCGAAGTTGTTGGTGCCGGAGTCGAGCGTCGTGCCGATGCCGATGCCGATGCGCTTGCCGCTGCCCGTGCCGAGCTCGCGCTGGCGCTCGCGCCAGCTCGGATAGTCGATCGCCTCGAGCGCCAGGTCGAGCGCCTGCGGCAGGTCGCCGGAGTCGTAGACGCAGCCGTTCGGCGTCCGGTACGGGTAGTCCTCCGGCTGCACGTAGTTGCGCTTGCGCAGCTCGACCGGGTCGAAGCCGAGCTCGTGCGCGACGATGTCGATGACCCGCTCGATCATCCACAGGTGCTGCAGCCGCGAGTACCCGCGGTTGGGGATCGTCGGGCACTTGTTCGAGACGGTCTCGGTGTAGTCGACGCGGATGTGCTTGAGCTTGTAGCAACCGGGCACGACCTGCGACCAGATCACCGCGCCGAGCGGCTCGTAGTGCAGGTAGGCGCCGGCGTCGTCGTAGGCGTCGACCTTGAAGCCGAGGATCGTGCCGTCGCTCATCACCGGCACCTCGATGTTGTAGAAGGTCCGCTCGTTGCCGTGGCCGGCCGACAGCATGTGGTCGGTGCGGTACTCGGTCCACTTGACCGGGCGCCCGGCCTTGCGCGAGAGCAGCGCGAGCGCGGTGATCTGCGGGTAGCTGCCGATCTTGATGCCGAAGGCGCCGCCGATGTCCATCGAGCGGAACAGCAGCTGGTTGCGAGGCGACGCCGAGCGCCGGGCCGATCACCAGCGACGCGAACATCGGCATCTGGTTGTTCGAGAAGATCTCGATGACGCCGCTGCCGCCGTCCCAGTTGACGACCGCCGCGTTGCACTCGAGCGGCGTCGAGGAGAAGCGGTGGAAGTAGAGGCGGTCGATCTTGACGACGTGGTCGGCCTCCTGCAGCGCCCAGTCGACGTCGCCGTAGTCGTAGACGCCGTGCCAGACGACGTTCGTGCCGACCTCCTCGTGCAGGAGCGGCGCGTCCGGCCGCGGCGGCCGCGATCGAGTCGACGACCGCCGGCAGCGGCTCGTATTCGACCTCGACGAGCTCGGCGGCGTCGCGCGCCAGCTCGCGCGTCTCGGCGAGCACGACCGCGACGGCGTCGCCCTGGTAGCGGACCTTGTCGACCGCGAGGCAGTACTCGGCGATCCGCCGCCCGGCTCGGGCGCGATCTGGAAGAACGGCTGCGTCAGCTCCCTGGCCTCGTCCCGGTCAGCGTCGCGTAGACGCCGTCGAGCGCCTCGGCGCGGGTGGTGTCGACCGAGACGATGCGGGCGTGGGCGTAGGGCGAGCGGACGAAGTGGGCGTAGCCCATGTGGATCTGGCCGCCGTCGTCGGTGAACATCGCCTTGCCGAGCAGGTGGCGGCGATCCTCCTTGCGCGGGACGCTCGTGCCCGACCAGCGGCCGAGCCGCTCGGACTGCTCGACGCGCTCGATCGTGGTCTCGCCGGTGGGAGCGCGGCTCATCGCAGCGCCTCCGCGGCGGCGCCGGCGGCGGCGGCGGCGCGGATCGCCGTCGACGATGTTGACGTAGCCCGTGCAGCGGCAGAGGTTGCCGCGGATCGCGCGGCGGATCTCGTCGTCGGCCGGGTTCGGGTTGTTGCGCAGCAGGTAGGTCGCCGACATCAGCATCCCCGAGGTGCAGTAGCCGCACTGGAGGCCGTGGTGCTCGTTGAAGGCCCGCTGCAGCGGCGTCAGCTCGCCGTCCTGGGCGAGGCCCTCGACGGTCTCGATCTCGCTGCCGTCGGCCTGCGGCGCGAGCATCATGCAGCTCTTGATCAGCTTGCCGTCCCAGATCACCGTGCAGGCGCCGCAGTTGCCGGTGTCGCAGCCGACGTGGGTGCCGCGCAGGCCGAGCGTGTCGCGCAGGAAGTGCACGAGCAGCTGGCGCGCGAGCACCGTGCGCTCGTAGCGCTCGCCGTTGATCGTCACCGTGATCGCGTGGACCGTTCCGGCGTCGCTCATCGTCCTCCTCCCCTCTCGATCGCCTCGCCGACGGCGCGGCGGGCGAGGACGCGCGCCATGCGCCGCCGGTAGTCGGCGCTCGCGTGCGCGTCGGTCACCGGCTCGATCTCGTCGCCGATCGCCTCGCTCGCGGCGGCGATCGCCTCGGCGCTCGGCGCCGCGCCGCGCAGCCGCTCCTCCATGCCGGTGGCGCAGCGGCCGCGGACCGACGACCGCGAGCACGACGCGCGCGTCCTCGATCGTCCCGTTCGCGCGCACGCACGCCGCCGCCCGCACGAGCGCCTTCGAGTCGCCGCCGACCGCCAGCGACTGGTAGCCGACGCCGGCGCCGGGCGCGAGCGCCGGGATCGTGATGCTGCGCAGGATCTCGCCCTGCTCGACGGCGGTGAGAAGAACGAGAAGAAGAAGTCCTCGGCGGCGACCGCGCGGATGCCGGTCGCGCCCTGGATGTTCATCGTCGCGCCGAGCGCGATCAGCATCGGCGGCAGGTTGTTGGTCGGGTCGCCGAGGCAGCAGTTGCCGCCGATCGTGCCGCGGTTGCGGATCTGCTGGTCCTCGATGTGGCCGGCGACCTCGGCCAGCATCGTGTGCCCGCCCGCACCTCGGCGAGCGGTCGAGCTCGTCGTAGGTGACGCAGGCGCCGATCTCGAGCGAGCCGTCGGCGCCGCGCTCGATCGTCCGCAGCTCGGGCAGCCGGCTGATGTCGACGAGCACCTCGACGCTCGCGACCCGGTTCTTGAGGACGTTGAGCAGGCTCTGGCCGCCCGCGAGCACGGCCGCGCCGTCACCGGCGCCCAGTGCGCGGAGCGCCTCAGCGACCGCTCGGGGCAGGCGTAGTCGACGGATTCCAGCAGCATGCCTCTCCTTTGCCTCCATGTCGGTGTCAGACGCGGCGGGAAGCCGCCGAGCCCGGCCGACGCGCTCGCGCGGGTGGTCCTGACCGTATCGCTTGCCCGGAGCGGAAACAAGGCCCCGTCGGCTCCAGCGCGGATGCGCGAAGGCGTTTCGCTGCAGCTGTCGCGCCGGACGAAGAGCGTCCTGTGTCGACCGCAGGGGCGACTCGGCTGGCTGAGACCGCTGACCGGGTTGCGGTGGCGCCGCAGCTCTTTAGCGCACGGTGGCTGATCAGATCGCTGTCCACATGAGTCTCTCCTCTACCCGACGGAGGGAGCGACGATCGTGCACCCTGCCGCTCAGCGCGGGGCACGATGATCGCGCTGACGCCGGGCGGGCGGCGATCGGCCCCGGGCTTCGCTCGTCTCCTCTTCAATCGTCTCGCGCGCTCTCACGACGATCGGGGCGGCAAGCTGGCAAGCCCTATGGAAGCCCCAGCCGCCCCAATTGCACCCGCAAACATCACCCAAACGACCGCCACAAGCCCGACGCAGCGGCAGCAGCCCGCAAACGGGCCGCATCCGCCGGCACTTGCGCGCTCATGGTAAGGAAGGGGTCATCGGTTCGAGTCCGATAGAGGGCTCCCTAGGAAAGGCCTGCGTACTACCGTCCGGCGTGCTCGCCGCGTGGCGCCCCCGGGCCGGGCGGGAGCTCGATCTCCCCGCGCCCCGCGTGTTTGCCGCACCGGTCGCAGCGGAGGTCTGGGCCGATGTTGCCTCCGCAGCCGGCGTGGAGGGTGAGTCGGGGTGGGCCGCCCGGAGTCGGGTAGTGGCGGTCGCCCCATTTCATGAGCACGATCAGGGCGGGCGCGAGCTCGCGTCCCTTGTCGGTGAGCACGTACTTCGGCCGGCCGGGCCGCTCCGGGTCCGGAACGCGTTCGAGCACCCCCTCGTCGCACAGCCGCTTGAGCCGGTTGGTGAGGACGTTGGAGGCAATCCCGAGCTTCGCCTGGAACTCCTCGAACCGCGTTAGGCCGACGAGGGCGTCGCGGAGGATCAGCAGCGTCCAGCGCTCCCCGACCACCTCGAGTGATCGGGCGATCGAGCAGACCTGGTCTGGATAGTCGCGCTGAAGCACGCTTCAATCCTAGCTGACTTGCTTGACAAAAGCCAGAGTCCTGCTTAGCCTGCCTTGCGTGACGCAAGCTAGCCATCCCGA
>CAWHZJ010000011.1:0-56680 GCA_963833765.1 uncultured Solirubrobacterales bacterium | reverse complement strand
CGTCCCGTCGACGGCAGCGGCTGAGCATGGCGCATCCCGCGGCCCGGCCACGTTGGCGGCTCGCCAGGACGGGCAACGGAGATCCCGCGGGCGAGCTCGCGCGAACCCGCGTACTCGTGGCGGTCTTCTTCGCGCTCGACGGCTTCCTGTTCGCGAACTGGGTCGTGCGCGTGCCGGACGTCAAGGCGCACGTCGGCGCGTCGGCCGGCAGTCTCGGACTCGCGCTCCTCGGCGTCTCCGCCGGCGCGGTGATCACGATGATGATCACCGGGCGGCTCTGCACGCGGTTCGGCAGCCGCCCGGTGACGGTGATCGCCGCGACGCTGATGTCGCTGGCGATCATGCTGCCGGCGCAAGCGACGAGCGTCGCGCCGCTCGCCGCCGCCCTGATCGTCTTCGGCGCCGGCTTCGGTGGTCTGGACGTGGCGATGAATAGCTGCGCGGTGGCCATCGTCCGGCGGCTCGACCGTCCGGTGATGCCCAGCTTCCACGCCGCGTTCAGCCTTGGCGGACTGTCCGGTGCGCTGGTTGGCGGCGTGGTCGCCAGCGTGCTCAGCCCCGCCTGGCATCTCGCAGCGGCAGGTCTGTTCGGGCTGATCGTGACCGCGCTGGCCGGTTCGCTGTTGCTGCGTGGGGGCGCCGGCATCGACGCGGCAGAGGCCGGGAGCATGCGTACCGCGACATCCGACGACGACGCCGCTACGACCGCCGCGCGCCCACCGCGGTCCGATCGGGTGAAACTGCTCGTCGTCGTGTTCGGCATGATCGCGCTGTGCTCCGCCTACGGGGAGGGGGCACTGGCCGACTGGGGAGCGCTGCATCTTCGTGTCGATCTGCACACCAGCGGTGGGCTCGCGGCGGCCGGCTACGCCAGCTTCTCCGGCGCGATGGTCATCGGACGGCTGTCGGGACGGTGGATGCTGGATCGCGCAGGCCGCACCTTCGTCCTCGCGGCCGGCGCGCTGACGGCCGCCGCCGGCATGCTCGTGGCGGCGCTCGTGCCGCTCTTGCCGATTGCGATCGTCGGCTTCGTGCTCGTCGGTCTCGGTCTGGCGAACCTGTTCCCCGCCGCGATCGGCGAGGCCGGCGCGCTGAGCGGTCCGGGCGGCGTCGCGGCCGCATCGACGATCGGCTACACCGGCTTCCTGGCCGGTCCGCCGACGATCGGGTTCCTCGCTGAGCGCAGCGGGCTGGCGGCCGCGCTGACGACCGTCTCGCTGCTCGCGGGCGTGGCAGCACTGGTCGCCGTGTTCGCTCGCCGCGCCGAAGCACGCTGGGCCGCGGCGTGACATCGACGGCACACCTGGCTCCGCGTCAGAGCACCGCCCGGATCTCGCGCTCGAAGGTGGCGATGTGCTCGGCCATGATCGCGCGCGAGCGCTCCGGCTCGCGGGCGCGGATCGCCTCGAGCAGGTCGCTGTGCTCGTGGACGCGCGCCGGCAGGTGGGGCAGGCGCTCGAGCACGAGATACCAGATCCGCAACGAGAGGTTGAAGTAGCGTCCGAGCGTCTCCTCGAGGTAGGGGTTCGCCGCGGCGCGGTGCACGAAGCGGTGGACGCCGGCGTCGAGCACCATCAGCGACGGCGCGTCCTCGCTGTCGCGGCTGGCCGCGAGCGCGAGACGCAGCTCGTCGAGCTCGATCTCGCCGGCGGGCGTGATTCGCTCGGCGGCGCGGTAGGCGGCGTGCCCCTCGAGCTGGACGCGCACGTCGGAGATCGCGGTCAGGTCGGTGATGTTGATCTCCGAGGCAAAGGTTCCGCGCCGCGGGAAAACGGTGACGAGATTCTCGAGCGCGAGTCGCTTGATCGCCTCGCGGATCGGCGTGCGTCCCATGTCCAGCTCGCGGCCAAGCGCGTCCTCGTTGATCGGCGCCCCGGGCGCGATCCCCAGCGAGACGATGCGGTCGCGCAGCTCGGCGTAGGCGCGGTCGGCCATCGGCTCGCCGGCCACGCGCCGCTCGCGCATCGCCTGCCCGCTGCTGATCGTTGCCTCTGGCGGTCTCATCCCCTTACGACCGGTGCTCCCGGAGCCTGGCGGCCCGACGGCCAGCTTTCGACGACTGATATATGAGTTCTCGAAGGAGCGGAATGCTAGCAACGCACCCCACCCGCGCGCGCTGCTGCCGCTGCGCGCGCCGGATCAGCGGCCGCCGGTTCAGCGCGCCGCGTCCTCGCTCAGGCGGTCACTCGAAGCCGAGGGCGCCGCGGGTGCCGCGCCACCACCAGAAAAACACGTCAGTCACCTAGCTCGGTGCGCCGGCGAACGACGAACTCCTCGAGCGCCGCGCGCACACCCTCGTCGAGCGGCGGCTGCTCGTAGCTCTCGAGCGTCGCGCGCCAGATCTCGCCGGCGCGCTCGGTCGCGTCGCGGCCGCCCATCCGCGTCCAGCGGTCGAAGTTCTCCGTCGAGGACAGCAGCGGGCGGTAGAAGCACTCGCGAAAGCGCTCGAGGGTGTGCACGGCGCCGAGGAAGTGCCCGCCGGCGCCGACCTCCTCGTGCGCGCTGAAGGCGAGGCTCGCCTCGTCGATCTCGAGCGGTGAGAACATGTGGCGCAGCTCGCGCAGCAGCTCGATGTCGACGATGAACTTCTCGTAGCAGGAGACCAGCCCGCCCTCGAGCCAGCCCGCGGAGTGCATCACGAAGTTGGCGCCGGCGAGGAACGTCGGCAGGAAGGTCATCAGCGACTCGTACGCCGCCTGGGCATCGACGGTCTGGCTCGCGTTGAGCGCCCCGCCGCCGCGCCAGGGCAGCCCGAAGCGCCGGGCGATCTGCCCGGTGCAGAGCACGCCGATCGCCGACTCGGGGGTGCCGAAGCTCGGCGAGCCCGACTGCATGTCGGTGTTCGAGAGAAACGACCCGAATACGACCGGGCAGCCGGGGCGGATCAGCTGGGTCAGCGCGATCCCGGCGAGCGCCTCGGCGATCTGCTGCACGAGCGTGGCGGGCAACGACACCGGCGACATCGCGCCCATCAGCAGGAACGGCGTGACCACGACGGGCTGGCCGGCGCGGACGTATTCGAACATCGCGCCGAGCATCCGGTCGTCGAAGCGCAGCGGGGAGTTGACGTTGATCAGCGAGATCGAGGCCGGGGCCTGCTCGATCGCCTCGCGCCCGCCGAACAGGATCTCGCCCATCGCGATCGTGTCGGCGGCGTTCGAGGCCGAGGTCACCGAGCCCATGTACGGCTTGTCGCTCAGCGTCTGCAGCGCGTAGACCATGTCGAGGTGGCGCGAGTCGAGCGGCCGGTCCTCGGGCTCGCAGATCGTGCCACCCGGCGAGTCGAGTTCCGGGAACGCCTGGGCGAGCCGGACGAGATTCTCGAAGTCGGCCATCTTCGCGTCGCGGCGCACCGCGCCCTCGCGGATGAACGGGCAGCCGTAGACGGGCGCGAAGACCATGTGGTCGCCGCCGATGTGCACGCTGTGCGCCGGGTTGCGGGCTGCCAGATCGAACTCGTGCGGGACCTTCGCGACCTGCTCGAGGATGAAGTCGGGGTCGAAGCGGACGCGGTTCTCCTCCTCGACGATCTGCCCGGCGGCGCGCAGGATCTCGACCGCCTCGGGCAGCAGGAACTCGACGCCCAGCTCGCTGACGATCCGCCGCCAGCCTCGGTCGAGCACCTCCATCGCGTCCTCGCTGAGGATCTCGTAGCGCGGCTGTGCATTGACGAACACCCTGTCCTCCTCGTCCTCGCTTGAAGATCACGCGCCGGCGGCTCTAATATATCTCGCGTGGAACAACTGTTCCAAGAAGATCTGCGACTGCCCCCGGTGAGCCAGGCCGTCGATCGCGGCGCCCAGCTGCTGGTCGCCGTGCTGGCCAGCGAGCGCCCGGTCAGCGTGACCGAGCTCGCCCGCGCCACCTCGCTGCCGAAGAGCACTGCCTCGCGACTGCTCGGCGTGCTCGAGCACCACGGCCTGGTCGCCCAGGACGGCGCCCGCGGGCGGCTGCGCCCCGGCCCGGTGATCCTGACCTGCGCGCAGCGCGGTCTCTACGAGCGCAACATCGTCGAGCTCGCCCAGCCCTCGCTCGAGGCGCTCGCGGCGGCCAGCGGCGAGACGATCAACCTCGCGGTCCCCGGCGCCGGCGGCGTCGAGCATCTCGCGCAGGTCGAGGGCCGCCACTTCCTCGGCGCCGGTCAATGGGTCGGCCGCCGCGTCGAGTACCACTGCACGGCGGTCGGCAAGGTCTTCCTGGCCGACGGCGTCGCGACGCTCCCCGCCGGCGCGCTGCCGCCGCGCGGCCCGGCGGCGATCACCGAGCGGCCCGCGCTCGAGGCCGAGCTGCGCAAGATCAGCCGCGCCGGCTACGCGACCGCCGTCGATGAGCTGGAGGCCGGTCTCGCGGCGATCGCCGCGCCGGTCCGCGGCGGCGGCGGCCTCGTCGTCGCCGCGCTCGCGATCTCCGGACCGACGCTGCGGCTGGGGCCGCGCGAGATCGCCCGGCTCGTTCCGGTGTTGAAGCTCGAGGCCCAGCGACTCAGCCGTCGCCTGGCGGTTCCCTCCGACGGCCAGCACGCACACATACAGACAGGAGAGCACGCCGCATGACACACGAGGAGATCCTCCAGCTGCTCTACGACGAGACGCTCGTCGGCAACGCCCCGGTCGTGCGCCACGGGGTCGAAGACGGCCTCGCTGACGGCATGGACCCCGAGCGGATGCTGTTCGACGCGCTGATCCCCTCGCTCGAGGAGGTCGGCGCGCGCTTCGAGCGCGGCGACTACTTCGTCCCCGAGATGCTGATCGCCGCGCGCGCGATGCAGGGCGCGCTCGACATCCTGCGCCCGCTGCTGGCGGAGTCGGGGGCGGCGCAGGTCGGCACGTTCCTGATCGGGACGGTCAAGGGCGACGTCCATGACATCGGCAAGAATCTCTGCAATATCATGCTCGAGGGCGCGGGCTTCACCGTCATCGACCTCGGCGTGAACGTCCCCCCGGAGCGGTTCATCGAGGAGATCGAGAAGCACAACCCCGACGTCGTCGGCTTCTCGGCCTTCCTGACGACGACCATGCCGATGTTCAAGGCCAACATCAACGCGATCGAGAAGGCGGGCCTGCGCGACAAGGTGATCGTGATGGTCGGCGGCGCCCCGGTCACGCAGGAGTACGCCGACGCGGTCGGCGCCGACGGCTACTCGGCCGATGCGTCCTCGGCCGTCAAGAAGGCCAAGGAGCTGATCGAGCGACGTCGCCAGCTGGTGGCGGTATAGCCGTGGCGGGGGTGGCGCGATGAGCCGGCTGACGGCGATCGAGCACGCGGTCAAGGAGCCGATCTGGGGCTGCAAGATGTGCGGCCAGTGCGTGCTGCACGACACCGGGCTGACCTGCCCGATGACCTGCCCGAAGACGCTGCGCAACGGGCCGTGCGGCGGCGTTCGCGCGGACGGCAACTGCGAGGTCGTGCCCGAGATGCGCTGCGTCTGGGTCAAGGCCTACGAGCGTTCGGCGCGGCTGCCGATCTGGCGCTCGCACATCGACAATCTGCGTCCGCCCGTCGACAACGCGCTCGAGGGCAGCTCGTCATGGGCCAACCTGCTCAGCGGCCGGGACCGCGAGACGCCTGCAGGCTGGGACCCGCACGGTGTCGGAACTACAGCGTAAGCTCGCCGCCGGCGAGCTGGTCGTGACCGGCGAGATGCCGGTGATCAACGGCGACGGCCTGGCGACGCTCGAACGCCAGCTGGAGCCGATGGAGCCCTTTCTCGACGCCGTCAATGCGACCGACAACCCCTCGGCGCGCGCCCACGCCTCGCCGCTGGCGGTCGCCATCGCGCTGCGTCAGCGCGGCGTCGAGCCGATCATGCAGCTGACCTGCCGCGACCGCAACCGGCTCGCGCTGCAGGCCGATCTGGTCGGCGCGGCGATGCACGGGATCGAGAACATCTGCTGCCTGACCGGTGACGACGTGACGGCCGGAGACGAACCGCAGACCCGCCGCGTGTTCGACCTCGACGGACCGCAGCTGATCTCGCTCGCGCGGACGATCGGCTCCGGGCGCTACCTCTCGGGGCGCACGATCGAGCCCGCCCCGCAGCTCTTCGTCGGCGCCGTCGAGAACCCCGGCACGCCGCCGTTCGAGGTGCGCCGCCGGCGCGCGGAGAAGAAGGCCGACGCCGGCGCCGGCTTCCTGCAGCTGCAGATGTGCTACCGCCCGGAGCTGCTCGAGCGCTTCATCGCCGCCGTCCACGAGCGCGGCGTCAGCGCCCGCTGCGGGATGCTGCCGTCGATCTGCATCGTCGGCAGCGCGAAGGCGCTGCGCTTCATCGACGAGCGCGTGCCCGGGGTCGAGGTGCCGCCCGAGGTGCTGGCGCGCGTCGACGCCGCCGACGACCAGCTCGAGGAGTGCTTCGAGCTCGCCTGCGAGCAGGCCCGCCACGCGCTGTCGCTGCCGGGCGTCGCGGGCATCCACCTGATCTCGTTCCGCAAGGACGCCGGGATCGCGAAGCTGTGCCTGCGGCTGGGGATCCCGCCGCGGGCGGAAAGAGAGCAACATGGATACCGTCCTTCGCTCGCGGTCTAGCACCGTCACGATCGGCGCCGAGCAGCCGTTCGTGATCATCGGCGAGCGCATCAACCCGACCGGGCGCAAGCTGTTCGCGCAGGAGCTGCGCGACGGCGAGCTCTCGCGCGTCGCGGCCGACGCGTCCGCGCAGGTGGCCGACGGCGCCGACGTGCTCGACATCAACGCGGGCATCCCGCTCGTCGACGAGGCGGAGCTGCTGAAGGCGATGATCCGCACGGCGCAGGACACCGTCGATGTGCCGCTGTGCATCGACTCGTCGGTGATCGAGGCGCTCGAAGCCGGCCTGTCGGTCTACGAGGGACGCGCGCTGGTCAATTCGGTCACCGCCGAGGACGAGCGCCTCGAGGAGATCCTGCCGCTGGTCGCCCGTCACGGCGCGGCGGTGATCGGCCTCGCCAACGACGAGACCGGGATCCCCGAGACGGCGCAGAAGCGCCTCGAGATGGCGCGCAAGATCGTCAGCGCCGCCGGTGACCACGGCATCGCGCCCGCCGATGTGATCATCGATCCGCTGGCGATGACGGTCGGCGCCGCCACCGACGCGGTGACGATCACGCTCGAGGCGATCCGCATGATCCGCGACGAGCTGGGCGTCAACATGTGCCTCGGGGCGTCGAACGTGTCGTTCGGCCTGCCGCAGCGTCACGTGCTGAACGCCGCCTTCCTGCCGATGGCGATGGCGGCCGGCCTGACCAGCGCGATCATGAGCACCGCGGCGGTCTGCGTCGAGAGCGTGCGCGCCGCCGACCTGCTGCTCGGCCACGACCCCTGGGGAGCGAGCTGGATCGCCGCGCACCGCGCGCGCCAGGCGCAGGAGGCCGCAGCGGCGAAAGCCTCGCCGTGAGCGGCGAGCGCGCCGCGGGCGTGGCCGCCCCCGCCGGCGACGGCGACGGCGCCCGCGGCGAGGGCGCACGCCGGGTCCGGCTGCGCTTCGAGCCCGACGGCGTCGAGGTCCGCGTACCGAGTGGGACGCCGGTCTTCGACGCGGCGAGCTGGAACGCCGTCGCGATCGACTCGACCTGCGGCGGCTACGGCACCTGCAAGAAGTGCCGCGTGCGGATCGTCTCCGGCGAGGTTCCGATCAGCGCGGTCGACCCGCGCGCCTTCACCGCCGAGGAGCTGCGCGACGGCTGGCGGCTGGCCTGCCGGGCCAGCGCGCAGGAGGACCTGGTCGTCGAGGTGCCGCCGCTGCAGACGCGGCCGAAGGCGGCGCTCGTCGGCGTCGGGCGCCACGTGATCCTGCGCCCGTCGGTGCAGAAGCGCCACCTGGTGCTGGACGAGCCGACGATGGAGGACCAGCGCTCGGACCTTGCGCGGGTGCTCGATGCGCTCGAGGACCTCGAGCCCACGGCGTCGCTCGCGCTGCTGCGCGAGCTGGGCGGCGTGCTGCGCGCGCGCGCATTTCGACGTCACCGCCGTCGTCTGCGACCGCGAGCTGATCGCGGTCGAGCCCGGCGACACGACGGCGCGGCGCTACGCGATCGCCTTCGACCTCGGCACCACCACGGTCGTCGCCAACCTGCTCGATCTCGACACCGGGACGCCGCTGGCGGTCCGTTCGATGCTCAACAGCCAGCAGCCCTACGGCGCCGACGTGATCACGCGGATCTCGGCGACGATGATGGATCACGGTGCGCTCGCCGCGCTGCGCGCCCGCGCCCACGAGACGCTCGCGGCGCTCGCGCAGGAGGTCTGCGCCGAGGCCTCGGTGGCGGCCGAGGAGGTCTATGAGATCGTCGTCGCCGGCAACGTCACGATGATGCAGCTGGCCCTCGGCATCGACCCCGAGCCGCTGTCGATGGCCCCGTTCGTCGTCGCGACCCACCAGCTGCCGTCCGTGCTCGCCGCCGACTTCGGCGTCGCCGTGCACCCGCGGGCGCCGGCCTTCGTGTTCCCCTCGCTCGGCGCCTACGTCGGCGGCGACATCGTGGCGGGGATGCTCGCGACCGGGCTGACCCGCGACCGGCGGCTGCGGCTGTTCATCGACGTCGGCACCAACAGCGAGATCGCCCTCGGCTCCGCCGAGCGCGTGCTGGCCACCGCGGCCCCGGCCGGCCCCGCGTTCGAGGCGGCCCAGATCCGCTGCGGGATGCGCGCCGCCGACGGCGCGATCGAGGGCGTGCGGATCGTCGACGGCGAGCTGGCGCTCGAGGTGATCGGCGACGCCGAGCCGCTCGGGATGTGCGGCTCCGGGCTGGTCGACTGCGTGGCCGAGCTCGTCGAGGTCGGGCTACTCGACCATTCCGGGCGCTTCATCCCGGACGAGGACGCGGCGGCGACGCAGTCTCCGGCGCTCGCCGCGCGGCTGGCGCGCGTCGGCGAGGAGCGCGTGTTCGTGATGCACTGGCGCGGTGAGGATCCCGCCGCCTCGATCTACCTCTCGCAACGCGATGTGCGCGAGCTGCAGTTCGCGAAGGCGTCGATCGCCACCGGGTGGGCGATTTTGGTGGCGGAACTGGGTGTCGAGACCGCAGATATCTCGCAGGTGCTGCTGGCCGGCAGCTTCGGCGCCTATCTGACCCCGATCAGCGCGATCCGCATCGGCCTGGTGCCCCGCCTGCCGACCACCCGCATCATCTCCGCCGGCAACGTCGCCGGCGAGGGCGCGAAGATCGCCGCGCTCAGCCTGCGCGAGCGGGCCGAGGCGCAGTCGATCGTCAGCGAGGTGGAGTACGTCGAGCTCTCGGGGCGCGAGGACTTCAACGACCTGTTCATCGACCAGCTGGCGTTCCCCGGATGACCGTGACCCCGTCAGCCCGCGTCGGCGTCGTCGCCTGCGGTGCGCTGGCCGTGCACGTCCGCGCGATCGCGAAACGTCGCGGCTGGGCGCTCGACGTGCACCCGCTGGACGCGACGCTGCACAACCGGCCCGAGCGGATCGCTCCCGCGGTCAGCGAGCTGCTGGCCACGCTGCGCCCGCGCTACGCGGCGCTCGCCGTGGCCTACGGCGACTGCGGCAGCTACGGCGCGCTCGACGCCGCGCTCGGCGAGGCCGGCGTCGCGCGTCTGGCCGGCGAGAACTGCTACGAGATCTTCGCCGGCGAAGTCCTGCGCGACGCGCTCGCGCAGGAGCCCGGCAGCTACTTCCTGACCGACTTCCTCGCCCGCAGCTTCGAGCACACCGTGATCCGCTCGCTGGGGCTCGACCGCCACCCGGAGCTGCGCGATTCCTACTTCGGTCACTACCGCCGCGTCGTCTGGCTGGCCCAGCGCCCGACCGCGGCGACGCGCGCCGCCGCCCAGCGTGCCGCCGAGCGCCTCGGGCTGCCGCTGGAGGAGCGGCCCGTCGGCGACGGCGGGCTCGAGCGCGCGCTCGAGCGGCTGATCGCGCAGACGACCGCGGCGCGCGCCGCGGTCGCGCCGGCCTAGGCGGCGGGCTGGCCGCGATGGCCGCCGAACGCGTCGCCGCGCGGGGGGCGCTCGCCCTGCACTGGCCGCCCGGCGCGCGCGGGGCCCGCGGCTACGCGGTCGCCGGCGCCTGCCTGATCGCCTTCTCGAGCATCCTCGTGCGCCTCAGCCACGCGTCGCCCTCGACGGCTGCGATCTTCCGCTGCGCCTACGCGCTGCCGATCCTCGGCGCGCTCGCCTGGTGGGAGGATCGCCGCCACGGTGCGCGCAGCTGGCACGACCGGCGTGCCGCGATCGCCTCCGGGGTCTTCTTCGCCGCGGACCTGATCCTCTGGCACAACTCGATCGAGGACGTCGGCGCCGGGCTCGCGACCGTGCTGGCCAACATCCAGGTCGTGTTCGTGCCGCTCGTCGCCTGGCTTTTGCTGGGCGAGCGGCCCGCCCGGCGGGTGCTCGTCGCGCTGCCGCTCGCGCTGCTCGGCGTGCTGGCGATCTCGGGCGTGCTCGAGGCCCATGCCTACGGGCGCAGCCCGACCCGCGGCGCCGTCTTCGGCCTCGGCGCCGGGATCGCCTACGTCGGTTTTCTGCTGCTGTTGCGGCGCGGCGGCGTCGATCTGCGCCGCCCGGCCGGACCGCTGTTCGACGCGACCGCGACCGCGGCGCTGCTGTGCGTCGCCGCCGGCGTGGTGATCGGCGACGCGCGGCTCGTGCCGGTGTGGCCGGGCGCCGGCTGGCTGGTGTTGCTCGCGATCAGCTCCCAGGTGCTCGGCTGGCTCGCGATCACCGTCTCGCTGCCGCGGCTGCCCGCGGCGATGACCTCGCTGCTGTTGACCGTCCAGCCGATCGGCTCGGTCGTCGCCGCCGCGCTGATCCTGGGCGAGGCGCCCACCGCGCTGCAGCTGCTCGGCGCCGGCGCCGTGCTCGGCGCGCTTCTCTTCGCGACCACGACGCGCGGCGCGCTCAGCGAGTGGCGGTTCACTCGGCGCGGGGCGGCGAAGCCCCGTCGGCCCTAGTCGCCTCTCGGTCCGTCCGAGCGAACCTGCGCCCGCTCGGAGGCGGCCAGCTCGCGATTCGCCGCGGCCTGGTCGCGGTCGGCGGCGGCCTCGGATCTGGCCACCGTTGCCGCGCTGCGATCGATCGCCGCCCGCCCGCGGCTGCGCGCCGCCGCCAGCAACCGGCGCAGTCCGCGTTCGCCACCCGGCACGATGTCGAGCGCCAGCAGCTCGCAGTCGCGCAGCGCTGCCGCCTCATCGCGCGCCGTCGACGCCTCGTCGCGGTCGTCGGCCGCCGCGTCACGCGAGGCGGCCGCGTCGCTGCGGTCGCTGGCGGCGTCCTCGCGCTCGTGGGTGCCCTGATCGCGCAGCACGCTGGCGCGTTCGTGGTAGTCATGGGCGGTCGCGAGATCGCGGTCGCTGGCCGCCTGATCGCGATCGCTGGCCAGCTGATCCTGGTCCGCGGCGGTCTGTTCGCCATCGGCCGCGGCCTGGTCGGTGTCGGCCGCCGCCTGCGCGGCGTCCGAGCGGTCCTGCGCTCCCTCGGTGAGGAGCTGATCGTCCGCGAGGTCCCCGGAGATCGCCGCGCTGACGAGGTCCTCGTCGCTCGGGCCCGACCCGTTCATCGAAGTCGCGGGGCGATTGCCTGATGTAACTGCGTCGGCCATGCGTGGCCTCCAGTCGGCGAGGCGGCGGGTCTCGGCGAGTCCCGCGCCCATCCGTTGATACAACCACCGTAGCAGCGAATGCCACAATCTCAGCGGGGGTGGGTGCCGGCGTGCACTGCGAGAGCGGCGGGCGCTCCCGCTAGGCGGAGGGCAAAAGCGTCTCGGCCAGCAGCGTCGCGACGTCGACCACCTTCAGCTGCTCGCCGGTGCTCTGCACGCCGTCGTCGAGCATCACCGTGCAGAACGGGCAGGCGACGGCGAGCGTGTCGGCGCCGGTCGCGGCGGCCTCGTGCACGCGTGCCTCGTTGATCTGGCCGGCCCGCTCCTCCATCCACATGTGCGCGCCACCCGCGCCGCAGCAGAACGTGCTGCGGCCGCTGCGCGCCATCTCGACCGGCGTGCCGGCCGCCGCCACAAGCTCGCGCGGCTGCGCCAGCACGTCGTTGTGGCGGGCGAGGTAGCAGGAGTCGTGGTAGGTGATCCGCCGGTCCGCCGGCGCGCCGGCGGCGCCCGCCTCGGCCGCGAGCCGCCCGTCGCGCAGCAGCTGCGCGAGCAGTTCGCTGTGGTGGAGCACCTCGTAGTCGCCGCCGAAGTCCGGGTACTCGTTGGCGAGCGTGTTGAAGCAGTGCGGGCAGCTGGCGACGATCTTCGTCACGCCGGCCTCGCCGAGCGTCGCGACGTTGCGCTGGGCGGCCTCCTGGAAGACGTACTCGTTGCCCATCCGCCGCGCGGGATCGCCGGTGCAGCTCTCGCGCGGTCCGAGGATCGCGAAGTCCACGCCGGCCGCCGTCAGAAGCTTCGCGGTCGCCTGTGCACCGGCGCGCGCCCGCTCGTCGAACGACGCCGCGCAGCCCACCCAGTAGAGCAGCTCCGGCGGGGGGTCGCCCGGCGCGAGCACCCGCACGCCGAGCTCCGCGGCCCAGTCGGCGCGCTCGGATTGCGCGCGGCCCCACGGGTTCGACGAGCGCTCGACATCGCGCAGCATCGGCTCTGCCTCGGCCGGGAAGCGTGACTCGACCATCACCAGGTGGCGGCGCAGATCGACGATATGGTCGACGTGCTCGATCGAGACCGGACAGGCCTGCACGCAGGCGCCACAGGTCACGCAGTCCCAGACCACCTCGTCGCTGACCGCCGCAGGGACCAGCGGCGGCGGCGCGTAGTGCTCGCCGGAGCGCTGCGCGTCAAGCAGCTTCGCCCCCTGCTCGAAGACCTGGTCGCGCAGGCCCATGATCAAGAGCTTTGGCGACAGCGCCTTGCCCGTCGCGAACGCCGGGCACGCGTCCTGGCAGCGACCGCACTCGGTGCACGAGAAGGTGTCGAGCATCTGCTTCCAGGTCAGGTCCCCGACGGCGCCCGCGCCGAACCGCAGCTCCTCGTCCGCGACGCCCTCCTCGTCGAAGCGCAGCGGCTCGAGACGCCCGCGCGCGCGGGTCCGCCCGAACCAGACGTTGACCGCTGCCGTGGCGATGTGCAGGTGCTTGGAGTGCGGCAGGTAGGCGAGGAACGAGAGGATCGCCAGGACGTGAGCCCAGACGAGGATCCGTTCGGCGGCCCGCGTCGCCGCGCCGGTCCCGAACAGGTGCGAGAGGGCGTGCGCGATCGGCGTCCAGCCGGCGGCGTACTCGTTGAGGTGGAGCGCGATGCGCGAGGCGTGCCAGAGCAGCAGCGTCGTCACGATCGCCGCGATCCAGGCGAGGATCAGGTCGGCTTCGCGCAGGTGGCTGCCCTCGAAGCGCCGCGGTCGCTGGACCTTGCGGATGAACAGCGCCGCGGCGACACCGAGCAGCACGAGCGCCGCGAACACGTCGACGAGCAGCGCATACCACCCCTGGTGCCCGAGCCACGGCAGCGTCGCGTGGCGATCGACGACGCCGATCATTGCGATCAGGATCGTCGGCAGCAGGACGCAGAAGCCCCAGAAGATGGAGGCGTGGACGAGACCCGGCCCGAGCCGCTGGAGCAGCTTGCGCTGCCCGAGCACGTCGGTCAGCTCGTTGCGCATCCGCCGCCCCGGCTCACCGCCGCGCGCCGCGGGCGCGCCGAGCCGCAGCAGGCGGACGAGGAAGCTGGCGCGGCGCGCGAACAGCAGCCCGCCGATCGCGATCGCTGCGGCCAGGGCGATCGCCGCGAGTGCTATGTCGCCCTCGCCAGTCTGATCGCGGCGTTGATCGCCGGCACGACGGCGTGCAGATCGCCGATCACCGCGTAGTCCGCGCTCGCGAGGATCGGCGCCTCGGCGTCGGGGTTGATCGCCAGCAGCCGCTTGGCCCCCTTGCAGCCCGCCATGTGCTGCGTCGCCCCGCTGATGCCGCAGGGGATGTAGAGCTCGGGGGCGATCTTGGTGCCGGTCTGGCCGACCTGGTCCGAGTGGGGGCGCCAGCCGGCCATCGTCACCGCGCGCGAGCAGCCGACGGCGCCGCCGAGCAGCGCCGCGAGCTCCTCGATCGCCGCGAAGCCCTCGCTCGAGCCGACGCCGCGCCCGCCGGAAACCACGACGGTGGCGTCCGACAGCGACACGCCGCCGGTCTTCGCGGCCACACGCTCGACGACGGCGACGCGCTGATCCTCGGCGGCGAGCGCCGGGGTGAAGGTCTCGGGCGCGGTCGGCGGCAAGCCCTCGACCGCCTGCGCGGCGACCGCGTGCGGTGCGACGGTGAGCAGCACCGGCGTGCCGTCGAGTGTCGCCTCCTCGAGCAGGCTGCCGCCCCAGCGGATCCGCGTGACGCGTGCCCCCGCACCGTCGGCCGGCACGGCCTCGACGCAGTTCGCGGCCATCGGCTGATCGAGGCGCGCGCCCAGGCGGGCCAGGATCTCGTTGCCGCGGTCGCTGCCGGCGGCCAGCACCGCTGCCGGGGCGAGACGCTCGATCAGCTCAGCGAGGCTCGCCGCCCAGGCGTCCGGCGCGAAGCCCTCGGGGTCGTCGAGCGCGGCGTGCTCGGCGACGTAGGCGCCGCTCACGCCGTGCGCCCCGAGCGCCGCCGCGGCGTCGCGCCCCGCTGCTCCGATCACCACGGCGGCAACCGCGCCGTCGGTCGCGGCGGCGTAGCCGCGCGCGAGCGCGAGCGCCTGCAGTGACAGCTCATCCGGCTCGCCCGCGGCATGCTCGACCAGCACGAGAACGCTCGGCGTGGCCATCACAGGAGCCCCAGCTCGCCGAGGATCGCGACCACGGCGGGCGCCGCGTCGGGACCGTCGCCGAGGATCTGGACCTGCTTGCCGGCCTGCGGCGGCAGCTTCAGGCGGAGCTTTGTCAGGCGCGGCTGGGGCCGCGGCGGGGAACTGGCGACGAGCGGCTTGCGCTTCGCGCGCAGACGGCCCGGCACCGATGGGTAGCGCGGCAGGTTGAGGCCCTCCTTGACGCCGATCACCGCCGGCAGCGTCAGCCGGTAGACATCGCGACCGCTCGCGACCTCCTGCTCGCAGCGGACCGCATCGCCCTCGAGCGAGATTCCCTTGACGCCGGTCACGCACGGCAGCCCGAGCGCGCGGGCAACGCGCAGCGCGACCTGGAAGTTGCCGGCGTCGGCCGACTCGTTGCCGAACAGGATCAGGTCGTACTCGCTCCCCGCCTCGCGTGCCGCGGCGACTGCGGCGACGATCGCCGAGGCCGTGGCCTGGGGGTCCCACTCCTCGCCGTCGGTGACCATGTGGATCGCGTCGTCGATCCCGAGCGCGAGCATGTCGCGCAGTTGCTCCTCGGCCTCCGGCGGCCCGAGCGTCAGGACGGTCGAGGAGCCCCCGTGGGCCTCGATCAGGCGCACCGCCTCCTCGGCCGCGCACTCCTCGTGCGGGCTGATCGTGAAGCCGAGATGCTTGGTGTCGATCGCCTGCTCGTCCTCGCGCAGCACGATCCGCCCGCCGGTGATCGGCACCCGCTTGACGGCGACGAGGACGTTCATCAGCTGCGGATTCGCGAGTTCTCGGGGTCGAAGACCGGCGTCGCGCCGACGACGGCCACGCTGCACGGGTAGCGCTCGCCCATGTATTCCACGGCGAGCGGCTCGCCGACGGTGGCGTGCTGGGGCGGCAGGTAGCTCATCAGGATGTGCTTGCCGATCGACGGCCCGGCGCCGGCGCTCGTCACGTAGGAGCGACGGCCCCGGCTGTCGATGAGCGCCTGGCCCTCGCGGGTCAGGATCGGCTCGTTGCCGAGCATGTAGCGCTTGACGCCGCCGGCCGAGCTGTGGTCGTCGACGGTCAGCGTGCAGAGGATCGCGGCCGGCTCCTGCTCGCGGTGGCGCAGGTGCGCGTCGCGGCCGACGAACGGCTCGTCCTTGACCTTCGGTCCGGCCATCCCCGCCTCGACCACGTTGAACTCGCCGTCGAGCTCGAAGCCGTAGGCGCGGTAGCACTTCTCCAGGCGCCCGGTGGTGCCGTAGACGCCGATGCCGGCGGGCACGACGCCGTGCGGCGCCCCGGCTTCGGCGACGATGTCCCACAGCCGCGCGCCCTGCTCGATCGGCACGTACAGCTCCCAGCCGAGATCGCCGACATAGGAGATCCGCGACGCCAGCACGCGCAGCGATCCGAGCTCGATCGTGCGCGCGCGGGCGAACGGGAAGCCCTCGTGGGACAGGTCGTCGCTCGTCGTGCTCGCGAGGATCTCGCGGGCCCGTGGACCCCACAGCCCGAGCGTGCACCAGGCCGAGGTCTGATCATGCAACTGCGCCGAGCCGTCGGCCGGCAGGTGGTCGGCGAACCACTTGCGGTCGGCCATGCCGTGCGCGCCGCCGGTGACGACGCGGAACTGCTGCTCGTCCAGGCGCATGATCGTCAGGTCCGAGCGGAAGCAGCCGTTCGGCGTGAGCAGCGGGGTGTAGACGGCGCGGCCGACGGCGACGTCCATCTGGCGCAGCGCGAGGCCCTGGACGACGTCCAGCGCGCCGGGCCCCGTGATGTCGAAGATCGCGAAGGCCGAGAGATCGACCATCGCCGCGCGGTCGCGCATCGCGAGGTGCTCGGCGTTGATGATCGGCGACCACCAGCGCGCCTCCCACTCGCTTTCGCGCCGCACGACGCGCTCGCCGTACTCCTCGAGCAGCGGCTCGTTCGAGCTGTAGTAGTGCGGGCGCTCCCAGCCGGCGACCTCGTAGAACACGGCGCCGAGCTCGCGCTCGCGGGCGTGGAACGGTGACAGCCGGATATTGCGGTCGGACTCCCACTGCTCCGCCGGGTGGACGATCCCGTACATCTTGTTGAAGCCCTCGCTGGCGCGTGCCCGGACGTGCGCCGCCGACTTCTGCTGCTCGTGCGCGCGGGCGATGTCCGACGCGTGGATGTCGATCTCGGAGTCGCCCTCGAGCATCAGCTCGGCGACCGTCTTGCCGACTCCCGGTCCCTCCTTGATCCACACGGCGGCGGCGGACCACAGCCCGCGTACCTCCGGCGTCTCGCCGAGCAGCGGCAGGCCGTCCGCGGTCACCGAGAGCAGGCCGTTGATCGCGTACTTCACCCCGACGGTCTCGTCGCCGACGATCTCGGGCATCAGCTCGAGCGCCTGCTCGAGCTGCGGCTCGAAATCGGCCTGCGTGAACGGGAGCTCGGTGGGCGAGAGCGCAGACTCCTCGATCGAGGGGATCTCGTCCGGGTCGTGGAGGATCGGGCGGTGCGCGTAGGAGCCGATCTCGAGGCTTCCGCCCTCCTGGCGCTCGTACATGTTGGTGTCCATGTCGCGCACGATCGGGAACTCGACGCCGACGCTGGTCGCGAACCGCGGGACCGGCCCGATGTCGATCATCTGGTGCACGGCCGGGGTCAGCGGGATCGACGCGCCGGCCATCCGCGCGAGGCGCGGGCTCCAGACGCCGGTGGCGATAACGACGCGCTCCGCCTCGATGTCGCCGCGCGTGGTGCGCACTCGCCGCACGCGCCCGTGCTCGACGTCGATCGCGAGCACCTCGGTGTTCGCGCTGACGCTCAGCGCCCCGCTCGCCTGGGCGCCCTCACGCATCAGCGTGCCCGCCTGCAGCGAGTCGACGACGCCGGCGCCCGGGGTGTGGAAGCCACCGAGGATCACCGTCTCGTCGATGTAGGGGACCAGTTCACGGACCTCGGCGGGGGTCAGCAGTTCGACCGGCTCGATCCCCCACGACTTGGCCGAGGCGACCCTCCGCGTCAGCTCCTGCAGGCGCTCCGGCGTGCGCGCGACCTCGATGCCGCCGCATTCGGTGAACACGCCGAGGGCGCGGTACTGGCGCATGCTCTCGACGGTCAGCGCCGTCATCTCCTTGGAGTGATCGACGGGGAAGATGAAGTTCGAGGCGTGCCCGGTCGAGCCTCCCGGGTTCGGCAGCGGTCCCTTGTCGAGCAGCACGAGCTCGGTCGCCCCGAGCCGCGCGAGGTGGTGGGCGATGCTGTTGCCGACGATCCCGGCGCCGATGATCACGACGCTCGCCGAAGCGGGGAGCTGGCGCGCTCCGTCCTGGGGCTGCTCAGCGCTCATCGGAGGGGTCCCCGTCGCGGCGCCGCTGCGCGGGCGCGGGCCTGACGGCGTTCGGCGTCGGCGGGTGGTGCCCCTCGCATCGACGACTGATATATCAGACGTGCGCCACGGGGGCAACCGCACGTGTGCGTGTCGGCGGTTCAGCGAGGCGGGCGGGCTGCCGCCGCCGGGCCGCATCCATCCCTCGGTGCCCCGGCGTTCACGAGCCCGCGCTCTTCGGACCGAGGGCCCGTACGGCTTCGTCGACCGACGGGAACAGATGGTCCTCGCCGATGCGCGCCAGCAGGCCGCTTCGTTTCAGGCCCTCGCGCGCGTGCTCCCCGGCCCGGGCGACGGCGAAGGCGGCGTGGTCGCGGTCGAGCTCGTCGAGAACCGCGGCCAGCGCACGCGATCCGGTGTAGTCGATGTCGCTCATCCCGAGCGCGTCGAGCACGACCAGCCGCGGCGTTCCGACCGCCCGCGCCAGCGACGCCGTGAGCTGCGCGCGGAAGTGGACGGCGTTGGCGTACCACAGCGGAGTCGCGAACAGCACCGCCAGCACGGAGGGGACCTGGGCAGCGTGCGCGTTGATGCTGAGCGGCGCCCAGCTCGTCGTGTCGGGTATCCGGCCGAGCACATGCAGCTGCGGGCGAGCGCTCAGCCTGGTGCGGTCGAGGATCGCGAGGCCGACGGCGACGCCGATGCCCTGCTCGACTCCGATGAGGGCGACGGTCAGCAGCGTGACCACGGCCAGTCCGACTTCGAAGCGGTCGAATCGGGCGATCGCCACCAGGTCGCGCACGTGGAAGATCCGCGTCGCGATGAAGATCAGCACTGCGGCCAGCGTGGCCAGCGGCACGTCCTTGAGCAGGCCCGCGGCGGGCACGAGCAGCAGCACCCCGGCCGCTGCGCCGAGGCCCGTCAGCTGGGTGCGGCCGGCTGCCGAGGCGACCGCGGCGGTCCTCGCCGGGCTGGCGTTCACCGGGAAGGCCCCGACGAGACCCGCGACGACGTTTCCTGCCCCGACCCCGACGAAGTCGCGGCCGACGTCCACCTCGTAGTGGCCCTCGTCGGCGAAGGCGCGGGTGGTCGCCGCCGACTGGCTGACGACCACGAGCGCGACGACCCCGGCAAGCGGAGCGACGCTGCCGATCGCCGACCACGACACGTCGAACAGGCCCAGGCGCGGCGCGCCGTGCGCGAGCGTGCCGAGGATCGCCACACCGTGGCCGTGCAGCCCGAGCGCAGCAACGGCGACGGTCGAGCCGACCAGCCCCACCAGCGCGCCGGGAAGCCGCCGATCGATCCGTTCGGTGGCGACGACGATCGCGAAGACGGCTGCGCCGATGCCGAGCGCCCAACCGTTCGTGCTGCCCAGGTGGTTGACCACGAACGTGACGCGATGCACGGTCGATCCGCTCGTCCCCGGCAGGCCGAAGAGGTCGGGCAGCTGGTGGACGACGATGATCACGGCCACTCCTGCGAGGAAGCCGGTGATGATCGGCGCCGACAGGAACTCCGCGATCCAGCCGAGGCGAAGCAGGCCGATCATCGCCACCAGCACTCCGACCATCACCGCGAGCAGTCCGACCAGATCCACGTAATGGCCGGAGCCGGGCGGGGCCAGGCGGGCGATCCCGACGGCGAACAGCGGAGCGATCGTGGAGTCGGCGCCGACCGACATCTGCGGGCTCGACCCGAGCAGGACGAACAGGAGGGTGCCTGCGGCGAATGCGTAGAAGCCGGTGATCGGCGGCATGCCGGCGAGCCGCGAGGTGGCCAGCTGCTCGGGCACCGCGATCACGAGCAGCGTGATGGCCGCGAGCAGGTCCGCCGTCAGCCAGGCCCGGCGATAACCCTGAAGCGAGGAGAACACGGGCAGACGCCGTCGCTGACCGGGTGCGTGCCGGCCCCCCCGCCCGGTCACCGCCACAGCGACCTGCCAGCTCCCGCGACCTCCGGCGACTGCTGCCCTGGCACCCCGCAATCATCGCTGACCGGACGCACCCGTGCGTGCCCGGAGACACGCGGTCGCCCAACCTCCGCGCCCGCGTGTCGGCCCCGATTGTGAGCAATAGGATGCGTCGATGCGCCACGTCGAGCCCGGCCGATCGGTCGAGATCGGATAGCCCGACGGGCGCCGGTCACCGATGCAGCTCAAGCCCGGATGGCAGGGACGGTTCTTCGAGGACTTCGAGCCCGGCGACGTCTACCAGCACCCGCTCGGGCGCACGCTGACCGAGACTGACAACACCTGGTTCACGCTGCTCACGATGAACACGAACCAGATCCACTTCAACGCGCAGTATGCGGCCCGCTCGGAGTTCGCGAAGCCGCTGGTGAACTCGATGCTGACGATCGCGATCGCGGTCGGGCAGAGCGTCACCGACGTCAGTCAGAACGTCTTCGCGAACCTCCAGTTGGACGAGATCAAGCTGTCCCATCCGGTGTTCGCCGGCGACACGCTGTGGTCGGAGTCGCTGGTGCTGACAAAGCGGGAATCGAACTCGCGCCCGCACGCCGGGATCGTCACGGTGCGCACCCGCACGCTCAACCAGGACGGTGAGGAGGTCTGTTCGCTGCGGCGCAGCTTCTTCGTCTACAAGCGCGGCGCGCCGGAGGTGCTCGACATCTTCCCGCAGGCCAGGACCCCAATCGACGCCGGGGATTGAGCGCCGGCGTCGCCGCGCGCCCGCGCAGCCCGTGAAGCCACTGGAGGACATCCGCATCGTGGCCGTCGAGCAGTTCGGCGCCGGACCGTTCGGGACGCTGCAGCTGGCCGACCTCGGGGCCGAGGTGATCAAGGTCGAGGACCCGTCGGTCGGCGGCGACGTCGGCCGCTACGTGCCGCCCTACGCCCACGGCGAGGACTCGCTGTTCTTCGAGACCTTCAACCGCAACAAGCGCAGCGTCTCGATCGACCTCGCCACCGCGAGCGGACGCGGCGTCTTCGAGGACCTCGTCAGGGTCTCCGACGCCGTCTACGCCAACGTGCGCGGCGATGTCCCGGAGCGGATGCGAATCCGCTACGCGGACCTCGCCCCGGTCAACCCGCGAATCGTCTGCTGCCTGCTCAGCGGCTTCGGCATGAGCGGGCCGGCGCGCGCCGAGCCGGCCTACGACTACATCCTCCAGGGACGGGCCGGCTGGATGGAGCTGGCGGGGGAGCCGGGCGGACCGCCGACCAAGACGGGGCTCTCGATGGTCGACTACAGCGGCGGTCTGGTTGCGGCGATCGCGCTGCTGTCCGCCGTTCACGCCGCCCGCCGCGACGGCGTCGGCTGCGAATGCGACGTCAGCCTGTTCGACACCGCGGTGTCGCTGATCAACTACCCCGCGACCTGGAGCCTGACCGCCGGCTACGTGCCGGCGCGCACCCGCCACTCGGCCCACCCGTCGGTCGTGCCGTTCCAGAACTTCCAGACCGCCGACGGCTGGATCGTGGTCGCCTGTCCGAAGGAGAAGTTCTGGCAGCGCCTGACCGTCGTGCTCGACCGCCCCGAGCTCGCGACCGACGAGCGCTTCGCCAGCCTCGCCGAGCGCGCGCGCAACGCCGCGACGCTGATCGAGATCCTCGACGAGCGCTTCGCCACGCGCACGACCGCGCAGTGGCTCGAGGCGCTCGCCGCCGCCGGCGTCCCGAGCGGACCGGTCAACACCGTCGAGCAGGCGCTCGCCGATCCTCAGACCCTCGCCCGCGAGCTGATCGTCGAGACCGAGCACCCGCATTGGGGGACCGTCCGCCAGCTCGCCTCGCCGGTGCGCGTCGGCGACGAGCGTCCGAGCTACCGGCGCGCGCCGCGCCGCAACGAGGACGCCGCACACGTGCTCGAGACGGTGCTCGGCTACGACGGCCCGCGGATCGCGCAGCTGCGCGCGGCCGGCGCCTTCGGGCCCTGACGTCTGGCCTAGCGCGCGGGGTGCAGGTACTCGTAGTAGGTCACCGGCTGGGCGTACGCCGCATAGCCGGTGATACCCGCCCGGGTCACGTTCTGAATCGGGATCGCCACGAAGTTGACGGTCGGCACGTCGGCGTCGACGAGCGCCGCCGCCTGGTGGATCAGCGCGTCGGCGGCCGGACCGGGCGGGCTGTTCTGCAGCTGGTTGAGCAGTGTCTGGACCGTCGGATTGGAGTAGCGCTGGTTGGCTGCGGGGCTGACGGGGTCAAGCGTCACGTTGTCGTTCTGCTCGAGCAGGAAGCCGGCGCCGCCGAGCAGCGGCGTGAGCACGTCGATCGTCGACTGCAGCTGATGGTTCTGCTCGAGCGCCAGCAGCTGATCGGTGTCGTCGACGAAGGTGATGCGCAGGAACACGCCGAGCTGAAGCATCTGGGCCCGCAGGATGGCGAGCAGGGCGTAGGCCTCGCCACCGGCCTCGTCCTCGTTGGTGTAGATGTCGATCGTCACGCCCTTGGGGTAGCCGGCCGCGCGCAGCAGGCTGCGCGCCTGCACCGGGTCGAACACCGTCGGCTGGGGCTGACCGAGTGCCGCCGGGATCGTCAGCACCGTCGGCGCGTCGAAGGTCTCATCGAGCGCGTCCGCCATCTCGATCCGGTTGACCCCGAGGTTGATCGCCTGGCGCACCAGCGGGTTGGCGAGCGGCCCGCTCGTAACGTTGAAATGCCAGGCGATGACACCCGGCCCGGTCTGCAGGATCGTGGCGCTGGCGCCGTCGGAGGCGGGACTGTCCACCGCCGTCTCGAAGTTACCCCACGGCAGGTCGCTGGTATGCGTTGCGGCGCCGGTGAGCACCTCGTCGACGCGCGTATTCGCGCTCTCGACCTGGCGGATCAGCACGCGCTGGTAGTACGGCGTGCGCCAGAAGCCGGGGTTGGCCTCGAGCTCGATCTCGTGGCGCGGCCAGAACCAGGCGACCCAGTAGGCGCCGAAGCTCCCCGAGTGCGTGCTGCCCCACTGCTGCGCCCAGGGATCGGCCGCGGTCGCGTGCAGGCGGTAGAGCGCGCTGTCATAGATCGCCGCGTCGTAGGAGGCGAGCACGGAGAGCGTGAACGGGCTCGGTCCCGTGACGTTGATGCGGACGCGATACCTGCTGAGCACGGTGACCGGGTTGGCGCTGTCGATGTGGGCGAGCTTGAACAGGAACGGTGCGACGGGCGAGCGGGCGACGGCCCGCTCGAGGCTCCACTTGACGTCGGCAGCGGTGAACGGATCGCCGGAGATTCCGCGCACGCCGCGGCGCAGCCTGAAGGTGTAGTCGCCGTTGGGGTCGAGTTGCCACGAGGTGGCCAGGTAGGGCACGACCGCGTCGTCGGGTGCGAGCACGGCGTTCGGCCCGGGCGCGGCGCCCTTCGGGCGCACGAGCTCGCTCGACCAGCTCGGAAGCAGGTCCGTCGATGCTGCATCCGGGGTGGCGGTCTCATCGAGGTTGGTCGGCAGCTCGCCGACCAGGTCGATGAAGGTGTGCCCCGCCGGCGTGGTGCTCGACGTGGTGCTGCGGCTTGCGCCGGTGCTCCCGCCGGCGCTGCCGCCGCAGGCCGCGAGCCCCGCGAGGGCGAGCGCGGCAAGCGCCGCGACGCGCATGGCGCGACGGCTCGGCGCTGCCCCGGTCACGGCGCCAGTCTAGATGGTTGATTCGTGTGCCCAGGGTTCGGAGGTGGTGCTTTCAGGTTGTCCTGATCTGAACATAAGTTCGCATCGGCCTGCCGGTGTAGGTCCGGTCCCGGTAAGTGCCAGGGCGCCGGGTAGCAGGCTGGCGGCGTCGGGGGGAAACGCCTGGCGTCGAAGCCCAGTGTCGAAAGCCCCTTTGGGGGAAGCGACCGGCCGGTCCGTAACGTGAAGTGAATCCTGCCGCCTCGTGACGCTAGCCCGTTCGCGGGACAAGGAGGAGCCGAGCCCGGGAATTCAGGGCGAAGGCCATGGAAGCCGTGTAGAGCCTGGAAGTGCAGCGGCGATGAACCTCCCGGGGTAGAGGGAGCGGAACGGTCGGATGGTCGGTGCGGAAACTGGGGAAGCCCTCCCCGGCCCCGGGTCTGCGGACGTTTCGCCCGGGAGCAGCGGGCGCGTATAAGCCTCTGGCGAAGTCGCGTCCAGCCGGGAGGGTGGCGGAGGGGCCCGTAGTACTGCTTGAGCCCGATCGACAACAGAACGTCGGGTGAGGGAAGGGGCCCTGCTTCATCCGTGTTTGACGACGACAGAAGGACCGGCGCATGCCCTCCGGGGACAACACCGCCAAGCAGGACAAGGTTCGAGAACTCCAAGTCAAGCTGTACCTGGCGGCCAAGCGGTCGCCGGAGCGACGTTTCCACGCGCTGTGGGATCGCATCCATCGCAGGGATGTGCTGCAGCGGGCGTGGGGGCAGGTGCGCGAGAACCGCGGTTCTGCCGGGGTTGACCGCATCACGATCACCCAGATCGAAGAGAGCGGGGTGGAGGCGTTTCTCGACGAGCTCCAAGCGGAGCTCAGAGCGGAGCGTTATCGCCCGGGCCCGGCGCGACGGGTGTTTATCCCGAAGCCCGGGCGCTCCGAGCAACGGCCATTGGGGATCCCTCGCATCAAGGACAGGGTTGCCCAGACGGCGGCCAAGCTCGTGTTGGAGCCGATTTTCGAGGCTGACTTCCGTGACTGCTCGTTTGGGTTTCGGCCCAAGCGGTCGGCTCATGACGCGCTTGATGCGATCAAGCGTGAGGTGATGCGCGGGAGACACTGGGTGATCGACGCCGACATTCGCGGTTTCTTCGACGCGCTCGACCCGCAGATCCTCGAGCAACTGGTTTGCGAGCGGGTCTCTGATCGGCGCGTGTTGAAGGTGCTGCGGAGCTGGCTGAGAGCCGGGGTGCTCGAAGGGGAAACCCTGCTGCGCCCCGAGGTCGGTTCGCCGCAAGGCTCGCCGATCTCGCCGTTGCTCGCCAACGTCTATCTGAACGCGCTCGATCGGGCGTGGGAGGACCGGCACGGCGAACTGGGCGTGCTGGTCAGGTATTGCGATGACCTGGTGATCGTGTGCAGAACCCGGGCACAGGCCGAGGCCGCTCTGCGGGAACTGCGGGCCTTGCTCGCGGAACTCCACCTGCAGCTGGCTGAGGCCAAGACACGCCTGGTGTGCCTGGACAACGATGGCGAGGGCTTCGACTTTCTGGGGTTTCACCACCGCATGGTGGCGAGCTTCAGCAAGCCGGGGTTTCGCTACCTGGCGCGCTGGCCGTCGGCGGCCGCCATGCAGGCGGCGCGAACGAGGATTCGCGGGCTCACCGAGCGGCGGCTGTTGTTGCTGCCGCTCGAGGACGTCGTGGCCAACCTCAACCGGTTCCTGACCGGCTGGGCCGGCTACTTCCGCCGGGGCAACTCCACCACCCAGTTCCACAAGCTCGACCTCTACACGGCCGAGCGGCTGGCCCACTGGATCGGGATGCGCCACCAGGCCAAGCGTCCGCGCGCCTACGGCTACTGGCGGCTGCGCCAGGAGCGCTTCTTCGGTCTGCGACCACTCGTCGGACGCGTCCACGGTGCCGCGCACGCGGCCAGGTGAAGGATGTCGGTGAGCCGTGTGAGGGAGAACTTCATGCACGGTTCGATGGGGGGCGAGAGGAAACCAACGCCAGTCGGCTACGCCGCGCGGTGCGGGCGCCTCTCGCCTACCCGACCGCGCCGTCGGACGCGGCGTCACAGCGAGCGAGCGCGGCGTCGAGCACGACTCGATCACGGCTTCAGCAGGTCGTAGTAGGTGGTCGGGACGGCGTAGGCCGCGTAGCCGCCGATCCGCGCGCGTGAGACGTTCTGGGCCGGGATCTCGACCAGCGGGATCACCGGGTAGGTCGTGCCGACGATCGTCAGCGCCCGCTGCACGGCGCCGGGCGCGGCCGTCGTCAGCGGCGCCGCCAGCGCGTCGAGCGCCGGCGCGTCGTAGCCCTCGACGTTGGCCGGCGAGTCGCGCAGGTAGCTGGCGAGGATGTCGAAGGACGCGGAGGCGATCGGCGCCGCGGTGGATTCGAGCCGGGCCGCGACATGCCCTGCTCGCGAGAGCGGCGCGAGATCGCCGGCCGATGACACGCCGCGTACGCGGACGGTCACGCCGACGCGGCGAAGCTCGCCGGTGATCGCCGCGAGCTCGGCTGCCGGCGCGCCGCTGTCGGCGGCGAGCACGAAGGAGAAGCCGCGCGGGTAGCCGGCCTGCGCAAGCAGCCGCCGCGCGAGGGCGACATCGTGGGCGTAGGTCGGCTGGACGACGCCGGCGGGCAGCACGATCGTGCTCGGCTCGGGGTGCAGGGCGGGCCTCGCGAAGCCGCCGAACGCGGCGCGGGAGATCGCCGCGCGATCGATCTCCAGCGAGATCGCCCGCCGCACGAGGACGCTCGCAAACGGCCCGAACCGCTCGTTGGGCACGAGCGTGCTGACCGCCGTCGCCGGCATCGTCTGGGCGAGGAGCCCGCTCGTGTGCGCCGCCGCCTGGAAGCCGGCCCAGTCGAGCCCGCTGGTGTGGGAGGCCTCGTTCGCGCCGAGGTCCGACAGCCGCAGCGTCGCCGAGGGGAGGGCCTCGATCGCGAGCGCGCTGAAGGCGGGTGGCGCGCCGGGCTGGCGGTTCACGTGCAGCAACAGCTTGCGACCGGGGTCGAACTCGGAGAGCTCGTAGGCGCCGTAGAACGCGAGGTGTCCGGACAGCCAGCCGTGCGCGGCCGGATCGCTGGGCGTCTCGTGCGCGCGCACGGCACGGCTGTCGATCACCGCGAAGTGGAAGTCGGCGAGGACGGCGAGCGTCAGCGCGCCGGGTGCGGTCACGTTGACGCGTACGCTCGCCGGGCCGAGCACGGTGATCGGGTTGCGCAGCGCGATCCTGGCGACGGCGGCGAGGAAGCGCGCGCCGGCTGAACGGGCCAGCTCGCGGATGAAGCTGAAGCGGACGTCGTCGGCCGTCAGCGTGTGCCCGTAGGGACTCCGCACGCCGCGGCGCAGGGCGAAGACGTAGTCGCCGCCGGCGAGTCGGCGCCACGAGCTCGCGAGGTAGCCGACGACATCGGCCGCCGGCGCGAGCGTCGCACTCGACGGCGGTCGTCCGGCGGGGCGCACGAGCGTGCTGGCCAGCGAGCTCTCGAGGCTTGCGGATGCGCTGCCGAGATCGTCCGCCGGGTCGAGGCTCGCGGGCAGGGCGTCGACGAGATCGATGAACACCGTGGCCTGCGGCGCCGCCGGCGGTGACGTCGTCGAAGCGCCGCCGCCGCACGCCGCCAGCGTCGCCGCCGCCAGCACCGCGCCGGCGATGCGCGGCGCGGCGCGCGACGCTGTCCTGCCCGCTGAGGCCCGCATGCCCCAATCCTTGCGCGCGGCGGGCGCAGGCGTCGCCGCTCGTGAGCCGATGCCGTCGCTCACCTAGGATTGTTTGGTCGTTCCGAGCAGAGGAGAACGCGACAGGATGGGCACCAGCGGCGATCCGCAGATCGACCCGGCGCGTTTCCGCCGGGTCCTCGGGCAGCTGCCGACCGGCGTCACGGTGGTCACCGCACACCACTCGGGCGGACCGGTCGCGATGTCGGCGAACTCCGTCACCTCGGTCTCACTCGATCCCCCGCTGATCCTGTTCTGCCCCGCCAAGAGCTCGACGAGCTGGCCGAAGATCCGCGAGGGCGGCCGCTTCTGCGTCAACGTCTTCGCCGCCCATCACGGCGAGGCCGCGCAGCGCTTCGCCGCCCGCGGTGTCGACCGCTTCGCGGGCATCGCGTGGCACCCGCGGCCGTCCGGCCCGGCGCTCGATGACGCGGTCGCGTGGATCGAGTGCACGATCGACGCCGAGCACGAGGCCGGCGACCATCAGATCGTCGTCGGCGCCGTCGACGAGGTCGACATTCGCGACGGCGAGGCCGACCCGCTGGTGTTCTTCCGCGGACGCTACGGCTCGTTCCTGCCCCTGGAGTGATCGCGGCACCGTCCGTCCGGCGCGCCGCGCCGGCACGGCGGGGCAAGGCGATCGGCGATGACTATGCTTTCGCACAGGCCTCGCATGCGCGCGGCGGCCACCGTCAAGGATCGGAGCGCCAGCATTTCGTCGACCGCAGCCCCCGGAGTGCGAGTCCGTGTGCTCGACAATTTCATTGGCGGCCGCTGGGTGGCGGCGAGCGCCGCCGCGCAGCTCGACGTCCTCAATCCGGCGACCGGGGAAGCGCTGGCGCGCGTTCCGCTGAGCGGGCGCGAGGAGGTCGAGGCGGCTGTCGCCGCGGCGCGGGCGGCGCTGCCTGGCTGGCGCGCGGTGTCGGTGATCAAGCGCGCGCAGTTCTTGTTTGGCCTGCGCCAGGCGATGGTGGACCGCGCGGAGGAGCTCGCGCGGTCGGTGACCCGCGAGATGGGCAAGACGATCGGTGACGCCCGCGCCGAGGTCGACCGCGCGATCGAGATGGTCGAGGCCGCGACCGCGGTGCCGCAAACGATGCAGGGTCGCAACCTCGAGGGCGTTGCCACCAACGTCGATTGCGAGACGATCCGCCAACCGGTCGGCGTGTGCGCGGCGATCACCCCGTTCAACTTTCCGGCGATGGTCCCGTTCTGGTTCCTGCCGTTCGCGATCGCCACCGGCAACACGTTCATCCTCAAACCGTCCGAGCAGAACCCGATCACCCAGACGATCGTGTTCGAGATGCTCGAGTCACTCGAGCTGCCGCCCGGCGTCGCCAACCTCGTCAACGGCTCGGTCGACGTCGTCAACGCGATCCTCGACTCGCCGGGCATCGACGCCGTCTCGTTCGTCGGCTCGGCGAAGGTCGCGCGCCACGTCTACGAGCGGGCGGCGGCCAGCGGCAAGCGCGTCCAGGCGCTCGGCGGGGCCAAGAACCACATGGTCGTGATGCCCGACGCGGTTATCCCCAAGACCGCCGAGAACATCCTCGCGAGCGCCTTCGGCGCGGCGGGCCAGCGTTGCATGGCCGGCTCGGTCGTCGTCGCCGTCGGCGGTTCCTGGACGACGCTGCGCCCCGAGCTGCTCGCTCGCGCCGAGGCGCTGCGAGTCGGTGACGGCAGCGACGCGGACGTCGACATCGGCCCGGTGATCTCCTCTGGCGCCGCAGCGCGCATCGTCGGCGAGATCGACGCGGCGCTGGCCGCGGGAGCACGCGCCGCGATCGACGGGCGCCTGGCGTCGGCAGGCGAGGGCTTTCTCGGTCCGACGATTCTCGAGAATCTCGCACCCGACAGCGACGCCGTGCGCGAGGAGATCTTCGGCCCGGTGCTCTGCGTGCTCGAGGTCGACACGCTCGACGACGCGATCGAGCTGGTCAACAGCGAGCCGCTACGGCAACGGCACCTCGATCTTCACCGAGTCGGGCGCCGCGGCGCGGCGCTACCGCTCGGAGGTCGAAGCAGGCATGGTCGGAGTCAACATCGGCGTCGCCGCGCCCGTGGCCTTCTTCCCGTTCTCGGGCTGGAAGGGCTCGTTCTTCGGCGACCTCCACGCCCATGGCCAGGACGCGGTCGAGTTCTACACGCGCAAGAAGACGATCACCTCGCGCTGGTTCTCGGAGCAGGCCGGCAGGTTCTTCGTCGAGTGAGTCCCGTGGAAGTGACGACCCGGCGCAGGGTGACGTTCTCGCGCAACGTGACGTTGTCGCTCTCGCGGACCTGTGTCTCGCACTGCAAGTACTGCGCGTTCGCGACCCATCAGCCGCACCTCCACGACCCGGACGAGGTGCGCCGGCTGCTCGACCATGCCGCGCGCCGCAACGTCAAGGAGCTGCTGATCCTGACCGGCGACGACCCGGCCTACCACCCGGGGCTGCGGGCGCGCCTCGCGGAGCTCGGCTTCGAGGACTTCGTCGGCTACGTGGTCTGGAGCTGCGAGCAGGCGCTCGAGCGGGGACTGCTGCCGCATACCAACCTGGGCGCGCTCTCGTATGCCGACCTGGCGCGCCTGCGCGAGGTGACCGCTTCGCAGGGGCTGATGCTCGAGTCAACGCGCCGCGACCTGGTCGCCCACCAGGGCTCGCCGACCAAGGATCCGCAGCTGCGGCTGGCGACGATCCGCGCCGCGGGCGAGCTGCGAATCCCGTTCACCAGCGGCATCCTGGTCGGCATCGGCGAGCGCCCCGAGGACCGCTTCGAGGCGCTCGAGGCGCTGGCCGAGTGCCACCGCGAGTACGGGCACATCCAGGAGCTGATCCTGCAGAACTTCGTGCCGCACCGCCGCTACTACGGCGAGGAGCCCGCCGAGGTGGCGACCGCGGCGGCGCAGCAGTACTGGCGCACCGGGCTCGGCCAGCCGCCGAGCGAGCCGCTCCCCGACTGGGCCTGCGAGGTCACGATCGACGACCTCCGCGCGCTCGTCGGCCACGCGCGCGCGCTGCTTCCCGACGTCGGCATCCAGGTGCCGCCGAACCTCTCGGACTGGTGGCCGGAGCTCGTCGCCGCCGGCGCAAGCGACCTCGGCGGGCTGTCGGCCAACGGCGACCACATCTCCCCCGAGCACCCGTTTCCCTCACCGCACCAGGTGCGCCGCCGCCTCGCGCAGGACGGCGTCGCGCTGACCGAGCGGCTGTGCGTGTACGGCCGCTACATCGAGCCGGAATGGGTCGCCCAGAGCGTGCTCGACGTGATCACCGCGCGCTACTGGTCGTTCATCCCGCGCGGCGGGTCGGGTCGTCGCAGCGATCGCGTGATCCGCCGCGACCTCGTCGCCGGTGCGATCGACAAGGGCCGCGACGGCACGCAGCTCAGCGAGGACGAGCTGACGGCGCTGTTCGCGGAGACGCGCCCGCAGGCGATCGAGGCGATCCGCGAGGCGGCCGACGAACTGCGCAGCGAACTGGTCGGCGAGACCGTGACCTTCGTCGTCTGCCGCAACATCAACGTGTCCAACATCTGCATCGTCGGCTGCGCGTTCTGCGGCTTCGGCCAGGGCCGCCGCTCGCCCGACGCCTACGAGTACGACCGCGCCGCGCTCGAGGACAAGGTCCGCGAGGCGGTCGAGTTCGGCGCGACCGAGATCTGCATGCAGTCGGGGATCCATCCCGACTGGACGCTCGAGGACTACGAGCACTGGCTGCGGGTGATCAAGGAGGCCGCGCCGCAGCTGCATCTGCACGCCTACTCGCCGATGGAGATCGCCCACATGTGCGACATCTCGGCGCTGCCGCCGGCCGAGGTCTTCGCCCGCCTGCGCGCCGCCGGGCTCGACTCGACGCCGGGAACCGCGGCCGAGGTGCTCCACGACGGCGTGCGCGAGCGGATCTCCCCGAACAAGCTGCCGGTCGCACGCTGGGTCGAGATCATCGAGGCCTCCCACGCCGCCGGGCTGCGCTCAACCGCGACCGTCATGTTCGGGCACATCGAGGAGCCGTGGGAGCTGGCCGAGCACATGCGCGTCGTCCGCGAGCTGCAGGAGCGCACCGGCGGCATCACGGAGTTCGTGCCGCTGTCCTTCATCCCGTTCCAGACGCTGCTCGGTCGCACGCACGGCGTCGAGGAGATCTCGACCGACGAGAAGCTCAAGCACACCGCGGTGTTCCGCCTCGCGCTCGGCCGGACGATCCCCAACCTCCAGAGCTCCTGGGTCAAGATGGGGCTCGACGCCGCGACCGAATCGCTGCGCTGGGGGGTCAACGATCTCGGCGGGACGCTGATGGAGGAATCGATCAGCCGGATGGCGGGCTCCTACCACGGCGTCAGGCTGGAACCCGAGCAACTCGTCGCCGCCGCGCACAAGGCCGGACGCCCGGCGGCCGAGCGTTCGACGCTCTACCGGATCCTGCGCCGCTACGAGCTGACCGGCGCCGCGGCGCCCGCCTGACGCCCCCCGGCGGGCGTCCGTCGCCGCACCCGCGGCTGCCGTTTCATGCGGGAGACCCACTAGGATCACACAGACCGTTTCGCGACTTGAAGAGGTCAGAGCGCCCTGAGCACCGTCCACACCAGCAGCGCCGGGGTAGAGGACGCCGCACACGACAGTGCGCGGTTTCTCGACCGCGACGATCGCATCGCGCTGCTGCGCTTGATGGCACTGACGCGGGCGATCGAGGAACGCGGCCTGAGCCTCTACAAGCAGGGCAAGATCCCCGGCTCGTTCTACGACGGGCGTGGTCAGGAGGCGACGGCGGTCGGCGCCACCTTCGCGCTCGGGCCGGCGGACCCGGTCTGCCCGATGATCCGCGACCTCGGTGCCCACGTCGTCAAGGGCACGGAGGCGAGCGCGATCCTCGCGCACTACCTTGGACGCGCGGGCGGGGTGTCGCGGGGGCGCGACGGCAACGTGCACTTCGGCGAGGCGGAGCGCGGCGTCGTCGGGATGGTGTCGATGCTGCCCGACATGATGGCCGTCGCGGTCGGGATGGCCTGGGCCTTCAAGCTCCGCGGCGAGCAGCGCTGCGCGCTGAGCTTCTTCGGCGACGGCGCGACCTCGGTCGGCGACTGGCACGAGGCGATGAACCTCGCCGGCCTCCAGCGCGTTCCGGTGATCTTCGTGCTCGAGCTCAACGGCTACGCCTACTCCACGCCGAGTGTGCGCCAATTCGTCGTCAATCCGCTCGAGCGCGCGGCGGTCTACGGCATCGCCGCCGTCGCCGTCGACGGCAACGATGTCGAGGAGGTCTTCGACGCGACGCGCCAGGCGCGCGAGCGCGCGCTCGCCGGAGGCGGCCCGACCCTGATCGCCGCCACGACGATGCGCATGCACGGACACGGCGCCCACGACGACGCCTCCTATGTGCCGCCGGAGCAACTCGAGCATTGGGCGGAGCGCGACCCGCTGGCGCGCCAGCGCGATCGCCTGCGCTCGCTCGGCGTCGACGTCGAGGCGATCGACGAGTCGGTGCGCGAGGCGATCGATCTCGCGACCCAGGACGCGCTGGCCATGCCCGAGCCGGAGCCCGGGAGCGCGCTCGACGGCGTCTTCTGCGAGGGCGAAGCCCAGCCCCTCGGGCTCGGCGCGGCGCCGTGGAGCGGTTTCACGGGGGCCTGATGGAGCTGACCTATCTCGATGCGATCTCCGACGCCCTGCGCATCGCGCTGCGCGACGACGAGCGCGTGCTGCTGCTCGGCGAGGACATCGGCGCGTTCGGTGGGGCGTTCAAGGTCACGGCGGGGCTGCAGCAGGAGTTCGGCGCCGACCGCGTGATCGACACCCCGATCTCCGAGGAGGCGATCATCGGCGGCGCGGTCGGCGCGGCGATCGTCGGCATGCGTCCGGTCTGCGAGATGCAGTTCGCGGACTTCGTCGCCTGCGGATTCGATCAGCTGGTCAACGTCGCCGGAAAGCTCCATTGGCGGTTGGGAGTCGCGGCGCCGATCGTCGTGCGCCTGCCGAGCGGCGGAGGCTTCGCCGGCGGGCCGTTTCACTCGCAGAATCCTGAGGCCTGGTTCATGCACGCTCCCGGCCTCAAGGTGCTGGCACCCTCCACGGCGCACGACGCCAAGGGGCTGCTGCTGGCGGCGATCGCCGATCCCAACCCGGTCATCTTCCTCGAGCACAAGCACCTGTATCGGCGTGTGCGCGGCGAGGTTCCCGAGGGCTTCTACCAGACGCCGCTGTGCGCGCAGACGGTGCGTGACGGCGACGATCTCGTCGTCATCGCCTACGGCGCGATGGTCCATGCCGCGCTCGAGGCGGCCGCCGAGATCGAGGAGGCCAGCGTTCGCGTGCTCGACCTGCGCTCGCTGGTGCCGCTCGACGAACGCGCGATCCTCGATGCCGTCCACGACTGTGCGAAGGTCGTGATCGTCGACGAGGCCAACTACACCTGCGCCGCCGGCGCGCAGGTCGCGTCGCTGATCGCGCAGTACGGCTACGGAGACCTGGACGGGCCGGTCGTGCGCGTGGCGACCCCCGACGTGCCGATCCCGTTCTCGCCGTCGCTCGAGCGCGCGGTCCTGCCGAGCGCCGAGCGGATCCGCGACGCCTGCCGTGAGCTGCTCGCCTACTGAGGAGGCCCGGTCACGGGCGGGCCTCGCCTGGGAGCCGACGGGAGACCGGCCCGATGGGCGCTGAGCAGCTGGTCGAGATCATCATGCCCCAGCTGGGCATCAGCGTCGTCGAGGGCACCCTCGTGTTGTGGCGCAAGGAGCCGGGCGACTGGGTCGAGGCCGACGAGCCGATCTGCGAGGTCTCGACCGACAAGATCGACTCGGACATCCCGGCTCCATCGAGCGGGCGGATCGTCGAACTGCTCGTCGAGGTCGGCACGACCGTCGAGGTCGGCACGGTGATCGCGACGATGACCTCCGCCGCTGCGCAGGACACGCAGACCGGCAGCGTCGCGGCGGCGACGGCGGCGACGGCGGCGGTCGCCGGCGCCGAACCTCCGGCCCCCGCGCCGGAGCCTGGGCCGCGCTCGCCGCGGCGCGGCGAGCGCTATTCACCGGTGGTGCTGCGCGTCGCCGCGGAGCACGGCGTGGCCTTGGACCAGGTCGTCGGCACCGGGCGCGACGGTCGGGTTCGCAAGGAGGACGTGCTCGCCGCGATCGGGCAGCCGGCGGCCGGCGAACCCTCGGCCGCTGCGCCGTACGTGCCGCCGGCGGCGGGTCAGCTGTCGCGGATGCGGCGCTCGATCGGCGAGCACATGAAGCGCTCGCTCAGCACCGCGGCGACGGTGACCTCGTGGATCGAGGTCGACTTCGAGTCGGTCGAGGCGCACCGGCGCGCCCTCGGGGTGACGGCGCTGCCGGTCGTTGCCGCGGCGACGGTCGCCACGCTCGGCGAGTTCGGCGACCTCAACGCCTGGCTCGACGGCGAGGACTACACCCGCCACCGTGACGTGAACCTGGGCGTGGCCGTGTCGCTCGACAGCGACGGGCTGATCGTTCCGGTGATCCACGGCGCCCAGCGCCTGGACGTCGAGGCCCTGGCGGCCCGCATCGCCGATCTCGCGACGCGCGCGCGGGCGCGTGCCCTCTCCGCCGACGAGGTCCGCGACGGAACCTTCACGATCACCAACCCTGGCCGCTTCGGGACGATCATGGCGACGCCGGTGATCAACCAGCCGCAGGTCGCGATCCTCGATATCGAGGCGATCGTCAAGCGGCCGGTCGTGGTCACCGCAGCGGGCCACGATGAGGTCGCGATCCGCTCGGTCTGCATCCTTGGCCTGTCCTGGGATCACCGTGCCCTGGACGGCGTCTACGCGGCTCAGTTCCTGGCGGCGCTGCGCGACCGGCTCGAGGCGGCGTCCGAGCCGTCGTAGTCGTAGAAGCCGCGGCCGGACTTGCGCCCCAGGCGGCCGGCCGAGAGCATCCGCCGCAGCAGCGGCGGAGCGGCGTACTCGGCCTTCTTGAACTCCTCGAACAGCGAGTCGCAGACCGAGCAGACGACGTCGAGGCCGATGAAGTCACACAGCGCCAGCGGCCCCATCGGGTGCCCGCAGCCGAGCGTCATGCCGCTGTCGATGTCCTCGCGCGTGGCGAATCCCTCCTCGAGCATCCGCACCGCGGCGACGAGGTAGGGGATCAGCAGCATGTTGACGACGAACCCCGAGCGGTCCTTGGTCGCCACCACCGTCTTGCCGAGGCTCTCGACGAAGCGCGTGGCCGTTGCCACGGTCTGCTCGCTGGTGTCCAGCGCGGACACCACCTCGACCAGGCGCATCACCGGGGCCGGCGAGAAGAAGTGCAGGCCGAGCACGCGCTGCGGTGCGCGCACGGCGCTCGCCAGCGCGGCGATCGGGATGCTCGAGGTGTTCGACGCCAGCACCGCGTCTTCCGCCGCCTCGCGATCGAGGCGGCGGAACACGTCGAGCTTGACCTCGAGATCCTCGACGACCGCCTCGATCACCAGCTCGCACTCGCCCAGGCCGGCGAGCTCATCGACGTAGCGGATCCGCCCGAGCAGCGCCTGTTGCGCGGCCGCATCGAGCTTGCCCGCGGCCAGCGCGCGCTCGCTGGAGGCCGTGATGCGCTGCTGCGATCCGGCGCGGGCGTCGGCGATCGGCTCAAACACCGCGACCTCGTGCCCGGCCCGCGCGACGGTCTCGGCGATGCCGCTGCCCATCAGGCCTCCGCCCACAATGCCGACCCGCAGCGGCTGTGCCAGCGCCATGGGCGGCGATTCTACGCCGACCGCGGCTCGTCCAGACTGTCCTGCAGGCACGCGAACGCGGTCCGCTACAGCAGGCGCACGATCGCGACGATCCCGACCGCGACGATCAGCGCCCGCAGCGGCGCCGCGGGCAGGCGGCGTCCGAAGCGGGCGCCGAGCGCTCCGCCGCTGACCGAGCCGGTCGCGATCAGGCCGACCACGGGCCAGGCGACGTGGGCGGCGAGCGCGAAGATCAGCCCCGAGAGCAGGTTGGCCACGCCGGCGAGCACGTTCTTGCAGGCGTTCAGCCGCTGCAGCGCGTCGTCGAGCGCGAGCCCGAGGATCGCCAGCAGCAGGATCCCCTGAGCCGCGCCGAAGTAGCCGCCGTAGACCCCGGCCGCGTAGACCGCTGCCAGCGTCGCCGGGCCGATCCGCTCATCGGCGTGGGCCCGGCGCCGGCGCAGCAGCGAACCGAGGCGCGGCTGCGCGAGGACCAGGACCAGCGCGACGGCGATGAATGCGGGCACGATCGCCTTGAACGCCGACGGTGGCAGCGTCAGCAACAGGGTCGCGCCGGTCACGGCGCCCGCCGCCGTCGCGCAGGCCAGACGGCGGATACGCCGTCCCTGCCCCTGCAGCTCGCGCCGGTAGCCGACCGCCCCGGCCAGCGACCCGGGCACCAGGCCGATCGTGTTGGACACGTTGGCGACCACCGGCGCGTAGCCGAACGCCAGCAGCACCGGGAAGGTGATCAGCGTGCCGGAGCCGACGACGACGTTGAGGGCGCCCGCCGCGAAACCGGCCCCCAGGATCCCGAGCGCCTGCAGCACGCTCAACGCTCAGCGCCGCCCAGGACCGAGGCTCACGCGGCGACAGGCTACGGGATAATCCAGGAGACGCCCGATATTCCCGAACGCCAGGAGATCTCCATGTCCGCCAACAGCTTCGATGCCCGCGCCGAGCTCGCGGTGGGCGACCGGCGGTTCGAAATCTTCCGCCTCGACGCGCTGCAGGCCCGCTTCGACGTCGCGCGACTGCCGTTCTCGCTGAAGATCCTGCTCGAGAACCTGCTGCGGACCGAGGGCAACGGTTCGGTGACGGCGCCCGACGTCGAGGCGCTCGCGCGCTGGGACGCACGGTCGGAGCCGAGCGTCGAGATCGCGTTCACGCCGGCTCGCGTGCTGCTGCAGGACTTCACCGGCGTGCCGGCGGTCGTCGACCTCGCCGCGATGCGCGACGCGATCGCGGCGATGGGCGGCGATGCGCGCAAGATCAACCCGCTCGTGCCCGCCGAGCTGGTGATCGACCATTCGGTGCAGGTCGACGTGTTCGGCACGCGCGACGCGTTCGCCCGCAACGCCGAGCGGGAGTTCGAGCGCAACGCCGAGCGCTATGCCTTCCTGCGCTGGGGCCAGAACGCCTTCGAGCGCTTCGCCGTCGTGCCGCCGGACACCGGGATCGTGCACCAGGTCAACCTCGAGTATCTCGCGCGCGTGGTGTTCGTCGCCGAGCGCGCCGGCGCGCTGCCGCTCGCCTACCCGGACACGCTCGTCGGCACCGACTCGCACACGACGATGGTCAATGGCCTCGGCGTCCTCGGCTGGGGTGTCGGCGGCATCGAGGCCGAGGCGTCGATGCTCGGGCAGCCGATGTCGATGCTGCTGCCCCAGGTCGTGGGGTTCCGGCTGGACGGCGCCCTGTCGGAGGGCGCGACGGCGACCGACCTGGTGCTCACGGTGACCGAGATGCTGCGCGCCAAGGGCGTCGTCGGTCGCTTCGTCGAGTTCTTCGGCCCCGGCCTCGCGCGGCTGCCGCTCGCCGACCGTGCGACGATCGGCAACATGTCGCCGGAGTTCGGCTCGACATGCGCGATCTTCCCGATCGACGCCGAAACGCTCCGCTACCTGCGCTTCACCTCGCGCCCGCCGGAGCAGATCGAGCTGGTCGAGGCCTACGCCCGCGAGCAGGGCCTGTGGCACGACGAGCACTCAGAGCCGCCGGTCTACAGCGACACGCTCGCGCTCGATCTCGGCGATGTCGAGCCGAGCATCGCCGGGCCGCGCCGGCCCCAGGACCGCGTGCCGCTCAGCGCCGCCCGCGAGCGCTTCCACGAGGCGCTGGCGACCTTCGTGCAGCCGTCGGCGGCGCGCGTAGCGCTCGCCGACGAGCTGGACCATGGCGATGTCGTGATCGCCGCGATCACGAGCTGTACCAACACCTCCAACCCCTCCGTGATGGTCGCCGCCGGGCTGCTCGCGAAGGCGGCGGTCGCGCGCGGGCTGACGAGCAGGCCGTGGGTCAAGACCTCCCTGGCGCCCGGCTCGCGGGTCGTCACCGCCTACCTCGAGCGGGCGGGCCTCACCGAGCCGCTCGAGGCGCTCGGCTTCCACCTCGTCGGCTACGGCTGCACGACCTGCATCGGTAACTCGGGCCCGCTGCCGGAGGAGGTCTCGCGCGCCGTCTCCGAGCGCGACCTCGCGGTCGTCGCCGTGCTCTCCGGCAACCGCAACTTCGAAGGGCGCATCCAGACCGAGGTCAAGATGAACTACCTCGCGTCGCCGCCGCTGGTCGTGGCCTACGCGCTCGCCGGCACGATGGACATCGACCTGGCCAGCGACGCGCTCGGCAGCGACGGCGACGGCGAGCCGGTGTACCTGCGCGACATCTGGCCGTCGACCCAGCTGATCGCCGAGACCGTCGAGCAGGCGGTGCAGTCGGACATGTTCCGGCGCAGCTACGCCGAGGTGTTCGACGGGGACGCGCACTGGCACTCGCTCGAGGTGCCGCTCGGCGACCACTACGACTGGCGCGAGTCGACCTACGTCCGGCGGCCGCCGTTCTTCGAGGGGCTGCCGGCGGAGCCCGCCGCGCCGTCCGACATCGCGGGCGCCCGCGTGCTCGCGGTGCTCGGCGACTCGGTGACGACCGATCACATCTCGCCCGCCGGCGCGATCAAGCGCGACAGTCCCGCCGGCCGCTACCTCCAGGAGCACGGTGTGGCGCCCGCCGAGTTCAACTCCTACGGCGCGCGGCGCGGCAACCACGAGGTCATGGTGCGCGGCACCTTCGCGAACGTCCGCCTGCGCAACCTGCTCGGCGCGCCCGGGCGTGAGCCGCTGCGCGAAGGCGGCTTCACGCGCCATCTGCCCGACGGTGAGGAGCTCCCGATCTATGACGCGGCGATGCGCTACGCCGAGCAGGGGGTGCCGCTCGTGGTGTTCGGCGGCAAGGAGTACGGCGCCGGCTCATCGCGCGACTGGGCGGCGAAGGGGCCGCGCCTGCTCGGCATCCGCGCCGTCATCGCGGAGAGCTTCGAGCGCATCCACCGCGCCAACCTCGTCGGCATGGGGTTGCTGCCGCTGCAGTTCCTCCCCGGGGACAGCGCCGCGTCACTCGGCCTCACCGGCGAGGAGCTGGTGGCGATCGACGGGGTCGCCGGCGCCATGGCCGCGGGCGAGCGCCCGCAGGTCGCGACCGTCACCGCGGACGGCTGCCGCTTCGAAGTGCGGGTGCGGATCGACACCCCGATGGAGGTCGAGTACTTCCGCCACGGCGGGATCCTGCAGTACGTGCTGCGTCAGCTGCTGGCGAGCTGACTCAGGCGTTCTCGAGCAACGCGCCCATGTTGCTCTCCTGCTCGGTCTCGAGCGTGGCCTCGCCCTCGGCGTCGCGCGCGACCTCGAACGGCTCGACGAAACGCGAATGGCCGTAGCGGCTCCAGTAGCGGCTCGTCGCGCGCAGCAGCTCGGCGTCGAGGTAGCGGCGCTGCTTGACCTGTGAGGTGTAGGAGCGGATCACCGCGAGCTTGCGGTCCATGAACTCGTCGACCGGCACGAAGCGTGTGGGGCGGAACTCGACGGTCGACGACGGGCTCTGGTAGCAGAAGACTCGGGGCACGCGCTGCGCCGCGACGCTCGTCGCGTGGTGCACGTTGCGGTGGTCCTGGTTGAGGTCGTGGCCGCTGGGGGTGTAGATCGTGTCCGGTGAGAGCTCCTCGATGACGCGCGTGATCTCGCCGATCGTCGCGCCGCCCTCGCTGACGCTCGAGTCGGCGAGGTTGACGTGGAACAGGCGCACACCCATCAGCTCGGCCGCCCGTCCCGCCTCGCGCGCGCGCTCGGCGGGGATGCCGCCGGTCTCGCCGCCGGTGAGGACGAGGATCGAGACCTCGTGGCCCTGTGCGACGTGGCCCAGCAGCGTGCCGCCGGCGCCCACCTCGACGTCGTCAGGATGCGCGCCGATCGCCAGCACGGCGGCGCTCGAGGCGGCCTTGCGGCGCGCGCTCAGGGCGGCCAGTTCGTCGATCTTCTCGATCAGCGTCCGGCGGTCGACCGGCTTGGTCAGGAAGTCGTCGGCGCCGACGCGGATCGCCTCGACGGCGTTGTCGAAGCTGCGGTGCCCGGTCAGGATCAGCGTCGCGACGTGCGGCTGGGCGGCCTTGATCTTCATCACGAGCTCGAGTCCGCTCATCCCGGGCAGCTCGATGTCGGTGATGATCAGGTCCCAGTCCTTCTCGCCGGCGGCGGCGATCGCCGACTCGGCGGTCGGCGTCCAGCGCACCAGGGCGCGCTCGCGCATCACTTCCGCCGTCACCGCGGCGAAGATCGCATCGTCCTCGACGAGCAGGATCCGGAGCCGCCGCTGCTGAGTGCTCATCGACTTACCTCCATAAGGTCAACGTCCGGCCACTGGCCGCGGATATGGCCGCCGCCACGGTTATCCTGAGAGGGATGAGTGTGCGGGGCAAGGATTCGAGCGACGTCGCCGTCCGCGGGTTCTATTGCGCCGAAGGACTCGAGTTGACCGATGAGCTGGCGCAGCGGCTGATCGGCACCATGCACGAGGGCGTGCTCGTCTTCGACCAGGACGCCAAGGTGACCTTCGCCAACGTGCGCGCGATCGAGATCATCGGCATTCCGTTCAGCGAGATGGTCAACCAGCGCGGGCCCGACGAGCGCTTCCTGCCGGTCCTCGAAGACGGCCAGGTGCTGGCCTGGGACGAGCGGCCGACGGCCGTCGCCCTGCGCACCGGCGAGCATTGCGGCATGACCGTCGGCGTGCCGAAGCCGAGCGGCATGACCTGGGTGATCCTCAACGCCGAGCCGCTGTTGCGAGAGGGCGAGGACACGCCCTACGGCGTGATCACCGTGTTCACCGACATCACCGAGCACAAGATCGCCGAGATGGCGCTGGCCAGCAGCGAGCAGCTCAAGAGCGCGATCATGACCGCGAGCCTCGATGCGATCCTGACGCTCACCCGCGACGGCGAGATCCTCGACCTCAACAGCGCCGCGGAGGAGCTGTACAAGACCAGCCGCGAGTCGATCGTCGGCGACCACATGACCAACTACATCCCGCCGCGGGACCGCCAGGTCTGGGAGCAGCTGCTCGAACGGCTGCGTGAAGACCCGACGCATCTGCACGGGCGGCGGATCGAGGGAACGGGTCGGCGCGGCGACGGGAGCGAGTTCCCGTTCGAAGCGTCGATCAACTCCCTTGAGGCGGGTCAGCAGCAATTTTTCGTCACTTTCGTTCACGACGTCACCGACCGCAAGGCTGCCGAGCGAAGGCTCGCCGACGCTCGCGACGCGGCTCTGCGCGCGTCCGTGGTCAAATCCGAGTTCCTTGCGACGATGAGTCACGAGATCCGTACTCCTATGAATGGAGTCATCGGCAGTCTCGACCTCATGCTTGACTCGGAATTGGCCCCCGAGCTTGCAGAGCTCGCGCAGATCGCGCGCACCGCCGCGAACGACCTGCTGGCGATCATCGACGACATCCTCGATCTCTCCAAGATCGAGGCCGACAAGGTCGAGCGCCAACACGCCACGTTCGATCTTGTCGCGATCGTCGAAGGGGTTGCGGACATCGTCGCGGTGACCGCGCGCCAGAAGGGCGTCGCGCTCGCCACCTACATCGATCCGCAGGTTCCCGCCGGGGTTCGCGGCGACGCGCGGCTGTTGCGCCAGATCCTCGTCAACCTGGTCGGCAACGCGATGAAGTTCACCGACGAGGGCGAGGTGGTGATCCGCGCCGAACGCCAGCCCTCCGCCGCCTCGCAGGCACTCGTGCGCTTCAGCGTGCGCGACAGCGGCCGGGGAATCCCCGCCGATTCGCTGGCGACGCTGTTTGAGCCGTTCACCCAGGTCGACGGCAGCTCGACCCGCGCCCACGGCGGCAGCGGCCTCGGTCTCGCGATCTCCTCGCGGCTGGTGCGGCTGATGGGCGGCAAGCTCACGGTCGACAGCGAGCTCGGCCGCGGCTCGACCTTCTCGTTCGCGCTGCCGTTCATGCTGCCCGACGAGCCGGTTGCGCCGCCGCCGCCGCCGACGCGTCTGGGGCGCCCGCTGCGCGTCCTGGTCGTCGACGCCTCGGACACCTCGGCCGAGACCGTCGAGCGCTACCTGCGCGCGTGGGGCATGGTCACGACCCGCGTCACGGAGGCGGGCGCGGCCCTCGAGCGCTTCGTGGCGGCGCCGGCGACCGAGCGCTTCGACGTTGCGATCGTCGCCGCCTCGGCGCGCGACGAGGACGCCCCGGCGCTGGCCCGCGAGCTGCACGAACAGGCGGGCGAGGAGGGGATCTTCGTGATCGCGCTGCTCGAGATCGGCGAGCGCCTGGCCGACGCGGAGGGCGCGCCGAGCGCCAGCTTCGATGCGGCGGTCGGCAAGCCGATCAAGCAATCTCGCCTCTACGACGCGCTCGCGGGCGTCCAGACCGAGCGCGCCCCCGCCGACCTCGAGGATGCGGCCGAACCGCCCGGCGAGCTGTCGGGCCTGCGGGTCCTGATCGCCGAGGACAATCCCGTCAACCAGCAGGTGCTGTTGCGTCAGGCGCAGCGCCTGGGGATGGTCGCCGACGCGGTCAACAACGGCCAGGAGGTGCTCGACGCGCTCGGCGAGCGCGCCTACGACGCCGTGCTGATGGACTGCCAGATGCCGGTGATGGACGGCTACACCGCGACGCGGGCGATCCGCGCGATGGAGGAGGGCGGCGCCACGCATCTGCCGATCGTGGCCGTGACGGCGAATGCGATGCGCGAGGACTTCGACCGCTGCCGGGAGTCCGGAATGGACGACTTCGTCGCCAAGCCGGTGACCCTCGCGGCGCTCTCCAACGCGATCGAGCGCGCCGTCAGCACGAGCCGCGACACCCGCGCCGAGGCTTCGGCCTCACCGGCCGTCGCGCCGCCGCCGCCGAGCGGCGGCGTGGACCGGGCGGCGCTCGACTCGCTCCAGGAGGATCTCGGCGGTCCGGACGCGCTGCTGCGGATCGTGCGGCTGTTCCTCGAGCAGCTCGACCCGCAGGCCGAGCAGATCGAGGCGGCGGCCAAGGGGGGCGAGCACGAGACGCTGGCCCGCAACGCGCATCGCATGCGCTCGAGCGCGGCGACGCTTGGCGCGACGGCCCTCGCGGACATCCTGACAGCGCTCGAGGCGGCGGCCGGCGACGGCGACGCGGCCGCCTGCGATCAGCTCGCCGCGACGTTCGCGGCGCAGGTCGCGAGCAGCCGCGCGGCCTTCGAGGCGCTCGTCGAGGAGCTCGAGGCGGCGGTCTCGCCGGACGAGTGAGCAGCCGGAGCGGCTGCCGCTAACAGGAGGCGGCGACGTCGCACTCGGTCTCGCGGGAGACCGACCAGTGCGCGGACACGGGGTTGAGGAAGTACGGCGGCTCCGTCGTCTTGAGACGGTCGTCGTAGTTGTAGTCCTTGAGGTAGCCGCTGTTGCCGATCGTCCCGACCGGACCGCGGAATTGCTGGGCGATCGCGCCGTAGACGTGGAGGGTGCCGAGCTGGGCTCCGCAGTCGTAGTTGTCGACGATGAACGAGTGGTTCAGGGCGAGGATCGCGGCGTAGATGTAGGGGTTCGTCAGCGATCCGGTGTCGTTGGAGACGTTGCCGCCGCTGGCGGTGCCGCAGTCGGTGCTGCTGTCACGGGCCGGGGTCACGGGGTGATAGATCCGTACGAAGTCGTGGGCGATCAGCCCGAGCAGCGCGGTGCCGGTCGGGCGCTGTGGCCGGTACCGTGAGCGGCGTGCCCGTCGGGATGATGTTGCCGTTGATGATGATGTCGTTGTCGCTCGCGATCGTCAGCGAGGTGTTGTAGTTGCCGCTGACGTAGACGTTGCCGCAGCCGGTGTTGCCGGTGTAGGTGGCCGTGAACGGCGTGTAGGTCACCGGGCAGCCGGCGCTCGAGGTCGAGACGTAGACGACGCCGTTGCTCGGGTCGTTGACGTAGGCGCCGCCGTTGACCGACATCTGCCCGCCGTTGAGGACGATCGTCGTCACGCCGGTGAAGCGGAAGGCGGACTGGGTCACGTTGAGCAGCTGGGCGTTGTTCGAAGGCGGGGTCAGCGACGGCGCCGTGGGGTTGTAGTGGCCGACCGTCGGGATCATTCCGTCGGTGCAGCCTCCGCTCTCGGCAGCGTGCCCGGGCGCCTCGATCTGATCCGCGCTCGTGCGCCCGAACACGGGGTTGCCGCAGATCGCGAGGGTGTCCTCGCTGTGCAGCGGGCCGTTGATGGCGTCACCGGTCACGAAGCTGATCGGCGAGCCGCAGTCGTGTCCGCGGTTCGGGTAGTGGACTTCGCAGTCGGTCGGCTGGCCCTGCAGCGCCGAGGGGTCGAGCGTCTCATAGTTGGTGTAGTAGACGTAGTTGAGGAAGCTGGGGCTTCGGTACTGGGCGACGATCGTGCGCGAGACGCCGGCGGAGGTGCCGGTCGAGCTGACGCGGAAGGTCCCCGCCGCGGTGCCGCCCGCGGAGCCCTCGATCAGCGTCGCGATCGGGTTGGCCGTGTCACACACCTGGTCGTTGCTCGGCGCCGTGCTGGCCACCAGCACCTTGACCGTGTAGGTCTCGGTCGTGCCGGCGTCGGTCGAGCCGGGCACGGTGCCGCTCAGCGGCGTGCACGTCGTCTCCCAGTAGTTGACGTTCTGGTTGAGCTGGTAGTCGTACGCCTGGATGCCGGCCTGCGCCGCGGCATAGGCCCGCTTCTGGTCGACGTCGTTGCGCGAGAGCGCCGTGTCGTCGAGGATCGCGATGTAGGCGCCGCCAAGCAGCAGCGTCGTAACTGTCAGCACAAACACCGCCAGCAGCATCGTGAAACCGCGTTCGTCGGCGCAGCGGCGCGCGTGTCGCTGGAGTCGCGTCGTCAGGTGCATGGCGTATTGCTCCCGTTCGGGGCGCTCGAGGCCGGCGTCAGCTTCAGCACGACCGAGTCGCTGATGTTGGCGCCGGCGCCCTTGGCGCTGAGGTTGGCGCCCTTGTTCGACGGCAGCGCCTCGAAGCTGACCGTGACCTCCGCCGTCGTCGCGGCGTTGGCGGCCGAGAGCGGCACCGCGTACGGAGTCGTCGATATCGCCCCGCTGCTGGTGTAGCCGTAGTACTGGAACACCGGCACCACGGCGCCGTTGATCGTCGCCTGCGCCGCGTCCGGCAGCAGCACGAAGCCGCCACTCGGGCTCGGCGTCGTCGAGAACGTCCACGGAGGCGCAGTCCCGGCGGTGTTCGAGTTCGTGTAGGTGTACATGACCAGCTGTTGCGACGGGGCGGTGCCGACGAGCGAGATCTCGACCTCGTTCGGCTCGATTGTCGGCGTGTCCGACAGCGAGCTGTAGAAGACGGCGTCGCTGGCGTCGCTGCCGCTGGCGGCCCCGCCGACCATCCCGGTCGGCACCGGCGTGCCGACCAACGGCGTGACCCCGGTCGCCACGCAGCTCGAGTCCAGCGCCTGCGTGATCTTCTCCATCGCGACACGGCCCTCCTGATTCGCGTCGACGCGGTTGCCGAAGTTCGAGCTGAAATGCACCGAGGCGATGACGACGGCGCTGGTCGCCGTCGTCACGATGATCCCGGCCAGCGTCGCGACCAGCAGCTCCACCAGCGTGAAGCCGCGCTCATCGCGCAGCGCGGCGCGCAGCTTCGCGGGCAGACGGCTCATGGGCAGGTCCCGCTCGCGAGGTTTGTCGAGCCGTAGGCGAGGTAGACATCGACGGTGTTGCCCGCCAGGAAGCTCGTGTTGGCAACCGTTCCGGTGTTGTGGTTGGTCCCGTCGTCGGCGCAGACGGTGTAGTTGCCGTAGGGCTCCCCGGGGCTTTGGAGCGCACCCTGCGTCGCGGTTGGGATCTGCGTCGGGGGATAGTCCTCGTTGTTGGCGCAGGTGCTGTCGGTATCGGTCACCGTCACGTTCGGCGCGAACGGCTCAAGCGCGGGCGAGCCCGGCACGTTGATCGCGTCGATCGAGACAAGGCTGGCGGTGGCGCTAAAGTCGTGGGTGCCGAGGACCGTGATCTTGATCGTGTGGCTGGCGTTGGTCAGGCCGGTCTTTGTGTAGATCAGCTGCTGGCGCTTCGTCGTGCTCGAGTACGTGTCGACGGTGGTGGCCGCGCCGCCGTCGATCGAGACGGTGGCCTTGCCGTAGCCCGTGCCGGTGGTGCCGATCCACTGAACGCTCGTGCCGGTGAAGGTCAACGTTGCCGTGCTGTTGGCCGTGCTACTCGTGGTCTCGGTGGAGTTGAAGTCGCCGCTCTGGCCCGTCACGCGTGCCCACGTGCCCGTGAGGGCGAGCGCGGAGTTCGGGTCGTCGTAGGTGTCGCCCCAGACCCGGACGATCATCGCCGGCTCGGGAATCACCACCGAACCGGTCGCCCCGGGGGTGACGGTCACGGTGGGCGGGGCCGGAGTGGTGGCCCACGAGTTGGGACTGCACGTCCCGGCGTAGGCCGAGTAGGCGCTAGGGAACGGGTAGACCGTGGTGGGCGAGACGATCGTCGACGAGTACGCATTGTTGGTCGGCGTGCTGTCGGTGCCGAAGACCCGGGGTGTAATCCCGCCAACGCTGTTTGACGCGACGAACGTGTCCGATGTGTCTGGGTGCGAGGCTCCGTTGTAGAAGGTCGTAAAGGTGGCCGAGATCGCCCCGGCCTGGCCGAGATGCAGCGGCGTCGCGGCGGTCGTCTGGGTCGAGGTCACGGGGCCGCTCCAACCCGCCGGCGGGTTGCCGTTGCTGTCGACATATCCCGGATCCGAGTAGGACACCGTGTAGGTGCCGCCGACCAGTCCTGCGAACACGGCGCAGCCGCTGCTGTCGGTCGTGAGCGGCGTTACGGTGCTCGGACCGGTGACCGTCGCGGTCACGCCCGCGAGTCCGTTGCCGTTCGGGTCGGTGGCCGAGACGATCAGCGAACCGCCCTGCGCGGGGGTGATGATGCCGTGGACGATCACCGGCGGGCGCCCGTTGCTGCCCGACCAGGTCACCGTCGACGTCGTCGCGACCTCGTCCGCGTTACCCGTGGAGCCGCTCGAGCTGCAGGACGCCGACCCGCTCGCGCCCGAGACGAACTGGCTCTTCGAGGTGACGGTGTACGTCGTGCCGTCGATCAGCGTCGAGGCCGCCTGGTTCCCGAGCGCTCCGGAGAGCTGGGTGATGTTCAGGCCGCGCAGCCGTGCCTGATCCTGCTGGGCGAGGGTGGCGGCCTGCTCCTCGTTGCGCTGGTCGCCGGCGACGCCGCTGACCGCGCTGAAGCCGGTCAGGCTGGCGGCCGCGATCAGCGCAACGAGCAGCGCCGCGATCAGCACCTCGATCAGCGTGTCGCCGCGCTGCGCGCGAAGGCACGCCGCGACGCGCGCACGCAGGGCCGCGCGGCACGCCACGGGGGTCGGCTTGGATTGCATCTCCACTACGGGTGTCGGCTCGAACGGGCCGTTCGTTGAGCGCGCGAACGCGATAGGACGAATGCCCGATGGCGAGTGCGGGGCGGCGGCGCGGGCCGCAGGCGCGAGAATGGTGGGGTGCTCGTGCTGTTCGACATCGACGGGACGCTGCTGCTGCGCGCCAGCAGTGAGCACGCGGGGGCGCTCCGCGAGGCCCTGGCGCGGGTCTATGGCGTCAGCGTGGCGGGGTCGTCGGTAGCGGCGGCGGGACGCACCGACACGGCGATCGCACGAGATCTTGCGCTGCTGGCCGGCGTCAGTGCCGAGCGCTTCGAGCTGGGCCTCGAGCAGTTCAAGGAGGCCTGCGCCGCGCTGTTCGCGGCGCGCTGCCCGCCAAGCCTCGATGATCGGCTTGCCCCGGGGATGCGCGAGCTGCTCGAGCAGCTCGCCGCGCGCGGTGACGTCCGCTGCTCGCTGGTCACCGGCAACTACGAGCCGGTCGCCCGGCTGAAGCTCGAACGCGCCGGCATCGGCCGCCATTTCGCGCCTGGGCAGGGTGGCTTCGGATCGGACGCCGAGTCGCGCGACGAGTTGCCGGCGATCGCCCGCGCGCGCGCCGGCGGGTATCCGCGCGAGCGGACGGTCGTGATCGGGGACACGCCGCTGGACATCGCGTGCGCGCGCGCGGACTCACTCTGTGTGCTGGCCGTCGCAACCGGCCCCCATCCCGCCTCGGAGCTGGCGCACGCCGACGCCGTGGCCGCGGACGGTTGGGAGCTGGCGACGCTGCTGGGAGCGACGCTCGAGGCGCTCAGCGCACGAGCCGCTTGTAGCTGATCCGCTTCGGGCGGTCGGCCTCGGCGCCGAGCAGCGCCCGGCGATGCTCCTCATAGGCCTCGAAGTTGCCCTCGAACCAGGTGACCTGGCTGTCGCCCTCGAACGCGAGCACATGCGTCGCGACACGGTCGAGGAACCAGCGATCGTGGGAGATGACCACGGCACACCCGGCGAACGAGAGCAGCGCCTCCTCGAGCGCGCGCAGCGTGTCGACGTCGAGGTCGTTGGTCGGCTCGTCGAGCAGCAGCAGGTTGCCACCGCCGCGCAGCAGCTTCGCGAGATGCAGGCGGTTGCGCTCACCGCCCGAGAGCTTGGCGACCTTCTTCTGCTGATCGGAGCCGCGGAAGTTGAACGACGCCGTGTACTGCCGCGAGTTGACCCAGCGGTCGCCGACCTTGATCTGGTCGAGCGAGTCCGAGATCTCCTCCCACACGCTGCGTGAGTCATCGAGCGCGTCGCGTGACTGATCGACGTAGGCCAGCACCACGGTGTCGCCGATCCGCAGCGTCCCGCCGTCGGGCTGCTCCTCGCCCGTGATCATGCGAAACAGCGTCGTCTTGCCCGCGCCGTTGGGACCGATCACGCCGACGATGCCGCCGCGCGGGAGCGAGAACGACAGATCCTCGATCAGCAGACGATCGCCGAAGCCCTTGCGCAGATCGCTCGCCTCGATCACCAGGTCGCCGAGCCGCGGACCGGCCGGGATGTGGATCTGGACCTGGTCGAGCTTCACCTCGGCCTCGCCGGCCAGCAGCGCCTCGTAGTTGGCGAGCCGCGCCTTGGACTTGGTGCGGCGACCCTTCGGGTTGGTGCGTACCCACTCGAGCTCGGCGGCGATCGTGCGCTGGCGGGCGATCTCCTGCTTCTCGCTCTGCGCGAGGCGGGCCTGCTTCTGCTCGAGCCAGCCCGAGTAGTTGCCCTGGTAGGGGATGCCGCGGCCGCGATCGAGCTCGAGGATCCAGCCGGCGACGTTGTCGAGGAAGTAGCGGTCGTGGGTCACGGCGACCACCGTCCCCTTGTATTCCGCGAGGTGGCGCTCGAGCCACTCGACCGATTCGGCGTCGAGATGGTTGGTCGGCTCGTCGAGCAGCAGCAGATCCGGCTGACTCAGCAGCACACGGCACAGCGCGACGCGGCGGCGCTCACCGCCGGACAGCGGGCCCACCGCCGCGTCCCCGGGCGGGCAGCGCAGCGCGTCCATCGCGTGCTCGATCATGCCGTCGAGGTTCCAGGCGTCGGCGGCGCCGATCTCGTCCTGCAGCCGCGCGAACTCGTCGGCCGTCTCGTCGGAGTAGTTGGCGGCCAGCTCGTTGAAGCGCTCCAGCAGCGCAGCAAGGTGCCCGACCCCCTCGAGCACGTTGCCGCGGACGTCCTTTGACTCATCAAGCGCAGGCTCCTGCTCGAGCAGACCGACCGTGGCGCCGGCGGCGAGCGCTGCGTCGCCGCGGAACTCGCTGTCGAAGCCGGCCATGATCCGCAGCAGCGAGGACTTGCCCGAGCCGTTGTAACCGAGCACGCCGATCTTCGCTCCGGGCAGAAACGACAGCGAGATGTCCTTCAGGACCTCCCGATCGGGCGGGTAGACCTTCGAGAGCTTGTACATCTGAAAGATGAATTCGCCGGCCACGGGAGCAGGAGGATAGGGGGTGGGCGTCCGATAACGTGGGCAGCTCATGGCAACCGTGTTCGATCTCGAGCAGGCGATGGCGCTCCTGGAGCTGGAGCCGCCGTTTGACGTCCGCGACGTGCAGCTCGCGCGCCGCAAGATGGCCAAGCGCTGGCATCCCGACATCGCCCCGCCGGGCAAGCAGCACGAGCACCAGCGCCACCTGCAGGCGATCAACGACATGGCCGACGAGCTCGAGCGCCTCGCGGAGGGCTCGCGCGGCGGCAAGATCTCGCGCAACGCCGTGCGCGCATCGGCGGCTGCGACACGCAAGGCCCGGGCGGAGGAGGGCCAGCGCGCCTACGAGGCCGAGCAGCGCGCGCGAAAGGCGGCGGCCGAGCGCACGCACCACGACCCGTTCGGCAGCCGTGTCCCGGACCATTCCGTCGTGCACCGCTACGCGCGGTGCCTGAGCTATCCCGAGTGGGGCGTCGGCAGCGTCACCGGGATCTACTTCACCGGCGAGGAGGATGACGTGCGCCAGTGGGCGCGGGTGCTGTTCAGCCAGGGCATCCGCACGGTGCCGGCGGGAAGCCTGAGCTTCGTCGACTTCTCCACTCCCGATCCGGCCGCCGACCGCGTCGAGCGCTTCATGACCGCGGCCCAGCACGCGCTTGCCGACGGCGACTACGCGCTCGCCGCCCAGCGGCTGATCTACGCCCGCGACGCCGAGCCGACCAATGTGCCGGTGCTGCGGATGATGACGCTCGCCTTCTGGCAGGCCGACAACCTCGACGCCGCGGCGCGCGCCGTGCGCGACTGGGCGCGAGTCGACGGCGACCGGCCCGCCGCGCACCGGTTCGCGGCGCGAATCTATGAGGACATGGGCGCGATCGACCTCGCCGCGGAGTCCGCCGAGCGGGCCGTCGCGCGCGCCCCCGCCGATGCCGGCGAGTGGGCGCGGCTCGGACGCCTTCGCCTGCGCCTGCGCGACCGCGCCGGGGCGATCGAGGCGTTGCGGCGCGCCCAGAGCCTCGAGCCGACCGTCGAGGCGCTGCTCGACCTGGCGCTCGCGCTGCAGCTCGCCGGCGACATCGGCGGCGAGGTCTCGGCGTGCGAGCAGGCGGTGGAGCTCGACGGCGAGTCGCTGCCGGCCTGGGTGCGGCTCGCCCACGCCCTGGCACGCACCGACCGTGTCGGCGAGTGCCTGGCGGCGTGCGAGCGCGCGCTCGAGCTCGGCGGCGGCAGCGAGGTCCGCGATCTGCGCGAGCGGATGCGCAACGCCGAGCCGCGGGTGCTGCCGGCGGCGTAGGCTTGCCGCTGGTCCGCCCGCCGCGCCGCTAACGTAGGAGTTGCCATGACACTGATCAACCCGGTTCACATCGCGTTCATCGCCGCGATCGCGCTGATCTTCATCGGCCCCAAGCGCTTGCCCGAGCTCGCGCGCAGCCTCGGGAGCGGCATGCGCGAGTTTCGCGACTCGCTGAACGCCTCGGCGCACCACGAGCAGGCGCCGACGCTCGCCGCCGACGGCGAGGCGCCTCGGGCGAGCGCGCAACCCGCCGCGCCGCCGCCGCCGGGCTCCGGCCTGCAGTAGCGCCTTCGCCGAGCCGGGCCTGGGCGCTTGGCGACGGGCTCGCATCGGGAGTAGGCTGAGCGCCCACCCGACCGAGGAGAACCTCCATGAGCATCCTTGTCCGCTTCACCGGAGCGCCAGGCCTGTCAGCCGAGACCTACGACGCGACGATGCCCACCATCGAGGCGTCGGGCCAGTTCCCGCCGGACGGGCTCGACTACCACGTCGCCTTCGTTGCCGGTGGCAACTTCTGCGTCAGCGAGATCTGGGACTCAATGGAGCAGTTCGAGGCGTTCGGTCAACGCCTGATGCCGATCCTCAGCCAGGGCGGCGTCGAGCTTGCCGGTCCGCCGCAGATCATCGAGATTCACAACATCATCAAGCGGTAGTTCCAGCTGAAGGCGCTCGGACGGGCGGCGGTTTCGTCACAAGAGACATCGGTTGGCTGCTCGAATCCGCAGCCACGGGACCGCCGCACGACCGGCACCGGTCCAGCGGCTCGCCATCAGTGCTCAAGCTTGCCGGCGCAGGCGACGATCGCAGTGCCGTAGTCGCCCCCGTCAACCGTGATCTCGACGGTTACGGGTTGGCCGATGCGACCCGCCAGCCAGAGAATCGCGGCGAGGTGCGGCGCTGGGTGTGGCTCGTGCTCCATGGGCGTGCTTCCTTCCGGGGGGTTCCGGTCAGGAGCAACAGGGAATGGGGCGGGTCGTGGCGTCGTTGTCCCTTCCACGCGGATGCGGCACTCTGGCAGGGAGTGCTCAGGTGCCGCCGTCGAGCAGGACGGCTCGCGTCATCGGCCCGTCCGGGTAAGCCACGACTCGGGGTAGCGAGGAGGCCCGCCGTGGCGGGCCTCCCGATTTCACCCTGGTCTGGTCGGTTCGCGGGCGGGCTATGGGACGAGGTGTCCGACGCAGGTACCGCCGTCGTTGTCGCTGTTCGTGTAGTCCGGGCACGTCGTGTTGCTATAGGTCGCGCTGAAGAGTGCAAACGTACCGGTGACGACCGCTCCGCCCAGGTTCGCCCCAGTCAGGTTCGCGAAGTCGAGCGCCTCGTAGCCGCTGATCGTGGCCTGGTTGAGGTTCGCCCTGGTCAGGTTCGCGGAGTCGAGCGCCTGGTGGCCGCTGATCGTGGCCTGGTTGAGGTTCGCCCTGGTCAGGTTCGCGGAGTCGAGCGCATTGATGCCGCTGATCGTGGCCTTGTTGAGGTTCGCCCCGGTCAGGTTCGCGCTGAAGAGTGCGTCGGCGCCGCTGATCGTGGCCTGGTTGAGGTTCGCGCCGGCCAGGTCGGCGGCGAAGTACTCGTCGGGGTCGTTGATTGTGGCCTTATTGAGGTTTGTACCGTCGGCGTTCGCGGCGCCGCTCGTAGCGGCCAATGCGGCGAACGCGGCGATCAACACCAGCAGTAGACGAAAGCTCTTGCTCATCACGGTACCCCGCTGGTAGTCGCGGCGGACAGACACTGTCACCGCATGAGAACCCTTCCGAAGGACTGGGGCCAAAGGCGCCATAAGCCCCCGAGTACCGGAGTCGATCGGTGGATGACCGGCCAGCGCAGCACGCCAACCCGCCACGAACCGAACCTAATCGCCCCACGACACCCCTGTCAATGGGGAAATCACAACCCAGTCACACCCCGGCCGGCCAGCCAACCCGCGAGCCGACCCTCGACCCCGCAGGCCGCTCCTGCTCCGCGCGACCAGCAACAGCGCTGAGATCACGCGAAGGCGACGCTCTGAGCGGCGACTAAGGTGCCGCGTCGCCGTCTTCGGCCAACACGTCGGACACGCACTCCTGCCAGTACGTGAGCGACGCAGGATCGACAGTCGTTCCGTTGGCTTCGATCTCGACATCGCTGATGAGTTGCCGGAGTCGGCCCGGCTCGTCGGCCGAATCGAAATACCGCAACGCGAACCGTGTCATCGCGCGAAACCCTTGGCTGCTCGTGATCTCGACGTCGTCTAACTCTGCGAGCCTGAGCGGCCGCTTGTTTGAAGCCATGTTCGAAGGCTATCGAGTGGCCTCCGCCTGACCCCAGCAGGTTGTCGCCTTGCGCGATAGGCAGCACCGACCCATGCGCGACAATGGCGCCGATGGGAGTCGTGCTCGACATCACCCGTCACACGGGCAGAGTCCTAGCCGACGTCGGCTTCCTTCTCATGGTGATCGCAGGTGTGTGGTTGGCTGCCGCGCAGCTGCCGCAGCCTAGGTGGAGGGTGCTGCGGACGGTCGTCGCGGGAATCGTCCTCGCCGTTGGCGGAGCGCCGCTGATCATCGCGACGCACTGGGGCCACTTCGGCTAGCGCACCTGCTTTGCGTGACCAGCAGCAGCGCTGAGTTCACGCGAGGCGACAGCCGATGGGGTCGGCAGGAGCCGGTTTGACATCCAAGCTAGTGCCAGTCATAGTAGCTCAATGTATTCAGTCGCCCTCGGCGTGATCGACGACGCACGAGAGCGTCAACGGCGCCATCTCACGATCGCCGCAGTGCTGGCGATCTGCGCCGGGATTGCCGCCGGCTTGATCGTCGCTCGCACCGGGAACCCGCCGGCGACTCCCGCGCCCACGCTCCCGGCCCCGAACCGCGTTGCCGCTGCCACGGTGTTCTCGCAAGCGCCGGACATGGGCGTGGCCTGCCACGCGGGCGCTTGCGACTCAGTTGGCCTGGCCGTCTGGCTGCATCGGGCCGCCGTATCCGTGAACGCGACGATCGCCGGGCATCCGTTCGCTCTGACCACCTGGCAGGCGCAGCCCTTCATGCCATCAACACCGCGCAAGATGTTCGTCGGCTATCTCACACCGCTGAGCCTCATCACGCGCATGCGTCTCGTGGGACCGCCCTCCACCTGGCCAACTGCGAATACCCCCTCTCCGCTGGTTTCTCTGCGCATCACCTACCGCAGCGGCCGCGTCGTCACAACCCGGCTGCGCGTCCCAGTCCAGCCCGGCTGGGGCTAACGGCCACTCCACGATGCGGAGGTCCGTGAGCGGCGGAAGCGCAGGCTCGCTGACACCTCCGCGATCAGCCAAGCGTGACCAACACCTCCGCCGCGTGCCGCTCAGCGCGATGAGCAGCAGCGCGGCGCAAGCGGTTGCACGCGAAAGCGCGGGCTGGAGGGGTGGCTGCGAGCGCGGTCGTGCTTGCATGAGGATCTGGTGGTTGGGATGCTGTCTTGGCTATGAGCGTCCCTGCGCGATCCGCTGTCTGGGGGTTGGCGGTGGTGTTTGCCGTCACGGTCCGGGTTGTCGGTTTCACGGGGTTTGTTCAGGCGCGTCAGCCTACGCGGAGTCCTGTGCAGTTCCCGCCAGCCGGGACGCAGTCGGTCACCGTGGGGTGCGCAAACGCTGTGTACGGTCAGATGGGGCCAGACTGGCGCAGCCCCGCCAACGGCACGCTCGTCGCCGGACCGATCGCGTGGCCCGTCCTTCGATTGCTCGCCACGGACTCCGCCGGTCCCCCGGCCGCCAGCTACGCGCCGTACCACGGGCTCGCGCCGAGCGTGAAAGCGCTCGTCGCAGTCAACGCTGGGACCGTGGTGCGAGTACAAATTCCGGCAAGCGAACGCACGCGACTGTCACTCGACTACACCTACATCCAGACGGGCCGGAACACCAACCTGGGCACCTACTTCCGCGTCGCTGACGGTGCGAGCCAGGTGACGTTCAAGGCTTGCTCGCTGGCACAGAATCCGACCGACCAGCCGTCGCAGTTCGCGGGGGCCTTCATCGTCGCCGGAGCGCAGTGCGCGCGCATCGACATCTACGCGAGCGCCAGCGATCGGACCCTCGTGCGGCAAATCCCATTCGGAGTCCCAGGGCGTTCCTGTCGAGCCACCGGCTGAAAGGCCGCAACACACTGATAGGCTCGCAGTCGCGTTGCGCGACATCCGACACGGTTGAGATCACGCGAACTCAGAAGCGGCGGCCAGGACGTTGTCGGGCAGCCGTCGCAGCCGCCTGACTATGCGACGCTCCCGAGCTGGGCGCTTCTATCAGTCGGCCGGCAGGCGATGCCCGGTCGCCCGCGCGATCATCACCCCGAGCGGCAGTGTTGCCTTCTGCAGCCAGATCGGTGGGCCGGCGCCATAGGTCTGGCCGTCGTACGCGTGCGAGAGCAGCAGGAGGTCGAGCATCGAGATCCCGTCCTGGCTGTTTGCCTTCCCGGATTGCCACTGTTCGCGCAGGAGTCGGACGAACGCGTCGATGAACGGCGGGCAGGGGGTGATCTCCCCCCGAAAGGCGAGCTCGGAGCTCGACGCGTTGTACGGGTTGCGGTGGGCGGTTCCGCGCGGGACCACGATCGACTCTCCCGCGCCGAGGGTCTTAGTGACCCCAGCCGCCTGCATCGTCGCCGTGCCCGAGGTCACCTCGAAGCGTTCGTCGCAGTCGGCGTGAATGTGCGGCTGGTCCTTCCCAGTATCGGGCGGCAGCACACGTTCCCACACGAGTCTGGCGCCGTCGTTGTCGGCCGGCCCCTCGATGATCGTGTACTGGCTTCCGCGCGCGGAGCTGAAGCTATCGCCCGCCGTGAGCATCGGCGCGCCATCATAGCCAGACCGGCGATTTGGTGGGCAGGCGTAAAGCCAGCTCGGGGTCTGCTTGGGACGAGGCTTGCGCTCAGTGTGCCGCCGCGGTGATCGGCACCGAGTGGACCAGCGCTAGCTTCCAGGTCTCGCCTTGGCGACGGTAGATCAAGGAGGTCGGCGCCGAGATTTCCTGTACCTCACCGTTGGCCGTGTACGTCTGGTCGAGCTGCAACGTGACAAGGCCAACGTCTCCCCACACGGTTGCGGAGAGATCACTGACTTGCGACCGCACGTCCGCAACCATCTCGGGCAGTCGGGCGAAATGCGCTTGCAGCGCCTCGCGCCCACGCATCCAGCTACCGGTCAGCTCATCCACCCCCTGGGCATCGTCAACGAGCAGGCCGGTGAGTCCGCTGATATCCAAAGCATCCAGCAGTTGAAAGAGCCGATGCGTCTCCTGCGCCAATGCCCCTGTGTCCTCGGCCACAATTGCTCCCTCCGTTCGGTGAGGCCCAACGTAGCGGCTCGCGTATCACGCCGCAAGCCAACCCGAGGATCTGCGACAGCGCTGTCGCCCCGCGCGACGAGCAA
>CAWHZJ010000010.1:0-593145 GCA_963833765.1 uncultured Solirubrobacterales bacterium | reverse complement strand
TTCATCTTCGACTACCCGGTCGAGCTCTCGCCGCTCGCCAAGGCCACCGCACCAAGAGGGCCTCGCCGAGCGCTGGGAGGCCTATGCCGGCGGGATCGAGATCGCCAACGCCTTCACCGAGCTCAACGACCCCGACGAGCAGCGGGCGCGGTTTGTCGCGCAGCGCGAGGCGGCCGCGGCCGGCGACGAGGAGGCGCAGCCGCTCGATGAGGCGTTCCTCGCGGCGCTCGAGCAGGCCATGCCGCCGACGGCCGGCGTCGGGCTCGGGATCGACCGCCTGGTGATGCTGCTGTGCGGCCGGCAGTCGATCCGCGAGGTCGTGTTGTTCCCCGCGATGCGCGACACGTGAGGTAACCGGCGGGCGTGCCCGGGACGATTGGTAGACTGAGGGGTGCGCTGGTCGAGGTTCAAAGCTCAACCGTTTGGCATCCCCGGCCGAATAGACGAGCAGCCCCGACGTATCAGCGTCCCCGTCAAGGCGAGGATGATCCGGACCGACCCACCGAGATGCAAGCAGGAAGGACGTACGCGAGATGTTCGAGCGATTTACAGAGCGAGCCAGGCAAGTGGTCGTTCTCGCGCAGGAGGAGGCGCGGACGCTCAAGCACAACTACATCGGCACTGAGCACATCCTGCTCGGGCTGCTCCGTGAGGAGGAGGGTCTCGCGGCGCGCGTGCTGGAGAGCCTCGATATCACCGTCGAGCGCGTGCGCGGCCAGGTCGTGCGGATCGTCGGCTCCGGCGAGGAGGTGACCTCGGGCCAGATCCCGTTCACGCCGCGGGCGAAGAAGGTGCTGGAGCTGGCGTTGCGTGAGGCGCTGAGCCTGGGGCACAACTACATCGGCACCGAGCACATCCTGCTCGGGCTGGTGCGCGAGAACGAGGGCGTCGCGGCGCGGATCCTGCTCGATTTCGACGCCGACTCCGAGAAGATCCGCAACGAGGTGATCCGGATGCTCTCCGGCCCGACGCGGCCGGCGCAGCGGACCCGGCGCGGTCGCGGGCGCGGCCGGCGCCGGCGCGGACGCGAAGAAGTCCTCGAAGCTGCTCGACCAGTTCGGCCGCAACCTGACCAAGCTCGCCGCCGACGGCAAGCTCGACCCTGTGGTCGGGCGCGAGACCGAGATCGAGCGGATCATGCAGATCCTCTCGCGGCGGACGAAGAACAACCCGGTGCTGATCGGCGAGCCGGGCGTCGGCAAGACCGCCGTGGTCGAAGGCCTCGCCCAGCGGATCACCAACTCCGAAGTGCCGGAGCTGCTGAAGAACAAGCAGATCTACACGCTCGACCTCGCGGCGCTGGTCGCCGGGTCGAAGTACCGCGGCGAGTTCGAGGAGCGCCTCAAGAAGGTGATGAAGGAGATCACCCAGCGCGGCGACATCATCCTGTTCATCGACGAGCTGCACAACCTCGTCGGCGCCGGCGCGGCCGAGGGCGCGATCGACGCCGCCTCGATCCTCAAGCCCGCGCTCGCGCGCGGTGAGCTGCAGACGATCGGCGCGACGACGCTCGACGAATACCGCAAGTACCTGGAGCGCGACTCGGCGCTCGAGCGGCGCTTCCAGCAGATCCGCGTCGATGAGCCGACGGTGGAGCAGACCGTCGAGATCCTCAAGGGGCTCCGCGACCGCTACGAACAGCACCACAAGGTGACGATCACCGACGAGGCGCTGAAGGCCGCCGGCGAGCTTGCGGACCGCTACATCGCCGATCGCTTCCTGCCCGACAAGGCGATCGACCTGATCGACGAGGCCGCGTCGCGGATGCGGATCAAGTCGATGACCGCTCCGCCCGCCAACCGCGAGCTCGAGCAGGAGATCGAGACCACGCGCCGCGAGAAGGAGGCCGCGATCGAGGCGCAGGAGTTCGAGAACGCGGCGAATCTCCGCGACAAGGAGCGCAAGCTGACGACGAAGAAGCGCGAGCTCGAGGAGCAGTGGGAGGCCGGCGAGACCGGCGGCGAGCGCCCGTCGATCGGCGAGGAGGAGATCGCCGACATCGTCTCGATGTGGACCGGCATCCCGGTCTTCAAGCTGACCGAGGCCGAGACGGCGAAGCTGATGCGCATGGAGGAGGAGCTGCACAAGCGCGTGATCGGCCAGCACCCCGCGATCGAGGTCATCTCGAAGGCGATCCGGCGCTCGCGCGCGGGCCTCAAGGACCCCAAGCGCCCAACCGGCTCGTTCGTGTTCCTCGGCCCGTCGGGCGTCGGCAAGACCGAGTTGGCGCGCACGCTCGCCGAGTTCCTGTTCGGCGACGAGGACGCGATGGTCCGCATCGACATGTCGGAGTACATGGAGAAGCACGCGGTGTCGCGCCTGGTCGGATCGCCCCCCGGCTACATCGGCTACGACGAGGGCGGCCAGCTGACCGAGGCGGTGCGGCGCAAGCCCTACTGCGTACTGCTGCTCGACGAGATCGAGAAGGCCCACTCCGACGTCTTCAACATCCTGCTGCAGATCCTCGAGGACGGGCGGCTGACCGACTCGCAGGGACGGACCGTCGATTTCCGCCACGCGATCGTGATCATGACCTCGAACATCGGGGCGCAGGAGATCGCGCGCAACACGCCGCTGGGCTTCGCGATCTCCGACGACGAGACCGGGATCACCTATGACGACATGAAGAACCGGATCATGGGTGAGCTGAAGAAGGTCTTCCGTCCCGAGTTCCTCAACCGGATCGACGACGTCATCGTCTTCCACAAGCTGCAGCGCGACGAGATCAAGCAGATCGTCGAGCTGCTGCTGCACCGGATCCGTCACTCGATGGCCGAGCGTGAGCTGGTGCTCGACCTCACCGACGAGGCCAAGGACCTGCTGGTCGAGAAGGGCTGGGATCCGGCGATGGGAGCGCGGCCGCTGCGCCGGGCGATCCAACGCTACATCGAGGACCCGCTCGCGGACTTCGTCCTGCGCTCGCAGCTGCCGCCCGGCTCGACGGTGGTCGTCGACCCGGCACCGGAGGGCGACGAGGGCGAGGTCAGGCTGACCATCGTCAAGCCCAAGAAGGTCAAGACGCCGGTTGCGGTCGGCGCCGGGGGCGCCGAGGGCGAGACCGAGGCGGGCCCCGAGGACGAGGCCGAGCCGCACAACGTCCTCGACGACGTCGCGGTCGAGGACGTCGAGGACGTCGAGGACGTCGAGTCCGACCACGACGACTGAGCTGTTCGCCGCCATCGCTTCGCGATGGCGGCTGCGCGAGCGCTGCTCCGTAGGCGTCGCATGAGTACCGTCCCCGCCCGCGCGTAGAGTCGCTGGTATGGCCCGCTCGTCCACCGTTCACGTCTGTGCGAGCTGCGGCCACGAGGAGCCCCGCTGGCACGGGCGCTGCCCGGGGTGCGCCGAGTGGAACACGCTCGTCGAGGAGCCGCGGGGGCGGGCGGCGCCGCCGCGCGGCGGCGCGCGCGTGCCGGTGCCGGTTGCGCTGGCCGACGTCAGCGCGCCCGAGATCCCGCGCCTGGCGAGCGGAATCGGCGAGCTCGACCGGGTGCTCGGCGGCGGGATCGTCCCCGGATCGGTGGTGCTGATCGGGGGCGCGCCGGGGATCGGCAAGTCGACGCTGACGAACATGGTGCTCGGGAACCTCGCCGAAGCCGGGCACCGCACGCTCTATGTCTCGGGGGAGGAGTCGACAGCCCAGATCGCGTTGCGGGCGCAGCGGCTCCCGGGGGCGGCACTGTCGGTCCCGGCGGTCGCCGAGACGGACCTCGAGACGGTCCTCGCGATCATCGAGCGCGAGCGTCCGGAGGTGTGCGTGATCGACTCGGTGCAGACGCTCGACGCGCGCGAGCTGACCAGCGCGCCCGGATCGGTCGGCCAGGTGCGCGAGGTCGCGGCCCGGATCGTCGGCGTCGCCAAGCGCCAGCGGATCGCGGTGCTGCTGGTCGGGCACGTCACCAAGGACGGCGCGCTGGCCGGGCCGCGCGTGCTCGAGCACCTCGTCGACTGCGTGCTGGCCTTCGAGGGCGAGCGCGAACGCAGCTACCGCACGGTGCGCGCGACCAAGAACCGCTTCGGATCGACCAATGAGGCCGGAGTCTTCGAGATGCGCCACGGCGGGCTCGTCGAGGTGCTCGACGCCTCCGCGCGCTTCGTCGAGGCGGCCACCGGCGCCCCGGGCAGCGTCGTGCTCGCGGCGATGGAGGGCAGCCGCCCGCTGCTGGTCGAGGTGCAGGCGCTCGTGACGCCGTCAGAGCTCGTGCCGCCGCGGCGCGTCTTCAACGGGCTTGACCGCAACCGCCTGGCACTGGTGCTCGCCGTGCTGACCCGGCACGGCGGCGTGCCGCTCGGCGGCTCGGACGTGTTCGTCAACGTGGTCGGCGGCGTGCGCATCGACGAGCCCGGCGCCGACCTCGCCGTGGCCCTCGCGGTGGCCAGCGCGGCCCGCGGCGTCGCGCTCGGATCGACCGACGGGCGCGCGCCGCTCGCGGCCTTCGGCGAGCTGGGCCTGACCGGCGAGTTGCGCTGGGTCGGTCACCCCGAGCGGCGGATCGCGGAGGCGCGCAAGTTCGGCCTCGATCCGGTGATCGCGCCGTGCGGGACCGAGGCGACGGAGGTCGCAACGCTGCGCGCCGCGCTGGCCGTGGCGAGCGGCGGCGCGAGCGAGCCACGTCTGGCGCGGGCGGCGGCTGCCTGACGCGATGATCGTCGGCCTCGATCACGTGCAGGTCGCCGCGCCGGCGGGCGGCGAGCCGCAGGCGCGATCGTTCTACGGCGACGCGCTCGGGATGGCCGAGCTGCCGAAACCGCCCGTGCTCGCGGTCCGTGGCGGCCTGTGGTTCGCCGCCGGCGCCAACCAGCAACTGCACATCGGCATCGAGGCGCACTTCGCGCCCGCGCGCCGCGCGCATCCCGCGCTCATGCTCGACTCGGCGGCGGCGCTCGACGCGCTCGCCGGCAAGCTCGCGCGGCTCGGCCACGAGCCCTGCTGGGACGCCGACCTGCCCGGGGCGCGACGCTTCTACGTCGATGACCCGTTCGGCAACCGCCTGGAACTGCTCGCGCGCGAGCGTTGAATCGTCGCCCGGCGGGCCGGCGCGTGAGCCGAAACCCCCGCCTGGCGGGGGCTCCTGCCGACGAATCGCGCTAGAATGGGCGGAAGTATGGCAGCGACTCGATCTGAAGACGTACACGACATCGAGTCGCGACAGGAGCCAAAACTGGTGCGCGCGCTCGAGATGGTCGCGCCCGGGACGGCGCTGCGGGAGGGCATCGAGAACATCCTCCACGCGCGCACCGGCGGCCTGCTCGTGATCGGCGAGCCCGACGAGCTGGCGTTCCTGTTCTCGGGCGGGATCAAGGTCGACGTCGACTACACGCCGGCGCTGCTCTACCAGCTCGCGAAGATGGACGGGGCGATCACGCTCAACGCCAACGCCACGAAGATCCCGATGGCGAACGTGCAGCTGATGCCCGATCCGACGATCCTCTCGGTCGAAACCGGCACGCGCCACCGCACGGCTGAGCGCGTTGCCAAGCAGACCGACGCGCTGGTGATCGCCATCTCCCAGCGCCGGGAGGTCATCTCGCTCTACGTCGACGGCGTCAAGTACATCCTCGAGGACATCCCGATCGTGCTCGCGAAGGCCAACCAGGCGCTCGCGACCCTCGACAAGTACCGCGCGCGCCTCGACCAGGTGTCGACGCGCCTGACGGCGCTCGAGTTCGAGGGCGGCGGCACGCTGCACGACGTGCTGACCGTGCTCCAGCGCGCCGAGCTCGTCACGCGCATGGCCGTCGAGATCGAGCGCTACATCGTCGAGCTCGGCAGCGAGGGCCGGCTGATCGAGATGCATCTCGAGGAGACGATGCTCGGAACGGCGGCCGAGAAGGCCGCGCTGGTGCACGACTACATCGCCGGCGACAGCGACGAGGAGTTCGCCTCCGTGCTCGAGCTGATCGGCCGGCTCGGCCACCAGGACCTGCTCGACTTCGGGCGGCTCGCCGAGCTGCTCGGTTACGACCGCAAGCTGAACACGCTGGATTACCCGGTGGCGCCGCGTGGCTATCGCATCCTCGGGCGCATCCCGCGTCTGCCGAAGCTGATCGTCACGAACATCGTCAGGAGCTTCGGCGGGCTCGACGAACTGCTCGCCGCAAGCGATGCCGAGCTCGAGGCGGTCGAGAGCGTCGGCGAGATCCGTGCGAAGGACATCCGCGAGGGCCTTCGCCGGTTGCAGGAGATCAACCTCGTGGACCGCTATCTGCAAACGTGAACACGCCTCGCCCGTCACGAACGTCGGGCGTGCCAGCCAAGGAGGACATCATTCCCGGAACAGTCGAAGCACGCCTGTTGGAGGACGAGCTGGACCCCGACTCGGAGCTCGAGGTCGACATCGACGCTGACGCCGACGTAGAGGTCGACGCTGACGTCGACGTCGAACTCGAGGTCACCGTGGAGGTCGAGTACATCGAGTTCGAGCTCGGTGACAACGTCGTGTACCCGCACCACGGGGCCGGCCAGGTGCAGGCCAAGGAGATCAAGGAGGTCTTCGGCGAGCGTCGCGAGTACCTCACGATCAAGATCCTGCACAACGACATGACGGTGATGGTCCCGACGGAGAACGCCGCACTGGCGGGGCTGCGCCGCGTGATCGACGAGGAGACGGTTGAGAAGGTCCTCAACGTGCTCCGCGACGATGTCTCGGACATGCCGAAGAACTGGAATCGCCGGTTCAAGCACAACCGCGACAAGATCAAGACCGGCGACATCTACGAGCTTGCGGAGGTCGTCCGCAACCTCGCGCTGCGCGAGAACGAAAAGGGCCTCTCGAGCGGCGAGAAGCAGATGTACACGCGGGCCAAGAAGATCCTCGCCTCCGAGCTGATGTACGCGCTCGACAAGGACGAGAACGAGGCCGAGGAGTACCTCGACGGGCTGCTGTCGCGGTCGCCGAACGGCGAGACCGTCGTCGGCGGGCGCTGACGCCGGGGCAAGGACAAGGACGCCGTGGCGGTCGCGCTCGTCGTGGCCGCCGGACGAGGGGAGCGTCTTGGGTCCGCCAGGCCCAAGACGCTTGTCGAGCTCGCCGGCCGGCCGATGCTGTGGTGGAGCGTCGCGGCGCTGCGCGCCGTTGACGCCGTCACGGAGATCGTGGTCGCGCTGCCCGCGGGCGTCGATGCGCCCCCGGGTTGCGTTGGAGCGGTCGGGGGCGAGGTCCGCTCGGCGTCGGTCCGCGCGGCGCTGAGGGCCGCCTCGGAGCACGGCGACCCGGTGCTCGTCCACGACGGCGCCCGCCCGCTCGTCACGCCGGGGTTGATCGAGGCCGTGCTGGCCGGCCTCGAGGGCGTCGACTGCGCGATCGCGGCAGCGCCGGTCACCGACACGATGAAGGAGGTCGATGGCCAGCAGATCGTCGTGCGCACGCTCGATCGCGCCCGGCTGTGGTCGGTCCAGACGCCGCAGGTCTTCACCCGCGCCGCGCTCGAGCGGGCGCTCGCGATGCCCGAGGAGATCGTCGCCGCGGCGCCCGACGAAGCCTGGCTCGTCGAGCGGGCCGGGGGGCTCGTGCGGGTCGTGGCGGCCCCGGCCGAGAACCTCAAGGTGACCACCAGGCGCGACCTGAAGGTCGCCGAGCAACTCCTCGCCGAGCGAGTTGATTGAATCGCTCGCGTGCTGACCGACTATCACGTCCATCTTCGCCCCGACGACATCAACGCGACCTTCGCGAGCGCGTTCACGCCGGCGAACGTCGCGCGCTACCGCGAAGCGGCCGAACAGGCGGGGATCGCCGAGCTCGGGGTCTCCGAGCACATCCATCGCTTCCAGCAGTCGCTGGGCGTCTGGGACCATCCGTTCTGGCGCGAGCAGGCGCTCGACGATATCGACGCCTACTGCGACTTCGTGCGCGAGGAGACCGACCTGCGGCTCGGTCTCGAGGTCGACTTCGTGCCGGGACGCGAGGACCGCACGCAGAATCTGATCGATCGCTGTGAGCTCGATTACGTCGTCGGTTCGGTGCACTTCCTGGGTGAGCTCGCGGTCGATTTCGATCGCTTCGACATCTGGAACGGCGCGCGAGGCCCGGAGGAGGTCTGGCGGCGTTACTTCGAGACGCTGGCCGCCGCGGCGCGCAGCGGGATCTTCGACATCCTCGCCCACCCCGACCTGGTGAAGATGTGGGGTTCGAGCCGACCGCTGCCGCCGGGCGACCTGCGGCGCTACTACGAGCCGGCGCTCGAGGCGATCGCCGACTCCGGGATCGCCGTCGAGGTCTCGACGGCCGGGCTGCGCAAGCCCGTGGCCGAGATCTATCCGGCCCCGGCGTTCATCGAAGGCGTGCTGGAGGCGGGGGCGCCGATCGCGCTGTCGAGCGACGCGCACCTGCCGGAGCAGGTCGGCTTCGCCTACGACCAGGCGCTCGAGCTGCTCGAGACGCTCGGCGTGGCTCAGCTCGCGGTGTTCGAGCGGCGCGAGCGCCGGTTGGAGCCGCTCGGGCGATGAGCGTGCGCAGCGGCCTCGGCTACGACTCCCACCGCCTGGTGGCCGGGCGCCCGCTGGTCCTCGGCGGGGTCGAGCTGGCGAGCGAACTCGGGCTGCACGGCCACTCCGATGCCGACGTCCTGACGCACGCCGTGATCGATGCGCTGCTCGGTGCCGCGGGGCTCGGCGACATCGGCATGCATTTCCCCGATAGCGACGAGCGCTACCGCGACGCCGATTCGATCGGGCTTCTGCGCGCCGCGGTCGCCCTCGTGCGCGGCGCCGGCTACGCGATCGTGAACGTCGACGCCACCGTCGTGATCGAGGAGCCAAAGCTCGGCGAGGCGCGCGAGCGCATGCGTGAGCGGCTCGCCGAGGCTCTGGCGCTCGATCCGTCCAACGTCAACGTGAAGGCGACCAGCGGCGAGGCGATCGGTTTCGTCGGACGCCGCGAAGGCGTGGCGGCGCTGGCGATCGCGACGCTCGATGGCTGAGCTCCGCTTCTACGACACCCGCACTCGAAGTGTCCGCGAATTCGTGCCGCGCGATCCCGGCCGCGTCGGGATCTACGTCTGCGGACCGACCGTGTATGCGCGGATCCATATCGGCAACGCGCGTCCGTTCGTGGTCTTCGCCCTGCTCAAGCGCTTCCTCGAGCACGCCGGCTACGCGGTCTGCCTGGTCGTCAACGTGACCGACGTCAACGACAAGATCTACGCGGCCGCGCGCGGCGGCTCGAGCGTCGAGCTGGCGGAGGCGATGACGGCCGCCTACCTCGCCGACACCGACCGCCTCGAACTTGGGCGGCCCGACCACGAGCCGCTGGCGAGCGCATCGATCGACGCGATGGTCGAGGAGATCGAGGTGCTGCTGGCGCTCGGGCGCGCGTATGTCGCCGGCGGCGACGTCTACTTCCGGGTTCGGCGCGACGCCGGCTACGGCGCGCTGTCGGGAAGCGACGTCGATTCGATGGACCAGGGTGAGGGCGTCGAGGGCGTCGATCTGAAGGAGGATCCGCTGGACTTCGCGCTCTGGAAGGCGCACAAGGCGGACGAGGACAGCGCCTGGGATGCGCCCTGGGGGCGGGGGCGACCGGGCTGGCACATCGAGTGCTCGGCGATGGCCGAGAGCCTGCTCGGAGTCGGCTTCGACATCCACGGCGGGGGGGTCGACCTGCTGTTCCCCCACCACGAGAACGAGGCGGCCCAGACCCGCAGCGCCCGCGGTGCCGAACTCGCCGCCCATTGGATGCACAACGGGCTGCTGGCGGCGACCGACGGCGAGAAGATGTCGAAGTCGGTCGGCAATATCGCGCCACTGCATGAGGTGCTTGACCGGCATGGCCGCGATGCGGTGATCCTCTACTTCGCCGGCGCCCACTACCGCCAGCCGATTGCCTACGGCGCTGAGCCGATCGCGGCGGCGGCAGCCAGCGTGCAGCGGATCCGCGACGCGGCACGGCGCCTGGTCGCCGGCGATTCGCCGCCCGAGCTGCGACCGTTGCGCGACCGCTTCTTCGCGGCGCTCGCCGATGACTTCAACACGCCGAGCGCGCTGGCCGCGATGTGGGATTGGATCCGCGAGGCCAACCGCCGCGCCGGTCCGGTAGGCGATCGCGACCTGCGCGAGATGCTCGGCGTGCTCGGCCTGGAGAACCTCTTTGAGGTGCCCGGCCCGCCGGCCGAGCTGGTGGCGCTGGCCGAGGCGCGAGCGATCGCGCGCGGCGAGGACGACTACGCGCGCGCCGACGAGCTGCGGGCGCAGATCGAGGCGGGCGGCTGGTCGGTCCGCGACACCCCGAGCGGCTTCGAGCTCACCCCGCTGGCGTGATCGTCTACGGACGCAACGCCGTCAAGGAAGCGCTGCGCGGGCGCCGGGCGTCGACGGTCGGCGAGATCCTGATCACCGAGGCGCTCTCGCGCGAACCATGGCTCGGCAGCCGGCCGATACGCGTGAGCTCGGCCGAGGCGATCGAGCGTGCCTGCGGCTCGCGCGAGCACCAGGGCATCTGCGCCGAGCTGGCCGGTTATCCGTACGTCTCGACCGGCGAGCTGCTGAACGGCCCCTCGCCGCTGATCGTCGCACTGGATGAGGTGCAGGACCCCCAGAATCTCGGCGCGATCTGTCGCACGGCGGAGTGCGTCGGCGCGAGCGGCGTGGTGATCTGCGAGCGGCGCGCCGCCGAGGTCACTCCGGCGGTCTGTCGCGCGTCGGCGGGCGCCGTCGAGCATCTGCGGATCGCCCGCGCGCGCAACCTCGCCGACTTCCTGCTGTCGGCCCGCGCCGCCGGCTGCTGGTGCTACGGAGCGGCCGCCTCGACGCAGGCGACCGACTACACGCAACCGGACTACGGCGGCGGGGTCGTGATCGTATTCGGGGCCGAGGGGCGAGGGCTGCGACGGCGCGTCGCGGAGTGCTGCGACGCCCTCGTACGGCTGCCGCTGCGGGGCCAAATCGCCTCGCTCAACGTCAACGCCGCCGCGGGCGCGTTGCTGTACCAGGTGTTGCAGAAGCGCGAGCCCCTTGACAGGACTCCATAACTGCGGTTAATGTGCGTCGTACATCAAGGCTGAACCTTAGGTTTAGGCCTTGTTTCATATCGGCAGTCGGCGCCAGGGGAGGAGTGCGCCACTGAGCAATCCTGCCTGTGCAAGGCACGAAAAAGGAACGGCTCGTGGCCCAAGTCTCAAGACAGTCGTACTCTCAACCTCAGGTTGAGGATGGCTTTCTCATCGCGCTGGCGAAATCCGGCGATCCCACCGCCTACACCCGGCTGCTCGGTCGCTACAAGGGCTTCGTGCGGCTGAAGGCCTCCTCCTACTTCCTCGCCGGCGGCGACAGCGACGATCTGATCCAGGAGGGCCTGATCGGCCTCTACAAGGCGATCCGTGACTACCGCACGGACCGCGAATCCAGCTTCCGCAACTTCGCCGAGCTCTGCATCACCCGCCAGATCATCACCGCCGTCAAGACGGCCACGCGCAACAAGCACACGCCGCTGAACCACTACGTGTCGTTCTCGGCACCGGCCGGGGCCGGCGCCGACGATGAGGCGCCGACGCTCGAGGAGCTGATCGCCGGTCCCTCGGTGAACGACCCGGCGAAGCAGGCGATCTCCGCCGAGGAGCTGCGCTCGCTGGTCGGCTGCCTCTCGACGAGCCTCTCCCAGCTCGAGTCCAGCGTGCTCGCGCTGTACCTCGACGGGCGTTCCTACGATGAGATCGGGCGGCGCCTGGACTGCGACACCAAGACCGTCGACAACGCGCTGCAGCGGGTCAAACGCAAGGTTGGCGCGCACCTCGGCGAGCGCGCGATCCTCGACTGATCAGCAGCCCAGCGCGCGGCGGGCCCGCAGCTCGTACGCGTCATCGCCGACACCGCGGAAGCCCTGCGTAATCCGGTCGCTGCGCGCCCAGTTCTCGAGCGCGAGGTCGAGCGCCTCAACCGGCGCCTCGGCGGCCGCGGCAAGCTCGCCGGCGCGCCGCTCGAGCGTGAGCCGGTCGCCGATCCCGAACACGCGCTTCGCGGCGAGGGTCACAGGATCGTCCTCGGTCAGCAACAGCCCCGGCGCGGCGAGCGGGTAGCGACCCAGCCGGCCGAGCGTCACGAGCAGGTCATAGCGGGCCCGGCGGTGCAGCCCCGGCACGGCGAGTCGCTCAAAGATCCGGCCAAAGCGGAGCTCCGCGGTCCACGACGAATCGGCCGTGAAGGCGAGCTGCTGGCTGCCGGCGCGTGTCGCGAAGCGGGCGTAGGCGGCGAGGGTCTGGGCACCGCGGTCGTGCTGATGCGCCGTCCGCGGTCCCAGCTCGGCGTGCTCGAGCTCAGGCAGCTCGCCCCACGGGGTGCCAACGGCCTCGATCGTCGAAAACGGCTGATCGCCCTCGAGCGGTCCGAGGTAGGCCGTCAGCACGGCCAGCCATGTGGCCTCCTCGAGGTCCGGCTCGGCGGCGATGCGGGCGTAGGTCCCCGCCGGCTCGCCAGACAGCGCCGCCAGGCGCGCCACGGCAAAGGCGATCTCGCCGGCCAGGCGCCGGGCGTCGTGGGACGAGCGCAGGCCGGGGGCGAGCGGCGAGCGATGACCGTCGTCGTCCGCCCGCGCCTCGTGGCGGACCGTCAACCCGCCGCGCGAGCTGATCTGGCGACGCGGTCGGGTGTCGGTTGGGCTGCGGCGAGCCCGCGGCGAGGGCGCCCGCGCAGCCGCTTCGACGCTCGCGTGGCAGATCGGACAGCGCTCGGCGAGCGTGCCGTGGCGGCAGAACTTCGACACGGCTCCAGTCTAGTGGCGGCCCGGTTGGGGGCCGGGCGCCAGACGCTGCGGCGGGGGTGGCGCCCCGGGCTGCCCGAGCCGCCGGGCGCCACGCAGCCGGCAGTCTCGTCGCGCCGCCCGCGCCGCCGCCGATCCGCTCATCGGGCGAACGCCACGTGGCGGGCGGGCTGGCCGATATGGAACCCCTGGCCGAAGTCGACACCAAGCTCACGCAACAGGACCAGGGTCTGCTCGTCCTCGACGCCCTCGGCGATCGTCTGCTGACCGAACCCGGTGGCCAGCGCGACGATCGCCCTGATCACGTGGCGATCACGCTCGTTGTGGCGCAGGTTTCGCACGAACTCGATATCGATCTTCAGATACCGGGCGGACAGGCGCTTGAGGTAGGTGAAGCTGCCGAACCCGGTGCCGAAATCATCGAGCGCGAAGCAGCAGCCCAGAGCCGTCAGTCGCTGCGCGAAGCGTTCGCCAAGCTCGACGTTGTCCATCAGCGCCGTCTCGGTGATCTCGAACACGAGCTTGGCGGGGTCGACGCCGCGATTGCGCAGCTCGCGCTCGATGTGCGCGAGGATCCTGGCGCTGCCGATCGACGCCGCGGAGAGATTGACCTCGACCGGCTCTCCCCGGGCGGCGAACTTCACGGCCTGCGAGACGACCCACGCGTCGAGCTCTTCGACGAGGCCGTACTTCTCCGCTGTGGGCAGAAACTGCCGTGGCGGAATCAGCTCTCCGGCCGGGCCGATCATTCTCAGCAGCAGCTCCTGCTGGACGACCTCGCGCGTGGCCAGCGCGATGATCGGCTGGGCGTAGAGCACGAGCCGATCGTGATCGATCGCGTCGCGGATGCGCCGAATCCAGGCAACCTCCTCGACGTCGCGGTCGAGCAGCTCGTGGCGGCGCTTCTGCTCGCTGATGTCGACGGCCTGGACGAACAGGGCGGTGCTGAGGCCATCGGCGTCACGCAGCGGGATCGCCGACCGCAGGACCCAGACCGACGACCCGTCCGGTCGCAGCAGGCGCTCCTCGGTCTCGTCGTATTCGAGCTCGCCGGCCGAGAGCCGTGCGAAGGCGGCGCGTTCGGCGCCGGCATCGTCGGGATGCGTGAAGTCGGCAAAGGCCCGGCAGGCCAGCACTTCGTCCTCACGACGACCGGTGAGCTGGAGCATCGCGCGGTTCACGCGCACCACGCCGGCGCCCCCCGAGCCCGTCAGCGACATCCCGACCGCGGCGTTCTCGAAGCCCTGGCGCAGCAGCTCGAGCGTGGCGTGGAGCTCGCGGGCGCCGCTGCGGGCCTCGGTCAGGTCGCGGACGACGAAGCAGATCATCGGCGGGTCGCTGCCGGTCCGCGCGCTCCATGCGAACCAGCGGTAGCTGCCGTCCTCGGCGCGGAAGCGATTCTCATAGTTGACGGTCGGCGGTCCACCGTTCAGCAACGCGGTCGTCCGGGCGACCGTCTGCTCGAGGTCCTCGGGGTGCACGAACTCGAGGTAGGGGCGACCCATCAGCTCGGCCCGCGAGTACCCCAGGGCCTGCTCCCAGCTCGCACTCAGGCGCGTCAGGTAGCCATCGTGGCTGGCCGTGGCGAGCAGGTCGAGCGACATGTCCCACAGGCGATCCTCGGCGGCCGTCGCGCTCGCATGGTCAAGCGCGGCCGAGAGCATCACCGCCGACATCAGCGTCCGCGACGCCTCGCGATCCTCCGCGGCCACGGCGCGCTCGCCGGTCGCATGGTCGCCGCTCACCCGGTCGCGTGCGAGCGTCGCCTCGCTGCAGCCTGCGCTTGCCACCCGGTCCCGGTCGCGCGTCGACGCGTCGACGCGTCCGCCCCCCCGGTCGCCGGCGCTCTCCTCGCGCCGCTGCTGCTGTGCTTTCCATGCCGGACGTCGGCGGCCGATCATCGCGAGATCCTCTCTCTCAGTGGAAATCCCTTCTCCCGTTCCTGAAGCGGCCCGGGAGCAAGGTCGACCACTGAGGCGATCTGGTCAACGTATCAGATGTCACGAGAATCTCGGCAAGGATCGCTGGGCCGCGATCGAGCCGCGGTCGCTCTCCGGCAGAGGGCCGATTGCGCGTGGAGCTCCCGAACCCCGGGCGGCAACGCTCCCGTCCGAGGCGCCAGGGCGCGCCGCATCCGGCCGACAGAAAGAGGAGACTGACGAGCGCAGCAGAACACCGAGGACACGTCCATGCGACCGCGATTGCGACCCCGTTGAGCGTCGCGTTCCCCGACACGCGAGGCTCCGCCGAGCAGGCACGGGTTGCTGCTGCGCGCGCCGGCCTCGCTGCCGCCCTGCTGGCGCTGCGCGGACTGCTGGCGCGGGCGGCGGCTCGCCTGGGCCGCGCGCTGCCCTGCATGGCCGCCGGCGTGGCCGCCGCGGTACCGGTGCTCGTGTCGACGGTTCACGCGGTCCGCGTCGGCTGGGAGCCGGCCGGTGACGACGGCATCATCGTCACGCGCGCCTGGGACGTCCTGACCGCGCATTCGCCGCTGATCGGGCAGTACTCGGAGTCGGGACTCGTCACGGGCCAGGTCGTGCACAGCCCGGGGCCGTTGCTGTACTGGCTGCTGGCTCTCCCCGCGCGCTTCGGCAGCTCGGCCAGCATCGCGGTGACGATGGGAGCGATGAACACGCTCGCGATCGTCGGCTGCGTGGCGCTGGCGCGCCGCCGTGGCGGGCTGGTGCTGATGTTCGCGACCGCCGCCGCGATCGGGCTGATGTGCCAGTCGCTGTCGTCGGAGTCGCTGCACGACGTCTGGAACCCGGCCGCCGGCCTGTTCCCGTTCCTGCTGCTGATCTTCCTCTGCTGGTCGCTGGCCTGCGGTGATCACCGACTGCTGCCGTTGACCGTGCTCGTTGCGAGCTTCGTCACCCAGACGCACCTGACCTATGTCGTGCCCACCGTTGGGCTGCTGGCGGTCGCGCTCGGCGGACTGGTCGCCGGCGCAGTCCGCAGGCGGCGGGCGAAATCGGCCGAGGAACCGCTTCGGGAGCTGCAGCGCGCGCGTGCGCCGGTGTGGCGCTGGGTCGTGGCGGCCGTGCTGGTGGCCGGGGTCTGCTGGGCCGCGCCGGCGATCGACGAGATCGAAGGGCATCCGGGCAACGTCACCCTGATCGTGCAGACCGTGGGCAACCGGGGCGCCACGCTGGGCGCCCCGATCGGCTGGAACGCCGTGGTCCGCGCCGTCGGCTGGCAGCCGTGGTGGCTGTCGGTTCCGCCGACGGCCTGGAGCCATAAGAACGACATTCGGGCGACGCCGACCGGCGTCGCGACCGATTCGACGCTGGCGCTGCTCGCCGCGCTCGGACTCCTCGCGGCGGTGGGATTCCTGCGACGCCGCGCCGATCTCGGCGCGGCCGCGTTGATCGGCCTCGCGCTGTGCGCGTCGCTGGATGCGATCGTCGCGCAGACGCCAAGCGTGCCCTTGCTGGCCGCGACGACCGGCTACACCACGTGGTGGGGCGCGATGGTCGGCCTCTGGGTCTGGCTGGTCCTCGCCTGGTCGCTGTGGCTGTCGCTGCGCTGGCTGGCGCTCGCCAGCGGGCGGCTGCGCCGAGGAGTCACCAGCGGGGTCGCGCGCCTGCCGGCCGGGTCGCTGCGCGCCGCATGCGCGGTCGGCTCGCTGGCGTGTCTCGGCGGGATCGTCGCGACGGGCGCGGCGGTCGCCGCGACGCAGAAGGCGGATTCGCACGCCAGCCAGTACCGGCCGATCGCCGCGATCGCGGCCCGCCTCGATCAGGTCGTGCCGGCCAGCCAGACCGTCCGGCTGTCGCTCGGACCAAGCAACCTCTCGACCCAGCCGATCGAGCCGGCCGTGCGCTACTTCCTCGTCCGCCACGGCGACCGGGTGCTCGCCGACGGCTCACACCAGCGCCTCGGCTACTACTACGAACTCGAGCGCAGGCCCTACCAATGGCTCGTCGTGATCGCCAACGGCTCACGGCACCGCGAGCACATGATGCTGGCGATCACCGTCCGCTTCAGCGACGCATGGGGGCGTCACGTGTTCAGCGCCTGGGTGGCGCGCGTGGGGCCGGGCCGCACGCTTGAGCGCCCGCGCCAGGCGCGCAGCACGACGACGGCGGCGGAGCGTTCAGCTGATCGCCGTGAGGCGCGCCGCGCGCGCGTCAGGCGACCGAGCCGCTGACCCCGAGCTCGTCGAGGTAGGGGGCGAGGTAGCGTGCGGCGATCTTGGTCGGCGGCGACCAGCTCGGGGTGTCGGTGATCTCGGAGCGATAGCCGTGCCCGGCGATCAGCTGGGCTGTCAGATAGCGTGGCTTCGCTCCGGTCAGCAGGATGCCGCGAATCACCGCGTCGAGCGGCTTGGGGTCGATCTCGATCCCGGCCAGTGCTGCGATCGCCTGCGCGGCCGTGTCGGCCTGCTGGGCGGCGAGCCCGCCGTGCTTGACGGGGAAGTCGGTCGCGTCGCCGGCCGCGAACACCCGCTCGACGCCGCGCACCTTGCAGTGCTCGTCGACGGGGATGAATCCGCGGAGCCCGGCCTGCAGGCCCCGCACGGCGGGACCGCGCAGCTCGGGCAGCGCAATGACACGGTCGACTTCGAGGCGACGGTCGCCGGGGTTGATCACCACCAGGCGCGAATCCGGAACCTCGCAGCGGGCGGAGGTGATCGTCGTGATGCCGCGCTCGTGCAGCAACCGGGCGACCGCGCCGCTCGCGCCGTCGCCGAACACGGCCAGCGGGTCAGCCTCGGTCGTGACGATCGTGACCGCCAGCTCGGTGTTCATCTCGTGGGCTCGGCTGGCGGTCATCAGGGCGAGCTCGTAGACCGGCAGCGGCCACGCGAAAGGGCCGGGGATCACGAACGCGACGTGGTGCACGTAGCCGCCTTCGATGTCCTGGATCAGCCCGTGGAGGGTGTCATCGAGCCGCCGATCGTCGACCGTGATCGCGTGCGGGTACCGCGCGTGGGCGCGAGCGCCGAGGGCCAGCACGAGGGCGTCGTAGTGCAGCCGCCCGGCACCGTCCAGGTGGACGAGGCGCCGCGGCGCGTCGACCCACGAGAAGCTGTCGGTGATCAGCTCGGCACCGACGTCGTTGGCGATCTGGGCGAGCTGGCGGCGCCGTGCCGGTGCGAGCGCGAACGGCTCGCGCACGGCCATCGGCCTGTAGGCGAACTCGCGCTCGGGCGCCACGAGCGTCATGCGGACACTCTCGCCGGCGAGAGCACGCAGTGCGAACGCCGTTTCGAGCGCGGCTACGCCGCCGCCGGCAATGACGACATCAAACGGCTCGACGGGGCCGTCGTCCACGCTATCCATGCACGGGAGCCTATGCCTCTGCACCGAAGCTCGAAGCCGAGCAAGTCCACGCGGTGCCAGGGGCAAACTACGGAATGCGCGGCCCCGGGTGCGGGTGCGGGCACCGCGGCGTGACGGTAGCGAGCGCGCGACAGCGACCGGGCCTCTCATTTGGGGCTGTATTGCCGATAGAAGAGGTGTCCTGCGTGTCCCGCGGGCCCGAGCCGATGACCCAGCCGATCCCGCACCCAGATCCGCCATCGACGACCGCGCGTCCGGGCCGCGGTCCGAAACCGGCGCCCGGTGTGAATCGGCCACCGGTGGGCGCGCGAAGCGCGGACGGATGAACGCGCTGATGTGGACGGCGGGTGCGCGCGCCAGAGCGTTCCTGGTGGCGAGCATGGCCGCGGTCTTTCTCGTGATCGGGGTGGCTGCCCTGCTGGTCGCGCAGGGCACCGCCGGCACGACGAAGGCGGCTGCCGACGCGCGCGCAACGCGCGGGATCGCCCTGCTCGTGGCGATCGGCGTCGAGCTCCCGGGTCTGACCCCGTCGGCGATCGCGGGCGGGCTGTCGCCGACGGCCGCCCGGCAACTCGACGGAGCCGTCCAACGCGGGCGGGCGGAGGGGCTGCTTGACGACCTGGTCATCTGGGATCGCTCGGGTCGCGTCGTCTATTCGAGCGTCGAGCGCGAGGAGGGCACCCGGCCGAACAAGGTCCCCGAGCTGGTCGCCGCTCTGGCCGGCCATCCGGTCACGCGGACCGATCCGCACGCGATCGATCCGGTCTCAGGAAAGCCCACCGGCGTCCTGGAAGCGCTCGACCCGCTGACCGACCAGCGCGGCGTGGTCTACGGGGCCTTCGAGGCCGACCTGTCGCTCAAGCCGATCAATGCGGCGGCCACCAGGTCGCTGCGGCGCAACGTGCTGTTCGTCGTTGGCGGTGCGGCGCTGCTCGGATTGTTACTGCTGCCGTTGTGGATTCGATTGGCCCGCGCCCAGGCCAGGGATTGGGTGCCCGGGCGCCGCCGGACCGTGCGAGCCATCCGTGAAGCGCTCGACCGCGGCGAGATCGAGCTCGTCTTCCAGCCCCAGATCGAACCCGGCAGCCGGCGCGTCGACGCCGTCGAGGCCTTGGTCCGCTGGCGTCGCAACGGCGAGCTGGTACCGCCCGACCAGTTCCTTCCGGCTGTGGAAGCAAGCGCGCTGATGCGCCGGCTGACCGACCGGGTGCTCGATCTGGCCCTCGCTCAGCTTGCCGACTGGCGTCGCGCGGACATCGCCGTGCGTGTGTCGGTCAACCTCTCGGCCACTGACCTCGCGGACAAGACGCTCCCCCAGCGCATCGCCACCAAGCTCGATGTCCATCGCGTGGCGGGCCAGCACCTGACCGTCGAGGTCACCGAGACCGCGGTCTTCGACGATGCCGAGCAGGCCAGCCGCGTGCTCGGCGCGCTCGACGAGCTGGGGATCGATATCGCCCTCGACGACTTCGGCACCGGCCACGGCTCGATCTCACGGCTGCACGCGCTCGGCGTGTTCTCAGAGGTCAAGATCGACCGCTCGTACGTCTCCGATACCCGCCACCGCGCGCGGACCTACCTGATGGCGATGGTCGGCTTCGGGCTGAGCCTCGGCCTGCGCGTCGTCGCCGAGGGCGTCGAAGACTCCGAGACATTGGCGATCCTCACCGCCCTGAACTGCGACCTGGCACAGGGCTATCTGATCTCGCGCCCGCTCGAGCCCGAGGCGATGACCGCGTGGCTGACCACGGTCCACCCGGCGGTCCCGTTCGAACGGGCGCTGGCCGAGTCCTACCGCGCGAGCACCGGCTGGGACCCGCGGTAGCGAGCCGCCGTGCCAGCGGCGGGGAAGACCGCTGAGGCCTCCGGCGAGGTGTGGGTACCCCGCGAGCGGCCCGGGCACCACCGACGACGCCGCGACCGCGACGACTGAAGCGGCGCGCCGCGCGCGGCGAGCCGATTCAGGCTCCGGCCGATGCGTGGCCCGTGCGGAGCACCGAGGATCCTCAGACCCCCGGCCGTCACGGTCGCAGCCCGCCAAACCGCCTACGCTTCATCGCGTAGGCTGACCTGGCGGTTGCGGACCTGACACGCAGCGGGGGGGACGGAGGAGCGATGGGAAAGTTCCGGATTGCGACGCACGGGCGGTTGCAGGACTGGATTGCCGCGGAGAAGGGATATTTCGACGACGAAGGTCTCGCCTTCGAGATCGACGTGAGGATGCTGGAGAACGCCGGCCAGGACATCCTCGAGCCGGACCACGGTGACGTGCGCGTGGGCGCCTATGAGCTCTACCGCTCGGGCGGCGGCGGCAAGAGGGACATGAGCTGCGCCTGTCACTGGGCGGTCAACCAGGCCGCGACCGATGCGGCCGGCCGCATGTGGGGCCACGCCTACTCGGTGCTCCCGAGCGCGATCTACGTGCGCACCGAGTCCGACATCCGCGGCCCGCAGGACCTGGCAGGGGTCGCTGTGGCGGTCGGCTATCACTCTGGCAGCCACTTCGCGACGATCCAGGCGCTCGAGGCGTTCGTCGAACCGACCGCGATCACGCTCGCGTTCATTGGGATGCCCTACGACCGCGTCGACGCACTGCTCGGCGGCGAAGTTCCGGCGGCCGCGGTGTGGGGAGCCCAGACCGACATCCTCGAACAGCAGGGCTGCCGCAGGATCGTCGACAGCACGTTCATGGCGGGCTTCATGTTCAACTCCGAGACCGATCCCAGCGACGTCGAGCGCTACTTCAAGGCGCTCAAGCGCGCGCAAATGGACCTGGACCTGGAACCGGAGCGCTACAAGCACCACTACCTCAAGGAGATTCCGGCCCGCTTTCGTGACCGCGTCGACGTGCGTCGCTTCGGTCCCGGTGAACGGGTGGTCTTCCTGCCCTACACGCGTGCGATGTATGAACAGGCGCAGCAATGGATGCAGGAGCGCGGCCTGTTCGAGCAGCGCGACTCGGTGCCGGCCTACGAGTCCGTCGTGCAGGTCTGAGCCGGGCGAGCGGGAGCGAGCGCCGGCCATGCTGAGAGCCACCAGGGACCGTCCGCTGGCGACGACGATCACCGGCTCGATCCCGCGACCGGCGTGGTTCGAGTTGAACCTGGGCACGCGAACCTTCCGCCAGGCGATGGGCGACTCGCGCTACCGCGAGCAGTATCAGGACGCGGTGAGTTCCCACATCCGCGACCAGGAGCGGGCCGGCATCGACATCGTCACCGACGGTGACTGCCGCTTCGACCTCGAGGTCGCCGGCCAGAGCTGGTTCCTGTATCCGGCGCGGCGCCTCGACGGGCTGAGCGGCGAGGACTACCCACCCGCACCGGGCTATGGAGCCGGCAAGGGCACGATCATCTTCGAGGCGATGGAGTCGCGGGTGATGCCCCGCTGCACCGGCAAAATCGGTCGCGGGCAGCTCCAGTACGCGGAGATCTGGAAGACGGCGCAGGAGCTGACCGACCGCCCGGTGAAGTTCGGCACGATCACCCCCGAGGTCCTCGGCATGTCGCTCGCCAACGACTACTACGACGGCTACCGCGCGCTGATCATGGACCTCAGCGACGCGATCCGCGAGGAGCTGACCGACGTCGCCGTGGCCGGCTGCCAGGCCGTGCAGCTCGAAGAGCCCAACATCCACCTCGCCCATCTCCGGCGCCGGGCCGGGGTCGAGGAGCTCGACGTCGACTTCTTCGTCGACGTCTTCAACAACACGGTGGCGGGGCTGCGCGAGCTCACCGAGGTCTGGTGCCATTCGTGCTGGGGGAACACCGCCCAACAGCGCCTGTTCGCCGAGAACCAGTCCTACGCCGGAGCGCTCGATGCGCTCAACCGACTCGACACCGACGTCATCACGTTCGAATGCGCGAGCACCGGGGGCATGGACTTCGAGGTCATCGCCCAGATGATCAGCGAGGACAAGAAGATCGCCGTCGGCGTCGTCGACCACCGCAACCTGCACGTCGAGAGCCCGGACCGGATCGCGGCGCTGCTGCGCCGAGCGCTCGAGCACATCGCGCCCGAGCGGCTGCTGGTCTCCAGCGACTGTGGCTTCGGACGCGAGGGAATGACGCGCCGGATCGCCTTCTACAAGATGGTGGCGCTCGTGCGCGGCACCAACATCGTTCGAGCCGAGCTCGGCCTCGCAGCAGCGGAATGCCGGGCGGCCGACGCCAGATACGCGTTTGGGCGCCGGGAGGCCGCGCCCGTCTGACGGCCGCCGGCGAGATGCAGGACGGGATCAGGAGCTGAGCGCGGCATGGCGGCGGCCCTCACGGCGCAGGCGACCCGGAGCGTGCGTCTGCGTGCCCCGGCGGTCGGGTTGTCGACGTTGGTACTCGGTCTGAGCCTTGTCAGCGTCGGTTGTGGCGGCGCCGCGCACCGCGGTGCTCACGCCAACGCCGCCAGGGCGGTGGCCTTGCCGGCGCCCTGCTCGGCGCAGGCCCGCCGCGCGCTCGCGCGCAGTTCAGGGATCGCCGTCGATTCGGTGCTCAGCTCGCCGTTTACCTCGAGCGGTGGTGCGGCGAGCTGTCGTTTCAGCGCGCGCGGGCGCGCCCGCAGGCCGCTCGCGGTGGTCGCCGAGCTCGACAGCGCGCCGCAGGCGTACTACCGACTCGTCAGGGAGGTTGTCGAGTTCGGCCAGAACGTGATCTGGGGTCACCTCGGCGCGGGCGCGGACCCCGATCCGATCTCGCACCTGGGCCTCGCGGCCGACTGGTTCCCGTCTGAGAATCAGCTTCTGACCACCGACGGCGTGCGGCTGATAACGATCAGCGTGTCCTCGCTGCCCGCGGGCGCGGGCGCTGACGCGCGCGTCGCCGCGAGTCTCGCCCGGACCTACCTCGGGCCGCTCGTCTCGCCATGACGCGGACGAGCGTCCGCCGACCGAGACGTGACCGATACTGGTCGCCAGATGGGTGACCGACCACCAGACGCCGACGGCACACACCGGCGCATCCTGGTCGTCGGCCGTGGGCGCCTGGTTGACGTCGCGCGCCGTGCCCTCGACGACGCGGGGGTCGACGTTCGTCACCTGCAGGAGCCGACCGACCGCGAAATCCGCGACGCGATGAGCCCGGCGCTCGACGCGGTGATGGTCATCTCCCGCGACGACCACGCGTCGTTGCGCCTCGCGCTCGTGATCGAGGGCCTGCGTCCGGGTGTGCGCCTGATCGTGACGGTCTACAACCGCGATCTCGGCGTGGAGCTGCGGCGCGCGGTCCCCAACGTGCGCGTGATGTCGATGGCGGACATCGTCGCTCCGTCACTGGCTGCGGCGTGCCTGGCCGACGACCTGCTCTCGGTCCGGCGATCCGCCAACGGCGTGCTCGGCATTCGCAGCGCCAGCGACGGCCCGGTCGCCACGCCGCTGTCGATTCGTGCTCACAGCCTCGGCGATCGTCTGCAGACGAACGTGACCTCGCTGCTGCACCCGTTCGAGCTGAGTGCCAAGACACTCCTGGCGGGTCTGCTGGGGTTCGTGTTCATCCTCGTCGCCGACTCCGTCGCGCTTGCGCTCGCGCTGCACGAGTCGGTCGTCGATGCCGTGTACTCGGCGACCAAGACGATCGTCACCGTGGGGCCCAGCACGCGGATCGACAACGGGCCGGACTGGCTGAAGCTCTATTCCGCCGCGATGATGCTGGCCGCGCTGGCCTTCACCGCCGTGTTCATCGCAGGCCTCATCGACCGGCTGCTGGACCGCCGCCTGGTTGCCATCGCCGGCCCGCGGACAATGCCGCGCAAGGACCACGTCATCGTGGTGGGCCTCGGGCAGGTCGGCTTGCGCCTGTGCATGATGCTCCGCGTGCTGGGGATCCCCGTCGTGGCAGTCGAGCGCGACCCCGAGGCCGACAACATCAGGCGAGCCAGGCAGTACAACGTCCCGGTCGTGATCGGCCGGGGCAGCAGCCGCGCCGTGCTGCAGCGCCTGTCGCTCAGCCGTGCCCGTGCCGTGGCCGCCGTGACCTCCGACGAGATCGAGAACATCGCCACCGCGGTGGCCGTGCTGGCGATGAGAGAGAACCTGCGAACAGTGCTGCGCGCCGGCAGCGGCGAGGTGGTGGACGAGACGCGGGCGCTGTTTCGGATCGGCGCCGTGCGCGACGTCTACCTGGCCGGCGGCACGCTGCTCGCCGCCGCGGCGCTCGGCTCCCCGGCCGAGGAGGCGTTCGTCGATGGCGAGACGGTCTGGGTGGTCGAGAGCGACGGGCGAATCGAACCGTTCGACGCACAGCTGGTGGCGGCCGCACGCGGCGACGCCGGAGCGTCGTAACGTCGCCGCACACGCAGCACGCGGAATTTGACCTGGTGCTGGGGCCGGTCACGCGAGCGGCAGCACACGACGACCAGACAGGTTCGCCTCATGCGCGCTTCGCGTGGCTCGAGCCCCTGTGCGCTGCTGGCTGCCGCGCCGGCGATCGGAAAGCGCTGAATCGGAGGCCGCGTTCACCGCGAACCGCTCACGACGCCAAAGCGACGTCGGGTACGCCGCCGTCGACGGCCCGCGATGCTGCTATACCGGCGGGTGGTTGGCGCCTGTGCCTCCGATTCGCGTGAGCGAGGATCCGTGGTTGGTCCCACAGCAGCTGAGCGAGCCCGTGCGCGCCGCCGACGCTCGGTCCGGCGGCGGCGGCTGAGCGCGCTGGCGTTGGTTGTGCTCGTCGCCACGGGCGGCGCTTCGCTCGTCGCGGTGACGGCGGGCTCGCCCGCGACGAAGGGGTCGGCAGGAGCACGACACGATGGCACTGCGACCGCTCCGATCACGGCCCAACCCCTCCGGCCACGGTCGAGCGACGCGCGGCACGAGCGGTTGGCGGCGAACGTTGCGGTCGGCCTGCGAGTCATCACGTTCGTCGAGCGGTCTCGCACGGTGCGGTTTCTGAACGGCCGCGTCGAGCCGCGGACGCTCGTGACCGAGATCCGCTACCCCGCGGTCGGGCCGGCCGGCGCCAACGACGTCCGCGATGCTGCGCCTGTTCGCGGGGCCGGCCCGTACCCGCTCGTCGTCTTTGGTCACGGCTTCGCCGTCACGCCCGCGATCTACTCGGGGTTGCTCGATGCCTGGGCGAGGGCCGGGTACGTCGTCGCCGCGCCGGTGTTTCAGCTCGGCAGCCCGCTTGCCCCCGGCGGACCAAACGAGGCGGATCTCGTCAACTGGCCGGCCGATATGAGCTTCGTGATCTCCGCGATGCTGAGCGAGAACGCCCGTGGCGGCGCGCCGCTCAGCGGCCTGATCGAACGCGACCGGATAGCCGTCAGCGGCCAGTCCGACGGCGGCGACACGGCGCTCGCGATCGCGTTTGATCCGGCGCGCCGCGATCCGCGCGTCGACGCTGCGTTGATTCTCTCGGGCGCCGAGATTCCCCAGTTCGGAACGTTCAGGTTCCCACGCCGCGGGCCGCCGCTGCTCGCCACGCAGGGCAGCGCCGACACGATCAACCTTCCGAGCGCCACGCAGACGTTTTTCAGCGTCGCGCCCCGGCCCAAGTTCCTGCTCACGCTGACCGGAGCAACGCATCTACCTCCGTATACGACCGCGCAACCGTACCTCGGCATCATCGAGCGGGTGTCGATTGCGTTTCTCGACCGCTACCTTAAGCACGAGGCCTCAGGCGTGCGTCGCATGCTGGCCGCCGGCACGGTGCGGGGCGCGGCGACCCTGCAAGCTGACGGCTAGGCCGGCGGGACGAGCAGGTAGACACGCGTCGGTCGGCGCGGCTCAAAGGAGAACACCAGCCAGGTCCTCCCCTGATAGCCGACGCTCCCGCTCGTCGGCAGCACGGCCGGCCCTGGTCCGTTGGTGGACGTGACCTGCCGGGCGCCCTGGCGCACGAAGACCTCGCCACCCGTGTAGATCCGCACGGTGCTGGCGTACCCGTAGTAGTGCTGCGCGAGCGCCGAGGCCAGCTGCGCAAGACGGACGGCCACGCGGCCGAACTCGCCGGCTCTGACAGTGGCGCACGGCTGCTTCGCGAGCGACGCCGCCGGCCGAGAGACGAGGATCACCGCCTTGAGCGTGCCGGCCGGAAACGCGTTGAAGGTCCCTGCCACCGCCAGGTAGCTGACGCCACCGAGGCTCAGCGCGGATCCGCTGGGCGGGGCTCCTGGGAAGTTTGCGCCGAGTTCGGCGACGAGCTTCCCCTGGAAGTAGATGCCGATCGGGTCGCCGACGAAGTGCGTCTCGAGTTTCGTGACGCCGGCGTCGTCCTGGACGGACATCACGAAGCTGGCGATGGTGTGGCCGCCGGAGCGCAGGACACCGGAGACCGGGGCGATCACGGAGGGTCCGCCGACGTCGGCGAGGATCCGTCCGGACTCGTCGAGCACCCGTAGTCGCACGATGTGCCAGGCCGGGTGGTAGACGATCCGCTGGACGGCCTTGAGCGTCGCGCCCTGGTTGTGGCGTGCCACGGCGGCGAGCAGGTCGTGGGCGCCGGTGATCTGGGCGAGATCGAAGCTGACCTCGGTCCCGGCCAGCTCATTGCGATAGATGTCCGTGAGGACGGTCTCGTCCACAGCGGCGATTGCCGGCAGCGTCGCCCGGCCACAGGCGACGGCTGCGCCGGCGGAGCGAGCCGCCGCCGCCGTGAGGGCGACAAGCACGAGCCCGGCACTCGCCAGCGCGACGGCGACGCTCCCGAAACGGGGCGATGCTCCCGGTCTATGCAGCACGCGCGTTCGCGATCACCGATCCTCTCGATCGGGGGCCACCCGCAGCGTGCCCGTCGCCGCCCCTGTGGAAGGGTTGATCTGCAGGGCGAGCTCAAGCCGTAGGGGGCGTCCGTGTGTGGCGGTCACGCGTGCTCGGATGGTGGTCCCGTTGAGTTCGCTGATCGGGCCTTGGTAGAGCGTTGGGTTCGACGCGGGGCCGAGCGACACGGCGCTCCCCGTCATGCTGACGCCGCCGCCGGCAGCCGCGTTTCCGACGATCTGCAGCCGAAGGTCGGGAAGCGCAGCGTCGACGACTGCGAGCGCGATGTCGATCTCGACGAGCCCGTTTGTGGTCTGCCGTTGGCTCACCGTGCCGCTGACGCCGACTGAGAACGCTGAGGTCGGCGTCGTGCCGCCGGGCGCCGTGGAGCTCGGACGCGCAGCAGCGGCAGCGGGAGTGCCCGCGCGTGCGGCGGAGGCCGCCCGTGCGACGGCGGCCGGCGTTCCTGCTCGTCGCGCCCAGTTGGATCCGAGCGGGCCGCTCGGCAACCACACCGCCAAGGCTGCAGGCAGCGCGATCGACGCGGCGATCGCGCTGCCCCGCAACCCGCGCCGCGCGGGCCAGCCAAATCCCACCCGCGCCCACACGGCGACGATCAAGGCGATCACGCAGCCGGCGAGGAGCGCCTGCATCCAGAGCTGCTTGATGTCGCTGCCCGTGCCGACCGCGTGAAGCAGGGCGATCGGCCAGCAGAGATAGGCGAACCAATGCGTCGCTCGCCAGGTGCGGTGGCCGAGGCGGCGGCGCAACATGCTCGTCAGCGCGATCGCGATCAGCAGATCGGACGCGAATGCGCCCAGCCCAAGCCAGAACGGCCGGTAGGCCGAGATGAACGGGACGACCGCGTCGATCGCGTGAATCGTTGCAAACGGGTCGAGCACGGTCGTGACGATGTGTACGGCGAGCACCGCGATCGCCAGCAGCGAGACATTGCGGTGCAGACCCTCGACCACGAAGCGCGGCCAGCGGGCGCTCTGCAGGCGCCCGACGTTGGCGATGCCGAGCACGACACCTGCGGTCAGCAGCACGAGCGTCACCGCGCCGGTGGCGCGGGTCAGATACCACAGCGCGCTCGGCCCGGTAGTGGCGATCGCCATCACGAGCCACCGGACACGACGACGGCAGCGGCCGGTGCCGGCGCACGGGCCTGGGCAGGCGGCCGCAGGCCGCTAGGCGAACTCGACGGCGATGACGATGCCGGGGCCCCGGGGCCCGAGGACGCATGGCCGGGGAACCCACCGGCGGCGACCAATGCGTGCGTGCCCGACAGCGCGACCACCACAGCGATCAACCAGACAGTGATCGCCAAAATCCGCTCCAGCCCGGCGTCGCGCATCATCACCGCGCGACGGGTCGCGATCTCCAGCGGGTCTCCCTCAGGCGAGCGGGCGGGTCGAGGATTCCACGGGAGCGCTCCCCAGCGGCGTTTACAGCGCAGGTCGAAGCACGCATCGGCTGCGATTCTGGCGTCGGTGTCCCAAACCCCGATAAGTGGCACATGAGAAGCCACTCATCGGCGACGGGTGCCTGATGACAGCGTCCCACTAAGCCACAAGTGCTGCTTAACACGACCCGCTCACGCCCGTGACACTCGCGACCGGCTCGCTGCCGCAGCCACCCACTGAGGCGTAGCGCTGGTGTCAGTACTCGTCACGAAACGGCGCCGAGAAGTGGACAGCCTTATGCGCGGTTTCGTGGAGATTTATCCCGCGATCAGCGTTGGGCGCTTCAATGGTCTCCAGGCTCCGCAGCAAAGGATCAACGTGAAGGCCTTTCTGAACAAGCGACTTGTGATCGGCGCGACCGGGCTCGCCGTGCTCGCGGGCGCGGCCGGCGCTGTGGCTGCGACGCAGGGGTCGCCCGGTTTCGGTGCTCGGGCCTACATCAACGACCTGGCCGGCCGACTGGGCGTTACGCCGAGCGCGCTTACGGCCGCGATCAAGGCGTCGGACAGCGATCGGATTGATGCGGCGGTTGCTGCGGGCCGGCTGACACCGGCGCAGGCGACCGCGTTGAAGGCGCGCATCCAGGCGAGCACCGGCGTTCCGTTCCTCGGCCGCCGGTTTGGAGCCGGCGGGCCCAGAGGAGCGTTCGGGGGCAGCGCCGCCAGCGCGGCGCAATACCTCGGGATCAGCGAAGCGACGTTGCACGCCGACCTGCAGACTGGTCAATCCCTCGCGCAGATCGCTACGGCGACGCCAGACAAGTCCGTTGGCGGCCTGAAGGCAGCCGTCATCGCCGCCGAGACAACGCGGCTCGACGCCGCCGTGTCCGCCGGGCGGATCACGAGCCAGCAGGCGCAGCAACGCCTCACCAACCTCTCCAGCCGAATCGACGCTCTGCTCCAGCGCACCTGGAACGGCGCCGGCGCCTGGGCCGGCGGCGGTCGCGGGCCGGGCCTGTTCGGTTCTCACCCAACCGCCTAGCAGGACCTGAGCGAGCCATCCCGTCGCGCTCCACCGGCGACGGGGGTGGCAGCCATCCGACCGTGCGCTGCAGCAGCTCGGGGCGTGAAGCCGCTGAGCGAGGCGTTTCTCGCGAGCGCCCGCTTCTAGTCGGCCTGCGCTGACCAGTACGCGCGCGCCTGGGCCTCCATCACTGCCAGGCGCGAGTAGTAGTCCGGGAACTCGTTGAGGTGCGCCCGGGCAATCTTCGCGGTCACCGTCACGTCGTCGTCAGTCACGTTCGTCGCTGCATCACGAGTGCCGTGCTCGAGTTCGACGTCCATCCCGATCCGAAACTCATCGACGTCGAACGCCGAGGTCGACCAGTCGATGCCGATCCGCTCGCCTGCGGCTCGCGCCTGCTCGATGGTGAACTGCGGATTCTGACTCACGCCAGCAAGCGTAGCGGCGGAAGCGCGAGGACGCTGGCACCGGATCGCCGTGCTCGACGGTACTGCCACCTCCGGTTGCGATGGGCTTGTGTTTGCCGGCTTGGTCAGCGGAAAACCACGGCGCGAGCGTGCGGCATTTCACCGATGAACAAGCGTTGTTCGCCATGATTGGCTGGAGCCATGCATGCTTCGGCGCGAGAACAGCCGCCGGCTGAACCGGATTCTGCACCTCATATGCCGACGTGTTCGAGAGTCGCGCTGCGTTCCGGCTACGGTGCTTCTACCGTCGCGTTGGTGGCCGTGAACGTGACGTTGTGGGTGGTCTGGGCACTGACCGGCGCGGGCTATCCGTGGCCGGCCTGGGTAACCGGCGCATGCGGCCTCGGGCTGCTGGCTAACAGCTGGGCCGGGTTGGCCATCCGTCGCGACACAACGACTCCTCGTTAATAGCGCGCGACGGATGAGGCGCGGGTGCGATCTTGACGGTGCCCGACATGGTCGATGAGCCGCCCCTGAAGCGACGCTTCGACCGGCGCGCGCTGCTGAAAGGGGCTCTCGCGGCCGGTGGCGTCGTGGCTGGCGGCTCGGTCGTTGAAGAACTGATCGCCGTGCCGGCTCGGGCGTTTGCCAAGGCTCCCGTGCGCGCGCCACGCCGCGGTTCTCCGAACATTCTCGTGGTGATGGTTGACCAACTGCGGGCGCCGCAGGGGTTTCAGACCGCGTCCCTAATGGCCGGCTTGATGCCCAATCTCGCGCGCCTGCGCAGTGGCGGTATTTCGTTTGCCAGCCACTACACCGCCGCCAACGACTGCACGCCGGCGCGCGGCGCGCTCTTGACCGGCCTCTACAGCCACCAGACCGGTTGCCTGGTCACCGGCGGGAGCACCCTGGCTCCTCAGTTCCCGACCTGGGGGACGATGTTGCGCGAGCACGGCTACACGACGGCGTGGTTCGGCAAATGGCACCTGACCGGCCACGACAACAAATGGACCGCGTCACGCAACGCGCACGCTCTCGAGCCGTACGGCTTCTCCGGCGGCACCTACCCGTCGCCGGACGGAGCACCCGGCGAGGGTTGGCGCACGGATCCGCTGATCGCCGGTCAGTTCAACTCGTGGTACGCCCAGGCGCCCGCGAGCCGGCCGTGGTGTACGACGGTGTCGTTCGTGAACCCGCACGACATTGCGTGGTGGTACCGCTGGACCGCCCAGACCGCGACAGAGGCCTCGGCGCCCAGCGTGGTCGGTACGCTGCCGGCGAACTTTGAGACTCCGGTGCAGCTGATCACGGGTCACAAGCCGCGGCTGCAGCTGTCGTTGCAACAGACCGCAGCTGGCGGTTTCGGCCCGGTTTCCTACACCGGCGGGGACGCGCTCAGATCATGGCTGCCGTTCATGGATCTCTACCTCAAACTGCTCGCGGAGGTGGACATCCAGATCGGGGCGGTGATGTCCATCTTGGCGAGCCGGCCGCAGATGGCCGCAAACACAGTTGTGGTGTTCACATCCGACCACGGTGAGTACGGCTCCTCACACGGGCTGCGCGGCAAGGGCGCCGGGGTCTATGAGGAGGCGATCAGGGTCCCCCTGATCGTCAAAGACCTGCGCCGCGTGCTGGTCGCGGCGCCGGCGCGCGCGCGAACCGGTCTGACCTCGAGCGTCGACATCGCGCCGCTGCTGCTGACGATCGCGACCGGCTCGAACTCGTGGCGCAGGCAATCCCGCTACGCCCACCTCGCCGGTCGCCACGACATCGCGACGATGCTCACCAACCCAGCCGCACCCGGTCGCGCGATGGTGCTGCACGCCACCGACGAGATCGTCAGCGAATTCGCGATCGAACCGTACGCGATCAACGCGCCCCTGCACGTGGTTGCCATTCGCACGCCAAAGGCGAAGTACGCGCTGTACTCGAACTGGACGCCCAACACCAACACGGTGGACGCCGCCGGACAGGAGCGCGAGCTCTACGACTACTCGTCGGCCCGCGGGGTGATGGAGCTGGACAACACGGCGGGAGCGAGCACGCTTGAGCCTGCGCTCTCCGCACAGCTTGCGCGGGCGGTACGCAACGAGTTGCGCGAGCCGGTGCCCAAACTCCTGCAGGCCGCACAGCGCGATGGCTACGCCGACTACTACACGACAGCGAAGACGACCGCCCTGGTTGCGGCCGCGCAGCGGCGCAAGCTCGAGGAAAGCGAGCCGGCGTCTCGCGCGGCAGAGAAACTCGGGGCGCAGTAGCTACCGGCGAGCCGAGCCGTACGTGCGCACGTCGTTCTGGTCGCGCACTCACCCCGCAAGCCGCCGCTGCCGCGCACTGTCGCTGGCGCAGCCCCGCTCTGCGGCGCCGGCGATCAGCCGGCGGGAATCCCCTGCCCGGGGAGCGGGTCGGGTCGCGGCGGTGCTGTCGCAGCCGGTTCGGCGAGGCGCGCCGAGTAGATCGAGGGAGCTCCGAGCAGTCGTGCGATGACGGTGGCGAGGCCTGCGGCAAGCAGCAGCGGGACGGTGAGCGAGCCGTTGCTGTGCGTGAGCTCGAGCATCAGCACGGTCGCCGAGAGCGGACCCTGCATCGCGGCGGCGAGGATCGCTCCGCCGCCGATCAGGGCGTAGCTGCCGATCGGCGACCCCGGCCAGATGACGCCCCAGGCGTGGCCGAGCAGCGCACCGAACAGCACGCCGAGCACCAGCGTCGGGGTGAACAGGCCGCCCGGTGCCCCGCTGCCCAGGCAGGCGGCGGTGACGAGCGGCTTGAGGATGAACAGCACGGCGAGCAGCCCGACCGAGAGCTTGCCAACGAACGCGAGCTGTGCGAGCTCCTTGCCGTTGCCGAGCAGCTGCGGGTACTGGATCGCCACGGCCCCGAGCGCGCCGAAGATGACGATCGGCGCGAGCACCCGCAGCGTCCGCCGCGTGGGACGCGATCGGTTGGCCGCCGCAACCAGCCGTACCCAGAGCAGGGCGGTGAGGCCGGCGAGCGGGCCGATCAGCGCAGCCCACACGATCTGTCTTGCCGACACGGCGTATATCGGGACCGCATAGGTGGCATGGGTGGGGATGACGATCCAGGCGACGGCGGTCGCGAGCAGGCTCGTGAGCAGGGCCGGAAGCACGAGCGGCAGCGCGAGGCTGCCGAGCAGGACCTCGAGCGCGAACAGCGCGCCGCCGAGGGGAACGTTGTAGACGGCGGCCATGCCCGCGCCCGCGCCGGCGGCCATCAGCAGCCGTCGTTGGGCGGGCGGGATCGCACGGCTGCGCTCGCACAGCTCGCTCGCGAACGCGGCACCGGCGAGCTGGGGCGCAGCCTCGCGCCCCAGCGAGGCGCCCAAGCCGACGGTGACGATCGAGAGTGTGCCGCGCAGGAGGCTCGCCGGCAGCTCGAGTTGCCCGCCCGCCAGCCACAGCGCTTCGGAGATCTCCCCGCCGCCCGAACCACGCAACCGCCGAACGAGCAGCGCCCCGCCGCCGGCGATCACGCCGGCCGCGAGCAGCACGAGCAGATCGCGGAGCGGCGAGGCGGCGGTGACGGCGGCAAGAAACTGGCTCGCCGGACGCCCCCACGCGAGCCGCTCGACGGCGTTGAGCAGCGCGATGAACCCTGCCGCGGCAAGCCCGGTGGCGACGCCGATCGCGACCACCAGCCCCCAGAAGCGAGTGCTGTAGCCCGCGAGAATCCCCCGCCCGGGAATGTTGGGCTGGGGTGAGGCGAAGCTCCGCGGCATGTCGACGTATTATCGAGCCCCCGGCTGCCAGACCCGGGGCGTCGGCAGGCGCTCGACTCACCACCGGCCCGATGATCCGCCGGCGCCCATGGCCGGGACCGGGATTACGCTCGGCCGGCGACTTCGACCTGGACCCCGCGCGCGCGGGGGCGCGCGAGCCGCACGACCAGGAGCACCAGGGTCGGCAGCACGGCTATCGCCGTGATCACGAGGAACCATGTGCGGCCGGCGTCGCTGCCCTCGCCCAGCGTGTGGATCACACCGAACACCCAGGCCAGCGCGGTGAAGCGATGCATCGTCCGCCAGCGCTTCACGCCGATCCGCTGGCGCAGGTAGAACGACAGCCCCAGCACGACGAACCCCCAGCCGGCAACGATCCCGAGCGCCATGTACGGCTCCTTGTAGTTGCGAACGAACGGGATCAGGAGGTCCGCGATGCCGGGGTGAAAGTAGCTGTCGCCGAGCAGCGCCGCGCCGTGCAGCGCGATCGCCGCGATCGCCGCGATCGCGAGCGCCTCGTGCGTCACACGCAGATCCGGGCCGCGGCCCTTGACCAGCCGCCCGCTCATCGAGAGCCCGACGCCGACCGACGCGCTCGTGAGGATCAGGGCGACGATTCCGGCGGCGCGGCTCGTGATCCAGAAGACGTGCGACCCGGTGGTGGCGAGGGCGGTCACGTGGCTAGGACTGGCTCGTGGTGACGGCGGTGGTGGTCGAGCCGCTCGAGCTTGCCGCCGTCGCCGGCGTGCTCGTCGCCTGCTCGGCGGTCGTGGCGGCGCTGGTCGTCGTGGCGACCGATGCGGTGGTCGTGGTTGCGGTGGCCGTTGTGGTGGCGGCGGCGCTCTTGACGGCCGCAGCGTGGGCGGTCGCTCCGGCGGCGCTCGCCTTCGAGGATGCGGCGCTCTTGTGCGAAGCGACGGCGCTGGTGGTGGCCGCGGTCGTGGTTCGCGCGTCGGCCAGCGCGGCCGTCACGGTGACGCGACTGGTCGCGCCGAGGCTGCCAAGCCCGTAGACGGCGCCCCACATGACGGCCAGCAGGATCAGCGCGAGTGCGCCGACGCGACGGCGCAGGACCTGTGTGCGCCGGGCCCGCGCGCGCAGACGGCGCACGACCTCGGGAGAGTGGCGGGGATCCGGTTGCGTCGAGTGCATGCGAGCAGTGTCGCGTCGCACGCTTTGGCCACCCTTTGAAGGGCCTGGGAATTAGCTGAGGCCGCCGTCGCGGTCCGGTCGCCTGCCGCAGGCGTGCCGCGCAACGCCCGGTCTACAGTTCAGCGCAGCGTGAGCGCAGCCGAGGCGATCGAGACCTTCCCGTGCTTCGGCGGCAGCGCGACGGTGATCGTGGCCGGTGCCGGGCCGGCTGGCCCACCGCCGGTCGCCGCAGCGCGCGTCAAGCAGCGCCTGCTCGAATGGCATCGGCAGTTCTCTCGCTTCGAGCCCGCCAGCGAGCTTTCGATGCTGAACGGCGATCCGCGCGAGACCGTACCGGTGAGCCAGGTCATGGCTCGCCTGATCGGCGCCATCCTCGACGCGGCGCGGACCAGCGGCGGACTCGTCGACGGCACCCTCGCGGGTGAGATCGAGCGCGCCGGATACGCAGAGCACTTCGACTCACCCGCGGTGGCACTCGCGCAAGCGCTGCGACGAGCGCCAGCGCGCGCTCCGGCCGGACCCAACCCGCGGGCGAGGTGGTCGTCGGTGTCGCTCGATCTGCGGGCCGGCACGGTCACGCGGCCAGCCGGTCTGCGATTCGACAGCGGCGGGATCGCCAAGGGCATGTTCTGCGACATTCTCGCGGGCGTGCTCGAGCTTCACCCGGGCTTCGCGATCGACTGTGCCGGCGACCTTCGGGTCGGTGGCGCGGCGGGGATGACACGCCCGGTGCAGGTGGCCAGCCCGTTCGATGAGTCGATTCTGCACACGTTCGAGCTGAGCGCCGGCGCGGCCGCGACCAGCGGGATCGGCAAGCGCAGCTGGTTTGACGGCCACGGCGAGCCCGCGCATCACCTGCTCGATCCGGCGAGCGGACGCCCGGCGTTCACCGGCATCGTCCAGGTCACGGCGATCGCCCCGACCGCAGTTGAGGCGGAGGTGCTGGCGAAGACCACCCTGCTGCGCGGCCCCGGGGCGAGTGCCGGCGTTTCACGCCATGGGGGCGTGGTGGTCTACGACGACGGTCGCGTCGAGATCCGCTCGCCGACTGACGAGCCGGTTAAACACTGACGGCTCCGGGTCGAGCCCACCCGGAGCCGCAGTGATCACCGCGGGTTGTCCTCGCACGCCAGGATCCCCGGGCTACATGTTCGGACAGTTGCCCGTGTGGTTCGCCGACGTGCTGCCGGTCGCGCCTGTCGCGGGCTGCGTCAGCGCCGGGGTCGTCGAGGAGCTTCCCGTCGATCCGGTGGAGCCGGTCGACGCCGCGCTGGCTACGGCAGCGCCGCCGGCCGCGAGTCCGCCAGTCACTGCCAGTGTGGCAAGCGCGAATTTCACCTTGCGCATCATGTGTCGCCTCCTGTCGAGGGGTCGTTGGAATCTGCCGTTCCAGTGAACCGGGCCGTTGTAACCCGTCGCTAACGGCATCCTGGGAGGTTGATGTGGCCTGCCCAGCCGATCCCAGCCCACCCGGCGAGCGGCTATCAGCCGACGCTCAGCCGACGCTCAGCTTGCCTTCACGTCGCTGCGGCACAGTTCGCTCGCCCGGCGGCCCAGCGGCCGTGCTCGTACGCTCACCAACCGAAGGACTCGAGATCGATGCCCCGACTTCCACGACGCCCAAGGTCAAAGCGCGGCCTGTTCGCGGCGATCGGCGCAACCATTGCCGTGTTCGTGGTCGCCGCCTTCGCGCTGATCTACTTCGTGATCTTTCCGACGTCCTCGCCGAAGCCGTTCGCCCTGGCGGCATCGACCAAGACCACTCCGGTCAGCTCAGGGACCCGGCTCGCCGGGCGGTGGACGATCGCGGCCGGCTCGCAGGCCGGCTACCGGGTGCGCGAGAAGCTTGCGTTTCTCCCAGCGATCAGCGACGCCGTCGGCCGCACCTCGGCGATCACCGGCGCTGCCACCTTCAGCGAGTCCAACTCGGTCGTCACAGCGACCGCAGCCTCGTTCGTGATCGACGTCTACACGCTGAAGAGCAACGAGTCGCTGCGTGATCAGCACATCCGCACGATCGGCCTGCAAAGCGCCACCTACCCCAAGGCGACGTTCGTGCTCGCGACGCCGCTGGCGGTTCCCGCGAGCGCGTTGAGCGGACGCGTCGTCGATGTCAGCGCGACCGGTGTACTGACGATCCACGGAACGTCAAAGCGGGTGAGCATTCCGCTGCAGATCCGCCTGTCGAACTCGCGGATCCAGGCCGTCGGCTCGCTCACGTTCCCCTGGGGCGAGTTCAACATGACCGCTCCGAGCGTCGGCGGGTTCGTCAGCGTGACCGACCGGGCGACGATGGAATTCAACCTGGTTCTCCGGCGCGCCTAGCGAGTTCGCCGACGCCGCGTAGCGCGCACGAGAGCACAGGATGGCAATCCGGCGCGCCCGCTCACGCCGTCGGGCCAGGCTCCGCCGGCCCGGTGGGTTGAGATGCCGCAGCGGCGGCGGCAACGTCGCCGGCGTAGGTGTGGCGGGCGCGGGCCATGAACGATCCTGCGGCGCCCAGCGTGACGAGCATGATCAGGAAGCTGAACTCGAGGCCCGTGGCGCTGCTGCTCGAGATCACGTGCTGGGGATGGGTCCCGATCGGCGCCTGCTGGGAAAAGATGCCGGAGATGCCCGCGATGGCGTCCGCGAGCAGTCCGAACAGCACGGGCGCAAGCGCCTGGGCGAGCGAGCGCACCACGGTCCGCGTGCTCTCAGCCCGGCCCCACAGACCGGCCGGCACGATGTCCAGCCGCGCGGCGTCGAGCGGCGGGTTGGCGGCCGAGAGCAGCGCGGCGCCGGCGATGTCGAACCACAGCGCCGGTGTCAGGTGGCTGCCCAGGATTCCCGGTATGAACAGCACGGTGGCCGCCAGGTAGCAGACCGCCGGCACCCACACACGCGCTTCGAGGAATCCACGCTGCACCATCAGATCGGTCAACCGGCCGCTCACCAGCGTCCCGATCACGGCGGCGATCACCAGCAGCAGGATCGCCACCATCGTTGTCGCCTGACCGACGTGGTAGTGGCCCCTGACGAACACCACGAGGAACGTCAACAACCCGGAAAAGAAGAAGTAGCCGAGCGCCGAGCTGATGATCAGCAGCATGTTCGTCGGGATCGACACGATGTAGCGCACCGCGTCGGAGATGCTCATCCGTCCCGGGTCGACGCGCAACACGCGCCGCGGGTCCGGTTCCACGCCTCGCCTGCGCACCGCTTCATGGGCCAGTTCCTCGGCCTGGTCAGGAGCGTCGACGCCCTGCTGCCACGCCCAGGCCGCCCGGTCGTCAGCTTCGGCCAGTGCCACATGGAGATCGGCGACGCCGGCCGCGAGCCGGCTCTGGCCGCCGCGACGCGGCTCCGGCAGCGTTTGCCACAGCGCGCGAGCGAGCCAGAAACCCGGGATGGCGAGCAGCACGAACGCCGCCCTCCACGAGATCAGGCTGGCGACCGTGCCGCTGATCGTAAAACCGATCGCGGTGCCCGCGATCTCCCCGCCGAGGATGTAGGCATAGATGCGACCGCGTTCCCGCGACGGGAAGTAATCGCCGGTGAGCGAGGCGATCGCCGGGCCGGCGGTGGCGGTGACCGCGCCCATCAGCAGCCGCGTCAGCAACAGCGTGGAGTAGCTGCCGGCAAACGCGCTGGCGAGCGACGCGAAGCTCCACAGCACGATGCTCACGGAGAGGATCGGCACTCGCTTGGTCCGGTCGACGAGGATGCCGAACGGGAGCACGAAGATCGCACCCACGAGCAGCGCGACCGAGCTCAGCAGCCCGATGCTCGCGTTGCCGATGTGCATGGCCTGCTCGAGTTGGGGTGCGACGGCGCCGATCGTCGAGGTGTCGGCGCTGTTGAGCGCCAGTACGCATGCGAAGAGCGTGATCACGCGAGCACGCGCAGGCCCTCCGACGGCGGCCACGACGTGGCCGCGCATCACGCGCGCGGCCCAGCGCGTGGCCCGCAACGTGGCGTCGCCGACCTCCCCCGCCAGGCCCTTGCTCGTCATCTCGTGTCCGTCTGGCACGGGCGTCGCTCACGCCTCGATCATGGAATGCTCCGAGTTCAGGGTTCGTCGGTGGTGATGATCTCGCGCAATCGGCAGCTGTCGACGTCGTAGACGAAGCCGCGGACCGCGTCGCGGTGGAGCAGGAACGGGGACCGCCGTACGCGCAGGATGGATTGGCGGACATCTGCATCGAGGTCGGCGAATGACTCGATCGCGAACGCCGGCGCGACGCCTGTGGCCTGCTGCAGCTCGGCGCGAAAGCCGTCGTCGGTGAGCGCCTGCATGCCACAGTCGGTGTGATGGATCAGCATCACCTCGCGGGTCCCGAGCCGTCGCTGCGAGACCGCCAGCGAGCGGATCACGTCATCGGTGATCACGCCGCCGGCATTGCGCAGGACGTGCGCCTCTCCGTCGCCCAGGCGCAGCGCCGCGAACACGTCAAGGCGCGAGTCCATGCAGGTCACGATGGCCAGCCGGCGGCTCGGACGGACGTCAAGGTGCCGCGCCGGCACCGAGGCCGCAAAGGCCAGGTTGTTGGCGATCAGCTCGTCGATCACGTGCACGGATTCACCCTAAACAATGCATCGCCGCAGACGACGAGCTGCGCTCACGCGGGCCGGGGCGAGGTGACCGTCGCGCAGTCGCGCGAGCTGCTCACCCGCCGACGATCGGCTCGGTTGCGGCGATGGCGCCGGCGGCCATCAGCAGTCCAAACGCGAGCACCGGCTCGACGCCCGGCTCGGCGATCAACTGCTCCGCGCCGGCGAGCAGCGCGTCGATGCGCCGGAGGACCGGCCCAACCACGCCAGGATCGGGATCGCGACAGACTGCGCGGGCGAGTGCGATCCCCGGCAACGCGCGCGTGGGATCGGGAGGTGGGCCTGCGCCGGTTACTGCGGCGAAGCCCATCAGCAGATACCCGCTGAGGCGGGCGAGTCGCCCATTCACCGGCCGCACCTGCGGGACGCGGGGTAGCGACGCCGGCGCGAGCGGCTGCCCCTCGACCAAGGCCGTCATCGTGGCGCCGGCGACGGATGCCCGCTCGGTGACGTCGAGGCCGGCGTATGCGGCGACACGCATCGTCTGAAAGAGGCCGCCGACGGGGCGTCCGTACGGCACGTCGGAGGCAAACACGATCCGCTCGGCCGGTACGCGCGCGAACAGCTCGATCACGTCGAGTGCCGAGAAGCATGACGTGTCGTAGACGACCCTGGGATGGCTTGCGAGCCTCGCGGCGAACATGCCCTGGTCGGCAATCGCCGCGTGGGCAAGCACCAGGCCCACCTCGGGATAGCGCAGAGCAAGATCGGCAAGGGCGTCCATCGGCGGCATCCCGCGACCGGCGTGGATCAGGATCGGCACACCGGCGTCGCGTGCCACCTCGAAGATCGCCGCGGCTGCGGTGTTGGCAAAGCCGAAGGACTGCGCGCGCGGGTGCAGCTTGATCCCGCGCGCCCCCAAAGCCAGGCAGCGCTGTGCCTCGGCGACCGGCTCCTCGGCTGGATCCAGGCGACAAAACGGCAACAGCCTGCCGCCGGATTCACGCGCCCATTGCAGCACGCGATCGTTGGGCGTCCGATACGCAGGCCGGCGGTCCGGATCGTGGAGCGCGAATACGCAGGCGCGCGCGGCGCCATCGACCTGATCGAGGTGGGCGAGCAGGCTCGCGAGGTCAAGCGACTGGCCATCCTCGTCGTGACCGAGATGGGTGTGCGCGTCGACGACACCGTTGCGGGTCGGCAGGAGCTCGTGGAGCTCGGCGGCGAGCGGTGCATACAGCGAGCCGGGGGACACGGGGGCCACCCCTACATCCTTCCATCTCGCAGGTCCCACGATCGCGGGAGCTGGCGGCGAACTACTCGATCGCCGTGCGATGCGTGAGCGGTGGCGCGGCACGGTCGACGGGAGCCTTCTCGAGTCCGAGCGCAGACCGCATCTGCGGGGCATGGGTAGCGAGCCATCGTCGCGTTCGTTCCGCTTTGGGCTTACCGCCGCCGCGCCAATACAGCCCGAACGCCTCGTGGCCTGCGGCGACGGCGCGGCGCACGATGGCGTAGCACCAGTCGTGGCTGTCCACCATCGCTTCGATCACCTCAGCGCGAGTTTCGCTCGACACGCCGTAGGCGTCCGCGAAGAGCGCCAGTCGCGCGAGTGAGCGGCGCCGCACCTGGCCCGGCGTGTCGCACCGCTCGCGCAGCGGCGCCCATAGCCTCGCGCTGCACGCGAGGTCCCATGCGACCGATCCGGGGCTAGCCAGGTCGAAGTCGATCAGGGCGACCGCGCGGCCGTTCTCGAAAATGACGTTGTCCAGATTCGGGTCGTTGTGGCTGATCAGCCCTTGGCTGAATCGCCCCGGTAGTGGATGCGGCCAGAGGTGACCACTGGGGTCAAATGAGGCGACGGCCTCGTGGTAGCGTCGGAGGAGCTGCGCGACACTGACGAGCGCCTCGTCGGTCAGCGCCCAATCGGGATACGGCGCGATTGCCGCCTGACCGGGAATGAACGAAAGGACCTCACGGCCAGCGTCATCGACGCCGAGATAGCGCGGGGCAGCTTCGAATCCGACGCGCTCGAGGTGATCGAGCAGCGCCTGGGTCGCGGCACTGGTGGGGCGCATGGGGCGCCTGACGGTGTCGCCGACGCGAGTCACCAGACCGGCGTTCGTCGTGCCACCGTGCAGCGGCACCTCCGTCTGTCGGGTCACCAGACGCGTTCTCACGGCAGCTCGAGTAGCTCTCGCGCGAGTGAACCGTGCGTGATCAGACTGGTCACGAACCCGCCACGCACGGCGGCTCGGACCGCCCGAGCCTTGGGGGTGCCGTACGCGATCGCGACGATCTCGGGTACGGCTCGCAGCTGTTCGGGCCCGATCCCGACGATCCGTTCACTGAGCGCGGTTGTCAGCACGTTGCCATCGGAGTCCAGCTGTATCCCACAAAGCTCCGCGCACGTGCCGAGGCGCTCGTGCTGCGTGTACTCGGCCTCGCTGATCGCGTCGACGACTGTCGATTGCCCCCGGGCCCAGGCGCCGATCGTGATGATCGCCTTGGTGAGCTCGCCAAAGCGGTCGATGGCTTGTGCCACCTCGGTCTGCGCGCGCAGCGATCTTGCCGTGCCGGCCTCGGGCAGGATCATCGGGGCGTAGAAGCAGAACGCCGGACCGTTGGCGATCCGAGCGACGTCACGAACCAGTTCAATCGAGCCCTCGTCCACATCGGGGCGCCAGAGCGCGCCGGTGAGTTGCACCACGGCGCACGGAGCGAGCGTTGTCAGGGCTGAGCGCATCGCCATCAGCGTCCGCGACCAGGCGAGCCCGAGGACGTCGTCCTTGTCGACGATCTCGGCAAGCAGGCCCGCCGCGACCCGTCCCACGTTGGCGCGCAACAGCGCCTCGTCGTCCTCGGGGGAGTCGATGACGAGGCAGCGGCGCAGGCCGTAGTGGGTGCCCAGGCGCACAGACAGGTCGAGATCGATCTCGCCCTCGTAATGAAGCTCGATCCGGACCAAGCCGCTGGTGCGCGCCCGATCGAGCATCCGGGCCACCTTGAAGCGACTCAGGCCGAGCTCAGCGGCGATCTCGCTCTTGCTGGCGCCGTCCAGGTAGTAGCGCCGCGCCACCGTCGCGGTCAGCACCATGGCCGCAGGCCCTGCGGTGGCCGACTGCTGTGCGGTGCTCACCTGACGGGGGTTCGGCGGGGGGTCGACGAATCGCTCATTTGAGCACCTTATACAGCATCGTGCACAGAATTTGACATCGGCGGTCGCGCGAGGTACCCTGCCGCTGCACTCACGAGCATATCGCCGCTCAAGTGAGCGATATGGCGGAGGAGGCACGCGGAGACCGCACCACGCGGACTCGCGACAGAGGAGGAGGAGGACGGAGATGTTCGGGAGACGTCAAACGCGGCGGACGCCGTCGCGTTGCTCGAGACGGCATTCGTCGCCGTCGTGGTGGCAGGAACCACCTACTACGCGCACGGTGGCGCTCAGATTCGTCACGCGACAGCTCTAGTCCCGTGAGGACGTTCGGAGTCTTGCGCGCAGCGCTCCACTACCAGAGTCACGTCGGGTGACAAGGCGGCGCAGGTGTGCGATTCGCGCGCGTTTCATCGTGTCACCTACACGCTATGCACCCGCCGCGTCTATCGAGAGTCAGAAAGGGAGAAAAGGGTACACCCATGAGTCACAGAACCAGTCGAAAGTCGCGCATATCCCGGCGACCGAGGACCAGACGCCTTCTCGCGGGGGCGATCGGGTTGGTTGCGGTTCTCGTCGCAGCGACGGCCGGGCTTGCGCAGGGGAAGGCTCACGCCGCGAGCGTGACAACGATCAAGATTGCCATCGTGTCGAACTCGAACATGCTTGACATCGAGAAACTGACACCAGCGTTTGAGAAGATGAACCCGGGAATCAAGGTCGTCTACGACACCTTGGACGAGAACAACGAGCGGACGCTGATCGAGCAGGACATCACGACCCATGCCAACCAGTTCAACGCCGTGATGATCTCGAACTACGAGACACCAATCTGGGCGAAGAACGGTTGGCTTGTCAACCTCACGCCGCAGCTGACCGCGGACAAGAGCTATGACGTCGGCGACCTCCTCAAGCCGATCGCCAAAGCGCTGACGTACAAGGGTGGCCTGTACTCGGTGCCCTTCTACGGGGAATCCTCGATGGTCTACTACCGCAAGGATCTGTTCAAGAAGGCCGGCCTGACGATGCCGTTGCATCCGACCTGGGTGCAGATCGCGGCGTTCGCCAAGAAGCTCAACAGCTCGACGACCGCGGGCATCTGCTTGCGTGGCCTGGCTGGGTGGGGCGACAACCTGGCGGCCCTCGACACGGTGATCAACACCTCGGGTGGTTCGTGGTTCAACGATTCGTGGCAGCCGCAGCTCACCTCGTCCGCAGACGAAGCCGCCACGAACTTCTACGTCAACCTGATCAAGTCCGCCGGCGAGCCGGGTGCGTCCAGCGACAGCTTCCCCCAGTGTGAGGCGGCGTATGGGGCGGGCAAAGCGGCCATGTGGTACGACGCGACCGTCGCGGCGGGCCTGATTGCGACGGCGTTCCCGAGCGTCTCCGCCAACACGGGCTACGCCTACGCTCCCACCGGTTCGCCCACGGGCGCGCCCGGCGTCCCGTCCGGATGGCTCTACACCTGGTCGCTGAGCATCCCGAAGGGCACTCCGAACGAGGCAGCCACGGCGAAGTACCTCGAGTGGGCGACATCGAAGCAGTACATCGCGTACAGCGGGCCGAAGATCGGCTGGGCCAATATCGACCCCGGTACCCGGTACTCGACCTATGCGCTCCCGCAGTACAAGAAGGCGGCGGCCGCCTTCGCGCCGATCACGCTGGCGTCCATCAACGGGGCGAATCCCAACCACCCGACGAATGCGGACGTGAAGATCCCCTACACCGGAGTGCAGTTCGTCGATGAGCCCTGGTTCATCAACCTCGGCACCCAGGTGTCGACGCAGATATCCGCGGCGATCGCCGGCACCGAGAGCGTGAGTCAGGCGCTCACGACAAGCCAGGCCGACGCAACGTCCGCGGTACGGTCCGCGGGGCTCCTGAAGTAGTCGGGCTGTGATGGCGTCGTGGCGCAGAACGTCGTTCGGATCATGAGCGGACGGCCTCATGAGTGACGGGCTCGCCACGGCGCAGCAGCTGCCGGCGGATCGCGGTTCTCCCGTGACCCGCCGGCAGCGTTCGCGTGACTCAGCGCCGTCGGCGCGCCGCCGGGCGTGGACTCGGCGGCTGCCTCTGCTGCCGGCGCTGATCTACATGATTGTGGTGACGCAAGCGCCGTTTGTCGTGACGCTGTGGTACAGCTTGCGTGGCTGGAACACCCTGACACCGGGGACGAACAAGTTCGTCGGGTTCAAGGAGTACAGCCTGGTCTTCACCGACCCGGCCTTTCGCTCGGCGGCGGTGGCCACCGTCGAGATCACCGCGGCAGCGGTAATCCTCTCGATGCTCCTCGGGACGTCGCTGGCCATTCTCATTAACCGCAAGTTCATCGGTCGCGGGATCGTTCGCACGATGCTCATCACCCCGTTCCTCGTGATGCCGATTGCGACCGCGCTGTTCTTCAAGACCTCGATCTACGACTCGATCTTCGGATTCCTGAATTTCGTACTGTCGCCGTTCGGCGTGCACCATGTGAGTTGGACCGGCTCGTTCGCCGTGCCGGCGGTCGTTGCGGTGCTCGTCTGGGAGTGGACGCCGTTCATGATGCTGATCGTCCTCGCTGGGCTTCAGAGTGAGTCCCTCGAGGCGATCGAGGCCGCGCGCGTCGATGGCGCAAACGCCTTCCAGACGTTCGTCTCGATCACCTTCCCGCATCTTCGCCGCTACATCGAACTGGGCCTGCTGCTCGGCTCGATCTACATCGTCCAGGCCTTCGGCGAGATCTTCGTCCTGACCCAAGGCGGAGGAGGGTCGAATGGCATCGCGACGACAACTCTCCCGTACTACATATACCAGCAGGCGCAGCAGGCGTTCAACGTCTCGCAGGCAGCCGCGGCGGGTGTGATCGTGGTCATCGCGACGGAGATCGTCGCGACGATCACCCTGCGCCTGCTGTCCAGCCTGTTCAGGGCTTCGGAGGCGATGGGCTGAGATGGCACGAGGGTTCGACAGGCGCTACCGGCACAAACGCGGCAGTCGCAAGTGGGCGTTGGGGCATTTCTGGACGACGGTCACCTGGATCGTCGCGTTGGTCATGTTCTTTCCCGTGCTGTGGATGGTTCTCACCGCGTTCAAGCCGGAGGGTAAGGCGCAAACGTATCCGCCGACGTTCGTGTTCAGCCCGACGCTGAGCGAGTTCTCGAAGGCGTTTTCGGAGGGGATTGGTGGACCGTTCGGGCATTCGCTGTTCGTGAGCCTCGTCTCGCTGATCTTCGTGCTCACGCTGGGGATCCCCGCTGCCTACGCCCTGTCGATCCGCGCGGTAAAGCGTTGGCGGGACGTGCTGTTCTTCTTCCTCGCGACGAAGATGCTCCCGTACGTCGCGGCGATCGTGCCGATCTACCTCGTCGTCTTGCACCTTGGACTGCTCGACAACGACTGGTCGCTGGTCATCCTGTACACCGGCTTCAACCTGCCGATCGCCGTGTGGATGATCCGCTCGTTCCTGCTCGAGATCCCGAAGGAGATGCTCGAAGCCGCGCGCATCGACGGCGCCGGCGTTTGGACGGAGATCACGCGCGTGATCCTGCCGATCGTGCCCCGGGCATCGCCGCGACCGCTCTGATCTGCGTGATCTTCACCTGGAACGAGTTCTTCTTCGCGAACTTCCTGACGACGATCAATGGCAAGACCGTGCCGGCGTTCCTGTCCGGCCTACAGCAGAGCGAAGGCTTGTACTGGGCGTCACTGGCAGCGGGGGCAACGCTGGCGTCGCTGCCGGTCATCCTGGCGGGCTGGATCGCACAGAAACAGCTCGTCCGCGGCCTGTCACTCGGCGCGCTCAAGTGAGCGTCGGCGCGGTCATGATCACGGTGGCGAAACCGACTGGCGGCGTCGCGGCTGGGGACGGCCCGGTCCGCGGACTGTCGCCCGGAGCCCGGTGGGGATGAGCCAGGTTTCGATCCTCCGGCTCGACGCCGCCACGCTGCCCGCGTGTGCCAAGCTCGTCCCGACGCCGGCCTATGACCGCAGCCGGCTCAACGTCGGGATCGTGCACTTCGGCGTCGGCGGGTTCCACCGCGCACACCAGGCGATGTACCTCGACCGGCTGATGAACGCCGGCGAAGCGTTCGACTGGGCGATCTGTGGCGTCGGCGTGATGGAAGCCGATCGCCGGATGCAGGAGGCATTGGGCGCCCAGGGGTATCTCTACACGCTGGTCGAGAAGCACAGCGACGGCGTGTATGAGCCGCGGGTCATCGGATCGATCATCGACTACCTCTACGCGCCCGACGACCCCGAAGCGGTGATCGAGCGACTGGTCGATCCAGGCGACGCGGATCGTGTCGCTGACGGTGACCGAAGGCGGCTACAGCATCGACGACGTGAGCGGTGAATTCGACCCCCAATCGAGCGACGTGGCACACGACCTCGAGCCCGGAGCGGCGCCGCGTACGGTCTTCGGCCTGATCACCGAGGCGCTGGCCCGGCGGCGTGCCAACGAGATGACACCGTTCACGATCGTCTCCTGCGACAACCTGCAGGGCAATGGAAGGCTCGCGCGCAAGGCATTCACATCGTTCGCTCGTCTGCGCGAGGTGCAGCTCGGCGAGTGGGTCGAGCGGAACGTCCACTTTCCCAACTCGATGGTCGACCGCATCACGCCGGCGACGACCGATGCCGACCGCGAGCGAGATTCGGACGCGTTTCGGGATCGAAGACCGCTGGCCGGTGGTCTGCGAACCGTTCGTCCAGTGGGTGCTCGAGGATTCGTTCTCGAGCGGGCGACCATGCTACGAACGGGTCGGCGTCCAGGTCGTCGAGGACGTCGAGCCCTACGAGCTGATGAAGCTGCGACTGCTGAATGCCGGCCATCAGGGGCTCTGCTATTTCGGCCGCCTGTGCGGCTACGAGTTCGTCCACGAGGCGGCTCAAGACCCGCTGTTCAGGGAGTTCCTCCGCGGTTACATGGATCACGAGGCGACACCGACTCTGGAGCCGGTCCCAGGCGTCGACCTCGACGACTACAAGGACACGCTGATCGAGCGTTTTTCCAATCCCGAGGTGCGCGACACGATCGCACGACTGTGCGCCGAGAGCTCCGACCGGATTCCAAAGTGGCTGCTCCCGGTCGTCCGCGTCCAACTCACGCGCGGGGGCGAGATCGCGCGCTCGGCGGCGATCGTGGCCAGCTGGGCCCGCTACGCAGAGGGCACCGATGAGCACGGTGAGCCGATCGACGTCGTCGATCGCCAGCGCGAGCGTGTTATGGCGCTGGCGGCTCGTCAGAGCGAGGATCCGCTGGCGTTCATCACCAACCGCGAGCTGTTCGGCGATCTAATCCAGCACGAGCGATTCGTAGAGGCCTACCTGTCCGCACTGTGCTCGCTCCACGAGCACGGCGCCCGCGAGACGCTGCGGTCTCTAGTGAACAAGCTGGGGGAATGACAACGTGACCGTATCCCTGAAGGCTCGACCACTGCGCGAGAAAGGAGAACCATGGCGCCGATCACCCTCGAACAGGTGACCAAGGTCTACCCGAACGGTTTCGAGGCCGTCCACGAGCTCGAGCTCGACGTAGCGGACGGCGAATTCATGGTCCTCGTCGGCCCGTCGGGATGCGGAAAGACCACGGCGCTGCGCATGGTGGCGGGCCTTGAGGACATCACCGCGGGAAAGTTGCGCATCGGCGGGCGTGTCGTCAACGACGTCGAGCCGAAGGACCGTGACATCGCGATGGTCTTTCAGAACTACGCGCTGTACCCGCACATGACCGTCGCGCAGAACATCGGCTTCGCGCTCAAGCTCAGAAAAATGCCCAAGGCCGAAATCAAGACGAAGGTCACCGAAACCGCGGAGCTCCTCGGCCTCACCGAGTGGATCGACCGCAAGCCGAGCCAACTCTCGGGTGGCCAGCGCCAGCGTGTCGCGATGGGCCGGGCGATCGTACGCGAGCCGAGCGTGTTCTTGATGGACGAGCCGTTGTCGAACCTCGACGCCAAGCTCCGAGTCCAGATGCGGGCCGAGGTCGCCCGCATCCAGCGTCGCCTGGGCGTCGCGACGCTCTATGTCACGCACGATCAGGTCGAAGCGATGACGATGGGCGACCGCGTCGCTGTTCTTCGCGCCGGCGTCCTCCAGCAATGCGACAACCCAGGGGCGTTGTATGACAACCCGAAGAATCTCTTCGTCGCGGGCTTCATGGGCTCACCGGCGATGAACCTGTTCGAAGCCACGATCGGCGAAGGGGCGGCCTCTGCCCGCGTCGGCAGCCAGACAATCGGGCTGCCCGCGACACTTCTCGACGCCAGACCTGCCTTGCGAACATATGCCAACCGATCCGTGGTGGTGGGAATCCGACCCGAGGACCTCCCGCTGCTCAGAACCGATGATGCCTCGAGAGACCGGGAGTCGGCGGTGTTCGAAGGCAATGTCGACCTCGTCGAAGCGCTCGGCTCCGAACTGCTCGTCCACTTCACCACCGACGCACATCCGGTCGAGGTCGCCGACACAAAGCACGAAGATGCCGAAGGGCTCAGCGAAGGGGGGCTCGTCAAAGGCGGCGAGGGCGTGGCCCGCGTCGATGCGCGGGCGAAAATCACGAACGGAAGCCGCGCACGCTTCCAGCTCGACCCCGGACGCATCCACTTCTTCGATCCCGCCACGAGTGAGGCGATCGCGAACTGAGCGCCTTGCGGACCGGCCACCACGGCGCCGACCACGCGGTCTCATGAGCTACGGAGGCATCGAAGCAGGGGGTTCCAAATGGGTCTGTGCGATCGGCGACGGCGCAGCCGACGTGCTCACGACCGAGACCATCCCGACGACGACGCCCGCAGAGACGATCTCTCGAGCTGCGGAGTTCTTCAAGCAGAGCGGCCGGCTCGACGGCGTCGGTGTTGCGTCGTTTGGCCCGATCGACATCCGGCGCGGATCACCGACATGGGGGTACATCACGACGACGCCCAAGCCGGGTTGGGGGCACACCGACGTCGTCGGGAAGCTCCGCGCCGCACTCGAGATCCCCGTTGCCTTCGACACGGATGTCAACGCTGCCGCGCTTGCTGAATCGCGCTGGGGCGCCGCCGTCGGGCTTGAGACGTTCTGCTACATCACCGTTGGCACCGGCATCGGGGGAGGCGCAATCGTGAACGGCAGGCTGCTCCACGGCTTGCTGCATCCTGAGATCGGGCACACGCGGATCCCGCACGATCGGGCGCGAGACCCCTTTGACGGTGTCTGTCCCTACCACGGCGACTGCTTGGAGGGACTCGCCTCCGGGGAGGCAATCCGCCAGCGTTGGGGTCGCCCTGCCGAGGAGCTGTCCGCGGACCCGGCGGTCTGGGAGCTCGAAAGCGAGTATCTGGCGCTCGGGCTGATGAACGTGATTTGCACGCTCTCGCCCCAACGAATCGTCGTCGGGGGTGGGGTGCCGAAGCAGAGGACCCTGCTGTCGCTCCTCCGCCGCCGGCTGCAGGAGCTTCTCGCCGGCTACTTCAATGCGCCGGAGTTGACACAACCGGACGCGATCGACCGCTACATCGTGCCGCCCGCTCTGGGCGACCAATCCGGTGTGCTCGGTGCCATCGAGCTCGCCCGCACGGCGTCGCAGCTTCATCAACCGCAGCCGCACGCGCCGACTGGCTGAGCTGCGCCAACCGGCTCCAGCCGGCGCGCGGTGTGGCACTTCGGATGGTTCGCGGCGGGGGCCGGCCGGCGCTCACGGGTTCGCCCGCGCGAGCCGCGCGCTCGGGCCCAGGCCGACCAGCAGGTCGAGCACGCGATCGACGTCGTTCTCGTCGTTGTAGAGGTGCCACGAGGTCCGCAGCCGCCCGCCGCGCAGGGCGGCGACAACCCCTGCCTTCTCCAGCCGCTCGGCGGCGCCGGGCAGCTCGACGGAGACGATCGCGCTGTCACTCGGCTCGAGGCCGACGCCGGCACGAAAGCGGTTCGCGAGGCCGAGGTTGTGGTCGTGGATCGCCTCGACCCCGATCTGCTCGACCAGCGCGAGCGCCGGCTCGGTGCCGATCCACGAGAACCACGCGGGTGAGATATCCAGCCGGCGAGCGGTCGAGGCCAAGCGCAGGGGCGGCCCGAAATAGCTCGCATGCACGTCATCGCCGGCATACCAGCCGGCGCTGTGTGGCACGGCGCGCTCGAGGAGGCGATCGGAGACGGTCAGGAACGCGCTCCCGCGCGGCGACATGAGCCACTTGTAGGCCCCGCACACCACGGCGTCGAAGCGCCCGGCGCGAAGCGGCAGCCAGCCGATCGCCTGAGTCGCGTCGCAGAGCGTGATCGCGCCGACACGCGCCGCTGCGGCCTCGATCGCGTCGAGGTCGGCGACCTCGCCGGTGCTCATCTGGACGGCGCTGAACGCGACCACGTCGACCCCGGCGGCGATCGCCTCGACGAGCTGTGCGGGCCGAACCGTACGGACATCGAGGCGTTCCTGAACCAGCAGCGGGAACAGCGTCGAGGTGAACTCGATGTCGGGAACCACGACTCGCGCGCCGGGTGCCAGTGCGGTGACGGCCGAGCCGACCAGCTCGGAGACCGTCGAGCCGACGGCCACCCGCTTCACATCCGAGCCGACAAGGCGCGCGAATGTCGCCCGGGCGTTCTCGGTGCTCTGCCCCCAGTGCTCCCAGCTGGTGCGCCCGCCGTGCCAGTCCGACAGCACGGACTGCAGTGCGTCCCACGCCGGGCGCGGTGGGAGCCCGTAGCTGGCGGTGTTGCAGTAGACGCCTGCCGGCTCCCACAACGTACGCGCGTCGTCGATCCTCACCGCCACATTGGATCATGTCGCGGCCAGTCGGGGTCCGATCGACCGGCGCGACCGCGGTGGCGGCCCGATAGTGACCTCTGTCGGTGCCTTAGCTGCCGCGTGAGTACGCCCCGAGGGATCTCGCGCGCCGGGCCCGCGGTAGTGTTCTCTCCGTGGATCCCGATCGCGCCCGCCAACTCCTCGAGCGCGAGCGGGAACGGATCGAGAGAGCGCTCGCCGACGTCGATCCAAACTCCGCTGGTGACCGCGACGAGCCTGGCGAGGGTGGCTCCGAGGACCTCTACCAGAAGGAGTTCGACGCGGGCCGCGCAGCCGACCTCCGCGAGCAGCTCGAGGCGGTCGAACGCGCCGAGGCCCGGCTCGCCGCCGGGACCTACGGGCTGTCGATACAGAGCGGTGTGCCGATTCCCGATGCGCGGCTCGAATTGCTACCGACTGCCGAGCGCACCGTCCAGGAAGAGCACGAGAACGGCCCCGCGTAGTCGCGGCAGGCTGTGTGCGCGTGGCCTCGCTTGCGAGGCCAGCCGTTCCGCTGCGGTCTAACGCCGTTTGCACCTACGGGAGCATCTCGACATACCCATCCGTTCCGTGCACGCGGATCCGCTGCCCATCTCGGATCAGCTGAGTAGCGTGCTCCACCCCCACGACGGCCGGCAGGCCGTACTCGCGTGCGATCACCGCGCCGTGGGTCATCAGGCCACCCACCTCGGTGACCAGGCCCGTGATCGCGACGAACAGGGGCGTCCAGCTGGGGTCGGTGTAGGCGGTGACCAGGATGTCGCCCGGTTCGAGATCGGCCTCCGCCATGTCCAGGATGACACGGGCCCGCCCATCGACGGTCCCGGCGGAAACCGGTAAGCCGACCAGCGCGCCGGCCGGCAAACCGTCGCGCCGGTACGCCCCGGCGATGACCTCGCCATCCGAGGTGAACACCCGCGGCGGCGTGAGCGCTTGGTACGAGCTGAAGGCGTCCGTGCGCTCGCGGATGAGCTGCTCATCCACTCGATTGGCGAGCACGACGTCGTGGAGCTCCTGGAACGTGAGGTAGAAGATGTCCTCCTTGTCACGGAGCACGTCGGTGTGCACGAGGCGCTCGGCTTCTTCCAGCAATGCTTGCTTGTAGACGAAGTAGCGGCTGACCATGCCGTACTTCGGATACTCCCGGTACCCGATGAAGGTCCGGACGCGGTCGATCATCCGCTTGGCCTGTGCGGCTTTCTGCTCCCCGTCCGGCACGGCTCGCAAGCGCTCCAGCAGCTCCTGTTCCCTGGTCCAGGCCTCCTGTCGCCCTTGCTCGAAGCGTCGCTTGCCGGCGCCCGGCTCGAAGTTCCTGATGTTGCCGAGGATTACGGGCACGAGCGCGGTCGGGCGTTCGCTCCAACGCGGCCTGGTGACGTCGATCTCGCCGGCACAGCGCATGCCGTAGCGGTCGAGGAAGCCCCGGATGGCGTCCCGCGCTTCGCGCCCGCCTGCGAGCGCGGGCAGCTCGTCCAGGAAGCTCTCGTCCTTGACCTGTTGCAGAAAAGCCACCACATTCGGATACGGGCGGATCACGTCCGCGACCTCCAGGAGCGCGAGCCCCATCTCCGAGGTGACGTTGTGGGGGACGGACTGCGAGAGCGTGTCTGCTGCGTTCTTCTCGCCGAGCCATGCCTGCAGCTGCTCGTTGAGCCACCACGTGGCCTCCATCGCCCCCATGAAGACCTGGTGGCTTCGCGGGTCGAAGAGGATCCGCTTCAGCTCCTGAATGTCCGCCAGGATGAAGTCGAGCAGCGCCGATCCGGACTTCGTGCGGATGTCGCGCTTCAAGGCGGCGATCGAGGCCTCGCTGCGCTCGATCAGCTCGGTGACGATGGCCGGATCGGTTTCGATCGGATCGGGCGCGCCGCCTGCCGGCGGCCCGCCGGGACCCTCGTCCGGGAGCGCGGGGATGAAGTCGCCGCGTGCAACGATGGTCTGGAGTGCGTCCCCGATCAGCGGATCGCCCCTCCCCATCACCGCCAGCAGGCCGGCACGGCGCGCCGGCGACGCCAGGTCGACAGCGACATCCACGAACAACCTCCCACCGGCCACGTACATCGGCCGCGGGGTCGTCAGCTGCCACAGGGAGAGTCCCAGTGGCTTCATCGGGTCGGTCATCATTTGCTGATGACCGACTGAGACGTAGACGTGGTTCTCTTGGTCGCCGGCATCGGGGATTGGGAAGAGCGTGGTGATCGGCCGGCTCTGGACGAGTTGGAAGTCATCGTCGACCAGGCACCATTCGATGTCCTGGGGGCGGCCGAAGTGCGCTTCGATCCGTCGGCCCAGCTGCGCGAGGCGCACGACCTGCGCATCCGTGAGCGCCGGCTGCTGCTGGAGCTCGGGGTCGATCGCCTGCTCCTGTGTCCCGCCGGCGGGCGCGGGGTGGATGGCAAGCTGCTTGGCGGCGACCTGCTTGGCAACGATCTCGCCGTCGCGCACCCTGTAGACGTCCGGGTTCACCAGGCCGGAGACCAGGGCCTCGCCGAGGCCGAAACTAGCCTCCACGGAGGCGACCCGCCGGTTGGAGGTGACCGGGTCTGCTGTGAACAGGATGCCGGCAGCGTCCGGGAAGACCATCCGCTGCACGACCACGGCCATGCGGATCTTGCGCTGGTCGCAGCCGTTCCGCAGGCGGTAGGTCACGGCCCGCTCCGTGAACAGCGACGCCCAGCAACGGCTGATGTGCTCGAGGATGGCAGCCAGCCCCACGACGTTCAGGTAGGTGTCCTGCTGGCCCGCGAAGGAGGCCGTCGGCAAATCCTCGGCCGTCGCGCTGGATCGGACAGCGCAGCGCGCTTGCTCGCCGAGCCTGACGAGCGCGCCTGCGATAGCCGACGCCAGATTCTCAGGGATGGCGACCGCTTCAACGGCCTGGCGGATCTCCCGGCTGAGCGCGCGGATCGCCTCCCGGTCGTCCGCTTTCAGGCGCGACAGCCGATCGAGCTGATCGTCGATCGACCGCGCGTCGTCGACGATCCGCTGGAAGGCGCCCGTCGTCACGCAGAAGCCCGCCGGCACACGGATACCGTCGATCCGCGAAAGCTCCCCCAGGAGCGCGCCCTTGCCGCCAGCGATCGCAATCTGCGTCTGGTCGATCTCCTGGAGGTCCAACACGTGGCAGTCCATCCGGTCATCTCCCTCGGAGTTGACCTCGTCAACTCCATTCGCGTTCATCGGTTCCAACGGGCGGAGGGCGATTATGCGGCACGAATCAGGGCCTCATGAGAGCGCCCTGTCCGCTGTAAGCTGTAGGTGGAGGCGCGGGAGTGGCCACGATGACCGTCGCCAGTATGCAGACGGTCACACCGTCCCGGTAAGCGCGGCTGACCCGCGCATCACGACTCCAGCAGACGGCCGGATCAGGTCGGGTACTCGTCCTTGCGCCAGGCGCGGGGATCCTCGGGCTGGGCCTTCGGCGTTCGCTCGAGCAGGAACGAGTGGTACGGGGCGACGAAGCGATCGGGTGCCATCACGGTGTAGGTGTGGTACACGCTTCCGTTCTCGCGCGCGAAGGCGATGAAGCTCGGCCCCTCGCGCAGGCCGTCCTCGAGCTTGGCTCCGACCTGCCGCCCCCAGTCCTCGAGCCACCCGGGGGGGTTGTCGATCATCTCCTTGACCGCGGGTATCTCCTGCACCTGCTCCGGCGTGAGGGCGAGCCCGAAGTCGAACGGAAACTCCGTCTGGTAGGTCGAGACGTAGGGGAAGGTCCAACCCATCCGCTCCTTGTAGGCGATCAGCCGATCGATCGGCGCCCTCGAGAAGCAGATCAGCGTCACATCGCGGTGGTTGAGATGCACGCGCGTGGCGTCCAGCTCATCTCCCAAGCTCGAGCACCCGGGGCATGCGCCGAGCTCGTAGTCGGGCCCGAACATGATGTTGTAGGCGAGCAGCTGCGAGCGCCCGTCGAAGAGCTCCGCGAGCGTCCGCGTCCCGTCCTCGGTGTCGAACCGGTACTCCTTCTCCACCGGAACCCAGGGAAGCCGACGGCGCTGCTCGGTCACTTTATCGCCGAGCTTGGCGTGCTCCGCCTCGAGCTTGGCAAGTTCATCGCGGGCGGCCCGCCACTGCTCGCGGGTCCCAATGGTGTGGTCGGGCATCGTTTACCTCCTTTGGCCTTTCGTCACATCAGGGTAGGCGCCAGCTGTGGATCGTGGCTGGTCGCCTGTCGATAGCTCGTGCTTGAGACCAGCGTGCCACGCCGAACTCATCGCCGGCCCGGCCAGCCAGGTGCGCGTGGGGACGAGGCGGACCTCGTCCACCAGCCCGACTCGTGAGACCCAGGAGAAGCTGCACGAGAGCGCGCCATAAGCGCGAGCACCGGCGCTGCGATGCCGGCAGGCCGCCGTCTTCCCGGGCGTTTGCCTGACGCCCGGCCGGCGGGCCGGTCGACTAGTGGAGGAAGCGGTGGGCCAGCAGGTAGAGCAAGCCCGCCCCGGCGATCACTTGGAGCGCGAACAGGATGAGCGTCGGGTGGCGCTCACGGAAGGTCGCGCGACGCCGTCGGCGGTGCGGGCCGTGTCGGGGGTCAGCGGACATCGTGATCCATCACTGATCGACGCTCGAGGTGCCGAGCTTGAGCGCAGCGCCGTCGCTTCGCGGGACGGATCCAGGGGGGTCTCGCCGCGGCCGACCGCCTCCGGGTTGCCGCGGCCGGTCAGGTCGCGGCACCGTCGCGAGGGTCCGCATGGCCGGGGCGCCATCATTTAGTGGCTGTCGCCGCCCGCCCGTGCGGACTCCGAGCGATGACGCCATCCCAAGAATGCCGACCGGAAGAGGAACCATGATCGACGTGCCGCTCCCCGCAAGCCCAGCGTTGTCGCCGTCGCAGCTAGCGACCCTGGCCGGGATCGGCGAGGAGCGGACGGCGAAGGCCGGCGAGGTGCTGTACCGCGTCGGCGATGCGCGCTACCCGTTCATCGCGATCATCGGGGGCGAGATCGCGATTTTGGACGCAGCGGGCCAGGAGATCGTCCGCCACGGCCCGGCGGGATTTCTCGGCGAGGTCAACCTCCTGTCCGGGCAGACGGTATTCGTCACGGCCGTGGTCGCGAAGGACGCCCGATACATCTCGGTGGATCGCGACGCGTTGCGCTCGCTCCTGTACGAGGATGGCCCGCTCAGCGATCTCGTGCTCACGACGTTCATCGCACGACGGGAAGGCTTGCAGCGCGTCGAGGGCGTCGGTCTCGAGATCATCGGCCCCCACTCATCCGCCGCGACGATGCGGATTGTCGAGCTCACACGCAGCAACCGCCTGCCGTTCACGTGGCGCGATTCGACACGCGCAGACGATCCCGAGGCCGCAGCGCTCGTCGCCGGTCTCGATGCCGCGAGCCTCCCTCTGGTGCGGCTGCCCGGGGGCGCGGAGTTGCGCGCGCCCTCAAACGGCCAGGTGCTACGGGCGCTCGGAATCGGCCGCGAGCTCGCACGGCGTGAGGACGTCGACCTGCTCGTCGTCGGCGGCGGACCCGCCGGGCTCGGAGCCGCGGTATACGGTGCGTCCGAGGGGCTCGACACGCTTGTCGTCGAGAGCACCGCGCTCGGCGGGCAGGCCGGCTCCTCGCGACGCATCGAGAACTACCTCGGGTTCCCCGCCGGGATCAGCGGCGCCGAGCTGGCCAGCCGCGCAGTCACCCAGGCGCGCAAGTTCAACGCGCGGACCGCCACTCCCTATCGCGCGGTCTCACTCGAGCCGGGCGCAGGCCGCCATGTCGTACGGCTGGAGGACGGGGAGGAGATCGGCGCGCGAGCCATTCTCCTCGCGACCGGCGCCCAATACCGTCGCCTCCCCGTCGCCGACCTCGCCGACTATGAAGGGGTGAGCGTCTTCTATGCGGCCGGGCCGCCCGAGGCGCAGGTGTGCGGGGCCTCCCGCGTCGCCGTTGTCGGCGGCGGCAACTCCGCCGGCCAAGCCGCGGTGTGGCTCTCCCGCGGGGGCGCGCTCGTGACCCTTCTGCACCGGCGCGCGGATCTACGCGAGACGATGTCCGACTATCTCGTGCGCGAGCTTGATCGGCACGCTGTAGCGGTCCGCGACCGAAGCGAGATCGCCGCTCTGCACGGAGCGGATGGCTTTCTCGATGCCGTCACCCTGACCGGCGGGGAGCAGCTCGCGATCTCGTTCCTGTTCCTCTTCCTTGGCGCGAGTCCATGCACCGATTGGCTCGACCATACGGTCGCTCGCGACACGGACGGCTTCGTCCTCACCGGGTCCGCGGCAGGCGCGGAGTACCTGCTCGAGACCAGCATCCCAGGTGTCTTGGCCGCCGGTGACGTGCGGTCAGGCTCAACCAAGCGCTGCGCCACGGCGGTCGGCGAGGGCGCGATGGCCGTGCAGCTCGTCCACGCGCGGATCGCGGCGGGCTGATTTCTGGCGCAACGGCGAGTGCGTGAACCGGTGGGTTGGCGTGCCGAGCTGGCGCTGGATCACGACCGGCGGTACGGTCTGGCGGTGCTCGGCTTACCCGCTGGGGTGACGGTCTGTCTCTACGATCTCGACGGCGTACTGACGCAGACGGCCAAGGTGCATGCGGTCGCTTGGAAGCAGATGTTCGACGCGTTCCTGCGTCGCCGCGGTGACGAGCGGGGCGAGGACTTCGCGCCGTTTGACGCGGTGGGCGACTACGACGAGTACGTCGATGGCAGGCCTCGCGCCGACGGCGTGCGGGCGTTTCTTGCTTCGCGCGGGATCGACTTGCCGGAGGGCAGCCCGGACGACTCTGCGGACGCGTTGACGATCCGCGGGTTGGGCGAGCGCAAGAACGAGATCGTGCTCGAGCTGATCCGCGAGCACGGCGTTGAGCCCTACGACGGCTCGGTTCGATACGTAAAGGCCGCTCGCGATGCGGGTCTGCGGAGCTGCGTCGTTTCGTCGAGCACCAACTGCCGTGACGTTCTGGCGGCGGCGGGGATCGCGGAACTGTTCGACGAGATCATCGACGGCCATGTGGCCGAGGCCCAGCAGCTCAGCGGCAAGCCGGCACCGGACACCTACCTCGCCGGCGCGCGCGCGGTCGGCGAGACACCGGAGCACGCCGCCGTGTTCGAGGATGCGCTGGTCGGCGTCGAAGCCGGTCGAGCCGGGAAGTTCGCGATCGTGATCGGGATCGATCGGGTCGGGCAAGCGGCTGCACTGAGAGCGCACGGCGCCGACATCGTCGTCGGCGATCTCAGCGAACTGCTCGAAGCACCGTGATCCGTCATCGCGCGTTCCCGGTGGATCCGTGGTGCGTCCGCGAAACGGAGCTCCAGCTCGACCGCCTCCGTCAAACCGAGTCGGTGTTCGCGATCTCGAACGGTCACATCGGGATGCGCGGGAACCTCGACGAGGGCGAGCCGTTCGGCATGCCGGGCACATATCTCGCCGGCTTCTATGAGCTGCGTCCGCTGCCGTACGCGGAATCGGCGTACGGCGATCCCGAGGCGGGGCAGACGATCGTCAACGTGACGAACGGGAAGATCATCAGGCTGCTGGTCGAGGACGAGTCGTTCGACGTGCGCTACGGCGAGCTTCGCAGCCACGAGCGCGTGCTCGATCTGCGTGACGGAGTTCTGCGGCGCACCGCGGAATGGGTTTCGCCGGCGGGTCGCGCCGTGCGTGTCTCATCGACGCGGTTGGTGTCATTTTCGCAGCGCGCGGTCGCGGCAATCCTCTACGAGGTCGAGCCGCTCGAAGAGCCAACGATCGTCGTCGTGCAATCGGAGCTCGTGACGAACGAGACGCTTCCGCCCCGCGAACGGGACCCACGCGCCGCCGTTGCTCTGGCTTCGCCGCTCGAATCGGAGTACTTTGACGCCCAAGGCACGCGTGCGATCCTCGCGCATTCGACCAGGGCCAGCGGGCTGATCGTCGCCGCGGCGATGGATCACGTGATCGAGGGACCCGAGGGCACCGAGTCGACAGTCGAGAGCTTCGCGGACCTGGGACGCGTGACGGTGACCGCTGACGTGGCACCCGGGAAACCACTGCGGTTGGTCAAGTTCCTCGCCTACGGCTGGTCCGCGGAGCGCTCCGTGCCGGCGGTTCGTGATCAAGTTGCGGCGGCGCTCGCGCAGGCGCACCACACAGGCTGGGACGGGTTGCTCGCCGACCAGCGCGCCTACCTCGACGACTACTGGGAGCGCTCGGACGTCGAGCTCGAAGGCGACGCCGAGCTTCAGCAGGCGGTGCGCTTCGCGCTCTTTCACGTCCTCCAGGCGGGCGCCCGGGCCGAGCGACGGGCGATAGCCGCCAAAGGGCTGACCGGGCCTGGCTACGACGGACACGCATTCTGGGACAGCGAGACCTTCGTCCTCCAGGTGCTCACCTACACGACCCCGCACGCTGCCGCCGATGCGCTCGGGTGGCGCTATGACACGCTCCAGCTGGCACGGGCACGCGCTGGCGAGCTCGGCCTGAACGGTGCCGCTTTCCCCTGGCGCACAATCGGCGGCGAGGAGTGTGGCGGCTACTGGCCAGCCGGGACCGCGGCATTCCACATCAATGCCGACATCGCCGACGCGGTCGTTCGCTACCGCGCCGCCGCCGATGACGACGGCCGGTTCGAAGTCGACATCGGTCTCGAGTTGTTGGTCGAGACCGCGCGGCTCTGGCGCTCGCTCGGCCACCACGACGCTGCCGGACGGTTCCGCATCGACGGCGTCACTGGACCGGACGAATACAGCGCGGTCGCCGACAACAACGTCTACACGAACCTGATGGCCCAACGGAACCTGAGAGCCGCCGCGGACGCGGTCGAGCGTTACCCCAAGCAGGCCGCGGACCTGGCCGTCGGCGACGAGGAGTCCGCCAGCTGGCGCGATGCGGCGCAGGCGATGCTCGTGCCCTACGACGAGGACCTCGGAGTCCATGCACAAGCAGACGGCTTCACCCAACATCAGACCTGGGACTTCGAGCACACGACGCCAGAGCAATATCCGCTGCTCCTGCACTTCCCCTACTTCGACCTGTACCGCAAGCAGATCGTCAAGCAGGCGGATCTTGTGCTCGCGCTGCACCTGCGTGGCGACGCGTTCAGCGATGAGGAGAAAGCTCGCAACTTCGCCTACTACGAGCGCCTCACCGTTCGTGACTCGTCGCTCTCCGCGTGCACGCAGGCAGTCATCGCCGCCGAGGTCGGCCACCTCGAGTTGGCCTTCGACTACCTCTCGGAGGCCGCGCTGATCGACCTCGACGATATCGAGCACAACACGCGCGACGGACTGCACATCGCATCGCTCGCCGGAACATGGATCGCGGTCGTGGCCGGCCTCGGAGGCATGCGCGACCACGACGGGGTCCTCAGTTTCGCACCGCGCCTGCCCCAAGCGCTCACCCGGATCTCGTTCCGCTTAGGTTTCTGCGGGCGCAGGCTGCTCGTCGAAGTCCGACCCGCGCAGGTCACCTACTCGCTGCTCGACGGTGACCCGCTCGAGATCGTCCACCACGGCAAACGCGCCACAGTCAGTGCGCAGCAACCGCTGACCCGCTCAATCCCGCCGCCGCACCCGGGCGAACCGCCCAGCCAACCGCCGGGACGCGCGCCCGAACACCGACGGCCGACATGAGCGAGCGAGGCAATCCCCTTCCACCGCGTCCTTACGCGGCGTGCTCAGCTGAAAAGCCGAGCCCTGGTACCGGCGCTAGGAGGCGCTGTCGCCGAAGCTTTCGACGAGCCTGAAGAGGCGGGCATGGGATTGCGCTATCGAGCGCAGCTCACGCATCGCGCTGTGAACGTTGGAGGAGTCGGTGAGGGCCTGGCGGTCGTTGACGGTCCGCATCGCGATCCTGACCATCACGGCACCGTGGTCGACGCTCTCGTAGATCTGCGCGGACACGAATCCCTGGTGGTCGACGACCAGCTCGCGCGTGAGCTCGGAGATGCGGTCGAGCAGCTCCGGCTCGCGTGACGGATCGATAGTCCAAATATCGATCAGTACGGGGGAGTCCGCCGCTTCCATCGCCGTCAGTGTAGTCCGGCGTAGGCCCGTAGCCCGGCATGGCTACGGATCCGCGCGGGGCCGAAGCACGGTCGAGCGCCGTGGACTCGATCACGCGTACGGATCGCCCATCTGCATGACGGCCTGCCGGCAGACGTGCGTGAGCGCGGATCGCTCCGACTCGAGATAGAGCGGGCTCTCGAAAGGATGTGTTACGAGTCGCTGGGCGATCGCTATTCCCATCGGGTGCGCGGGGTGCGGGCAGTCGAGGCGGACGGCCAGTTCGAGCACGTCGTCGGCGTGGGCGAGGATCTGCTTGCGAGCGATCATGACGGCGGTTGGCCGGGCCGCCGGTCGCGGTCCTGTGGCCTCGACGACGATACGTCGAAGAGTCCGGGCCAGGGTGCGGCGGTGGCGCGGTCGCTCGAGTTGCGCTGCCCGCATCGCAAGCTGCGGGGAGCTGGCCGGATCAGCTCCGCGTGCCAGTGCGCTGTCGAGCGAATCGTGGCCCACGGCGACGCGGAGGCGCAGGACCGCGGACAGCGCGCGCCGCTTGCGGGGGCGGCGCGGCGCAAGCGTGCGTGCGTGACGGTAGGCGGTGCTGGAAACGGTTGACACGGTGCCTCCTCGGCGTTTCTCGGCCTTGTGCTGTCGCTTGCCTGGCGACGGCCGGCGAAGCTCGGAACCGTGTTTAGCCGCAACACCGCGGCGGCGCGACTGTGCTACAGCGCTGCTACTGCGCTGTGGGCCGAATGGCGTCGCATGGCGGAGCTCGCCCGCGGTCCCTGCAGCGCAATGCCGCCGAAAGCCTGGGGAAGCGTGGTGCCGGCGGCGTGACGGGCCGATTCTTGCCATTGTGTCGGTTGACAGCAGTGCTTGAGCCCGACCAAACCGAACAGAGGGTCAGCACCGGCATCGATGCACTCGATGCCGTGCTCGGTGGGCTGTACTGGGGCGACAACGTCGTGTGGCAGCTCGATGCGGCACCCGTCGAGCCGTTTTACGGCGCGATCGCAGCTCTCGGCGAGACCTTCGACACCAGAGCGTTCATCTCGCTGGGCGGCCACGCCGACACGTTCGAGGCGTATGGGCTGGCCGTGATCAACGCCGCAGCTGACAGCCCACTGGCGTCACCCGCCGATCTGCTGCGTGAGATCCACCGTCTCTGCCATCCGCCGGGGCGGCGACTGCTGCTGTTCGACTCGTTGGACCAGATGGTGGCGGCGTGGGGGGCGAGCAGCACGCGCGCCTTCTTTGCGCGCTGCTGTCCGCTCCTGCTCGAGGTCAGCGCGATCGCCTACTGGTCGATGAGTGCGCGCGAGACACCGGCCACGGTGCGCGACACCGTCGAGACGGTGACACAGTGTGTGCTGCGCGTCGATGAGCGCAGCGTGCGCGTGGCCAAGGCCGAGGGTCGCGGCGAGGGCGTCAGGGGCTCGGTGCTGCACTGGCACCAGGAGGACGGCGTTCCCGTGCTCGCGCCGGCCGAACTCGTCGGCCGTGTTGCCGCCGCGCTGCGCGAGGTGCGCCGCTCACGTGAGCTGAGCCAGCAGGATCTCGCGGGGCTGGCCGGGGTGACGGCGAGCGCGATCTCGCAGGCCGAGCGTGCGGAGCGGGGCCTGTCTCTGGCGACGCTGGTGCGTCTGAGCGAGGCGCTGGGCGTCACGCTCGACGACCTCCTGCACGGCGAGGATCCGGACCTTTACCGAATCGGGCGCCGGACCGAGGACCCGCATCGCGGGCTCGAGCGAACGATCACGCTGCTCGGCAGCCACGACTCGGATCTGCGCGTCGACCTCGTGCACCTCAGCGTGCGCGAGACCGCCACGCCGGCCGACCGGCAGAAGGGCACCGGAATCGTCGCCGTCGCCAGCGGCCTGGTGCAGGTGCAGGTCGCCGGTAAGACCCCCGCGGTCCGCTACGGCGAGGTGCTGGTCACCGACAGCGAGCGGATCGAAGGCTGGCGCAATCTCGGTCAGACCGAGGCGGTGCTGTTCTGGATCGTCATCCCGGCAGGCCCCGCAGCGCGCCCACGCCGGCTGGCGTGATTGGCCGGGACGGGCGCCTTCGTCGAACGCAAGGTCCGCGACCAAAGCTACCGCGAAGCGGCGGCGGCGATTCGTCGCGGTGGGCTCGTCAGTTGCCGGCGGTTACGGCTTTCAGCTCGTCGAGCGAGTCGCGGATGAGCTCCGGCAGGTCTCGGTCGTTGGTCTCCTGCACCCACCGTTCGAAGGCGATTCTGAAGACGGCGATGCCGGCCTCGGCGCTCAGGCTCGCCGCCGGGTCGGCGACGCCGCGCCGGCGCAGTGCGTCGGCGATCGCGGAGGCGAGCGAGGCGAGCTTGATCAGCTCGCGCTCTCGGAGCTCGGTGTTGGCAGCGATGATGGCCGCCCGCTGCCCGGCGTACTCACGGCGCTGCTCGAGGAAGGCGCCGGCCACCTCGAGCGCCGCGCCGACCGCGTCCAGCGGAGCGACGGATTCCGGCGCGGCGGCGACGCTGCTGACGAGGAGCTCCTGCAGCGCGCCGGCCCCGGAGAACAGGACCTCGCGCTTGTCGGCGAAATGGCGGAAGAACGTTCGCTCGGTCAACCCGGCCCGCGCGGCGATCTCAGCCACCGTCGTGTGCTCGAACCCTCGCTCGCCGTAGAGCGCCAGCGCCGCCAGTTCCAGCCGGCCGCGTCCGTTTGGTTCCCACCGCGTCATGCGCGGATCCTAGCTGATGACAGCGACTGACATGCGTGCTACAGTGATGACAGCAACTGACATTGACGTGGTCTCGAGCACACGGCTCGCCGACGACGATCGACTGACCTGGAGGTTCTCATGCGTGTTTTCGTCACCGGCGCGTCCGGATGGATCGGCTCCGCCGTCGTTCCCGAGCTCATCGGCTCCGGCCATCAGGTCGTCGGGCTCGCCCGCTCCGATGCGTCCGCCGCTGCGCTCACCGCCGCCGGCGCCGAGGTGCAGCGGGGCGGGCTTGATGATCTCGACACACTCGGCAGTGCGGCCGCCGCATCCGACGGGGTGATCCACCTCGCCTTCAAGCACGACCTCGCGTTCACGGGGGACTTCGAAGGGGCTGCCAACGCGGACCGCCTCGCCATCCAGACGCTCGGCGAGGCGCTGGTGGGTTCGGATCGCCCGTTCGTCATCGCCTCCGGGACACTCGGGGTCGCCCCCGGCCGCCTGGCGACCGAACGCGACATGCCGGATCTGGACGCGGCCACGACGCCCTTCAGCGGCGGTCCGGCGATCCGGGCGCGCAACGCGCAGATGACCCTTGAGCTCGCGTCGCGAGGCGTCCGCTCGTCGGTGGTGCGACTCGCCCCGACGAACCACGGTGACGGAGACAACGGCTTCATGGCCACGCTGGTCTCGATTACCCGCGACAAGGGGGTCTCGGGCTACATCGGCGACGGCAACAACCGCTGGCCCGCCGTGCACCGCCTGGATTCGGCCCGCCTCTTCCGTCTCGCGGTGGAGGCAGCCCCCGCGGGGTCGACGCTGCACGCGGTGGCCGACGAGGGCGTCGCGATCCGCGACATCGCCGCGGTGATCGGACGCCACCTCGACGTCCCGGTGGCTTCCATCTCACCCGAGGACGCGGGCGAACATTTCACGTGGCTGGCCGGGTTCCTCGGGTTCGACAGCCCGGCGTCAAGCGCGCTGACCCGCGAGCTGCTCGCCTGGGAGCCGACCCAGCTCGGGCTGATCGACGATCTCGACCAGGGCCACTACTTCCTCACCCCATCCCGATGACCAACCACGCGAGGCAGGACGGCGGCCGGCCTCTCGCACGCGCCGCGGCCGGCCGCACCCCGGCCTACGCCCCGCCACGGGTGGCGTTGAACGCGGCGGCGGCCTGCTCGACGTCCTCGGTTGTGTGGGCCGCGGAGAGCTGCGTACGGATCCGCGCCTGCCCCTTCGGCACCACCGGGTAGGAGAACGCGATCACGTAGATGCCGGCCTGCAGCAGCCGTTCGGCGGCGGCCGCCGCGGCCGCGGCCTCGCCGTACATCACCGGGACGATCGGATGCTCGCCCGGCAGGGTCGGGACGCCGTACTCAAGCAGGCGGGCGCGGAAACGGCTGGTGTTCGCGTGCAACTTCGCGCGCAGCTCGTCGCCGGATTCGAGCAGCTCGAGCACCGCCAGCGACGCCGCCACGACCGGCGGGGAGATGGTGTTGGAGAAGAGGTAGGGGCGGGAGCGCTGGCGCAGCAGCTGGACGATCTCCCGCCGGCCGCTGGTGTAGCCGCCGCCGGCACCTCCCAGCGCCTTGCCCAGCGTCCCGGTCACGATGTCGACCCGCTGAGTCACGCCGTGCAGCTCGGGAGTTCCCCGGCCCGTCGGACCGATGAAGCCGACGGCGTGTGAGTCGTCGACCATCACGAGTGCGCCGTGACGGTCCGCGAGGTCGCAGATCGTGTCCAGCCGCGCGATGTAGCCGTCCATCGAGAAGACCCCGTCGGTCGCGATCAGGATCCGCCGCGCCCCGGCCGCCTCGCGCAGTCGCTGTTCCAGTTCGTCCATGTCGCTGTTCGCGTAACGCAATCGGCGGGCCTTGCACAACCGGATCCCGTCGATGATCGAGGCGTGGTTGAGCGCGTCGGAGATGACGACATCCTCGGGGCCCACGAGCGTCTCGAACAGGCCGCCGTTCGCGTCGAAGCAGGAGCTGTAGAGGATCGTTTCCTCAGTGCCGAGAAAGGCGCTGAGCCGTTCCTCGAGCTGGGTGTGGATCTCCTGGGTGCCGCAGATGAATCGCACCGACGCCAGCCCGAAGCCCCAGCGGTCGAGTGCGTCACGAGCGGCGGCGAGCACCGTTGGGTGATCGGCGAGGCCGAGGTAGTCGTTCGCGCAGAAGTTGAGGACCTCGCCGCCGTCGCGTACGCGCACACGCGCGCCCTGGGGCGAGGTGATCACGCGCTCCGCCTTGAACAGTCCTTCCGCGCGCAGCGCATCGATCTCGCCGGCGAGTTCGTCACGAGCGCCGTCGTGAATCACAGTTGCTCCCAGTCGAGGATCACCTTGCCGGCGCGCCCGCTCGCCGCCGTCGCAAAAGCCTCTTCGAACGCGGATGCCGCAAAACGGTGGGTGATCACCGGACTCACCTCGAGTCCGGATTGCAGCATCACGGTCATCGCGTACCAGGTCTCATACATCTCACGCCCGTAGATGCCCTTGAGCGTGATCATGTTGAAGACGATCTGGTTGAGGTCAAGCGCGATCTCCTCGGTGGGGATCCCGAGCAGCGCGATCCGGCCGCCGTGGGCCATGTTTGCGATCATCTCGCGCAGCGCAGCCGGACTCCCGGACATCTCCAGTCCGACGTCGAAGCCTTCCTGCATGGCCAGTTCCTGCTGCACCTCGGCGATCGACTGCGTGCGCGCATCGAGGGCAACGGTGGCGCCCATCCGTTCGGCGAGCGCGAGCCGGTACTCGTTGACATCGGTGACGACGACGTGGCGCGCGCCCGCATGACGCACGACCGCCGCGGCCATCAGGCCGATCGGCCCGGCACCGGTGATCAGGACGTCCTCGCCGAGCACGGGAAACGAGAGCGCGGTATGCACGGCATTCCCGAATGGATCGAAGATCGCCGCGATGTCGCGGTCGATGTCCGGAGCGTGGCGCCACACGTTCGTCATCGGAAGCGCCACGTATTCTGCGAACGCGCCCGCGTGGTCGACGCCGATCCCGTGCGTGTGGGCGCACAGATGCCGCCGGCCCGCCATGCAGTTACGGCAGCGGCCGCAGACCAGATGGCCCTCTCCGCTGACGAGATCGCCGGGCGAGAAGTCGTTGACGTTGGATCCGACTGCGACCACCTCACCGGCAAACTCATGCCCGATGATCAGTCCGACCGGGACCGTGCGCTGAGCCCAGGCATCCCACGAATAGATGTGAAGGTCCGTGCCGCAGATGCCCGTGCGTTGCACACGGATCAGAACGTCGTTGATGGTGATCTCCGGCTCGCGCACATCCTCGAGCGATAGACCGGCCTCGGGGCGGGACTTGACGAGCGCCTTCACGTTCCTCCGATGCCGCGCATGTCATCAGACTAACGAGGTCGTCTGGTCCGACCCCGCCGGACGCTCCGAGGGCGCGATCAGCTACCCCGACGAGCGTGCACGGAGCGCCCGGCTGTTCCGGGGGCGCATGCGCCCCCGGGGGATTGGCGCATGCGCCAACCCCGGAATCGGCGCATGCGCCGATTCCCAGAGCAGGACCCAAGTTCCCGCGCATGCTCGTGAAGTTGCGTGGTCTCGTACGATTGTTGCGGTAGACGGTCGCCTTTCGGTACGGTTGCGCGGTGTCCGACGGGATCGTGGTCGAGGCGACGGGCCTCACGAAGACGTACGCCGCCAGGAACGGCATGCCGCCGTTTCGCGCCGTCGACGGGATCAACTTCGAGTTCGGGCGCGGTGAGGTGTTCGGCTTCCTGGGTCCGAACGGCGCCGGGAAGTCCTCGACGATGCGGATGCTCGGCGCCACCTCCCCGGTCAGTGCCGGCACGCTCCGCGTACTCGGCATGGATCCCGCGCACAATGGGCCCGAGATCCGGGCGCGGATTGGCGTCGTTGCGCAGGATGACTGCCTCGACCGTGAGCTGACCGTTCGCGAGAACCTGTTCGTCTACGGCCGCTACTTCGGGCTTGCGAAGCACGTCGTCCGCGATCGCATCGCAGGCTTGCTCGCGTTCGCGGCGCTCGAGGACAAGGCGGACGCCCAGGTCGAAACGCTCTCCGGCGGCATGCGCCGCCGGCTCACGATCGCGCGCTCGCTGATCAATGAGCCCGAGATCCTGCTGCTCGACGAACCCACCACCGGCCTTGACCCGCAGGCCCGGCACGTGCTCTGGGACCGGCTCTACCGGCTGAAGCGCGACGGCGTCACATTGATCATCACGACCCACTACATGGACGAGGCGGAGCAGCTGTGCGACCGGCTCGCGGTGATGGACGCCGGCAGGATCGTGGCCACGGGCTCGCCCCGCGAGTTGATCGAGGCGCACGTGACGCGCGAGGTCCTCGAGTTGCGCTTCGCAACGGACGTCCAGGCGGAGGTTGCGGAGCGCCTGCGCGCAGCCGAGCTCGGGGAGCGGCTCGAGATGCTGCCCGATCGCATCGTCGTCTACACCGACGATGGCGAGGCGGCGCTTATCGACGTGCACGAGATGTCGCTCGCGCCGATCACCGCGCTCGTGCGGCGCGCGACGCTCGAGGACGTCTTCCTGAAGCTCACCGGCCGCTCGCTCGTCGACTGACGCGGTGCGCGCCTGGCACGCCTTTCGTTACTGGCTGACGGTCTACCGCCGGACCTGGCGCGGCACGATCGTGATCAGCGTTGCGAACCCCATGCTCTTTCTGCTCGGGATCGGCGTCGGCCTCGGTCATCTCGTCGATCAGAACCACTCGGCGACCCTCGGCGGCGTCTCGTACACCGCCTTCTTTGCGCCGGGGCTGCTGGCGGCGTCCGCAATGCAGACCGGCTTCATCGAGGGCGGCGGCCGCGTCACCGCCGCCGCCGGCTGGGTCGGCTCCTACCGGGCCGCCGCGACGACGCCGCTCGAGCCCGCTGAGATCCTGGCCGGCCACCTGCTGTTCATCGCCTTCCGACTGCTCACCTCGAGCGCGTTGTTCGTCGCGGTGATGGCGGTGTTCGGCGTCAGCGCGGGCTGGTGGGTGCTCGCGGCGCTGCCGGCCGCACTGCTCACCGGCCTGGCCTTCGCCGCCCCGGTCGCCGCGTGGGCGGTCGGTCTGCGGTCGACTGTGAAGATCCAGGCCGTGTTCCGATTCGTGCTGATGCCGATGTACATGTTCTCGGGCACGTTCTTCGCGCTCGACCAGTTGCCGCACGGCGTTCGGCTCGTGGCGTCCGCGTTGCCGCTCGCTCAGGGCGTCGCCCTGTGTCGGTCGCTCAGCCTCGGCACGGCGTCAGCGGCCGCGGTCGCGGGGCGGGCCGGCTACCTGCTCGCCTTCGTCGTGGCGGGCGTCGCCGTTGCGCGCGTCACCTACCGGCGGCGGCTGCACGCGTGATTGCCGCCGGTTGGACGCTCCAGCGCACGGGCAGCCTGGTCGCTCGAAACGCGCTGATCTACCGCCGCTCGCTGACGCCCGCGCTGTCGAGCGTCGTCGAGCCGCTGCTCTATCTGGTCTCGATCGGGTTCGGCGTCGGCGCGCTCGTCGGCAAGGTGTCTGGCGTCGACGTGCGCTACGCCGCCTTCGTCGCTCCCGCGATCCTGGCCACCACGGCGATGAACGCGGCCTTCAACCAGACGAGCTTCGTCGTCTTCACGCGGATGAAGACCGAGCGGAGCTACGACGCGATCGTGCCGACGCCGCTCTCGGTCGCCGACATCGCCCTCGGCGAGGTCGCGAGCGCGGTGCTCGGCGGTGTGCTCCCCTGTCTGGGGTTCGTGGCCGTGATGCTCGCGCTCGGCCTGGTCGTCTCGCCGGGGATCGTGCTCGCGCTTCCCGGAGCCCTGCTGGTCGGCTACGCGTTCGGGGCCGCCGGGCTCGCCGTGACGACCTACCTCCGCGACTTCTCGGATTTTCAGCTGATCCAGCTCGTGATGCTGCCGATGTTCCTGTTCGCGACGACGTTCTATCCGCTCTCCGTCTATCCGGGCTGGGCCCGGCCGGTGGTGGAGATCCTGCCGCTCTACCAAAGCATCCAACTCCTGCGGGAGCCGGCGCTCGGCAGCTTCCACTGGGACATCGCCGTCGCCGCGCTCTACCTGGCCGCCTTTGGCTCGCTCGCGCTCGCGGTGGCCACGCGGCGGCTCACCCGTCAGCTGCTGCCGTAGCGCCGACAAGCGCTTGCAAGAATTGTCGTAGAATTGCAGCGTGCCTCGCAAGCTCTCGGACGTCGCCAAACAGGCCGGGGTGAGCGATGCCACGGTCAGCCGGGTCCTGAATGGCCGCCCCGGGATCTCGGAGGCGACGCGCGCCGCTGTGCTGACCGCGCTCGACGTGATCGGCTACGAGCGCCCGACCCACCTGCGCGTCCGCCGCGCCCGCATGGTTGGGCTGATCGTTCCGGAGCTCCAGAACCCGGTCTTCCCGGCTCTCGCCGAGGTGGTGGCGGGTGCGCTCGCCCAGCGCGGCGTCAACGCCGTGCTCTGCACCCGCACGGGGAGCACCTCGGAGGCCGAGTACGTCGAGATGCTGCTCGAGCGCCAGGTCTCGGGAATGATCTTCGCCGGTGGCCAGTACGCGGAGGCCGACGCGCCCCACGGGCACTACGAGCGCCTGCTGCAACTGCGCCTGCCCGTCGTGCTCGTGAACGCCGCCGCCGAGAACCTCGCCTTCCCGCGCGTCTCGACCGACGATGCCGTCGCCATGGAGCAGGCCTACTCGCACCTGGCCTACCTCGGCCACGAGCGGATCGGCCTCGTCCTCGGCCCGCCCGACCACGTGCCCTCGGCGCGCAAGCGCGCCGCGTTCGAGCGCGTGGCGAAGGTGGCGACGCCGTCGGAGTTCGTCGAGCGCACGCGGTTCGGGCTCGAGGGTGGGCACGCGGCGGCGATCCGCCTGATCGAGCGCGGTGTCACGGGGATCATCTGCGCGAGCGACCCGCTGGCGCTCGGCGCGATCCGCGCCGCCCGCCGCGCCGGCCTCTCGGTGCCCGGCGACCTCTCGGTGATCGGCTACGACGACTCCGTGCTGATGAGCTGCACCGACCCGCCGCTGACGACGATCCGCCAGCCGATCGAAGCGATCGGCCGCGCCGCGGTCGAGATGCTCGCGGGCCAGATCGAAGGTTTGCCGGTCTCCACGGACGAGCTCTTCTTCGAGCCGGAACTGGTGGCGCGAGGCACCACCGCCAACGCGCCCGAACGCTGAGGAGGGCAAGCTTGCGGTAAACAGTACGAAAAATACAAGCAAAAGCTTTCCTCTTGCAGTCTCTTGTCGAATATGTCATGCTCGCGCCCCATGACGGAGACGGACGCGACGAAGGCGGTTGCCCCGCTGCGCGAGCCTGACAAGGCGGGCGAGCGCCCGTGGTGGCACGAGGCGGTCGTCTACCAGGTCTACATCCGGAGCTTCGCCGACGCGAACGGCGACGGGATCGGCGACATCGCCGGGGTGCGCGATCGGCTTCCGTACCTCGCAGCGCTCGGCGTTGATGCGCTCTGGTTCAACCCGTGGTACCCGTCGCCGCTCGCCGACGCCGGCTACGACATCACCGACTACCGGTCGATCGATCCCGCCTTCGGGACGCTGTGGGAGGCCGAGCAGCTGATCGCGGAGGCGCGAGCGCTCGGCATCCGCACGATCGTCGACATCGTCCCGAACCACGTCTCGAGCGAGCACCCGTGGTTCCGCGAGGCGCTCGCTGCGCCGGTGGGTTCTCCGGCCCGGGAGCGCTTCTGGTTCCGGCCCGGGACCGGCGCGGACCACGAGCTGCCGCCGAACGGCTGGCAGTCCATCTTTGGCGGTTCGGCCTGGACGCGCGTCGGCGACGGCGAGTGGTACCTGCACCTCTTCGCCCCTGCGCAGCCCGACCTCAACTGGCAGCACCCAGAGGTCTGGGCCGAGCACGAGGACATCCTCCGGTTCTGGTTCGATCGCGGCGTCGCCGGCGTGCGCATCGACTCGGCGGCGCTCCTGGTCAAGGACCCGGCACTGCCCGAAGAGCCGCCGGACGCCGCTCCGGGCGCGCATCCGTTCACCGATCGCGACGAGTTGCACGACATCTACCGCCGCTGGCGCGCGATCGCAGACAGCTATGACGAGCCGCGGATGCTCGTCGGCGAGGTCTGGCTGCCCGACGTGGAGCGCTTCGTGCGCTACCTGCGCCCCGATGAGCTGCACACGGCGTTCAACTTCGACTTCCTCTCATGCCCGTGGGAGCCCGGGCCGACGAGGCTTTCGATCGAGTCTGCGCTCGCGGCCCACGCGCCCGTGGACGCGCCGGCGACGTGGGTGCTTTCGAACCACGACGTCACCCGCCCGGTCACGCGCTACGGCCGCGCCGACACCCGGTTCGCCTTCGAGACCAAGCGCGCGGGGACGCCCACCGACCTCGCACGGGGCACCCGGCGCGCGCGGGCGGCCGCGCTGCTGGCGATGGCGCTGCCCGGCTCGATGTACATCTATCAGGGCGAGGAGCTCGGACTACCGGAGGTGGAGAACATCCCCTCCGATCGCCGCCAGGACCCGATGTGGCAGCGCTCCGGCGGCGTGGACCCCGGCCGCGACGGCTGCCGGATCCCGATCCCGTGGTCCGGCGCGAAGCCGCCCTACGGCTTCAGCCCGAACGACGAGGCGCGTCTCTGGCTCGACCAGCCCGGGGACTGGGCGCCGCTCTCGGTCGAGGCACAGACCGACGCCCCGGCGTCGATGCTCCGCCTCTACCGCGCCGGGCTGCGTGCCCGCCGCGAGGCGCCGTGGGGTGTCGGCTCAGAGGCGCGCTGGCTCGAGTACGGCGACGAAGTGATCGCGTTCGCGCGCGGCGATCGCTTCCTGTGCATCGTCAACTTCGGCCCGGAGCCGGTTGAACTTCCGGCCGGGGCCGACGTCCTGCTCGTGAGCGCCGCGCTCGTCGGGAACACGCTGCCGCAGGACACCACGGTCTGGCTCGTCCCGGCCCCAAACGGGGCTCCGTTCCAGCGGGACTGAATCCAATCGAACACCCACCCAGTAGAAGGAGAGGAAGAGCAATGAAATTCAGGGAGAGGGGCAGGGCGATGAGACTCAACATCCGGGACACGACGTTCATTCGCCGCGGCGCGGCGGTCGCAGCGCTGAGCCTGGTGGCTGTCGCCGCGGGCACGGCGTCGACTGCCGCGGCGAGCAAGGCGCCGACGGTGACAATCAACGTCGCGGCGCTGATCCCGGGCAGCACGGCGGCGGCGCTGGCGGAGTTCAACAACAAGGTCGCCCAGTTCGAGAAACAGAATCCGACGATCAAGGTCTACGGGGTCCAGTACGACTGGACCGGCCCGACGTTCGCCGCGGAGCTCGCCGCGGGGACGCTGCCGGATGTGTTCACGGTCCCATTCACCGACGGGCGCTCGCTCGGTGAGAACGGGCAGCTCGCCAACCTGACGAGCTACGTCAAGAAGCTTCCGTACTTCAAGGAGTTCAACCCGGCGGTGATCGCCGAGGGCACCGACGCGAAGGGCCAGGTCATCGCGATTCCGACCGCCGCCTACGCCCAGGCGCTCCAGTACAACCGTCAGCTGTTCAGCGAGGCGGGCCTGAATCCCAACGACCCGCCGAAGACGTGGGCGCAGGTCGAAGCCGACGCGAAGGCGATCACGCAGAAGACGGGCATGACCGGCTACTCGGAGATGGGCGCGAACGACAACACCGCGGGCTGGATCCTGACGACGCTCGACTACGCGCTCGGCGGCCGCATGGAAACTGGCGTCGGTACGAAGGCCAAGGCGAACTTCGACAATCCGCAGGCAGTCCAGGCGCTTCAGATGCTGCACACCATGCGCTGGACGGACCAAGACATGGGTTCCAACTTCGGTCTCAGCTGGGGCACGTCGAACCAGGCGTTCGCGGCCGGCCAGATCGGCATGTACGTCAGCGGCTCCGACGTGTACACCAACATGGTCCAGGCTGACAACATCAATCCGAGCATCTACGGCCTCGCGCCGATCCCGCTCGGGAACAACAAGAACGCCGGCGTCCTCGGCGGCGGCACGCTGGCCGCGGTCAAGCCGACGGCGAGTCCGGCCCAAATCGCAGCGGCCATGAAGTGGATCACCTTCTACTACATGGAGCCGCTGGTGAACAAGCAAGCGGCGATCCTCAACGCACAGACGCTCGTCGCGTCCAAACAGCCGGTCGGCGTGCCGGAACTGCCGATCTTCAACGAAAAGCAGTACCAGACGTCGCAGAGCTGGATCGCGCCGTTCATCAACGTTCCCCAGCAGCAATTGGCGCCGTTCAACAAGGGGATCTTCAAGGAGAAGGTGATCCCGGAGCCCGAGGCGTCGACCCAGGCGATCTACGGCGATCTCGACTCGGTCGTGGAGGCAGTGCTCACCGACCCGAACGCAAACATCCCGAGCCTCCTCCAGCAGGCGAACACCACCGGCCAGGCCTCGATCGACTCGGGATCGTAGGCACCGCCAAGCCGGCCACCGGTGGTCGCGCAGCCTCCGCGCGACCACCGGGCCGGCTTGCCTGCCACGTAGGCCCACGCGACGCAATGTCGAAGAGTGACGTCATGACACCCCGCCTGGAGAAGCCGGAGCCTGCGCTCCGTGCGGGGGCGGCGATCCGGCCGCCGCGCGTGCTCGCTCTCGGCACCCCGGCACGGTGGGTGAAGCGTGGCGGACTCTCGAAGCTGCTGTTCCTGCTGCCGCTGCTGCTCGTTTTCGGGGCGTTCTCGTGGTATCCGATCGTGCGCCTCGTGCTGATGTCGCTGCAGCACACGAACCTCGTGCAGCCCGCGACGTGGGTGGGGCTCTCGAACTTCGCCGCGGTGATCCACGACCCGCTGTTTCCGATCGCGGTCAGGAACACCGCCGAGTTCGCGCTCCTCGCACTCATCTTCGGTTACCCGATCCCGCTCATCGCCGCAGTGCTCATCAGCGAGGTGCGAAGCCGGCGCGGCCTGTACAGCGCGCTCGCCTACCTACCGGTGGTGATTCCACCGGTCGTCGCGGTGCTGCTCTGGAAGACGTTCTACGACGCCGCACCAAACGGCGTCTTCAACACCGTGCTCGGCTGGGTCGGCATCGGGCCGCAACCGTGGATCCAGGCGCAGCACTCGGCGCTGCCATCGCTCGTGCTCGAGTCGACGTGGGCGAACGCCGGCAGCACCGTGATCATCTACCTCGCCGCGTTGACCGGTGTCAACCGCGAGCTCTACGAGGCGGCGGCCGTCGATGGCGCCGGGCTCTGGAAGAAGGTCTGGCACGTCACGGTGCCGCAGATCCGGACCGTGTTGCTGATCACGATGATCCTGCAGATCATCGGGACGGCGCAGGTGTTCATCGAGCCGTACCTGTTTACGCAGGGCGGGCCCGCGAACGCGACGCTGACCGTGATGCTGCTGATCTACGACTACGCGTTCGGCAACTCGCTCGGCGGCGACTACGGCAAGGCCGCGGCGCTCAGCCTGATGCTCGTGGCGTTCCTCGCCGTGTTCTCGCTCGTCTATCTGCGAGCCACGCGTGCCTGGAGCACCCATTGATCGCCTTCCCGCTTCGACGCAGGCAGCGGCGGCCCGAGGGCGGCCAGCAGGCGCTCGTGCTCGACAGCGACTGGCGCCGGCCGAGCGTCAGGTGGGGACTCGGGACGGCGCACACCGTGCTCCTCGTCCTGCTCGTCATCATCGGGCTCGGCCCGATCCTCTGGCTCGTCAAGTCAGCGATCACGCCGACGCAGGACACGCTTGCCGCGCCGCTGTCGCTGTTCCCGCACGGAATCGCCTGGAGCAACCTCACAGACGCCTGGAACCAAGTCGACGTCGGCCTGTACCTGTGGAACACGATCGTGCTCGCGTTCGGCTCGTTGGTCGCCCAGATCGTCATCGCCACGACCGGCGCGTACGCGCTCTCGGTCCTGCGACCGAAGTACGGGAACGTGATCATGGCCGCGCTGCTGACGACGCTGTTCGTTCCCTCGGTGGTGCTGCTCGTCCCGCTCTACATCGAGGTCGTGCATCCGCCGCTGATCCACCACTCGTTCGTCAACAGCTACTGGGCGATCTGGCTGCCCGAGGCTGCGAGCGCGTTCAACGTCGTGCTGATGAAGCGCTTCTTCGACAACCTGCCGCGCGAGATCTTCGAGGCGGCGCGCATCGACGGTTGCGGTCCTGTCCGTCTGTTCGTCTCGATCGTGCTGCCGATGTCGCGGCCGATCCTCGGCGTCGTGTCGATCTTCGCGGTGCTCGCGTCGTGGAAGGACTACCTCTGGCCGCTGCTGATCCTCGGCAACACGAGCCTGCAGCCGCTGTCGGTGCGCCTGCCGGCGATCGCAGCTCAGACGGATCTCGGCGTCTTCCTCGCGGCCATGTTGATTGCCTGTTTCGTGCCGATCGTCGGCTTTCTCGTTTTCCAGCGCGCGTTCCTTCGTGGGACCGGGCTCGGCGGAGCCCTGAAGGGATGACGAGCTGATGGCCGCGATTCGCTTCGACGGCGTGTCGAAGGTCTACGGGGACGGCACGCGCGCCGTCAACGCGCTGGATCTCGCGGTCGAGGAAGGCGAGTTCATGGTCTTGGTCGGCCCTTCGGGCTGCGGCAAGACGACCGCGCTGCGGATGGTGGCCGGTCTCGAGGAGATCACGGCCGGCACCGTCACGATCGGCGAGCAGGTCATGAATGACGTCTCACCCAAGGATCGCGATATCGCGATGGTCTTCCAGAACTACGCGCTGTACCCGCACATGACCGTCGCACAGAACCTCGCCTTCGCCCTGAAGCTGCGGAAGCTCAGCCGGGCGGAGATCGACCGCCGCGTCCGCGACGCTGCGGCGGCGCTCGACCTCGAGGATCACCTCGAGCGCAAGCCAAAGGCGCTCTCCGGCGGCCAACGTCAGCGCGTGGCACTCGGGCGGGCGATCGTCCGCGAGCCGGCCGCATTCCTGATGGACGAACCGCTCTCAAACCTCGACGCGGCCCTGCGCGTGCAAACGCGGGCGGAGATCTTGACGCTCCAGAAGCGGCTCGCGACAACCACCATCTACGTGACGCACGACCAAATTGAGGCGATGACGATGGGCGACCGCATCGCGGTGATGCGCGACGGCCTGCTCCAGCAGATCGGCACGCCCGAACAGGTCTACACCCAACCGGCCAACACATTCGTCGCGACCTTCATCGGTTCGCCGGCGATGAATCTGCTCCCCGCCCCGGTCCTGGGTCTCGGCGCGGATTCGCTGCTCGCCGGCTTCCGCCCCGAGCACATCCGCGTCGGGTCGGCGGCGAACGGCTCCGTCGCTTTCCAGGCCGGGGTCGAGGTCCTCGAGTATCTCGGCGACGAGCGGCTCGCGCACCTCCGCCTTGGCGAGTTCTCGCTCGTGGCGAAGCTGCCGGTCGACCAGCACCTCGAGCCAGGGACAGCCGCCGCGTTTTCCGTGGCGCGCGACGCGGTGTCGTTCTTCGCGGCCGAGACCGGCGCGGCGACGGAGCCGCCGTCCTGACCCGGGGCGTCGTCGTGACCAAGATGAAGGAGCTGATCGACCTCGCCCGCCGCAACGGTACCGCCGTGACGAGCTGCTCGCGATGCTGGAGCGGATGGCGCAATAGCAGCGGACGGGCGACGTCACCCGCGAACGGAGTCGACCGGGGTGGTGCGGCCGCGTAAAGCGGTAGTGGTGCGACGCGCGCGGGCGGCGTGGGGTCGGGCGACCAGCGACAGCGCACGTGTGGGGCCGAGATCACGCGCGAGCGACAGTCCTGCTGGCATACGATGGCGAAAGGATGAGTCGAGCGGTCCTTGTCACCGGGGCCTCGCGCGGGATCGGCGCTGCGATTGCACGCGCGTTCGCGTCGGCCGGGGATCGGATCGCTGTCCACTTCGGTAGCAGCGCAGCGCTGGCCGAGGATGTCGCGGCGTCGCTGGCGGGCGACGGGCACGTCGTCGTCGGCGGGGATCTCACCGATGCGGCGGCGGTCAGGCGGATGGTCGACGCGGCCGCTGACCGACTCGGCGGCTTGGATGTGCTCGTAAACAATGCGGGTGTCTTCCAGCCGCATCCGCTCGCCGAGACCACCTACGAGGAGTGGCAGCGCGCCTGGCAGTTGACGATCGGCGTGAACCTCTTCGGCGCGGCGAACGTCTCGTGGTGCGCCGCGCAGCACATGATTGGCGCGGGCGGTGGGAGCATCGTCAACATCTCCTCGCGCGGGGCATTCCGCGGCGAACCGAGCCAACCCGCCTACGGCGCGAGCAAGGCAGGGCTTGTCGCGCTCGGCCAATCCCTTGCGCGGGCGCTCGGACCGCTCGGCATCTCTGTTACCTCGGTCGCGCCGGCACTCGTCGACACCGACATGGCAGCCGAGAACCTCGCGGGAGAACGCGGAGCACAGCGCCGCGCAGAAAGCCCACTCGGCCGTCTCGCGACGCCCGAAGAGGTAGCCACCGCCGTCGTGTACCTCGCCTCGCCAGAAGCCGCGATGGCGAGCGGTACGGTCCTCGACATCAACGGCGCCTCTTACCTGCGCATGTGAGCGGCCCTGGCCGCTCTGCGCGATCAGGGAGCGTCGGCGCTGGCGAGTTCACGCGGATGGGGCACTCGTCATCGGTCGCCGGAGCGCGTTGCGCAGGCGCGCCTTGGTCGACTTTTGTGCGAATGCTCCCTACGATCGCTCAAACGACCAGAGAGGAGAGCTCATGCCCGAACGCTCAGCGGAGATCGAGCAGGTTCTGCGGGACATCATCGACGCGATGGCGCGTTCGGACCTCGACGACGTCGGTCGGCGAACCTCGCGCGACCCGGCTGTGGTGGCGATCGGCACCGATGCAAGCGAATGGTCCGAGGGCTTCGACGAGATCATGCGGCTCTTTCGTGACTCAACGCCTGAGGGCGGGAGCCGTGTCAGCGTCGCCGTCGAGGACATCACAGCGTTCCGTGAGGGAGGCGTCGGTTGGGCCGCTGGGCGCGTCGCGTTTGAGGTCGACGGCCGGAGCGTTCCCGTGCGCTTGACCGCGGTGCTGCTACAGGAGGACGGCGAGTGGAAGGCGGTCCAGACCCACGCGTCGATCGGTGTGCCGAACGACCGGATGTTGGACCCGATGTTCCAGAGCGGCTAGCTCGCGCGAGCGCCGCCGATCGTCGAGCATACGCGGCCGGCAACAGAGTCGAAGTGCGGGGTGGCACGGTGTAGGGTGCGCGCAGCGCCGGGAATATCGGTGAATTGCTGCCTAGCGAGGAGGGTGTGATGGGAGCACAGGAGAACATCGCCACCGCGAGGAAGGGCTACGCAGCCTTTGCCGCGGGGGATGCTGCCGCCGCGATGGCGGACATGGTTGACGACATCGAGTGGATTACGCCGGGCAACAGCGCGGTCAGCGGGAGCGTGCGCGGCAAGCAGGCGCTGGGCGAGCACTGGGGGAAGTTCGCCGAGAAGGGGTTCAGCACGAGCCCCCAGTACTGGTTCGCCGACGGAGATCGGGTCGTCGTGCTGGTCCAGACCAGCCTTGCGGGCGAGACGACGGACGCCGCTGACGTGCTGACGTTCAACGCAGACGGAAAGCTCGTGCGGTTCCAGAGCGCGGGCGACACCGCGCAGCTGGAACGCGTATTCGGCTCGAAGTAGGCAGAGGTCTCGCGGGGTCCGAGAGATCCCCTCGTCTGCGCGATCGAGCGGCGGACACAAATGAGCTGCGTGTGGCTGCTGCCATGCTCGAGGAGCGCCACTCGGACGCGTCTGGGAACGTGCCGTTTGCGCTAGCGCAGCTTCGGGGGGCGCCGCGGGGCGCTGGTCGAGCCGCTGGCTACGACACCTCGCGCAGCGTGGTGAATGCCTGGCGCGCGCGGGCGGCGATCAACTTGGCGAGGCCGCGCGTAGCCTCAACACGATCGATCGCAGCCGTAAGCGTGCGCCGATCGGCGCAGACCGCCCATGCCTCGAGCACAGACGGTCGGGCGCGGATCGCACTCTCCAGCCGGTCAAGTTCTGCCGGTTCAAGGTCGACCGAGCGTCGGTAGCGCGACACCACAACATCGACCAACCGCAGATCACGAGCTCCCGCCGCCCACAACAGGAACGCGATCGACCACAGCCGCGGCCCTCGTCCCGCGCCGGCCCAGTCCACGACCGCCAGCTTCCCGTCGGCGGTCGCGACCGCATTGGCCGACACGAAGTCCGGATGCACGAACGCGTGCGGCAGATCGTGACAGTCATCCGCCTGGGCGATCTCGTCCCGCAGGCGCTCGAACAGGACCAGCTCGCTAACCCCGACCCGGGCCGCGTGGTCATCGAGCAGCTCGGTCGTCGCCGCCAGCTCCTCGCGCGGTCCTCCCGTGAACGAGACGTGATGCCAGGCACCCCCGGAGCGCACACTCGTCGCGGGGTGGGAGTGCAGGCGCCCAAGCAGCGCGCCGAGGATCGCCGCCGTTCTCCCGGGTGACAGCGGGCCGTGATCCTCCAGGAACTCGGTCACCAACACGCCCCGCCCGGCCAGCTCCGACACCGGCTCCTGGTGAGCGCAACGCTCCGCCGGAAAGCCGGCCCGCTCGAGCGCCCGGAGAATCGCCGCATCCTCCCGCACACCGAGGAGCGGCCGCTCCGCGGCGAACACGCGAGCCACCCAGCGCGAACCGTCGCGACGATCGACCCGAAACACGCCGAGATCGAGCGACGCCACCTCCGCAACCCCCACGCCGTAGTGCTCCTCCAAATGGCCCGCCAGACCATCCACGCGCGGCTGCTCATGCATCCCAGCGAAGATACCGCTGCGGGGCGCTCCGCCAACTCTGCTCGTTGCGCGACTGGCGCAAGCGAGCGGGTTTCCCGCGCGTGTTCTGCCGCGAAGGGGGTTGGCGTCTGTACCTCCTCGGAGGGCGGAGAGGGCGTGAGCCTCTGCACCGTTCCGAGCCTGCGAAGGTCAGGGTTGAGACGGCTGTGACCGGCGCGACAGGTGGGGTGAGCCGATCTGGCGGCGGCCTGCTGTGTGCTACGGTGGCGGCTCGTCAACAGGGCCTATACGCGGCGGGGAGATCTAGATGGTTGCCGGGAGACTCGCTCGCCGCTGCTTCGCACGCCGGTCAGTTGGCCGGCGTTTTGTTCTCTTGGCCTGCGCGCTGCTGCTGGCGCTCGGCGCGTTCGGTGCCGCCGCGCTGGCTGCGGGCGCGCCGGGTGAGATCGCCTATGACGGGTGTATCAGTGATGACGGTTCGGGCGGTAGTTGCCTGGACGCGCCGGGCAGTCCGCTGACGGGCGCGGATGCGGTCGCCGTGAGCCCCGACGGGCGCTCGGTGTACGTCGTGAGCTATACGGCGAATTCGATCGCGCACTTGTTCGCGAGCGCCACGGGGCAGCTGAGCTACGACGCGTGCTTCAACGACGACGGCTCGCAGGGCTGCACTGCGATCCCGGGCGGACCACTGGGCGGGGCCAATTCAGTGGCGGTCAGCCCTGACGGAAAGTCGGTGTACGTGACCGGCGGCGGCCTCACTGCCAATGCCGTCTCGCACTTCTTCGCGGCCGCGAACGGAGAGCTGAGCTATGACGGCTGTCTTAGCGAGGACGGGTCCGGCGGGCACTGCGCGAACGTCGGATCGGCGCTGGACGGGCCGCAGGCCGTCGCGGTGAGCCCGAGCGGCAACTCGGTCTACCTCACCGCGAACAACGGCGTCGTGCATCTGTTCGCGGCGCCGCAGGGCCAGCTGACCTTCGACGGCTGCATCAGCGACGACAGCACCGGCGGTCGATGCGTGGACGCGCCGGGCACCCCGTTGACGGCCGCGCACGGCGTCGCGGTTAGCCCCGACGGGAAGTCGGTCTACGTCGCCAGCGACCAGGCGGGCACGGTGACGCACTTCTTCGCTGCGCCCCAGGGCCAGCTGACCTACGACGGCTGCGTCAGCAGCAGCGGCTCCGGTGGCCTGTGCGCCAACGCGCAGAGCAGCGCGCTGACGGGAGCGCACTCCGTCGCCGTCAGCCCCGACGGCCGGTCGCTCTACGTGGTCGGGACCTTCGACAGCGCGGTCGCGCATCTCTCCGCGGCACCGCAGGGCCAGCTGACCTATCAGAACTGCGTGAGCACCAACGGCTCCGGCAGCTGCACCGATGTCCCTGGCTCGGTGCTTGATAACGCGTGGGACCTCGCGGTGAGCCCGGAGGGCAACCGGGTCTACGTGTCGAGCTTGAAAGGCACGCTCACCACCTTCAGCGCCGACTCGGCCGGCCAGCTGAGCTACGACTCGTGCCTCAGCCAGGACGGCTCCGCTGGCCTCTGCACGGCGCAACCGGGACCCGCTGTTCAGGAGCCCGACGGCCTCGCCGTCAACCACGCCGGCACGGCGCTCTATGCTGCCGTGCCCTCGGCGAACGCCGTGGACCATTTCTTCCGGACCGCCTCCACGGCCTCGACGGGGAGCGGCGGCTCCGGCGGGGGCGGCTCGACGGGCGGCGGAGGCAGCGGCAGCACGGGCAGCGGTGGCGGCGGCGGCGGCTCGACCGTGTCGGCGATCTCCGCGCTCAGCCTCAAACCCACGGTGATCGGGGCCGCCGGCGGCGGGCCGACCGTGATCACCCCGTCGACCAAGAACCGCAAGGGGACGCTGATCGCCTACCAGCTGAGCGCCGCGGCGACCATCACGTTCACCGTCGAGCGCGCAACACCCGGGCGCCTGGGGACAGTCGCCGGCCACCGCCGCTGCCTGTCGCAGACCCACCGCAACCAACACGCCCCCCACTGCACACGACTCCTCACCCTGGGCAGCTTCACCCAAGCGGGCGTCGCGGGACCCAACACGTTCCGCTTCAGCGGCCGCCTCGCTGGCAAGAAACTGGCGCCCGGCAGCTACACCCTCGTGGCCACACCCGACGGCGGGCAGTCCGTGACCACCACGTTCAAGATCAAGCACTAGCGCTGGCGTCGCCCACGGGCGCGTGCGACGTTCCGCCGCGATCATCGCGACCCGCTCGACGTCGTGCTGGTCGACCAGGCGCAAGGCCCCTCGACCGCGACGAGCAGCCTGGCGCCCCATCGCGAACCGACCCGGAAGCCGCCTGTGAGCTCGCGTTGGCGCGGATAGGATGCCCACATGTCCGGGCGCACGCTGCAGATCGTTGGGTCCGGCGGGCGCCGGCTCGACGTGGAGCTGTCGGGCCCAGACGAGGGCCGGCCGCTGATCTTCCACAACGGAACCCCGATGGCCGGCACGATGTTTGCGCCGATGGTCGCGCAGGGCGCCGAGCGGGGTGTGCGCCACATCGCCTACTCGCGCCCTGGCTATTGCGGCTCGGACCGGGACGTCGGCAGAACGGTGGCCGACTGCGCCCGGGATGTGGCCGCGATCGCCGACGAGCTCGGTATTGAGCGCTTCCTCACCGTCGGCTGGTCGGGCGGCGGGCCACACGCCCTCGCGTGCGCGGCCCTGCTGCCGGAGCGGACGATCGCGGCGGCGACGCTAGCCGGCGTCGCCCCATTCAACGCGCACGGCCTTGACTGGCTCGCCGGGATGGGCGAGGAGAACATCGAGGAGTTTGACGCGGCGCGAGCGGGCGAGGAGCAGCTCAGCTCCTATCTGGAGGGCCAGCGCGCCGAGATGCTGCACGCCAGCGCCGCGGACCTGCACACCGCGCTCGGCGATCTGCTCTCCGACGTGGATCGCGCGGTGCTGAGCGGCGAGTTCGCCGAGTACCTGGCGGCGGCCATGCAGTCGAGCCTCGAGCACGGCATATGGGGCTGGTTCGACGACGACCTCGCGTTCTTGGGCGACTGGGGGTTTGACCTCGCCAAGATCACCGTGCCGGTGACGATCTGGCAGGGCGAGCAGGACCGCTTCGTGCCGTTCGCCCATGGCCGCTGGCTCGCCGAGCACGTCTCGGGCGCGAGCGCGCAACTCCCGGCCGAGCATGGGCACCTTTCGCTCGCGGTCGGCTCCTATGGCCGCGTCCTCGATGAGCTGATCGCCGCAGCGGGCTAACGCGTCCTCGCCCCACGCCGTCTCCGGAGCGCGGTACCCGAGCGCCCTCCCTCCCTCACCCACCGCATGGGTCAGCCGGAGCCCAGTACTCCGGCCAGACAAACCCCCGCGAGGAGCGTCCGGCCATCAACCCCGGCTGTCAACCGCCAGCGGTCGACACCGCCTAATGGTCTAGTCGATCTGAGCGATCATGAGGACGTAGCCGTCGGGATCTGTGACGCGCATCTCCTCGCCTGGGCCGGGGCTGCCGTCCTCGATCTGGCCTGCGTCGATCCCTGCGGCGAGGAGTTGGTCGCGGAGTGCCGCGAGGTCGGGCGAGTAGAGGTAGAACAAGACCCGTTGGCGGTCGGGATCGCTCGGACCGTGCGTGCCCTCGAACATGATCTCTGCGCCGCCGCTGCGAAGCAACGCCCAGGAAAGGCGGTCGCGGTACTTCGCCTCCTCCTCGAGGCTGAACCCGAGGTGTCGGTAGAAGGCGACCGAATCCTCGACGTCCACGACTCGCACGAACGGGACAAGCCGGTTGACGCGCTGGTCCGACTGCTCCATGCAGACCGTACGTTAGCGCCACTCGCGACGACATCGCCACCGAAATGCAAGTCCTCGCCGCCGAAACTCACCTAACCGCTTGGCGCATCCCTTCTGCTTCCGCGTCATCTCAGCGCTGCGGTCGGGCCTCGGCTCGCGATGCGAGCACGGCCTGCGTCGCCTCAGGCGAAGCGGTGCGGTGGCGAGGCGTATCGCGATGATCGCGACGAACACAGCACCACCGATGGCCTGGGCCCGGAAACGGGACGCGCGGTCGGATGCCCGGTCGTAGGCATTCGACGCCACCACGGTTCCTTCCGCTTGACATATGCCGATATCGGAATATGATTGCTCCATGGCACGAGCAGCGACGACGTCGGACGTCTTCAACGCGATCGCCGAGCAGCAGCGCCGGGAGATCCTGGTGCTGCTGCGGGCGGGTGAGGGGTCGGTGACCCAGTTGGCCCAGGAGCTGGGGATGACCCAGCCGGGGGCGTCCAAACACCTGCGGGTGCTCCGGGAGGTCGGACTGGTGCGGGACCGCAAGGCAGGCAAGCAACGCCTGTACGGCCTTGACGCCCGTGGGCTGCGACCGGTTCACGAGTGGACCGGCGGGTTCGAGCGGTTCTGGAACGAGAGCTTCGACCGGCTGGACGAGTACGTGCAGGATCTCAAGCAGGCAAGGAGGAGGAGTAGCTGATGAACGCGACGCGACGAGGAGTGCAGGCGCATTCCGCAACGGCCGACCGCGAGATCGTGATCTCCCGGGTCATCAGTGCCCCACGGGAGCTGGTGTTCGAGGCGTTCACCGAGGTGCGGCACCTGTCGCGATGGTGGGGACCGGAGGGGTTCACCACCACCACACGGACGTTCGAGTTCCGCGTCGGCGGGGAGTGGGACTTCGTGATGCACGGACCGGACGGGACGGACCACCAGGAGTGGATCTCCTGGACCGAGATCGCCCCGCCGGAGCGGATCGCGCTGCGCCACGGTGAGTTCCACGGCGACCCGAACGCCTTCGAGTCGGTCTTGACGTTCGCGCCCGACGGCGCGGCGACCCAGATCGAGATGCGCACGGTGTTCCCCACCAAGGAGCTGCGCGACGAGGCGGTCGAGAAGTACCTCGCGATCGAGGGCGGCCAGCAGACCCTGAGCAAGCTGGCTGCCTACGTCACCGAGACCATTCGGAAGGGAGTTGAGGACTGATGGCCGAGAAGGTGTTCTTCAGCGTGTCGATGTCGCTGGACGGGTTCATCGCGCCCGGGTCCCTCGGGGAATTGATGGGGCAGCAGTGGATGGAACTGCAGCGGTGGATATTCCCGCAGCGGTTCTTCCGGGAGAACCTGGGGCTCGGCGAAGGCGGCGAGGAAGGACGCGAGAACGACATCGTGCGGGAGACGTTCGAGCGCACCGGCGCGAGCGTGATGGGCAAGCGGATGTTCGACGCCGGCGAGCAGATGTGGCCGGAGGCGGCGCCGTTCCACACGCCGGTCTTCGTCGTGACGCACGAGAAGCGTGACCCATGGGAGCGGCCGGCCGGGACCACCTTCCACTTCGTAAACGACGGCATCGGGCCCGCGCTCGACCGGGCCCGCGAGGCCGCCGGCGACCGCGACGTCCGCATCGCGGGCGGCGGCGCAACGATCCTGGAATACGTGAACGCCGGCCTGATCGACGAGTTCACGATCGCGCTCTCACCCGTGCTGTTTGGCTCCGGAATCCGCCTGTTCGAGGGCGTGGACGCGGGCCGCGTGGCCCTGGAGCCGGTCCGAGCGGAGCCGACGCAGCGGGCGACCCACCTGACCTACACAGTCCGGGAGCGGTAACCGTCTCGACCTCAATGCTCCCCGCCGAAGTCACGTGCCGGAGCGTGGCGCGTTCACGCTGAAGCGGCCGCGTGCGAAGGAGCGAGGCGGCAGGTACGAAATGCTCGTGGCCACACGAGAATGGGATGGGCGGCGGCTCGGCGAGCACTGCTGCGTACGCGGGGGGCGGTCGCGCGGGGGCGCGCTCGTGTTCGTACTGCACCTGGACGTTGACGGCCGATAGATGCTCTCTCAGCAAGCCGTAAGCAACCTCTCAGTTTGAGCGGTCTTGCCTTCAGGTTGCGGTGGTGAGCTTGTCGGGACCGGTCGCTCGTCCCTTCGCCTGAAAGGAACCGATCATGATGCGTTGCCGCCGACCGTCCATCCTCGCCTGCGTCGCCGCGGTTGCCGCGCTCTCGCTGATCGCAGCCGGCTGCGGCGGCGGCTCGCCCCGGGTTGCGAGCGTCACCTCGTCGACGACTGCCGCCACGGTGACGACGCAATACGGACCGGTCGCCTTCTCCCGCTGCATGCGCTCCCACGGAGAGCTGAACTTCCCCGACCCCAACAGCAGCGGAGTGTTCGATGGGTCCAAGCTCAAGCAACTCGGGGCCAGCGGGCAACTCCGGAGTGTGACGCAGCTCCGGGCGGCCCAGGGCGAGTGCAATCACCTGCTCCCGAACGGCGTCCCCTTGGCGGTCCCGACGATCACCCCTGCTGAACAGGCTGACTATCTGAGAGCGGCCGCATGCCTGCGCTCGCACGGGTTCCCCGGGTTTCCCGATCCGTCATTCCACCACAACGTTGTCAGCGTCAACATCCCCTCGAGCATCAACCAGCACTCTGCTCAGTTCGAGAGCGCGGCGACGACCTGCGCGAAGCTGATCCCCAGGGGTCTGCCCAACGTCAGGGCTGGCGGTTCGTGAAGCCGCTTTCCCCTGACTCGCAGTTTCGGCTCGCGCAGGCCTCGATCCAGATCGAGCAAGCACGGAGTGGCGCTGCTCCTCGCCAGAGACTCGCCTTCGGCGCCTCCAACCAGGAGGACGACGAATGACCATCGACATACCACCCGGCGACCACGCCGTCGAGAGGCGCCTCAGCGTCGAGGTGCCCTCTACCGGACCAAGCCGGAGAGCTACCGGACCAAGCCGGAGAGCGGACTCGAACCGCTGACCTATCGCTTACAAGGCGATGCGTCAATGGGGCTGAATGTGTCCGTTTTGCCTGCAAAATCGTCTGTTGGCTATACGTGCGCAAACGGTGGTTTTCGGCTGATTTACGCTGGTTCCGGCGCTATTAGGGCCAACGGGCCGTTTCTACGAGTTTGGAGCAACTCATGTTGCGCGCAGGGCTTCTGTTGGGCTGAGGCGGGCGGCTTTGGCGGCGGGGTAGAGGCCGGCGAGCGTGCCGATCAGGAGGCCTGCCAGGGGCGCCGCGACGAGCGCGTATGCGGGTATGACCATCGGTTGGTTCTGCGCTTGGGAGTAGGTCAGCGTTGCGACTGCGCCCAGCGCGAGTCCGGCGATGCCGCCGAGCGCAGCGAGAATCGCGGATTCGGCCAGGAATTGAGAGCTGATGTGTCTGCGGGTCGCGCCGAGCGCGCGGCGTAGTCCGATCTCGCCTCGGCGTTCGAGGACTGAGATAACCATGATGTTGGCGATTCCGATCGCGCCTACGAGTAGCGCGACGGCGCCGAGTCCGAGCAGCAGGGTGGTGAACTGGCCCTTGGCTTCGGCGCGGGCTTGGAGTACATCGGAGGGGCGGCTGACCTGCACGCCGTTGGCGTTCTGGGGGTCAGCGGTGGCCGCGAGCAGGTTCGACACTTGCGAGACGTGGTTGATGTTGGCGCGTACGTAGATCTCGGAAGGGTTGGGTGGCTGTCGGAACAAGCGTTCGGCGACGGGCAGGCCGATGAATACGGTGTTATCGAGTGTTGGATCAAGCACGACTGGCTGCATGATCCCGATCACGGTGAACCAGGTGTCGCCAAGGAATACCTCGATGTGGCCGGTCACGCTGTGGATCTGAAGCGTGCTGGCCGCATGCGCGCCGAGTACCACAGTCGGGTAGTGATCATCGGCTGCGTTCACGAACTGCCCGTCCTGGAGGGTTCCGCCGACTGTCGCTAGAAGCTTGGTGCCGGCGGCGTCGATGCCGATGCCGCCGGTCTGCGCGGAGGGGACGTAGGGGGTGCGTCGGATTGTGATGGAGGGGATCTGGTAGACCCCTGCGGCTTCCTGCACCGCGCTCATGTGGTCGATCGTCGGCACGGCGGTGTTCGGGAGCACCTCGTTGGTGCCGAGGAATGTGGTCCCTGGCGTGACGGTCAGCAGGTTGGTTCCGAGCTTGTCGATCTGCGCCAGCAGCGTTGCCTGGCTCGAGGCGGAGACGCCGACGACGGCGACCATCGCGCCGATCCCGATCGCGATCCCGAGCGCCGACAGCGCGGCGCGCAGCCGCCGTGTGCGAAGCACCTGGAGCGCTACCCACAGCAGCTCGTGGGGCGCTAGGTGAGACTTATCGCGCCGGGTGGCCGTGCGCCGGGCGAGTGGCCGTTGGGAGCCGTCGTCGCTCATCGCCGCTCGTCTCCAACGATTTCGCCGTCGTGCATCTGGATCCGGCGGGAGAAGCCGTCGGCGATCTGTTGGTCATGGGTGATCAGCACGAGCGTGGCGCCCTCGCGCGCCAGCTCGTGCAGCACCGCGAGCACCTCGGTGCCGGACTTGGAGTCAAGGTTGCCGGTCGGTTCGTCGGCGAGGATGATCACTGGACGCTTCGCGAGCGCTCTCGCGATCGCTACCCGTTGGCGCTCCCCGCCGGACAGTTGCTGCGGCCGGTGGCCCAGGCGGTGTCCCAGGCCGACTCGCTCGAGAGCAACTCGCGCCGCTTGGCGACGCTCGCGCAGCGCGGCTCCCGTGTAGAGCATTCCGTTGGCGACGTTGTCGAGCGCGGTCGTCGCGTCCTGTAGGTGGAATCCCTGGAAGACGAACCCGATCTCGTGGGCCCGTAGGCCCGAGAGCTCGGCGTCCGATGCTCGTGCAGTGTCACGGCCCGCCACCTGCACCTCGCCGCTGCTCGGACGCTCGAGCGTGCCCAGGATCGTGAGCATCGTCGTCTTGCCCGACCCGGAGGGGCCGAGCACCGCCACCTGCTCGCCGCCGTCGATCTCGACGCTGACATCGCGTAGTGCGTGGACCGGCCCCGGGTAGTCCTTGACCACGTTTCGCAGTCGCAGCGAGCCGCCGGTCATTGACGCCGAGGACGCGGCGACGCGGGAAGAGGTCGGCCGCTCGCTGCGGACCTCGATCTGGGGGGTCTCGGCGCTCATCCCTGTGAGTCCGTGACCGGGAGGCCGGGACGCACCTGCGTGCCGGAGATCTGGACGTAACCGGCGGCGAACAGGCCTGGCGTGACCGCGATCAGGCGATGCGGCGAGGTGGCTTCCTGGACCGTGTACCCACCTCCGGTGGTTGCCAGCAGCGCGGTCACGGGCACCGACAGCACGTGCTTCTCCTGCTGCTGGCGGAAGTCGACACTGACCGAGGCTTGATCCAGGCCTGAAAGTCGACCACGAACTGCGAGCCTGATCGTCACGGGAATCGTCGCCGAAGGCGTGTTCGCCGCTCCGGAGCCCGAGGACGAGCTGCCGCTGCTGGCGCCGCTGCTCTGAGCGACCGCACTGACCGCGGTTATCTCGCCGTCGACCGCATTACCACTCGGCAACTGGACGGTCACCGCTTCGCCCACGACTGCCTCGCTCTGCTTCGTAGCGTCGAGATCGACGGTCACGACAAGCTGGTTGGAGGTCGTCTGTAGGATCGCCGCCGCGCCTCCGCCGCCACTAGAGCCGGATCCCAGCGCAGTGTCCACCGTCGCGATCCGCTGCGCGCCGGGCAGGAACACGATCTGCCCGAGCGCGATCATGCCGGTCTTGGTCTCTCCCAGCGACGCCTGCCAGCGCTCAACGGCGATGCGCGTCGCTGGCTGCCACACATCGTCAAGGGTGATCAGATGCTCCGGGTCGAAGCCGAGCCTCCTCAGGTCGCGGTTGAACTGCAAGATGTCCGCGCCAGGGCTGTCGGACGGGGTCAGGTGCCGGTACGCCGGCGTCGTCCCGTCCATCAGGATCGCGGGCTCGCCGTCGACCTCGTAGAGCGTCTGACCCGGCTCGATTACCTGGCCGACACTCGGGAGCCACGTGACTGTCCCACCGAGGCCGTCGAAGACCGTCCGCGGGTTTGCGTAGCCCAGCGTTCCCGACTCAGTGTCGGTCAAGATCAGATCGCGATACTGGATCGTGGTGGTCCCGCCGACCGATGCAACGGCGCTGGCGCGCGGGCCGGAGCCGGATGTCGCCGTGACGAGGATGATCGCGATCGCGGTCGCGATCGCCGCCAAGGCGATCGAGCCGACGACCGCGGCCAACCGCCTCGACCGCGAGATACCAGCCAGCCAGGCTCGAACGCCCCGCAAGGCGGACGTCGACGGCGCGGGCGTCGGCGCCCCCAGCTCGAGCGGTCGGACGGCTCCGCTCTCCTGGGAGTCTGGGGCAGTGACGTTCCGGGTGGGCGGGCTGCTCATTGTGCGGCCCCCACGGCGCTCTCGATCTGCTGGGCGCTGATCGCACCATCGGCAGTCGGCAGGCACGTCTTGGCCGCGGCGAACACCGCCGGTGCGTGCAGGTCCACGCCCGCGTTGGTGAGCATCTGCAGGCTGAGCTGGCCCTGGCTGGTCGGGTCAGGGAACCTGGGCACGCCATGGCTGCGCATGCACTTCGCGAACGCGACCATGTGCTGTTCCTTTGCCGCCTGCGCTGCGAGACTCGCCCCGGTCGTGTCGAGAACGGGCGTCAGGATGCGCTGGCAGATCTTGTTCGCGCTCTTGAATGCCGGTGAGGCGACAAGCGAGCCCGGGGTCGCCAGGTAGCCGACCTGCTGACCGTTGTGGTCGGTCATCGCTGGGTCCGGGAAGCTCGGCACGCCGTGAGCACGCATGCAGCTGGCATATTTGAACGCCGCGGCCGTGAACGTCGCCGCCGACGGCCCGGGCCCGGCGGAGGCAGAGCTCCCACCGCAGCCGGCCACCAGCAGCGCCGAGCCCGCGAGCGCCGCGATCACGGCGAACGCCGATCGGCGCCGGCTCGGCGATCGTTCGGTTCGGTTCGCTTTGGGCGGCTGGGTGATGAGCATCGTCATAGGAGGTCTCCTAAGGGGGTCGGACCTGGGTCGCGAACAGTTGTAGGAGACAGGTGGTGCCAGGACCGTCACGGAAGTCGTGACCGGGCTGTCACCATCGATCGGGCATCCTTGGGATCAACCCGACGACGACGCCCGGCTTTCGGGGCGCCGCTGGTGGAATTGCTTTCTTCAAGAGCTGGTGTGAGCGACGATGAGAGTTCTGGTAGTGGAAGATCACAAGCGGCTCGCGAACGCGGTGGGCGATGGGTTGCGCCGCGAGGGGATTGCTGTCGATCTCGCGTTCGACGGCGCTGACGCGCTCGCGCATGTAGCGGTCAACCGCTACGACGTCGTCGTGCTTGATCGCGACCTCCCCGGCGTTCACGGGGACGATGTCTGTAGGGCACTCGTCGCGGAGGGGAGCGGGATCCGCGTGCTGATGCTGACCGCATCGAGCACGATCAAAGACCGCGTCGACGGCCTCGGCTTGGGTGCCGATGACTACCTGCCCAAGCCGTTCGACTTCGCCGAGCTGATCGCGCGGATCCGCGCGCTCGCGCGTCGCTCGAGCGCTCCGCTGCCGCCGACGCTGGCGCACGGAGACCTGACGCTCGATCCCGCTCGCCGGGTCGCGGTGCGCGGCGGTAGGCGCCTGATCCTCAGCCCGAAGGAGCTGGCGGTGCTGGAATACCTGCTCGCAGCGGACGGCAGAGTCGTCCCGGCCGAGGAGCTGCTGGCCAGGGTGTGGGACGAGGCCGCCAACCCGTTCACGACGACGATCAAGACCACAATCGGGCGGTTGCGCGCAAAGCTCGGCGATCCGCCGCTGATCGAAACGGTCCGCGCGGGCGGCTACCGGATCTGATGCGCCCATCAATCCGAGCGCTCGCGCCCGCCTCCTGGCTGCGTCTGCCGCGCCCCACCGCGCGCCTGCGGATGACCGTCCTCTATGCCGGGCTATTCCTGATCTCGGGCGCGCTGGCGCTCGCGGTCACTTACCTGCTCGAAGCAGGCCACTCGCCAATCACGATCCCAGGCACGCCAGACCAGGCGCTCCTGAACGCCCAGCACCACGCCGATCTCAGCAACCTGCTGCACGGTTCCGCGATCGTGCTCGCAGTGGGGACACTCGGCTCCGCACTGCTCGGCTGGTTCGCCGCTGGAAGAGTCCTGCGCCCGCTTCGAAGGATCACCACGGCGGCACGGATGATCTCCGCTACCAACCTCCACGAGCGCCTCGCGCTCGCGGGACCCGACGACGAGTTCAAACAACTCGGCGACACGCTCGATGAGCTGCTCGGCCGACTCGAAGCAGCGTTTGAGGCGCAGCGACGGTTCGTCGCCAACGCATCGCACGAGCTGCGCACACCGCTGACCCTCGAACGCACGCTGCTCCAAGTCGCGCTCGCCGACCCTGACGCTCGCGCCGCGAGCCTGCGAGCGACCTGCGAGGAGCTACTGGTGTGTGGAGCGGACCACGAACGCCTGCTCGACGCGCTCCTTACCCTCGCCAGCAGCGAGCGGGGCCTCGAGCACCGCGAACCCGTCGATCTCTCCACCCTCGCCAGCCGAGCGCTGCTCAGCCCCCAGCCCACGATCAAACGCCTCGCGCTCCACGTCGAGACCGAACTCGCGCCGGCCCACACCTCGGGCGACCCAGCCCTGCTCGCGCGAATGATTGCCAACATCATTGACAACGCGGTCCAATACAACGTTCCCGACGGGCGTATCAAGGTGGAGACCGCAACCGACGGCGGACACGCGTTCGTCTCGGTCGAAAACACCGGGCCGGAGATCCCGCCAGGCGATGTGGACCGGCTGTTCGAACCATTCCAGCGAGGCCGCATCGACCGCGCCGACAACCACGACGAACACCACGGACTCGGCCTCTCCATCGTCAGGGCGATCGCCGGAGCGCACGACGCCACGCTCACCACACGAGCCCGGCCCCAAGGCGGGCTCGTCGTAACCGCCACCTTCCCGAAATGAACAACGAGTGCTGCGCGCCGAAAACTACGCACACACCCCGGCAGCCCCGCGTGGTCGCGTGTTGGAGGTCGTGGTCATGCGGTTCTGAGTGCGTCGGTGGCGTGAGTCGGGCAGCGCGGATGGCGGGGAGGAGGCCGACGATCGCGCCGATAAGGATCGCGGCGGCGATGCCAATGCGGGTCGTCGACGCGGACACCTCCTTTCGCGACACGACGCGAGCCACTCCCCGGGGGTTGCGCACCCGGTCTGCGCGGAACGCAGGGAGCGCTCGGTGACTACTGGCTGGGCGAGATGCTCGGCCGCGAGGTCCAATTAGCAGCGGTTCATCAACCACCCCTAAAGGGAGGTTTCGTGGATCCGTTCTGCTGGACGTTGCTGGGCATCGCCGCTCACCAGGCGACCATGCCGGGCTAACACCGAGGCGTGCTCGCGGTAGAGGAACCGATGACCGCAGCCGCGCACTTCGCGTTGCTGGTCCTCGGCCGCGCTCTCGATAAGAGCCTCTTCACCCCCGAGCAACCCTTCAGCGACAGGCAGCTCAAAGGCCAGGCCGATGCGGGCGTCGCCGCCTTCCACGCCTGCTACGGCATCCCGCGCTGAAGATATCCGGTGGCTTGAAAGTGGCCGGTCCTATCAGCGCTTAGCGACGTTGCCCGCCAACGTCCAACCGACCAGGGCGTTGGCGTGTCCGTGGCCCATCTGGTACTCGGCTTTGAGATGGTTGACGATCTCCATGTGTTTCTGGAGACCGCAGCCGGAGATGATGTCCTGCCACTCGCGGATCGAGCGTCCGTATTTCTTCTCGATCGAAGGGAAGTACGAGGCCGGACCCTGTTTCGGCCACGGCGGCGCCTGCTCGCTCATGTTCGCTCCCCCACTCGCCGAGACGCCGGATCCGTATCACTAGTGCTGCGGCTTGAGGTGATCAACTCGGCGTCGCTGCTGTGACCGTCGCGCCCTGAATGATCGCCAGATGCTGTGAGGACCTCTCGCAGCCGGTGCGCGAAGGCTTCGGGCTGGCCGGCAAGCGGTGAGTCCGGGCCCGTGAAGCCTCCGTGGTGGCTCGGGAAGACAGCTGCCTCTAGGCCGAGACGTTCGGCGAGCGCTTGCGCTGCGCGTGCGGTGAAGGTTCCAGTGGACTCTTCGCCGAGCGCGATCACCAGCCGCGTCGGTGCCGCTTTCAGTGCGCCGTAGTTCGGCTGGTAGTCGGTGACGGCGTCGGAGCGGTGCGAGAGTAGAACGTTGTCCCGCGCACCGTCATCGTCGGCGGGCAGTCCGAATTGAGCGGGGTCGGGCAGTGGGTGCGCGAAGTATTCGTCGTTGAATTCGTCGTGCCACATCGTTGTCGCGATGAAGGCCGCCATTCCGGCGCCGAAGCCCCCCGACGCGTAGGCGTCGCGAAATCGGGCCAGCGCGCGCTGCGCTTGCTGCTCGTCCGGCAACACCGCGGGCAGGGGTGGCTCGTGCGCGACCAGCGTGACGACGTCCTTGGGATAGGCGGCCACGAGCGCCAGCGAGGTTATTGCTCCACCGCTGCTGGCGAACATCTCCACCGGCCCTGCGCCGAGCTTTTCGATGATGCCGTGCAGGTCGCGCGCCTGGACGGCGGGGTCGTTGTCGACCCCGCCGTCTTTGCGAGTACTACGCCCGAGCCCGCGCGGGTCATACGTGACCACGGTGCGATCGGGAAAGTGCGACGCCAACGCACGGAAGCCGCCGGCCTCCATCGGCTGACCGATCATGAAAAGCGGCGGCCGCCCATCGGCGGGGGGCAGCTGCCCTGCGACGTCGTAGACGACGGATGCCTCGTCGGTTTCGAGCGTATGGGTCTGCACGATGAATCTCCTCTCTTACTTGGCCAGAAGCTGCTCAAGCTTGTCGAGCTGTTCGTTCCAGCCCTGCTCCGCACCACCGAGCGCCTCGGCCGGCGGCATGGGCTCGAAGTACGACTGTCGCATCGTCAAGGAGGTGACTCCGTCGCGCTCTTCGAGGGTGACTTCAATGAGGGTCGCGAAGAGTTCGCCCTGTTCGGCGTTGACCGCGCGACCGCTCATCAGCAGGCGGTGGGGACGATCGATCTCGAAGTACTCGCCGCCCATGTGGTGCGCGAACTGGTCGCTGCTGGGAATGGCATCAGGCCATTGCATCGCCAGCTTGTACGTGCCTCCGACGCGAAAATCGACGTCCGCTGCAGGACACGTGAAGCCCTTGGGCCACCACCACTGCGTCAGCTGCTCGGGGTCGGTGAAGGCGTCAAAGATCCGCTCGGGCGAAGCCTTGAAGGTGCGCTCGATGACGAGCTGTTTTGCCGGTATTGCAGTCCGCACATCCAAGGCGGTACGTGTCTCAGGCATTGCCGTTCTCCTTGTCTTCATTGGGTGCTGGTGTTTGTGACTCAAGGTGGGCTTCGAGGCGGTCGAAGCGGTCCGACCACTCGCTGTGCGCGCGGCGCAGCCAGTCATCCACCGGGAACAGGCCCTCGAGCGCAAGGCGCGCCGGGCGTCGCTGACCATCCCGGCTGCGGACGATCAATCCCGCGTCCTCTAAGACTTTGAGGTGCTTGGTGATAGCTGGCTGGGTCAGTGGCGACCCATCGGCAAGTTCGAGGACACCGGCCTCGCCGGACCCCAGACGCTCCAGGATGGCGCGCCGGGTCGGATCCGCAAGGGCTGCGAATGCCCGGCTCAGTTCGTCTTTGGAAGCCATCACCGATAAGTTATATAACGAGAAGGTAATTGTCAAGGGCCCCCCGCCGCTGCTATCCCTGCCGATGTTGCCGTCTCGGATCGGGTTCGGGCAGGGGTTGATGACGTTGCTTGACGGCCACCGTCGCCAGAGCGAGATGGCGAGCTACTGGCTTGGCCGCGCAGGTCCGCCGCCGCCAAGCCAGCGCGAGTCGGGCTCGTCCAGGGGGAATCGGCGGCCGAGCGGACGACGCGTCGCCCGAGGGGTGCGCTCCGAGCGCGTATTGATGCAGGGGACGCACAAGAGCCGGCTCGGGTCGCCCGTACCACCTGCTTTGCTCACGCGAAGCGTCTTCGCCCTCACGGGGGTTGGATGCCCGCTCCGCGCGGAGAGCAGGTACGCCCCGCGTACCCGGCGAGACGGCCGAGTTGGACGAGTCTCAAGCGCCACCGTCGGCGGCACCGAGAGTGATGCTCGCGGTTGGAAGCGAGCGTCGGCAGGCCAATGCCGGTGGTGCGTTCGGCGCGGTAGGGGGTAACCACTTGAAGCGATATATCCTCACTTTGTAGCCGCAAGTTTTGCCTGCAAATCGACCGAATTGCGGAGCAGTACAGTTATCGTTAAGACCAACGAAAAGGCCAACGGCGGAGGGTGGACCCGCGTCGCCGGCCTCGTGGCGCACCCAAAACAAGCGCTTTTGCAGGTACTTCCCAAGCCGGAGAGCGGACTCGAACCGCTGACCTGTCGCTTACAAGGCGATAGTGCGGATCGCGTGAATACGCCCGTTCTGCCTGCAAGCAGGCGTGTTTTGCAGAGGGGCCGAATCGGTGATTCCGGCTCATTTAGGCTGATTTGGGCTGGATTAAGGCCAACGGGCCCCGCCGTTGGCCTTAATCCATCGCGGGGTTGTGGAGGGTCTGGCGGGTGTCCGCTCAGCCGCCGATACGCCGCCACGGATGCAGGCCAAACACGGCCTGTTGCCTCGGGAAGGTGTCCCACGACTGGACGATGTGGAAGCGGAGTCCGGTTGGGCTGACTTCGATCGAGTAGAACGCCTCCTGGTCAAAGCCCGGCCGGTCGGTGAACCAGGCTGTGCGCAGCGGCGTGCCGGCGTAGGTTCCCTGCGCACCGGAGCCGCTCGGCTCGGTGATGGAGAGCAGCCAGCGGCCGTTGCGGAGGGTCAGTGTCTTGACCCCGGGGTTGACGCCCAGATTCTGTGCGCCGGCGGCGGCGATGTCCGCCGTGCTGACCTGGATGCGATACACGCCGTTGGGTACGCCCGAGCGCACGCCGTGCGCGGTGTAGGCCTGGCGCGGTTGGCGGTGGCAGTCGGACGGGATGCGCAGCGACGGCGGCGCGGACGCGCCGCCGCGCAAGCTGACGATCTGGCGGATCGCGGGACCGGCGGGCCCGTGCTCGAGGCGCGCGTACAGTGGGCGCCACGCGCGACGCAGGCTCGCCACCGCGGTCGGTGACGCGGTGGAAAAGCGCACGCCCGCGGCGCACAGTTCGGGAGCCAGGCGGGCATCCCGATCTGCGACCTGCGTCGAGTAACGCGCGGCGTCCGCGGCCGCGCGCACCAGCCAGGAGCGTTGACGCGCGGACAGACGACGCAATCGACCAGGGTTGGCGACGATCACCTCGGGCTTGGCCCCGAGCACCACGTTGGCCATGACCCACGGCCTGCTCGTGGCGCACCCGGGATTCTGGATCCAAGGACAGCTGCCGTGGCGATCGAAGAAGATCGAGTCCAGATCGTCCTCCAAGAATGCGGGCGGCGCGAGCTGGTTGTCGATGATCTTGGTGTAAAGGCCGGCGTTGACGCTGGCGTACGACAACTCCAGGGGATCGCCGCCCAGCGCACGGATCGCCATGTCCGCGGCCGGCGAGCGGCGCAGCGCAAACACGCGCCCGCGAATGTCGCCTGCGCCGCGCAGCGGTGTGCGCGTGCCGATGAGGCGGTTGAGCGGGCCGGCGAGTAGGGCCAGACCTGCCAGCCCGGCGCGGTTGACGCCGGCGAGCATGCTCGTTGCGAGGCCGCTATCGACCACGGCTGACTCTGTGCGGTAGCTGTTGATCAGCATCGGCGCGTCGAGCGCGTCGAAGGCGTGAACGTTGACGAACTCGAAGCTGCGGGTGTGCGCCCAGCCGAGATCGGCGCTGCCGCGGGCGACCGCGCGCAGGACGGCGGTCTCGTCGACCGAACCGTCGAGCGGGCGGCTGTTGTCGACTTTGATGCGTAGCCGTCCGCCGGACACTTGCGCAACCCGGTTGACGAAGTAGGCAACCGCCTGGTCGTGGTCGATACCGGCGGGGTCGGGGCTCTCCATCGCCAGCACCAGGCCCGTGGGTTTCGACGCTGCGCCGCAACCGGTGAGGGAGAGGACCGCGAGCGCCAGGAGGAGGAGGGCCGCTCGGCTCATTTCAGCCGGAGCGTGATGTACGAGCTTGGGGTGACACCGCTGCTGGTGATCGTCCCGCGTGCTCCCACGTAGGCACCGGTGCCGCCGACCACCGGGAGGATCGACGCGGTGGGGCCTGCGGACACCGCGTCACCGGCGGCGACGATCTGGCCTGCCGGCAGGACATAGGTCTCGGTGCACAAGAACGGCTGGCCCTGTCGTGCTATCACGCAGTATTCCATCATCACGCCCGACGGCAATTCTGCGCCCCAGAGAGTGAAACCGTCTCCCGCTGCGAACGGGGTCGGTCCGTGGAAGATCGTGTTGAACCACCCACCCACATGCGGCTTCCCATTGTCCGCGTTCGAGAAGTGGAGGATCAACGGCTCTGCCTGCTTCGCCCCGGCCTTGGTGGTGTCCCTCGCCGAATCGCAGCCCGTCGCGACGACGGCGAGAGCCACGACGGCGAGTACGGCACTCAGCCGTGACTCTGCTTCGAGGAACCCTGCACGGCGCCGAGCGGCCGTCGGGTCGGCCTCGACTTCTCTCACGTCAGCCGAGCCGTATCGTGATCGACTCGCGCCGGCCGCTGAGACCGTCGCTGGCGAGGGTGCCGGTGGCGCCCTCATACGCACCGCTGCCGCTCAGCAGCGCGATCACGCCCGACAGTCGCGGTGCGTCGAGGAAGACGCCCTGCGCGCTCAGCTGCCCCCGCGGCAGCACGACCGTAACGGCGCACCAGTCGGTGTGCCGCCGTTCGCTGATCACGCAGTAGGCCTGCACGAGGCCTCCGCCGGCGATGTCGCTCGACGTGATGAACGCGTCGCCGGCGTTTCTCGGGCTCGGCTCTGTCTGCGGTATTCGTGTGAGGCTCGTCCGGGTGGCTTCGAGCCTGAGCGTCGTGCTGCGGTTGCCCGAAGCGCTTCCGCATCCGGCCAGCGCCAGCGTCAGCGCGAGCAGCGAGAGGCCGGTACGCCTCGTCATCGCGACACGGCTTTGATTGGTGGCGCTCACCACTCGACCCCCGCGGTCAGCCACGAGCCGTCGAGCGGCAGCTCGGCATGGACGGTTGTTCCCTGCCCCGGCGGGCTGGTCACGCTGAAGGTGCCACCGAGCGCGTCGATACGGTCAGCGAGGCCGCGCAAGCCGGATCCGTGCTGAGGATCGGCGCCGCCGATGCCGTCGTCGACGACCTTCACGTGAACGTTTCTGTCGTCACGCGATACCTCGCAGCGCGCATGCGATGCGCACGAGTACTTCGTGACGTTGGTGACCGCTTCGGAGCAGACGAAATACGCGGCAACCTCGATCGGCGCCGGGAACCGCGCGGCGGGCGTGATCAGCTCGATCGATACCGGCGCACGGTCGACCAGCGCCGGCAGCGCCGCGGCGAGGCCGCCGGCGACCAGGTCGCGCGGGTGGATCCCCTGAGCCAGCGCCGCGACCTCCTCGCGCGCCTGTTTGAGCTCACGCTCCAACACGTCGAACAGCTCGAGGGCGCGAACCTCTGGCGGCGCCTGCGCTCGCGCGCGCGCGACACCGCTGGCAACCTCGCCAAGCCGACGCTCGGCACCGTCGTGCAGGCGCCGGGCGAGGCGGCGGCGTTGGTCGTCGCGCGCCTGCAGGATCCGCCCGCTTGAGGCGCGCAACTCTCCAAGCGTCGTCGCCACCTCAGCCTCGAGGCGCACGTTGGCGAGCACCAGCGCGGTAGCGTCGTGCATCGCCTGCGTAAGTAGGGAATCGTCGAGCAGCGCACGGTCGTGGACCAGGACCGCGAGCGCCACGCCGTCGCGCTCGATCATGGTTGCCGTCCGTCCGCCCTCATCGCTGGGCAGCGAGACGGACCGCCCATCGGCGTCGACGTAACGTTCGCCGTCGGCCATCCAGTAGCCGACCTGCAGCGACGCATCCCCGAGCGCCCGGGCGAGGCCGACTCGCGCGCCGTGGGAGAGCCGCGCCGGGCCGAGCTCCACAACGAGGTCGGTGAGCGTCGTGCGCGTCCGCGACTGCGAGACCAGCGACGCCGCGAGCAGCAGGGCGGAAGCCGCCAGGGCGGCCTCGTATCCGTACAGCGCGGCCTGGGCGCCGTTGGGCTGGACCTGTGCCAGCGCGGTGACGCCGGCGAGCGCCAGCCCGCCCGACAGCACCAGCTGGGAGACGGCGACCAGGACGTCGTGGCGCGGGCGGCGCAGGCCGGCGCGAGCGATCACCGGGGCGGCAAGGGCGCCGAGGAGGACCGCCGCGAGGAGCATCGGCACGCCGTTGAACGTACCCGTGGCCAACGCCGCGACGTACCCGCCGACAATCGCCGCGACGACGAGTCGCGGGCGTGACCGGCCGCTGACGGCGCTCGCGTGCACGAGCGGGCCGCGGTGGAGGTAGATCAGCGCCGAGCCGACTGACGAGACGAGCGCCGACCCTGAGTCGGCAAAGTTACCCGCGAACCAGGCAACGCCACCGAAGGCCAAGAGCGGCCAGCGCCATTCGGTGGGGCGCTCATAGCAGCCCCACAGGCCGCAGGCAAACACCGTCACCCCGGTCGCGAGGTCGGCGATGGTGCCGGCAACTCCCGCGGCGGAGATGAACTCGGCGACCACCGCAAACGCACCGCCAGCCACCGCAACGATCGCGATAGCGGGGCCGCGACGCATCGCGTCAGCTCACGAGGGATGCCAGGGCGCGTCCCGACAGCTCGCTCTTGGCGATGAACCCCCGCGCCGTGCTGGCCGCCAGCCGCTGGCGGTAGGCCGACTCGGCACGGCTGGAGATCAGCACGACAGCCGGCGGGTGCTCATCGCTCGCCAGGCGCTCGCTGACCGCGAACCCGTCGAGATCCGGAAGCTGAATGTCGAGCAGGACGACCTGCGGGTGCAGGCGCTCCACTGCGGCCAGCGCCGAAGCGCCGTCCTGTGCCTCACCGACGACCAGGTAGCCGGCAGCCTCGAGCATGCGCCGTGCGCTCTCGCGAAATCCGCGGTGGTCATCCACGATCAGAACCGTCGTCGGCATCGGCCCAGTATCACCGCTGGCGGTCCGCACGGCTACGGGGCCTGCCCTGAGTTTTCAATCGTCCCGAGCGTGGATGAGATGATCCCGACGATGGGCCCCGGTCACGCGACGGTTGGGCGTGCCGCCACGGTCGTCGTGGCGCCATTGGCCGTCGCCTACGGCCTGATCGCTGTGGGGGTCGCGGCGCGCCATGGCATGTTCACGACCGAGGCGGGTCGTTCGACCGGAGCAGCGCTCGTCGAGCTGAGCGCCGGCTGGGCACTGATCGCCGCGGGTCTGCTCGCGTGGTTGTGGCGGCCCGGGGTTGCGGCCGCGGCGCTGGCGCTGCTGGCCGGGTTCGCGTGGTTCTCGCCCGACTGGATCGGCTGGCAGACCGGTCCGGGCGCGGTGCGCGCGCTGGGGCTCGCGGCCCAGGGCCTCATGTTCGCTGCGATCGTCCAGCTCGCACTCGGGGCACCCACCGGCCGAGCCTCCTCGGCGCCGGCGCGGCGTCTGCTCGTGACGACATGGTCGGTGACGATCCTGATCGCGATCGGTCGCGTGCTGTTCTACAACCCGTTCGCCGATCCCAATTGCGTGAGCTGGTGCTCGCCCAATCCGCTGCTCCTCCACGGGAGTCAAACGCTGGCGCGCGGCCTTGACTGGGCCGAGCTCGGCCTCGTCGCGCTCGTCGCTGTGGCCGTGGCCGGCCTCGGGTGGGCGAGGCTGGTGCGCGCCACGACCGCCGCACGCCATATCGAGGCACCCGTGGCCCTCCCCGCGATGCTGTTCATCGGTGCATGGACGCTCCGCGTCGCGGTCGTCACCACCACGCCCGGGGAAGCTCCGGCTCGCCCGATCCTGACGGCGAGCTTCGTTGCCTGCGCAGCCGCAATGGGCCTGCTCGCGGGCGGGCTGGCGTGGAGCCTCGGCCGCTCGGCTCGCGGCGCGATCACGCTGCGCCGCCTCGCGCGCCAAGCGGCCAGCGGCTCGCGCGAAGCTCCGCTCGAAGTGGCGCTCGCGCAGGCGACTGGCGACTCGTCGCTGCGCCTCGCGTTTCCGCTGGGCGGCGGTGAACGGTGGATCGACCGGGAGGGGTCCGACGTCGAGCCGCCGCAGAGCGGGAGCGGCCGAGCCGTGGTGACCATCCGTCGCGAAGGCCACACGGTCGCCGTGGTAGTTCACGATCCGGCAATCCTCGACGATGCGAGTTCTGCGTCGGGAGATCGGCACCGCCGCAGTGCTCGCAATCGACAACGAGCGCCTACGCGCCGAGACGCTTTTTCGGTTACACGAGCTCAAGGCCGCACGTGTGCGGATCGTCGAGACCGGGGATGCCGAGCGTCGTGCGCTCGAACGCGACCTGCATGACGGAGCGCAGCAACGGCTTGTGAGCCTGTCGATCGCGCTGCGGATGGCACAGAACGCCTTTGACCAACACGGCGCAACCGCCGGCAGCGCGTCCCTGCGCGACGCCGACGTGACGCTGGGCCGCGCGATCGCCGAGCTTCGCGATCTCGCCCACGGCATCCACCCGGTCGAGCTCAGTGATGAGGGCCTGGGCGCAGCGATCGATGTGCTGGCCGATACCACACCGATGATCATCGTCAGCCTGCCCGAGCAGCGGCTGGCGGGCTCGGTGGAAGTCGCCGCATATACCCTCATCGAGGAGGCCGTTCGCCGCGCCGCCGTGCGCGACGATGGCACGGTGCCCAGCGTTGTTGCGCAACTCGCAGACGGTTGGCTCGTCGTCGAGGTCGACGATCCGGGTGAGCTGTCCCCGCAGAGCGCGCTCGCGGATCTCGTTTCCGTGGCCGACCGTGTCCGCGCGCTCGAGGGCCGCCTCACCGCGCGGGCCCGCAGAGATGGCGGCGTGCTGATCCGAGCGGAGCTTCCATGCGCGTAGTCGTTGCCGACGACTCGATGCTGATTCGCGAGGGCCTCACGACACTGCTGCGCGACGCCGGAGTGACCGTCGTCGGCAAGGCCACCAACGCCGACGAGCTGCTACGACGCGTCGCGCTGAGCCAACCCGACGTCGCCATCGTCGACATCCGGATGCCCCCGGGACACAGCGACGAGGGCGTCGTCGCCGCAGAACGCATCCGCGCCGAGCATCCGAACGTCGGCGTGCTGCTGCTCTCCCAATACGTGGACTCGCGCTACGCCACACGCCTGCTCGAGGAGCACCCCGGCGGCATCGGCTACCTCCTCAAGGAGCGTATCTCCGACATGGCTGTCCTGATCGACGCGCTCGAGCGGATCGCCGACGGCGAGTGCGTCATCGACCCCACGATCGTCGCGCGACTCGTGAGCCGCCCACGACCCGCCCAAGCCCTCGCCGCCCTCTCCAACCGCGAACGCGAGGTGCTCGCGCTGATGGCCGAAGGACACTCAAACCAGGGCATCTCCAAGCAGCTCGTACTCAGCGGCAAAACCGTCGAGAGCCATGTGCGACAGATCTTCGCCAAGCTCGACCTGCCCGAAACGACCGACCAGCACCGTCGCGTGCTCGCGGTCCTGCGCTTCCTGCGCAGCTGAGCGAGCCGGTTCGGTGCAGGCCCTGAGTGCGTTGAGGGCTGGCCCTGTTTCGCCGCGACGTGCCCGCACGTAGCGTAGACGCATCGTGAATCGTGTGGATGACTCGGACGTGGGGGTCGCTACCGACCCATCTAACAGGAGGGAAAGCATGGCCAGACTCAGATACCTCGTGGTGCTGTGCGCGGGCTTAGCGCTCCTCGCAAGCGTCGCGCCCACGCCCAGTGCAAGCGCTCATAGCCGCCCAATCCGCTGCCCCAACTACCACGGTCGAGTTTTGGGCGCTAATGGACCCGGGACCACCTCCTCGGTCTGGTACAGGAAGGTGACGGTAACGGGCGTCTCGTGCAGGCTTGCCGATAAGGAGTTCCGCATGGTCGTCCTGCCTGGTGATCACCCTTCCATTGTGGTCACCGTCGGTGGTCTCTCGTTCAATGAGACTGTCCAGTACCTACCTCACGGGTTTGACCTTTACTTGAATGGCAACTCACCTAAAGACCTAGCGGACGCGATCACGGCGGTCTCCCAAGGCAGCACGACATGAGGTCCTAGCCGGCAGCGTTGAATCCGACGCGCGCGCTGTGTCGCCTTGACGTGCCGCGCGTTGCCGACGCGGCACAACGGTCGAGAGGATGGGTGCGGCGGACTGCTGTGAGAAGCAGCCCGCCCATTGCCTGTTGGGGTGATCTGCAGAGCCGGAGAGGGGACTCGAACCCGTGGCCTATCGCTTACAAGGCGATTGCGGTCCTGCGCTTTCTGCGCCACTGAGCGAGCCGGTTCGGTGCAGGCCCTGAGTACGTTGAGGGCTGGCCCTGTTTGCTCAACATCACCTTGAAGGGGCAGACCCGCAAAACGTCAAAGGACACGGTCACGGCGCACGTCACCGTCTAACAGCCGCGACGACCCGCGCGTGGGTCCTAGCCATCTAAAGCCGCAGGGGACCAGATCAGGGTCATAAAGCGGGGCCTTGGTCGTGCGCCTCGGGTGGGTGTCAGACGGGTCGCGACGGGATCAGCGCAAGTGCCTCGTGTCAGTGGAGCAGGTCGAGCTTGCAGCGGAGTCCCGGGGCGTTGGCCAGCCGTGCGTCGGCGGTGAGCAGCACGAGGTCCAGCAGTTCGGCGAGCGCGACGTAGGCGGCGTCGTACACGGTCAGGTTTTCTCGCAGCTCCCAGCAGCGCGCCAGTAGCGGCCGGTGCGGCGCTCGGCGCAGCGGGAGCTCCACGAGATCGGTGAGGGCGAGCCCGGCTCGGCGCGCATCCAGCGCTCCGGCGTTGAACTGGCGACGGATTACCGAGATCGTCTCGAGGTCGATCAGTTCGGGAGCCGTGAGGGAGTGCCCTCGCAGCCGCGCACGCGCGCCGTCGCCGTCGGGGCCGTCGTCGGCGAGCGCGGGCGCGAGGACGCTGGCGTCAACGACGAGCACGGTCCTGCCGGAGGACCGCGGTGGCTGCGGAGAGTGGGACCGAGCCGCCCGCGCGGCCGCCGGCTCGGTCGAGTATCTCATCGACGGTTGGTCCGCTGGCTTCGTCGATCAGTCGGGTCAGCAGGTACTCCTGCAGCGACTGGTGCGCAGCTGCGGCTCTGCGACGTAGTACGGCGTGCGTTTCCTCGGGGACATCCTTGATCTGTATGCTTGGCATGAGCGCCATTATGGCGCCAGTGGCGCCATAATACAAGTGACGGATGAACGTGAGAAGTCAGCCCGTCGCGGGAAAAGAAGCCGGAGAGGGGACTCGAACCCTGACCTATCGCTTCCAAGGCGGGTCCTGTGGCGAGGTATCGGCGGCTGGGCAGGCCCTGCGGGTGCGAGCCAGTGCAGGCCCTGAGTCCTTTCAGGGCTAGCCCTGTTTCGCGCGTTCTCTGTCGCCCGTAGCGTGAGCGCAACGTCAACCGCATGGCCCGGAAGGGAAGCGCGCATGCCCACTCGCTTTGTTGTCCGCATGAGACCGACCACTCGGGCCGCTGCCGGTTGCGTGGCAGCGCTCGCTGCGCTGTGCGCGAGCGTGGCCGTCGTGTTCCCCGGTGCTGCGCGCGCGTCGGCGAACTACGACCTGCGCGGCACCTGGGACACCTCCGGCTACTACCAGGGCGCGTTCGTGATCACATGGATGGACCGCGCCACTGGCGCGTTCTCTGGAGAGGGAGCCGGCGGCAGCTTCCCGGTGCTCACGGGCACAGTGTCAGGCACATCGGTCACCTTCACCCAGCGGTTCGGAGGGTTCGTTGTATCGACCACCGCGAAGATCAGCGGCACCACACCACACCTCAAAATGGCCGGGAAGTGGACTGTCGGGGGTGGTCACAGCGGCGCGTTCTCCGCGACCGCCGGTGCACTCGTCGCGTCGGGCACCCTCATCGCGCCGGTCGGCCTCAATCCGCAGGAGTCGGTGCTGGATCCGGCCACCCATACGCTTTACGTGGCAGATAGTCACGCCGACGACGGCCAGGCCCCGGGCATCGACGACAACGTGTCGGTACTTGATGCGTCGACGTGCAACGCACGAGTCAGCTCGGGCTGCAACCGGATACCGCCAACCGTGCCGGCCGGGGACAACCCAGGCGGGATCGGGCTGGACCTTGCCACGGACACCATCTACGTTGCCGACGGCAACGACGGCAAGGTGTCCGTGATCAACGGTGCGACGTGCAATGCGGAGAACACCTCGGGCTGCCATCGGGCTCCGCCAACCGTGACCGTCGGAACGACCCCCGTCGACCTGCGGGTGGACCAGGCGACCAACACCGTGTACGTGGCGAACTGGGGCAACGGGACGGGGACCACGGTGTCGGTGATCGACGGGAAGACCTGCAACGGTCTGGACAGCGCGGGGTGCGCCAAGGCTCCTGCGAGCGTGACGATCGGTAGGGGGCCGGCCGGCTTGGCCGTGGACCCCGTCAGCGACACGGTCTACGCCGGCACGGTCGGCGCGGGCGGAGCCGAGGCTGTCTGGGTGATCGATGGAGCCACTTGCAACGCCACGACCTCGTCCGGTTGCGCACAGCACCCGCCGTCGGTCAAGGTTGGCCAAGGGTCAACCAGCTGGAATGTCGGCCTTGCCATCGATTCAGGCAACCACACGCTCTACGTTGAGAACTTCACGAGCGACACGGTCTCCATGATCGACGCGGCGACCTGCAATGCGGTTGTCGCCACTGGCTGCAACCGAGCTCCAAAAGTCGCGTTAGCGGGCACCGGCCCGGACGCAATCGCGGTCGATGCCTCCACCCACACGGTCTACGTGGCAAACACCCCGGTCGACACCCTCTCGCTGCTTGACGCCTCAAGCTGCAACGCAACGACCACCACGGGCTGCCGCGCCCTCCATTCAGACACGATGGGCACCGGCCAGACACCACAAAGCGTGACCTTGGACCCAGCAACCGCTACCGCCTACGTGCCAAACGGCGACAACAACGATGTATCGATCCTCAACCTGGCCACCTGCAACGCCACCCGGCACAGCGGGTGCGCACACCCCTGAGCTCGCATTGAGGCGTCACCATCGCGCCGAGTCCGCCGTCACGTTGTGGACTACGACGCCACGCGGGTGACGTCGATGGGCCGCTTGCAGGGCAAGCCCGGTCGGCTAGGCCGCGCAGTCCCGATCCGAATCCAGGACCGGTATCGACGACGGCTCCGCGTGCAGCGGCGCGCAGACCGAAAGCTCTGCTCTGTTGGCCAGCCACCGAAATACAAGAGTGTCACAGTTACGGCCACCACATCGCATTAGCAGGGACGTTCTGCCCATGGCGCGCGGTAGTTATCTGTTGCAAATGCGAGTGCAGCGGCGGCTCGGCGTGTGGAGCCTGACCGCGCTGGTCGCGTTGTCACTCACCGCTGCGGTCTGGCTCAAGCAGCCGACACCGACGGGCGCCATGACACATGCGGCGTGCGTCGGTGCTGCCTCGCGCGACCCGTTGCATCCATGCGACAATCCCACGCTCACGGTGACGCCGACGCCGAGTGGTGCGTTGCTCCTGCCGAATGCTCCATGCACGCCCACGCCCTTCCGGGGAAGCATCCCGGTCTGCACGTTCGGCGTGGCAGCACCTCGGACGGCTGGGACGATCGCCCTGCTGGGAGATAGTCACGCGAGCCACTGGCGTGCGGCGCTGTGGGTCGTCGCGGACACGCTGAACTGGCACGGATTCTCCGTGACGCATTCGAGCTGTCCGTTCGCGCTCGCGGTCCTCGTGGCCTCGAACCACTCACAGCAGCTGTGCATCCGGTGGTCCCGGTACGTGATCCGATGGTTCGAGCAGCACCCCGAGATCAGCACGGTCTTCACGTCCGCCCATCCGGGGTTGGTGGCTGAGCAGGCGCCAGGGCAAAGCGAGGAGGACGCCTGGGTCGCCGCCATAACCGCCGCCTGGGCGAAGCTGCCGCCGACGGTCAAGCACATCATCGTGATTCGCGACGACCCGTTCATAGAGGCCGGGACGCTGCCCTGTGTGAGCTCGGCGATCGCTCAACACATCGACGCCGGGACCGCCTGCGCCTTCCCGCGCGAGGCGGCGCTCCGCCTCGATCCGAACGTCGTCGCCGCCGAGCGACTGCATTCGCCGCGTGTCCAGGTGGTCGACCTGACGCAGTACTTCTGCGGCAGCGTCCTCTGCTACCCCGTCATCGGCGGCGTGCTCGTGTACAGAGACATCGACGACCACCTCACGGCGACATACTCGACCACCCTCGGGCCGTATCTGCTCCGCGCCGTGCGCACGCTGATGGAGAGCTGGCGCTAGTGGGCGATCCCGGCGCGTCGTTCGTTCTCGGAGCCGGCCTGGAGTGAGCACGCACGCGACAGCGACGCCTCAGTCCGGCGGACGCAACTAGGCCTGCCCGCAGTTGCTGTTCCCAACGGTCCAGTTTGCGATCTTCTTCCCGCTGGTCCTCGCGGTGTCGTGGGCGCTGATGGGGCGGCCACGTCTGTGGAAGCCGTTCATGACGTTCGCGAGCTACGGCTTCTATGCAGCGGCGGGACCAACGTTCTGCCTGCTGCTCGCCGGTGTGACGCTCTGGAACTGGCTCGCCGCGGAGGTGCTGCATCGTACGACGCCGGAGCGCCGGCGACGCCTGATCGTCGCCGCCGCGGTCGCCGTCGACCTCGGCCTGCTGGCGGTCTTCAAGTACTACTCGTTCTTCGTCTCGCAGTGGGCGAGCGCGTTCGGCACCGTCGGACTTGGCGTGCCGCTGCCGTTGGTGACTATCGCGCTGCCCGTCGGGATCAGCTTCTACACGTTCCAGGCGATCTCCTACGTGGTCGACGTCAAGCGGCGCCACGATCGAGCCGGCGAGCTTCCTCGACTTCGCGGTCTACCTGAGCTTCTTCCCGCATCTCGTCGCGGGCCGATCGTCCGCGCGCGCGAGTTCATCCCCCAGCTGGCGCGCCCGCGCGATCCGACGCAGCGTCGCGGTCGGCTCAGGGCTCTCCCTGATCGCGCTGGGGCTGATCAAGAAGGTCGTGATCTCCGACTTCCTCGCGACGCAAGATCGTCGACCCCGTCTTCGCGCTGCCGCAGGCCTATCACGCGCCCGACGTCCTGCTCGCCGCCTACGCGCTACACGGCGCAGATCTACTGCGACTTCTCCGGCTACACGGACATGGCGATCGGGCTCGCGCTGCTGCTCGGCTTCGTGCTGCCCGCAGAACTTCCACAGCCCGTATCGTGCGACCGGCTTCCGCGACTTCTGGCGGCGCTGGCATATGTCGCTGTCGCGCTTCCTGCGCGACTACCTCTACATCCCGCTCGGCGGCAATCGCGGCGGGCGCCTCTTCACCTACCGCAACCTGATGATCACGATGCTGCTCGGCGGGCTCTGGCACGGCGCTGCCTGGACGTTCGTGCTGTGGGGCGGCTTCCACGGACTCGGGCTTGTCGGCGAGCGCGTGCTCGGTGGCCGGCTGCGCCTGCCGGGCTGGCTGCGATGGCTGGTCACCTTCCACCTCGTCGTGTTCGGCTGGATACTGTTCCGCGCCACAAGCCTGACGAACTTCTGGGGCTTCCTCTCGCGGCTCGCCGCGCCGGGCGCCGCGACGCTGTGGACGCTGCCAGTGCTCGCAGCGATCGCAGTCACGATCATCCCGCAGTTGCTCCCCTCGGATCGACTCGCCCGCCTGCAGGTCGGCATCGAGCGGCTGCACCCGGCGCTGCTCGGCGCGGGGCTGGCGGTCGTCGTTCTAGTCGCCGGCGCGACCGTCTCGAGTCAAGGCGTCCCGCCGTTTATCTACTTCCGCTTTTGAGATGCCCGAGCCGCACGACGATAGCCTGATGGACCGTTTCGACCGCCCGGAGTTGCGCCGACACGGCGCGCGCTGGGCGGTTGGCTCGATCGTGTTGGCCGCGGTCCTGCTCGTCGTGTTCGCGGGCCACGCGGTGCTGAAGGCCGGCGAGGAGATGAATCCAGGCGTCGGGCGGACGCTCGTGATGGCCTTCGGGCGCCCGGGCAGCTGGATCGCCCAGCGGACGCCGCTGGAGCACGCGGTGAGCGACGCCACATCGTTCCTGGACCCGAACGCGCCGCTCGCTGGCCCGGGCTTCTCCAGCGCGCGCGGCACGACCGCCAACGCCGGCACAGTCACGCCGGCCGCGTTCAGCCCAGCTGCGATCGGCGCCCCGCCGGCGGCGAAGCGACGTCTGCGAACGCTGCTCGTGACGGGTGATTCGATGTCGATGCCGCTGGACTCCGACCTCGCCGCCGACCTCCTCTCGGATGGAGTCCGCGTGATCCAGGACCCACATATCGGCACCGGTATCTCAACGACCTTCGTCGTCAACTGGGCACAGCTATCTGCCGCTCAGGTGGGCTCCTACCACCCGGACGCAGTCGTCGCCTTCATCGGCGCCAACGACGGTTTCCCGATGGCCGGCCCGGGAGGACTTCAGGTTTCCTGCTGCAGCGCCGCCTGGGCCGCGATCTACGCCAACCGCGTGCGCCAGATCGCCAACACATACCGACAGGCGGGCGCTGCTCACGTCTACTGGCTGACGCTACCAACGCCGCGCGACCCGGCCCGCGCCAAGATCAGCCGCGTCGTCAACGCCGCGATCGACGTCGGCACCGAGCCGTGGGCGGCACAGGTCACCGTTATCGATACCGTCGCGATCTTCACGCCCGGCGGCGTCTACCGCGACACGATGAAGATCGGCGGAGCAGCGACGATCGTGCGCCAGTCCGACGGCATCCACCTCAACGACGCCGGATCGAGCCTGCTCACGCGAGTCGTGATCCAGGCGCTGCAGCGCAACTTCGACTACTAGCGAAAGGTGGATGACGTGAAGCCATTTTCGAGGCGCACCCAGACGGCGAGTTGCCTGGCGTTTGCCGCGCTCGTGATCGCACTGACGGCCGGCACGCCTGCCGTCGCGGCCCCGCCCGCAGACGCCACGCTCGTCAACTGTCAGCCGCCCCACTATCCCGGCGTCGGCTACTTCACGTCGCTCACCGTGAGCGCCACCACCTGCGCAACGGGGAACAAGGTCGCGATCGCCTACTACCACTGTCGCCTGCGGAACGGCGCGAAGGGCCGCTGCGAAGGCGGCGTGCTCGGCTTTCGCTGCACCGAGAAGCGAGTCTCGATACCGACCGAGATCGACGCCCGCGTCACGTGCGTGAAGGGCAGCGAAAAAGTGGTCCACACCTACCAGCAGGACACCTGACGGCGCCTGGTCAAACGGACAGCGGCTCGGCCAGCTCGAGACTCGGATTCAGACCACCAAAGCGCCAGCAGCCGGTCGCGGCCCCATGCTTCGCAGCTCCAGGCCCGTGCCGTCGATCCGCGCCGGCGGGCAGGATCGCCTACCGCCGCACCCGCTCTCGTCGGGGAATCGGTAGCTCTCAGGGCCAGACCGAGACGACCGAGTTGGACCACCAGCGAGAGGTCGGGCCCCACGGCGGCGCGCCCGCGTCGGCGACGAAGTAGTCGCCTCCGACGACGGCCCTCGGCGACTCCCTCGCGCGCACATGGTCGTGTCGACCGCCGCCGGCCGGAGCGACACCGGCCGGTGTCAAGTGCATTGACGTAATAGCGTCCATTTGCAGGTAATTGAGAGCCGGAGAGCGGACTCGAACCGCTGACCTATCGCTTACAAGGCGATTGTGCGGACCGCCTGGATGCGCCCGTTCTGCCTGCAAAAGGGAGTGTTTTACAGAGGGCCAGAACCGGCGATTTCGGCTCATTTAGGCTGATTTGGGCTGGATTAAGGCTAACGGGACCCGCCGTTGGCCTTAACGATCGCGGGGTTGTGGCGGGTCTGGCGGGTGTCCGCGTGTGGGCGTAGCCTTGTCGTCGTGATCACGGTCGGCGAAGCGGCGAGTCGTGTTGGGCGCAGCCCGGAGACGGTGCGCCGGTGGATCCGCAGTGGCCGGTTGCCGGCATCCCGCGATCGCGGGCGTCTACTGCTCGACGCCAGCGACTTGGACACGGTGCGCGATGAGCTTTACCCGATGCTGCCGCTGCCGAAGGAATGGCAGCGACTCGAGGACGGGACCCCGGCGCCGAACTGGGTAGCAGCGGTCGCATTGTCGCGCAGCGGCCGTTGAAGCTCGTGATCGATGCGACCGTCGCTGTCGCGGCGAGTGCGACGCCGCTCGGGTTCGAACGCTTCCGAGGCGCGGAGTTGGCGGCTCCGTCGCTGATGTGGGTCGAGGCGACGTCGGCTTTGCACGCGATGGCCTGGCGCCGAGAACTGACCGCGGAGCAAGCCGAGGCTATGCGCGACCGGATCTTCGGTGCCCCGGTCCGGGCCGTGACGGGCAACGAGATCGCGCTCGAGGCGTGGCGCGTCGCCGACGAGTTCGGTTGGGCCAAGACATACGACGCGCAGTACGTCGCGCTCGCGCGCGTTCTCGGCTGCCGACTGGTCACCCTCGACGGACGCCTGCGACGTGGAACGGAACGCCTCGGATTCGTCGTCGGACCCGCAGAGATCTGAACCGGCTCGACGTGCGCCGCTGTGAAGTTCGTCGGCGTCTCAAGTCGGATCACGCTCGCTCCTGACTGCATCGCGCAAGCGCTCATGCCGGCGGTCGTCTGGCCTGCTCCTCGTCCGATCCGAGCGCGCCCAGCAGCCTTTGGACGTCGCACGCTCTCGCCGGGCGAAGCGGGCGTGCGCGCTGTCCCGTATATCCCCCCCGTCATCAGGAATCTCATCGGACGGGTCTTACGGGACACCGGCCGGCCGGGCAACGTCGAGGGGTGCTCGATCGCCGGGAAGCATCCCGGTGAGGGTTCCGCATACGGCACTTTGAAGGCGACGGTGAGAATCAGCCCCATATCGTCGCCGGAGCGGCGGATCACAAAGCTCGGGCTGTGGGATCCGTGCACGAGAGGCAGGCGTTGGGATGCGGGCAGCTCTGCTGGATCGGTGGCCCGTCCTCGCCGTCGGGCAGCGTTTGCTCCGCCCGCGCGAACTGGTGCTTAAGCCAGGCGGCGTCGTCATCGATCGGCGGCGTGGTGAGCGCGACCCGCTCGCCGGCAGCGTTGACACGCTCCTTGGTCTGACGCCACTCGTGCTTGAGCGTCTGGTCGTGCATGTGCGCGTAGACGTCGGTCATCGCCCCGGACTCGTGCGACAGGAATCGCTGAATCCCGGTCCTCGACATCCCCCGGTTGATCAGCTGCTGCTCAGCGGCAGATCCCGGGCGGGATCAATCAGGGCATCTCTTTGCTCGTGGCACAAACTGGTGGCTCAGGGCTCCGGTGGCGAGCCGTGGCGGTAGAGCGAGTTTCGGAGCCCCCTCCGAGACGTCACACCGAGCTTGATGAACACCTTGCGCAGATGCCACTCGACCGTTCGGGGGCTTATGAAGAGCTGGGCGCCGATCTCACGATTCGTCTGTCCCTCCACCGCCAGGCGAGCGATCAGGTCCTCTTGGGGTGTGAGGTCATCCCGTGTGTCGTCGCGCCGCTTGCGGACGGTCTCTCCGGTCGCCCGGAGTTCCTGAAGCGCACGTTCGGCAAAGGCGAGCATCCCGATGTCGCTGAACATGTCGTAGGCGCGGCGCAACTGGTCCCGCGCATCGGTACGACGATTCTGGCGTCGTAGCCATTCGCCATAGAGCAAATGCGTCCGGGCCAGGTCGGGTCGTAGCCCGGCTCGGCTGAAGCACTCAATGGCAGTGCCGTAGTGCTCCATTGCCGTGTCGTCGTCGCTGACCAGGGCCTGACCGCGAGCAAGCACGCCACGGCCCCAGTCCCGGTCGCTCCATCGGGTGCTCTCGTCGAGCCGCTCGAGAGCGTCCCTCGCCAGAGCGTCGTTCCCGGTTCGCACGGCCGCCTCGATGAGTTCAGGCAGCACCCAGGGCGTGAGCATCCATTCGATCACGTTCTGCGTGGCGAGCAACGCGGCGGACAGGGCCTGTTCGTAGCGCGCGAGTCCGTTCAAGAGTATGGCCTCGGCCCAGCGCCCAACCTGGATCGACGAGCCCTCGTCCCGGGCGCTCGCAAGATCGATTCCTGCCCGGATATAGACAGAGCTCTGAGGCTCATCCCCAGTGAAGGCCGCCACGAGGAGACCCCCCTGGGGGAGGTGCGGCAGCCCGATCGAGTCGGTCAGCACGTCCACCTCTGTGGCGAGCGCTCTCGCCGCGGCGAGCTCTCCTCGTAGGACCATCATGTACACGTCGCCGCTGAGCGTGAGACACAGCGGTGCAAGCGCGCCGGCCCTGCGGGCGACCTCCGACTGACGACGGTAGATTGCGACAGAGCTTTCAAAGTCCCAGAGCGTCCCTGCAGCGACGGCCGTGAGGGTCCCCCACAGCAGGCCCTTCTCAGCGGGGAGATCCTCGTCGTGAAAGGCGGCAAGCGCCTCACGCAGGGCCGGTTCGGCTGCTGTCCGGCCTTCGGTGATGAGCAGCGCAAAGCCGTCCAGCAGCAGATCGGTGAGGCGACGCGGACCATCGGAGACAGCGGCGCGAAGCGCAGCGTGGGAGACCTCACGCAGATGGCCGTCGCCGAGGTGCTGGCTCAGGTACATGGCCGAGCCCAAAGCGTCCAGATAGGTCTCTCTTGCCAGATGGATATCCAGAGGCTCGAGGCGTATGGCGGCCTTGAGCAGCCGCGCGGGGGCCTCGGCAACCGGACCGGCGGCAGCTGCGACGTGTCCGCGCAGGAGATCGATCCGGGCACGCTGTGGCTCGTTCTGCGCGTCGAGCTCCGCGACGGCCAGCAGTCGTAGCGCCTCGTCGAACGCTCCGGCGAGGACCTGAGCCTGTGCGGCCGCCAGCGCCCGGCGCCCGCGCCGCCCTGGGTCCTCGGTGAGTGTCACGGAGCGTTGCAGAAACGCGGCGGCCGAGCTGAGCCCCCCACGTGCCTGAGCGCGGCCGGCCGAACGCTCCAGCTCGCCTGCCACCTCCTCGTCAGGTCCCGGCGCCGCGAGAGCCAGATGCCAGGCTCGCCGGTCTGGATCAGTCTGCCTATCGGTTGCCTCGGCCAGGGCAAGGTGGACCGCCCGTCGATCTTTGGGGGAGGCCCCCGAGTAGATGGCGGATCGGACGAGAGGATGCCGGAAATGCACGTGCAGCCCGACTTCGATCAGCTCCTCGCCATCGGCGGCCGCAGTCGCCGCTGATCCGATCCCGAGCTCCTCGGCCGCGCGCCAGAGCAGTGCGACGCTTCCGGTCGGATCGGCGGCCGCCGCGAGGAGCAATCGCCGGGTTTCCTCCGACAGCCCGTCGAGACGCCGCAGAAAGTGCCGTTCGAGCTGACCTGAGAGGTCGCCTGATTGAGGGACGGGAAAGCCACCCGCCAGTTCCACGCCGCTCATCGCCTTCGGCAACTCCAGTAGCGCTAAGGGATTTCCGCGAGTCTCAGCGACAACCCGATCCCTGACGCTGGCATCGATTCGTCCCGGCACAGAGCTGCTGAGCAGCGCTCGGGCATCCTCGTCGCCGAGGCCGCTGAGGATCATCTGGGGTAACCCTGCGAGTTGGCGATCGCCGCTGGGTTCGCGGATCGCAAAGATCATCAGCACCGACTCGGCGACGAGTCGCCGCGCCACGAAGCCCAGCGCCTGACTCGACGCGCCGTCAAGCCATTGCGCGTCATCGACGACGCACAGCAACGGACGCTTCAACGCCGCCTCGGCCAACAGGCTGAGCGCAGCCAATGCCACGAGGAACCGATCGGGAACGTCGCCCGACGTGATCCCGAATGCCACGCGAAGTGCGTTCTGTTGAGGCCCGGGAAGACTCCCGACGTCCGCCAGCATGGGTGCGCACAGCTGATGCAGTCCGGCGAATGGCAGTTCCATCTCAGACTCCGCGCCCGCGACCCGCACCAGGGAGAAGCCAGCAGCCCGATCAGCGCAATGGTCGAGCAACGCCGTCTTCCCTATGCCGGCTTCGCCGCGCACGACGAGCGCGGCGCTCTCGCCGGCCTCAACCGTCCGCAGCAGCCGGCCCAACTGGTCACGCTCTGAGGTCCGACCGCGAAAGATCGGCGTGGCCATGGTGCGCCGATGATATGGCACTCACCTGGGCGTGACCCGGGACGGACCAGGCATCTGACCAGGGTGTCCACGGGCGTGATCGCACGACGATCGAACGACGATGGGGCGTGCGTTCGCGCACCTTCGATGCCCCGACCGGTCCCCCTCAATTTCTTCGGTATTCCCTTCGGACTTCTCGGCCTAGCCGACTCCTGGCTCGTCGCCGCGAACTTCGGTCTCGCGCCGGTCGCGATCGGTCGGGTGTTGGTGGCTGTCGCGGTTCTCGTCTGGGCGGTCATTGGGGCAGCTCATCTTCGCGGCATGTTGGCCCACCGGGTCAGTCTCGCCGCCGAGATCGCCGATCCGATCGCCGGTCCGTTCATCTCCCTGGCGGTGCTGACGCCGATGCTCGCCTCCGCCGACGCGTTGTATCCCTATGGCCACACCGCGGGGACGACCGTTGTCGATGTGGGCGTCGTGCTCACGGTCGTGCTGGCCGGCTGGTTTACGGGGCAGTGGATCTATGCGCAGCTCGAGCTCGCCAAGGTGCACCCGGGTTACTTCCTGCCGAGTGTCGCGGGCGGCTTCGTGGCGTCCGCGGCCGCTGCCCTGGTCGGCCAGACGCCTCTGGCGCAGGCGCTGTTCGGCCTGGGTGTGATCTCCTGGATCGTGATCGGTTCGATCGTGCTCGGCCGGCTGTTCCTCGGTCCGCCGCTGCCCACCCCGCTGATCCCCACGATTGCGATCGAGGTCGCCCCCGCGGCCGTCGCGACGTTCGCCGCCTTTGCGATCGACGGGCAGCGGGTCGACACGCTCGTGCGAGTGCTGGCGGGTTATGGCCTCTTGATGGTCATCGCCCAAATCAGGCTGTTGCCGACGTTCCTGAAGCTGAAGTTCATGCCGAGCTTCTGGGCGTTCACCTTCGCCTGGGCCGCGGTCGCCTTCGCTGGACTGTTCTGGCTGGGGGTCACCCATCCGACCGGCTGGCGCCCAGAGTCGTATGTGACGTTGGCGCTGATCACCGCGTTCATCGGCGCGATCGCAGCGCGCACGGTACTAGCGCTGCGTCGCGGGCAGCTGGTCCCGGCCCCTGCTCCATCCCCGGTGGTGCCAATCACGCCGGACAACCATTCCTCGCTGACCACTCAATGACACGCAACCCGAAGGAACACGAATGAATGCACAGCCGAACATCGTTCTCGTCCACGGCGCCTGGGCCGACGGCTCCTGCTGGAGTGACGTGATCGCTCAGCTCCAAGCCCGCGGCTACATCGTCACAGCTCCGCAATTCCCGGAAAGCTCATTGGCGGATGACGTCGCACGACTCCGCCAGGTCCTCAGCCTGCATGCCGGGCCGACGCTCGTCGTCGGGCACTCCTACGGCGGACAGATCATGACAGCGCTCGGCGAGGACACGTCTAACGTCGTCGGTCTCGTCTACATCGCGGCCTTCGGGCTCGACCAGGGCGAATCGATCGGCGCCCTCCTGCAAGCGGGGCCACCGACCCCGGCGCTCGCCCACCTGAACATCGACAGCCGCGGCTTCGCCTGGTTGCCGGAAGAAGACTACGTCGGCCACTTCGCCGCAGATATCGATCCCGCCAAAGCCAAGGTGATGTACGCCGTGCAGCAGGCCCTCTCCGTCTCGACGCTCGAAGACGTGATGGGCGCCCCGGCCTGGAAGGCGCTGCCCACCTGGTACCTCATCGCGTCAGAAGACCAAGCCATTCCGCCGGACGCTGAGCGCGCATTCGCCAAGCGCATGGGCGCGACGACCGTCGAGATCGCGTCCAATCACTGCGCCATGGTCTCTCACCCCGGTGACGTCGTCAGTCTGATCGAAACCGCCGCGCAGAGCGTCGCGGCGGGCTGACCCTGACCGGTAAACGATCCCCTTACGCGACGGCCGGAGCGACGACGGCGGGGCGCCTGCTTCGCCAACGCGAGCGAGCGTCTTGCCTCCCCGGTCCGGCCTGCCGCTTCGGACGACATCCAGGCGCGACGCTCTACGGTTGGGTCACGCACGCTTGCGCCGGCCGTTGCGGAGCGCTCGCGTCAGCTTCGCGCGCGATTGCGGGTGTCCGTCCCGGTCGGCCCAGCGCGCTTGGTCCTAAGGTCGTCGGAGCGTCCGGCTTGGAGACGGGGCCACTGGGCGATGGGGCGTCCGCCAGGCCACGCTGATACTGGTGGCCAATCGGGCGGGCCGTCCTCAGTCCGGACGTAGGAGCGCTGCTGTGGCCAGCCGGAGGGCGAGTCTTCCCACGCCTCCTGGCGTCCGTAGACGGTGAGGTCCATCAGCGCGTAGCTGTAGTCCATCACCTCGGCGCCACGGCCGTTGGTCCAGTAGGTCTCGAATACCCGGTCGCCGTCTCGTAGGTAGCAGACCAGGTGAAACATGCCGGCCTTTCGCCCGGTCAGCAGCGTGTCGAGCGATTGTTGGGCTGAGTACCAGGGCATCTCCCAGCCCATGAAGTCGCGGTAGCGGATGCTTTCGTCGTAGGGGCCCTGACAGAAGACCGCATAGGTGATGTCGCGGGAATGAAGGTAGGACAGCTCGGTGACCTGGGTGGTGACCCAGGTGCAGCCTTCACACTGCTCGGCCGCGGGGTGGCCGGCCCACCACATGAAGTAGTAGGCGATCAGCAGCTGGCGGCCCTCGAAGGCCTGCAGCAGCGTCACCGGGCCGTCCGACGCGATCATGGTGATGGTCGGGTCGACCTCGATCATCGGCAGCTTGCGCCGGGCGGCGGCGATCGCGTCACCTGCGCGCGTGTGCGCCTTTTCCCGGGTCCGCAGCTTGTCCAGTTCGACCTGAAACGTAGCGCGGTCGACGACCTTGGGCTGACTGCGATTCTCAGTGCTCATGATTGCTCCTTAGTGCGGCGCGAGTGCTCAGTTACGGGTGTGAGGACGGTCAGGGGAATGACGCGACCGGCAGCCTTCTGCGCGACGTCGATGAGCTGCGGGTATCGCTCGGTTGCCGCCGCCCAGAGGCGCTCACGCTCCTTGCCGGTCGCCTCCTCGGCGACTACGTCTACCGCCTCGCCCCCGATCTCGATCCTCGTTCTCGGGTGCGCGCTGAGGTTGTGGTACCAGCCGGGGTGGCTGGGCGCCCCGCCGTTCGCCGCCCAGATCAGGTAGCGCGGCCCGTCGGGCAGGTAGGCGACCGGGTTGACGCGGGTCGCGCCCGAGGTCGCGCCGGTGTGGTGGAGCAGCAGCAGCGGCGTTCCCTCCCACACGCCGCCAACGCGTCCTCCACCGGCGCGGAACTCGGCGATGATCTTGGCGTTGTACTCTGCGGGCGTCTCAGACATCTCAAGCCTCCCCGCGCCGGCGCTTGACTAGCTTGCGTACTCGTCGTGGCGGTGCCACCAGGCGTCGCGCGCCTCGTTGCGCCCACGCGGCGTGCGGTCGAGCAGCTGGTACATGCCCCAGATGCCGTCGATCCCGCGGGCGTAAGCGGAATAGGCGTGGTAGACGGTGCGGTCCTCGAGCGCGAACGCGGATAGCCCGGGCTGCTCGCGGCGGTAGGTCGCCCAGTCGACGCCCGTGCCCTCGAGGAAGCCCTTCGGCCATTCCGCGCCCTCGGCCGAGGCGATCTCGCCGCGCAGGTCGATCGGGCCGAAGTTGTACTCGCCCTGGCCTGAGCGCTCCTGCTCCTCGGTCAGTCCCGCCTGGAAGTCGTAGTTGAACTCGCTCTCGTACGACGATGCCCACGGGAAGCTCCAGCCCATGCGCTGCTTGTAGCTCTGGATCTTCGCGAGCGGCGCGCGCGAGATCGCCCAGAAGGCGACGTCGTGGTGCTGGAGGTGCACGACCGACCCGTTGAACCCGTCGGCGATCGTCGAGCACGTCTTACAGCCGTTCTCGTAGTCGGCGCCGAACATGAAGTGGTAGACGAGGAGCTGCGAGCGTCCGCCGAACAGCTCCGCGAACGCCGCCTTGCCCTCGTCGGTGTCGAACGTGTACTCCTGCTCGACCGCGACCCACGGCAGCTGCTGGCGGGCGCGCGCGAGCTCGTCGCCGCGGCGCGTGTGCTCCTTCTCCGCGTCGAGCAGCTCGAGCCTCGCCGCGAGCCACTCCTCGCGCGTTCCAACCTTGTGCTCAGGCATTGAGCCTCCTCACATCATCGGCGTGTAGGCAGGGACGGAAGCGGGCGAGACGATCAGCAGGATCCCGAGCGCGAGGACCGCCAGCGCGACCGGGACGTCGAGCGCGGCGCGCGGCGGCAGGAGCTTCTGCGCGACGATCACGACCGCGAGCACGACCATCCAGGTCACGCTCATCACACCGAGCGCGACGAGCACCGCCATCAGCCCGACGCTCGAACCGACGCACTCCACCCCAAAGCCAAGCCCGGGGGTGTTCCGCTCGCGGCAGCGCGCCCTGAAGTAGCGCTTGATCGGCGAGAGCTCATACACGCCGGCCGCGATCACGATCGCGCCGGCCGCGTTCGAGCCGGGCGGGCTGTAGATCTCGTACAACACGATGCCGACGAGTGTCCAGACGGCAATGTAGGAGCCTAGGAACAGCGGCACCCCGCGCACGCTCACGCGCGTCTGCCTGACGACCGCTGGCACCGCCCCCGGCAGCATCATCGCCGCCATCATCGCCACCCAGACACCGACGAAGAAGCCGAGCGAGCCGAGGCCGGTCGCGCCGCCGATCGCCATTGCGTGCGAACCAATGCTCATCGAGTCCATCTGGCGGACCGCGATGACCCAGCAGGCGGCCGCGAGCGCGAGCGTCGTCAACGCTGCTGCGACCGCGGCTGTCCTGGCGCTGGTCGTCATCATCGCCGCTACAGTTAACCAAATGGCTAATCTCGACCAGGCCTTCGCGGCTTACGCCCATCCGATCCGCCGCGGGATCATCGAGCGACTCGCCGAGCGCGAGATGACGGTCGCGGAGGCGACGAGCGACTTCGGTGTCTCGAAGCCCGCGATCAGCCGCCACCTGCGGGTGCTGGAGGAAGCGGGCGCAATCGTGCGCGTGATCGACGGCCGCCAGCACCGCCTGCGGCTGCGCGAGGACGCCCTCGACGACCCCTACCACTGGCTCGACGACCTGCGTGCGATGTGGGAGCACAAGTTCGACACCGTCGAGCAGTACCTCGCGGAGCAGCGGCGGTGACCGAACCGCTGCGTCTGGAGCGCACCTTCGACGCGAGCGCCGAGGAGATCTTCGACGCCTGGACCAACGCGCTCGTCCTCGTGCGCTGGTGGGCCGCCTTCCCCGACTGGGACTCGCCGGGCGCCGAGATCGATCTGCGCGTCGGCGGCCGCTACCGCTTGCAGATGCACGACCCGCAGACAGACGAAGTCGTCGTAGTCGTCGGCGAATACCGCGAGATCGATCGTCCGCACCGTCTCGTCTACACATGGTCCTATGAGGGCGAGGAGCACGAGAGCCTCGTCACGGTCGACTTCACGCAACGCGGCGAGCGCACCACCGTCGTCCTCGTACACACCGGGCTCCCCTCCGACGAATCGCGCCGCCGCCACGACGAGGGCTGGCGCGGAACCTTCGACAACCTCAAGCGCCGCGTCCTCGACGACAAGCAACGCCACTGAGCTGCCGTCGAGCTCGCAGCCTGCGTGCGCCAGCGCCGCAGCGCAGCCATGAACGAGCTTGAACTTCGACAGCTGAGTCACGCAGAGCGTGAGGGCACTCGCATTGCCGGTGGCCTCGTCATCCCCCCTCGCCCGCACATAACGCGCGAGCTCTGCCGGTGCTCGCGCTGATTCGCCGGCTGAGCCGAACGTGGGCTGGAGCAGCGTTGAGGTCTGGAGGCCCCGCTCATGGATCTCACCGCGTACTGACGCTAGGACCGGTGGGAGGACTCCCCCCGGATGGCCACAAACGGGCCGGACGTCTTCCAGACGGACGGTGGCCCGCCCGATTGGCCGCGGGTGTCAGCGTGGCCGGGCGGACGTCCCGGGGTGGTCGCTCACCAGGGCAGCGTGCGCGGGAGTCCGAAGTGGGGCAGTATGCCGTGGTTGCCGAAGCGGGTGATAGCTGAGATCTGGGTGCCCTCAAGGGTGAGCACGAATACTCCTCGTGCGTGGGCGATGTCCGTGTGTGGGTCTTTCACGTAGAACCCGAACGCGGGTTGCGTGTTGGCGCGGGTCGGCACAAGTCGGAGGCGGCTCGCGTCGTGCACCCCGTAGGCCATCGAGAAGAATCTTGCTATGGCGTTGTGGCCTTGGTACTCGTATGGTTCGGGTGGCATCGTCAGCCAGGCGTCGTCGGTGAGCATCGCGACGACGCGGTCTATGTCTCCGCTCTGGAACGCGTCCGCGAAGGCGCCAACCAACACGCGCTCGGCCGACGAATGCGGCAGCGGCGCGCGCTCTGGCCTCGGTGGTTGGAGGTTGTCGAGCGTCGCTCTGGCGCGTTGCAGCGCGCTGTTGACCGACACCTCGCTTTGGTCAAGCATGCTTGCGACCTCGGCGGAGTGAAACCCGAGCACGTCGCGCAGCACGAGCACCGCCCGCTGGCGTGGCGGGAGGCGTTGGAGCGCAGTGAGGAACGCGAGTGTGACGGCCTCCTTGGTTTCATAGCTGGCGTCGGGGCCAGGCGTGGTGTCGGGCACGCCTTCGAGCAGCGCATCGGGGTAGGGCTCGAGCCATGTGAGCTCGCCAAGCCGGGTCGGCTGGGGCGGTTCGAACGCAAGCCCGGCCGATCCCGGCTGCGCACGGCGCCCTGAGTCGCGCAGCTGGTTCAGGCAGCGATTGGTGGCGATCCGGTACAGCCACGCGCGTAGCGAGGCCCGGTCCTCGTATTGCTCAAGTGCGCGCCAGGCCGCCAACAGGGTCTCCTGGAGCGCGTCCTCGGCGTCTTGCACCGAGCCGAGGATCCGGTAGCAGTGCAGCTGCAGCTCCCGGCGGTACGGGTCGGTGAGCTCGCGAAACGCCTGCTCGTCTCCCGCGCGCGCGCGAATGAGCAGCTTCTCGATCACGACGGGAGTCTCGCACAGCCTCTTCCTTTCGCCCGCATGTCAGGAACAACACCGTCGGCGTCCAAAACTCATCGGTGAGTTGCTCGCGACCGTCGTGTTTGAACGACTAACGACAACTGCTGGCATTGCCAGCACAAACCCAGGAGACCGGAAATGACGCTCGAAGGCAAGACAGTTCTGATCACCGGGGCCAACCGCGGTCTCGGGCAGGCACTCGTCGACGAAGCCCTCCTGAGGGGTGCGGAGCGGGTGTACGCCGCGTCACGCCAGCCGTTCGCCCACCCGGACGATCGAGTTACGCCGGTGACCCTGGACGTGACCGACTGGGCGCAGATCCAGCAGGCTGTCGAGAGCGTCGAATCGCTCGACATCCTGATCAACAACGCCGGACTTTCGCTGCCCGATGACCTGAGCAGCCGGGCCGCGTTTGAGCAGCACTTCGACGTCAACGTCTACGGCCCGTTGATGGTGACCCAGGCGCTGCTGCCGGCGCTGACCGAAAGCACGGGACGGATCGTCAACGTCGTCTCGATCGGGGCGTTCGCCGCGGTCCCGATCCTTCCGGCCTATTCGGCCTCGAAGGCGGCGGCGTTCTCGGTGACCCAGTCGCTGCGCGCGCTCCTCGCCGGACGCGGCGTGAAGGTGCATGCCGTCCTGCCCGGTCCGATCGACACCGACATGATCCGCGACCTCCCGATCCCGAAGACCCCACCAGAGTCGGTCGCCCAAGCCATCTTCGACGGCGTGGAGAACGAGGACGAGGAGATCTTCCCCGATCCTTTCTCCCAGACGCAGGCCGAGAGCTGGCGCATGGGCGCGGCCAAGCAGCTCGAGCGCCAGAACGCCGCGCTCGTACCGGTAGAGCTCGTCGCCGCATGAGCAACGCCACGGAAGCGGGGGCACGCTCACCGATGAGCCTGCCCCCGCGCCCTGGCATCACAACCAGCTGAAAGGAGAGTCGTGATGGGGAAGATCGTGGTCAGCGAGAACGTCTCGCTCGACGGAGTCGTCCAGGACCCGACTGGGGAAGAGGGCTTCAAGCACGGCGGCTGGTTCAACCAGATCAGCGACAAAGACCGCGAAGCGTGGGCCAAGGTCGGGCTCGACGAGGCGCTCGGCGCCGCGGCCCTACTGTTGGGTCGCCGCAGCTACGAGTTCCTGGCAGCCCGCTGGCCATCCCGGACCGGCCCGTGGGCGGACAGATTGAACGGCCTGCCGAAGTACGTCGTGTCGTCAACGCTCGCCGACGCTGACTGGAACAACACGACGGTCCTGGGCGGCGACGCCGTAACGGAGGTCTCGAGGCTCAAGAACGAGCTGGACGGCGAGATTGTCGTCGCCGCCAGCCGCCAACTCGTGAGCACGCTGATCGAGCACGACCTCCTCGATGAGCTGCGACTCATCGTCTACCCGGTCCTGCTCGGAGCTGGCGAGCGCCTCTTCGGCGAAACCAGCGACAAGAAATGCATGCGACTCCGCGACACCCGGACGATCGGTGACGGCCTCATCTCCCTCACTTACGAGCGCGTCAACGAGACCTAACGAGCGTCGCGCCGCGGACGCCCGCAGCCCGGACGGAGGGCGTCGCGTTTTCTGTGTAGGCGCTTGACGGGCGCTCGCTCCCAAATCGTTGCGGGAGCGTGCGCAGACAGCGGTCACGCTCCTGAGTTGGACGATTTCGAGGCGCGCGACGTGACCGTCAGATCACGTTCGCTTGCGCCAGGCGATGCGAGTGCGCTCGCGCCGGTGCCGGCCAGACTGTTGCTCGGTCGCGAGGGGAGACGCCACGCCAAGCGCGGATAAGGCTAGCCCGGCGAGTCGGCGACGCCCAGCCCCTGAGCTGAGCGTGGGCCCAATGCCCCGCCACTGGCGCTAAGCCCGTCGGTCGTGCCGGGCCAAGCGGATGCACCGCGCGTCGAATCCGACGCGGTCTTGCACGTAACGTCAATGCCGGAGAGGGGAGTCGAACCCCTATCGATCGCTTACAAGGCGATACCTTGGTGCGACTGAATCCGACCATTTAGTCTGGAGAATTGCACCTTGCTGGGATGCGCTCAGAACTCGAGTTTCGGCTGATGTAGGCTGATTTCGGCTGGGTTAAGGCCAACGGGACCCGCCGTTTGGCCTTGAGGATCTTCGTCGGTATCGAGTTCGTTCTGACTCACAGGGACCGCGGTCGCATCGGCCGGACGCCTGGAGTCGCCGCGACCGTTCCGCGCCACACTCGCGCTTCCGGGTGCAGCCAGGTAGTTGGGATTGAAGCGTGGAGCGCGATCGGTCGGTCTCGGCTCCGGGCGCTCGCGTCTGGAGCGAAGGGAGGCGTCCGGCCGGCGCCTGGGACGGGTGTTGAGCGGCGGACGGCGAGCTCGGTCTGCTCGCCACCGCGAGTCGCGTGACTGAGGCCGGTCAGACCTGTACCTCTCGTTCATCGCCGCCCCAGCTGACGTGGAAGGTGCCCTCCCGGTCGACGCGCTGGTAGGTGTGGGCGCCGAACAGGTCTCGCAGACCCTGGATCAGGCTCGCGGGGCCGCGGGCGCGCCGGTAGCCGTCGTAGTAGGCCAGTGAGGATGACAAGGCGGGCGTCGGGATGCCCAGTTCGGCGGCGCGAGCCACGACCCGCCGCCACGGATCCTGGGCTTCCTTCAGCGCGCCCGCGAAGAACTCGGCCAGCATCAGGTTGGCGAGCTCAGGCTCGCCGTCATAGGCGTCCATGATGCGGTCGAGGAAGCGAGCCCGGATGATGCAGCCGCCGCGCCAGATCTTCGCCATCGATCCTAGGTCGATATTCCATCCCTCAGCCTGCGACGCGGCTGCCATCTGGGCGAAGCCCTGCGCGTAGGACACAATCTTCGACGCGTATAGCGCGTGCTCGAGGTCCTGCGCAAGCTGGTCGCCGTCGAAGCTGGAGGCGCTCGGCCCGGCGAGCCGGCCGGCGGCGGCCTCGCGTTCTGTCTTCAGGGCGCTGAGCGTCCGCGCAAAGACCGCTTCGGTGATGCCGGTCAGCGGCACGCCGAGCTCCAGCGCGTTCTGGGCGGTCCAGCGGCCCGTGCCCTTCTGCTCGGCGGCGTCGAGGATCACGTCGACGAGCGGCTGGCCGGTCGACTCGTCGGTCTTGGCGAGGACTCGGGCCGAGATCTCGATCAGGTACGACTCCAGCTCGGACTCGTTCCAGCTCCGGAAGTGCTCGGCGATCTCGGGTACCTCGAGTCCGGCGCCGTTGCGCAGCAGGTCGTAGCTCTCGGCGATCAGCTGCATGTCGGCGTACTCGATGCCGTTGTGGACCATCTTCACGTAGTGGCCGGCGCCGTCGGCACCGACGTAGGCGCAGCAGGGGGTGTCGTCGACCTGGGCCGCGATCGCCTCGAAGACCGCCTTGACCGACTCGTCGTAGGGCTCACGATCGCCGCCGGGCATGATGCTCGGCCCGTTCAGGGCACCCTCCTCGCCGCCGGACACCCCGACTCCGAGGAAGTGGACACCGTGCTCGGCCACGGACTCGTGCCGGCGCTGCGTGTCACGGAAGTTCGCGTTGCCGCCATCGATCAGCACGTCGCCAGCGTCCAGGTACGGCAGGATCTCGTCGATCACGGCGTCGGTCGCTGCGCCCGCCTGCACCATGCTCATCAGCACGCGCGGCCGAGCGAGCGAACCAGCCCAATCCTCGACGGACTGATGGCCGGTCAGCGGACCCTCGTGGCCGTGTTCGTCCATGAACGTCTCCATGCGGCCGGTCGTGCGGTTGTGCACCGCGACCGGGATCTGGTGATGGGCGACGTTGCGCGCCAGGTTCGCGCCCATCGTCGCCAGGCCGGTGAGGCCGAAGTGCGGTTCCGGTGTCATGAAGGGAATCTAGCCCCAAACGGCGATTCAACAGCGGTCGAATGGACTACGCGGCGCTCCGCCCGAGGTAGGCAGCGACTAATCTGGTGGCCGAGCGGCGATCGACACTCAGGAGGCTACTGATCGATGCTGATTGGAATGGTTGGACTCGGGAGGATGGGCGCCAACATGGTTCGACGCCTGATGCGCGACGGACACGAGTGCGTGGTCTACGACGTCCGGCCGGAGTCAGTGGCCGCATTGGCGAAGGAGGGGGCTGTGGGGGCCGGGTCGCTCAAGGAGCTCGTCGAGAAGCTGACCCCGCCGCGGGCCGTGTGGATGATGGTCCCGGCCGCGCTCACCGATGACACGCTCGACCAGCTGGCGCAACTGGTCCAGAAGGGCGACGTGCTTATCGACGGGGGCAACAGCTACTACCGCGATGACATCGAGCGCGCCGAGAGGCTTGAGCGTAGCGGCATTCACTACCTCGACGTGGGAACCAGCGGCGGCGTTCACGGCTTGGAGCGCGGCTACTGCCTGATGATCGGGGGCACGACCGACGCCGCGGATCTCCTCGATCCGATCTTCCGCTCGCTGGCGCCCGGCCTCAGCTCCGCCGAGCGGACGCCGGGGCGAGAGGGTGGGCCGACGGCAGCAGAACTCGGCTACCTGCACTGCGGGGCGGCCGGGGCCGGCCACTTCGTCAAGATGGTCCACAACGGCATCGAGTACGGGCTGATGGCCGCCTATTCGGAGGGGCTGAACGTCCTGCGCCACGCGAACCTCGGCAAGACCGCGCCGGAGGCAGACGCCGAGACTGCGCCGGTTCGCGACGCGCAGCGCTACTACTCCTATGACTTCGACATGCCCGCGGTCGCGGAGGTCTGGCGTCGCGGCAGCGTGATCGCGTCCTGGCTGCTCGACCTCACCGCCGCCGCGCTGGTCGAGTCCCCCGACCTTGCGGACTTCAGCGGACACGTCTCCGATTCCGGCGAGGGGCGCTGGACGGTGGCCGCCGCCGTTGACGAGGGCGTACCCGCGAACGTGCTGAGCGCGTCTCTGTTCAGCCGCTTCAGCTCGCGCGGCGAAGCTGATTACGGCGACAAGTTGCTTTCCGCGATGCGCAAGCAATTTGGCGGCCATGCAGAAAAGCCCTCCGCCGGGGTGTGATGGAACCCTCGTGCGCACCGCCCGCTCCAGCGGACTCCAAAAAGCGCTTGGATGCGGTCCGCTGATGCCGTGGCTCGCTGAGTTCGTCGACGGCCCGCTTGCGGGCGAGACAGTTCAGCTCGATGATGACTTTGCGGACACGCCACCACCTCAACTCCAGGTGAAGGGATGTCGCTACCGCTACTGCGGCTGGCGCGACAACTCGCCGCGCTACTGCTACCACGGCGAGGCAGGCGGCAACGGCGGCGGTCGATCTCCTCAACCCCAAGGCTTGTCGCGCAGACGACTTGAGCGAGCCAGGCCAACGCCTCAGCCCAGCGTTGTAAGACCCGCATCGCGCTCCACTAATCGATAGCCCGCGATCATCCGCGCGCGGTTACGCGCCTCCGTCAAACCCAGGATGGCTCAAACGGCAGACTCCGCGTGTGGTTGGGCTTGGAGGGTGCCGCTTGCCGGTGTGTAGATGGTCTGGCGTCCGTCGTCCCAGCGGACGCGATAGCGCGGCGACGGATCGCCGCGCAGCACCTCTTCGATGACCCCGGGGCGCGGGCCCCGCGTCGTTGACTTAGATTGGGCTACGACGTTCGCGCCGACTTCAAAGGCCATGGTGTCTCCCTGAATGGTATGCGTGTGAGGACAGCCTGCGGCGCTCATTACATACGATCAACGCCACAGTTCTGATCCTTTGGTTCTCCGGTTCTAGAAACGACGGCCGCGACGGCCGCGACGGCGGAACATCCTGCCGCCACCGAGCAGCAGAACTGCGATGACGACGAGGACGGCGGTGGACATTGGTCACCTCCCCGGGGCCCAGGTGAGTTGGCAGGATGTCTAGTTCTGCGAAGCGTCGCTCGGGCTCTTGGCAAGGAACACGGCGACCTTGTCCACAGCGTGCTTGACCGAACCCGTGGCCTGGCCGAGACGCCCTTCGTTCTTCAGCCGTCTGCCTGCGCTCAGCGCGCTGGCAGCTTCCGTCGCGCGACCGATCGCACTGTCGAGGTTCTCGTTGGTCATCAACCCTCCTGTCGTACTGCGATCCCGTCCGAGCAAGGCCCGGCAGGTCGCGAATCCCCACGAGGCGATCCGCGCGGGCGGAGGTCAATCGCATCGGCTAGTCGCAGCGACGGCAAAGGTCAGCTGCAGCGACGGCTGGTCGGCATGGTTAGCGACCGTCCCAAGTACACCGTACTCGCCGGTGATAAGGAACGCACAAAAATGCCCCCGCGACGCACTGAGAACGCGTCCGGGGGCGGTGGCAGCGAGGTCAGTCAGTCGAACGCGCTCAGTGCGCCTGGCGGTCCGCGCGCTGCATCGCGCAGCATAGGGAGGCCGGCAGACACACCGAACACGACGGTCGACTAGCGAACGCGCAGATTCCAGCGTGGAGCGCCCTACTGTTCGGCTGCGGCGAGGTCACCGCATCGGTCGCAGCGAGGGCGACCGCCGGTCCCCGGGACGCGATGCTCCGCCTTGATCTCGGCCCCGTAGCCGCAGTTGTCGTTGTCGTGGTAGACGCTGCGGTGGTCCGCGCTGTACTCCTCAGACGTCGTGTGGAAAGCGCGCACTTTGGACATGTCGCTGCCTCACAGTACTCCGAACCCGGAGGGCGGATCAGGCGTCGCGCAACCGCGCGTGCTGTGTGCGTCCAAGTGCCCCCGCGACGCCAAATGGGGATGAGCGCCCGGGGGCATGGCAGCGCGTCACTCGTCGGGAGGGCGACCAGACACGTTCCCTCGCGTACGGCCGCTGCGTCGCGAACCTACTGCCCACGGCTAAACGATTTCGAAGAGGAGGCGGGACCGGCCCCCCCACCGACACCGCCTGGACTTTGATTGAAGCGGATCAGGACGTCGGCGCGCTCAAAGTGACGCCCCCGCGACGCTGGGAGAAGTGCGAGCGCCCGGGGGCGTGGCCGCAGCCACGGGAGGTGGTGCTGGCACGCCGTAACCTACCGCCGAACTGCTGCGGCGACACGTGAAACTCTTCCCCCGTGGCGACAAGCTTTCCGCGACCCCCGTCTTGCGTTCTGATTGCCGTGGCGTCGTCAACGGCACGAAGTCAGATGATGTCCTGATTCTCCGGGTGGCGGGCGGTCCGATCCAGGAGGGAGCTTGACGCCCCCGTAGACGGTCGTTCGCGAGCCAGGTTGAGGACGCGCGGAGGCGCGCCCGGAAGGTTAGGGCGCGCGCACCGCAGACCCTCAGTGGTAGTGACGCACGCTGGAACGACGAACGGCCGGTGTGTGATCCGGCCGTTCGCACGTCTCTCGGAGGAGGAAGAAGAGAGGCCTTTCAGCGTAAAGCGACCCCAAAACCGCCCGCGGGGGGCATTGACCCTCCAGGGTGGGCAAATATCTCACCGCGTGCGCCCGGCGTACCGGCGTGTGGAGGAGGTTTTGGAAATGACTGACGAGGACCGAATTGCCCGCCTGTTAGCCGGGTTGGAGGATCTGCCGTTCGAGGAGCGCGAGCGCTTATCGCCTCGCTCTCTGAAGATGACCGCGCGGCCGTGTGGGACGCCCAGTTGGAAGCCAGCGAGGCCGCAGTACCCGAAGACGACGAGGAGTTGGGAGGCGAGGCCTGATGGTCGCGCGACGCTCGTATGGCACGGTTCGCTATGGGAGCAGACGGACAGGCGGCGGCGGGGTGTCGCGGTGTGGCGAGTGCCGGGTCGATGGGCGGAAGGTGCGCCGGCGGATCGGCCCGAAGCGTGTCGAGGGTGCCAACACGGGCCTGACGCGCGCTCAGGCGGAGCGCGAGATGGACGGCTAATGGCGGAGGTCAAGCCATTGACGGCAACTGGCGACCGTCTGCCCTTCACGGACGTCGCCGCCCGCTACCGCGCGCACGTCGAGGTGCTGGGCCGCAAGCGCTCGACGCTGACGGCGCTGGACTCCACGTTGCGCGTGTGGTCAGCTTGCCGCCGAGCCGTTCATGAAGTCGGCAGAGCAGGCGACGCAAGACATCGACTACGAGGAAGAGATCTCTCGGCGCTGGTGGTTCAAGACGCGCTCGGTGCCGATCTACGTCAAACATGCAAGTCGCTGGCGGACGACTCATCTCACCCCGAGTGCGTCACAAGTGCGATCACAAGCACAACGGTGGCGATCATGTCAATGAGTCCGAGCGCGATGCCAGCCGTGCCAAAGCCTCGGCCCGTGAGCAGACCCTGGGAGCGGTCAATCGCGCGCCGTGCGTGGATGCCGAGCGGAATCGAGACGATCCAGATGCCGACAATCGAGCACATGAAAGCCGTCACGGCCGGGCTGCTCATCTGTGGCTCGGCCCTCGGCGGCGCGGGGGCCTGGTCGGAAGGGGTGTCGAAGCGGTTGCCGAAAACGCGAAGACGAGAGCCCCGAGCATCACGCGCGAACATGGGTCGTGTCGACAGACACGGACCGCAGCGACACCGAACGAGTGTCAATGACCCTGACGCAATAGCGTCCATTTGCAGGTAATTTAGAGCCGGAGTCGGGACTTGAACCCGCGACCTACCGCTTACAAGGCGATAGTGCGGATCGCTTGAATACGCCCGTTCTGCCTGCAAACACGCATGTTGCCAAGCGGGTCCGAATCGGCAATTTCGGCTCATTTACGCTGATTCCGGCTGGATTAAGGCCAACGGGAGCCCCCGGTGGCCTTAACGAGCGTCTGGCGCCGCGGCAGACTCCGAGTGCCGAGATTGCCTCTCACGTTCGCGCTCGGGAGCCTCGGACGCGCGCTGGATCGCTCAGTCTTCGAGTGCCCAGTCGGGCGACTGTGCGCCGACGTGGACGGCTGCGATTCCGACGAGGTCTTCGACCGATGCGCACGAAGCTTCGACGTCATCGGCGGGAACGAACCCGGCTGCGTACGAGGCGAGGTTTCGAGAAGCCCGGCTGTCCTCGAGCGTTGCGAAAAGGCGCCGATTGTCGCCCCGCAGGAGCGTCTCGGCTTGCTCGAGGCGAAGGAGATGGCCGCCGTCACTGCCGACGATGCGTTTGCCGTTGATGCTGAGGATCGCGTCGCAAGCCGCCATCGCGGCGCTGTGTAGCAGGATCATGCGGCTGGCCGGGGTGTTGTCAGATCTTGCACCGTCTGCGAGCAGTTGCTGCGCACGCTCCAAGAACGCCCGCGCGCCCCATACGTCGATCTCGACCGCTTCGACGCGTGCGTCAGGCACTTCGTCGGCTTTCCTCGCCGAGGTTGCCGATCACGTCGACGTGAGGGCCTTCGATGATGCCGCGGAAGAACGGGTGCCCCTGGGCCACCTGGGTGCGTAGCTCCGTTGGCGACACAACCGTGACATCAACTTCGCGACCGATCGCTCGTCCAGCGCGTCGAGCCGCGTCTTTCGCGCCTTGCGACACGTCGTCGCCCACTACGAGTAGATCTAGGTCGCTGTCGAGGCGAAGGTCGCCGCGAATCCAGCTCCCGTGAATCGTCGCGGCCCGCAGGCCAGCGATCCCCGTGAATTCGGCTCGTAGTCGCTCGGGTACCCCCACGGTTAGCTCCAGGAGCTGGCGCATCGGCGCATACGTCGGCGCCTCTTGTATCGCCTGGTAGCGGTGCGGTCGCTGCGTGGCGTCGCGGGCGATCAAACCGGCCGCCGCGGCACGTGCCAGTTCGCGGTGGACCGACGCGACCGGGGCCGCCAGCGTCGCCGTCAATTCCCCCTGAGTCCAGGCGCGATCGGGCTGAAGCAAGAGAAGCCCGAGCAGCGCGAGCTGCATCTCAGATCGAAAGACCGGTGCGAGCGGCGGGGGGGTAGTTCGCATAAGACGAATATAGATTCGCGATATACGAAAGTCAAGCAAAGGTGCGACGCGGACGCGCCGTCAGAACGCGCTTGCTCCCGCACCAGTTGCGGAAGCGCGCAATGAATTCAATGTCCGCTTTCGGCTCGGTCAGCCTGCTCAACGTCGACGATTCCGCGGGGACCGTGCCCGGAGTGGAGGCCACGTCGGCCGCGAGTGTCTCGACTCGCGCGACCTGCGTATGAGTAGTCCCTGATGTCGCTTGGTCGGGGACATCCGGCCTGCCACGTACTGCTGCGAGGCTGCCTACCCGACCTTCCTCCACGGATTGACGGTGAACAAGAAGTCTCCGAGCGAGTCGGGCACGTCGATGATCTTGAACGTCAGTAGACCACCGAAATAGCTCCACTTCAGGCGGTAGTTGAGCGTACCGGGCCCAAGGGTGAGCACGTCGCCGTTGACGGCATATGGGCCGCCGGCGCGCGGCTGCGAGGCGTTGGTGGGGTTGAACCAGAGCTCTGCCCATCTTCCGTTTCGGAATATGAATTCGTCGGTGTGGGCATCCTGCAACGGCAAGCCGGCTTTCACGACCTCCGCTCTGGTGATCACGCTCTCGAACTTGCCGGTGGGGAACGCCGGCGAGGCACCCGAGGTGCTCGGAGTGCGGGTGCCCGGGCAGGGCGCGAGGGTCGAGTTCTGAGCCGAGATCCGTTGCTTGAGTTGCTCAATCTCCAGGATCGCGCGCCTTGTGGAGGGGTCCTTGTCGAGGTTCGTGTACACGGAGGCGCTGGCGCGTTCGAGTGCGGCAAGCTGGCCCGGGGTCGCCGCCACGAGATGGACCCCCGAGTCGCAGAGGGACTGCATCTCGCGTTGGTCTTCAGCGGCTGGGTTGGCGTGGGCCACGGTCGCCGCGGCGGAGGCTTTCAGCGCAGTGCGGTCGGCAGGGTCGAGGCCATCGTAGGTCTTTCTTGTGATCACGAGCGTCTCGATCTTGGGAAACAGCGCGACGTTGGATGGCAGGTACGGCGCCGCCGCGGTATAGAAGTTGTTGGCGATATTCAGTGGGTCGCTCTCGGTGCCGTCGAGCCGGCCATCGGTGAGGTCTGCACCGACCTGATCGGGAGTGAGGCTGCTTACGGGGATCGCTCCGAGGGCGCGGAAGATCAGAGCGCTCGTTGGGGAGTTCACGATGCGGATGCGGGCGCCCCGGTAGGCGGAGAGCGAGACGAGCGGCCGGCGGCCCAGTGCACGGCGAAGCTCGGTCGGCACGAGCCCGAGGCCAACCAGGCCGTTGCGGCCCAGTCCGGCGAGCAGTTGCGCTGCGACGGGCCCCGTGGTCACGGTTCGAAGCAACGGGTAGCTGGTGATCAGAAATGGTGCTTGAAGCGCGCGGAAGTCCAGGACCCGCCGTCCGTCGAGCTCCCATGCCCGGGTTGGGAGGTAGGCCATCTGAACCTTGCGGTCTCGCAGTGCCATGGCGAGACGCAACTCGTTCTTGGGCTCGACGGTTGAATAGGCGGGGTTCACGACGAGACGCAGCTGGCCCTGCGTACGCCTGGCCACCTGATTGATGAAGTAGGTGGTGTCCGGCGTGGTCCCGTCCGGGATCACGATGGTCAGGGTGATCCGGCGCGCTGGCGTCGTAGTTCCCTCTTTGTTGACGCCGCTCGCGCCGCATCCCCAAAGTGCGCAGGTGGCGGCAAGCGCGGCCGCGACGACCGCGGTCCGAGAACGTCGTACACGGGAGGCTGCGGCGGTCAAGCGCTACCGCAGGGAAAGCCCGTCGCGGGATCGAGGCATTCGTCCAATCTATCGGCGGTGGGTTGGTGTGTCATAGGGCCCACCTTGTAATTCACGCCCGAGCTGCGCACGCACAACTGTGGGGCCGCCGGGCGGGCTCTCGAGGACCAAGGTGCCGCCCAGTGCCTCGACGCGATCGGCGAGACCGCGGAGCCCGCGTGTGATGTTGGCGCCACCTCGGCCGTCGTCGGTGATCTCAATGACGAAGGCACCGTCATGCTCGACTGCGCGGACGGTGACTCGGGACGCGTCGGCGTGGCGGGCGACGTTGACGAGGGCCTCGGAGCACACGAACCACGCCGCCTCGCGAAGCTGGTCAGGGAGACGGTCGACGTCGCCAAGCACCTCGATTTCCGCTTCGGCTGGGCAGCGCCGTCCGAGGTCCGCGAGCGCGGCTCCGAAATCGGCCTGGATGAGGGCCGGCGGGTAGAGGCCCCGACCGAGCACGGTCACCTCCGCGATCGTGTCGCGTAGCGCCGCCACGAAGGCGGCTGCGTCGTGGTGCGGCGCCAGCATGCGCTCGACGCGACGCAGCGGAGCGAGAACGTCGTCGGAGAGGCGTCCTTCCAGCGAGCGGCGCTCGGCATCGGCGACCGTCAGCAGCCGCCGCCGCGACGCCCGGACGTCGCCCGAGCGGGTACGGACCTCTGCCTCGAGCCGTGCGGCGTCGAGAACAAGCGCCGCCGCGGCGGCTGCGGCCTGCGCCAGTCGCGGGTCGCTCGCGCCGACATTGCCGTGGACGAGTGCGACCTCGCCGCCGCCGGGCGCGCTCGCGCGGGTGACCGTCCCAATTTCGCCATTCGGCCCGTTGCTGGCCTCGCCCTGCTCGTCGACCCAGCCGATTCCGGGAACGCGGTAAAGGACCTCGAGGGCAGGATCGGCGAGGGCACGCGCGAGTTGGGCGCTGACGGGCCGGCCAGGACGCCCCGGGCCCAACTCGACCACGATCGTGCTCACCGCGCGGCGGGACCACGCGCCGGCGGCTGCGAAGAGCGCGACGCTCCCAGCACCTAGCACTGCGAGGTCATCGAGGACCAGGAGCGCGGCGCCGCCGCCTGGTTCTACGATCGCGAGCGTCCACACGCTCGCGAGAATCAGGGCTGCGGCTGCTCCGGCCAGCAGCGCCCGGCGTTGGTCCGCGGCTGCCCGACGCGAGTGGCTCGCGGCGACCACGGAAATGAGCGCGGCGGCGCAGGCCGTCGCGGGTCGCGCAGCGGCGAGCGGTAGCACGGCCGCGACCCAGGATGCTCCGGCGAGCACTCGCAGGTAGCGGCTCGCGATAGTCCCGGTGGGGATGCCGAGGAGCAGTTGCAGCAATGGTCCGCGATAGGCGAGCGCACATGCCGAGCCCAGGTCGCTGATGAGGCCGGTTGGTGCTCCCGCGAGCGTGCCGAGGAACCAGGTGATGGACACCGCGACGGCGACAAGAGCGGGTACGGGCGCCCGTGCGAGGAGCCAGGCCCCGCTCACCCCAAGCACGCCGCCGACCACGAGGTCCAGGGCAGTCAGCCATGGCGAGAACGAGGGCGCCGCCGCCTCGACGGCTGCGCCCACGGAGAGCACGCCGACGGCGATCGCCGTACGGCTCAGTTGACGTCTTGCCATGAAACGGCAGTGCACAGCACTCGGGAGTTCGTACCGGCAATCTCTGCGATCGATGGCGGAGCGCCACCGGCCGGGACGCCGACGGCGGCCAGACTGACGGTCGGACGGCGGAGCGAACGCAGGGCGGAAGCTCTCACATGACGGATTATTCGACGTCTCGGTGCACTCGTCATCGGGGTGCCCACCCACGCGGACCGCCGGCCAATCAGCGCATACCCTGAACCTGCTGGACATTCCACCTCAACCCGATCAGCATCAGGCCATGGGAAGGTCGCGATTTCTGGGTCTCGCGCTCGCGATGGGGGGTGCCGCGGCGCTGGGCGTTGCGGCCCTGATCAGTGCACGTCGCAGCCCGGGCGAGACCCTCGGTGGCGGGACATCGTGGGCGCTCGCACTGCAGCTTCTCAGCGGGCTTGGAGCCGCGAGCGTCGGGGCCTCGTTTGTCTGGCACGGGACGCACCGACTCGTGGGAGCGCTGTTGCTCGCGGCTGGCGGCGCCGTGTTCCTGCAGCAACTGCCGCTTCCAGGGTCGACCGGAGCGGTTCTGTTCACTGCGGCGCTGGCGGGCGGGTCGATGCCGAGCCCATTGGTCGGCGTCGCGGCGCTCGTCGCAGCCGGTGGTGCTCGCCGGTTTCCCGATGCGCTCGTAGCCGGCGTGGCAGTGGTGGTTGGCATGTTCGTCCTCGGCGTCTTGCCGACGGCGTTGTTTGATCCTCGCTCGAGCGGATGCTTCGCCTGCTCCCGAAACCTTCTGCTGGTCCATGGAAGCAGCGAGGTGCACGACGAGCTCATCCGTGCCGGCCTGCCGGCGGCAGCGGTGGCCTGCGGCCTGCTAGCGCTTCTTGCGTCCGTCAGGGCGCTAGCGCGCCGCGGTCTCTTTCGATCGTCGACGGCTCCGGTCGTGATCGGCGGTGCCGGCGCGGCCGCGCTAGGCGCGGCGCTGTTCGCGCACGAGACGGGGGCTGGCCTCCACGAGATCGACTCGACCACGCGTGCGCTCTGGCTCTTGCAGTGCGGGATCCTTGCCGCCGTCGCGCCAGGCGTTGTGTTGCTTTCGATCCGCGGGCGGTTGCTCCGCGATCGCATCGCCGCAATGGTGGCTGCGGCATCGCCGTCGGCGGAAGCACTTCGTGCCGCGCTTGCCGTCTCGCTCGGCGATCCGCAGCTCGAGATCGTGTTCCCGCGCGCCGGCGGAGGCGTGGTCGACTTCGCTGGCCGCGACGTCGCCGCGATTCGCGGCGACGTCGCCGTTGCAGAGGTCGTGCGTCGCGGCCAGGTTGTCGCGCAACTCCGCCATGCGGGGCGGTTGTCACAGATGCCCGAGCGCGTGACGCAGGCCGCCCTCGGAGCAGGCCTCGCACTCGAGCATGCTTCGCTCCACGCTCGACTGGAAGCCGAGGTCGCCGACCTCGCGGCCTCGCGCGCACGGATTGTCGATGTCGGCGACGGCGAACGGCGAAGGCTGGAGCGCAACCTTCACGACGGCGCTCAGCAGCGCCTGATCGCGCTGTTGATGGAGCTCCAGCTCATGTCGGGACCAGACGCCGCGATCGAGCGGGCCAAGGGCGAGCTCCAGCGCGCACTCGGCAATCTCCGCGCGATCGCGCACGGAATCTATCCAGTGTCCCTGGCGGAAGCCGGGCTCGTCGAGGCGGCACGCGAGCTGGCTGACGAAAGCCGCGTACCGATGCGGTTTGAGGTCGGTTCACGTCCGCACCTCTTGCCCTCAGTGGAAGCTGCGTTCTATCGGCTCGTGCTGGACTGCGTCCGCCTCGCGGAGCGTTACGGAAACGGAGCGGCGCTCGTCGTCCAGATAGAAGCCGCGCCGGGGTCGGCACGCCTGCGAATAGTGGCACCCGGGGTTGATCAGCGTTCTGCCGAGCGCGCACTCGAGTACGCCCGTGACCGGCTTGACGCCCTCTCAGGCACGCTCCGCACGTCGGCTGTGGAGACTGATTTGGTGGTGGAGGCGACCGTGTCATGCGGATCGTGATCGCGGAGGACATGGTCCTGATGCGCGCCGGGCTCGCCCGACTGCTCGCGGATCGCGGCTTCGAGGTCGTCGGCGAGGCCGAGGACGCCGAAACCCTGCTGGGACTCGTGGAGCGCGCCCACCCAGACGCCGCGATTGTCGACATCAAGATGCCGCCGACGCACACCGACGAGGGGCTTCGCGCAGCAGCCGAGATTCGCGAGCGCTATCCGAGTACGGCCGTGCTGCTTCTCTCCAGCTACCTCGATGTGCGCTACGCAGCGACACTGTTCGAGAACCATCCGGCTGGCACGGGATACCTTCTCAAGGAGCGCGTCGGCGACCCGGGCGTGCTCAGCGACGCCCTCCAGCGTCTGCGGCGCGGCGAGTGCGTTCTGGATTCGGCGATCGTCGCCCGCCTGCTCAACCGCGCGCGAGAGCCCGGGCCGTTGGACGAGCTCTCCCCGCGCGAGCGCGAGATCCTCGCACTCATGGCAGAAGGGCACTCCAACCAGCGCATCTGCGAGATCTGCTTCCTCAGCCCCAAGACCGTGGAAAGCCACGTTCACGCGATATTCATGAAGCTCGGCCTCACATCCGCCGCCGCGAGCAGCCGCCGCGTGCTCGCAGTGCTCACGTATCTGCGTAACTGAATAGGGGCAGGCCCCGAGCGACGTTCCGGGTCTGCATGGTTTTCGCTGCATCCCGGGGCCTCTAGGTTCCCTGCATGACGTCCAACAGAGCGAGGTCGACATGCACAAACACCACATGACGCGCGCCGCTGCGGCTGCGCTCGCATCAGTCGTGACGTATCTGGCCTGCGTGTCGCTTGCGCCAGCCGGCGCGGCGGCTTCGACGCTGCAGGTGTGCCCGAGTGGCTGCACCTACAGTCAGATCGCACCTGCGATCGCCGCGGCACGAAGCGGTGACACTGTCACGGTCGCAGAAGGCACCTACCAGGGCGGGTTCACAATCAGCGTAAGCCTCACCCTCGCGGGATCCGGTGCGGGCAAGACGATCATCGCGGGCGGGGGCCCGGTCGTGACGATCGGCTCCGGATCCGGATCGAGCAAGCTCAGCGTCTCGATCACGGGGGTGACAATCACCGGCGGCGTCACGCATTCGAGCCCAGAATCGGCTGGGCTCTACGGGAAAGCTGGTGTGCTCGCCGCTGGTGGCGGCGTTGAGATCACCCCGGACAACATCAAGAACGCCAGCAACGAGACACCTGGTGCAACCGTCACGATCGCCGACAGCGCGATCACGCGCAACAGCGTGTCGCCGACCGCTCTCGTTCCGTCACAGTCCGGCGCCACCTGCCCGGGGGGCACGTGCAAGTCCTCAGTCGCCGCGGGCGGCGGCATTTACAACGGCGGGAAGCTCACCCTCACCGACACGACGGTCAGCGACAACAGCGCCGGTCCGGCATTCGCGTCCGAGGCAGCCGGCGGCGGAATCGACAACGAGATGGGCTCGCTGACAATCATTGATTCGACGATCAGCGGTAACGAAGCCAGAGTCACGGCTCCGTACGGCCGGTTCGCGGACTCTGGTGCGATCTCCGTCGAGAAGGGGGCCGTCGCGATTCGCGGCAGTTCGCTGACGAATAATCGCGCAACCGTCACAGTGTCGTGGCCGGGGAGCATCGTCGACACGGAGGGGCATGCGGGAGCGATCCACATCATGCCCGGCAGCACTGCGACGATCAGCAACACCAAGATCACCGGCAATTCGGTGAGCATCACGAACACAATCGGCACCGCCTTCGCGGACTCCGGTGGCGTGAAGACCGATGTGCCGATCGCCGTCAGCGACGACGTCATCGCCGACAACCACGTCAGCGTGGTCGCGCACGGCGGCCCGTCGGCGAGCGCCGACGGCGACTCGGGCGCCGGCGAGCTGATCGGCACGGTGACCAACACGAGGCTCACGGGCAACACCGTCACGGTCCGCTCGGCGCAGGGCAGTGCGACAGCCTCAAGCGGCGCATCGCTGATCGAGGCGTCGCTCACCGACAGTGTCGTTCGGGATAACCGGGTCCACGCCGCGAGCGCGGCGGGAGCCGCGACGGCCGTCGGCGGTGGCATCGAAGTCAGCGGCGGCGACGGACGGTCGGTTGCGGAAAAGCTGCGCAACACGCCCGTGAGCGGCAACACCGCCGAGGCCACGGGGCACAGCACTAGTGCTCAGGGCGGCGGCATCTTCGACATCGCCGTCCCCAATGGGCCGCCCGGCGGTCTCCTGACCCTGATCAACAGCAACGTCTCCGGTAACACGCTGAGCGGCGACGCCAAGGGCAAGCTCCGAGGCGGCGGCGTATTCACCACGTTCAAGGTGACCCTCAGCGGAAGCGCGATCAACGCCAACACGCCGGATCAGTGCGCCGGTAGCGGCTGCTGAGTGGCTCGCGGCGACCCGGGATGGCCCGGGTCGCCGCGCCCACGGCCGGCACGCCACTTCCCAAGCCGGAGAGCGGACTCGAACCCCTGACCTATCGCTTACAAGGCGATTGCTCTACCAGCTGAGCTACTCCGGCGGGTGCGCAGAGGCTAGTGCCTGCAGCGGCTATGGCGCCCCGCCGACGGGCTGTAACGCGACGGCCGTCGCTGGGTATCTGGGGTGTGGGAGCAAATGGACTTGGCGAGTATCACTCGCGCGCGCTTGACCGTGGCGTGAACCTCGCGCTGTATCTCGTGGTGCGCGCGATCCTGCAGCCGATCTTCCACGTCTACTTCCGCATGCGCCGGCTGGGGCTGGAGCACGTGCCGAAGAGCGGGCCGGTGATCTTCGCGTCCAACCACCGCAGCTTCCTCGATCCGTTCGTGATCGGGACGCTGACGCGGCGGCCGGTCTACTACGTCGCGAAGAAGGAGCTGTTCGCGCATCCCGGTCGCCGGCTGGCTGCTGAACCGCCTCGGCGCGTTCCCGATCGATCGCGGCGCCGGCGACCAGCAGGCGATGGAGACGGCGCGGCGGATCCTCGAGCGCGGCGACTGCGTCGTGATCTTCCCGGAGGGGACGCGGACGCGGCCCGGGCCGCTCGGGCAACCGCGGCGTGGCGTCGGGCGGCTCGCGCTGCAGACCGGGGCGCCGGTCGTGCCGGTCGCGGTGTTCGGCACCGAGGCGGTGCGCCGCGGCTGGCGGATCCGCCCGCGCAAGGTCACGCTGCGCTGCGGGCGCGCGCTGTCGTTCCCGCGCGTCGAGAACCCGACCCTCGCGGAGGCGGCCGCGGTCACCGATCGGATCTGGCCCTGCGTCGTGCTGCAGTGGGATTGGCTCGGCGGCAAGATGCCCGAGCGGACGCCGCTGCCGATCGCCGTCGCGCGCCAGCCCGTCCACGCGGCGTCGTAGGCGGGGTACGCTCCGTGGGTGGCTCACGCGACCAACGGCAAGGCGGAGCTCGACGCGCAGTTCAGCGAGCTGCTACCGAACGCACCTGCGCGACGTCTACAGCTACCTGTACTACCGGGTCGGCAACCACCACGATGCCGAGGACCTCACCGAGCAGACGTTCCTGCAGGCCTACCGCCATTTCGAGCGTGCGCTGCGCGAGTCCGACGGCCGGCCGCTGCGGCCCTGGCTCATCCGGATCGCGCACAACCTCGCCGCGAACCTCTACCGCGACCGCTCGCGCCGGCCGCAGAGCCCGCTCGATGAGGACTCGACGGTGGCGACGCCGCACTCGACCGAGGAGCTGGTCAGCGGGCGTGACGAGCTGGCGCGCGTGCTCGAGGGCGTCAAGCAGTTGCCCGACGATCGCCGCGAGGCGCTGATCATGCGCTTCGCGCTCGGCATGGACAACCGCGAGATCGCTCGCGCCCTTGGTCGCAGCGACGGGGCGACCAAGGTGCTGATCCACCGTGCGATCCGGCAGCTCGAGGGCATCGTCGCGAGCGACGGCGAGCAGGAGACGGGCGCGTGAGCGGGCGACGTCGAAGAGCTGCTGCGCCGCGCGCTGGCGCCGGTCGAGCCGCCCGAGGATCTCTCGACGCGCGTGCGCAGCACGCTGCAGAGCATCAGCGACCTGGCCGCCGAGGAGCTCGAGGGCTGGGAGCTCGCGGCGATGCGCGATCCGCGCAACTGGGCCCGCCCAGCGATCGCCGTCGTCGCCGGCGGCGTCGCAGGCGCCGGGCTGCTGCTGCTCGGCCGCCACCAGCGCCATCGCTCGCGCGAGCTGCGCGACGTGGCCGGGCGCGCCGCGGCGACGGTGGGCAGCGCGGCGCGAAAAATCGTCGAGCGGCGCTGATCCGCGGAGCGCTGGCGCGCGTAGTAATAGGGCGATGCCGCTGCTGCCTCGACACCGGGCCGCTCCGTCCCCGAGCGGCCTGCGCGAGCTGGCCGACGAGGACCTGATGGCGCTCGTCCGCCACGGCGAGGCGCGGGCGTTCGAGGTGATCTACGACCGCCACTGCGGCGTCGCCTTCTCGCTGGCCTACCGGATGTGCGGCACGCGCACGGCGGCCGAGGACGTCGTGCAGGAGTCCTTCCTGTCGCTCTGGCGCAGCGGCGCGCGCTACGACCGCACGCGTGGCAGCGTGCGGACGTGGGTGCTCGGCATCGTGCACAACCGCGCGATCGATTCGCTGCGCCGCAGCATCAACCACGACCGGCGCCGGGCCAGCGACGAGGGCATCGAGGAGCGCTTCGAGGCGCCCGAGCACACCGAGGTCGAGGTCGCGCGCCGCGACGACGCGCGCGAGATCCGCGCCGCGCTCGACGAGCTGCCCGAGGAGCAGAGCAGGGTGATCGAGCTGGCGTTCTACGGTGGCTACACGCACACCGAGATCGCCGCGATGCTCGAGGCCCCGGTCGGCACGATCAAGGGGCGGATGCGGCTCGGGATGGAGAAGATGCGCCGGACGCTCGAGGGAGCCGGGGTGGTCGTCGCCTCATGAACGAGCACGAGCAGCTCAGCCAGGACTGTGGCGCCTACGTCCTCGGCGCGCTCGAGGAGCCCGAGGCGGCGGCGCTGCGTGCGCACATGGAGACCTGTGCGCTCTGTCGCGACGAGGTTCGGCGGCTTGACGCCGTCGCCGAGGTGCTGGGACTCGGCGTGCCGGCACTCGACGCGCCGCCCGAGCTGCGCCGGCGCGTGCTCGACATCGTCAACGCCGAGGCGTCGCTGTTCGACGCGGCGGCGGCCGCGCCCTCGGCGCGAGGCTCTCGCCGGCTGCCGACGCTGCGCCCGCTCGGCGGCCTCGTCGCCGTCGCGCTCGCGCTCGGGGCGCTGTTCGGTGCGCTGGTGCTCGCGCCCGGCGGCTCGGTGACCAGGGTCATCACGGCCTCGGTGGCGCCGCCCGCGCGCTGGCATGCCGTGCGCGCTCCGGTGGCGTCGCTGCGGGAGACCGGGACCGAGGGGCAGCTTGTCGTCAGCGACCTGCCGGCGGCGCCGCCGGGCAAGATCTACGAGGTCTGGATCGAGAGCGGTGCGCGGGTGCGCCCGACCGACGTGCTGTTCGACGCGACCGCGGCGGGCGCCGCGCGGGTCGCGGTGCCGGATCTGCGCGGCGCCAGCGCCGTTCTCGTGACGGCGGAGCGGCTGGGCGGCGCGCGCGTGCCGACGATGGCGGCGCTGATCGACGCCCGGCTGAGCTGACCGGGCTGACCACGCCTCCTGGTAGCGTGGACGGCCCCATGGCGACCTGCTACCGCCATCCGGGTCGCGAGACCGGCGTGTCGTGCTCGAACTGCGGCAAGCCGATCTGCCCCGATTGCATGACCGTCACCTCGGTCGGAATGCGCTGCCCGGAATGCGGGCGCCAGACCACGAAGGTGCGCACGATTCGCTCGACCGCGAACCGCGGCTATGAGGTGACGAAGGTGCTGATCGCGATCAACGTGATCGCGTTCCTGGCCGAGGGCTCCGGCGTCTACACGCTGACCGGATCGACGTCGAACTCGTGGCTGCTCAATCACGGCTTCCTGTTCGCGCCGCTGATCCGCTACTCGCACGACTACTGGCGGCTGGTCGCGAGCGGCTTCCTGCACCTCGACATCCTGCACATCGCCTCGAACATGTACGTGCTCTACTGGGTCGGGCGCCTGCTCGAGCCGGCGATCGGGCGCAACCGGTTCATCGCGATCTACTTCACCGGCCTGCTGGCCGGGTCGCTCGGCGTGTTCATCGTCTCGCCGCTGAGCCAGACCGCCGGCGCGTCCGGCGCGATCTTCGGGCTGATGGGCGCCGCGTTCACCGAGGCCCACCGGCGCGGCGTCGACCAGGTGCGAAACCAGCTGGTGATCCTGATCGTCGTCAACCTCGTGATCACCCTCAGCGTCCCGGGGATCTCGATCGGCGCGCACATCGGCGGGCTGATCGGCGGAGGACTCGCGACGCTCGGCTTCCAGCAGGGTGACCGGATGCGCTCGCCTGCGGTGGGCTACGGCGTGTGCCTCGCGCTCGCCGTGATTTCCGTCGTGGGCGCCATCGTCATCGCCGACCACACGCTGGTCCCCGGCATCGGCTAGCGGCCCGCTACAGCTCGAGCGCCACGCCGGGCGCGTCGGGAACGCGTCGTGGATGGAGGATGTGCGCGAGCAGCTCGAGCCCGTCGATCAGCCGCGGCCCGGGCCGCGAGAAGTAGGCGGCGGCGTCGACCGCGACGACGCGGCTGGCCCGCAGCTCCGCGAGCCGGTCGGCGTGGGCGCGGGCCTCGCGCAGCGAGCGCAGCGCGTCGTAGCCGCACGGCATCACGACGACGACCTCGGGCTCGGCGGCGGCGACCGTCGCCCAGTCGAGCTGACGCGAGTGCTCGCCGGGAGCGCCGAGGATGTCGATGCCGCCGGCGTATTCGATCAGCTGCGGCGTCCAGTGGCCGGCGACGAAGACCGGGTCGAGCCACTCCAGCGCGGCCACCGTCGGCCGGCGCGCGCCGCGGACGGCGAGGCGGACGCGGTCGATTCGCGCGGCGCTGCGGGCGATCAGCGCGAGTGCCTCGGTTCGCCGCCCGGTCGCCTGGGCGATCGTGCGGACATCGGCGAGCGACTCGCCGAGGGTGTGCGGGTCGAGCGCGATCACGCGCGGATGCGATGGCAGCTCACCGGCCAGCGCGGCCACATCCTCGAAGGAGACCGCGCAGACCGGGCAGAGCGCCTGGGTGATGATCAGCTCCGGGTCGAGCTCGCGCAGCAGCGAGGTGTCGAGCTCGTAGATCGATTCGCCGCGGGCGGTGCGCTCGCGCACGGCGGCGTCGATCTCGGCGGAGCTCAGGCCGGGGGCGAGCGTGTCGCGGGTCGCGCGCGGCAGCTCGCGCGCCGCCGGCGGATGGTCGCACTCGTGCGTGACGGCGATAAGCTCAGCGCCGAGGCCGAGCGCGAAGCAGAGCTCGGTCGCATGCGGGACCAGGCTGACGATTCGCACCGACAAGACTCTATGGAAACCCTTTCGGACTCACAGATCGACGCCGCGCTGGCCGAGCTCGGCCCGTCCTGGCGGCGCGAGGGCGACTCGATCGTCGCCGAGCTCGAGTGCGCGGACTTCGCGGCGGCGATCGCGCTGGTCAACCGGATCGCCGCCGAGGCCGAGCGGGCGGACCACCATCCGGACATCCTGATCCACGGCTACCGCCGGCTGCGCATCACGCTCTCGACGCACTCCGCCGGCGGTCTGACCCAGCGCGACTTCGCGCTGGCCACCGCGATCGACGCGTTGTAGGGAATCGCGAGCGCCGGCCGTTCACGCCACCCCAAAACCCCGCCTGCTGACAGCCGTGCCTGCTACCGTTGAGCGCGTCAGCGCAGACGGCATGAACGACGAACCTCCTCGAAGTATCCGCGTGGCGGGCACAGCGTCGTGAACTGGCTGCTGGTCGCCGCCGCCGCGGTGCTGATCGCACTCAACGCGTTCTTCGTGATCGCCGAGTATTCGCTTGTCCGCGCGCGTCACTCGCGGCTCGAGCTGGCGGCGGAGCAGGGGCTGCGCGGGGCGAAGCTCGCGCTGCGGCAGCTCGAGCACATCAACGAGTACATCTCGACCTGCCAGGTCGGCAACACGATGGCCTCGATCGGGATCGGCGCGGTCGGCGAGCCGGCGCTGGCGCACCTGCTGACCGGGGCCCTGGGCGGCGCGATCGCGCACGGCGTGGCGATCGTGATCGCGGCGGCCGTCGCCTACCTGCTGATCACCAGCACCCAGATCACCGCCGGCGAGATGGTGCCCAAGCTCTACGCGATCGACCGCGCCGAGCGCGTCGCGCGGTTGATCGCGCGCCCGCTGCAATGGTTTCGCGTCCTCTTTCACCCGTTCATCGTCACGCTCACGGTGGTCTCGAACGCGATGCTCGGCGTCCTCGGGGTCGACCCGGAGCGGCGGATCGCGCGCGGCGGGTCGCCGGATGAGCTGAAGCGGCTGATCCGCGACTCCTACGCCGGCGGGATGCTCGAGGCCAACGAGGCGACGATGCTCTCGGGCGTCTTTCACCTGCACGAGCAGGAGGCGCGTCAGGTGATGACGCCGATCCCGGCGGTCGTCACCGTCGATCTCGCGGAGGACGTGCAGACGGCGCTGCGGCGCTGCATCGACTCGGGGCATACGCGGCTGCCGGTCACCGAGGACGAGAACCAGGACCGCATCCGCGGCCTGGTCCACGCGACCGGGCTCGCCCGGCGGCTGCTCGACGTCGGGCCGGCGGCCTCGATCGAGCCGCTCGTGCGCGACGCGCCGATCGTGCCCGAGACCAAGCCGCTGGACGACCTGCTCGCCGAGCTGCAACGGCAGCGCACCGCGATGGCGGTCGTCGCCGACGAGTACGGGCGCGTCGTCGGAATCGTGACGATCGAGGACATCGTCGAGGAGGTCGTCGGGGAGATCACCGACGAGACCGACCCGGCCGGCGGTGACGTCCGCCAGCTGCCGAGCGGCGACTGGTTCGTCCGCGGGCACGTCCCCGTCGCCGACCTCGCCGACTACGGGATCGCGCTGCCCGGCGACAGCGACGACTACAACTCGATCGGCGGGCTGGTCTTCAACGACCTCGGCCGGCTGCCCAAGCGCGGCGACAAGGTCGATGTCGACGGCTATGAGCTGCGCGTGGAGTCGGTGCGCGAGAACCGGATCGTGCTGGTCCGCGTACGCGAGCGCCATCCGCCGGCGGAGGTCGCGGAGCCGTGAGGTTCGCGGCGCTCGTGCCGCGCTGTCGTTAAACGCCCGGCGCCCCGGGGGGTAAACGGGGCGCCGGGTACTTCTGGGAGGAGGTGCGGTGCGAGATATGCGTCGCAACCGGGAGTATGCGGGGCACGGCTCAAGCCGACCTAAAAGGTGTCATAGAGCTTCGTGAGGTTCGGGCGCGCGGGCGTCACGCGCCGGGGGACGGTCCCGAGCGCTGCTGCGCGCCGTCGGCCAGCAGCCGCTCGCGCAGCAGGTCCGGGACCGGGATCGAGCGGCCCGCCACGTGGTCGTAGGCGACCATCACCGCGTAGCCGTCGGCCAGCACCCGGTCGCCGACGCGCATCTCGAACTCGCAGCGGAAGCTCGAGCGCCCGATCGTGGTCGGGCGCATGAGGGTGTCGATCCGCTCGCCGTAGCGGCCCGGGGAGCGGTAGGTGATCTTGGCCTCGACGATCATGAAGCCGAGCCCCCCGGCCGACCCGGGGTCGTACTCGGGGGCGACCGAGCGGACGTAGGCGACGCGCGCGGATTCGAAGAAGACGAGGAAGGTGACGTTGTTGAGATGGCCCTGCGAGTCGAGGTCGGCGAAGCGGACCTCGTCGCTGTCGGTGAACGACCAGTCCTCGTCGCTCATTGCGTCCAGCGGAAGCCGGTCGGGCTCGGCGAGGGAGCGAGCGGGCTGCCGGGAAGGCCGGGCGGCAGCGGGTCGAGGTTGTAGGCCGCGGGCGCGACGTCGTTGGCGCTGTCGGGGTGAAACAGCGAGGCGAGGTACTGGATCTGGCCGCGACCCACGCCGAGCTCGGTCTGTCCGCCGCCGTAGTTGGCGATCCCGTGGGCCGCGCAATGGTCGTAGAAGTCAAGCAGCGCGCGGAGCGTGCCGAAGCGCGACGGTTTGACGTTGAGCATCCTCGGCGGAAAGGGCAGGGCGAGGACGTCGGCCACCGAGTGGATCGGGGCGTCCCAGGTGATCCGCTCGTGGTGGGGGGCGAGCACCGGCTCGGTCTCGGCGGTCAGGGCGGGATCCTCGATCCAGGCGTCGGGAAGGCCCTCGGCGATCCGCCGGTACAGCAGCGGGTCGGCGGCGTTGTCGACGCTCGTGCCGACGTAGAAGCCCTTGAGGTCGGCGGTCGCGACGATCCCGCGCGCGGCGAGCTCGCCGATCAGCGCCGAGTCCCAGCTCGCGGTCGGGTCGAGCTTGAAGCGCAGGTCGGGGTGCTGTGCCAGGCGGGCCTCGACGGGGGCGAGCGTCGGGGGCTCGGGCAGCCGCACCGACGCGACGAAGCTGACCGGATGCGGCGGGCGGCCGAGCGCGTCGTGGAGCGGGCGCCCGTCCTGGCGCAGCGCGAGGTCGAGGGCCGCGGACTCGAAACCCCATGCGCGGTATTTCCGGTAGACCTCGGCACCCGGCGGCGCGGGGAACAGGTCGAGCGCGGCGAGCTGGGCGGAGAAGCGCTCGAGCGTCCAGCTGCCCGCCAGCGGCAGCGTCGCGCCCGCGGCGTGCAGCGCGTCGTGGTCCTCGGTCGCGTAGGTCACGTCCTCGCCGAGTCCCTCGTGTCCGAGGCCGTGCAGCGCGATCACGGTGCTCGAGCGCACGAACCCCGAGGTGGTCGGCGAGTCGAGCCGTTCGAGGGTGTATCCCTCAACCTCAAGTCGAAGGTTAGATACCAGCTCCCAGGTGCTCACGGCGCCGCGCCCTGGTCGCCCTCGAGCCGCGCGACCAGCTCGTCCAGGCGCAGCTCCTCGAGCGCGCCGCCGACGGCGTCGAGCTCGGTCGCGCAGAACTCGATCAGCGCGCGGCCCTCGCGGACGAGCTCGAGCGTCTCGCGCAGACCGGCCTGGCCGGAGTCCAGGCGGCGGACGATCTCCTCGACACGAGCCGAGGCCGTCTCGTAGCTCTGTGGCGGCTCGCTCACTCCGGCTCGATCCGTGCGGCGAGGGTGTCGTCGGCGAAGCGCAGCCGCAGGCGGCCGGCTCGGCGTGCAGCGACCGCGCTGGTGACCGGCTCGCCGGCGGCGTCCTCGACCAGGGCGTAGCCGCGCGCGAGCGTTCGCTGCGGGTCGTGGGCCGCAAGCGCGAGCCGCAGCCGGTCGAGCTCGGCCGGGCGCCGGACGGAGCAGTCGCGGGCCGCCCCGTCGCGGCAGCGCGCGAGCGTCCGCGCGTGGCGAGCCGTCCGCGCGCGCTCGTCGGTCGCCAGGCGGCGCGAGGCGGCGCGCAGCTCGCGCAGGCTCTGGTGGAGGCTGCGCCGGTGGCGCGCGAGGTGCGCGGCGGGGGCCCGCGAGAGCGCGGCGAGCAGGCGGGCGCGGGCGATGACCCCCTCGCGGGCGTGGCTGCGCAGCCGGCCGGCCGCGGCGTGCAGCGCAACGCGCGCGTCGACGCAGTTCAGCGGCACGGCCTCCTCGGCCGCATGCGTCGGGGTCGAGCAGCTCGCCGCCGCGACCTCGTCGAGCAGGGTCCGGTCGGTGTGGTGCCCGATCGAGGCGATCACGGGCACGGGGAGCAGCGCGACGGTGCGGCAGAGCAGCTCGTCGGAGAAGGCGAGCAGGTCGGTCAGCGAGCCGCCGCCGCGGGCGACGACGATCACCTCGACCTCGCCTGCGGCCGCCATCTCGCGCAGCGCGGCGCCGATCTGCGGTGCCGCATGGCGATCCTGGACGGAGGCGAACGCCCAGACCAGCCGGCCGGCCCAGCCGCGGCGGGCCAGCGCGGCGAGCACGTCCTCGCGGGCCTTTCCCGTCTCGCCGCAGATGACCCCGATCGTGCGCGGCAGCAGCGGACGCGTGCAGCGCGCGCTGGCGATCGAGCAGGCCGTCGGCGGCCAGCGCCCGGCGGCGGCGTTCGATCTGCGCGAGCAGGTCGCCCTCGCCGGCCACGCGCAGCGCCGAGACCGAGAAGCTGAATGCCGGCGAGGCGCTCGCGCTGCCGGCGTAGTAGTCGCAGCCGCCGGCGACGATCACCTGCACCCCGTCGGCCAGCGTGCCGGTCAGCTCCCCGAGCCGATCCCAGTCGTTGCGCCACATCGCGCAGGGGATCGCGCCGTCGGCGTCGCGCAGCTCGAAGTAGGCGCGCGACCGTGTCGGCGGGCGCAGGTTGGCGATCTCGCCGACGAGTTGCACGCGCGCGAAGCCGCGCAGCTTCGCGCGCAGCGCGGCGGCGTAGTCGCCGACCGCGTAGGGGCCGGGGAGCTCGGATCCCGGTGCGGCGTCGGGCGGCGGCTCGATGAGCGGGGGCGTGTCGGTCACTGGGGAGCGAGCCTAGCGCGTGACGGGGTCGCCGTTGCCCGGCGCCGAGGCCGTCGTGCCGCCCGCGGCTGCGCCAGGTCGCTCAGCCCCGGAGCGAGGCGAGCGGGCGCTGACCGTCCTGCGCTCCGCCGCCGCGCGTCTCGCCGTCCACGCTCAGCTGCTCGAGCCGGCGGATCTCCTGCTCGCCGAGCACGCGGGCCGGATGGTCCGCCGGCAGTCCCGCGATCAGCTTGGCGATCCGGTTGCGCAGCTGCAGCGCGAAATGCGGCGTCGATGCGCCCATCAGCTGGCGGACGTCCTCGACCCTGACGTCGTAGGAGGGGGCGCTGCGCTGGGGCGACTCGGCTTGGCTCACGGGCTGAGGTCCTCGGATCGTTGCGCCGACGGCGGACCGCCACGGCTCGGGGCTCGCTGATTCTACTGTGGCGGCGCGGGCGGACCACTAGGCTGGGTGGGCGATGAGCAACGTCACGACCGCCAACGGCATCCGCATCGAGGTCGATCGCGAGCTGTGCTTCGGCTTCGGCGACTGCGTCGACACCGCCCCGCGCGTGTTCGCGCTCGACGAGCACGACAAGGCGACGGTGATCGACCCCGACGGCGCCACGCTCGAGCGGATCACCGAGGCCTCGCAGAACTGCCCGGTCGACGCGATCGTCATCACCGGCGCCGACGGCGTCCAGATCTACCCCTGATCGCGCACAGGCGCGGGCTGCAACCGGCGTTGCAGCCCGACAGGCGGCGGTTGCCGGTGCCGAGGCAGACCAGATGCCGCCGTATCCACGAGCGCTCGCGATCCTCGCGCTGAGCGCCGCTGTGCTAGGCCTGCCGTCGACCGCGGCGGCGAAGGCTCCGCGACACCATGCCAAGCCGGCGCGCCGTCATGCCGGCGCCGCGAGCCGTCGCGCGGAACGGGTGACGCGCCGGGCTCCGGGTCCGTTCGACGGCGGCACGCCGTACGCCGTCAGCACCGTGACGCCGACCCGGGCCGCCGGCGCGGCCAGCTCGCCGCCCGACACCGGCGGGACGATCGCCGGACCGTCGGTCGCGCCGACCGGGTCAACCGGCCCGACCGGGTCGACCGGCCCGTCCGGGTCGACCGGGCCGTCCGGGGCCACCGGGCCGGCCGGGCCAACCGCGGCGGGCGGCGGAACGCTCGCCGCGAGCGGACCGACCGGGGCCACGGGGGCGACCGGCGCGCCGGGCGCGAGCGGCTCGCTCGCGCGGATCCTGCCCGACGGACTCGCGCAGGCCCCCGCCGACGCCCCGCAGGCCGTCCAGCAGGCGATCGCGGCCGGCAACCAGCTGATCGGCCAGCCCTACCTCTACGGCGGCGGGCACGCCAGCTTCATCTCGGACGGCTACGACTGCTCCGGCGCCGTCTCCTACGCCCTGCACGGCGCGAATCTGCTCGCCGCTCCGCTTGACTCCAGCGCGCTCGAGCTGTGGGGGGTCGGCGGCGCCGGTCAGTGGATCACGGTCTACACGAACCCGCAGCACGCCTACGTCGATATCGCCGGGATCCGCTTCGACACGAGCCGCGCCGGCGACGCCAGCGGGCAGACCGGACCGCGCTGGCGGCCGCTGCTGAGCAGCCACAGCGGGTTCGTGGCGCGCCATCCCGCGGGTTTGTGACGGCGTGCACTACGCTTGCTCGTGAACCCGCAAAGGAGGAAGCAATGGCTGGCTTGACGGGACGCATGTCCACCATCGTCAAGGCGAAGGTCTCGAAGGTGCTCGACCGCGCCGAGGACCCTGCCGAGACACTCGATTACAGCTATTCCAAGCAGCTCGAGCTGCTGCAGAACGTCAAGAAGGGCATCGCCGACGTCGTGACCTCGAAGAAGCGCCTGCAGCTTCAGGAGGCCTCGATGCAGCAGCAGGTCGTCAAGCTCGACACCCAGGCGCGCCAGGCGCTGGCCGCCAACCGCGAGGATCTCGCCCGTATCGCGCTCGAGCGCAAGCAGTCGGTGCAGACCGAGCTGCAGTCGCTCGACTCGCAGATCGGCGAGCTCGAGGCCCAGCAGCAGAAGCTGATCGACTCCGAGGCGGCGATGCGCGCCAAGCTCGAGGCCTTCCGCACCAAGAAGGAGGTCATCAAGGCGCAGTACTCGGCCGCCGAGGCGCAGGTGCGGATCTCCGAGGCGGCGACCGGCGTCGGCGAGCAGATGGCCGACGTCGGCCTGGCGATGCAGCGCGCGCTCGACAAGACCGAGAACATGAAGGCGCGGGCCTCCGCGGTCGGCGAGCTCGAGGAGTCCGGCACGTTCGAGGATCTCACCCAGCTCGGCCCGGGCAAGGACGACATCGACCGTCAGCTCGAGGCGATCGGCGCGGGCGGCGCGGTCGACGACGAGCTGGCGAAGCTGAAGGCCGAGATGGGGGCCGGCGCACCGCCGCCGGCGGCGCTCGACGCGCCCGCGCCGGCGCCGGAGGACGCGGAGCCGGCGGTGGAGGCGGAGCCGGCGGAGGGCGCGTCGTGATCGTCCGGATCTTCAGCGACGGCCAGTACCGGATCCCTGAGGACGCCCAGTCGCGGCTGCACGAGCTCGACGTCCAGACGGTCAACGCGATCGACGCCGGCGACGAGGACGCCTTCACGTCGAGCTACGGCGCGCTCGTCGAGCTGATCCACTCGACCGGCGAGCGGCTCGCCGACGACGACCTCGAGCCGTCGGACCTGATGCTCCCGCCGTCGGATATCACGCTCGAGGAGGCGCGCGAGGAGTTCACCGGCGAGGGCCTGATCCCCGACTGAGGCGACGGCGCACGGCACGGCCCTGGCCGCCGCGCCAGCGCCCGGCGGAGATGCGGTAGAGGACGTGGCGGCTGAGCGGGTTGCTGCGGGCGATCTGCGGGTGGTTGAAGTCCTCGGCCGGATCGTGGGTCATCGCGAGGCGCTCCATCACCGCGATCGAGCGCCGGTTGGTGGTGGTGGTGAAGGAGACGACCTCCGCCAAGCGGATCGTCGCGAAGCCGTAGTCGAGCGCCGCGGTGGCGGCCTCGGTGGCGAAGCCCTGGCCCCAGGCGCTGGGCGTCAACCGCCAGCCGACCTCGACCGCCGGCGTGAAATGGGCAAGGAACGACACCTTCGCGAGCCCTGCGAAGCCGATCAGGGCGCCCGAGCGGAGCTCCTCCACCGCCCAGATGCCAAAGCCGTTTTCCTCGAACGCGGCGTCGACCGCGTCGAGCATCAGATCGGAGCGCTCGCGCGTCAGCGGCTCCGGGAAGTGCTCCATCACGAGCGGGTCGGCGTTCAGCGCCGCGAAGGCGTCGCGGTCATCCTCGTGCCAGCGGCGCAGGAGGAGGCGCTCGGTCTGCAGATGCTGCCCGGGGCCAAACGCCGCACCGCGCCCCGATCGGCGCCCACCCCCGGAGGGAGCCACTAATCGGCCTTCTCGGCGGGTTGCCCCAACGCTCCGGCGAGCGCCACTAGAACGGCACACCCCAGAGCGGGAACCACCGCTCGAGCTCGGCTTCGATCGGCAGCTCGCCGCCGATCTGCGCCTTCAGCTGCAGCTCGCGCTCGGTGTTGCGCTGCTTGTCCCCGGGAGCCGGGACGAACGGGTACCAGCTGCCTCGCTTGTAGTTGTAGATGAAGTTGATCGCAGCGCCGTCGGCGGCCTTGAAGGCGAACACGGCGCAGAGGATCCGCTCGCCGTAGCCGCCCGCCTCGATCGAGCTCGACACGCCGTTGATCGTGACGACGAGATCCTCGATCGCCGGGTCGCGGATGATCACCCAGCGGAAGCCGTACTCGTCATCGCTGGTCTGAACCGTCGCATTGAAGTCGCCGGCGGTGGCCTTGACGACCTCCTCGGTGTCCTTGAGCACCGCCTGGAAGTCGCTCGTCGCGAGCGCCTGGACGACGATCCCGGCGACGCCGGCAGAGGTGATCGAGTAGGCCGTCTCGAGCGTCACGTAGGCCGTCGAGAGCGCGAACAGGCGCTCGCGTGCCGCCGGCTGCTTGACCGAGCTGCGGCCCGTCAGGATCTCGCGCAGGCCCATCGCGTGCCGCTCAGCGTCCCGTGCCCTGGAGCTGTGCCTCCAGGCGGGACAGTGCGGCCAGGCGCTGTTCGAGCGGCGGGTGGTCGGCGAACAGGTTCATCAGCGAGTTCTTGGCGCGCGCCGGGACGATGAAGAAGGCGCTCATGCCCTCGGCGGTGCGCAGGTCGTTGCGCGGGATCGCCGCTCGATCGTGCCGCTGACCTTGATCAGCGCCGACGCCAGCGCGCTGGGCCGGCCGGTGAGGATCGCCGAACCGCGATCGGCGGCGAACTCGCGGTAGCGCGAGAGCGCGCGCAGCAGCATGAAGGAGATCGCGTAGACGAGCACCGAAACGAGGATCACGACCTCGATCGCCTCGGCCTCGTTGCGGTCGCCGCCGCCGAAGCCGCCGCCGAAGAAGAAGGCGAAGCGGATGATCAGCGCGGCGATCGTGGCGAAGAAGCTCGCGATCGTCATCACCATCACGTCGCGGTTGATGACGTGCGTCAGCTCGTGGGCGAGCACGCCCTCGAGCTCCGCCGGGTCGACGAGCAGGTCCAGCAGCCCGCGGGTCGCGCAGACCGTCGCCGCCTTCTGCGAGCGTCCGAGCGCGCAGGCGTTCGGCATCCGCGCCTCGATGACCGCGACCCGCGGCTTGGGCAGGTCGGCCTGGATGCACAGCCGCTCGATGATCGCGTGGAGCTGGGGCTCCTGGGACTCCGAGACCTCGTGCGCGCCGAGCGTGGCGAGGGCGATCTTGTCCGAGCCGACGAGCTGCACGAAGAACAGGCCCAGCGCGATCGCCACGATCACGACGGCGCTGGCGCTGGCGGCGATCAGCGCGCCGACCAGCACGACGTAGAGCAGCCCGAGCAGGAACATCGTGAGCCCCATCCGGGCCTGCAGCCCGCGGTCGCGTCCAAAGTTGCTGCGCTTGGTGGCCATGGCGAGATTGTCGCAGACCGCGCACTCGGGTTTCGCGGTCCGCGCAGGCGCTCGACGGACGCCACTGCGGACCGCGATAATCGCCGCTCGATGGCTCAGCTGCAGACCCTCTCGCACATCTACCCGATCGGCAGCCGGATCGACGAGCGCGGGCACCTCGAGATCGGCGGCTGCGACGCCCTGGAGCTGGCAGAGCGGTTCGGCACGCCGGCCTACGTCGTCGCCGAGGATGACCTGCGCGCGCGCGCCCGGGCGTTCATCGAGGCCTTCCGCGCGAGCGGCCAGGAGGACTTCGAGGTGGTCTTCGCGGCGAAGGCCTTCCCGGCGACCGCGGTGATGTCGCTGTTCGCGCAGGAGGGGCTCGGCTGCGACGTCGCGTCGGCCGGCGAGCTGCATCTGGCGCTGCGCGCCGGTTTCGACCCGGCGAAGCTCGTGCTGCACGGGAACGCCCGCGACGACGGCGAGCTGGCCGCCGCGCTCGCTGCCGGGGTCGGGCACATCGTGATCGACAACCACGGCGACATCGACCGGCTCGAGCGCCTGACGGCGGCGGCGCCGCAGCGCCAGCCGGTGCTGATCCGGGTGACCCCCGGGGTCAGCGGCGAGACGCACGAGAAGATCTCCACCGGGCAGGCGGATTCGAAGTTCGGCATCGGCCTCGACGAGGCCCCGGCGGCGATCGACCGCGTGCGCACGCTGCCCGGAGTCGAGCTCCGCGGCCTGCACCTGCACCTCGGCTCCCAGCTCTTCTCACTCGATCCGTTCCGCGCCGCGATCGCCGCGATCGCCGGTCTCGGAGACTTCCCGGTCTATGACCTGGGCGGCGGACTCGCGGTCGCCTACACCGATGAGCAGACGCCGCCGGCGATCGAGGACTACGTCGGCGCGCTCGTCGCGGCAGCACGCGAGCAGCTCGGACCGGGCAAGCGCCTGCTCGTCGAGCCGGGCCGGTCGCTGGTGGCCAACGGCGGGGTCACGCTGTACCGGGTGATCGGCGTCAAGCGCAACGTCTCGACCTGGGTCAGCGTCGACGGCGGCATGTCGGACAACCTGCGGCCGATGCTCTACGGAGCGCGCTATCAGGCCGAGATCGCCGATCGGCTGGGAGGCTCGACGCTGGTGCAGCTCGCCGGCAAGCACTGCGAGTCGGGCGATGTGCTGATCCGCGACGTCCTGCTCGACGATCCGCGGCCCGGTGATGTCGTCGTCATGCCGGTGACCGGCGCCTACGCCTACGCGATGGCCAACAACTACAACGGCGTGCCGCGGGCGCCCGTGATCTTCTGCAGCGACGGCGAGGCGCGGGTCGTCGTGCGCCGCGAGACGCTCGACGACCTTCACGCGCGCGACGTCTGAGCGCGATGGCCGCTTTCCGCATCGGTCTGCTCGGCCACGGCACCGTCGGCAGCGCGTTCGAACAGCTGCTCGGTGAGCGCGCGGGCGACATCGAGCGGCTGACCGGTCGGTCGCCCGAGATCGTCGGCGTGCTGACGCGCTCGCGCGGTGAGTTCGACGACATCCTCGACCGCTCGGACCTGATCGTCGAGTTGATCGGCGGCGTCGACGACGCGCGCGACTACGTGCGCCGGGCGCTCGAGGCCGGGCGCCACGTCGTCACCGCCAACAAGCAGCTGCTCTCGCGCCACGGCGAGGAGCTCTGGTCGCTGGCCCGCGAGGGCGGCGTCGCGCTGGGCTTCGAGGCGGCGGTCGCGGGGGTCGTTCCGGTGGTCCGCGTGCTGCGCGAGTCACTCGCCGGTGCACGGATCGAGCGGATCCACGGCATCGTCAACGGAACGACGAACTTCATCCTCTCCGAGATGACGCGCAGCGGCTGCGACTATCAGGAGGCGCTTGGCCAGGCTCAGCAGCTGGGCTTCGCCGAGGCTGACCCCGTCGACGACGTGGGCGGGGCCGACGCGGCCGCCAAGATGGCGATCCTCGCCCGGCTCGCGTTCGGGGTCCCGGTGCACATCGACGACGTGCGCTACGAGGGCATCACGGCGATCACCAGCGACGACATCGGCTTCGCCCGCGAGCTGGGGCTCTCGCTGAAGCTGATCGGGACCGCCGAGCGAGTGCCGGAGGGCATCTCGGTGCGCGTGCATCCGGCGTTCCTCTACGGCGGACACCCGCTCGCTTCGGTCAGCGGCTCGTTCAACGCCGTCACCGTGGAGTCGGACGCGATCACCGAGATCACGATGTCCGGCCCCGGCGCAGGCGGCACGCAGACGGCGAGCGCGGTGCTCGGCGACGTCGTCGCGGCGATCACGGGCGCGAGCGCGCTGGCTCCGGCGCTCGAGCCGCTGCCGATCGTCGAGGACGTCATCTCGGCCTTCTACCTGCATCTGGAAGTCGACGATCGCCCGGGCGTACTGGCGCAGATCGCGCAGCTGCTCGGCGACGCCGGGGCGTCGATCAAGTCGGTGGTGCAGCGCGGGCTCGGCGAGCGGGCGCAGCTGATGATGGTGACCCACCCGCTCGCGCACTCGCGGCTCGAGGTCGCCCTCGCCGCGATCGCAGGACTCGAGCACGTGCGCTCGGCGCCGCGCGCGATCAGCGTCATCGACGAGGAGTTCGTGTGACCCAGCCGCGGTCGGTGGGAGTGATCGATCGCTACCGCGACCGGCTGCCGTTCGCCGCCACCGACCCCGTCGTCACACTCGGCGAGGGGGCGACGCCGCTGGTGCTCGCCGAGCGGCTGTCCGAGCGGGTCGGCGCCGAGGTGCACCTGAAGCTCGAGGGGACCAACCCGACCGGGTCGTTCAAGGACCGCGGGATGACCTGCGCGGTCTCGGCGGCGGTGCGCGAGGGGGCGCAGGCCGTGATCTGCGCATCGACCGGGAACACGGCGGCGAGCGCCGCCGCCTACGCGGCGAAGGCGGGCCTGCGCGGCGCGGTGATCGTCCCCGACGGCAAGATCGCGACCGGCAAGCTCGCCCAGGCGCTGGTCCACGGAGCGCGCGTGATCGCGCTGCGCGGAAACTTCGACACGGCCCTGGAGCTCGTGCGCGAGCTCGCCGAACGCCACCCGATCGCGCTGGTCAACTCGGTCAACGAGTTTCGCCTGCAGGGACAGAAGACGGCGTCGTTCGAGTTGCTCGAGGATCTCGACGGCCGCCTCGACGCACTCTGCATCCCGGTCGGCAACGCCGGCAACATCACCGCCTACTGGCTGGGATTCGTCGAGTCGGGGGTCGCGCCGCGGCTGTTCGGCTTCCAGGCGGCCGGCGCGGCGCCGCTGGTCAACGGCGCGCCGGTCAGCGATCCCGAGACGGTCGCCAGCGCGATCCGGATCGGCAACCCGGCCCGCTGGGAGGAGGCGATCGACGCGATGCGCGCCTCGCGCGGCGCGATTCGCGCCGTGACCGACGAGGAGATCCTCGCGGCCTACCGCCTGCTCGCGGCCACCGAGGGCGTCTTCTGCGAGCCCGCGTCGGCCGCCTCGGTCGCGGGGCTTTTGAAATACGGCCCGGACGGCGCCGAGCGGGTCGTCTGCGTGCTCACCGGGCATGGCCTCAAGGACCCCGACGTGGCGCTCGAGCAGGTCGGGGCGGTTGTGCCCTGCGAGCCACAGCTGCGCGCGATCGAGCGCGCGGTGCTCGGCTAGAGGGCGCCGTGGTGCGGGTCCGCGTGCCGGCCTCCTCGGCGAACCTCGGGCCCGGGTTCGACTGCTTCGCCGCGGCGCTCGGCCTGTTCCTCGAGCTCGAGGTCAGCGAGGCGGACCGGTTCGAGCTGCTGAGCGAGCTCGCCGTGCCGCACGACCGCTCCAATCTGGCGGTGGCGGCGTTCGAGCGGATCCTGCCGGCATCGGCCTACCGCTTCGAGGTCCGCTCGCAGATACCGCTCAGCGGCGGGCTGGGCTCGAGCGCGGCGGCGGTGCTCGCCGGCCTGCTCGCCGCCGACCGGCTGTCGGGCGGCGGCGCCGCGGTGCTGGCGCTCGCGACCGAGCTCGAGGGCCATCCCGACAACGTCGCGGCCGCGCTGCTCGGCGGGGTCGTGGTGTGCGCCGACGCCGAGCCGCATCGCTTCGACGTGCCCGCCGGTCTGGGGGCGCTGCTCGTCGTCCCGCGCGAGGCGGTGGCGACGGCGCAGGCGCGCGCGGCGTTGCCCGCCCAGATACCGCTGGGCGATGCCGTCTACAACACCGCGCACGGGGCATTGCTGATGCTGGGCCTCGCGACCGGCGACCTCGGGCTCGTCGGTCGCGGTCTCGGCGACCGGCTGCACCAGCCCTACCGTGCGCACCTCTACCCGCGCTCGGCCGAGCTCGTGGCGGGCGCGACCGCGCTCGGCGCCCTCGGCGCGACGATCTCGGGCGCCGGCCCGACGGTGCTCGTGTGGGTCGAGCGGGCCGCCGCGCCGGCGGTCGCCCGGGCGCTCGAGGAGCACGTCGGCGCCTGGGCCGACGTGCTGGCGGCGGAGTTCGTCAGCGCCGGCGCGGAGGTGATCTAGCCCCGCCCGAGCGCCGCGCGCCGTCAGTGCGACGGCGACGGCGGCGGCGTGGCCCAGTCCGCGCCGGGGGCCGAGCGCCGGTGGGCCGCGATTGCCGTGCTCGCGATCAGCACGGCGGCGATCGCGAGCGGGAGGACGAGGTCGACGCGCAGCACGAGCAGTGCGCCGACCAGCGCCCCGGTGAGCATCGCCGACACCGAGATCAGCCGGCGCGCGGGATGACCGCCGTCGCCTCCGGCGAGCCGTGAGTCGGCCGCGATCCCGGTCAGCGTCAGGGTCAGCACGGTGGTGGTCAGATCGGGCACCGCGAGCCGGCGAGCCATCGCGTTCTGCGCGCCCATCGCCAGCGCCAGCGGCACGATCAGCGCGTAGCGCGCCGCGTCCGAGACCGGCTGGCCGACGACCGCGGAGACGACGACCGCGAGCGCGACGAGCGTGGCGGCCATCGCGGTCACCGCCCGAAGGTGGCGGCCGCGGTGCGCGTGCAGCCGCGCCCCGATCCGCCCGCCCGCGACCGCGCCCGCGGCGAACGCCGCGAGCGAGGTGAGCGACGCGGTCACCGACAGGCCCGCCGCGCCGGCCACGGCAAAGCCGACGAACACGACGTTGCCGGTCATGTTGGCGACGAACACGTGGCCGAGCGCGACATAGCTCACGGCATCGACGAGGCCGGTCACGACGGTCAGCGCGACGAGCAGCGCCGGCAGCGGCCCGTGGCCGCCGCCGCTCCACGGCCACCAGCTCCGCGCACGATCGCTGATCGGAGGGGAGTGCACCGCTGAGCCGGAGCGCCGCCCGCGGGCCGGAGGCCGGCTAGATCGTCGTCGGCGCCGCGGCGCCGACCGGCTCGAGCGTCGCGTAGTAGAGCCGGTGACGGCCGACGCGGATCTCGTCCCCGTGCGCGAGCGGGCTCCACTCGACGCGCTGGCCGTTGACGAAGACGCCGTTGAGGCTTCGGTCGTCGAGCACCCGGACCCCGTCGACGCCGCGGACGATCAGCGCGTGGCGCCGGGAGACGGTCGGGTCGTCGAAGCGGACGTCGGCGGCGAGCCCGCGGCCGATCCGCGTCCACTCCCGGGTCAGCGGGACCACGACGACCTCCTCGCCGTCCTCGAAACAGAGGTACTCGCCGGGGTCGCCGAGCAGCGCCGGCGGATCGACCAGCCACGACGGGATCTCGCGATCCTCGCCGGGCTGCTCCGCTACGGCCGGTGCGCGGGCCGTGCCGCCCGGCCCCTCGAGCGGGACGAGCGCCGTGGAGCCGCAGCTCGTGCAGACGCCGGCCGGGTCCCCGTCGGCGAGCACGACGACCTCACCACACTGCGCGCAGCGAAGCGGTTCGTTCTCCGTGACCGTCTTCGAACGCGGCTCGTCCATCTCACTGCCTCCAGGGGATCGCCGACCACCATGATAGAGCCAGCCGCCGGTATCCGAGCACGCGGCTGCGCAGGAACCGCCGGGGGCGCGCCGAATCCCACCGCATGCGCCGCCACGGATCGCGTGTTTCGACTGACGAGCGAGTCGCCGGCGCGGCGGATCTGGAGCGCCAGCTGCTGCGCGTCGGCGTCGGCGCGCTCTCGGCCGATCGGGCGAACTGCCGCGACTGCGGCCGCACGCCGCTGATCGGTGAGGAGGTCTACCTCTACGAACATGACCGGGTGGTCTGCGAGCTGTGCCGCCCGCGTCATGAGTCGGCGCCGCTGTCGGCCGAGCGTGTGCGCCACAGCGAGTTCGGGCAGGCGGTGCGGCTGCGGCGCGCAGCCTGACTCGTCGCCCGGCGACGAGCGCGTAGACTGCGCGCCGTCGTGGATCCCGTCAGCGTTTCGATCACCGTCGGCCGGCCGCGCGAGGAGGTGTTCGACTACCTCGTCGACATCGCCAACCACGCGGAGTTCACCGACCACTTCCTCAAGGAGTGGCACCTCACGCGCGAGGATCCGGTCGGGCGCGGTGCCGGGGCGCGCTTTCGCGTCAGCGCGCCGCTGCAACGCTTCAGCTGGATGGGCGTCAGCTTCATCGAGGTCGACGCACCCTGGCGGATCGTCGAAGCCGGCCGCGGCGGGAAGTACAACCGCATCCGCTCGATGACCACCTACACGCTCGAGCCCGCGCCCGATGACACGACACGCGTGTCGCTGAGCGTCGAGACCGAGCCGGTGACGATCTCCGACCGGCTGATGGAATCGCTGGGCGGGCGGAGCTGGATCCGCCGCCAGAACCGCCGGGCGCTGCGCCGGCTGCGCTCGATCCTCGAGGACGGCAAGCAGCGCGGAACTCGCGTGACGATCGCCGGCGGCTGACGAATAGACTGGCGCGTCGATGGGTGGCAAGCGAATCGTGATGCTGATCGGCGGGGTGATCTGCGCCGCGGCGATCTCGGCCTGCGGCGCCGGCGAGCACGCCCGCAGCGCCGACAACCTCGGCCCGGGCTACGTCGAGGTCTCGAAGCTCAACTACCAGGTCCAGATCTCGCGTGAGCTGAATCCCTGGAGCAACGAGGACAGCGGCTACCTGCAGGGGTTCACGAAGAGCCAGCTCGCGCTCGCGCCGACCGACGAGTGGTTCGCCGTGTCGCTCCAGGTCTACAACTGGACCGGCCAGGCGCACACCCCGACAGGCGACTTCTTCATCAGCGACACGCTCGGTGACCGCTACGTCCCGCTCAGCAACCCGACGCCCAACCCGTACTCCTACCTGGCGGTCTCGATCCCGGCCTGGGGCCAGCTTCCGGCCGTCGACAGCAACGCGTTCGCCTCGTTTACCCAGGGCGAGCTGCTGATCTTCAAGATCCCGTACGCGAGCCTCGTCGACCGGCCGTTCGTGCTGCACATCGTCGACCCGCACAACAGCGCGAACCAGTCGACGATCGAGCTCGACGTCTAGTAGGCCGCGGGCTCGCCGGCGGCGCGCGGCGCTGCGCGGGCCGCGGGCGCTCAGCCGACGGCGGCCGAGACGCCCGAGAGGTAGCCGCTGCGGTCGGCGTGCAGGTGGTCGGCCAGCCGGGTTGCGAGCGCCATGATCGTCAGCGATGGGTTTGACGACAGCGTCCGCGGTATCACCGAGCCGTCGCCGACGAACAGCCGCCTGACCGTGTGCGTCTCGCCGTCGGCATCGACCACCGAGCGCTCGGGGTCGCTGCCCATTCGGCAGCTGCCCTGGATGTGCGTCGTGACCAGCCCGGTCCAGAGGACCTGCCGCGCGCCGGCCGACTCGAGCACCTGGCGACTGAACCGCAGCGCGTGGTCGAGGCGCTCCAGCTCCGGCGCCTGGAAGTCGCAGGTGAACGCGTCGTCGGCCACGTCCGGGTCGGGGTCGGGGACGACGGCGCCGTTGTTGTCGTCGTTGACCATCACGAGCAGCCCGGTCCAGTAGCGATACTGCCGCAGCGCCTCGACGAGCGGCTCGCCCCACATCGGTCCCTGCTCGTCCTGGAGGTTGACGGCGAAGCCGATCGGGTCCTGCATCGTCACCGCCTCGACGACGAAGCCGCCGTCCTCGTCGCCGCGATGATCGGCGCAGTGCGAGGTGATCGGATACACGACGTGGGCGTCCTGGAGCTCGTCGAAGCGGCCGAACACCAGCCGCGCCGGGTGAAAGCCGAGGTTGCGCCCGATCAGCGGATCCTCGAGCCCCGAGCGAACCAGGAGGCCCGGGGTGTTCAGCGTCCCGGCGGCGACGACCACGGCGCCGGCCGCCACGCTGTGGCGTCCTCCGGCGGCGTCGACGTAGCTGACCCCGGTCGCCTCGGGGGCGCCGTCGCGCTCCTCGATCAGCACCCGCTCGACGCGGCAGTCCGGGCGCACCTCGAGCAGCCCGCGGACCCAGGCGTCCTGGATGTAGGTGTTCTGGGTCGACTTGCCGGCGTTGGTGGGGCAACCCTGCAGGCAGGATCCCAGCCGCGTGCAGTTGGGGTCGGTGTAGGACTCGACCGACTCGAGGCGCGCGCCGTGGGCGTTGAAGCCGCGCTCAACGGTGCGGACGCTGTCCGACCAGTCGTCGCGCGTGCGGACGCCGAGATAGCGCTCGACCCGCTCGTAATAGGGCGCCAGATCCGGCGCGCCGAACGGCTCGCCGTGCTCGTTCTCCAGGCCGCTCGCCGCGTGCCACTTGCGCAGGTCGGCATCGACGGCGCGCATCGCCACCTTCGTGTTGATCGTCGTCGATCCGCCGACGCAGCGTCCGGCGACCAGCGCCACCGGACCCGGACCCCACTCGCCGGCCGGCATCGCGAAGCGGATCGGCCACCACAGATCGTGAGTCGCCCGCGCCTCCCAGCGGGCAAAGTCGACGGCCGTCCGGTAGGGCCCGAGTTCGAGCAGCAGCACCGAGCGTCCGCGCTGTGCCAGCTCCCCGGCGACCACGCCGCCGCCAGCCCCGGAGCCGACGACGACGACATCGAAGCGCTCGCTCATCCGGAAATCCCCAGGTAGGACCAGTCCTTGCGCAGCAGCGCCGCCGCCGGCGGGTGGAAGTCGATCTCGTCCCAGGCTCCGGGCGCCTGCACGCCCGGCGCGACGAAGTCGCTGTAGTAGGCCTCGATCGCCAGAGCGCGCAGCTGGAGGAACTCCGGCGAGTGCGCGTGCGCCGCGAGTGCGTCGACGCCGCCGCGCGCGACCTCGCCGAGGCTCGCGATCGATCCGCGCACGGCGTCCTGGTGCGCCGGCGGCATCCGCGCCAGCAGCGCGTCGATGTAGAGGACCGGCCCGACGCGGGGCGAGCCGGGGACGATCAGCTCGCACAGGCGCTCCAGCGCATCCGCCTGCGCGGCGTCCAGCGTTCGCAGCCCAGTCCCCTCGCGAGCCATCCGGATCGCGAGCTTACGCCACCGTCGCGTACGCTGTCCAGGAGAGGATGTCGGCCCGCACGAATACGCAAGAAGGTCAGCGCTCGCAGGCAGGCCATCGTGGCGGCGCGCGGCTAGGCTGGGCCGCGGGCCGGCGCAGCGGTGTGCCGCGCGTGCGTCTGCGGAGCGAGCCCGTCTTCGCTGCGCGCGGGCGCAAAGACACGACGACCGGCGAGAGGGGAGCGAACCGAGATGACTGACGTCGATCTGGTCGGCCTGTATTGGACGGTGTCCGGTCCCGTCGAGGTCCACGTCGGGCGCGAATGGAGCCTGTTCGAGTTCCGCGACCGCTGCGCCCAGGCCCAGCGGGTGGGGTTTTCCGGGATCGGCATCTGGCACGCCGACCTCGAGCACGTGCTCGAACGGCACAGCCTGCGCGAGATGAAGCAGATGCTCGACGACCATGGCCTGCGCCACCTCGAGCTCGAGTTCCTGATGGACTGGTTCCTGGACGAGGACGACGACCGCCGCAAGGCTTCGGACCGCAGCCGCAGGCTGCTGTTCGACGCCGCCGCCGCGCTGGGCGCCCACCACGTCAAGGTCGGGAACATCCCGGGCACGCCGTGTCCGCTGCCGCAGCTCACGGAGCGCTTCGCGGAGCTCTGCGCCGACGCGGCCGTGCAGCACGATGCGCTGATCGCCTACGAGTTCATGCCGTTCGACGTCAACGTCCACACCGTCGAGGCGGCGGTCGAGGTTGTCGGCGGCGCCGGCGCGGCCAACGGCGGGATCGCCGTCGACACCTGGCATCTGGCGAAGCTCGGAATCGCCCCGGATGACCTGCGCCAGATACCCCAGAACCTGCTCGGCTGGGTCGAGCTGAGCGATGGCCAGTACGAGAACCTGCCGGATCCGGTCGATGAGGTCGTCAACCATCGTCGGCTGCCCGGCGAGGGGGAGTTCCCGATCCCCGCCTGCGTCGAGGTATGCCAGGAGATCGGCTACCCCGGCCCGTGGGGCGTCGAGGTGCTCTCGGAAGAGTTGCGCAACCTTCCCATCGAGCAGATCTTCGACCGGGCATACGAAACCACAGCGGCGCAATTCCGCGCCGGCGTCGCGTGAGCGCGACAGCGAGAGGAGGCCTCAGGTGAGCAGCGACCAACAGGCGCACGGTCTCGACAAGGATCGGCTGAGCTGGATCCTCACGCAGATGGTGCGGATTCGCGAGTTCGAGGAGCGCGTCAAGCAGACGTTCGAGGAGCATCCCGGGGCGATCCGGGGACACACGCACCTCGCCGACGGCGCCGAGGCGTCGATCGTGGGCTCGCTGGCGACGCTGCGCAAAGGCGACCAGGTGCTCGCCACCTACCGCTGCCACGGCTATCCGCTCGCGCTGGGCAGCGACGCCGAGGCGATGATGGCCGAGATCTACGGCAAGAAGACGGGGCTTTGCGAGGGATACGGCGGATCGATGCATCTCGTCGACACCGAGCGCGGCTTCCTCGGTACCTCGGGCATCGTCGCCCAGGGGATCCCGCACGCGACCGGCGCCGCCTACGCGGCGCAGATCCGCAAGCAGGGGCAGGTCGTGTTGTGCTTCTTCGGCGACGGCGCGTCGAAGCAGGGCGCGTTCGCCGAATCGCTGAACATCGCCTCGCTGTGGAAGCTGCCGATCGTCTTCGTGATGGAGAACAACAACTACAACGTGGTGACACGCAGCGAGCAGGAGGACGCCAACGCCGCCGCCGGCGAGCCGCTCGCGGTCAAGGCGAAGGCCTTCAGCATGCCGGGGGTCACGGTCGACGGCGGCGACCCGCTCGAGGTCTACGGCGCGATGCACGCGGCGGTCGAGCGGGCGCGTTCAGGCGAGGGGCCGACGCTCGTCGAGTCGAAGGTCTACCGACTCAGCGCCCACGGCAACATCATCGCGCCACCGGGCGTGCCGCTGCACTACCCCGAGCACGAAGCGATCACCGTGTTCGGTGCGCCGGAGGAGTACGAGGCCGCGTTGCGCGGCGACCCGGTGCCGCGCTTCCGCGCGCGGCTGGTCGGCGACGGCACGCTGAGCGCCGAGGAGGCCAACGCGATCGCCGCGGCTGCCAAGGCGGAGATGGAGTCGGCCGTGCAGTTCGCCTGGGAGAGCCCGTATCCGGAGCCTGAAGAGGCCGTCAACTACGTCTACGCCTAGGAGCTGGAGACATGGCACGTGAAATGCCCTATATCGCCGCGATCGGAGAAGCCATCCACCTGGAGATGGCGCGCGACGAGAGCGTCCTGTACTTCGGTCAGAACATCGCGACGACCGACGACGACCCGTTTCTCGCCGCCTTCGGGCACGACCGCGTCAGGGTCACGCCGATCTCGGAGACCGCCGAAATCGGCATGGCCGTCGGCGCCGCGCTCGCCGGATACCGTCCGGTGGTCGAGCTGTACATGGCCGAGTTCATGCTGGTCGCGATGGATCAGGTCGTCAACGAGGCCCCGCGCTTTCGCTACATGAGCGGCGGCAAGGTCAAGGTGCCGCTCGTGCTCAAGGCCGGCTATGGCTTCACGGCCGGCTGGGCCGGCCAGCACACCGGATCGATCTACTCGATGTTCATGGGCGTCCCCGGCCTGAAGGTCGTGCTGCCGGCGACGGCGGCCGACGCCAAGGGCCTGATGGCAACCGCGATCCGCGACGACAATCCGGTCTGCTTCTTCCATCACTACCTGCTCACGCTCGAGCACGGCGAGGTGCCGGAGGGCGAATACCTCGTGCCGTTCGGCGAGGCGGCGGTCCGCCGGACCGGCAAGGACGTCACGATCGTGGCGATCGGCTGGATGGTCGACCGCGCGTTGGCGGCGGCCGAGCGCCTCGCGGCCGACGGCGTCGACGCCGAAGTCATCGACCCCCGCACGCTCGCTCCGCTCGATACCGCGACGATCCTCGAATCGGTCGGCAAGACAGGTCGGCTCGTGCTCGTCGACCAGGCGACGCGGCACGGCAGCGCCTCGGCGGTGATCGCCGCGGAGGTCGCCGACCAGGGGTTCGACTCGCTGCGGGCGCCGATCAAGCAGGTCACCGCGCTCGACGCGACGATCCCCTACAGCGAGCCGATGGAGCGCTTCGTCCTGCCCGACGAGGACAAGATCATCGCCGCCGTGCATCAGGTCCTCGGATCGGCGCCGGTGGCCGCCTAGGCGTGAGCGAGCCGAGCGCGGCGCCGACAGTGCCGTCCAGCGCCGCGCTCGACGCGCCGGCGGCGCTGGCGGCGCTGCGCACGATGTGGCGCATCCGCGTCTTCGAGGAGCGCGTCGGCGTGCTCAAGCGGGCCGACGAGGTCTACGGCCTGATTCACCTCAGCATCGGCGGTGAGGGCGTCGCCGCCGCGGTCTGCGGTCAGCTGCGCGACGACGACGTCGTCTACAGCGGTCACCGCGCGCACGGGCACGCGATCGCCAAGGGAGCGGCGCCCGAGCGGGTCCTCGCCGAGCTGATGGGGCGCAGCGACGGGCTCTGTCAGGGACTCGGCGGGTCGATGCACCTCGTCGACCTCGAGCACGGCCTGATGGGCGCCACGGGCGTCGTCGGCGGCAACATCCCGCTGGCGCTCGGCAGCGCGCTCGCGACGCGGCTGCGCGGCGGGGACGCGGTCGCGGTCTCGTTCTTCGGCGACGGCGCCGTGCAGGCGGGGCACTTCAACGAGTCGATCAACCTCGCCACGCTGTGGGGGCTGGGGGTGATCCTCGTCTGCGAGAACAACGGCTTCGCCGAGTTCACGCCGCGCTCGGCGCACACCAACGTCGAGCGTGTCAGCGACGTCGTCGCGCCCTACGGCCTCGAACGCGAGACGGTCGACGGGAACGACGTCGCGGCGGTCTGGGAGGCGTTCGGCCGGTTCCTCGAGACCGCACGGGGCGGCGGGGGTCCGCTGCTGCTCGAGTGCCTGACCCACCGCCTGCGCGGACACTACGAGGGTGATCCGACGCTGTATCGGGAGGCGATCACGGCGGCCGAGTGGCAGCAGCGCGATCCGATCCTGCGCCTGGCGCGGCAGGGCGCAGCCGCCGGCTGGTTCTCCGAGGAGGAGGTCGCCGGCGTCGAGCGCGTCGCGCGCGAGGAGATCGAGGCGGCCGTCGAGTTTGCCCGCCGCAGCCCATACCCGGCGGCGGAGCTGCCGGGCGAGCTGGTCTACGCGAGCGGGTCGGCGCCGTGACCACGACGACCTATGTCAAGGCGATCAACGCCGCGCTCGCAGCCGCGATGCGCGCTGACGAGCGGGTCTTCGTAATGGGCGAGGACGTCGCCGAGGGCGGGCCCTACACCGCGACCGCCGGCCTGGCCGAGGAGTTCGGCCGCGCGCGCGTGCGCAACACGCCGATCAGCGAGGGCGCGATCTGCGGCGTTGCGATCGGCGCCGCGCAGTCGGGCCTGCGGCCGGTACTCGAGATCATGTTCATCGACTTCATCACGCTGGCCCTCGATCAGCTCGTCAACCAGGCGGCGAAGGCGCACTCGATGTCCGGCGGACAGCTGTGCGTGCCGCTCGTGCTGCGCACGCAGGGTGGTGCGGGCCAGCGCGGCGGCGCCCAGCACTCACAGAGCCTCGAGGCCTGGCTGACGCACGTGCCGGGGCTGAAGGTCGTGATGCCGGCAACGGCGGCCGACGCCGCCGGCCTGCTGGCCAGCGCGATCGCCGATCCCAACCCGGTCGTGTTCGTCGAGAACAAGGCGCTGTACTTCAAACGCGAGGAGCTGCTCGAGGATCCGCCGCCGGCGGTCCCGATCGGCTGTGCGCGAACGCTGCGCGCCGGCGGCGACGTGACGGTGGTCGCGACGTCCCGGCTCGTCGAGGAGGCGCTGGCTGCGGCCGCGACGCTCGCCGCCGAGGGAATCGAGCTGGAGGTCATCGACCCGCGCACGCTGGTGCCGCTGGACCTCGAGGCGATCGTCCGCTCGACCGAGCGGACCGGCCGGCTGGTGATCGCCCATGAGGCCGTCGTATTCGGCGGCTTCGGCGCCGAGATCGCCGCCGCGGTGGGCGCCGCGGCGTTCGACTCGCTCGACGCGCCGATCGAGCGCGTCGGCGCGCCGTTCACGCCGGTGCCGCTCAGCCCGCCGCTGGAGGACGCCTACCTGCCGGCGGCGCCTGAGATCTGCGCCGCCGCGCGGGCCACACTCGGGCTCGTGGCGGTGCGTTGAGGCGATGAGCGAGCCACGGTCCGCATCGAGCCGCCGCTCATCGCTCGCCGTCGCGCAGCGGCCCCGCCTCGCCGTCCGGGTCAAGCGAGGTCATCGAGTAGCCGGGGACGCGCGCGAGGATCCCGCGGTGGCGCAGCACGAGTTGCAGATTCGTCAGTGCCAGGCGGGCGTGCTCGCGAGCGATCGACTCGGCCCGCGCGCCCTCGCGGTGTTCGATCGCCTGGATCAGCGCGAGGTGCTGGTTGTGGGCGACGACCAGGATCTCGCGGGAAGCCGGGAGCTCGGCCTCCGTCAGCACGAACGCCGTCGCCGAGGCGAACGGCACCGCGGCGACCACGTCGAGCGCGCGCAGCAGCAGCGAGCTGCCCGCCATCTTCACCAGCGTCGCGTGGAAGCGGCCGTTCAGGCCGACGTAGCGCGCGAACGACTCGTAGTCGGCCTGGTAGACGACTTCGGCAATCTCGTCGCTCACGGCCTGGAGCGCCCGCAGGTCGCGTCGTGCCGGACCCCGCTCGGCGGCAAAGCGTGCTGCCGTCCCCTCGAGCACGCCGCGCAGCTCGGTGGCATCCTCGATGTCGGCACGCGTGAACTCGCTGACGACGTAGCCGCCGCCCGGCAGCGCCCGCAGCAGACCCTCGTGCTCGAGCTTCGCCAGGGCCAGGCGAACCGGCGTGCGCGAAACGCCGAGACGCTCGACGAGCGGCAGCTCCGACATCCGGTCGCCGTGGCCGAACTCGCCGCTGAGGATCAGCTCCCGCAGGCGCAGCAGCGCCCGCATCGTCTGGGAGGTGCCGGTGTCGGTGGCGCTGGCCATCATCGGTCCCGCTTTGCGAGCCGCGCGGGTGCGGCGGTGGAATCCGTGATCCGGGGTCGGACCACGCCGGCAAGAGTGTATCTCCGCGGGCGAGTCTGTATGCAAGATCACCCAAAGCGGGCTGCCCGGGGCCACTGCCGGGCACTTACGGACCCCTGTTGCATGCAGCGGCAAAGACGCAGTACTATCGCGTCCATCGTGTCCGTCGCCATTCGGCGGCGGCGAGTTCACCACCGTTCACGGTGATGGGAGAGGAGAGGTCTAGATGAGGAAACATTTCGGCTGGCGGGTGCGCATTCCCGTCGCCATGCTGGTGGTGGCCGTCGGTTCGACGATCGCCATGACCACGACCGTTTTCGGCAAGACCAACAGCACGCACGCGGTTGCCGCCGCGGCGCTGAAGTGCGGTTTGGGGACCGGCAAGGCCGCCACGGGAACGCCGATCGTGCTCGGCGCGATCGCGACCGACCAGCCAGGGACGAGCTTCACCGACATCCCGAACATGGCCAACGCGTACTTCAAGTGCGTCAACGCCAACGGTGGGATCGACGGCCACCCGATCGAGTACAAGATCCTCACGGACCAGACGGTGCCGGGTACTGTCGTCGCCGACGCCACGCAGCTGATCAACACCGACCACGTGGTCGGCATCGTCGGCAACACCGATATTCTCGACTGCGCCGTCAACGGTGCGACGTACGCGAAGGACGGCTTCTTCCTGATTGACGCCGGCATCGCGTCGCAGTGCTACGCGAGCCCGTGGAGCGCGACCGTCAACATGGGTCCGCGGTACTCCGGCGATGGGGCCGCCCAGTCGGCGATTCTGCACGGGGCGAAGACGATCGTGATCGACCAGTCCAACGTGCCGGGCTATCAGTCCAACGCCGCGGGCATCGAGCTGATCGCCAAGGCGCACCACGTGAAGGTCGTTTCGCTCTCCGCCACCGCGGCGAGCCTCAACGGCGAGACGGAAGCGGAGCGGATCGTTCAGGCCGCGGGCAGCAACGGTGCCGCTGACCTGATCTTCACGCCGCCGATCGCTCAGGAGATTCTCCAGGGCGCGCAGAAGCTGAACCTCGTGAACAAGGTGATCTGGACCTGCGCGACGCCGTGCAACACCGACTCGCTCGCCAAGTCGCTCGGACCGGTGTGGAACCACAAGCTGTTCGTCAACGCCGAGATGAGCGACGTTCACGACGACAACGGCGCGGACACGCAGCTGTACCTGAGCGTGCTCAAGCAGTACGGCTCAGCCGTCAGCGGCGGCATCGGCTCCTTCAGCCAGTTCGGTTTCGTCGTCGGCCAGCTGACGGTGCAGGCGCTGCTCTCGATCAAGAGCCACACCTACACCAAGCAGACGGTCAACGCCGCGATCGAGGCGCTGAAGGGCTTCAGTACCGACATGCTCTGCCGGCCTTGGTACTACGGCAAGGCGCCGTTCCACCTGCCCAACAACACGGACTACACGGTCTGGCCGCAGAACGGGACGATGCAGACCGTCCCTGGCTCAGGCTGCCTGCAGATCTCCTCGTTTGATCCGGAGGTCGCACAGGTCCGCGCGATTGAGAAGAAGAACGGCCTCTAGGAGACGCGAACACAGCATCAAGTCAGTTCAGGAATGACGATCAAGGCGCTCATCGAGTTCGATGCCTAGTTGGTCGAGCTTTCAGCCCTTCATTCCCATCGGCCTGGCGCTGGGCGGGGTGTATGCCCTGTCCGGCGTCGGGATGGTGGTTCTGTACCGGGCGACCGGTGTGCTGAATCTCGCCTACGGGGCGATCGGAGCGATGGGCGCCATGATCTCCTGGTCGATGATCACCAACGCGGGGGTCCCGAGCTTCTGGGCCTATCTCGTGGCGGTGCTGTTCGGCGGGCTTTCGACCCTGCTCTACGGCACCATCTTCGGCCCGGCTCTGGCGGCCCGGGACCCTCTCGTGAAATCCGTCGCGACGCTCGGATTCGCCCTTGTTCTGCTCGGGCTGATGACGTGGCTGTGGAGCAACAGCAACATCACGCGCTCGATCACCTTCTCGACCGACAACTCCACCGCGTTCACGCTCAGCTCGGTCTCGGTGTCCTGGACGCAGGTGATCGCTTTTGCATTCGGCCTCGCGGTCGCCGCCGGAGCGACGGTGTTCCTACGCGTGACCAAGATAGGCACGGCCATGCGCGCACTCGCCGATGACCGCGAGATCACCGCGACGCTCGGCGTGCCGGTCCGCCGAGTGGAGGCGGCGGCGTGGTTCGGCTCCGGCATCCTGGCCGGGATCACTGGCCTGCTGCTCGCGGACCTCGACACGCTCGACCCGGCGACGCTCACCTTCCTGGTGATCTTCACCGTCGCCGCGGCGCTGATCGCGCGGCTCCGCTCGATTTGGGTGACGTTCGTCGCCGCAGTCGTGATCGGCCTGGTTGACAACCTCTTAACGCCCATCAACGCGATCACCAACTACCGCGACATGACGCCGTTCGTACTGGCCATCATCGCGCTGCTGTTCTTCGCCCGCGGACGCCAGTACAGCTTCGCGCGCGGCGGTATACGCTAGGCGCCGGGAGACTCGATGGAGGCGACCGGCGCTTTGACACGGGTGGGATCGTCGCTGCGGGTGACCCGCGGCGAGGCGATCCAGCTGGCGGTGATCGCCGCGCTGCTGGCGTTCGCGCTGATCGGCTTGCCGCAGCTGCTGAGCCTGTTCTGGATCGACACCTCGACGACCGCGGTCATCTACGCGATCGCGGCGCTGGGCGTCGGCCTGCTGGTCGGCCGCGTGGGCATGGTCTCGCTCGGCCAGGTCGCCGTGCTGGCGCTGGGGGCGTGGGTCGGCGCGAAGTTCTGCCTTTCGACGTCGCTGCCCTACCCGATCGTGCTGCTGCTCTCGGGCCTGATCACGATGGTCCTTGGCGTCCTGATCGGGTTGCCGGCGCTACGGGTCAGCGGCCTATACCTCGCGCTGGTCACGTTGATGCTGGCCGGGGCGATCACCGTGGTGATCACGCAGACCAACTTCCCCAACGGCGGCAAGGGCTTTCTGGGCTACGACGAGCTCTACCCGGGCACGATCCGCCGGCCGTCGATCGCCACCTCCGACCCCGCCTTCTTCCGCTATGCGGTGATCGTTGCGCTGCTGATGTTCGCGCTCGTGATCTGGCACCTGCGCTCCAAGCCGGGCCGGGCCTGGGTGGCGATCCGCCAGAGCGAGCCCGCGGCACTGACCGCCGGGGTCAACGTGACGATCTACAAGCTCTGGGCCTTCGCGCTCGCCGCCTTCATCACCGGCGTCGCCGGCGCGCTGCTCGGCTCGAGCGCGGGCAAGCTCTACGCCTTCCAGTTCCCAACCTCGCAGTCGGTGATCCTGTTCGCCGTCGTGCTGATGGGCGGTATCTACACCGTCTGGGGGGCGGTCATCGCCGGCGTGCTGCTGTGGGTGCTGCCGGCGCTGTTCACGATCTGGGGAATCGACTCGCAGGTGCCGACGGTCCTCTTCGGCGCCGGCGTCCTGCAGGTGATCACAACCGCCCCAGCGGGAATCGCGCACCAGTTCCCGCGTGACATGGCGAAACTCGGCCGGAAGCTCTTCGGTCTCGCCCGGAAGCTCGCACCCACCGCCGGCGGCGCGTCGTGATCGAGGTCAAGGACCTCACGGTCCACTTTGGCGGCGTGATCCCGCTCGACTCTCTGACGATCACGTTCGAGAGCGGCACGTGCGGACTGATCGGCCCCAACGGGGCAGGCAAGACGACCTTCTTCAACGTCCTCAGCGGCTTCATCAAGCCCACCTCCGGAAGCGTCACGGCCTTCGGTGAGAACCTGCTGGCGATGGCGCACTTCCGCCGCGCCCGCTGGGGCGTGCGCCGCACCTTTCAAACGGAGCAGGCGATCGAGGAGCTCTCGATCTACGAGAACGTGGCAATGGTGCACGAGCATTCGCGCCGCGGGCGCGCCAGCCGGCGCACTGACGTGCTCGGCGCGATCGAGTTTGTCGGCCTCGCCCCGGACCCGGCGACCAAGGTCGGCACGCTCGGCGCGCGCGACCGGCGGCTCGTCGAGATCGCTCGAGCGGTCGTCGGCAAGCCGCGGCTCGTGCTGCTCGACGAGCCCGCCGCCGGCCTTCCCGACGAGGAGACCGAGCATCTGAGCCGCGTGATCCGGGCGATCCCCGACCACATGGGGGCGCTCGTGATCCTCGTCGACCACGACATGAGCCTCGTCTCCGCGTGCTGTGACGTCACCTCGGTGCTCGACTTCGGGGCGCTGATCGCGTCGGGGCCGACCGCGGAGGTGCTCCGCGATGAACGCGTGATGCGCGCTTACCTCGGGACGGAGCAGCTCGTATGAGCGAGACCGCCGCGGCGGAGGGTGCCGCCGGGGAACCGCGCGAGGCCCGCGCCGGTGGCCCGAGCGCGAACACGGCAACGCTCCACATCCGCGACCTCACGGTGGCACGCGGCAACCGCGACGTCGTCAGCGGCGTCTCGATCGAGGTGCCGCCCGGCGAGGTCACCGCGCTGTTGGGGCCCAACGGCGCCGGGAAGTCGAGCCTGGTGCTCGCCGTCGGCGGCGTGCTGCGCGCGCGCAGCGGGTCGGTCGCCCTGGGTGACCGCGAGTTCGGCAAGGCGCGGCCCGAGGCGATCCGCCGGGCTGGCGTCGCGATCGTCCCCGAGGGGCGGCGCCTGCTGGCGGCGCTGACGGTCGAGGAGAATTTGAAGGTCGCGACCTACACGCTCGGGCGCCCCGAAGCAACGGCGGCGCGCGAGCGCGCGCTCGACCTCTTCCCCGAGCTCAAGAAGCGGCTCAGCTCGCCGGCGCGGCTGCTCTCGGGCGGTGAGCAGCAGATGGTCGTGCTGGCGCAGGCGCTGGTCTCCGCGCCGAAGGTCGTGCTGATCGACGAGCTCTCGCTCGGCCTCGCGCCCGTCGTCATCACGCGCCTGATCCCGACGCTGCGCACGATCAGCGAATCAGGCACCGGCGTGTTGCTGATCGAGCAGTTCGCGACCGTGGCGCTCGACCTTGCCAACCACGCCTACGTGATGAATGGCGGCGTGATCGAATTCTCGGGCACCGCGGCGGAACTGCGCCAGAAGCCCGAACTGCTGCACTCGGCCTACCTGCTCCGCACCATCGGCCGCACGGCGAGCTGAGATGGGAGCTGCCGCGCTCGACCACGTGCTGGTGCTCAGCGACGACATCGAGCGCTCGCGCGAGTTCTACTGCCGCACGGTCGGGATGACGGTCGGCGAGCGCCCGCCGCTGCCGTTCCCTGGGTACTGGCTGTACGCGGGCGGGCGGCCGTGCCTTCACATCGCCGACCGCGAGATCTACACCGCGCACGCCCTCGGCGCCGGGCTGCGCGCGCCAGCCGGGCACGTCGACCACGTGGCGTTCGCCGCGACCGATTACGCTGCGGCGGCCGAGCGACTGGAGCGCGACGGCGTCGCGGCGGTGCGCAAGAGCATCCCCGAGGTGGGGTTGCGCCAGCTGTTCTTCGAAGGTCCCGACGGGGTGCGGATCGAGGTCAACGTGTTCGAGCAGGGCGCCGGGGAGGGGTGAGCATGCGCGCGGCGGTAACGCGGGGAGTGGGCGCGATGGAGGTGACCGACGTTGCCGAGCCGGCCGACCCGGGGCTCGGACAGGTGCTGGTTCGCAGCGAGGCGGTCGGCATCTGCGGCTCGGACTACCACTTCCTGCTCGGTGAGCTGTCGGCGGAGGCCGGCGGCGGCGTCTCGCCGTTCCCGAGGATCCAGGGCCACGAGTGCGGCGCGAGCGTCGAGGCGATCGGGCCCGGCTGCCGCCCGGAGCTCGAGATCGCCTCGCGCGTCGCGATCTATCCGCTGCACGCCTGCGGGCACTGCTACCCGTGCAGCATCGGCCGGCCCAACACCTGCGACAACTTCACGCTGATTGGGATCCACCTCGACGGCGGGCTGCAGCAGCGCCTCTGTGTCCCCCAGGAGCAGGTCTTCCCGATCAAGGCCGACGACGGCGCCGTGGCGGCGCTGGTCGAGCCGGTCTCGATCGCCGTCCGCGCCGTGCATCGCGCGCGGATCGAGTCCGGCGAGCACGTCGTCGTGCTCGGCGCGGGCCCGATCGGGCAATGCGTCTGCATGCTGGCGCGCGAGCGCGGCGCCGAGGTGCTCGTCGTCGACCTCCAGGAGCGCCGGCTCGCTCTGAGCCGCGAGATGGGGGCCGAGGGGCTCGTCTGGACCGACGCCGACGCCGTGGTCCGCACCGCGCGCGACTGGGCTGGCGGCGGCGGGCCGCCCGTCGCAGTCGACGCGACCGGGGCCGCTGCGGCCGTCGGTGCGATGTTCGAGATGGTCGCCTCCGCCGGCCGTGCCGTTCAGGTGGGCATGTCGAACGACCTCGTGTCGGTGCGTGTCGGGATGCTGACCGAGAAGGAGGTCGATGTGCTGGGCGTCAGCTGCTGCGGCGGCGGCGACTTCGGCGAGGCGGTTGCGGCGGTCGAGCGCAACGCGGATCTGCTCTCGCGCCTAATCAGCCACGAGTTTCCCCTCGAGCGCGCGCCGGAGGCGATCGAGTTCGCGATCGAGCATCCTGGCGAGGTGATGAAGGTGTTGATTCGTGTCGACTGAGCGCCGCTACGAATACGTGATCGTCGGCGCCGGCTCCGCGGGCTGCGTGCTCGCGTCGCGGCTGAGCGAGGATCCCGACGTCAGCGTTGCGGTGCTTGAGGCCGGGGGCAGCGATCGCCAGGCCGAGATCCAGACGCCGATCGCCTTCCCGGCGGTGTTCAAGTCGGGGATCGACTGGGACCTCCTGGGCGAGCCCGAGCCCGGCCTCGACGGTCGACGCCTGTACCTCCCGCGAGGGCGTGTGCTGGGCGGCTGCGGCTCGATCAACGCGATGATCTACATCCGCGGCAACCGCGCCGACTACGACGAGTGGGCGGCGCTCGGCTGCGACGGCTGGGCCTACGAGGACGTGCTGCCCTACTTCCGGCGCTCGGAGGACAACGAGCGTGGTGAGGATGCCTTCCACGGCGCCGGCGGCCCGCTCTCGGTCTCGGAGAGCCGCTCGCTGAACCCGCTGGTCGACACGATGATCGAGGCGGCCGCGCAGGCCGGTCACGAGCGCAACCCCGACTTCAACGGCGCTCGCCAGGAGGGCGCGGGGCGCTTCCAGCTGACCCAGCGCGACGGCCTGCGCTGGAGCACGGCGGACGCGTTCCTGCACCCGGCGCTCGGGCGTCCAAACCTCGAGCTGATCACCAGGGCGCTGAGCACGCGGATCCTGTTCGAGGGCGACCGCGCCGTCGGCGTCGAGGTCGCCCTCGGCGACGAGCTCGTCGAGATCCGCGCCGAGCGCGAGGTGATCCTCTCGGCCGGCGCCTACCAGTCGCCGGTGCTGCTGATGCTCTCCGGGATCGGGCCCGCCGACCATCTCGCGACGCTGGGGATCGACGTGCGCGTCGACCTCCCCGTCGGCGAGAACCTCCAGGACCACTGCATGGCGCAGCTCAACTACCTCACCGACGAGCAATCGCTGTTCGGGGCGCTGACGCCCGAGAATCTCGAGCTGCTCGGGAAGGGGCGCGGGCCGTTGACCTCGAACATCCCGGAGGGCGCCGCGTTCATCCGCTCGCGCCCGGGCCTCGAGGCGCCCGACGTCCAGTTCCACTTCGCGCCCTCGCTGTTCTATGACGAGGGGCTGACCGCTCCGCATGACCACGGCTTCTGCTTCGGGCCGGTGGTGATCAAGCCGACGAGCCGCGGCCACGTCAGGCTGCGCACGCCGCGCGCCGATTCGAAGCCGGTCGTGCTGTGCAACTTCCTGACCACCGACGAGGATCGTGCGAGCATGCTCGCCGGGACTCGGATCGCGCTGGAGATCGCCTCGCAGCCGGCGCTCGCGACGGCGTTGCGCGCGCCCTTCAGCGTGCCGGCATCCGACTCGGACGAGGACATCATGGCGTGGGCCCGCCGCGCCGGACAGCCGGTCTATCACCCGACGTCGACCTGCTCGATGGGACCGGTGCTCGACTCGGCGCTGCGTGTCCGTGGCGTCGACGGGCTGCGCGTCGCCGACGCGTCGGTGATGCCGAAGATCACGCGCGGCAACACGAACGCGGCGACGATCATGATCGCGGAGAAGGCGTCGGATCTGATCCGCGGGCTGACGGCGGGCTCGGGCGCAGCCGGCTGAGAGCATGAGCGAGCCCTTCACGACGCTTTGGCGCCCGCCGGAGCCGCGCGACGAGGCGACGCAGATCGCCGGTTTCCTCCGCTGGCTGCGTGAGCATCGCGACCGTTCCTTCGACGGCTACGCCGACCTCTGGCAGTGGTCGGTAGCGGACCTCGAGGGCTTCTGGGGCTCGCTGTGGGACTTCTTCGGCGTTCGCGCCAGCACTCCCTACGATCGCGTGCTCGGCTCCCGCCAGATGCCGGGCGCCGAGTGGTTCACCGGGGCGCGCCTCAACTACGCCGAGCACATGCTGGGGACCGACGAGGACTCCGCTCGCGTGGCGGTGGTCGCACACTCCCAGACCCGCGCGCCCGTGGAGCTGACCTTCGCCGAGCTGCGCGAGCAGGTCGCCGCGGCGCGCGCCGGCCTGCAGCGGCTCGGCGTGCAGGCCGGGGACCGCGTCGTCGGCTACATGCCGAACATCCCGGAGACGCTGATCGCATTCCTCGCCACCGCCAGCCTCGGGGCGATGTGGGCGGCGTGCCCGCCGGAGTTCGGTCCGCGCGCCGTGATCGACCGCTTTGCGATGCTCGACGCGAAGGTCATGCTCGCGGTCGCGGGCTACCGCTACGGGGATCGGCCGATCGACCGCCGCGCCGCGGTGGCCGCGCTGCGGGCGGCGTGCCCCACGCTCGAGCACGTCGTGCACGTGCCCTACGGCGGCGGACCCGACGACGAGCTTCCAGCCACGCTCGCCTGGGACACGCTGCTGGCGCAGCCGGGTGCGCTCGAGTTCGAGCAGGTCCCGTTCGACCATCCGCTGTGGGTCCTGTTCTCCTCGGGCACGACGGGTTTGCCCAAGGCGATCGTGCACGGCCACGGGGGGATCCTCGTCGAGGCCTTCAAGAACCACGGCCTGAGCTGGGATCTGCGGCCGGGCGACCGGCTGATGTGGTTCACGACGACCGCCTGGATGATGTGGAACGCGCTCGCATCGTCGCTGCTGTTGCGCGCGTCGATCGTGATGCTCGACGGCAACCCGAGCTATCCCGACCTCGAGCTGCAGTGGCGGTTGGCCGAGCAGCTGCGGCCCACCCTGATGGGCATCAGCCCCGCGCTGCTGATGGCCTGCCGCAAGGCCGGGGTCAACGTCCGTGACCACGACACCTCGTCGATCCGCCAGCTGTGCGTCGCCGGCTCGCCGCTCGCACCCGAGGGGTTCGACTGGGCCTACGAGCAGCTCGACCCGAGCGTGCTGCTCAGCGTCGGTAGCGGCGGCACCGACCTGTGCACGGGCATCGTCCAGGGTAGCCCGCTGCTTCCGGTCTACCGGGGCGAGATGTCGGGCTGCGAGCTCGCCGTCGACGCCGCCGCCTACAACGCCGACGCCCAACCCGTGATCGGCGAGCTCGGCGAGCTCGTGATCCGCTCGCCGATGCCTTCGATGCCGCTGCGTTTCTGGAACGACCCGGACGGGTCGCGCTACCGCGCGACCTACTTCGAGGACTTCCCCGGCGTCTGGCGCCATGGGGACTGGATCATGTTCACCGAGCGCGGCAGCGCCGTGATCACCGGCCGATCCGACGCGACGCTGAATCGCGGCGGCGTGCGGCTCGGCACCGGCGAGTTCTACCCGGTGGTGGAGGCGCTCGACGAGATCGCCGACAGCCTCGTCGTGCATCTCGAGGATCGCGAAGGCGGGCCGGGTGAGCTGATCCTGTTCGTCGTCGTGGCCGACGGCGTCGTCGTGGACGATGCGCTGCGCGCGCGGATCGCGGCGGAGCTGCGCGGAGCGCTTTCTCCGCGGCATGTCCCCGACACGCTCGAGGCGGTACCGGCAATCCCGCGGACGCTCACCGCGAAGAAGCTCGAGCTTCCCGTCAAACGGATCCTGCTCGGCGCGCCGGCGGCCGAGGTCGCCAGCCGCGACGCGCTCGCGGACCCGCGGGCGCTCGACGCCTTCGTCGCCTACGCGGCGCGCCGCGAGGCGGCCGGTGGGCCGTCATGACCGCTGCCGCGTCGAGCTCGGCCGTGCCGCCGCCGGGCGGCGGGGTTTGCACTAGCATGGCCCGAGAATCGCGAGCGGCCCAGGGGAGGTGAGGGACGTGGTGATCGGAGAGCAGACGGCGGGCGCACCGGTGGATGAGCGCACCGGCCCGGAGCGCTGGCGGATGCGCTCCGCGCTCAGCGTCCGGGCGCTCGAGGAGTGGACCGACATCCTGGCCGAGACGCATCTGCTGTTCGACGTGCGCTCGACCCAGCGCACGCCGAGCACCTTCTACGGCGCCGTCACACGGCGGCGCTTCGGCGACCTGGCGCTCGTGGACTGTGCGTCGTCGCCGTTCCTGGCCCGCACGGCGACCGCCACCACCGCGCAGCGTGACGCAGGGGTCTTCGGCCTCCAGTTCGTCCGCAAGGGCGTCGAGCAGATTCGCGAGCGGTCGCGCGAGCTGAGCCTCACCGCCGGCGACGTGGTGCTCTGGGACGGGCTGATGCCGGTCGAGATCGAGGTGATCGAGCCGTTCGTCAAACGCACCGTGATCTTTCCCCGCGACCGGCTGCTCGCCGTGTGCCCGCGCCTCGACGACGTCGGGTCGCTGCCGCCACTCGGTCGCACGGCGTCGGTACGGCTGCTGGTCCGCTACCTCGACGCGCTGGCGCTCGAGCTCGGCGCGCTCGATGAGCCGGGCCGGGCCGTCGCCGCCGACGTGGCGCTCGAGCTGCTGCGCGCCGCCGTCGCGCCCAACGTGCCATCGAGCCGTTCTGCCAAGCGCGCCGCGATGTGCGCCGAGGTGCGCCGCTACATCCGCGCCCACCTGCAGGACGGGTCGCTCGGCCCCGAGTCGATCGCTGCCGCCCACGCGATGTCGGTGCGCGCGCTGCACGCCCTGTTCGAAGAGACCGACGAGTCGGTGTGCGGGCTGATCCGCCACGAGCGGCTGGCCCGCTGCCACCAGGATCTGACGCTGGCGAGCGGGGGCTCGGTCACCGAAATCGCGTTCCGCTGGGGCTTCCATGACGCTGCCCATTTCGCGCGCGTCTTCAAGCAGCACTACGAGCTGACGCCGAGTGACGTGCGCCGCGCGACCCTGACCCGCGCGGCGCCCGCGGCGCGCAACGGCGACGAGGCGGCCGGCTCGACGGCGCCGCAGGACGACCCGGAGCCGTGCTCGGGCTCAGCGCCCACACCGCGGGCGCGCACGGCATCGTCGGGCTGACCGGGAACGCGGCGGCCGAGCACGCCGACGACGGTTCGCTCGCCTGGCTCTCGGCGCATCCGTGCCAGCCGCCGGCCCGCACGCCCACCCGCGTGCGGCCGGCTCACCACGGAGAGTCCGGCAGCCGCGCGATGCGCATGTCCAGCCTGGGCGGATCGGTGGCCAGGAACGGAACCCCCTCGGCCGCCAGCAGAGCGCGCTGCTGCTCGCCCATCGCGAGCGAGCCGTCGGCGCGGACGACCCGCCACCAGGGGACGTCGGCGTCGACATTCCGCAGGGCCGTCCCGCTGAAGCGCGGCGCGCCGGGCGACAGGTCGCCATAGGTGCGCACGAAGCCCTCAGGGATCGCACGGACGGCGTCCAGCACCTGCTCGGCCGAGTACCGGGCCGGCGCCATCGCTACGCGCTCGCCGGTGCGGGGTGCTGCTGCGGTGCGAGCAGCACCTTCAGGTGGCGGTTGCTGCGCGCGGTCAACGTCTCGAACATCGCCTCGGCGTCCTCGAGCGGCGCCGTCGCGGTAATCAGCGACTCGACGGGGATGCGCCCCTCGGCGAGCATCTCGATCGCGGCGGCGAAGTTCGCGCGAGAGTAGGAGAGCACGCCATGCAGCTCGACCTCCTTGAACAGCAGCGGCGGGGCGGCGAGGTCGAGCGGCTCGAGCGCGACGCCGACGAGCATCACCCGGCCGAGCGGGCGCACCAGCTCGATCGCCAGGCGCGCCGCCGCGGGGGTGCCGGCGCACTCGAACACGCACGCCGGCGCCTGTGCCGGCAGATCGTCCAGCGACACCGCGGTCAGGCCGAGCGCTCCGGCGAGCTCGGCTCGGGCGGGGTTTCGTGAGACCAGCACGACCTGGCGGAAGCCGCGGTCGGCGAGCACCAGGGCGGTGAGCATGCCGATCGCGCCGCCGCCGAGCACCACGGCGGGCTGATCGGGGGCGAGCCCGGACTGCTCGACGGCTCGCACGGCGACGGCGAGCGGCTCGGTCAGCGCCCCGGCGCGGTCATCGACCGAGTCCGGCAGGGCGAACAGCATGCGGCCGTCGACGACAACCTGTTCGGCGTAGGCGCCGGGACGCCCGGTGCCGAGCCCGACCCCGTCGGGAATCGCGCGGGGGCAGACCTGCTCCTGGCCGCTGCGGCAGAGCTCGCATTCGCCGCACTGGGCGAACGGCAGGACGGTGACACGGTCGCCCAGCTGCCAGGAATCCAGCCCGTCGCCGAGGGCGACGATCCGGCCTGACATCTCGTGGCCGGGGACGGTGCCTGCGGGGAACAGCTCGGGCACGTCGCGGAAATGCAGGTCGGAGCCGCAGATCCCGCAGTAGGCCACCTCGAGCAGCGCCTGGCCGGCGGCCGGCGACGGCAGCGGGTGCTCGCCGGCGACCAGCCGGCGGTCATCGGCGACCGAGACGGCGCGCACGACCGCTAGCGCCGCGCTCCGTCGTAGCGCATCGAGCTCGGCCAGATGCCCTGCTTGCCGGGCGCGAGGATCCCGTTCGGGTCGAGCGCGTCCTTGAGCGTCTCGCAGAAACGGCGGTAGGCGTGGTTGCCCCACGAGTACTGCTCGGCGGCGAGGTCCATGAAGCTGAGATGTGCGCGGTACTCGCCGTAGCCCTGCTTGGCGGCTTCGGTGACCAGCCTGGTGCAGACGTCGTAGGCGCTGGCGACCTGGGCCGCGTCCTTGGTGTCGAAGATCACCAGCGTGATGTGGGCGAAGCTGCGCGCGTTGATCGGCAGCAGCGCGGCGATGTAGTCGAGCCCGGCGGCGTTGATCATCGGGCGCAGCAGGTCGCGCAGCGCGTGGGCATCGCGGCCGACCATCGGGGCGATCGGCGAGAAGCCGATGTGGCCGCCCTCCTCGCCCCCGTACCAGGCCGTCATCACGTTGAGGTCGAGGCTCGGCACGCCCCCCTGGACGCGCTCGGACGGATGCTCGAGCGCCGGGATGTCCTCGGGAGCGCACTTCGTCCCCCAGACATCGGCACCGTCGATCTGCGCGAACGCCCGCTTGATCTTCTCGTAGCGATGGTCGACGACCGCCTCGTCGCCGTGGAGCGCGAAGCGCATGATCCAGCGGCCGATCTCCAGCTCGCGACCCATCGTGTCGATCACCGCCTCGGGAATCGGGCCCTCGCCGGTCCACCACTGCTCGCGGGTGGTCATCACCGAGCCCAGCAGCAGCGTGTTCATCACCTGCGGCACCATGCGCACCGTGCCGTCGAGCATCAGCGCACGCAGGGTGTCGACGACGGCGCCGAGGTCGTCGTCACGCCAGACACGCAGCCACAGCGGCATGTAGACCTCCGGGTAGGGCATCAGCCAGACGCCCATCTTCGTGACGATGCCGAAGTTCGACTGCATGAACAGCTGATCCGGGGTCGGGCCGAGACCGCGCTTGTAGAGATGCCATGAGCGGTTGCCCTCCATCGCGCCCATGCCGGTGCGCAGCAGCTCGCCGTCGGCGAGCACGACCTCCATCCCGCACTGCATCCCCATGTCGACGCCGTACGGCATATAGGTGATGCCGTGGTCGAGCGTGTTGCCGATGACGCTGCCCCAGCCGACGTCGGCGACCGACAGCATCAGCCTGTGGTTGCCGGCCCTGATCGCCTCGTAGAGGTCGAACCAGCGCACGCCGGGCTCGACCACGGCATAGGCGCACTCCTCGTCGATCTCGAGCACGCGGTTCATGTTGCGCAAGCTCACGACGACCGAGCCCCCGACACGAGGCGCGGGACCGCCGTAGCCGTTGTTGCGACCCTGCGAGACCGTCCACAGCGGCACTCGGTGGCGGTTTGCGATGCGCACGATCTCCTGAATCTCCTCGACGCGATCGGGCATCAGCACGGCCGACGCGGCGAACTCCTCGGAGCTCTCGTGCTGGAACGGATCGCGGTAGAGGCTGAGGTCGGCCTCGCCGGTCAGCACCCGCGCGCTCCCCAGCGTGGCGGCGAACTCATCGAGCGCGGCCGACAGCGCCGACTCGGACAGCGTGGGCGGAAGTGTCGTGCTCATCAGATCTCCCCGGATCGTTGCGGCTGGCGGGCCGCCCGTCCCGCGGACGGGCCTGACGAATGTACCGATGCTCGCGCCGGTGCGGGAGATTTGGCGCGTGTCGTCTGCGCCCGGCCACGCCGGTGGCGGCGGTTTGAGGCGCGGACCGGAGAGCCCGACAAAGTACGCTCGCAACGGCGGCCATGACCACGCTCGATTGGATGATCCTCGCCGCGACCCTGCTGTTCGCGGTGGCCGGCTATTTCCGCGGGTTCATCGTCGGCGTGCTGTCGCTGAGCGGGTTCGTGGCGGGGGCGATCGCCGGGACGCGGCTGGCCGACGCGCTGCTCGGCGGAGGCGGCGCCTCGCCCTACGCGCCGCTGTTCGGCCTGTTCGGCGCGCTCACCGCCGGCGCGATCCTGGCGCTCGGCCTCGAGGTTGTCGGCGTGCGGCTGCGGCGCGGGTTGCGGCTGCCGTTCCTGGGTGTCGTCGACGGCGTGCTGGGCGCACTGCTCAGCGCCACGCTCGCGCTCGGGATCGCGTGGGTGCTCGGGGCGGTCGTGCTGACGCTGCCGGGAACCGGGTCGCTGCGCGGAGAGGTCCGGCGCTCGGCGATCCTGCGCCGGCTCGACGAGCTGATGCCGCCCTCGGGGGTCGTGCTCAACGCGCTGGCCCGGATCGATCCGCTGCCGGCGATCGCCGGCGGGGCCGCGACGGTGGCGCAGCCGCCGGCCGCCTTCGCAAAGCTGCCGGCGGTGGCGCGCGTGCGGGGCAGCGTCGTCAGGGTCCTCGGCAGCGCGTGCGGACTCGGCATCGAAGGATCCGGCTGGGTGATCGCACGCGATCTGGTCGTGACCAACGCACATGTGGTCGCCGGCGAGAGCGATACCACCGTCCAGGTCGCTGGCCAGTACCCCGGCATACCCGCGGCCACGGTTCTGTTCGACCCGCGCAACGACGTCGCGATCCTGCGCGTGCCGGGCCTCGACCTGCCCGCGCTGTCGCTCGCGCGCGATCCCGCGCCCGAGACCCCGGGGGCGATTCTCGGCTATCCGCTCGACGGGCCGTTCGCGGTCGCGCCGGCGAGGATCGGGGTCACCGAGGATGTCGAGGCCCAGGACGCCTACGGCCGCGGACCGCTGCCGCGCCTGCTGACCGCGGTCCGTGGCCAGATCCGCCCGGGTAACTCGGGCGGTCCGGTGGTCGATCGCTCCGGCGCCGTGATCAGCACGATCTTCGCCGCGACGACGAGCCCGGGCCCGGCCGGCGGCTACGGCGTCGCCAACGCGACGGTCCGGGCGGACCTTGCGCGCGTTCGTGGACCGGTGTCGGACGAGGGCTGCACGGGGTGATCCCGCGCGCCCGCTACGCTGCGACCCATGACCGAGCAGGCTGAGAGCTCGCCCGAGACCGCCGTGCCGCCCGCCGGCGGCCGTGGGTCGTCGAACTCCAAGACCCTGGTGATCGCCGAGAAGCCGTCGGTCGGGCGCGACCTTGCGCGCGTGCTGCCCGGCCCCTTCGCGAAGCACGAGGGCTTCCTGGAGGGCCCCGAGCACGTCATCAGCTGGGCCGTCGGGCACCTCGTGCAGCTCGCCGAGCCCGACGAGTACGACCCCAAGTTCAAGCGCTGGCGGATGGCCGACCTGCCGATCGTCCCCGACCGCTTCAAACTGGTGGTCCGCGACGAGCGCTCGAAGAAGCAGATGTCGGTCGTCACCAAGCAGCTGCACCGCGACGACGTGACGGATGTGATCAACGCCTGCGATGCCGGGCGCGAGGGCGAGCTGATCTTCGCCTATCTCTACGAGAAGGCCGGCTCGAAGCTGCCGGTCCGCCGACTCTGGCTGTCCTCGATGACGACCGCGGCGATGCGTGAGGCGTTCGCGTCGCTGCGGCCGGCCGAGGAGCTCGCGCGGCTCGAACAGGCGGCCCGGTCGCGCTCGGAGGCCGACTGGATCGTCGGCATGAACGCCACGCGGGCGGCGACGATCCGCCTGCGCTCGTCCTTCGACGGCGCCGTCTCGCTGGGACGCGTCCAGACGCCGACGCTCGCGATCATCGCCCGCCGCGAGGAGGAGATCCGCGCCTTCATCCCGGAGCCCTACTGGCTGGTCGACGCGCGCTTCGAGCCCTCCGACGACCCCCAGCGCCGCTACCACGGCCGCTTCCATGCGGGTGCCAAGCCGCGGCTTGCCACGGAGGCGCAGGCACTGGAGATCGTCGCCGCGGTGCGCGACGGCGCAGGCGAGATCACCAAGGTCGAGAAGCGCGAGGTGACCGAGAAGCCGCCGATGCTCTACGACCTGACGTCGCTGCAGCGGGACGCGAACACGCGCTTCGGCTTCTCGGCGCGCCGCACGCTCGGTGCCGCGCAGCGGCTCTACGAGGAGCACAAGGCGCTCACCTACCCGCGCACCAACAGCCGCTTCCTGACCAGCGACATGGCAGACGAGATCAAGCCGACGGCCGAGCTCGTCGGCGCTCGCCCCGAGTACCGCGAAGCGGCCGGCTACGTCAGCGGGCTCGACGTGCTGCCGCTGGCGCGCGTGATCGACGACAGCAAGGTGACCGACCACCACGCGATCATCCCGACGCGCGCCGAGCATCCCGTCGAGAAGATGGACGCCGACGACCGGCGTGTCTATGACCTGGTCGTGCGCCGCTTCCTCGCGGCGTTTCACCCCGAGGCGGTGCTCGAGAACACGCGCGTCGAAACGACGGTCGCCGAGCACGTCTTCCGCACGCGCGGCAGGGTCCTGCTCGTGCCGGGCTGGCGCGGTGTGTACCTCACCGCCGCCGAGGAGTCGCCCGCACCGGAGCCCGCCGGCGACGAGGACGAGGGCCACGACGGGGAGCTGCCGCGGCTCGACGAGGGCGAGCCCTCGCGCACACTCGAGGTCGAAGCGCTGGCCAAGGAGACCAAGCCGCCGCGCCGCTACACGGACGCCTCGCTGCTCGGCGCAATGGAGACCGCCGGCAAGCTCGTGGACGACGAGGCGCTGCGCGAGGCGATGAAGGACTCCGGCATCGGCACGCCGGCGACGCGTGCAGCGATCATCGAGCGCGTGATCGACGTCGGTTACGTCGAGCGCGACGGCCGTTCGCTGGTCGCGACCGAGAAGGGGTTGAACGTGATCCGGCTGCTCGGCGAGCACGCGCTGACCTCGCCGGACCTCACCGGCCGCTGGGAGCAGCGGCTCGGGCGGATCGAGCGCGGGGAGGACTCACGCGAGCAGTTCATGCGCGACATCGCCGGCTTCGCCAAGGAGACCGTCGAGGTGCTCGACGTGACGCTCAAGGACGTGCGCATCCCGCGGGCGAACCTCGGCCCGTGTCCGGTCTGCGGTCACGACATCGTCGAGAATCGCAAGGGCTATTCCTGCTGGGCGCGCGAAGATCCGGGCTGCGGCTTCGTGATCTGGAAGAGCAAGGCCGGCAAGCAACTCCCGCTCACGGTTGCCCGCGAGCTGATCGCCACCGGTCGCACCGAGCGCCCGGTGACCGGCTTTCGCGGGCGCAGCGGCCGCTCGTTCCGAGCCCGCCTCGCCCTGATGCAGACGCCCGACGGCAAGTGGCGCGTCGAGTTCGACGAGCCGTGGGCCCACGAGGGGGCCAAGCCGCCGGACGCCGAGGTCGAGCTGGAGCAGGCCGTCGCCGAGCCCGCGGCGACCGCGGCGCAGCGCAGCGCCGCCTAGCCGCCGCTGGCCGGCGCGAGCCGCGCAGGCGCGCGCTGTACCGTCCCCGTCCGTCGCCACCATGGGAGCGATGGGACTCACAGTGGTGACCGGCCCGGCCAACTCGGCGAAGGCCCAGTTGGTGCTCGACCGCTACCGCGCGGCACTCGCGCGCAGCCCGATCCTCGTCGTTCCCCGCGCGCGCGACGTCGAGCACTACCGCCGCGAGCTGGCCGGCGAGGGTGCGGTGCTCGGGGTGCGGGTCGAGCCGTTCGGCGGGCTGATGCGCGAGATCGCGCGCCGGGCCGGGGTCGCCGAGATCGCGATCGGCGAGCAGGCGCGTGAGCGGCTCCTCGAAGCGGTCGTCGCCGCAGCGTCGCTCGAGGCGCTGGCCCCCGCAGCGCAGTCGCCCGGCTTCGTGCGGGCGCTCGCCCGCTTCGTCGCCGAACTCGAGTCGCGCCGGGTGCCGCCGCCGCGGCTGATCGCGGCGCTGCGCGCGTGGGCGCCGGTCGGGACGCGGCGAGCGCGCTACGGCGAGGAGCTGGCGACGGTCTATCGCGACTACCGCCGCGCGCTCGAGCGGCTGGACCGTCTCGACGGCGAGCTGCTCGCGACGCGCGCGCTCGACGCGCTGCGCCTCGAGCCGCACCGGTGGGGGCGCACGCCGGTGTTCTGCTACGGCTTCGACGACCTCGATCCGCTGCAGCTCGACGCGATCGAGACGCTCGCGCAGCGCGTCGGCACGCAGGTCACGATCTCGCTCCCGGGCGAGCCCGGGCGGGTGGCGCTCGCCGGACGCGCGGCGATCCTCGAGACGCTGCGCCCCGGCGCCGAGGAGGTCATCACGCTGCGGCCGGTCGATACCTACTACGAGGACCCGACGCTGCACCATCTCGAGCGTTCGCTGTTCGAGGACGCCCCCGCCGCGCGGTCGCCGGGAAGCGCGGTGCGGCTGCTCGAGGGCGGCGACGAGCGGGCGGAGGCGGAGCTGATCGCCGCCGAGATCGCCGAGCTCGTGGCGGCCGGCTGTGCGCCGCGCGACATCGCCGTCGTGATCCGCGGAGCGCACAGCGTCGGCGCGCTGCTCGCCGGGGTGCTCGACGCGCGCGGCGTGCCGCACGCGGCGGCCCGCCGCGAGCGCTTCGCCGACAGCGCGCTCGGCGGCGGCCTGCTCGCGTTGCTGCGCGCCGGCCTGCTCGGCGGCGGCGCCGCGGACCTCGTGCGCTGGCTGCGCACGCCGGGAGTCGTCGCCCAGGCGGCGTTCGTCGACCGCTTCGAGGCGGCGCTGCTGACGGGCGGGATCGGCGAGCTCGCCGCCGCACGGGCGTTGTGGGAGCAGGAGCACTGGCCGCTGGACGCGCTCGATCGGCTGGCAGAGGCGGCGCCGCGCCGCGGGCCGGCGCTGCTCGATCGCGTGGAACGGGAGCTCGAGGGGTTGTTTGCCGCGCCGTGGCGCCGCGAGGCGGCGCTGCTCGATGTCTGGCAGGCCGCCGTGCTCGGCGCCGGCCGGCGCACGCTGCGCGAGCTGCGCGAGCTCACGCGCGCCGATCGCTCACTCGCCCCCGGCCCGGCGGCGGTCGCCGCCGCGCTCGAGGCCGTCGTCGTCGAGCTCGCGGCGGGGACCGACGCCGACGCCGTGCTGATCTGCGACGCCCTCGCGCTGCGCGCCCGGCGTGTCCGCGCGCTGTTCATCGCCGGGCTGCAGGAGGGAGCGTTCCCGGCGCCGGCGCGCGAGGAGCAGTTCCTGGCCGCGGCCGAGCGCGCGGAGCTCGCGCAGGTCTCGGGCCTGATGCTCGGCGGCCAGGACGATGCGCTCGCGGCGGAGCGCTACCTGTTCTACGCGCTGTGCTCGCGACCGACGCGGTGGCTGCGCGTCAGCTGGCATGACGCGACCGACGACGGCGAGGCCGCGCTGCCGTCGCTGTTCGTCGACGACCTCGCGGACTGCTTCGATGAGCAGCTGATCAGTGGCCGCGCGCTGCGCGGCGCGGGCGCCGTGGCGTGGGGGGAGGGGTCGGCGAGCGCGCCGGCGCTCGCCAGCCTCGAGCGCGTGCTCCGCGGCCCGCGCCGGCGCGGGCCGGTGATCGGCTCGCTCGCGCTGCCGGAGCGCCTCGCCGCCCTGCGCGGCCACGATCCCCACTCGGCCTCGGCGCTCGAGCGGTGGGTCGCGTGCCCGGTTTCGTGGTTCGTCGAGCGCGGCCTGCGCGCGCGGCCGCTCGCGCCCGACGCGCTGGTGCTGGTGCGCGGCTCGGCGGCGCACGAAGCGCTGCGCGCCGTGTTCGCGGCGCTGGCCGAGCGAACCGGCAGCGGCCGGCTCGACGCCGCCGCCCTGCCGTTCGCGCTCGAGCAGCTCGACGCCGTGCTGGCGGAGCCGGCGCGGGCGCTCTCGCCCAACGCGCCGCTTGACCGCGCCGAGCGCCGCCGGCTGCGCAGTGATCTGCGGCGGTATCTCGAGTTCGTCTCGGCCGCGCCCGGCAGCCACGAGCCGCGCGAGTTCGAACTGGCCTTCGGGCTCGCCGACGATCCGTTTCCCGCCGTGTCGCTCGCCGGGGGGGCGCTCGCACTGTGCGGGCGGATCGACCGGATCGACATCGACCCGCTGGCCTCCACGGCGCTGATCTACGACTACAAGGGGGCGAGCGCCGAGCCCGCCGCCAGGTGGGGGCCGCGCGGATGCCTGCAGCCCGCGCTGTACATGCTCGCCGTCGAGCAGCTGCTGGGCAACGAGGGGGTGGGCGGGCTCTATCAGCCGCTGCGCACCGCCGAGCTGCGCCCGCGCGGCGCGATTCGCGCCGACGTCGAGCCGGCGGCGCCGCTGTTCGACAACGATCGCCTCGCCCCCGACGAGCTGCGCGCGCTGATCGACGCGCAGCTCGCAGCGGCGCTGGTGGCGGCGGGCGAGCTCACGAGCGGCGCGCTCGAGCCGCGACCGGCCACCTGCACTCCCGGCGGCGGCTGCCGCTTTCCGGCGATCTGCCGCTGCGAGGCGCGATGAGCGAGCTGCCCGCGTTCACCGATGAGCAGCAGCAGGCGATTGCGCGGCGCAGCGGCCCGCTCGCGCTCGCCGCGAGCGCCGGCAGCGGCAAGACGAGCGTGCTCGTCGAGCGCTACGTGCGGGCCGTCATCGAGGACGGCATCGCCCCGGGCAGGATCCTCGCGATCACCTTCACCGACCGCGCGGCCGGCGAGCTGCGCGAGCGTGTCCGCCTGCGGCTTGGCGCCGCGGGCGAGCGGGAGGCCGCGCGCGCGAGCCTGGGCGCGTTCGTGTCGACCTTCCACGGCTTCTGTGCACGGCTGCTGCGCGCGCATGCGGTGCTCGTCGGGCTGGCGCCCGACTTCACGGTGCTCGGCGACGCCCAGGCGGCAGAGCTGCGCGATGCGGCGTTCGACCAGGCGCTCGCCAGATGGCTCGACGATCACGCAGCGCTCGACCTCGCCGCGGCGTTCGGCGTCGTCCGAGCTGCGCGGCGCGATCGACTCGGTCTACGACGAGCTGCGCAGCCGCGGCGAGCGAGCGCCGGCGCTCGCGGTCGCGGCCGCGCGACACGACGAGGCCGCGGCTGCGGCGGCGCTCGTCAGGGCGGCGCGCGAGCTGGCCGCCGAGCTGGCGGCCGACGCCCCCGACCAAGACGATCGATCGCGCGCTCGAGGTGCTGGCGGCCGCCGCGGAGCTGGCCGCCGGGCCCGTCGCCCCGTCGCCGCTGCGGATCGCCGAGCTCGCCCTGCGCAACGGGGCGAGCGCGCTCGTCAGCGCCGCCAGCGAGCGCTACGAGGCGGCGCGGGCGGTCTATGAGGAGGCCTGCGCGGACGGCTCGGCGTCGCCGCGGTGGCCCTCCTGGATGGCCTGCTCGGGGCGTTCGCGCAGCGCTACGCGTCGCTCAAGCGCCGCCGCGGCGTCGTCGACTTCGACGATCTCGAGCTCGAGGCGGGCGCCCTGCTGGCGCGAGCACGAGGAGATCCGGACGCTGTGGTCCGATCGTTTCGAGCGCCTGATGGTCGACGAGCTCCAGGACACCAACGCGCGCCAGATGGCGATCCTCGCGACCCTCGACCGCGACAACCTGTTCACCGTCGGCGACGAGTTCCAGTCGATCTACGGCTTTCGCCATGCCGACGTCGCGCTGTTCCGCGAGCGGCGTGCGCTGCTCGGGCAGACCGGCTCCGCGGGCGTGCTGTCGACGAACTTCCGTTCACGCGCGCCGTTGCTGGCGGCCGTCAACGCGGTCTTCGGGCCGCGCTTCGGCGAGCAGTTCGTGCCGCTGATCGCGGGGCGCCCGGACGAGCCGGGCGGCGGATCGGAGCCGCTCGTCGAGCTGCTCGTCGTCGACACCGACGGCTGGGAGCCCCACGAGCGCCAGCTCGGGGTCGAGCTGGCGCCGGCGCCGCTGTGGCGGCGTGCCGAGGCTCGCCTGCTGGCCCGCCGCCTGGATCAGCTGATCGTCTCCGGCGAGGCGCGGGCGGAGGAGATCGTCGTGCTGTTCCGCGCGGGCGGAGCGATCGGCGTCTACGAGGCGGCGCTGGCCGACCTCGGCCACCCGACGCTCGCCACGGCAGGCGGCGGGTTCTTCGCGCGCCCGGAGATCGTCGACCTCGTCGCGTACGTGCGGGCCTTGGCCAACCCGCTCGACGAGCTGGCGCTCTACAGCGTGCTGGCATCGCCGCTCTGCGGCTGCCCGCCCGACGTGCTGGTCGAGCTCGCCCTGCGGGCGCGCGAGCGCGAGACCTCGGTCTGGGAGCAGCTCGAACGCGAGCCTCCCGACGAGCGCTCGGCCACCTTCGCCGGACGCTTCGCGCGGGCGCGGCGGGCGGCCGCCGACAGCGGCCTCGGTGAGATCGTGGCGAGCGCCGTCGCCGGCTTCGGCTACGACCACCACCTCTGCGCGCTGCACGCGCCGGAGCGGCGTATGGCCAACGTACGCAAGCTCGAGCGGCTCGCGCGCGAATTCGAGGCGCGCGACGGGCGTGACCTTCGCCGCTTCGCGCAGGCGCTCGCCGCCGGGCGCGTCGGGTCGGTCCGCGAGACCGAGGCCCCGCCGCCCGCCGCGGGGACCGGCGCGATCCGGCTGATGACGATCCATAGCGCGAAGGGGCTCGAGTTCCCGGTGGTGTGCCTGGCCGACCTCGCGCATCAGCTGGTGACCCGCGAGCCGCCGCTGCTCGCCGATCGTGGGCGCGTCGGGCTGCGTCTGCCGACCGTCGAGCGCCGCGCGGTCGACACGCTGGCCTACGCGCAGCTGCGGGCGGAGCGCGCGGTCGCCGCGTTCGCCGAGGAGCAGCGGATCATCTACGTCGCGATGACGCGCGCGCGCGAGCGGCTGATCCTCAGCGGAGCGGCCCGCTTCGCCCGCTGGCCGGCGGAGCCCGCGAGCGCGATCGCGTGGCTCGGGCCGGCGCTCGTCGGCGACCTCCCGTCGCGGGCCGCCGCGGGCGGCGGCGTCGCGGTGCTGGCGGGCGCGGGCGACGTCGCGCTGCGGCTGACGCTGTGCACGCCGGACGACGCGGAGCAGCTGCTGGGGCTCGGCGCGGCGCAGGACGACGGCTTCGAGCAGGGGCCCGCTGCGCCGCCCGCGGACGCCGATCCGATGCCGGGCGGTGCTGCCGCCATGCGCGTGTCAGCGCCAAACCCGCCGGCGCTCTCCTACACCGCGATCGCCGAGTACGAGCGCTGCGCCTACCGCTACCACCTGCAACGGGTGATCGGGCTGCCCGACGTCGAGCTGCCGGGCGGCGGCGACAGCGGCGCGGCGGCGCGCGGAGTCGTCATCCACGCGCTGCTCGAACGGTTCGACTTCGCCGCGCCGGTGGCGCCGAGCGAGCGCGAGGTCGCCGATCTCGCGGCGCTCGCCGGGGTGGCGTTCGGGCCGGGCGAGGATCTCGCGGCGCTCGCAGCGCTGGCCGGCGCGTTCGCGCAGAGCCCGCTGTGCGGGCGCCTCGCCGCGGCTCGCGACGTGCGCCGGGAGGAGGTCTTCGCGTTCGCGCTGCGCGGCGAGCAGGAGCTTTTGCGCGGCTTCCTCGACGTTGCCGCGGTCGAGCCGGACGGCACGCTGCTGATCGTCGACTACAAGAGCGACCAGCTGGCGGACGCGACCGACCTCGCGGCGCACGTCGAGCGCGACTACTCGGTGCAGCGGCTGGTCTACGCGCTCGCGGGGCTCGCCTCGGGCGCGCCGGCGGTCGAGGTCGCCCACTGCTTCCTGCGCCGCCCGGAGATGCTGCTGGCGACCCGCTTCGAGGCGGCTGAGCGCGCGCGCCTGGAGGAGCGGCTCGCGGCGCGCCTGGAGCCGCTGCGTGCCGGGCACTTCGAGGTGTCGACGGATCCCAACCGCGAGCGTTGCGGAAGCTGCCCAGGACGCGCCAGGCTGTGCTCGCACGAGGAGGTGCTGACGCTGAGCAGTCCCCGCAGGGCGTGATTTGGCGGCCCCGCGAGCGGCCCCTGCGCGAGCTTCGCGGCGCCGGAACGGACCGCCACAGCCCCCTACGGGGCGGCTTTTGACTGCTAGGATTCGCCTCCGCTTCAGGTGCCCGCAACCCCGTTCAGCGGGGACGCGCCGGTCGGGATCACTCACACATGACCAGGATTCGCCAGCCCCAACAGGCCGACGGCCTGTACGACCCACGCTACGAACACGACGCGTGCGGCGTCGCCGTTGTCGCGCGGCTCGACAATCGCCCGACCAACGAGGTGGTGGCGCTCGGGATCGAGGCGGTCGCGAACCTCGAGCATCGCGGGGCCGCCGGCGCGGACCCCGAGACCGGCGACGGCGCGGGTCTGCTGATCCAGATACCCGACGAGTTCCTGCGCGCGGTCGTCGACTTCGAGCTCCCGCCGGCCGGGCGCTACGGCGTGGCGATGTGCTTTCTGCCCACCGACCCGACCGAACAGGCCGAGCTGACGGCACTGCTCGAGCGGACCGTCGTCGGGGAGAACCAGCAGGTGCTCGGCTGGCGCGAGGTGCCGACCGACGACCGCCGGATCGGGCCGACCGCGCGAGCATCGCAGCCGACGATCCGCCAGCTGTTCATCGGCGCGGGTCCGGCGCAGCAAGCCGACCAGGACGCGTTCGAGCGCAAGCTCTACGTGATCCGGCGGCTCGCCGAGAAGGCGTTCGAGGATCGCATGTACATCGCCAGCCTGTCCTCACGCACCCTGGTCTACAAGGGGATGCTGATCAGCTACCAGCTCGCCGACTTCTACACCGATCTCGCCGACCAGCGGATGAGCTCGGCGTTCGTGCTGGTGCACTCGCGCTTCTCGACCAACACCTTCCCGAGCTGGGAGCTGGCGCACCCCTACCGGATGATCGCCCACAACGGCGAGATCAACACGCTGCAGGGCAATGTCAACTGGATGCGGGCACGCGAGAGCCAGATGGCCAGCGAGCTGTTCGGCGACGATCTGGCGAAGGTCCTTCCGGTCGTGCGCCCCGGCGGCTCGGACTCGGCGACGTTCGACAACGTGCTCGAGCTGCTGACGCTCGCCGGCCGCTCACTGCCGCACGCGATCATGATGATGATCCCCGAGGCCTACCGCAATCGCGACGGCGAGCTGCCGCCGGAGCTGGGTGGCTTCTACGCCTTCCACGCCTGCTTCATGGAGCCGTGGGACGGGCCGGCAGCGGTCGCGTTCACCGACGGGCGGATGATCGGCGCGACGCTCGACCGCAACGGCCTGCGGCCCGGGCGCTGGCTGGAGACCTCCGACGGCCTGGTGGTCCTCGGCTCGGAGATCGGCCTGCTGCCGATCCCGGCGTCGTCGATCAAGCGGCTGGGCCGGCTGCAGCCGGGCAAGCTGTTCCTGATCGACCTCGAGGGCGGGCGGATCGTCCCCGACGCGGAGGCCAAGCGCGCGGTCGCGACACGCCGGCCGTATGGCGCCTGGTTCGACGAGCACACCGTGCACTTCGACCAGATCCCGCTCGCGCAGCCGCGGGCGCTCGAGCAGCCGCTGCGCTCGCTGCAGCTGGCCTTCGGCTATTCGCGCGAGGACATCAACGTGACGCTGCCGACGATGGTGCTGGCCGCCGAGGAGCCGATCGGATCGATGGGCTCGGACATCTCACTGGCTGTCCTGTCCGACGCCGTGCCGACGCTGTTCAACTACTTCAAGCAGCTGTTCGCCCAGGTCACCAACCCGCCGATCGATCCGATCCGCGAGGACATCGTGATGAGCATCGGCGCCGGGCTCGGCGCCGAGGGCAACCTGCTCGAGGAGAGCCCGCGCCATGCGCACCAGCTGGTCCTCGACCAGCCGATCCTGCGCAACCACGAGCTGGAGACGCTGCGCACGGTCTCGCACGACATCTTCAAGCCGCTGACGATCGACATCACCTGGCCGATCGCCGGCGGGCCCGACGCGATGGAGGTCGCGCTGAGCGACGTCTGCGACCAGGCGCATGACGCGATCGCCCGCGGCATCAACATCATCATCCTGTCCGACCGCGCGATCGGCCCGGAGCGCGCGCCGATCCCGTCGCTGCTGGCGGTGGCCGCGGTCCACCACCATCTCGTGCGCGAGGGCACTCGCCTGCAGGCCGGCCTCGTGATCGAGACCGGCGAGGCCCGCCAGGTGCACCACATCGCGACGCTCGTCGGCTACGGGGCCAGCGTCGTGAACCCGTGGGTGATGTTCGAGACGGTCGGCGAAGAGGTCGACGACGGCCTGCTGGTGGACTCCAGCGGACACGCGCTCGATCGCGACGAGGCCGAGGTCGCCGTCCGCAAGGCGATCGGCAAGGGCCTGCTGAAGACGATCTCGAAGATGGGGATCTCGACGATCCAGTCCTACTGCGGAGCGCAGATCTTCGAGGCGGTCGGCCTGTCGCGCTCGCTGGTCGATCGCCACTTCACCGGCACGGCGTCGCGGATCGGCGGGATCGGGATCGACGTCCTCGCGCAGGAGACGCTGACGCGCCACGCGCGCGCCTTTCCCCGCCCGCAGAGCGATCTGCTGCCGGTCGGCGGGGTCTATGCGTGGCGGCGCGACGGCGAGCACCACATGTGGAACCCCGACACGATCGCGCTGCTCCAGCACGCCGTGCGCAGCGGCGGCGAGGAGGCCTATCTCGAGTTCGCGCGCGCCTCCGACGGGCACGCCACGCGACACGCGACGCTGCGCGGCCTGCTCGGGATCCGCAGCGACCAGACGCCGGTCCCGCTCGAGGAGGTCGAGCCGTGGACCGAGATCGTCAAGCGCTTCGTGACCGGCGCGATGAGCCTCGGCTCGCTGTCGCGCGAAGCGCACGAGAACCTCGCCGTGGCGATGAACAGGATCGGCGGCAAGTCGAACACCGGTGAGGGCGGCGAGGATCCCGAGCGCTTCGGCGATGACCGCCGCTCGGCGATCAAGCAGGTCGCCTCGGGCCGCTTCGGCGTGACGATCGACTACCTCGTCAACGCGGACGAGCTGCAGATCAAGATGGCGCAGGGGGCCAAGCCGGGCGAGGGCGGACAGCTGCCAGGCCCCAAGGTCGACGCCTACATCGGCAAGATCCGCCACTCGACGCCGGGCGTCGGCCTGATCTCGCCGCCGCCGCACCACGACATCTACTCGATCGAGGACCTCAAGCAGCTGATCTACGACCTGCGCTGCGCCAACCCGGCGGCGCGGATCTCGGTCAAGCTGGTCGCGGAGGTCGGCGTCGGGACGGTCGCGGCCGGTGTCGCGAAGGCCAACAGCGACCACGTCCTGATCTCCGGGCACGACGGCGGCACCGGCGCCTCGCCGCTGTCGTCGATCTTCGCGAGCGGCATCCCGTGGGAGATCGGGCTCGCCGAGACCCAGCAGACGCTGCTGCTCAACGACCTGCGCTCACGCATCTGGGTCCAGGTCGACGGACAGCTGAAGACCGGCCGCGACGTCGCGATCGCCGCGATGCTCGGTGCCGACGAGATGGGCTTCGCGACGGCGCCGCTGATCGCCAGCGGCTGCATCATGATGCGCGTCTGCCACCTCAACACCTGCCCGGCCGGGGTCGCGACCCAGGATCCGGAGCTGCGCAAGCGCTTCGCCGGCACGCCGGAGCACGTCATCACCTACTTCCATTACGTCGCGGAGGACGTGCGGCGGATCCTCGCGAGCCTCGGCCTGCGGACGATGGATGAGCTGGTCGGCCGCGTCGATCTGCTCGAGCGCACGCGGGCGCTGGAGCACTGGAAGGCGGCCGGCCTCGACCTCTCGAACCTGCTCGCCTACCCGGTGCTCGCGCCGGGCACGCCGCGCCGCCGGGTTCGCGACCAGGAGCCGGTGCTCTGCGACGCCCTCGACTGGGAGCTGATCGAGCGCTCGGAGGGCGCGATCGAACGGGGTGAGCAGGTCGAGCTCGAGCGACCGGTGCTCAACACCAACCGCTGTGTCGGCGGGCTGCTGTCGGGCACGATCGCGCGCCGCCACGGAGCCGGCGGCCTGGAGGAGGACTCGATCAGGGTCCAGTTCGCCGGCGCGGCGGGGCAGAGCTTCGGCGCCTGGCTGGCTCCCGGCGTCAGCTTCACGCTCGACGGGGTGGCCAACGACTACACCGGCAAGGGGCTGTCGGGCGGGATCCTCGTCGTGCGCCCGCCGGCCGACGCCGGATATGTCGCCGAGGAGAACGTGATCATCGGCAACACGGTGCTCTACGGCGCGACGAGCGGGCGGGCGTTCTTCCGCGGGCTGGCGGGCGAGCGCTTCGCGGTGCGCAACTCCGGCGCGTGCGCGGTCGTCGAAGGGGTCGGCGATCACGGCTGCGAGTACATGACCGGCGGGCGGGTCGCGGTGCTCGGACCGACCGGGCGCAACTTCGCGGCCGGCATGAGCGGCGGGATCGCCTACGTCTACGACGAGGTCGGGGACTTCATCGAGCGTCGCTGCAACCTCGCGAGCGTGTCGCCGGAGCCGATCGACGAGGCCGATGCGATCGAGCTTCGCGCGCTGGTCGCCGAGCATGCGCAGCGCACGCAGTCGGCGGTCGCGGCGCGGCTGTTGGAGGACTGGGAGCGGAGCCTCGAACGCTTCGTGAAGGTGATGCCGGACGACTACCGGCGCGTGCTGGACGAGCAGGCTGCACTGGCCGGCGAGCTGGCCGAGGTCAGCTAGATGCTCGCCGCCGCACGCTGGGGCCGCCTGGGGATCGGCCGCCAGGCCATCGCCGGGCGGCCCCGGTTCGCCGTGTCGGGGGGCAGTCGGTGGGCCAGCCGGCTCGGACGAGCGACGGCCTCGCCGTCGGTGCCGTCCGGCGGGAAGCACTGATGGGAGCGCTCAGGGGGTTCATGCGGATCGGCCGCGCTCCGATCCCGGAGCGCGACGCGCTCGAGCGGATCGGCGACTACAACGAGTTCACGGAAACCCGTCCGGTGGACGAGCTGCGCGATCAGGGCGCGCGCTGCATGGACTGCGGCGTGCCGTTCTGTCACAACGGCTGCCCGCTCGGCAACCTGATCCCCGACTGGAACGACCTCGTCTATCGCGACCGCTGGCAGGATGCGATCCGCCAGCTGCATTCGACCAACAACTTTCCCGAGTTCACGGGGCGGCTGTGCCCGGCGCCGTGCGAGGCAGCCTGCGTGCTGGAGATCAACGAGGGCAACGCGGTGACGATCAAGCAGATCGAGAACGCGATCATCAATCGCGCCTTCGACGAGGGCTGGGTGCGTCCGGCGCCACCGGGGTTCGAGACCGGCCGGCGGGTCGCGGTCGTCGGCTCGGGCCCGGCCGGGCTCGCGGCGGCCCAGCAGCTGCGCCGCGCCGGACACGGCGTCGTGGTGTTCGAGCGCGACGAGGCGGCCGGCGGGCTGGTGCGCTTCGGCGTGCCCGACTTCAAGATCGAGAAGTGGGTCGTCGAGCGGCGTGTCGCGCAGCTCGTGGCGGAGGGCGTCGAGCTGCGGCTCGGCGTCGACGTCGGTGTCGATCTGGACGCCGCGACGCTGCGCTCGGAGTTCGACGCGATCGTGCTCGCGATCGGCTCGCGGGTTCCGCGCGACCTGACCGTCGACGGCCGCGAGCTTCCCGGCACCCACTTTGCGATGGAGTACCTCTACGCGCGCAACCGCTGGGCGGCTGCGGAGATCGGCCCGGCGCCGGTGCTGGCGGCGCCCGCGGTCAACCTGATCAGCGCCGCCGGCAAGGACGTCGTGGTGATCGGCGGCGGTGACACCGGCGCGGACTGCGTCGGACAGGCGATCCGCGAGGGTGCGCGCTCGGTGCTGCAGCTCGAGCTCGTCCCGGAGCCGCCGGCGCGCCGCCCGGACGACCGCACGCCGTGGCCGCGCTGGCCGAACAAGATGCGGCTGTCGTATGCGATGAAGGAGGTCCAGGCGGCCGGCCGCGGCGAGCTCGACTTCTCGATCGTCACGACGCGGATCACCGGCGAGGGCCGCGTGCAGGCGCTGCACGTCGCGCAGGCCCAGGCGGCGCCGCCGTTCGAGCCGGTGCCGGGCACCGAGCACGAGCTGCCGGCCGACCTGGTGCTGCTCGCGATGGGCTTCGTCCACCCCGAGCACGGCGGTATCGTCGAGCAGATCGGGGCCGAATTGGACTCGCGCGGCAACGTCAGCGCGCCCGATTACGCCAGCTCAGTTGACGGCGTGTTCGTGGCCGGCGACGCCCGCCGCGGGCAATCGCTGATTGTCTGGGCGATCAACGAGGGACGCCAGTGCGCGCAACGGGTTGAGCGTTACCTCGCAACCTTGGCGGTCGCCGCGCGTTAGTACCCTGACCGCCGCGTTCTCACGTGGGCGCGGTCAGTGCACCGACACGCCCGCTGGGGCGCGTCCTCTAGCCTGTTCAGGTCGCTTTCGTCCCCTCCCGAAGGAGCCCTGCCGATGACCCGCGCACGTCTGTCACTCATCCTGATCGTCCTCGCCGGCGTGCTCGCGCTCGCCGCTGGATCGGCGGTGGGTGCGGGTGCGCAACGGGCGAGCTCCAGCTCGCCCCTCGTCGGGATCGGCGATGAGCAGCCGGCGATGTTCGCCAACCCGGCCTTCAAGGCCCTGCACACGAGGATCGCCCGCTACGTCACCCCCTACGACGTCGCCAGCAACCATAGTCACAACGACCTGCCCCGCCTGAAGGCATGGTTGGCGGCGGCCAAGAAGCAGGGGATCCAGCCGCTGATCGCCTTCTACCACTCCGACAGGACCGCGCGGAAGATGCCGAGCGTGAAGACCTACACGAGCGAGATCAAGAAGTTCCTGCACGCGTTCCCGCAGGTCAAGCTGCTGCAGCCATGGAACGAGGCCAACCGCGGCAACGTCAGGGAGTCCGGCAACGGGTCGTATTCGAGCCCGAGCGCGACCCAGTCGGCGCAGTACTACCTCGCGCTCAAGGCGGCATGCCCCAAGTGCACGATCGTCGGGCTCGACGTGCTGGACTCGACCGACGTGCCGGCGACGATCCGCTACATCAACGTGTTCAAGCGCTATCTGGGTCCCAAGCGGCTGCCGAGCATCTGGGGTCTGCACAACTACTCGGACACCAACCGCTTCCACTCGGCCGGGACGCGCGCGGTGCTCGCCGACACGACCGGCCAGCTGTGGCTGACCGAGACCGGCGGGATCGTCAAGCTGTCGGGAGACTTCCCGTTCAGCCTCTCGCGCCAGACGAAGGCGACCAAGTACATGTTCTCGCTCACCGGACTCTCACGCCGGATCACCCGCCTGTACGTGTTCCAGTGGACCGGCGGGGTCACCGCGCGTGAGCGCTTCGACGCCGGCCTGACGGACGTGCACGGCAAGCCGCGGCCGGCCTACTGCGTGATCTACGAGCACCTCCTGCACAAGCGTTCCTGCTCGGTCAAGACGGCCAAGGACTGAGGCCGTCTCGACGGTCGTCGCAGGCCCGATCACGTCCACCGCGACCCCTACTGTGCGTGGTACCGACGTCCAGCCACCGCAGGAGTCTGGGGATGCCGCTGTGCTTCATCGAACCTCATGACGCGATTCGTGTGATCGCCGAGTCGGTGGGCCGCGAGGCTCGCCGGCAGCTCGTCGGCGAGGTCGTCCACGCGTGGGTCGACGAGATCCCCGAAGGCGAGCTGGTGAACCACTACGAGCGGGCGGTCGCCGGCCTCGACGCCGACGATCTCTCGATGCTCGCCGCCTGGCACGCGTCGCTCGAGACCGTCGGCCAGCCGATCGCCAACACCGACTTCCTGCTCTCGATCTACCCGTCGCTCGGCGAGTACCGCCGCGAGGCGCTGAAGGTCGCCGCCGGGCTGGGCGGCGAGGATGCCTTCGATGCCGGCGTCACCGAGGAGCAGGCGCTCGCCAAGGTCCTGCCCCACCTCTCGCGCGAGCGGGCGACCGAGCTCGCCAACGAGTGCATCGAGCTCTACCTCTGGGATCGGCTGGGCACCTCGAACTGAGGCGGCCGGACCCGGCGGTCGCGGCGCGCGGCAGTGTCGCCGTCGACGGCTAGGCCGGGAGGCTCGCCTGCGCGGGAGTCGTGATCGCGTAGCTGCCGGGGCCGCGGTGGCCGTCGTGATGCCAGCTGACGAAGGCGATCTGCGTCCGCGCGCCGTCGGGATGGAGGAGTTCGCCGTGGGCGAGCGCCTCGCCGCCGATCCGCAGCGCGAACTCGGCGTCCGCGGACTCCCACAGCTCGATGCCGGCCCGCGTCAGGCGACCATCGGCGTCAAAGGTCGTCGACAGGCGCGGCTTCTCGATCGTCGCCGCCTCGAGCGGCTCGCCGCGGAAGCTGACCGCCTCGAGTTGCTCCTCGTCATGGCCGCGCTCGCCCCGCGGTCCCCGCGCGGTGAGCGCGAAGCCGAGCTGGTCCTCGAACAGGATCGCGAGGGAGCGCTCGACCTCGTCCGCACCGGCCGGTCCGCGGCTGAGCGTCGCAAGCCCGTCGAGGGGCTCGCCGCCGATGGTACCCGTCGCTCTGCAGAGCCAAATCCTCCGGCCATCGGCCAGCGCGGCGGCCGCGCCGCCCGCCTCGAGAGCCAGCTCGTAGGCGTCGCCGGCGCGCAGCTGCCAGGCACCGTCGTCGCCGGTCAGCGCGGGCGGCGGCGCCGCCGTCAACCGCTCGCCGAGCGCCAGCAGCGTGCCGACACCGCCGATGGCGACGCCCTGGAGCGCGGCGCCGGCGTCCGCGAAGGCGATCGTCAGCCGTTCGGTCACGCCCACAGGCTACGGGACCGTCCGACCTCTACACTTCAACGATGGTCACCGTCGACGAGGTGCAGGAGGCGCTCACCAACGTGATCGACCCCGAGCTGGGGCTCGATTTCGTCGAGCTGGGGCTGATCTATGAGATCGATGTCGACGGCGGCAAGGTGCACGTCACGTTCACCCTCACCGCCCCCGGCTGCCCGATCGGGCCCGAGGTCTCCGAGCAGATCGAGGAGTTCGTCTCCGAGCTCGACGGGGTCGAGTCGGTCGGCTCGACGATGGTCTTCACGCCGCCGTGGACGCCCGATCGGATGAGCGAAGACGCGAAGTTCGCGCTCGGGTACTGATGGCCGAGGACCAGGACTGGCGCCTGCGGGCTGACCTTGCCGACCCCGCTGGATTTCACGAGCGCCTGCGTGGCGCCCGTCAATTCGAGAATGAGCTGGACCCGCTGATCAGCCCCGACGTCGTGCTGAGCTACGACGACGACACGCTGTTCGGCTACGCGAACACGCAGCAGGCGATCATCGCGGCGCGCACCGCGGTCGAGCACCAGCTCGCGCAGGATGGGCTGAGCGCGACGCTGCTCGTCTCCCACTGGGACGCCGGGCTGGGCGAGTTCGGGGATTGGCACCAGGTCGATCCGCCGTTGGACGAGGACGGGCGTGAGCGCGAGACCCGGGAGCGCGCGGAGCGCACCGCCGACGAGGCCCGCGACGAGCGCGTGGAGACCCGCACCGTGGCGATCACCTCGGGCCGGATGGTGCGCAACTGGTTCGAGACGACCGTGGCCAACGAGGCGCGCGAGGCCGGGGTCGAGCTCTCGATCGTCGAGCATCCCCACCTGCTGACCACGCAGATCGCCTTCACCCTCACCGGCCCCAGCGCCAAGGTCGACGGCGTGATCGAGGACCTTCGCAATCGCGCCGGCCAGGCGACGCGACTCGAGACTGCGTATCTCACGCCGCTCTGAGCCGACGTGAGCGACTCCGCCGCCACCGAGTTCGAGGTTCGCGGCCCCAACGTGCGGCTGCGGATCCCGCGCGAGGCCGACGCCCAGCGGCTGTTCGAACTGGCCAGCGACCCGGAGGTCACGCGGTTCTTCTCGTGGGGCCCCTATCACGACCAGAGCGAGGCGGTGGCCTGGCTGGCGACGCTGCCGCAGCGCCGCGCGAACGGCATCGCGCTCGAGCTGGCGATCGTCGACCCGGATGACTGGGTGATCGGCGTCATCGCCGTGCTCGAGGTCTCCAGGCGCGACCGGCGCGCGGTGGTCGGTATCTGGCTCGGCCAGGCGTACTGGGGTACCGGGGCGAGCGCCGAGAGCGAGGCGCTGCTCGCCTACCTCGTGTTCGAGCCGCTGCGGATGGAGCGCCTCGGCGCCTGGGTCGACGTGCGCAACCCGCGCTCGCAGCGCGCGTTCGAGCGGATCGGCTACGTGCGCGAGGGGACGCTGCGCGCCTGGCACCGCCACGGCGACGAGCGTCGCGACCTGGTTGCCTACTCGCTGCTGCGCGAGGAGTGGCAGCAGTCGGAGCTGGCTGCGGTGGCGGTCGAGCTGCGTGGCGCCGTGCCCGCGGCGTTCGTCTGCGCCGAGCGCTAGCTCGCTGCCGTCGCGAGGCCGGCGGGGCGGCGGGCGCGGCGGGCGCGGCGGGCGCGGGCGCGGCGGGCGGGGCGGGCGCGGCGGGCGCGGCGCACGAAACCGTTCAGCGGGATTTCGGCGGTGGCCGTGGTGCTAGATTCCGCTGTCCCCGGCGGCGTGCCGCCGGGTTCGCACGAGCTTTACGACGAGGAGTACGGCGGTGCCCCGATCTATCTGGAGCGGCTCGATCTCGGTCGGCCTGGTCAACGTGCCGGTCAAGCTCTACAGCGCGCTGGCGCGCAAGACCGTGCACTTCCACCAGCTCCACGATGCGGACGGGTCGCGGATCCAGCAGAAGCGCGTCTGCGCGGCCGACGGCGAGGAGGTGCCCTACGAGCACATCGTCAAGGGCTACGAGATCTCACCCGGTCGCTACGTCGTGATCGAGCCGGGCGAGCTCGAGACGCTCGACCCGAAGAAGACCCGGCTGATCGAGATCGAGCAGTTCGTCGATCTGGCGGAGATCGACCCGATCCTCTACGACCAGCCGTACTACCTGGCGCCGGCGACCGGCGCGGCGAAGGCCTACCGGCTGTTGCTCGCCGCGATGCGCGACGCGCAGAAGGTCGCGATCGCCCGCGTCGTGCTGCGCCAGAAGGGCCACCTCGTCGCCGTGCGGGCGCACGACGACGTGCTGGTGATGGAGACCCTGGTGTTCTCGGACGAGGTCGTGGCGCCGGCGACGCTCGAGGAGCTGGCCGCGGCGGAGGCCGAGGTCTCGGAGCGCGAGCTCGCGGTGGCGCGCCAGCTGATCGAGATGCTCTCGGGGCCGTTTGACGCGGCGCAGTACCGCGACGACTACCGCGAGGCGGTGCTCGCGCTGATCGAGCGCAAGGTCGCCGGCGAGGAGATCGCCGTCGCGCCCGAGGCGCCGGCGCCGGCCGCGGTGCCCGACCTGATGGCAGCGCTGCAGGCGAGCGTCGCGGCGGTCGGGAAATACGACGCGAAGTGGGACGGCGACGCCGCCGCCAAGCCGAAGCCGAAGCGGCGCGCCAAGCCGCGGACGACGCCGCAGCCGACGAAGAAGTCGTGACGGCGGGGCGCGCCCGCGACCCGCTGACGAGCTACCGGTCCAAGCGCGACTTCTCGCGCACCCCCGAGCCCGCGGGGGCGCTCGGCGGCGGCGCCGCGGCGCAGCCGCGGTTCGTGATCCACGAACACTCCGCGCGCCGGATGCACTGGGACCTGCGGCTCGAGCGCGACGGCGTGCTCGTCTCGTGGGCGCTCCCCAAGGGGATGCCGGAGGAGCCGGGGCGCAACCACATCGCCCCCCACACCGAGGACCACCCGCTCGACTATCTGGAGTTCGACGGCGAGATACCCGCCGGGAGCTACGGCGCGGGCACGATGCGAATCTGGGACCACGGCACCTACGAATGCCTGAAGTGGGAGCCGCGCAAGGTCGAGGTGGCGCTCCACGGCGAGCGCCTCGACGCGCGCTACGCGCTGTTTGCGATCGGCGCGGGCGACGACGGCAAGGACTGGATGATCCACCGCATGGACGCGGCCGCCGACGCGGAGCGCGAGCCGATGCCCCAGCACATCGTTCCGATGCTCGCCCGCGCCGGGCCACTCCCGCGCGATCAGCTGCAGTGGGCGTTTGAGATCAAATGGGACGGCGTGCGCGCGATCGCCTACAGCGAGCCGGGCGGGCTGCGCCTCGAGAGCCGCAACGGGCTCGAGATCACCGCGAGCTATCCGGAGCTCGCACGGCTCGGCCGCGCGCTCGGCTCTCACCGAGCGGTGCTCGACGGCGAGATCGTCGCCTTCGACGCCGACGGGCACCCGAGCTTCGAAGCGCTGGCGCCGCGCATGCACGTCACCTCGCCGGCGCGGGCGAAGCGCCTCGCCGAGAGCGCGCCGGTGACCTATGTGATCTTCGACCTGCTGTGGCTCGACGGGCATTCGCTGATGGCGAGCAGCTATGCCGCACGCCGCCGCTCGCTCGCCGAGCTCGCGCTGAGCGGCGAGCGCTGGCAGGCACCCGATCACATCGTCGGCCAGGGCCGGGCGACGCTCGAGGCCAGCCGGAAGGCGGGGCTGGAGGGCATCGTCGCCAAGCGCCTGGACAGCCCCTATGCGCCGGGACGGCGCACGGGCGACTGGATCAAGCTGAAGAACATGCGGCGCGAGCGGATGACCATCGGCGGCTGGATGCGCGGGGCGGGCCGCCGCAGCAAGCGGGTCGGCGCGCTGCTGATGGGTCAGCGCGACGAGGCGGGCGCGCTGCGCTACGCCGGACGCGTCGGCACCGGTTTCAGCGAGCGCGATCTCGATCGGCTGACGCAGTTGCTCGAACCGCTCGAGCGCGCGGCGTCGCCGTTTTCGAGCGAGGGCCCGGCGCCGCCGCGCGGCGCGCTGTTCTGCGAGCCACGGCTCGTCGCCGAGGTCGAGTTTCGCGAACGGACCAAGGCCGGCCTGCTGCGCCAGCCGTCGTTCAAGGCCCTGCTCGAGGCGCCGGCCGAGCGCCCCGCGGGCAATCCGCGCAGCGCCCGGGCTCCGGCGAGCGGTCGCCTTTCCGACGCGACGCGCCGCCGAGCGGCGGGTGGCTCGGAGGTGGCGCTGTCGAACCTCGACAAGGTCCTCTATCCGGTGGCCGGCTTCACCAAGCGCGAGGTGATCGACTACTACGCGGCGATCGCACCGCTGCTGCTCCCGCACCTGCACGGGCGGCCGCTGACCGTCACCCGCTATCCGGACGGCGTGGACGGCAAGGCCTTCTTCCAGAAGCAGTCGCCGGCCCACCGGCCGGAGTGGGTGCAGACCGTGGCGGTCGCCAGCGAGCGGCGCAAACAGATCGATTTCACACTGGTCGAGGACGCGCGGACGCTCGTCTGGCTGGCGAATCTCGCCGCCCTCGAGCTGCACGTGCCGATGGCCCGCGCCCCGGCGCTCGAGCGCCCGACGGCGGTCGTCTTCGACCTCGACCCCGGTCCGCCGGCGACGATCGTCGAGTGCTGCCAGGTCGGCCTGTGGCTGCAGGGGATGTTCGAGCGGCTCGGGCTCGCGAGCTTCGCCAAGACGTCGGGGTCGAAGGGCCTCCAGGTCTACCTGCCGCTCAACAGCGCCGTCACCCACGCCGAGACGAAGTCGTTCGCTCGCAACGTGGCCACCCTGCTCGAGCGCACGGAGCCGGCGATCGCCGTCTCGCGGATGACCAAGGCCCTGCGCGCCGGCAAGGTGCTGATCGACTGGAGCCAGAATGACGAGCACAAGACGACGATCTGCGTCTACTCGCTGCGCGCGCGCGAACGTCCGACGGTCTCGACCCCGGTCGAGTGGGACGAAGTGCGCGCGGCGCTCAGATCCGCCGACGCGGCGCGACTCTCCTTCGACAGCGCCGGCGTGCTCGAGCGGGTCAGCGAGCGCGGCGACCTGTTCGCCCCGGTCCTCTCGCTGGTCCAGACGCTGCCGGCGTTCTGACCCGCCGCCGGCGTGTCGTCCACCGCGAGACCTACAGTGCGCCTACCACCACCGCGCCAAGGAGTTGTCGTGCCGCTCTGTTTCATCGAACCGCAGGACGCCATTCGCGTGATCGCCGACTCGGTCGGTCGCGATGCGCGCCGGGCGTTGGTCGGCGAGGTCGTCGCGGCCTGGGTGGACGACATCCCCGAGCAGGAGCTGTGCGTGCACTACGCCAAGGCGGTGGCCGGTCTCGACGAGGAGAACCTGCATGTGCTCGCGGTCTGGCATTCGGCGCTCGAGGTCGGTCAGCCGATCGCCAACGCCGACTTCCTGCTCGCCGTCTTTCCGAGCCTCGGCGACAGCCGCCGCGAGGCGCTGCGGATCGCCGCGGGCTTTCGCGGCGAGGAGGCGTTCGACGCCGGCGTGGCCGAGGAGCGGGCGCTGACGGCGGTCTTGCCACACCTGTCTCGTGAACGGGCATCCAGCCTCGCGCAGCGCTGCATCGAGCTGTACGTCAAGGATCGCCTGGGCAACCGCAACTAGCACCGGCGGCGCACTACGCGGCCGGTGCGAGCAGGCCGAGCAGCGCGTCGATCTCCGCCGAGACCCAGTCGCCGATCTGCTCGAGCTCGGGCAGCGCGTCGTAGTCGGCGAGCAGGCCGAAGCTGAGCCGTTCGTTGTAGGACAGCACCGCGACGGACAGCGCGTGGTCGCGGGGCAGCAGGGCGACCGGATAGACCTCGCGGATCTCGCGCCCGAGAACGTGGAGCGGCGTCCGGGGGCCGGGCACGTTGGTCACGAGCAGGTTGAACAGGCGCGTCGCGAAGCTCAGCCGGGCGGCCTGGGAGAGGATCGCGGGCGGGGCGAAGTCCTGCAGGGCGACGAGGACCTCGGTGCCGAGCGCCTGCCGTGAGCCCTTGAGCTCGATCATCGCGGCGGTCACCGCCGCCAGGCGCGCCAGCGGGTCGGCGATGGCGACCGGCAGCGGGGCGCGCAGCGCAGCGACCCGGTTGCCCGCCGCGCCGGCACCGTCGTCGCCGTCGCCGGCCACGCGCAGCGACACCGGCACCAGCGCGCGCAGCTCGAGCCCCTCGGTGCGCACGCCGCGGACGTCGAGGAAGCGGCGCAGCGCGCCGCTGACCACCGCGAGCACGACGTCGTTGACGGTGCCGCCAAAGCGCTCGCTGATCGCCCTGACGTCCTCCAGCCGGCAGGTCACGGTGACGAAGCGCCGGTAGGGCCCGATCGGCACGTTGAGTGGCGTCGCCGGCGCCGGGTCGAGCGCCGCCCGGACGACTTCGCCGACGCCTCCGAGGGCGGCGCGCAGGCGCGCCGCGGCCTGCTGGGGGCGGATCGCCGCCGCCAGCGCGAGCCCGAGCAGCGTGACGGCGGTCTGCGCGTCGCGAGTGGCGGCGAGCGCCGCGAGCTCCGCGGCGCCCGGGCTGCGCGCCGGCGTCCAGTCCGGCGCGCGCTCGTCGCGCTCGCCCTCCGGGTCCAGGACGACCGTGGCGAGGTCGACGCCCGCGACGCCGTCGGTCACGGCGTGGTGAGCCTTGAAGATCAACGCGAAGCGATCGTCGTGCAACCCCTCGATGAACCACAGCTCCCACAGCGGCCGGCGGCGGTCGAGCTGGGCCGAGAAGATCTGCGCGAGCGTCGCCACCAACTGCTCGTGCCCGCCGGGGGCGGGGAGGGCGGCGCGGCGCACGTGGAACTCGAGCCGAAACCCCGCGTCGTCGATCCAGACCGGGCGCCCGCGGTCAAACGGCGTGTGCGCCAGTCGCTGGCGGTAGCGCGGCACGCGGTGCAGGCGCGAGCCGATCGTCGCGAGCAGCTCGTCAAGCCCGGGCGGTGGACCGTCGACGATCGCCAGGGCGCCGATGTGCATGTGGGTCTCGGGCCCCTCCTGGTGCAGGAAGGAGGCGTCGAGCGCGGAGAGGCGGTCTAGATGCCGCGGCGCCATCGGCACTGAAGCGTAGTTCGGTCGACCGTCCAGGGCGTGAGCGGTTCCGTGGCATCGGCGCTGCGGCCGGAGTACCGTCTTTGGGTGATGTTCACAGGTCTGGCACTCAGCGGGCTGTTCGCGACCGTTGCGTGCAGCGCGCCGACGATCCCGGTTCCGGCCCACGAGCCGGTGGTCACGCGCGGGCCGAGCGAGGTCGTCGCGGGGCTCTACGTGCAGGGTGGCGCCTTCATCGTGGGCTGCCCGCAGTTGCCGCGCGGCCCCTACGCCGGCACGTTGACCGCGACCAGCACGCAAACCGGCCGGGTGGCCGCTCGCGAGACGCTCCGCCAGGCCGGAAAGCTGTTCGTCCTGAAGCTCGCCCCCGGCAGTTACACGCTGCGCGCGACGAACTCGAGCGGGCTGCGTGCGGTGCCGTCGCGCGTGCGGATCCCGGCCCACCGCAGCGTCCGCCAAGACGTCTTCGTCGACGTGCCGTGATGGCGTTCGGGCGCAGGATCGCCAGGCGGGGTCTGGGCCGCCGTAGAATCAAGCTGTGGCCGTCGTGATCAACACTGTCGAGAAGATCCTGCTCGCGGCACCGCGCGGCTATTGCGCGGGCGTCGATCGTGCTGTGCAGACCGTCGAGCGGGCGCTGGCGCGCTACGGGCCGCCGGTCTATGTCCGCAAGGAGATCGTGCACAACAAGCACGTCGTCGAACAGCTGCGCGCGCGCGGCGCGATCTTCGTCGAGACCGAGACCGAGGTCCCGGAGGGCTCGGTCACCGTGTTCTCGGCTCACGGCGTTGCGCCGAGCGTGCACGAGAATGCCGCGGCGCGGCACCTGCGGACGATCGACGCGACCTGCCCGCTGGTGACCAAGGTGCATGTCGAGGCGCGCCGCTTCGCGGCCGACGGCTACACGATCGTGCTCGTCGGGCACGACGGGCACGAGGAGGTCGAGGGCACGATGGGCGAGGCGCCGGATCACATGGTGCTCGTGCAGACCGAGCAGGATGTCGACGAGCTGGTGCTGGCGGACCCCGAGAGGGTCGCCTACATCTCGCAGACGACGCTCTCGGTCGACGAGACCCGCGGGATCATCGACCGTCTGCGCGAGCGCTTCCCGGCGATCATCGGGCCGCGCACCGACGACATCTGTTACGCGACGACCAACCGCCAGGCGGCTGTGCGCCAGCTCGCCACCGCGTGCGAGCTGGTGCTCGTGATCGGCTCACGCAACTCGTCGAACTCGCAGCGCCTCGTCGAGGTCGCGCGCGACTACGGTGCCCAGGCGCAGCTGATCGACAACGCCGGCGAGCTCGACGAAGCGTGGCTCGAGGGCGTGCGGATCCTCGGCATCTCCTCGGGGGCCAGCGCGCCCGAGGAGCTCGTCCAGGAGCTGGTCGCGCTGTTCCGCGCCCGCGGGGTCAGCGACATCTCGGAGCTGACCGTCACCCGCGAGGATGTGCGCTTCATGTTGCCCAAGACGATCCGCAGCGCCGGCCCAGCGCGGTAGTGAGCCGCACACTGGTCGTCTCAGACCTGCACCTCGGGACGCGTGCGGGCAGCGACGTACTGCGCCGTGACGGGGTGCTCGAGGAGCTGTTCGGCGCGCTGGAGGGGATCGACCGGCTGATCCTGCTCGGCGACACGCTCGAGTTGCGCCAGGGCGATGCGCGAGACGTGCTGACGCGCGCGCGGCCGGTGCTCGAGCGCCTCGGCGAGCGGCTCGGCGATCGCCCGGTCGTGCTCGTCCCGGGCAACCACGACCACGCGCTGCTCGGCGCCTGGCTCGAACGGCGCCCGCGGCCGCTCGGGCTCGAGCAGCGCTGCGCGCCGCCGGAGGCGTCGTTTCTCGCGGAGGAGTTCGCGGCGCTGCTCGGACCGGCCCAGCTCGAGGTCGCCTACCCCGGCCTCTGGCTGGCCGACGGCGTCTACGCGACACACGGGCACTATCTCGATCTGCACATGACGGTGCCGACGATCGAGCGCCTCGCAGTCTCGGTCAGCGGCCGCGTATCACTCGATGGCGGCCGACGCTGGGACGACGCGCGCTCGGTGGAGGACTACGAGGCCGTCGTCTCGCCGGTCTATGCATGGGTCTACGCCGCTGCGCAGAGCGGACGGGCGTCGGAGGCGATCGAGGGGGGCCGCACGGTCAAGGCCTGGAACGCGCTGCGGCCTGGGCGCGCCGGTGCCCTGCGCTCGCGCGCGTTTCCGCTGGTGTTCCCGTGGTTGGTCCGCGGGCTGAACGGCGCCGGCCTGGGCCCGCTGCGCAGCGAGCTGTCGACGGCAGAACTGCGCCGTGCCGGGCTGCGCGCGGTCAGCGAGGTCGTCGAGCGGCTGCGGATCGACGCTCGCCACGTGATCGTCGGGCACACCCATCGCGCCGGGATGCTCGATGACGACGTGCCGGCCGAGTGGCTCACCCCGAACGGCGTGAGACTGCACAACGCCGGCTCCTGGGTCTTCAGCCGCGCGTTCTCGAGCGGGCCGGAGAGCCCGTACTGGCCGGGCACCGCCGTGCTCGTCGAGGACGGCGAGTCGCCGCGGCTGCTGCGCCTGCTCGCGGGCAACACGCGCGAGCAGCTGAGCGCAGCGCGCTGAGGGGCCGCCCGCAGCAGCGGTGATCGCCCGTCGCCGGTAGCCTCGCGGGCGTGTCGCAGCCCGCTCACCGCCGTCGCGGTCGCCTCCCGGCTCGCGAGTCGCGGCTTCCGACCGAGAGTGATTGGCAACGCTCGGAGCTGCTCGAACCGCGCCCGGCGTCGCGTGAGCCCGAGCTGATCAGCGACGGCGGCGGGTTGCCGTTCGCGCCGGCCGCGCTGGCCGGGGCGGGCGAACCGCTCGATCCGGATGACCCCGCCGTCGCCGCGCTGCTCGCGCACCTGAGCGCGCGGACGGGCGCGCGGCGCGCGCGACGCGCGCCGTGGCAGCGAGCCGCGCCAGCGCCGCCGGTCGCGGCGCCGCTGCTCGAGGACTGGCGGCTGCTCGCGCGCACCGACGGCGAGGCGCTGTTTGGGCGCGGATTCCCGCCGCAGCTCCTCACCGTGGCCGTTCGGCGCGCCGGCCGTTCGCGTGCCTGGACCCACGCCGGTTCGAGTGCGGCGCGGCCGCTGCGCGCGACGCGCGAGGGGATCCGCGCGTCCTCGTGGCGCCTTGACCCGACGCGCGAGCGCCAGCCCGACGACAGCGTGCTGCGTGTGCTGGTCAGCGAGCAGACGTTCGCCAGCGGCCAGCGCGCCGACGGGCGCGTGCAGGTGCCCGACCTCTACGTCGATGACGCCGACCTCGTCCTGACGATCTTCGTGACCCCGCGGCCCGGCTACCAGAGCGGGTCGCGCAACCCCGAGACCCCGGTCCGCATCGCGTTGCCGCTCCCGGTCGGGCGGCGCCGGCTGATCGACGGCGCTCTCGCGCGCGTCTGACAACTGCGGCCGCTCGGTGACGTAGCCGAGGTCGGCAGCGACTTGTCGGCGTCGGGACCCTCGCGCGCCGCCAGCCCGTCTGTCCCCGGACGGCCGCTGACGGGTGCGGGCGCCACAGCCGCGCCTCGCCGGCTGTGATCGGGCAGACTCCAGCGCATGGTCGACGGCGAGGACTGGATCGATATGAACCGCGCGCACTGGGACGAGCGGGTAGCGATACACGTCGCAGGCGACTTCTACGGCGTGGAGCGGTTCGTGCGCGGCGGATCGACGCTTCGACAGTTTGAACTCGACGAGGTCGGCGATGTCGGCGGCTGCACGCTCGTGCATCCGCAGTGTCATTTTGGTCTCGACACGCTCTCGTGGGCGCGCCGCGGAGCCCGCGTGACGGGGCTCGACTTCTCCGCCCCCGCGGTTGCGGCCGCGCGCGACATCGCCCGTCGCAGCGGCCTTGACGGCGAGTTCGTGCAGGCGAACGTGTACGACGCCGTCGAGGCGCTCGGCGGTCGTACGTTCGACGTCGTCTACACCGGCCTGGGAGCGATCTGCTGGCTACCCGATATCGACCGCTGGGCGCGCGCGATGACCGCGCTCATCGCGCCTGGCGGGCGGTTCTACCTGGCGGAGTTTCATCCCTTCAGCGACGTCTTTGGCGACGAGCAGCTCACCGTCCAGCACTCCTACTTCGACGAAGGCCCACAGATCGACGAGACGCCCGGGAGCTACGCCGACCTCACGGCACCGACGCGCCACAACCGGACAGTCGGATGGCACCATCCAATCGGCGAGGTCGTTTCGGCGCTCGCCGGCACGGGCCTGCGGATCGACCTGCTGCACGAGCACGACCACACCCTGTTTCCCCGCTGGCCGTTCCTCGAACACGGCGAAGGCCAGACCTACCATCTGCCCGGGGATGTGCCGGCCCTGCCGCTGATGTACTCGCTCCGGGGCCGCCGACCTCGATAGTCGCCGGGACCGGACGCCAGCGCGCTTTGTCAACCCGCCCCGTCCCTGCTCGACAATCGACCGCTGCTCGACGGCGCGAGGGACGTGCCCGGGCGGCCCGCCCGGCGCTGCCCGAGCCGACCGACGAGGGCGCGCCGGGTGGCGTCCTGCTTGACGTCGAGCGGCCGGGATCGCGCGTATAGTCGCCTACGATGCCGCCTTCGGAGCTCGAGCCGCGGTCGCAGCCGTGGTTCGTCCGGCGCCGCTACGGGGTGGGCTATCGGCCGCTGGCCTGGCAGGGATGGGCGATCGCCGGCGTCCTGGTGGCCGCCGCGATCGTTGCGCTGGTGGTGGTGCACGCCTCGACTGCGCGGATCGTCATCGTCGGGGCGCTGGCCGTCGTGTACACCGCGGTCGGCTGGCGCCTGTCCGGCGAGCGACAGGACGTGGGGGACGCGGTCGAGGAGGAGCCCGCGCTCGCCGCGCGAGAGCCGGTGGAGCGCACGCCCGAGCAGGTGGCAGCGATTGCCAGCCTACGCGCCGAGGCGTCGACGTCGCCCCGGCGCGGGCAGGGCGGCGACGAGGCGATCACCGTCGAGGGACTGACCAAGCGCTTCGGCGAGCGCACAGCCCTGGCGGACGTTTCGTTCAGCGTCGGGTGGGGCGAGGTGTTCGGCTTCCTCGGGCCGAACGGCGCGGGCAAGACCACGACCGTGCGGACGCTCGGCACGCTGATCGCGCCGACCGCGGGTTCAGCCGTCGTGGCCGGCATCTCGTTGAGCCCCGAGAACGCCGTCGCGATCCGCAACCGCATCGCGATCATGCCGGAGGCTCCGGGCCTGTACCCGCGCCTGACGGTCGCCGAGAACCTCGAGTTCTTCGCCGGCCTCTACGGCCTGACGGACGTGCGCCCGCGGATCGAGCAGGCTCTGGCCACCGTCAACCTCGTCGAGCGCGCAGACGACCCGTGCGCCAGCCTCTCGAAGGGCCTCAAGCAGCGCGTCGCGATCGCGCGGGCGCTGCTGAGCGACCCGCGGGTCCTGTTCCTCGACGAGCCGACCTCGGGGCTCGACCCGGTCGCCTCGCGCGAGGTGCACGACCTGATCATCGCGCTGCGCGAGCGAGGCGTGACGATCTTCCTGACGACCCATCGCCTCGAGGAGGCCGAGCGGATGTGCGACCGCGTCGCGATCCTCAACACGACGCTGCGGACCGTGGGCCGTCCCGACGAGCTGCGCGAGCGCCTGTTCGCGCACTCCCTGGCGTTCACCACGGTCGCTCCGCTGGAAGCCCCCGAGCGTGTGTTCGCAGCCGTCCCCGGCGTCGATCGCTGGCATCCGGACGGCGCCAGCGGCTACGAGCTGACGGTGTCGGACCCGCGCGCCGCCGCGCCCGCGCTGACCAGGGCGCTCGTCTCCGCGGGCGCCGAGGTGCTCTCGCTCGGCGAGCGGCGACACTCGCTCGAAGACGTGTACCTGGAGCTGATCGACGAGGACGTGGAGGCGAGGCGGTCGTGAGTATCGATTTGGGGCGTGTGCGGGCGGTTGTGCGCAAGGAGTTGCTGCAGTTTCGGCGTAACCGCGCGATTGTTGTGACGATGGGGATTTTGCCGGTGTTGTTTATGACCGGGCCGATGATCAATTTGTTTTCGTTGACGGGGTCGGCGAGCACCTCGGAGGTGCGTGGGGTGGTCGGGTCGGTGTTGTTGTTGATGTTGATCGTGCCGGTGATTCTGCCGGCGACGGTGTCGGCGTATTCGGTGGTTGGTGAGCGTGATCAGGGCACGCTGGAGCCGTTGTTGACGACGCCGGTGCGCCGGGGTGAGTTGATGCTCGGTAAGGGATTGGCGGCGGTGTTGCCGGCTGTCGCGGTGACCTATGTGTTGTATGTGGTGTTTGTTGTTGCGGTGCGCTTGTGGGCGGCGCATGCGGTGTTTATGGATCTGTGGCAGGTGCCGGCGATTCTTGTTGAGGTGTTGTTCGCGCCGTTGCTTGCGACCTGGTCGGTGTGTGTGGGGATGGCGGTGTCGGTGCGCTCGAGTGACGTGCGTGTGGCGCAGCAGCTGTCGACGCTGGCGAGTCTGCCGCCGTTGGGGTTGGCGATCCTGATCACCTTCCGGGTGATCGCGCCGACGGTGCTGGCGGCCGTCGCGATCGGTCTCGCGCTCGCCGTGCTCGACGGCCTCGCCTGCTGGGGCGCCGCGACAATGCTCGACCGCGAACGCCTGATCGTCGGCCGACGCGCACCACGCCGCGAGCGAACGCAGAGCGCCTAGCGCGCTCGGCGCGGCTACCAGCTCGGAGCGCGGCGCGGAGTCGCGGGAACCGTCACATCGTCAGCGCCGTACGAGGGTGTCAATCCGAAGGCGACACAGGCCGCGAGCGCGGGCAGGAACAGCCGGGCGCCGTGCAGCGGGAGAAGCGCGAAGCCCACGAACGCGGTCGTGGCGGCTGCCAGAGCCACGACGATCGTGTGGCCAAGGAGCAATGTTCCGCGGTCACGCGGCTGGTCCAACGCGCCCTGAGCAGACGTCAAGACGACCCTCGACGAACGGACGAGCCCGCGCGCCAGAGCGCCCACGATCGTGGGTCCGATGAGGTACCCGAAGATGAGGAGCGGCGCGGCGGCATCGAAGCCGCACCTGACGTTGTTCGAGTTCGGCGTGCATGCGCCCCTTCCGGCGGCGTTGGCGATTCCAATCGCGATGCAGCAGACGAAGAACATCCCGATCGCGCGAGACCCGAAACGAAGGCCCAGGAGGAATGCGGCGACCGCCGCGTAGTAGCCGAATCCGTGCGGCAGCTCCGAGGCGGGCATCAAGATCGACCAGACCCCGACCACCACCGCCGTGACGGTGCCCCGGAAGGCGTCTGCGGTCGAACGAGGCAGCATGCACGAACTGCATCGTCAGATTCTGCTGATCCCGATAGCGCCGAGAATCACCACTGAGCGGGTGCACCGGAGCGACGATAATTCTCGGCGTGGCACGCGGTCGACAGCCACCGCCGTTGACGTTTCGCGTGGCCGGGCTGGCGGACGCGGAAGCCGTCGTGGCGCTGATCGAATCCACCTACCGCGGAGTCGAGAGCAGGCGGGGATGGACAACGGAAGCCGACCTGTTCGACAGCAGGCGGACGAGTAACGAGGCGATAGCGGAGATCATCACCGCGCCCGATTCGCGCATGCTGGTCGCCGAGACCGACGGGCAGTTGATCGGCTGCTGCCACGTTCAATCGCGGACCGCCCGTGAGGCCTATCTCGGCCTGGTCTCCGTGCGTCCCCACCTGCAGGACCGGGGCGTCGGCCGGACCATCGTGGCGGAGGCCGAACGCGAGGCTCGCACCCGCTGGGGCGCCCAGCTGATGCGGCTGCGCGTCATCCGCCAGCGCGTCGAGCTGATTGCGTGGTACGAGCGGCTCGGTTATCAACCGACCGGCGAAACGCAGCCGTTTCCCTACGACAATCCGTCGGTCATCGCCACGCGCAGCGACCTGGACTTCGTGCTCTTGGCCAAGCCGATCTGACCGGAGCGCACGTCGGCCGGTGGCGTGGCCGTCGCTTCGCCCGGCTCAGCGTGTGGTTGCCCCGGCGGGCCGGCACCGCGCCAAAGCAGCACGCGCTTGCTCGTGGCCCTCGTGGCTGGGATGCTGTTCGCGCTATGAGCGCCTGCGTGCGGTCGTCTGTCTCGCGGGTCGCGGGGGTGTTGGTGGTCGCGGCGCTGGTCGTCGGGTTTGCGGGTTCCGTGCAGGCGCACCAGCCCGCTCATGCTCCGGTGCAACTGCCGCCCCGGGGAACCCAATCGGTGACGCTCGGGTGCGCAGCCTCGGTGGTCGGTCCGACCACGCCGGGCTGGCTCAGCCCGTCCAACGGCACGCTCGTCGCGGGACCGATTGCATGGCCGGTCCTTCGACGGTACGCCGCCGGCATCCCTGCCGCCGGCTTGGCGCCGCACAACGGGCTCGCGCTGCCGGTAAAGGCGCTCGTCAGCGTCGCGAGCGGCACGGTGGTACGCGTGAGCGTTCCGACCAGCGAGCGCACGCGACTCTCGCTCTACTACATCACCGCGGACCCGCGCAACGCGGCGGGCTACTACCGCGTCGCAGACGGTGAGCGCGACGTGACCTTCGACGCGTGTGCCGCCGGTCCGGGCGTTGCCCGCACGACACAGTTCGCCGGCTACTTCATCGTCGCCGGAGCGCAATGCGCCCGGGTCGACATCTACACGAGCACGAGCCGTCAGCCGCTCCGCCGCCAGATCCCGTTCGGCGTTTCGCAGCACTCGTGCCCAGCGACCGGCTGAGACGGACACCCGCAGCCGATGCCGTCGAGCGCGAGGCCCGGTCAGGGCAGCAGCACGATCTTGCCGTGCGTCTTGCGCTGCGCCAGTTCCTCGTAGGCCTCGCGCACCTCGCTGAGCGGGAACGTCGCGGCGATCGGGATCTCGAGGCTGCCGTCGACGACGTGGTCGATGATCTCGCGCACGACCTCGATGCGGTCGACCGTGTGGGTGCCCTGGCCACGGACACCGAGGCGCTCCACCGCCGCGAAGTCGGCGATCGTGTTGATCCGCTGTGCCGGGATGCCGAGCTCGAGCGCGAGGTCGACGTAGCCGCCGCCGAAGGTGTCGACGAACGCGTCGAGCCGCCCGCCCGCGGCAGCTCGGATTCGTTCGGCCTGGCCCTCGCCGTAGACAACGGGGATAACACCCCGGCTGCGTAGCCAGTCGTGGTTGCGCTCGCTGGCAAGGCCGATCACGGTCGCGCCGGCGATGACTGCGAGCTGTACGGCGTTCGAGCCGACCCCGCCGGCGGCCGCCGAGACGACGACGACCTCTCCCGCCTGAGGCGCGACGGCATTGACCGAGGCGTATGCCGCGAGCGGAGCGACGAACAGCGATCCGGCAACCTCCCACGACATCTGCTCGGGCTTTGCCGTGATCTGATCGGCCGGGACGGCGACGAACTCGGCGTGGCTGGCACGAGAGCTGGTCCAGCCCAAGACGGCGTCCCCGGCCGCGAAGCCGCTCACGCCGGGCCCGAGCTCGACGACTACGCCGGCGAGATCGCTGCCCTCGCCGGAGGGAAAGGTCGCCGGCCAGCGGCTGTCCAGCAGGCCCTCCCTGATCGAGATCTCACCGGGGTTGATCGCCGCGGCCTTCACGCCCACGAGCACCTCGCCGCACGCGGGAACCGGGCGCTCGACCTCCCGCACCTCCAGGACCTCGGGCCCACCGTAGTGATCGAATCTGACGGCCTTCACGTGCTCCTCCTCGCGGTCTCGACGCCAACCACGGGCGGCGCCTTCTACGCCGGGAGCTTAGCCAGCGGCAGACGCGGGCTCTGGGGCGACCAACGGACGCGCTCCGCGGCGGTCGTCAGGTGATTTTGAACTCGTAGCTCGCGGGAGTCCTGTCGGCCCCGCCCGGGCCGACCGCGCGCAGATACAGCACGTAGCGCCCCGCCTCCAGGTGCGTGTACGTCTTCGGCGAGCGGCACGAGGTGTATCTGGGCGCCGGTGTCCGGGCGCCCCTGCGGGTCGGCTTGCGAACGAGCGCGCACTCGAATCTGCTCGCCATCCCGGTGGCCTTGAAATGAAACGTCGCGCGGTGATCGTGCGAGCTGACCTGGTGTTCAAGCAGCAGGGTGTTCGGCGGGTGCGCGCTCAGGTGCACAGCCGGGACCGGTGCGGTCGGACTCGATGTCGCGGCAATCCCGCTGCCCGTGCTGTTGCTCGCGATCTCCTGGACCCTCAGCGTGTGCCCGACATCGGCCGTCGTCAGCGTGTCGGTCTGTGCGCTGGCGCCGGCGATCGCGACGCAATTGTTGCCGCTGGTGCCGCAGCGCTCCCAGATGTAGGCATATGCGGTCGGCGTGTTCAACCACGATCCATGGCCCTCGGTCAGGGTCCTGCCGACGGCCGGGGTGCCCGAGACCGTGGGCGGCGACACCTCCACCGGGGCGGCGGGTGGCGCCGGTGTGGGCACCGGCGGCGGCGGGGCGGCCGCGTTCGGGACGGTGGGCGTAGCCGCGGCGGTGGCGGCGGCAGCGCCGCCCGCGTTGCTCGCGGTCTCCTGCACCCTCAGCGCGTGTCCCACGTCGGCCGTCGTCGGTGTGTAGGTCTGCGCGGTTGCTCCGCTGATCGCCGAGCAGTTGTTCCCGGCGCCGTCGCAGTCCTCCCACTGATATGCGTAGGACGTCGGGTTGTTCGTCCACGAGCCGTGGCTCTCGGTCAGTGTCTGGCCGATCGCCGGCGCACCGGCGATCGTCGGCGCCGACACGTCGACCGGTGCGGGGGGCGGGGCCGGCACCGTGATCGTGATCGAGTCGGTTGCGGCCGGAGTCCCGGCGTCGCCGGTAGCCGTGAGGGTGACCGTGTAGACGGCGTTCGTTGCGTAGTTCGTGTTCGCCGGGACGGTGATCGTATTCGGCCCGCTGCCGCTGCAAGGCACCGAAGGCAACGAAAGTGGCGCTGCTCCGGAGGGCAGGGAGACCGCACTCAGGCTGCATGCGGGCGACGTCCCTCCGGTTGTGCTCAGTGCGACATCAACACTTCCGCCGTCGCTCGTCGGCAGCGTCGTCGACTGCGGCGTGAACGAATCGATCGTCGTGCCGGGGCCCGCGTACGCGCTCTCGGAAGCCTCACGCTCACCGACGGACGAGTCGCCCGCCGCGCCGACGATCGAGTGCCCGAGGCCATATCCCGTGTACTTGAACCGCACACCGGAGGTCGCTGGGATCGTGCTCGACCAGGTGACGGTGATCGAGTTCCCGCCGCCGGGCGGCGGGCAGCCGATGGCCGACGCGTAGATCGGGTCGTTTTGGTTGAGGTCGGTGTACGGCGTCACGTATGTGAACTGCGACGCTTCGTCCGGGTCGCTGCTGCTGCTTTCGCAGACGACATTGCCGTAGTAGCTGAACGTCGCCTCGTCGGCGACGACGGTGACCGCGCTCAGCTGGGGCGGCGCGACGGTGCCGCTGACGTAGCTCGAGCCCGGGATCGTCTCGACGACGCCGACCTCCTCGAACTGCGCGAGCTTCGGTGTCGGGATGTAGTCGAGCGTGTCGGAGTTGGTGTTGCCGATGTCCTGCTCGGGCGGATTTGTCGCCATGCCGCATGGTTTCGAGCCCAGCTGCGCTTCGGTGTTGACGTCGTAGACCGAATCGGTCGAGCCCGGCGCGCAGTTCGTGACGACCTCCGGCGCGTTGTCATCCGGGGGGCCTGGCAGATCCTGAGTCGGCAGCGGGATCACGTCGAAGACGCCCGGCGCCATCGGGCCCGCGTCGACGAACCCGATGTCGCAGTTGGACCCGCCGAAGACCCGCGTAAAACCGACGGTGGAGCAGTTGTTCATCGCGTCGAGTACGACCTGGCCACTCGCGACGAGATCCCAGTCATGACCCGAGCCGTCGCTCACGCCGGTCGTCTCCAGGATCTCGAGAGGGACCGACAGCAACAGACTGCTACCGACCGACATCGACGGCGCGCCGTGCACAGTAAACGTGACGATCGAGCCGGTCACGGCGGCGGTCAGGTTCCCCGCCGTGCTGCTCAGCGTGCCGACGTCCGACCCGTCGGTGAGCGTCAGGCTGTAGGAGCTCGCCAGCACAGGCGGCGCGTTGTAGGTCACCGTCAGCGTCGTCCCATTGGTCACCACGGCGCCGGCGGAGACGCTCGCAACGGTGGACACGAACGGCACCGGGACCGCGGCGTCGGCCGCGGCTGGCGGGATCGCGATCACCGCTGCGGCGACGCAGGCCACGACAAGCGCTGCGTTGAGGAACGCGCGTCGCCCCGCTGCGCGCGCGCTCGAGTATCGGCAAAACATTCCCCCTCAGCGTAGGCCACGGCCCCGGCGTCGCCCGACGCTGACCTAGACACGCACCGCTGCGGCGCCGCGCGTCCTATCCTTTTGCACGTGCCGGGCGTCGAGCTTCTCTACTGGGATGGGTGTCCCTCGCACCCCGACGCGCTCGCCGATCTGCGCGCGGCCCTCGACGAGCTCGGGCACCCGGAGCTCGAGGTCACGCTGGTCGAGATCGCCACCGAGCGCCAGGCGGCCGAGCGAGACTTCATCGGGTCTCCGACCGTGCGGATCGGCGGCGTGGATCCCGTCCCGCCGCCCGCGGGAGAGCCCACGGGCCTCAGCTGCAGGGTCTACCGCCGGCGAGACGGTCGCTACTCCCCGACGCCGGATCCGGCGGACCTGCGCGACGCGCTGCGCAGGCTGCTGCCGCTCCTCTTGCAGGAGGCCTGAGGTGTCGCTGGCGCTCGGGGCCGCGGCGCCCGCGTTCACACTGCCCGACACCGGCGGATCGCCGACGCCGCTGCAGGACGGCGAGAGTGCCGCGACCGTCGTGGTCTTCACCTGCAACCACTGCCCCTACGCCCTCGCCTGGCACGAGCGCCTGCAGACCGTCGCTCGCGAGTACGAGGAGCGCGGCGTGCGCACGCTGCAGATCAACGCCAACGACGCCGGACGCTACCCGCGCGACTCGCCGGCGGCGATGGCCGCACGTGTGAGCGCCGGCGAGTTCGCCGGCCCCTACCTGCACGACGACACGCAGGAGGTTGCGCGCGCCTGGGGCGCGGCGGTGACCCCCGACGTCTACGTGCTCGACGGCGCGGGCCGGCTCGCCTACCACGGCGCTCCGGACGCCGACTACCGCGACGAGTCGCTGGCTGCCGGGTGGCTGCGCGACGCGCTGGAGGACGTGCTCGCCCAGCGCCCGGTGGGGCGAGCCGAGACGAAGCCCGTGGGCTGCTCGATCAAGTGGCGCCGCTGAGCGGCCGCCGGGCGCTCACTCGCCCGCGGCGGCCAGGCCCGGCGTGAAGCAGACACCGTCGCAGCGAACGTCGCTGCCGAGTTCGAGTTCGAGCTCGCCGGCCGTGTGGCGCTCGTGCTCGACCAGCAGAAACGCGCCGGGATGCTCGACGGCGATCTCGCGACCGTTGGCGCGGACCACGGCGCCCGGCACGCGGGGGTCGAGCACCCCCCACGCGGCGCCGGCTTCGTAGGAACCGGAGAACGGCTCGACGAGCCGGTCCTCCGAGGGAACGACGAGCACGGCATCCGGCGCGTCCTCCGGGCGAAGCGGCGCGAGCGGCTCGCACGCGACTCCCAGCAGGTCGCAGATCGCACGCTCGCACTCGGCGTAGGCGCCCTCGCCGTAGTGGTAGTCGACCAGCGTCCCCGCCGGTCCCCACAGGTAGCGGCCCGGCCAGCCGGCGTTCTCGTAGTCGCGCCAGAGCGCGAAGTCGGTGTCGAGCAGCACCGCATGCTCGATCCCGAGCCGAGCCACCGCCGCCGTCGTCGCCCGCTCGTCCGCGCTCGCGCGAAACCCGGGCGAGTGCACCGACACGACGACGAAGCTCCCGTCGCCGCCATAGCGCCGATGCCAGGCCTGCAGGTAGGGCAGCGTGCGTAGCGAGTTGGGTCGGCAGAAGTCCCAGAACTCGATCAGCACGACGCGCCCGCGCAGCTCCTCCATGTGGAGCGCCGGCGAATTGACCCAGGCGGCACCGGCCGGGAAGGGGGGCGCGCAGATGCTGTCAATCGGCGGCCGCACGGAAACTCACGCGGACGACGCAGGCGAGAGCGCAGCTCTCGCCGAGGAGTCCTCAGCCGATGCTGCCGACCATCTCGAGCTGGATCAGGCGATTCAGCTCGACCGCGTACTCCATCGGCAGCTCTTTGGTCACCGGCTCGATGAAGCCGTTGACGATCATCGCCGCGGCCTCGTCCTCGGTGAAGCCGCGCGAGCCCATGTAGAACAGCTGGTCCGCCGAGATCCGCCCGACGGTGGCCTCATGGGCGACCGTCACGTTCGGGTTCTGGATCTGGATGTCGGGCCAGGTGTCCGAGCGCGAGATGCCGTCCATCATCAGGCCGTCGCACTGCACGCGGCACTTCGAGCCCTGCGAGTGCTTGCCCATCCGCACGAGCCCTCGGTAGCCCATGATCCCGCCGTCCTTGGAGATCGACTTGGCGAGGATGTTGGAGGTCGTGTTGGGCGCCAGGTGGACGACCTTTGCGCCGGTGTCCTTGTGCACGCCCTTGCCGGCCACGCCGACGTTGAGGTGGTCGGCGCGCGCGCCCTCACCCTGCAGGAACGAGCCTGGGTAGAGCATCACGAACTTCGCGCCCATCGAGCCGCCGACCCACTCGACGGTGCCGTGCGCGTCGACGACGGCGCGCTTGGTGTTGAGGTTGTAGACGTCCTTGGACCAGTTCTGCACGGTGGTGTAGCGCGCCTTGGCGCCCTCGTGGACGAAGATCTCGACGACCGCGGAGTGCATCGAGTTCACGCTGTAGGTCTGTGCCGTGCAGCCCTCGATGTAGTTCACGTCGGAGCCCTCGTCGGCGATGATCAGCGTGTGCTCGAAGGTGCCCTCGCCGGCGCCCTCCATGCGGAAGTAGGCCTGCAGCGGAAGGTCGCACTTGACGCCCGGCGGGATGTAGACGAACGCACCGCCCGACCAGACCGCGCCGTGCAGCGCCGAGAACTTGTTGTCCTGCGGCGGCACGCACTTCGTCATGAAGTACTTCTGCACGAGGTCCGGGTAGTCGCGGACCGCCGTGTCCATCGAACAGAACAGGATGCCGAGCTTGGCGTACTCCTCCTTGAGGCCCTCGTACACCGGCTCCTGGCGCCAGACCCCGACCACGCCGGCGAGGTGCTCGCGCTCCGCCTGCGGGACGCCGAGCGCCTCGTAGGTCGCCTTCATCTCGGCCGGGACGTCGTCCCAGGAGTCAAAGCGGCCGGTCGTCGGCGGCGAGTAGAGAACCAGCTCGTCGAAGTCGAGCTCGGAGAGGTCGCAGCCCCATTTCGGCATCGGCTTGCGCTCGAAGATCTCGAAGGACTTGAGCCGCATCGCGGCCATCCAGTCGGGCTCGCCCTTGATCCGTGAGAGCTCCTGGATCACCTCGCGGGAGACGCCTCGCACGGCGACCAGCTCGCCCTGCTCGTTCTCGACGATCGGGCTCTTCGCGGGTATGCGTGGAGCTGTCGTTGCCATAAACCCTAGTATAGCGGTCGGGATGCTCAGGCTGTATCGGTCGGCCAGCTGCCGTCGCCGGTCAGGGCGTGGCGGACCACCTTGAGCGAGAGTAGCGCGCATTTGCGCCGGGTCGCCGAGACGGGGATCCCGAGCAGCTCGAGCACCCAGTCCGCGTCGAGCGCTGCGGCCTCGTCGATCTCCATGCCGATCAGCTCCTCGGAGGCCATCGACGCCGCCGCCTGCGAGATCGCACAGCCGTGGCCCTGGAAGCGCAGGTCGGCGATCCGGCCGTCCTTGACCGCGATCTGCACGCCAAGCTCGTCGCCGCACAGCGGGTTGACCTCATGGGCTTCGTGGTCATGGCTCGTCAGCTCGCCGAAGTTGCGCGGGCGCTTGTAGTGCTCGAGGATGAAATCGCGGTAGAGGTCGTCCATCAGCCGGCGAAGACCTCCTGGGCGTCGGCGACCGCGTCGATCAGCGCGTCGACGTCGGCCGCGACGTTGTAGGGACCGAAGCTGGCCCGCGCGGTGGCGTTGACGCCGAGCCGGCGCATCAGCGGCTGCGCGCAGTGATGACTGGCGCGGATGCAGACATTCGTCCGGCTGAGCAGCTCGGCCACGTCGTGGGGGTGGATTCCCGCAAGCGCGAACGACACGACGCCACCGCGCTCGTCGGCGCTCTGCGGCCCGAACACGCTAACCCCTGCGAGCCCTCGCAGGCGCTCGAGCGCGTAGGCGGTGAGCGCGTGCTCGTGGGCCCGCACCCGCGCCATCCCGAGCGCATCGAGGTAGTCGATCGCCGCCCCGAGCCCGATCGCCTGGGCGATCATCGAGGTCCCGGCCTCGAACTTCCACGGCAACTCGTTCCACGTCGAATGCTGCGCCTCGACGGTCGCGATCATGTCCCCGCCGGCGAGGAACGGCGGCATCTGCTCGAGCAGCTCGCCGCGCGCGTGCAGCACCCCGACGCCGGTCGGCCCGAGCGCCTTGTGTCCCGTCCAGGCGTAGAAGTCGGCGTCGATCTCGCTGAGGTCGACCGCCAGCTGCGGCACCGCCTGGGCGCCGTCGATCAGCGCGAGCGCGCCGGCGTCGTGGGCGCGGCGGACGATCTCGGCCACCGGGTTGATCGTGCCGAGGACGTTTGAGACGTGCGTCAGCGCGAGCAGCGCGACGTCGCCGCGGGCGAGCTCGCGGTCGAGCTCATCGAGCGACAGCGTGCCGTCCTCGGTCACCTCGAGGTAGCGCAGCTCGGCACCGGTGGCCTGCGTCGCGAGCTGCCACGGGACGATGTTGGAGTGGTGCTCCATCTCGCTGATCAGCACCGCATCGCCGGGTCGCAGGTTCGTGCGCGCCCAGGAGTAGGCGACGAGGTTGATCGCTTCGGTGACGTTACGCGTGAAGATCGTGTTCGCCGCCGGCCAGCGCAGGAACGCGGCGATCCGCGCGCGGGCGCCCTCGAACAGGGCGTCGGCCTCCTGCGCGAGGACGTAGACGCCGCGGTGGATGTTGGCGTTGTGGTTGCGGTAATAGTCGTCGAGCGCGGCCAGCACGCTGGCCGGCTTCTGCGAGGTCGAGGAGGAGTCGAGATAGACCAGGCGGCCGCCGTTGATCTCGCGGCCGAGGATCGGAAAGTCGGCGCGCAGGTCGAGGGCGACGGTGCTCGCGGTGCTCACCGTCATCGGGCCAGCGCGTAGCGTTCGATGTCGTCGGCCGCCGCGGTGAGCTTGGCGCCGATCCGCTCGCGGATCTGCTGCTCGAGCGGCGGATCGTCGAGCTGGATGATCAGCGGCTCGAAGAACCCGTCGACGATCACGCGGACGGCCTGCGGCCGCGTCAGGCCGCGCGTCTGCATGTAGAAGATCAGCAACTCGTCCAAGGCTCCGACCGTGCCGCCGTGGGAGGCGGAGACGTCGTCGGCGCTGACGAGCACCGAGGGGATCGCGTCGAGCTTGGCGGTGTCGGAGAGCATCATCGAGTGAAACTGCAGGTAGGTGTGGGTCTGCTGGGCGCCCGGGTTGATCCGGATCAGGCCCTCGAAGCTGGCCTGGCTCGAGCCGGTCACGGCGCCGCGCCAGTGGACGTCGCCGCCGGAGGGCCCGGTCTCGTGCAGGTCGACCGCGAACACGTCGAGGTGCTCGTCCGCCTGACTGAAGAACAGCCCGCGGAACGCCATGTCGCCGCCCGGGCCGGCGACCACGAGCTCGTCGTGGTGGCGGATCAGGTGCCCGCCGAGCAGCGCCGGCAGCCAGTGGCAGTAGGCGTCGCGGCCGACCTCGACCACGGCGGTCGAGGCGTCGCTCACCGCCCCCTCGCCCCAGTCGGTCAGCTGCGCGAGGCGGCAGCGCGCGCCGTCCTCGAGATAGAGCTCGAACTGGCCGGCGTGGAGTGCGTCGGTGGCGATCTCGCCGCCGGCGAGGTCGTACTCGCGCAGGCGCAGGTCGCAGCCGCGGTCGCCGATCGCGAGGGTGTGGGCGTATTGCGCGCTGCCGCCGGCCGAGATCTCATAGACGATCTGGAACGGCTCGGCGATCTGCAGGCCGGGCGGGACGTAGAGGAACGCGCCGCCGCTCCAGAACGCGGCGCTCGCCGCCTCGAGCTTGTGGCGGTCGAGCAGCAGCCGGCGCAGGTAGTAACGGTCGAACAGCTCGCGGTGCTCCTCGGCAGCCGCCTCGAGCGAGCAGAGGATCACGCCGCGCGCCGCCAGCTCCGGGTCGAGCTCGACGTGCACCACCGAGGCGTCGCGTTGCACGAGCACGCCGGCACTGCGCTGGCCGGCGAGGATCGCCGGCAGCGTCGGGTCGGGTGCGTGGGTCCGAGGGCCGAGCGAGTCGAGATCGAGCTCCTCGAACGAGGTCTGCCAGAACCCCGACCGCCGCCAGCGCGGCAGCTCGAGCGCGTCGTAGGCGACGCGGGCGCGTTCGCGCAGCACGCTGAGCGGAGCGCCGCCGGCGCTCCGACCGCCGAGCGTCGCGTTCAGCGTCGCTTCGCGGGCGGCTCCCGGCTTGGGTGCGGCTCCGGGCGTGGCGGCGGCCTCAGGCACGGGCGGCGACCTCCTCACGGATCCGGTCGTAGCCCTCGTTCTCGAGCCGCTCGACCAGCTCGTTCCCGCCGTTCATCACGATCCGCCCGTCGAGCATGATGTGCACGAACTCGGGCCGGACGTAGTCGAGGATGCGCTGGTAGTGGGTGATGATCAGCACGCCGAGGTGCTGATCGTCGTGCAGCTTCTGGACGCCCTCGGCAACGGTCCGCAGCGCGTCGATGTCGAGACCCGAGTCGGTCTCGTCGAGGACCGCGATCTGCGGGCGCAGCATCGCCATCTGCAACACCTCGGCGCGCTTCTTCTCACCGCCGGAGAAACCGTCGTTGAGATGGCGCGAGGTGAACGCGTCCTCGACGTCGAGCAGCTCCACCGCGCGTCGCAGCTGGGCGCCGAACTCCTTGACCTTGATCGGCTCCTCGCGCTGGGCGTTGATCGCCAGGCGGAGGAAGTTCGCGACCGACACGCCGGGGATCGCGACGGGGTACTGGAAGGCGAGGAACAGGCCGAGCTTGGCTCGCTCGTGGGGCGCCAGCTCGGTGATGTTCTCGCCGTCGAAGAGGATCTCGCCGTCGGTCACCTCGTACTCGGGGTGGCCCATGATCGTGTTGGCCAGCGTCGATTTGCCGGATCCGTTGGGGCCCATCAGCGCGTGCAGCTCGCCGTGGCGCACGACGAGGTCGACGCCGCGCAGAATCTCGCGTTCCTCGGTACGGACGTGGAGGTTTCGGATCTCGAGTTGACTTGCCACTATGCGGCTACCGCCTTCTTTGGTGTCGTGGGGATCAGTTCGGCGAGCGTGGTCTCCTGGAGCGTCTGGACGATCGCGGCGCGCACGCGCGTCCAGAGGACCTTCGTCGTGCAGATGTGCGCCGGGTCGGACTCGCGCACGCAGCGGATCGTCCCGTCGGGGGAGTTCGAGATGCACTCGATCGGGGCGATCCGCCCCTCGAGCGCCTCGACCACCTCGGCCATCGTGATCTGTGCCGGCTCGCGGGCGAGCAGATAGCCGCCGTGGACCCCGCGCCGGCTCTCGATAAGGCCGGCGCGGCGCAGCCGTGCGACGAGGTGCTCGAGGTAGGCGAGCGGCAGTCCCTCGGCCTCGGCGATCTCGGCGAGCGCAACCGGCTGGTCGCCGCCGCGGCGGGCGAGGTCGACCATCACGCGCACGCCGTACTCGGCCTTTGTGGAGAACATCATCGGTTTAAAGCCTACCTCAGCGGTAGGGTATCACGCGGCGACCCCCGCCCAGCCTCGCCCACGGGGCGAGCGACAGCGCGCCGCCGCTGCGCCATAGTTACGTGGACAGCCTTCCCACGAGGCGCTATACTTTGTAAAGTCACCGAAACCAGACACGAGTTCAGGAGTTTGAGATGAGCCCGTCGGGCGCCGAATTCATCCGCCAGATCAAGGCCCAGATACGCGAGACCGACCCGAGCATCGTGCACGAGCTGGTCGGCGACGGGGTCGCGATCGTCGATGTGCGCGAGACCGAGGAGTTCGCGGCCGGGCACCTCCCGGGCGCCAGGCACGTGCCCCGCAGCTATCTCGAGTCGCGGATCGAGGGGATCGTCCCCGACCGCAGCCAGCGCGTCGTCCTCTACTGCGCCTCCGGGATCCGCAGCGCGCTCGCGGCGTACACGCTCGCCAACGACCTCGGCTACGAGCACGTCGAGTCGATGACCGGCGGAATCACGCTGTGGAAGGACCGCGGCTACGAGGTCGAGGTGCCCAAGACGCTGAGCGCCGAGCAGCGCGACCGCTACTCCCGCCACATCCTGATCCCCGAGATCGGCGAGAGCGGCCAGCGCAAGCTGCTCGAGGCGCGCGTCCTGCTGCTGGGCGCCGGCGGGCTCGGCTCGCCGACCGGGCTCTACCTCGCCGCCGCCGGCGTTGGCACGATCGGCCTCGTCGACAACGACGTCGTCGATCTGTCGAACCTCCAGCGCCAGGTGATCCACAACACCGAACGGATCGGCGTGCCGAAGGTCGACTCGGCCGAGGAGACGATCAAGGCGCTGAACCCCGATGTCGAGGTCGTCAAGTACCAGACCCGGCTGGACGCCTCGAACATCATGGAGATCATCAGCGGCTGGGACATCATCGTCGACGGCGTCGACAACTTCCCCACGCGCTACCTGCTCAACGATGCGTCGGTGCGGCTGCAGATCCCGGTCGTCTCGGCGTCGATCCTCGGCTTCGACGGCCAGCTCTCGGTGTTCAAGCCCTACGACGGTCCGTGCTACCGCTGCCTGTTCCCGGTCCCGCCGCCGGCCGACCTGGCGCCGTCGTGCGGCGCGAACGGTGTCCTCGGCGTGCTGCCGGGGACGATGGGGCTGCTGCAGGCGACCGAGGTCATCAAGCTGATCGTCGGCGCCGGCGATCCGGCGATCGGGCGGCTGCTGCTCTACGACGCGCTCGCCGCCACGCTGACCGAGGTCAAGGTCCGCCGTGACCCGGAGTGCGCGGTCTGCTCGCGCGAGCCGGACTCGATCACCGACTCCGAGATGGGCGTGTTCCCCGACTATGAGGCGTTCTGCGCCGCCGCAGGCTAGGGTGGGCGACCGCGATGGCCACGATCAAGATCCCACCGGTGCTGCGCGCCTCGGTCGGCGGTGAGCGCGAGGTGAGCGCCCCCGGCGCGAGCGTCGGCGAGGTCCTCCACGGGCTCGTCGCGGCGCATCCCGCCACCCAGACGCAGCTGTTCGGCGGCGACGGCGAGCTCAACCGCTACGTCAACGTCTATCTCAACGATGAGGATGTGCGGGTCCTCGACGGCCTCGGCACCGTCGTCGGCGAGGGCGACGTGCTCGTGATCCTCCCGGCGATGGCTGGAGGCGGGCGTTGAGCCGCGTCCCCTCGCTATCCTGAGCTGACGCGATGAGCATCCCCGGGATCAGCAATCGCCCCTGCGGCGGACGCTACAGCGACATCGTCGACTCGATCGGCAACACGCCGCTGATCGAGCTGAAGCGGCTCTCGCCGAAGCCCGGCGTGCGACTCTGGGCGAAGCTCGAGTCGCGCAACCCGACCGGCTCGGTCAAGGACCGCGTGGCGCGCTCGATGATCGAGGACGCCGAGGAGAAGGGCGCGATCTCGCCCGGTCAGACGATCCTCGAGCCGACCTCGGGCAACACGGGGATCTCGCTGGCGATGATCTGCTCGCACAAGGGCTACCCGCTGAAGGTCGTGATGCCCGACAACGTCACGCCCGAGCGGACCCAGCTGCTGCAGATGTACGGCGCCGAGATCGTCTACTCGGACGGGACCAAGGGATCGAACGGCGCGGTCGAGGTGGCGCTCGAGCTCGCGGCCTCCGACTCGCGCTACTACATGCCCTACCAGTACGGCAACCAGGCCAACCCGCTCGCCCACTACAACGGCACGGCGCTCGAGATCCTCGACGAGCTCGACGACGTCGCGGCGTTCGTCGCCGGTCTTGGCACCGGCGGCACGCTGATGGGCAACGGCCGCCGGCTGAAGGAGGCGCTCGGCGATGCCGTGAAGATCGTCGCGGCCGAGCCGATGCAGGGCGAGCCGGTGCAGGGGCTGCGCTCGCTCGATGACGGCTTCATCCCGCCGATCCTCGATCTCGCGCTGCTGGACCGCAAGATCTTCGTCACCAACGGTGACGCGATCCTCTGGACGCGCAAGCTGCTCGACGAGGAGGGCATCTTCGCCGGCGTCTCCTCGGGCGCGATCGCGCGCGTCGCCGTCCGGATCGCCGGTGAGCTCGACGAGGGCAACGTCGTGTTCATCGTCGCCGACGACGGCTGGAAATACCTCTCGAGCGGTCTCTACACGCGACCGATCGCGGAGATCGAGAACCTCGAGAGCACCCTCTGGTGGTGACGATTCGGCGAATGCCGAATCGTCCGCCGTTACCCCGCGTGGGCGACCGAGGTGTGGTTTGAAGATCAGCCGCGCGCTGTACGAGGACATGGTGGCGCATGCGCTGACCGAGGCGCCGAACGAGTGCTGCGGGATCGTCGCCTCCGTCGACGGCGAGGCGGTGCGCGTGTTTCGCGCGACCAATGCCGAGGCCAGCCCGCTGCGCTATGTGATGGACGGCGACGATCAGCTGCGGATCCAGGACGAGATCGACGCGCAGAAGTGGGATTACGGTGCGATCTACCATTCGCACACGCGCAGCGCGCCCTATCCGTCGCACACCGACATCAACATGGCCTTCCATCCCAAGGTCGGGCCGGTGTGGCCGGGCTCGATCTACATCATCATCGGTGTCGCCGGTCCCGAGCCCGAGGTCCGGGCGTTTCGCATCGAATCGCACACGCCCGAAGAGGTTGCGCTGAGCGTGGTGTGATGGCCGCCTCGCTGGTCTGCCCGAGTTGCGCATCGCAGCACGGCGACGGCGAGCGGTTCTGCCGGCAGTGCGGAATGCCGCTGGTGCACCCGGGCGCCGGCGAGGCGCGCGTCAGCGAGCGCCAGGAGCGCGCGCGAAAGATCAAGCCGCAGTACGCGCAGGGTGCGCTCGCGCGCGTCGCCTGGGCGCGCAATCAGGCCGAGGCCGAGCTGATCGAGGGAATGCTGCTCGAGGAGGGAATCCCGAGCCTGCTGCGCCGCCCGGCGGGCTTCGACGTGCCGGACTTCATGGCCGCCGGCCCGCGCGACGTGCTCGTTCCGCAGTCCGGGCTCGAGGCGGCACGCGAGGTGCTTCTGCAGACCGAAGCGCTGGCCGGTGGGGAGCCGCGCGCGAGCACCCCGCGCGCGACGCGCGTGCTGGCGGCACTGCTGCTCGCGATCGCGATCTTCGCGGTGGTGCTGTTCCTCGCCACACACGTCTGGGATTAGCCCGGGCCCGGCCGCGACGCGCCGGCCCGTGGCGGCCGCCTACGGCGCGGCCAGCCGCGCCAGGTGCGCGCGCCAGACACCCTGGCTGTGCGCCAGGTCGCGGCCGGCGAACGCGCGCTCGAGCGCCCGCGCCGGCGAGCCCTCGGGACGGGTGAAGGCCAGGCTGACCGCGGCGCCGGGACCGCGTTCGCGCTCGAGCAGGTCAAACACCGTGCCGCCGAGCAGCGCAGCGTCGCGCAGCACCGGCGGAAAGCGGGGGGCGGGCTGGTCGCGCAGGCGGCGGGCGACCGCCGGCCGCGCGAACACGTTCTGCCCGGAGAAGTGCGCCGCAGCACCCCAGATCAACCAGGCCCAGCGGGCGTGGCGCGGGCGCAGTGGCGGCGGCAGGCTGCGGTTGTTGGCGGCGATCACCAGCTGGGCGTACAGCGCGGCCGGGGTCATCATCAGCATGTCGCGTGAATCGGGCACGGCAGAGGCGCGCCGCTCGAGCGCGCGCGGGGCGAGCAGGTGCAGCGTGCGTGTCGCGCACCAGCCGGCCAGGTATCGGCGTGACGGCGGGCGGCTCGCGAGCCAGGCCAGCGACAGTGCCGGGGCCGCGAGCGAGAGCGCGAAGGGAGTCGCGTGCATCACGACCGTGACCTCGTCCGGGACCTGCGGGAAGACGCGTGCCAGCGACTCGCGGGTCGTCTCGAGCAGCTCGAGCACGGCAGCCGTTCCGCGCCCGTCGGAGTCCTCATGGCGAGCCTCGAAATGAGGCGAGCTCGATTCAGTCCAGGGCACGCGCCGCGGCGCGAATCGGGCTAGGCGAAGACCGGCTGGCGCGAGCCGAGCGCGATCGACTCGATCTCTTCGGCGGCGCGCTCGAACTCCTCGTCCGCGAGCACCGGAGTGCCCTCGAACGGAAGGTCGCGGGACAGCTCGAGCCACGAGCGGCAGCCGGCGTACTCGTCCTTGACCTTCACGGTCACCGGGCGCGGGATGCGGTAGGTGCGCAGCAGCAGCACGTGCAGCGGGTGGCGGCGCTTCCATTCCAGGCGCTTCTCGGCGTAGTCCGAGGTCCAGACATAAAACGGCGACAGCGCGTCGACGATGCGCGGGTCGGTCACCGTGTACTGCGCAGCGACCTCGGCCCAGGCACGGATCCGCACGCGGTCGGGCGGGAGCAGCGCGAGCCCGTTGCGGGCATGCGCGAGCACCGGCTCGCCGTCGGCCCAGACGCCCTCTTCGAGTGCGCGCCGCAGCTCGGGGCGGTGGGATTCGCGCACCAGGTCGGTCCGCTGGTGGTCGAAGGTGGGGTAGAGGAAGAAGCGCTCGTGCTCGACCTCGAAGTGCTTGTTGGGTTCGCGGATGCCGCCCTTGCGCAGGGTGACCAGTTGCTCACCTTCGGCGAGCGCTCGGACGGTGACCGCCCATTCTTTGAATGCAATCGGCATCGAAATTACCTTCGCTCATAGAGCATCAGTTCCGCTCGGTCGGGCCGGAGAGCGGATACGGCGACGTATACAGGATACGCAAGACTCGCTAAATCTCCAAATATCCCTGCAAAACGGCAGGCTTTATTGGAGCGGCGAGCCGGGATCAGGGCGCTGTCCGGCGCGCGAGCGGTGAGCCCCGGCCCCAAACGGCGGGCACGGCCGCCGAGTCCGCCGCGCTATGTCAGGCGCGTCCCGGTGCGCTGTTCGACGGACTCGACGAGTGCCGCGAAGTCGTCGTCGGTGTGTCCGAGTCGCTCGGCCTCGCGCATGTCGGCGAGCGCACGCTCGGCGCTCGCGAAGGGCACCGTCGCGGCGCCGAGACAGAGTTCGACGTCCTTGATCATGTGGCCGAGGCGGAACAGCGGCGTGAAGTCGTGCGTGCGCATCGGCTGCTGCTTGAGCGCCAGCATCCGCGATCCGGCCGCTCCGCCGTCCATCACCGCCACCAGCGCGTCGAGGTCCACGCCGGCCGCCTGGCCGGCGATCAGCCCCTCGGCAACCGTGACAGCGTTGCTGACCGCCACCGAGTTGCTGATGACCTTGATCGCCTGACCCGCACCGAGCGGGCCGACGTGGAGGATCGTCTTGCCCATCGCCTCCAGCGCCGGGCGCGCCTGTGCGAGGTCGTCGGCCTCGCCGCCGACCATGATCAGCAGCGTGCCGTCGCGCGCTCCCGGTAGCGAGCCGGTGACCGGGGCGTCGAGCATGCGCAACCCGCGCTCGGCGAGCGCTGCGCCGATCTCGAGCGCCGCGGCCTGCCCGATCGTGGTGCAGTCGACGCAGAGCAGACCGGCGGCCGCGCCGTCGGCGACGCCGTCGTGCCCGAGCAGCAGCTCGCGGACCTGCGGGCCGTCGACGACCATCGTGAACACGACGTCGGCCTCGGCGGCGAGCGCAGCGGGCGACTGCGCGACGCTGCCACCGTGCTCGGCGGCCCATTCCTCCGCAGTCCGCGTGGTCCGGTTCCAGACGGTCACCTCAAAGCCGGAGCGCTGGAGGTTCGCCGCCATCCGCGAACCCATGATCCCGAGCCCGATGAAGCCGATGCGCGTGGCCTGCACGCGGCGCAGGTTATCGCCTCATGCGGCGAGCGCGGGCACTTCGCGGTCCTCGGTCTCGGCGAGATGCTGGTGCGACGGGCAGTAGCCGTTCACCGGCAGCGGTGCGCGCTGGCAGGCGGTGCCCTTGCGCGTCACCGCGCGGCACTGCAGCGGATTGCCCTGGGGATCGACGCCGTTGCGCGGGAGCTGGGCGACGAACTCGTCGGCGAGCGACATGTAGCGGTCAACCACCTGGTAGACCTGCTCCTGCCGGCAGACCGGGAAGTAGCAGCGGATGTCGCCGAACAGCGTCCGGGCCGGGCGAGCGAAGTAGTGGCGGTCGTTGGCGAGCCGTTCGACCGACGCCTCGCAGGCGCGCAGCAGGGCGAGCCGGACCTCGAACGCGCTGCGGCCGCCGTGGTGGCGGTCCACCAATGGCGCGAGCTCTCTGTAGATGCCACGACTGAACTGGTACATCGCCCGTCCGTTTCTCTCGAGTTACAAGAGCACCAGACACAGACCCGTCGTCCTCATGACTCGGCTGCCTGTCTCTACGGGCGCCAGTATGCACCGGGCATGTGAAGCCCAAGCGGCGGGAGATGTTATGTGCGTCTTAAGCGGGCGAGGCCGCCTCGGGCCCGCTCACGCGACCGGCACACCGCGCGGGTGAGCCCCGGCGGCGGTGGACTCGGGGCACGTCCGCGACCCGCCGCGGCCGCTAGTCCCAACGCTCGAAACGAACGCCGCCGTCCGGGTCGACGATCGTGTGCATGGCGTCGAGCTGCGGGTCGGTCTGCGGGTGGTCCTCACGGACGTGGGCGCCCCGGCTTTCGGCACGCCCGAGAGCGCAGGCGGCGATCAGCCGAGCGAGCGGGTAGGGGTCCTCGAGCAGCCGCTCGAGCCCGGTCTGCGTGCGGCGCAGCCCGGCGTGCTGCCAGAGCGCGGTGCGGGTCGCCGGGCTGACGCCGGCCACCAGCTTGACGGCCGTCGCCGCCTCGCCGCGCGGAGAGCCGGCCTCGGCGAGCGCGGCGCGCGCGGCACGCGCCCCGAAGACGAAGCACTCGCTCAGCGAGTTGGAGGCGAGCCGGTTGGCCCCGTGCAGGCCGGTGCAGGCCGACTCCCCGACCGCGTAGAGCCCCGGCAGCGTCGAGCGAGCGTGCAGGTCGGTGGTGATTCCGCCCATCATGAAGTGGGCCGCCGGGGCGACCGGGATCAGCTCGCGCGTGACGTCGATGCCGGCCTCGGCCAGGGCGCCGACGACGTTCGGAAACAGCGCCGGGTCGACGCTACGCATGTCGAGCGAGACCGACCGCGCGCCGGTCCGCCCGAGCAGCGCATCGATTGCCCGCGAGACCTCATCGCGCGGCGCGAGCTCATCGACAAAGCGCTCGCCGGCGGCGTCGAGCAGGACCGCCCCCTCGCCGCGGATCGCCTCGGTCACGAGGAACCCCTCGCGGCCGGGCACGCCGATCACCGCGGTCGGGTGGAACTGCAGGAACTCCAGGTCGGCGAGCTGCGCGCCGGCACTGTGGGCCAGCAGCATCCCGCTGCCGAGCGACCCGGGCGGGTTCGTCGTGCGTGCCCAGAGCGCCGCTGCGCCGCCGGCGCAGACGACCACCGCCCGCGCGCGGACCGCGCGGCCGTCCGCGCACGCCAGGCCGACGCAGCGGCCGTTCGCGACGAGCAGCGTGTCGGCCCGCGCATGCTCGAGGACCTCGATCAGCGGCTCCTGCGCCGCGAGCGCCGAGAGCTGGCGCACGACGCGCCGGCCGGTCGCGCTGCCGCCGGAGTGCACGACTCGGCGCAGCGAATGGCCTCCCTCGAGACCGAGCGAGAGAGCGCCGCCGCGGTCGACGTCGAAGTGCACGCCGAGGCGCTCGAGGTCGTGGACGCGAGCCGGGGCCTCGGCGCAGAGCACCTCGGCGGCGGTGCCGCGCACCAGGCCGCGCCCGGCACGCTCGGTGTCGGCGCGGTGGCGCTGCGGGCTGTCGTCGCCGGCCAGCGCGGCGGCCAGCCCTCCCTGGGCCCAGTAGCTCGCCGTCTGGGCCAGCGTGGTCGCCGAGATCAGAGCGACGCTCGCGCCGTCCGCCGCCGCGCACAGCGCTGCGTAGAGACCCGCGGCGCCGGCGCCGATCACCGCGAGCTCGGCCTCGATGGGGGAGGCGGCTGGCATCGCGGGTACCGTACAGCGATGGCGACGAGCGTCTTCTTCAGCCATCCTGCCTCAGCCGAGCACGACACTGGGGTGCACCCCGAGCGCCCGGAGCGGATCAGCGCGATCGAACGCCACCTCGACGAGGGCGGATGGTTCGGTTTCGAGCGGCGCGAGGCGCCGCGGGTGCCACGGGCGCTGCTGGAGTTCTGTCACGACCCCGGCTACGTCGCCGCGCTCGAGCGCCTGTGCGCCGCCGGCGGTGGCCAGATCGACGACGACACGCTGGTCAGCGAGGGATCCTGGGAGGCGGCGATGCACGCCGCCGGCGGGGCGGTCGCGGTCGTCGATGTCCTGCTCTCCGGCGAGGCGGTGGCGGCGTTCTCGGCCGGGCGACCGCCCGGCCATCACGCGCTGCGCGGGCGCGCGATGGGCTTCTGCCTGTTCAACAACATCGCGCTCGCCGCGATCCATGCGCTCGCCGCCCACGTCCTCGAGCGCGTGCTGATCCTCGACTGGGACGTCCATCACGGCAACGGCACCAACGACCTCTTCCACAACAGCGCACAGGTCCTCTACGCGTCGATCCACGAGTCGCCGCTGTATCCCGGAAGCGGCCCGGCCAGCGATCGCGGCAGCGGTGACGGCGAGGGCTTCACGCTGAACATGCCGGTCCCGGCCGGCTCGGGCGACGAGGTCTTCTGCGAGCTGGTGCATTCGCGCGTGATCCCGCTCGCCCGCCAGTATCAGCCGCAGCTGCTGCTGATCTCGGCCGGCTACGACGCGCACGCCGAGGATCCGCTGGCGAACTGCCTGGTCACCGAGGCCGGCTACGCGGAGATGACGACGGCGATGCGACGGCTGGGCGAGGAGCTCGAGGCGCCGCTCGGCGTCGTGCTCGAAGGTGGCTATGCGCTCGGAGCGCTGGCCCGCTCGGTCGCCGCGACGCTCGAGGCGCTCAGCGTCGCCGCCCCGTAGCGACGCTCACGACGAGACCAGCGTCGCCACCGCGTAGCCGAGTCCGACCAGCGCGAGCGCGGCGATCAACGCCGCCGCCGCGGCAGCGGCCAGCCAATGGCGCGTCGTCGCGAGTTGGGTCAGGGTTCCGGCGCCGCAGGCCAGGCACCAGCGCTGGCGCTCGGCGAGTGACGCGCCGCACGCCCCACAGCGTCCGCCGGCCGCTTCGCTCACTGCTCCGGGCCGGAGGTCGGGCGACCGCACCCGGGACAGTAGTTGGCGGCGCTGTCGTGGATCGTCGCGCATTGCGGACAGGCGGCGATCCCCGGCTCATGCAGCACCGCCAGCTCCTCGTGCAGCTCGAGCGCATTCTGGAGGGTCGCGAGCTCGTCGTCGAGCGCGGTCAGTGCGGCGAGCTTCTCGGCCAACAGGACATCGCGGTTCTCGCCGAGCCGGTGCGCCTCAAACAGGAAGCCGCCGAGATCATGCAGCGCAAGCTCGCGCCGGCGGCGCAGGAAGCGCACCCGGCGGCGAAGCACGGCGCGCTGCATGAAACCCGTTGCGCGTGGGCTGTGGGCGACCGTCGCCGACTCATCGACAGCATCGGGCTGCGCCGATCCGATCTCCGCCATCGAGGCGATGCTAGTAGGTCTTGGGGTCGGTGGCGAGCAGCGCACGCCAGGCGTCCGCCACACGCTCGGCCATCAGCTCGGAGGAGAACTCGGCGGCGCGCGCCCGTCCGAGCACGCGGGGATCGGGGTCGGCGAGCGCGGGCGCCACCGCGGCCACCCAGCGCGCACGGTCATAGGGTGCGCAGAGCGTGCCGGCGATGCCGGCCAGCGCCTGTGCGTGCACGCCGACCGGGGTGGCGAACACCGGGACGTCGCAGGCGAGCGCCTCGAGCACGGCCAGGCCGAATCCCTCGGCATCGGATGGGACGAGCACCGCGTTGGCGGCGTTGATGGCGAGCGTCACGTGGTCGGGTGCGGTCGATCCGAGCGTCAGCAGGCGCACGCCGCCGGCGACCTCGTACGCGCGGTCGAAGCGTTTGCCGGCACGCTCCGGGTCGGCCGGGAACAGCAGGCACGGCTCATCGCGGGCCAGCCCCAGCGCCAGCCGAGCGGCCTCGCGCGGGATCGGTCGAAAGCGTTCGAGCGCGACCCCGCAGGGCAGCACGCGCGGTGGCGGCGTGAGCGGGCCGAGCTCGTCTGCCAGCGACTGCGAGACCGCCGCGACGAGATCCATGCGCGGCAGCGCTGCGCGAGTCAGCCGGCGCGAGCGCGGATGGCGCACGTCGGTGCCGTGCAGCGTCAGCGCATGGCGCGGGCCGCGCAGCGCGAGCGCCGGCCAGGCGGTCAGCCCGAAATGCGCGTGGACGATGTCGAGCCGGGCCCCGTCGAAGCGCCGGCGCAGCGCGCGGGCGGCCAGCGGGTAGGCGAGCGTCCCCGGGGAGAACTCGAACAGCTCGACCTCGACGTCGCTGATCCGGCGCAGCGCGGCGACCTGGTCGCGGACGAACACCCCGCGCGCCGGACGTTCGCGCGAGGCCGCCATGTTCGACACCACCAGCGCACGCACGGACGCACGATAGCGGGAGTCCATCTGGGATCATGGCGCTGGTGTCCGCACCCGCGCCTGCGCCCAGCGAGCGTCCGATCGCCGTGTTCGACTCCGGCGTCGGCGGGCTGACCGTCCTGCAGGAGCTGCTCGTCGAGATGCCGCACGAGGACTTTCTCTACCTCGGCGACACGGCGCGCTTTCCCTACGGCGAGCGCGACGCCGACGAGCTCGCGCAGTTCGCGCTCGAGATCGGCGAGTTGCTGCTCACCCGGCGGGCAAAGCTGCTCGTCGTGGCCTGCAACGCGGCGAGCGCCGCCGCCCTCGGCGCGCTGCGCGAGCGCATGCTCTCGACGACGCTCGGCGTGCACGTCGCCGGTGTGATCGACCCCGAGTCGCGCCTCGCCGCCGGCGCCAGCACGAACCGCCGCGTCGGGCTGCTGGCGACCAGCGCGACCGTGCGCAGCGGCGCCTACGCGCGAGCGATCGCCGGGTACGCGCCGGACATCGAGCTGGTCAGCGTCGCGTGCCCCGATCTCGCCCCGATCATCCAGCAGGGCTTCCCGCTGGACCGCCGCGTCGTCGAGACGGTGCGCGGCTACTGCGCGCCGCTGCGCGATGCCGGCGTCGACACGGTGATCCTCGGCTGCACCCACTACCCGCTGATCGCGCCGATGCTCCAGCGGATGCTCGGCCCGAGCGTGCAGCTGATCACCTCCGGGCGTTCGCTCGCGGTCTCGGTCGCGCAGTCGCTCGACGACTCCCGGCTGCGCGCGACGCGCAGCGACGAAGGCGAATACCGCTTCCTGTGCACCGGCGACGTCGGCGCGTTCCGCGAGCTCGGTTCACGCTTTCTCCAGATGCCGATCGAGCAGGTCGAGCAGATCGAGTTCCCGCTCGCGAAGGCCGCATGACGCGCTCATACGGTCGCGCGGCCGACCAGGCACGGCCGCTCAGCTGCACCGTCGACTTCGTGCCTCCGGCGGCGGGCTCGGCGCTGATCGCCGTCGGCCGAACCCAGGTGATCTGCACCGCCAGCGTCGAGCCGGGCGTGCCGCGCTGGCTGCAGGGCAAGGGCCGCGGCTGGCTCACCGCCGAGTACGGCATGCTGCCCGCCTCGACCGGCCAGCGCAAGCCGCGTGACGCGACGCGCCTGCACCCCGACGGGCGCACCGTCGAGATCCAGCGGCTGATCGGCCGCGCGCTGCGCGGCGTCGTCGATTTCGAGGCGCTCGGGGAGCGGACGGTGTACCTGGACTGCGACGTGCTGGTGGCCGACGGCGGCACGCGCTGCGCCGCGATCACCGGCGCCTACGTCGCGTTCGCGCGGGCGATGGCGCGGCTGCTCGCCGACGAGCTGATCGAGCGCTCGCCGGTGGCGGGCGCCGTCGCTGCGATCTCCTGCGGGATCGTCGACGGCGTGCCGCTGCTCGACCTCGACTACAGCGAGGACTCGATTGCCGAGGTCGATGCCAACGTCGTGATGACCGCCGACGGCGGGCTGGTCGAGGTTCAGGCCACCGCCGAGCGCACGCCGCTCTCGCGCGCGCACCTCGACGATCTGCTGGCGCTCGCCGCGCGCGGGATCGCCGAGCTGCATGCGGTGCAGGCCACGGCGATCGACGGCTAGGTCCGCAGATGATCCTGGCGACGCGCAACCCCCACAAGCTGGCGGAGTTTGGGCGGTTGCTCGGCTCGCAGCGGCTCGAGCCGCTCCCCGACGCGGTCGATCTCGGCCCCGAGACCGGCGCGTCGTTCGCCGAGAACGCGCTCGGCAAGGCGCGCGTCGCGGCCGCGGCGACCGGGCGCGTGGCGATCGCCGATGACTCGGGGATCGCCGCCGCGGCGCTCGACGGGGCGCCCGGGGTGCGCTCGGCGCGCTTTGCCGGCGAGCGCGCGAGCGACGAGCAGAATCTGGCGCTGCTGATCCGCTTGGTGCCGGCCGGGAGTCCGCTCAGCTACGTCTGCGCGATCGCCTACGTCGACCCGCGCGCCGGAGTGGAGGCGGTCTTCGAAGGCCGCTGCGAGGGACGGATGGCCGCCGCTCCGCGCGGCCGCGGCGGGTTCGGCTATGACCCTGTGTTCGTGCCGGCCGGGGAGGACGGGCGCACGATGGCCGAGCTCGAGGCCGCGGACAAGGATGCGATCAGCCATCGCGGAGCCGCCGCCCGCGCGCTCGAGTCGTGGCTTGCGAGCGAGCGGCGATGAGCCCCGAGCACGCCAGCGAGCCCAAGCGCCGCGCGGCGGCGCTGTCGGTCGCCTCCAACTCGACCCTGATCATCCTGAAGGTCGTCGCCGGCATCGCGACCGGCTCGGTCGCGGTCCTGACCGAGGCGGCGCACTCGGGGATGGACCTGATCGCCTCGATCGTCGCGCTGGTGTCCGTGCGCAAGGCCGATGAGCCGGCCGACGCCGGACATCCCTACGGCCACGAGAAGATGGAGAACATGGCGGGGGCGATCGAGGGCACGCTGATCCTCTTCGGCGCCGCGATCATCACCTACGAGGCGTTGCTGCGGCTGGTGCGCGGCGGTCGCGTCCACACGATCGGCGTCGGCATCGCCGTGATCGTCGTCTCGATGGTCGTCAACATCGTGGTCTCACGGGTCATCGGCCGCCGCGCACGCGAAACCGGGTCCGTCGCGCTGGAGGCCGACGCGCTGCACCTGAGCGCCGACGTCGCGTCGTCCGCGGCCGTGCTGCTCGGGCTGGTGCTCGTCGCGTTCACGCACGCGCAGTGGATCGACCCGACGGTCGCCCTGCTCGTCGCCGTCGCCGTCGCGATCGCGGGCGTGCGCATCCTGCTGCGCTCGTCGCGCTCGCTGCTCGACGAGGCGCTGCCCGAGCAGGAGCTGGAAGGGATCCGCGCGACGATCCGCGAGCTCGGCGCGGAGCGCGGCGTGGTCGGGTTCCACAAGCTGCGCGCGCGCCGGGCCGGGGCGCGGCGCTACGTCGACGTCCACGTGCAGTTCGACTCCGGGATCTCGCTCGAAGCAGCCCACGAGACCGCGCACGAGCTGACCAACGCGATCCGCGATCAGCTCACCGGGGCCGACATCCTCGTGCACGTCGAGCCGCGCGACCGGGTCGAGCCCGGGACCGAGATCGAGCAGGCCTAGACGTCACCGGGCGGCGCGTCGCGCAGGTAAGCGTCGCTGCCGTCGAGCCAGTCCTCGCGCGGCGGGCAGAACACGTCGACGTCGAGCGAGGTCTCGAGGGCCTGCGCCCGGTGCGCCAGATTCGACGGGATGTGCAGGACATCGCCGGCGCTGATATCGACGACCTGGGCGCCGTCCTCACCGAACCAGAAGCGCATCGAGCCCTCGAGCAGGTAGGTCAGCTGCTCGTTATCGTGCGCGTGCTGCGGGACGATCGCGCCGCGCTCGAGGTAGACGTGCGCCAGCATCACCCGCTCGCCGCTGATCAGGCGGCGCGCCAGCTGCGGGTTGAGCTGCTCCTTGGGGATCTCCTCCCAGCGGTAGCGGGTCGCGCGGCAGTCGGCCATCACGGCAACCCTCCTCGCCCTGCGCGCTCTGACTGTCCGGTCAACCGTCGCCTCGTCTCAGAGCAGGTTGATGGCCGCGGCAATCCCGACCGCGAAGGCCACGGCGGGGTACCCGCGGTAGTGGTCGAGCAGCATCACGACACCGGTGATCAGGCAGGCGATCACGGTCAGCAGCCAGGCGATCCGCGAAAGCGACACGGGTGTATCTTGGCGGGTGGGGAGGCGGCGCGCAAACCCGGGCGCCACGCCGAGCCTCGCAAAGAACATGAACCGCCAGGAGCTGATCGATCGCGTCGCCTCGGCGGCGGAGTTGCCGCGGCCGGCGGCGGCACGTGCGGTCGATGCGGCGCTCGAGGCGATCGAGGCGTCGCTGCGCGCCGGCGAGCCGGTCAGGCTGACCGGGTTCGGCAAGTTCCACGTGGCGCGCTACACCGGACGCCCCGGGGTCAACCCGCGAACCGGGGAGCGAATCGAGGTCGCGACCACGGCCGTGCCGCGCTTCACCGCAGGGGTGCGGTTGAAGCAGGCGGTACGGTGAGCGCGTCGTTCGCGCAACGGCTCACCGACGCGGTGGCGGCGCGCGAGTCCCAGATCGTCCTGGGGCTCGATCCCGATCCCCAACGGCTCTGGCCGGCGGCCGCCGCCGCGGCCGCCCCGCCGGGCGAGCCCGCCGAGCGCGCGGCGCGCTCGGTGCTCGAGCACTGCCGGTTGCTGATCGAGGCGGCGGGAGGCGCGTGCGTCGCGGTCAAGCCGCAGCTGGCCTGCTTCGAGCGGCTCGGGGCTCCCGGCTGGGCGGCGCTCGCCGAGGTCGTTTCGCTCGCGCGCGCGGGCGGGCTGCTGGTGATCGCCGACGGCAAGCGCGGCGATGTGCCGATCAGCGCGGCCGCCTACGCACAGGCGCTCGCCGGCGCGACGGCGACCCTGGCCGGCGAGGTGGCCGGCCTGGGAGTCGACGCGTTCACCGCAAACCCGCTGCTGGGCGTCGACGCGCTTGAGCCGCTGGTGGCGAGCGGCGCCGGCGTGTTCGTGCTCGTGCGCACGTCGAATCCCGGGGCCGCCGACCTGCAGGACCGCGAGCTCGCCGGCGGCGAACGGCTGTGGGAGCGCCTCGCGCGGCTCGTCGATGAGCTGGGGGAGGTGCGGTCGTGCGGCCTCAGCGACGTCGGCGCGGTGATCGGCGCCACGGTGCCCGAGCATCTCGAACGGGCCCGCGAGCTGATGGCGCACGCGATCTTCCTGCTGCCGGGGATCGGCCCGCAGGGCGGCCGCGTCGAGGACCTGGCCCCGGCCTTCGCGCCGGGACGCGCGGGCGGTCTCGTCACCGCATCGCGCGCGATTGCCTACGCCCACGAGACCGCCGGCGGGGACCCGCCGGACGCCGCGCTCCGCGAAGCCGAGCGGCTGCGTGCAATTGCCTGGTCACTCGCCGGGTGATCCTATTTTGCCGTTCTGATCACCAGTAGCCTTGGCTGGTTGATTCTTGCGCGACGAGCGATGCGCCGGGTCGTGCCCGCGGCCGCGGTGTTGTGGATCGGGATCGGCGCATCCGCGACGGCCGTCGCGGCGCCGCCGCCCGGGCTGGCGGAGCTGCCGGCGCGGGCGCTGGTGCTGATCGCCCGGGGCTCCGGCAAGGTCCTGTTCGCCGAGCATGCCAGCGAGGAGCTGCCGATCGCCAGCACGACCAAGCTGATGACGGCGCTGGTGACCGTCGAGCGCGAGCAGGCCGGTCGGACGTTCGTCGAGCAGCCCTACACCGCGGGCGTCGGCGAATCGCTGGCCGACGTGCCGCCCGGGGGGCGGCTGTCGCTGGCGGACATGCTGCGCGCGATGCTGCTACCGAGTGGCAACAACGTCGCCTACTCGCTGGCCGTCGATGTCGGCGGGAGCGTCGCCAGGTTCGTCTCGGAGATGAACGCGCTGGCCGCGCTGCTGAATCTCGGGCGAACCCATTTCACGACGCCGATCGGCCTCGACACGCCGGGCGACAACTACTCGACCGCGACCGACCTCGCGCGGTTGGCGCGCATCGTGCTGCGCGACCCGTTGATCGCCGAGATCGTCGACGAGAGCAGCGCGCGGCTCGCCGACGGCGTCGTGGTCGACAACCGCAACGACCTGGTTGGGGCCTACCGCTGGATCGTCGGCGTCAAGACCGGGAGCACGCAGGACGCCGGCCAGTGCCTCGTCGCCGCGGCGAGCCTCAACGGCGTGCATCTGATCAGCGTGGTGCTCGGCGCCCCCAGCGAGGCCGCGCGTGACGCCGACACGCTGGCGCTGCTGCGCTACGGTCTGAGCCTGTTTCGCAGCGTGCCCGTCGCGGTCGCCGGGCGGGTCTACGCGTCGCTCCCCGTGACCGGGCGCTCGCGCCGGGCGCGGCTGATCGCGCGGCGCTCGCTGCGCGTCGTGCTCGCGCGCAGCGTGCGGCTGCACGTGTCGCTCGACGTCGTCGCGCGCCGCCTCACCGGGCCGCTGCGGCGCGGCACGGTCGAGGGCGCGATCAGGGTGCACGAGAACGGCCGCGTCGTCCAGTCGGTCGCGCTGGTGACCGCCGCGGCGGTCCCGGCTCCGCGGGCGACCGTGCAGCAGGGAGCGCTGGGCTGGATCGCCGCGGGCGGCGCCGGGCTGACCGTCATCGTCCTGGGGTGTAGCCTGCCGCTCATGCGCAGACGCGCGATGCGGGGCGCCCGGGAGGTGCAGTGATGATCATCACCGTCACACTCAACGCCGCGATCGACAAGTCGCTGTCGGTGCCGAGCTTCCGACTGGGACGGCGACACCGGACCGTCGAGCGCCGCGCGCTCGCCGGCGGCAAGGGCGTCAACATCGCGCGGATGCTCAAGACGCTCGGCCAGCCGGTGATCGCGACCGGCTTCCAGGGCGGTCCGACGGGCACCCAGATCGTCGCGCAGCTCGGCGAGGAGTCGATCCTGCACGACTTCGTCCGGATCCGCGAGGAGTCCCGCACGAACACCGCCGTGCTCGACCCGACGACCGGTGAGCAGACTGAGATCAACGAGCAGGGGCCGAGCGTCGACCCCGAGGAGCTCGAGCAGTTCCGCGAGAAGCTGCTGTACCTCGCGCGCGGTGCGGCGATCGTCGTCTTCGCCGGATCGCTGCCGCGCGGAATCGAGCCGAACTTCTACGCCCAGCTCGTGCGGGCGATGCACAAGCTCGACGTGATGACGATCGTCGACACCGACGGCGAGGCGCTGCGCCATGCCGTGCGGGCCGAGCCCGACGTCGTCTCGCCGAACGTCGTCGAGGCGGAGGAGCTGGTCGGGCATGAGTTCAACGACGACGCCGACCACGCCGGCGCGGTGCGCGAGATCGTCTCGCTCGGCGCGCGCTCGGCGATCATGACGATGCCCGACGGCTGCTGGGCCCAGATGCTCACCGATGGCTCGCCGCGCGTCTACCGTGTCACGGTGCCGCCCCAGGATTCGGTCGCGGCGGTCGGCTCCGGCGACGCGTTTCTCGCCGGTTACATCGCCGCGCGCTACCGCGGCTCCTCGCCGGCCGAGTGCCTGAGCTTCGGCGTTGCCTGCGGCGCCGAGTCGACCGGGCGCCTGGGCGCGGGGCTGATCGACGCGCGCGAGGTCGACCGTCTGCTCGCCGATGTCGCAGCGAGCGAGGTGGAGCTGCCCGCAGGCGTTGGTTGAGTTGTATGCTCGGTGAAGTGGTTGCCGCCGCTCAGCACGGTTTTCGGCACCCGCCTCCGTCCGCCTCGAGACCTAGGATCGTGCAATGGAAGTAGAGATCGGCCGCGGCAAGAAGGCGCGGCGCGCGTACGGCTTCGATGACATCGCGATCGTGCCCTCGCGGCGCACCCGCGACCCCGATGATATCGACATCACGTGGAAGATCGGCGACTACCGGTTCGAGCTGCCGCTGCTCGCGAGCGCGATGGACGGGGTCGTTTCGCCGGCGACGGCCGGCGCGATCGGCCGCCTCGGCGGGCTCGCGGTGCTCAACCTCGAAGGCATCTTCACGCGCTATGAGGACGCCGACGAGCAGCTCGAGCGGATCGCGTCGCTGTCGAAGGAAGAGGCGACGCGCGAGATGCAGGAGATCTACCTCGAGCCGGTCAAGGACGAGCTCGTCGCGCAGCGGATTCGCGAGATCAAGGCCGAGGGCGTGGTCTGCGCCGCGGCGCTGACCCCCCAGCGCGTCAGCCGCTACTACGAGACCGCGCTCGAAGCCGGGCTGGACATCCTCGTCATCCAGGGCACCGTGGTCTCCGGCGAGCACGTCTCGTCGACGAGCGAGCCGCTGAACCTGAAGGAGTTCATTCCGCAGCTTGACGTGCCGGTGATCGTCGGCGGCTGCGCCTCCTACCACACCGGTCTGCACCTGATGCGCACCGGCGCGGCCGGCGTGCTCGTCGGCGTCGGTCCGGGGGCGGCGTGCACGACGCGCGGCGTGCTCGGGATCGGCGTCCCGCAGGCGACGGCGATCGCCGACGTCGCGGACGCGCGCGCGACACACATGAAGGAGACGGGCGACTACGCGATGGTGATCGCGGACGGCGGGATGCGCACCGGCGGCGACGTGTCGAAGGCGATCGCCTGCGGCGCCGACGCCGTGATGATCGGCTCGCCTCTCGCGGGCGCGATCGAGGCACCCGGTCGCGGCTACCACTGGGGGATGGCGACGTTCCATCCGACGCTGCCGCGTGGCGCTCGCGTGCGGACCTACCAGCACGCGACGCTCGAGGAGATCCTGATCGGCCCGGCGCACGAGAACGACGGCACGCTCAACCTGTTCGGCGGCCTGCGCACCTCGATGGCGACCTGTGGCTACAAGGACCTCGCCGAGTTCAACCGCGCCGAGCTGATGGTCGCCCCGGCGCTGCAGACCGAGGGCAAGGCGCTGCAACGTGACCAGGGCGTCGGCATGGGTTCCAACGGCAAGGGCTCGGCCCTCGTCAACGTCTGACGCGTGAGCGACGCGCTCGCCACTCCGGTGCCCGCCCGGGAGCCGGCTGCGGGCACGGCGTCCGACGAGGTGCTGGTGATCGACTTCGGTGGCCAGTACTCGCAGCTGATCGCACGCCGCGTGCGCGAGTGCGGCGTCTTCTCGGAGCTGCTGCCGGCGGACGTGAGCGCCGAGGAGGTGGCGCAGCGCGCGCCGAAGGGGCTGATCCTGTCCGGTGGTCCGGCGTCGGTGTACGCCGAGGGTGCGCCGGGGCTCGACCATGCGCTGCTCGAGCTGGGCGTCCCGGTGCTCGGTATCTGCTACGGCATGCAACTGCTCGCGCAGGAGCTCGGCGGGCTGGTCGAGCGCGCCGAGGTCGGCGAGTTCGGTCGCTCGGAGCTGACCGTGCACGAGCCCGGCAGGCTGCTGCGCGGGCTGCCGCGCGAGCAGGCTTGCTGGATGTCGCACCGCGACAGCGTCCGGCGAGCCCCTGCCGGGTTCACCGAGCTGGCCTCGTCGACCGCCTCCCCGGTCGCCGCGTTCGAGGACCCGGCCCGCGGGATCTACGCGATCCAGTTTCACCCCGAGGTCGTCCACACCCCGTTCGGCCAGCAGATCCTGACGACCTTCCTCGAGGACATCTGCGCTGCCGATCGCAGCTGGAGCCCGGCGTCGATCGTCGACGAGCAGATCGCGCGGATCCGCGCGCAGGTCGGTGACGGCCGGGCGATCTGCGGGCTGTCAGGCGGCGTCGACTCCTCGGTCGCGGCGCTGCTCGTGCACCGCGCGATCGGTGACCGGCTGACCTGCGTGTTCGTCGACCACGGCCTGATGCGCAAGGACGAAGGCGAGCAGGTGGTCGCCGCCTTCCGCGACACCTTCAAGGTGCCGCTGGTCGCGGTCGACGCGGAGGCGCGGTTCCTGCAGCGGCTCGCCGGCGTCACCGACCCGGAGGCCAAGCGCAAGCTGATCGGCGCCGAGTTCATCCGCGTCTTCGAGGAGGAGGCGGCCCGGCTCGCCGGCGCGCGGTTCCTGGTCCAGGGCACGCTGTACTCCGACGTGATCGAGTCCGGCGGCCGCCGCGGGTCGGCCACGATCAAGTCGCACCACAACGTCGGCGGGCTGCCGGACGATCTCAGCTTCGAGCTCGTCGAACCGTTGCGGATGCTGTTCAAGGACGAGGTGCGGGCCGTCGGTGCCGAGCTCGGCCTGCCGGAGCGACTGGTCTGGCGCCAGCCATTCCCCGGGCCGGGGCTGGCGATTCGCATCGTCGGGGGCGAGGCGACCAAGGCGCGCCTCGATCTGCTGCGCGATGCCGATCACATCCTGCAGGAGGAGATCCGCCGCGCCGGCCTCTACCGCGAGCTGTGGCAGTCCTTCTGCGTGCTGCCCGACATCCGCACCGTCGGGGTCCAGGGCGACGAACGGACCTACGGCAGCGTCATCGTGATTCGCGCTGTGACCTCCGACGACGCGATGACCGCCGACTGGGCGCGCCTGCCCTACGACCTGCTCGAGCAGATCGCGTCGCGGATGATGGGCGAGCTGTCGGAGGTCAACCGCGTCGTGCTCGACATCACGAGCAAGCCGCCGGGCACGATCGAGTGGGAATGAAAAGCTCGCCCGTTGGGCGACTTTTCATTGGCTTGTAGCGCGGGGTGGTGTGCGTGGCCGTAGCTGGGCTGCGTCGCGGCGTGGGTTGCCCGGTGTGGACCGTGCGCTGCGGCTTGTGGTTTCGGGTTGTGGGGGTTTGGTGGTGGCGTGGGGTGCGGGGCGCGCGCGGCTCGGCGCGGTGGTGGTGGGTGGGCTATGATTCTGCGCCGGCCGCGCTGGTGCGTGGCTGGTTTTTTGTGCGCATGAAGACCTTTGTCGCCAAGCCGTCGGATCGCCAGCGGGACTGGTACGTCGTCGACGCCCAGGGATTGACGCTCGGGCGGCTGGCAACGCAGATCGCGGACGTGCTGCGGGGCAAGCGCAAGCCGACCTACACGCCGCACATCGACACCGGCGACTTCGTCATCGTGGTCAATGCCGAGAAGATCGCGGTGACCGGGAACAAGCGTGCCGACAAGCTCTATCACCGTCACTCGGGATACCCGGGGGGCCTGCGCACGCGGACCTTCGAGGAGATGATCACGCGCCGGCCGGAAGAGGTCATCCGGATCGCCGTCAAGGGCATGATGCCGCGCAACCGCCTGGCCCGAAAGCAGCTGACGAAGCTGAAGGTCTACGCCGGGCCCGAGCACCCGCACATCGCGCAGCGCCCGGCCGATCTGGAGCTGCGTTCCTGATGGCCGACGAGTCGAGCACACCGCCCCAGGAGCCGGAAGCCGCCGAGCCGGTGGCGGAGGGCGAAGGCGCGCCGCCGGAGCCCGCGGTCGCCGCCGAGGTCCCCGAGGCCCAGGCCGCCGAACCCGAGCCCGAGCCCGAGGCCCCCGCGCCGCAGGCCGCCGAACCCGTCGCCGAGGCCGTAGCCGAAGCCGAGGAGGAGGACGAGGCTCCCGCGCCACGCGAACGCCCGGCCGTGCCCGGTGCCGACCTCGAGGTCGACATCGTGCCCGAGGGCGTCGATCCGCTCGCCGCTGCGAGCCTCGACCCCTACGCGGACTACGAGCCGGACGAGCCTGCGCCCGAGGAGGAGCTCGACGACGTGGTCGTCGCCGCTCCGATCGAAGCCGTCGCGATCGACCTGGCGGCCGGCGCTCGCTACCGCGCGACCGGCAAGCGCAAGAGCGCGATCGCGCGCGTGACGCTGCGCCCCGGCAGCGGCTCGTACACGATCAACGGCCGCACGCTGAAGGAGTACTTCCCGCGCGAGACCTTGCAACGCAACATTCGCCAGCCGCTCGAGACGGTCGGCTACGAGGAGCGCATGGATGTGGTCGCGCGGATGCACGGCGGCGGAGTGTCGTCGCAGGCCGGAGCGTTGCGCCACGGAATCTCGCGCGCGCTCCTCGACGCCGATCCGAACCTCCGCGGCGAGCTCAAGCGCCGCGGCTTCCTGACGCGTGACGCGCGCGCGAAGGAACGCAAGAAGGCGGGCCTGAAGAAGGCGCGCAAGCGGCCGCAGTTCTCGAAGCGCTAGTGCTCCCTGCCGGAAACCGCTAGCGGCGCGCACGCGTCACACTCCCCGAGACGTGTGATGGGTCGAAGGCTCTTTGGAACCGACGGCGTCCGCGGCCTGGCGGGCGTCGAGATCACGGCGCAGCTCGCGCTGGCGCTCGGCCGCGCCGTGGTCCTGCACAGCGGCCTGACGGCCCCGCGCGCGCTGGTGATCCGCGACACCCGCGAATCCGGCGAGATGCTGGAGGCGGCGCTCGCGGCGGGCATCGCCTCGGCCGGCGGCGCGGTGGCGCTCGGCGGCGTCCTGCCGACGCCGGCGGCGCCGCTGTTGATCCGCCGCTACGAGTTCGACCTCGCGGTCGTGATCTCCGCCTCCCACAACCTCTACGCGGACAACGGGATCAAGTTCTTCGGCAGCGACGGCTTCAAGCTCTCGGACGAGACCGAGCAGGAGATCGAGCTGCACATCGACGAGGACGTCGGCGGCGGCGGGACCCAGATCGGGCGCATCCACGAGATGCGCGGGACCTCCGACGACTACCTGCGCGAGCTCGAGTCGCGATTCTCGGCGCTGTCGCTCGACGGGTTGGACCTCGTCCTCGACTGCGCCAACGGCGCCACCTTCCAGGTCGCGCCCGAGATCTTCCGCCGCCTCGGCGCCACCGTGACGGCGCTTTCGGTGGCGCCCGACGGGCGCAACATCAACGATGGCTGCGGCTCGACGCACCTGGAGGCGCTTGCCCAGGCGGTCAGCCAGGGCGGTCACGATCTCGGCTTCGCCTTCGACGGCGACGGCGACCGGCTGCTCGCGGTCGATCGCGACGGGACCCTGGTCGACGGCGACGAGCTGCTCGCGCTGGCGGCGATCCATCTGCGCGACCGCGGCCGGCTGGTCGGTGGCGGCGTCGCGGTCACCGTGATGACCAACTTCGGCTTTCACTCCGCGATGGCGCAGGCCGGGATCGAGGTGGTGACGACGGCGGTCGGCGACCGCTACGTGCTCCAGGCCCTGCGCGAGCGCGGCTGGTCGCTGGGCGGCGAGCAGTCGGGCCACATCATCGAGCTGGGCTTCGGGCCCTCCGGTGACGGCGTCGCCTCGGCGCTGCTGGTGCTGGAGGCGCTCGGCGGCCGCGACCTGCGCGAGCGGGCTGCGATGGCGAAGCTGCCGCAGCGGCTGGTCAACGTGCCGGTTCGCGACCGCGGCGCCCTTGCCGGCGCCGACGGCGTGCACGACGCGGTCGCCCGCGAATCGGCTGGGCTGGACGGGCGCGGCCGCGTGCTGGTCCGTCCGAGCGGCACCGAACCGCTCGTTCGCGTGATGGTCGAGGCGCCCAGCGAGGAGGAGACGGAGGCCGTCTGCGCACGGCTCGTTGCGGTCGTTCGGGAGCAGCTGGGGTAGTCTCGTTGGATGTGCGGCATTGTCGGATACGTGGGTCGGCGCCCGGCGCAGGAGATCATCCTCGGCGGGCTGCGCAAGCTCGAATACCGCGGCTACGACAGCGCGGGCATGTCGCTGCTCGGCGACGGTGAGATTCACTCCGTCCGCGCCGTCGGCAATCTCGACCGCCTCGAGGCGGCACTCGCCGGCGAAGCCAGGGCGGCGACCGCGACGCTCGCGCCACCGGCGACGATCGGCATCGGGCACACCCGCTGGGCGACGCACGGCCGCGTCAGCGAGGAGAACGCGCATCCGCTGGTCGACAGCGCCAACCGGGTGCACGTCGTCGTCAACGGGATCGTCGAGAACTACATGGCGCTCAAGGACCAGCTGCGCGCGGACGGCGCGACGTTCACCTCCCAGACCGACGCGGAGGTCATCGCCCACCTGATCGCGACGAGCTACCGCGACGACCTCGCCGCCGCGGTGGTCGAGGCGCTCGGGCAGCTCGAGGGCTACTTCGCCTTCGTGGCGATGGCGCTCGACGAGCCCGACGTGCTGGTCGGCGCGCGGCGCGAATGCCCGCTGGTCGTCGGACGCGGCGAGGGCGAGTCGTTCATCGCCTCGGCGGTGCCGGCGTTCCTCTCGCACACCAATCAGATCCAGTACGTCGAGAACGGCGAGATCGTGATCCTGCGCGCCGACTCGGTGGAGATCTGCGACGCCGCCGGCGTGGTGCGCGAGCGCGCCGTCGAGCGGATCGACTGGGACGAGGAAACGGCCGAGAAGGGCGGCTACGAGACGTTCATGCTGAAGGAGATCTTCGAGCAGGCGCAGGCGCTTGCGGAGACGATCGCCGATCGCACGGCGAGCGGCCACGGCGTGGACCTCGCGGACCAGGGCGTCCTGGACGAGAAGATCCTGCTCGGGCTCGATCGCGTCGTCTTCGTCAGCTGCGGCACCTCCTACCACGCCGGGATGCTCGGGCGCTGCGCGATCGAGGAGTGGGCGCGGATGCGCGTGGAGGTCGACCTGGCCTCGGAGTACCGCTATCGCGACCCGATCGTCGGCACCGACGATTTGGTGATCGGCATCTCGCAGTCCGGCGAGACGGCGGACACGCTCGCCGCCATGCGCCTCGCGCGCGAGCGCGGCGGACGGGTGCTCGCGCTGACCAACACGATGGGCTCGCAGGCGACGCGGGACTCCGACGCCGTGCTCTACACCCGCGCCGGCCTGGAGATCGGCGTCGCCGCGACCAAGACGTTCGTCTGCCAGGTCGCGGCCACCTATCTGCTCGCGCTGCGGCTCGCGGAGCTGCGCGCCACCCTCGCGCCCGCGCGCATCGCCGAGCTCGTCGCGGCGCTCCGCCGGCTGCCGCAGCTCGTCGACGAGCTGCTCGAGCGTGTGACGCCGGCGGTCGAGGCGATCGCCGAAGGCTGCTGGGAGGCCGACTTCTTCCTCTACATCGGTCGCCAGGCGGGCGTGCCGATCGCGCTGGAGGGGGCGCTCAAGCTGAAGGAGATCGCCTACGTCTCGACCGACGCCTACGCGTCCGGTGAGATGAAGCACGGTCCGATCGCGATGCTCGACGAGCGCACGCCGGTGGTCTGCGTGGCGACCTCCTCGGCGGTCCTGCCGCAGATCATCGGCAACATCGAGGAGGTCCGCGCGCGCGGGGCGCAGGTGATCGCGATCACCAGCGAGGGCGACGACACCGTGGCACGCCACGCCGACTCGACGATCGCGGTGCCGGCAACCGATCCGATGCTCGAGCCGTTGCTCGCCGTGATCCCGCTGCAGCTGCTCGCCTACTCGATCGCCCGGCGGCGGGGATTGAACGTCGACCAGCCGCGCAACCTCGCCAAGACGGTCACCGTCGAGTGACCTGACGGACCCGTGCGGCCGTCGGGTAGCCTCGTGGGCATGGCGCGAGCTGCCGGGATCGGGCTGGACCTGCTCGAAATCGAGCGGATGGAGCGTGCGCTCGAGCGCCGGCCGGCGCTCGCGCAACGGCTGTTTCGCGCCGGCGAGCTCGAATACGCCGGCACGCGCGGGCGCCCCGCTCAGCACCTCGCGGCCCGCTTCTGCGCCAAGGAGGCGGTGTCCAAGGCGCTCGGCCTCGAGGTGTTCGTGCCGCTGGACGTCGAGGTGCTCGGGGGCGGCGCGAACGTCGGGCTGGCGCTCCACGGCGCGGCCCGGGCGCGCGCCGGCGAGCTCGGCGTCGACGTCGGCCTGTCGCTGACTCACACACGCGGAATGGCGGCCGCGGTGGCGATCCTGCGATGACGCTACCGGGGTGGCTCGAACCGCTGCTGGACGCGGAGCGCATGCGTGCCGTCGACAGCTGGGCGTCGGGCGACGGCGGCGTGCCGTCGCTCGATCTGATGGAGCGTGCCGGCGCCGGGCTGGCCGCCGTGGCGGCCGCGATGGCACCCGAGGGCCGGATCGCCGTGGTGGCCGGAAAGGGCAACAACGGCGGCGACGGCCTGGTCGCAGCGCGGCTCCTGAGGGCCGACGGACGCGACGTCGACGTGCTGCTCGCTGCCGACGGGGCCGAGTTCTCCGGCGACGCCCGGGCGAACCTCGAGCGACTGCCGGGAGCGGAGCCGGTCGCGCTCGGCTCGGCGATCACTTCCGGCACCACGCTGGTGATCGACGCCCTGCTGGGCACCGGGGCCAGCGGGGCGCCGCGCGGCCGTGTCGCCGAGGCGATCGAGACGATCGGTGCCTGCGGCGTACCGGTGCTGGCGGCCGATCTGCCGAGCGGCGTCGACGCCTCGAGCGGCGAGGTCGCCGGGCCCGCGGTCGCGGCGGCCGCGACGGCGACGTTCCACGCCGCCAAACCGGGCCTGTGGATCGAGCCCGGCCGCGGTCACGCGGGCCGCGTCGGCGTGCTCGATATCGGGATCCCGCGCGGCGCTCCGGTGGAGGCCGACGTCGGCCTGATGCGCGACGACATCCTCGCGCTGATCCCGCGCCGCGGCGTGCACTCGACCAAGTTCACGAGCGGCCGCGTGCTGGTCGCGGGCGGCTCGCCGGGCCTGACCGGCGCGCCGAGCCTCTCGGCGCTCGCGGCGGCGCGCGCCGGTGCCGGCTACGTGACCGTCTGCGTGCCGGCCTCGCTGTCGCTGATCTTCGAGACCCGCCTGCTCGAGGCGATGACGCTGGCGCTGCCCGACGAGCGCGGCGAACACACGCTCGGCGGCGTCGAGCCGCTCGCGGCGGCAGCGGCCGCGCGTGGTGGCGCCCTGGTGCTCGGGCCCGGACTGGGGCGCGGCGACGCTGCGGCGGCGTTCGCGCGCGGCGTGCTCGAGGCCGTCGCGCTGCCGGTCGTGCTCGACGCCGATGGCCTGAACGCCTACGCCGGCGCGCTGGACGCGCTGTCGGGCCGGGCGGCGGTGCTGACGCCGCACGAGGGCGAGCTGGCACGGCTGCTCGGAGCCACGGCCGCGACGGTGGCGAGCGCGCGGCTGCGCTACGCGCGCGAGGCGGCGTCGCGTGCCGGCGCGGTCGTCGTGCTCAAGGGCGACGACACGCTCGTCGCCGCGCCCGGCGGCCTCGTCGCCGTCAGCCCCGGGGCGACGCCGGCGCTGGCGACGGCGGGAACCGGTGACGTGCTGGCGGGCGTCATCGCGGCGATGCTGGCCAAGGGCCTCGAGCCGTTCGAGGCGGCATGCGCCGCGGTGCGGCTGCACGCGCGGGCCGGTGTGCGCGCGGCGGCGCGCCACGGCGGCGAGGGCCTGATCGCCTCCGACGTCGTCGAGGCGCTCTCGGCGGTGCGCTAGCCGGGATGCGCGCGGTCGCTCGCATCAATCTGGCCGCGATCGAGCGCAACAGCGCACGGCTCGTGCGATCCAGTCCGCGGCTGTGCGCGGTCGTCAAGGCGAACGCCTACGGCCATGGTGCCGTCGAGTGCTCGCGGGCCGCGCTCGCCGGCGGCGCCGCGTGGCTCGCCGTCGCCGCCGCGCAGGAGGCCCACGAGCTGCGGCAAGCGGGTCTCGACGCGCCGATCCTCGTGATGGGGGCGCTGACGCGTGCGGAGGTCGAGCTCGCGCTGGCGGCCGACGCCGACGTCGTCGCGTGGACCGAGGAGTTCCTCGACTGGTTGGCGGCGCTCGGCGGCGCGCGCGTGCATGTCAAGCTCGACAGCGGCATGGGCCGGCTCGGGACGCGCGACGGAGCGCTCGCCGACCGGCTTGCCGAGCGCGTGGCGGGCACCCCGGGGCTCGAGCTCGCCGGTGCGATGACCCACCTGGCGACGGCCGAGGAGTCCGATCGCAGCTTCCTCGACGACCAGCTCGAGCGCTTCTCGGACTGGGTGGGACCCCTGCGTGCGCGCCACCCGCAGCTGCTGGTGCACGCCGAGAACAGCGCTGCGCTGCTCGGCGCGGACCACACGCGATTCGACATGGCGCGCTGCGGCGGCGGGGTTTACGGCCTCGATCCGTTCGGCGTCGATCCGGCCGGCTGGGGGCTCGAGGCGGCGCTCGAGCTGCACTCGTGGGTCGGCGCGAACAAGCCGTGTGCGGCCGGCGAGAGCGCCGGGTACGGGCGGCGCTTCGTGGCGACCGAGCCGACGGAGCTGGCAATCGTCCCGATCGGCTACGGCGACGGCGTGCGGCGGCTGCTCTCGAACAACGCCGACGTGCTGGTCGGCGGACGCCGGCGTCCGCTGGTGGGGACGGTCAGCATGGACAACCTGGCGGTCGATCTCGGACGCGACAGCGGGGTCACGGTCGGGACCGCGGTGATCCTGCTCGGGGCCGACGCGGACGAGCGGATCAGCGCCGAGGAGATCGCCGAGCGCGAGGGCACGATCAACTACGAGGTCACCTGCGCGCTGAGCGCGCGGGTTCCGCGCGTCTACCATCGCGACGGCGGGGAGCCATGAGCGAGCGCGCGAGCGCGCTCGAGCTCGCGCGCGAGACCCTGCGCGGCAGTTGCTGCTGGGTCGTCGGCGGCGCGGTCCGCGACGAGCTGCTGGGCGCCGCCCCGAGCACGGACCTCGACCTCGTGATCGACGGCGAGGTCGCGCCGGCCGCGCGTGCGCTGGCCCGTGCCGCAGGGGCGACGGCGTTCTCGCTCTCGGACGAATTCGGCGCGTGGCGCGTCGTCGCTCGGTCGCGCGGCTGGCAGGCGGATCTCAACCCGCTTCGCGGACCGACGCTCGAGGCCGACCTGCGCCTGCGCGACTTTACGATCAACGCGATCGCCGCGCCGCTCGGCGGGGGGAGCTGATCGACCCGTTGGGTGGGGCGGCGGACCTCGCGAGCCGGCGGCTGCGAATCGCCGCGCCCGACGCGCTGGCGGCCGACCCGCTGCGCGCGCTGCGGCTCGTGCGGCTGGTCTGCGAGCTCGACCTGATCGCCGATGACCAGGCGCGGGAGGCGGCGCGGCGTGCGGCGCCGCGGCTCGCGCAGGTCTCGAGCGAGCGAATCTACGCCGAGCTGCGGCGGGTGATCGCGAGCGAGCGCGTCGGGGTCGGCGTGCGGCTGGCGCTCGAGCTGGGGCTGTGCGCGGCGGTGCTCCCGGAGCTCGAGGCCCTGCGGGGCGTCCAGCAGAGCCGCTACCACCACCTCGACGTGCTCGACCACACGCTCGCGGTGCTGGACTGCGTCGTCGAGGTGCAGCGGGAGCCCGGCCTGCTGTTCGGCGCCGCGCACGGCGACGCCGTCAGCGCGCTGCTCGCGCGGCCGCTCGCCGATGAGCTGACGCGCGGCGACGCGCTGCGCTTCGGGGCGCTCGTTCACGACATCGCCAAGCCGCAGACCCGCAGCGTCGCGCCGGACGGGCGGATCGGCTTCCCCGGGCATGACTCGCTCGGCGCGGAGCTCGCGCGGGCGATCCTCGGCCGGCTGCGCGCCGCTGAGCGGATGCGCGGCCACGTCGCGGCGCTGACCCGCCACCACCTGCGCCTGGGCTTCCTCGTGCCGCACGCCCCGCTGACGCGGCGCGAGCTCTACGCCTACCTCGATGCGTGCGACCCGGTATGGGCGGACGTCACGCTGCTGTCGGTCGCCGACCGGCTCGCCACCCGCGGCGCGCGCGCCGAGCAGGCGATCGAGCGCCATCTCGAGCTCGCCCGCGCCGTGATCGGCGAGGCGCTGCGCTGGCAGAGTGCCGGCCGGCCGGCGCCGCTGGTCCGCGGCGATCAGCTGGCCCGCTCGCTCGGGCTCGCGCCCGGACCGCTGATCGGCGAACTGCTGGCGGCGATCGCGGCCGAGGCGTTCGCCGGCGATCTAAACAGCGCCGAGGACGCGATCGCCTTCGCGGCCAGCCGGATTGCATAGGCTTCGGCGCGTGGCGGACTGCATCTTCTGCAAGATCGTGGCGGGCGAGCTGCCGGCGGCGGTGGTCGGCTCCGACGAGCGGGCGCTCGCGTTCCTCGACATCAACCCGGCGACGCGTGGGCACGCGCTGGTGATCCCGCGCGCGCATGTCGAGGACATCCACGAGATCGGCAGCGAGGATCTCGCGGCGGCGATCGCGCTCGCCCAGACGATCGCGGTCCGCGCGCGCGAGCGACTGGGCGCCGACGGCGTGAACCTGCTGCACTCCTCCGGCAGCGCGGCGTGGCAGACGGTGTTTCACTTCCACATCCACGTGATCCCGCGCTACCTCGGCGACCCCCTGCGCCTGCCGTGGGTGCCGGCGCCGGGCGAGGCCGCGGAGATCGCCGCGGCGGCGGCCGCGCTGGCCGGCGAATAGCCGCGTGGCGACGCGTTCGCCGCGGCCGATCGGCTGCAAGTTTTCTCCTACTGCGCTAGGCGCCCCCCGTGTTGGTGTTGAATAGGGCGATGAAACGGAACCTTGTGGCGATCATCACAATTATCGTGATGCTCGCGATCCCGGCCCTGGCCTCGGGCACGCTCACCGAGGTGGGTGCCGTCGCACTGACGATCGGCAGCACCGGGGCCACCGGCGCGACCGGCATCACGGGGATCACGGGGACCACCGGCACGACCGGCACGACCGGTCCGACGGGGCCTGTCCCGAGCTGTCCGGGGGCTCCCTGCGAGGTCGTCAGCGAGACGACCGGGATGCAGGTCAAGGACGGCAAGTTCTCCGCGCCGATGACGATTCCGCGCAACGGCACGATCGTCGCCTGGACGATCACGCTGAGCCTGCCGACCCCGAGCCAGATCGCGTTCTTCAACAAGAACGAGGGCGGGCCGTCGGAGGCCGGCATCGCGATCCTCAAGAACACCAAGAAGCTCGACTACCAGCTGGTCGCCGAGAGCCCGCTCGTCCAGCTGCAGCCGTACTTCGGCGAGACGGCACAGTTCGCGCTCGCGACGACGATCCCGGTCCAGAAGGGCGAACGGATCGCACTGACGGTCCCGACCTGGGCGCCGGCGCTGGCGATCAAGCTCGGCAACACGACCTCGTGGCGCGCCAGCCGCCCGAAGAACACCTGCACGAACCCGACCGAAGCCTCGACGCAGACCTCGCAGACGACGGCGGGCTCGACGACGGAATACGCCTGCCTGTACCTGACCGCGCGCCTGCTCTACACGGCGACGCTGATCTCGACGCCCTAGCGGGAGATCAGGTCGAGCCGGTCGGCGCCACGACGCCGCCCGAGGTTGTGTTGCCGCTGGTCGTCCCGGTAGCGGGCGGTGGCGTCGCGGTGCCGCCGTTGGTCGAGCCCGTGGTGGGAGTCGAGCTCGTCGTCGACGAGGTCGTCGTCGAGGTGCTCGCCGGTGTCGTCGTCGCCGCGGTCGAGCTGGTCGAGGACGTCGCTGAGGAGGCGCCGGTCGATCCCGTCGTGCCGGTCACGCCGGTCGCGCCGGTCGAGCTGACGGTGTCGAGCGGGCTGCTGAGCTTTGGCACCAGCGTGGGAACGGTCGCCGGCGCGCTGTCGGCGACGGTGCTGCCGCCGCAGGCCGCGAGGGCGACTGCGCCGGCGGCGGCGCCGATCAGCGCCAGCGATCGCCTGCCGCGGGTCACCGGCTCACGCTCCGAGCGGACCCATGCGACGCCCGCAGGTCGGGCAGTCGTTGAGGTCGCGCTGGGCGAGCTGCTCGCACCAGGGGCAGAAGCGCAGGTTCTCCACCGCCCAGGGGAGCTTCGAGCGCGACGGCGCGAGCGGCAGCAGCTTGCCGACGACCTCGAGCGTCTCACCGGTCTCGCGGTCGGTGTAGATGCGGTCGGGATCGGCCTCGATGATCAGCTCGCGGCCGCTCGACGGGGCGCGCAGGCGATAGCGGTTGCGGTCACTCATTTCGCCCTGATCCTAGCGACCGGAGCGGGCTGGCACCCTCGCCGCGGGCTCGGATAGAGTTCGCGCCGCGATGGCGGAACGGGTCTCGGGAGGGCGAAAGCTGGTCAGGATGGCCGTCACCGCGGTCGTTGCGCTGGGCCTCGGTGGGTGCGCGCTGAAGGGCGGCCAGAACGTCAGCTCGATCGAGGGCAAGACGTTGTTCATCAAGAACTGCGGGTCGTGTCACACGCTCGCGCGTGCCAACTCCAAGGGTACGATCGGCCCCAACCTCGACGACGCGTTCGCGGAGAGCGTCTCGCAGGGCTTCGGCCGTAACGTGATCGGCGGCATCGTCGAGCAGCAGATCGAGTATCCGAACACCGGCGGGCGGATGCCGAAGCTGCCGCTGACGACGCGACAGGCGGCCGACATCGCCGCCTACGTCCAGTACGCCGCGGCCCGGCCGGGCACGGACTCCGGCCTGCTTGGGCAGATCGGCGTGTCGCAGTTCGGACCGCCCGCGGCCGAGAAGAACGGCAAGCTGGCCTTCGCCGCCAACACCAGCGGGCAGCTGCTCTACACGGTCAAGGCGGCCACCGCGACGGCGGGGCCCGTGACGATCTCGATGACCAACATGTCGGGCACGCCGCACAACGTGGCGATCCAGCAGGGCACCGGCCCGACGGGCACAATCCTCGGCGCCACGCCGATCTCCGCCAGCGGCACCCACTCGATCACGGTCAACCTGAAGCCCGGCACCTACACCTTCTTCTGCCAGGTTCCCGGCCACCGGGCCGCCGGAATGTCCGGCACCCTGACCGTCAAGTAGACGGTCGGTCTCGCCGTCTGCGATCGGCGCCGGCCGCGCCGCGCGCACGCTCAGCGCAGCGCGCGGACGATGACGATGATCGCGATGATCGTGCCGAACACGGCGATCACGTAGAGCAGCAGGCGGAACATGTCGCCCTCGCTGCGCAGCGGATTGCGCATCACAGCCCGAGCAGCCAGTACAGCAGCGTGACCAGCGCGACGAGCAGCGGGCTCGCGCCGACGACGGCCATCTACACGACGTAGACCGCCGTGAAGACGACGATCCACATGATGTCGACGAAGTGCCAGTAGATGCCGGGGACGTTGAGGCCGGTGTGCTTCTCCGGGGAGTAGTGCCCGCGGAACGCTCGAATCGTCGCGAACGACAGCAGCAGCAGGCCGATGCAGACGTGGGCGCCGTGGAGGCCGGTGAGCCCGTAGAAGATCGTCGCCTGGGCGCTGTCGTGCGGCGCGAAGCCGAGATGGACGTATTCGTTGATCTGGACGAACAGGAAGGTCGCGCCGAGCAGGAAGGTGCTGAGGATGCCCGCCCGCAGCCCGACGCGGTTGCCGGCCTTGATCGAGGTCTCGGCCCAGTGCAGCGTGAACGAGGATGAGATCAGGATCGCCGTGTTGAAGCCGGCGACGGCGACGGGGATCGTGGTCCCGGGAGCCGGCCAGGGGTCTCCCTGGGCGACGCGGATGAAGAAGTAGGCGGTGAAGAAGGCGCCGAAGATCATGATCTCCGAGATGATGAAAAGCAGCATGCCGAGCGTCGGCGGATCAACCCGCGACGAGCGGTTCGCCTCGATCGGGCCGTGCTGCTCGCCGCCGTGGGCGCCCGCGTGCGAGGCGTCGTGGGCTCCGTGCGAGATGCTGGCGGCCTCCATCGTCGCTGCGCTCAGTTCGCCGTGACGGCGTCGCTTGCAGAGGCCACGACGTGCTCAACCGGACACGCGGCGTAGCGGCGCACACGCTCGATCAGGTCGGCGCGCAGCCAGCCGGACTTGGTCTCGGGAAGCGTCGAGATGACCACGCGGCTGACACTGAAGAACTGCAGCGCGTTGAGCGTCGCCGTGAACGGGTCCGGGTCGCCGACCAGGCCGGCGACCACGAGGTCCGCGTCGCGGAGGCGGTCGAGAACCTCCGCGAGGTGTGCCTGCGCCGCCGCGGCGGCGCGGCCGTCGGTTCCGAGGGCCGGAACGACGACGATGAACAGATGCTCGGTGCCCGGCTGGGCGAGCTCGGTGAGATGCCGGGTCAGCTCGGGACTTGCGGCGGTGCGGTTGGCAACCACCAGCGTGGTGTCGCTCTGTGGAAGGCTGTCCTCGTCGAGTTCGCTGATCACGTGCTGCACGGCGATCCCGGACGCCTCGGCGACGCGTTCGACGAGATCGCGCCGAAGCCAGCCCGAGGCGGTCGCCGGCAGCGTCGAGATGATGATCTCGTCCGGCTTGCGCTCGCCGATTGCGTCCATCGTCGCGTTGAACGGATCCGAATCGCCGACCTCGCCGCTCGCCTCGAACCCGGCGTCGTGCAGCAGCGACAGCGCCAGGTCGAGGCGGACCTGGGCCGCATCGCGGACCGACTGCAGGTAGATCACCGACCCGCGGCGCGGACGGCTCTGGGGGATCACCAGGCGGATCACCAGTGACGGGTTGGTCTTCGCCTTCTGCGCCAGCACCTCGCGCAGGCGACGGCCGCCAAGGGTCTCGTTGGCGACGACGAGGATCTCGGTCAACGCTCCGCGCTCATTCCCGGGTGGCCATCGCGAGGCTGCCGGCCGCCGGCGCTGGGACCTCCGCGCCGTCGCGGAAGACGGCGTGGACCGCACCCGGAACGCCGTACTCATAGGGGCCACCGACGATCGTCGGGAGCGAGTCGAAGTTGAAGACCGGCGGTGGCGAGGAGACCAGCCACTCGAGCGTCATGCCGCGCCACGGGTTGGCGACGGCGCGCGGTCCGCCACGCCAGCTGACGACCATGTTGTAGACGAAGATCAGCGTCGAGAGACCGAGCGCGAAGCTGGCCAGGGAGATGATCAGGTTCCACGTTGCGAATTGCGAGGAGTAGTCCGCGACCCGCCGCGGCATTCCCTGGATCCCGATCAGGTGCATCGGGGCGAAGGTGATGTTGAAGAACACGAGCGTCGTCCAGAAATGCCAGCGACCGAGGCGTTCGTCGTACATGCGCCCGGTCATCTTCGGGAACCAGTAGTAGACGCCCGCGAAGATCGTGAAGACCGAGCCGCCGAACAGCACGTAGTGGATGTGGGCGACGATGAAGTAGGTCTTGCTGACGTGCAGGTCGAACGGGACCATCGCGAGCATCACGCCGGAGATGCCGCCGAGTGTGAACATCGTGATGAAGCCCATCGCCCAGAGCATCGGCGTGTCCATGTGCAGCACGCCGCGCCACAGCGTCGCGAGCCAGGAGAAGATCTTCACGCCCGTCGGCACCGCGATGATCGCGGTGGTGATCATCATCGGATCGCGAATCCACGCCGGCATCCCGGAGGTGAACATGTGGTGGGCCCAGACCGTGAAGCCGAGCACGACGATCGCCAGCAGCGAGAAGGCCATCATCCGGTAGCCGAAGATCGGCTTGCGGGCCTTGACGGCGATCACCTCGCTGATGATCCCGAAGCCCGGCAGCATCATGATGTAGACGGCCGGGTGCGAGTAGAACCAGAAGACGTGCTGGTACATCAGCACGTCCCCGCCGTGGCCGGCGGAGAAGAAGTTGAAGCCGAGCGCGCGATCGAGCAGCACGAAGAACTGCGAGGCTGCGATGAACGGCGTCGCGATGACCACCAGCAGCGAGGTCGAGAAGTTCGCCCAGACGAGCAGCGGCATCCGGAAGAAGCTCATCCCGGGCGCACGCATCGTGATGATCGTGACCAGGAAGTTCAGCGCGGTCGCGATCGACGATGCGCCGGCGAACTGGACGCCGAGCGTGAAGAACACCTGGCCGATCGGCGCCGTGGTCGAGAGCGGGGCGTAGGCCGTCCAGCCGGAGGCGAACGATCCGCCGGGGGCGAAGAAGGAGCCCAGCAGCATCAGGCCGGCGATCGGCAAGAGCCAGAACGACAGCGCGTTGAGGCGCGGGAAGGCCATGTCCGGCGCGCCGATCATCAGCGGCAGGACGAAGTTGGCGAGCCCGGCGAAGACCGGGATCACGAACAGGAAGATCAGGATCGTCGCGTGGACCGAGAACAGCCCGTTGAAGGTGTTCGCGTCGACGAACTTGCCGCCCGGCTGCGCGAGCTGCACGCGCATCAGCATCGCGAACAGGCCGCCGATCATGAAGTAGATGAACGAATGCACGACGTACTGGACGCCGATCACCTTGTGGTCGGTGTTGACGCGGAAGTAGTCCTTCCAGCTGCGCGCGCCGTGGCCCGAGTGGTCCTCCGGGCGCGTCGGTCGCCCGATCGCCCAGTAGAACCAGTAGTCGAACGCGCCGAGGCCGATCAGGAAGGCGAACGGGGACGTGATCATCGCCACCTGGAGGATCGCCGTGCCGTCGAGCACCGGGTGGTAGCCGGAGGCGGCCCGGATCGGGAGCACGATCGCGTAGGCGAGCCCGATCCCGAGCGGGGTCGCGAGGATGCCCCGATGAAGGCCTGGTGCACGGAGCCGGGCGATCATTGCGTTCCCTCCTTGTTTGCGGTCGTGGCGCCCGCCAGCGCGGCATAGTCAGTCCAGCCGCCCACGGCTGCAGTGTGACGGGTCGCGGCGCTGGTGGTCTGCACACTGGCCGTCTGCGCGCTCGGGCTGTAGCCGTGCTCGGCGAGCCAGGTGCTGAAGGCTGCGGCGGTCACGATGTGGAGCGTCGCTCGCATCGTTGAGTGTCCGTAGCCGCAGAGCTGGTTGCAGATGATCGGGTAGGAGCCGAGCCGGTCCGGGGTCGCCCGGAAACTCGTCGTGATACCTGGCACCGCGTCCTCCTGGAGCCGGAAGGCCGGGACGAAGAAGGTGTGTATCACGTCGACCGAATGGATCTCGAAAACGACTGGCCGGTTGATCGGCAGATAGAGCGCGTAGGCGACGATCGGTTTGCCCTGCGCGTCGTCGTACTTGGGGTAGGAGAAGGTCCACTCGAACTGCTGACCGGTGACGCCGATCGCGATCTCGTTGGGCTGCTTGACCCCGATGTCATGCAGCACGATTGCCGCGTAGACGACGAGCCCGGCGATCAGCGCCGACGGAAGCGCGGTCCAGATGACCTCGAGCTGGCTGTTGCCGTGGATCGGCGGCCCGTCGAGGCGCTCCTCTCCGCGGCGCATCCGCCAGCGCCACGCCGAGAACAGCACGACCGTCGTCACGAGCACGAAGATCGGCACGGTCGCGATTATCAGGACGTAATAGAGCGTGTCGATCGTGTGCGCCTGGGTCGCCGCCGCGGGCGGAAACCACGGGATCACCAGGCCGACCGCGATGCCGACGGCGGCCGCAACGGCACCGGTCAACAGCAGTCGCACGAGGGTCCGCCGATCGACCGGGGGCCGGTGTGGTGCGGACTGCGATTCGCGCGTCGGCTCCATCGCGCCTGGCATCCTATTGCGAAGCAGCGACGGACGCCAAGCGAGCACCGCAGCCGTTTTGACCGGCGACGCCGGGCTCGCGGGTCAGGTCCGGGCCGCGGGCGTCGGGGTCATCGGCGCGCGCCGGGGGTCTCGCTCGCAGGCCGGCCGGCGCGCCGCGTCAGTGGCCGGGCGGCAGCTCGGCGGTCTGCTCGCGGGCCGAGCGGATCCAGAGCACGAGCACCGGGATCGTGATCAGCAGCCCGACGATCGTGAAGATGATGCTCAGGGTCACCCCGATGAGCGCCAGCGTCAAGCCCACCGCCAGCAGTATCGGGAGCAGCGACGGGCGCGGCATGTGCAGCTGTTCGCCGGCCGGCGGGACGTCGTCCTCGAACTCGCTCATCACGAGAGGTAGATCGCGGCGACGACGAACGTCAGTCCGAGCATGAAGAGCGAGACGGCCGCGAGCACCAGCCCGGTGCGGTTGTTCTTGCGGGCCAGCTTGCGATCCACGGCGCCAATCCTACACGTGCTTGTCGACCACCATCGACGCGAACAGCAGCGCCAGGTAGGCGAGCGAGAACAGGTAGAGGGTCAGCGCCGAGCGCCGATCGGCGCGGCGGTACAGGCGGACCGCGGCATAGACGAAGGCGATGCCGAGCGCCATCGAGGAGCCGAGGTAGAACGTGCCCAGACCGCCGGAGCAGAACGGCAGCTGGGTGACCGCGTAGAGCAGGATCGAGTAGATCAGGATCTGCCGGCGTGTCTCCGGCTCGCCGCGCACGACCGGCAGCATCGGCACCTTGACCTTCGCGTATTCGTCCTTCATCAGCAGGCTGAGCGCCCAGAAGTGCGGCGGCGTCCAGTAGAAGACGATCGCGAACAGCAACACCGGGGTCCAGCTGAGATGGCCGGTCGCCGCGGCCCAGCCGACGAGCGGTGGCACGGCGCCGGCCGCTCCGCCGATGACGATGTTCTGCGCGGTGCGGCGCTTGAGCCAGATCGTGTAGATCCCGACGTAGCCGACGAACCCGCACATCGACAGCGCCGCCGCCAGCACGTTGACGGTGGTGGCGAGCAGCAGCACGCTGAGCAGCGCGAGGATCGCCCCGAAGATCAGCGCCGCGCGCGGCGAGACGCGGCCGCTCGGGACCGGCCGGTTGGCGGTGCGCGTCATCTGGGCGTCGATGTCACGGTCCCAGTAGTGGTTGATCGCTCCGGCCCCGCCGGCCGACAGGTAGCCGCCGAGGCACGTCAGCAGCACGCGGCTCGGCGTCGGGTCCGCGGCGACGTACATCGTGGTGGCGGTGGTCAGCAGCAGCAGCGACTGGACCTTCGGCTTGGTCAGCGCGAAGTAGTCGCCGAGCAGCACGCGGGTGTCGGCGACGGCGCCTGCCGCTGCCGTCGAGGTGAATCGCGAGGCCTCCATCGTCGCCTAGACGGAGACCGTCGGTGAGGCCGGCGCGGGCTCCCCGGCGGCCGTGGTCGGCACCGGCGCCGGCGTGGTCGAGCGCCGCTCGATCTCGCGCCGGATGTCCTTCATCGGCTCGAGCGAGCGCACCCGTGGAATGACGTCGAAGTTGTTCTCGGGCGGCGGCGAGGTCGTGAACCACTCGAGCGTGTTGGCCTTCCACGGATCCGGCCCGGCGATCACGCCGCTCTTCAGCGAGCGCATCACGTTGATCACGGTCACGAGCACGCCGGCGGCGAGGATGAACGCGCCGACGGTCGAGATCTGGTTGTAGAGCTGCAGGTGCCCGACGTTGTTGTATTCGTACACGCGGCGGGGCATGCCATCGAGGCCGAGTGAATGCTGGATCAGGAAGGTCACGAGCGTGCCGACGAACATCAGCCCGAACGAGAGCTTCCCGAGCGCCTCGCTGAGCATCCGGCCGGTGATCTTCGGGAACCAGTAGTAGATGCAGGTGAAGATGCCGAACACCGAACCGCCCACGAACACGAAGTGGATGTGGGCGACGATGTAGTAGGTGTCGTTGAGCTGCCAGTCGACCGGGATCATCGCCATGAAGATGCCGCTGATCCCGCCTATCGTGAACAGCGAGATCATGCCGACCGCGAACAGCAGCGGCGTTCGCATCTCGATGGACCCCTGCCACAGCGTGCCGATCCAGTTGAAGATCTTGACCCCGGTCGGCACGGCGATCAGGAACGACGCGATCATCGCGAAGATCAGCACGACGATCGGCGTCGGCGTCGTGAACATATGGTGCAGCCAGGTCAGCAGGCCGAGGAACGCGATCAGGATCGTCGAGGTGGCGATCGCCTTGTAGCCGAAGATCGGCTTGCGGGCGAACACCGGCAGCACCTCGGAGATGATCCCGAAGGCGGGCAGGATGAGGATGTAGACCTCGGGATGACCGAAGAACCAGAACAGGTTCTGCCACAGCAGCGCCGAACCGCCCTGCGTGGCGTCGAAGAAGTGCGTGCCGAAGTGGCGGTCGAGCAGCAGCATCGTGACCGCGCCGGCGATCACCGGGATCACGATGATCAGCAGGATCGAGTAGGTCAGAATCGACCAGATGAACAGCGGCAGCCGCGACCAGGTCATCCCCGGGGCCCGCATGTTGGCGATCGTCGCGACGAAGTTGATCGCGCCCAGCAGCGAGGCGACGCCGGTGAGGTGGATCAGGTAAATCCAGGCATCCTCGCCTCCGGACGGCGAATAGGTGATCGACGCCAGCGGCAGCGTCGAGATCCACCCAGCCTCCGGTGGCGTCCAGAAGATCGACGCGTAGAAGACGATGCCGCCCGCCAGGAAGAGCCAGAAGGACAGCGCGTTCAGGCGTGGGAACGCCACGTCACGAGCGCCGATCATCAGCGGAACGAAGTAGTTGGCCAGGCCGGCGAACATCGGCACGACGAACAGGAAGATCATCGTCGTGCCGTGGATCGTGAACAGCTGGTTGTAGACCTCGGGGGTGATCAGGTTGTTGTTCGCCAGGCCGAGCTGCAGCCGCATCATCAGCGCCTCGACGCCGCCGAGCACGAAGAAGACGAAGGTCGCGACCATGTAGAGGATGCCGATCCGCTTGTGGTCGGTCGTCGTCAGCCAGCCCATCAGACCGCGCGGCGGGCGCTCGACGCGATGAACGACGATCTGGGGGACCGGGGTGAGGGTTGTCGCGGCCATCGCTTGGGTCCTCAGCTCCTCACGGGTTCTCGACCGCGGCCGCGCCGGTCTTGGCCGCGAGGTTCTTGCGACCGGCTGCTCCCCCGAGCTCGCCGGCCTGGAGATTCTTCTGCAGCGTATTGAGCCAGGCCGTGAACTGCGCCGGCGGGACCGCCGTGACCTCGGCCCTCATCGTGGCGTGACCGCGGCCGCAGAGGAACGAGCACTGGCCGAAGAAGCTGCGCGGCTTGGAGATCTTGAACCAGGTCCAGTTGACGTAGCCGGGCACGGCCTGGACCTTGCCGCCGAGATCGGGGATCCACCAGGAGTGGATGACGTCCTGTGAGACCACCTTGAGGACGATCGTGGTGTTCGTCGGCACGACCATCTGGTAGGTGGTCCGCGGATCGTCGAGCTGGTCGGTCAGCTTGCCGAAACCGAGGTAGCTGAAGGTCCACAGGTACTGCTGGCCGTTGACCTGGATCGTCATGTAGCGACCGCTCGGCGGGTGAATCGCGTCGCCGGTGTCGGCGAGCTGCACCGAGTTGCTGATCGCCAGGCCGCCGGGTCCCGAGGCGTCCGGCGTCCGAATCGCGTGCAGGTTCGCAAAGGTCACGGTCGCGAGCGCGACGAGGACCGCGGCGGCGCCCACCGTCCAGCCGATCTCCAGGCGCGTGTTGCCGTGGATCTGGACGGCAACACGGCCCTTGCGCTTGCGAAAGCGCACGAGCGTGTAGAGCAGCGTGCCCTCGACGCCGACGAACACGACCGCCGCGATGTACAGCGTGATCGAGTAGAGGTTCGCGATCCGATTGGCGTTCGGCGAACCGCCCGACTGGGGCGTCAAAAGGTTCGCAAAGGCATCCGGCGCGAAGGCAAGCACGGCCAACAGCGTGAGTGCGCCGAGCAGCGCCGCGTTGCGCAACAGGGGGCGTTTGGGGGCGGGCGATCGGCGCAACGCGGCGAGATTCTATTCACGCTCAGGCGTTTCGCGCGCGCGCGCCGCGGGCGCGAGGCACGCGAGCACCGCCAGTTCGACGCCCGACCGGGATGTCGCGCCTCTTCGGACGATACCGTTCAGGGATGCACGTGCCACGGATCGGTATCTGCACCGCGCTCGAGCAGGCCCGCTGGGGCGTCTGGGACCAGCCGGCGATGCTGCTGCCGCGCAACTACATCGATGCCGTGCAGCGCGCCGGCGGGGTCGCGCTGATGCTGCCGCCCGACCCGCGCGTGACCGCCGACCCCGATCTCGCGCTTGACCTGATCGACGGCTTGCTGCTGGCCGGCGGGGCCGATGTCGATCCGAGCTTCTACGGTGAGCAGCGCGCCCCGCAGACGGTGCACACCGTGCCCGAGCGCGACGCTTTCGAGCTGGCGCTCGCGCGGCGCGCGATCGAGCGCGACATCCCGTTCCTCGGGGTCTGTCGCGGCATGCAGGTGATGAACGTCGTCTACGGCGGCACGCTGATCCAGGATCTGCCGAGCCTGCACGGGCACTCGGATCACTGCCGCGTGCCCGGGAATTTCGACAGCGCCGCTCATCCGGTGCACCTCGCCGCGGGCTCGCAGGCGGCGAAGGCCGCCGGCGCCGAGCACACCGGCTCGCTCTCGCATCATCACCAGGGCATCGGGCGGCTCGGCGAGGAGCTCGTGGTGACCGGCTGGTCCGACCTCGACGAGTCGCCGGAGGCGATCGAGCTGCCCGACAAGCGCTTCGCCCTCGGCGTGCAGTGGCACCCGGAGGCCGACGCGACCAGCCACGTGATCGCGACGCTCGTCGAGGAGGCGCGGGAGTACGCGCTCGCGCGGGCAGCCTGAGCCGACCATGTACCTCATCGCAGCACGCGGTTCGCGCCGTGGCCGCAGCCGTGCTGATCGGTGCCGTAGCACTGCCGGTGATGCGCCGGCGGCTGCGGTTGCGCCCGGCACCGGTGCTCGCCGGAGCCGCGCTTGCGCCGGCGTCGGCGGCCGTGCTGTGGCCGCGCGCGCGGGTGCGCATCGCCGTCGTCTGCATGCTGCAGATGTACGTCTACCTCGCTGCGTACAAGATGCCCAACGACGACGCCGCGGCGCTCGAGGAGCGTGTCCATCTCGACTACCCGGTGCTCGCCGATCGCCTGATCGGCTTCGGCGAACTGCCGACGGTGCGGCTCCAGCGCGCGCTGCACCCTGACGGCTACTTCCGCAGCTACGAAAAGGTTCTCGTCTGGGCGCACTGGGTGTGGTTCGCCACGCCGCACGCGACGCTCGCCTATCTCGCCGTCTGGGATCGCGCGCGGTTCGCGCGCGCGGCGGTGCTCACCTACGCGGTGTTCGACCTCGGCGTGATCGCCTACTGGGTGGCGCCGACGGCGCCACCGTGGTACGCCGCGCAGAAGGGTCGTACCAGCGCTGGAGCGGTGCCGGTGCGGCGGCTGATGGTCGAATACGGCGAGAACTTCTGGCGCAACGGCTGGGCACCGCTCTACAGCGTGCTCGGCGGAAACCCGCTCGCCGCGATGCCGTCGCTGCACTTCGCGACCTCGGCGATGGCTGCCTCACTGCTCGCCGAGAGCGATCCGCGGGCCGGCATCGTCGGCACCGGCTACGCAGCGGTGTTGGGATTCGCACTCGTGTACCTCGGCGAGCATTACGTGGTCGATCTGCTCGGCGGTCTGGCGCTGACGCTGGCCGTGCGGCGCGCTGAGCGCGTCGCCGCGCGGCCGGTGCGGGCGATCGGGGCGGCGATCGAGCGGTTGGGGCGGTTCGCGAACGAACCGCGAACGGCGTGACCGACGATCTCGACCCACCCCGGCTGCGTCGTGTCGACCACACGCAGATCGGCAGCCTGCCGCCGGGCGAGGACGGGATGCCGCGCGTCATCATGACGGGTCGGCCCGCGATCGCGCTCGGGCTGTTCGTGGTGTCGGTCGTGGCGTTCCTGTACTTCGTCGTGCCGAAGCTCACGGGCCTCGGGCGGACCTGGGATCGCCTCGACCAGGGGGCACCCGGGTGGCTGGCGGTGGCGGTGGCCTTCGAGGCGCTGTCCTTCGCCGGCTACGTCGCGCTGTTCCGGACCGTGTTCGTGCGCGCCGGGCGCTCGCAGATCGACTGGCGGGCGAGCTATGAGATCACGATGGCCGGGCTCGCGGCGACCCGCCTGTTCGCGGCGGCAGGCAGCGGCGGCGTCGCGCTGACGGTGTGGGCCCTGCGTCGCGCCGGGCTCGAGCGGCGGGTGGTGGCCGCACAGATGGTGACCTTCATCACGGTGCTCTACGGCGTCTACATGGCGGCGCTGGTCGTCTTCGGGCTCGGTCTGCGCACCGGCCTGCTGCCGGGCGGAGGCGGCTTCGCGATCACGATCCTGCCGGCGATCTTCGGCGGCCTGGTGATCGCGCTGTTCCTCGCGTTGACACTGATCCCCGGCGACGTCGAGCGGCGCCTCGGTTCGTGGGCGGCCCGCCGTGGGCACCGCCGGCGCGGGGCGCGGCTGATCGCGCGGCTGATCACGCTGCCGGCGCTGGCGGCGAGCGGCGTGCGCGGCGCGCTGGCCATCGTGCGCTCGCGCGATCCGCGGGTGCTCGGCGCGGTCGCCTGGTGGGCCTTCGACATCGCCACGCTGTGGGCCTCGTTCAAGGCGTTCGGGGGCGCGCCCGCGATCAGCGTCGTCGTGATGGCCTACTTCGTCGGCATGTTCGCGAACGTGCTGCCGCTGCCGGGCGGGATCGGCGGCGTCGACGGCGGAATGATCGGCGCGTTCATCGCCTTCGGCGTCAACGCGCCGGTCGTCGTCGTCGCCGTGCTCGTCTACCGCGCGTTCGCGTTCTGGCTGCCGACGGTGCCGGGCGCGATCGCCTACGTCCAGCTGCGCCGCCGGGTCGCGGGCTGGGCCGCCGGCGGGGCGGCGCTCGACGCCGTGGGCACGGCGCACGCGTGAGCCGGCTCTACACTGATCGTGGACCGCGACCGACCGACACGAGGAGGATCGGCGATGCTCGCACTGCGCCCAAACTGCGAGTGCTGTGACTGCGACCTGCCGAACGGAGCGCCGGATGCTCGGATCTGCAGCTTCGAGTGCACCTTCTGCGCCCGCTGCGCCGAGCACCGTTTCGCCGGCATCTGCCCGAACTGCGGCGGCGATCTCTTGCTCCGTCCGACGCGGCCCGACGCGGCGCTCGTCGCCTCTCCGGCCTCGGCCGAGCGCGTGACGAAGGCCCATCCGCAATGCCGCGAGCCGCTTGCCGCGTAGGCCGCGGGGCACGCCGGCGCGCTTGCGTATGCGCCGCGATGGCCTATACTATAAAAAGTAAAGTAATGCCAGGTACTACCGTTTGGAGAGCGCAATGGAAGCGGCTGAACGCGAGAACGTGATCATCATCGGCAGCGGGCCCGCCGGCTATACGGCGGCGCTCTACGCCGCGCGCGCCGAGCTTGCGCCGCTCGTGATCGAGGGCTTCGCGTGGGGTGGCCTGCTGCAGCAGACGACGGAGGTCGAGAACTACCCCGGCTATCCCGAGGGCGTGACGGGGCCCGTGATGATGCAGCAGCTGCGCGACCAGGCCGAGCGTTTCGGCGCGCGCTTCATCACCGACCAGGCGACCCGCGTCGAGTTTGCCAGCGAGCCGGGCCAGCTTCACCGGGTGTGGGTCGAGGACGACGAGTACAGCGCCCGCAGCGTGATCCTCGCGATGGGCGCCGAGCACAAGAAGCTCGGCGTGCCGGGCGAGGCCGAGCTGTCCGGCCGCGGGGTGAGCTACTGCGCGACGTGCGACGCCGCGTTCTTCAAGGATCGCACGACGATGATCGTCGGCGGCGGCGACTCGGCGATGGAGGAGGCGATCTTCCTGGCCAAGTTCTCCTCGACCGTGACGGTCGTGCACCGCCGCGAGCAGTTCCGGGCCTCGCGGATCATGCTCGAGCGCGCGAGGGCGGTCGAGAACATCGAGCTGCTGACTCCCTACGTCGTCGAGCAGCTGCTCCCGGGCGAGAGTGGAGGGCTCGGAGGCGCCCGCCTGCGCAACACGGCGACCGGCGAGGCGCGCGAGCTGGCGCTGGCGGGAGCGTTCGTGGCGATCGGGCACGTGCCGCAATCCGAGCTCGTGCGCGGCGTGATCGACCTCGACGAGAACGGCTACGTGCTCGTCGACGGCCGCTCGACGAGGACCAACCGGCCGGGCGTCTTTGCCGCCGGCGACCTCGTCGATCACACCTACCGCCAGGCCGTCACCGCAGCCGGCTCGGGCTGTCAGGCCGCGCTGGACGCGGAGTGGTATCTGCGGGACACCCCGGCGGCGGCGGAAACGGCGTCGGCGTCGGCGACCCCGTAGCCGTGTTCGTCCCGGAGCACTACCGGGAGCGCGGCGCCACAGAGCTGTTTGACGCGATGCGCGCGCACGCCTTCGCGACGATCATCAGCGCCGGCGCCGACGGCGCGCCGACGGCCACCTGGATTCCGTTCGTCATCGAGGGGGAGCCGGAGCGGCCGGTGATCTTCGGGCACCTCGCGCGCGCCAACCCTCAGTGGCAGGGCTGGCATCTGGCGACGCCGCTGCTGGCGCTGTTCCAGGGACCCCACCACTACGTCTCGCCGAGCTGGTACGCGAGCTCGCCGAACGTGCCGACGTGGAACTACGTGGCCGTGCAGGTTCGCGGGCGCCCGCGCGTGCTCGAGGATCCGCTCGAGGTGGAGGCCATGCTCGAGCGACTCGTCGCCCAGTTCGAGGCGGACCGCGAACCGCCGTGGCAGCTGCGCGAGCAGCCGGCCGACTACCGCGCCCGGATGGCGCGCGGGATCGTCGCCTTCGAGCTGCTGATCGACGAGATCACCGGTGCGTTCAAGCTCTCCCAGTCCAAGAGCACCGCCGATCGTGAAGGAGCGATCGCCGGGCTCGAGCGCTGCGCCGGCGACGACGCCGGTGCGATCGCGCAACTCATGCGGCGCTGAACCCCTCCAGCTCGAGCAGGTAGTGCTTGCGCTGAAGGCCGCCGGTGTAGCCGCCGAATCCGCCACCGCTGCGCAGCACGCGATGGCAGGGGACGATGATCGCCAGCGGGTTGGCGCCGAGTGCGTTGCCGGCCGCGCGCTGGCCGCGCGGGCTGCCGGCGGCGACGGCCACGCCGGTGTAGGTCGAGGTCGCGCCGAACGGGATCGCCGCGGTGGCGCGCAGCACCGCGCGCTGGAACCGCGGCATCTGATCCCAGTCCAGCGGCGCCTCGAAGCGTCGTCGCGTCCCGGAGAAGTACTCGTCGAGCTCGCGACGCCATGGATCGAGCGCCGCCGCCGACTCGACGATGCGCGGCGAGCGCCGCTGGGCGATCGCCGCAAGCGTCGCCTCGAGCGGCTCGTCGAGGTAGTGCATCTGCGCCAGTCCGCGAACGCCGGCGACGAGCAGCAGCTCGCCGAGCGGGCTGGAGACCGTCGCGTATGCGAGATCGGCGTCGTGTTCGGCCGCCGCGCGATCGGCGAAGCGCTGCGCCGCGGCACGTGCCTGCGGGACCGGGGCGCGCAGGGCGCGCGCGAGCTGGTCGCTCATAGTGTCCTCCTTAGGGTTGCGAGTCCGTCGTGCAGGGACCGGCGAGATGCTGCCTCCGAGCAGCCGATCGCCGCGGCGATCTCACGATGGGAGAGATCGCCGATAAAGCGAAGCGCGACCGCCGCGCGCTGATGCGGCGGCAGCGCGGCGACCGCTTGCCAGATCGCCTCGTCGCGCGGCGTCGGGTCGACGCCCGCGCCGTCGACCTCGGGCAGCTGATCGTGGGCGGCGCGCCGCAGGTGGTCGATCGCCTTGTTGTGGGCGATCGTCAGCAGCCAGGCCCGTGGGGACGAGTCGGGACGCAGCCGAGGGTAGGCGCGCAGCGCCGCCAGGAAGGTCTCCTGGAAGCAGTCCTCGGCCGCCTGAACGCCGACCATCGCGCGCAGCGCGCGCCAGACAGCGTCGCTGTGGCGCTCGAGCAGGACCTGGAAGGGGGGAAGCGTTGAGCTCACAAGTGTTGAACGCGCCGGCCACTCGAATCGTGATGCCTGTGGTTAGATGTCGCCGGCGTGGCCCGCATCCTGATCATCGCCGGCGGTGCGCGCGCTCGCGCGCTCGCAGGCGGTCTGGTCGCCGAGGGGCACGCTGTGCGAATCACGACGCGCGAGGAGTCGGGACGGGCCGCGATAGAAGCCGTCGGAGCGGAGTGCTGGGTTGGAACCCCGGATCGGATCGCGACGCTGCGCTATGCGTTGGAGAACGTGACGCTGGCCTGCTGGCTGCTCGGCAATGCCTGCGGCCAGGCCGCGGTCGTGCGCGCGCTGCACGGCTCGCGCCTCGAGTTCTTCGTCAGCCAGGCGATCGACTCGACGGTCCGTGGCCTCGTCTACGAGGCCGCGGGCAGCGTCGCCGCGCCGACGCTCGCGGCCGGGCGGGTGCTGATCGGCGAGCGAGCCGCGTTCAATGCGATTCCGCTCGCCGTGCTCGACGCCGATCCGCGCGAGCGCGCACGCTGGCACGAGCAGGCGCGAGCGGCGATCGGGGGCCTCTTGGCGGGCCATCCCGCGCGCTACACTGGCTGAGAGCCATAAATAGCCTAAAGCCGATCGAAATTTGTCCCAGGAGGGCTGCTGATGTCTGAATACGCGAACGACGTGCTCGTCGACACGGCGTGGCTCGAGGAGCATCTCAGTGACGAGGAGATCCGGATCGTCGAGGTCGATGAGAATCCGTCGCTCTACGCCGAGGCCCACGTGCCGGGCGCGATCGGCTTCGACTGGAAGCTGGACCTCCAGGACCAGCTCAAGCGCGACTTCCTCGGCCCGGCCGAGTTCGGCGCGCTGTTCGGCTCGCGCGGCATCTCCAACGAGCACACGATCGTCCTCTACGGCGACCGCAACAACTGGTTCGCCGCATACACATACTGGTACTTGAAGTACTACGGCCACGACAAGGTGCGGCTGGTCAACGGACCGCGCGAGAAGTGGATCGTCGAAGGACGCAAGACGACCGACGAGGTGCCGAGCCACCCGCCCGCGACGTTCGTTGCCAAGCCCGGTGATCCGGCGATCCGCGCGCATCGCGACGAGGTCCGCCGGGCGATCGACGAGCCCACGAAGCTCGTCGACGTGCGCTCGCCGGCGGAGTACTCCGGCGAGCTGATCTCGCCTCCCGGCTACGAGCAGGAGGGGGCGCAGCGCTCCGGCCACATCCCGGGTGCGGCATCGGTGCCATGGGCCTCGGCGGTCCAGGAGGACGGCACGTTCAAGTCGCGGGCCGACCTCGAGGCGCTCTACGGCGGCAAGGGCGTGCTCGACGGTGCGCCGGTCATCGCCTACTGCCGGATCGGCGAGCGCTCGGCGCACACCTGGTTCGTGCTCCACGAGCTGCTCGGTCACGACAACGTCAAGAACTACGACGGCTCGTGGACCGAGTGGGGCAGCCTCGTCGACGTGCCGATCGAGAAGGGACCGTAGAGGGCTCGCGTTCGCGGCCCGTCGGCGCCCGAGCCGCGCCGGCTACGCCGGCTGAGGACCCAGCGGAGCCGCCAGCCGGGCCAGCAGGTCGCTGACGATGCGGGCCGTAGCGCCCCAGATCGTGTCCTCGCCGACCGTGTAGGCATCGGTGACGACGGGCGCGCCGCTGGGGCGCTCGAAGGTCTGCTTGCGGTGCGTGGCGGCCAAAGTGCGCAGCGATGCTTCGAGCACCGCCTCGACCTCGTCGGCGGCGAGCGTCCAGGCCGTCGCCGGCGGGGGGATCAGGCCGACGATCGGGTAGATCGCGATGTCGCTGACCACGGTCGGCGTCGGGCGGAGCGCTCCGACGAGCGTGACGGTGCGGGGATCGAGGCCAATCTCCTCGTGCGCCTCGCGCAGCGCGGTCTGGATCAGGTCGGCGTCGCCGTGCTCGCGCCGTCCGCCCGGAAACGAAATCTGACCGGCGTGCAGGCGCAGGTGCGCGCGGCGCTTCGTGAACACCGCGTAGAGCTCGCCGTCGCGCTCGAACAGCGGCGCCAGGACCGCGGCGGGGCTGGAGCCCGCGACCTCGATCTGCTGCGCCGCCAGCGGATCGAGCAGCGCAGCGCGCAGGCGCGCCGCCTGCGCCTGGCTCATCGGGTCAGGTTCGACGCGCTCGACGCGCTCGCTGAACATGACCTCGCCGTCGAGCGTGCGATGGATCGGGCATTTTGCGGCGATCACCCGCAGGTTGGCAACCTGCTCGTCGCTGAGGTGCGCCGGCAGCCGCAGCACGAGCCCGAACTTCGTCGGGCAACCGCGCTCGGCCGGACTGAACTCGACCTCCACCTCAACGGAGCCGATCTCCCAGCCCTTGCGCTGCGCGTACATCTCCATCGTGATCGCCGTGCAGGATGCGAGGCTCGCCGCGAGCAGCTCCTCGGGGCTCGGACCCTCATCGTCGCCGCCGCGCACGCGTGGCTCGTCGACGACCACCTGGTGATCGCGGATCGAGATCATGTGCGAGAAGTTGGCGGAGCGGCGAGCGGAGGCCTGCATCTAGTTTGCCTTTCTGATCGGGAAGCTTCCCTGATGGTACTCCCGCCAGACCATTTCTACGCCAGCGGATTGAACACCAGGCCGGTGAGCAGCTTGGGGAAGAAGTACGTCGACTTGGGGGGCATGTTCACCCCGGCGGCGGCAATCTCGCGGACCTGCTCGACCGGAGTCGGACGCATCACGAAGGCGATCTCGTATTCGCCTGAGTCGATCAGCGCGAGTGCCTGCTCGGCATCGCGCGCGTAGCCGAAGTCGTGCAGGTGGGAGATGTCCTCGTCGGTGAGACCGAGCGCGCCCTTGAGCAACAGCGCCTCGAGCACGCCGGTGTCGAGGCGCCGGTAGGCGGGCGGCATGTCCGCCAGCGCAGCGTCGGCGATCGCCTGATCGCGGAGCGTCAGGCGCAGCGCCCGCTCGGCGTCGAGATAGCCAAGCTCGAGCGGTCCGCCGCCGGGCGCCGGCGCCACCTGCTCGCGTGCGACGGGCACGCTGGCGAAGTCGCGCTCGATCGCCGTCGCCAGCGCCGTGCGGCGCGTTGCGTCGAGCCCGCGTACGAGCCGGTGCGTCGGGAAGACCGTCAAGCCGGGATCCTCGAGTGCCACGAGACACATCAGCACGTACCGATGCTCGCCCTCGCCGCCGACTTCCTCGGCATAGACCCGGGCGGTTTCGTAGCGGTGGTGGCCGTCGGCGATCAACAGCTCGGCTCCCGCAAGCGCAGCCTGGACCGCCTCGATCGCCGCCGGTTCGCCGCAGCGCCAGACGCGGTGCAGGGTGCCGTCGGCGTCGGTGACCTCACCCCACGGCACCCCGCTCGTCGCGGGGGCGAGCGCCGCGTTGGCCACAGAATCGGGATCCGAGTACAGCGCGAAGATCGCTGAGAGGTTCGCGCGCGTCGCGCGCGTCAGCCGAAGGCGATCCTCCCGGGGTCCGGGGTGCGTGCGCTCGTGCGGTCGGATCCGACCGCGGCCATACTCCTCGACGCGGACCCGCGAGAAGAACCCGCGGCGCGTGCGGAGCTGGCCATCGGGACCGCGATAGCGCTGCTCAAGCGCCCACAGCGCCGGCTCGGGGTCGCGAACGAGCACACCGGAGGCCTGCCACTGCGCGAACAGCCGCGCGGCGGCCGCATATCGGTCCGCGCCGGTCGGCAGGTCGATCTCGACGACGTTGTGCGGCGAGCGTGCGGCGAGCGCCGCTCGCTGCTCGGCGTCGATCACGTCGTAGGGCGGCGCGACCAGATCCGCGAGCGGGCCCACGGTCGCGAGGTCGTAGTGCAGGGCACGCAGGGGTTGGACGTCCGTCATCAGCCGCGCGGAGGCTAGTGGTTCCTGCGGACCGCGTCGCCGGTGGCGCGCGGCTCGGGCGGCGCCGCGACGCGCAGCGGCGCCGCCCGGATGGCCGGCCCCCTCGCCCCGTACTCTTCTCTGCGACGGGGCGTGGCGCAGCCTGGTAGCGCACTCGCTTTGGGAGCGAGAGGTCGTCGGTTCAAATCCGACCGCCCCGATAAACGAGAGGCCCTGCTAACGCGGAGCCTTTCGGTTTTCGCGCGTGGCGCTCTCCGACGCCCGTCGACCCCCAAATGTCGGCGTGGCTGTCCGGGGCTGCCCAATCAGCGCCCTCGACAAGCGCACGCGCCCCGGCTCGCTGCTGCAGTCAGGCGGGAGCGACACTGCTGGGAGGGAGGGTAGGTGCTGCGGTTGGCGACGCGCTCTAGACCGATTTGGGGGAGCCGCGATCGAGTCCGGTCCCAGTGTCGCTGACCCTTCTCGGGCGTGCGTGCGGCGGGGCTTGTATTCGCTCGCGGGCTTGCGTTAGTGTTCGTCATCTAATTGGGGAGGTCGGCGATGTCGGGGGACGCGCGGGTCGACTGGGTGTTTCGGGCTTTTCGTGCTGCGATGGCCGTGGTTGCGCTGGTGTTGGTGGTGGGCGCTGCGGTGGCGCTCGCTCAGCCGCCCGGGCAGGTCACCGAGTACGCGGTGTACATACAGGTCGTCGGACCAGACAGCGCTGGCAATGTTGTGCCGATTGCGGGCGCGAGCGTGCGCGCCTACCCGTTCTCGCCGAACACGGTGACAACGAACGCCAACGGTCAGGCGGTCGTGCCGGTGGCGGACACGGTTCAGGCTGGCGACCTCGTTCATGTGATCGTTCGGGCTACCGGCTACCAGTCGAACGAGCTGCGCTATCAGATCGACGAGTCCTCGGCGGTGAGGGTCGTGCGGAATCCGCACAGCTCGATCCTGGCGCTTCTGCACTACGTGGTCGCGCACAAGGATTCGTACACGACGATTGCGCTGGAGCCGGGCTCGGATCCTCCGGAGCCAGCGGGAGACACGCTCCAGATGACGATCCAGGTCAAGGACGCCCAGCTGTCTGCGGTTCCGGGTGCGGTAGTGGTGTTCTGCTGCAGCCCCGACGGCCGTGCTTGGCGTGCGAATGTGGCGGATCAGGCCGGTGAGGTCACTGACTTTTTCCCGCGTCCGTGGTTCGAGAGCGGTCTGGTCCTGCAGGTAACCGCGCCCGATGGACGCAGCCGTTACAGCGAGGTTCCGACGAGTGTGCTTGATGAGTCAGGGGCGCGGCTGTTTCTGATCACGCTGCCCGACAAGCAGGTCACCCACCCCTGGGCGGGAGATTGGAAGGACAGCTTCGGCGCGTTTGGCCTGCGCTGGCTTCCGTGGGACCAATTCATCACTCTGCCTGACCAACCCGGGCACGTCGAGCTTTGGGACAAGCTGAGGACACTCTGCGCGTTCAGCGGCGTTTATTACGAAGGCGGCTATAACGACCCCGGCGACCAAGGCAAGATTGTGGCGTGCGCGTCAAGCAGCGGGATGGAGCTGACCGCGCGCTACCTCAGCGACAACGACGGTCATGGCGGGTTCTTCCACATCACGCTCAACAGCCCGACCTCATGGTCGGGCGTCTACCGCGACGACGGCAAAGCACCTGGACAATGGAGCGGAACGTTCGAAAACCACTTCGCAGGGGATGGCGCCACCGGCTGACGCCGACATGAAGCGCGGACCAGAACGGCATGGCGCGCCCAGTGTCCCTTCGCGCGATGAGGAGCAGCGCTGATTTCACGTGGATGCGGCAGCGTGGACGGTGTTCGAAGCGACGCGCGTGTGTCGTCGAGGCTAGGCTGGGTGTGATGAGCGAGCAGGCGGCGGCGCGTGCGGCGCGCACGTACAGCGCTGCGGCGGATCACTACCTCCTGCCGGCGCTTGGTTTCTGGGACCGATGGGGCGTCGCCACGGTGGCGCGACTCCAGCTCTCGTCGGGTGACGCGGTGCTCGATGTCTGTTGCGGCGCTGGTGCGTCCGCGCTCCCGGCGTCGCGTTCGGTTGGTCCGACCGGGAGTGTCCTCGGCCTCGATCTCGCCGAGCCGCTGCTGGTACTGGCGCGGGAGCGCGCCCGTACTCTGGGTTTAGGGAACGTTTTGTTTCGTGCGTGTGATGCGACGTCGACCGGGCTGCGGAGCGGATCCTTCGACGCTGTCGTCTGCGTTTTTGGCGTGTTCTTCGCTGCCGACATGCCTGCGTTCGTGGCCGAGATGTGGCGGTTGGTGCGCCCCGGTGGGACGCTTGCGATCACCACATGGGGGCCGGAATGGTGTGAGCCGGCATCGAGTGTGTTCTGGGACTCAGTTCGAGAGCTTGAGCCGACGCTGTTTAGAGCGTTCAACCCGTGGGACGAGATCACGACGGCGCCGAAGCTAGCGGACCTGTTTGCGCGCGGCGGGGTCAGCGGCGCGACGGTCGAGGCCACCGAGGGCGAGAGCCACGAGCTCGACCGACCGGAAGCCTTCTGGGACATCGTGCTCGGCTCCGGCTACCGCGCCACCGTCGACGCATTCAGCGACCGCGAGCGCGAACGGCTCCGCGCGCGTGTCGTCGACGAGCTACGTGCGCGGCACATCACGCGACTGCGAAACGATGTCGTGTTTGGGACCGCCCTGAGGGGCTAAGCCCGACGAGCACTTCTGGCACCCCCGATCACCCTCCAATACAACGCGGCACCAGAGTGTCGCAACGCGCGATCAGCGACACGCTCCAAGCGGCTGAGTTCACGCGCAGCAACGTGTCGGCCGTATCGAGCTATGAGGCAGGCTGCTCGGGGGCGAGCGCTAGCCGCTCTGCCAGTTCTCCGAGGTGACCGACGCGCTCGTCTGCGTCGGAATCCTCTCGCATCGGAGCGCCCGCGCCGTACTCAAGTGGGCGGTCCACCAACGCGGTTCGCAGCCCGGCCACACGTGCACCTTCGAGGTCCCACGGATGAGCTGCGACCAGCATGAGTTCGGCGCACTCCACGCCAAGTAGGGCGGCCGCCGTCTGATAGACCACGGGCGCCGGCTTGTAGGCCCGCACCATCTCTGCGGAGAGCACGCAATCGAATCGCAGCTTGCCATGGCGCGCGATATCGACGAGCAGCGCCACGTGGCCATTGGAGAGTGCAGCTGTCACGCGGTCGCGACGCAACGCCTCAAGACCAGGCCGCACGTCGGGCCAGGGGTCCAGACGATGCCACGCCCCCACAAGCCGGCGTCGCTGCGCGGGAGGGAGGTCCAGGCCACGCTCGCTGAGAAGGTCCCCGAGCGTGGCGAGGTGAAGCTCGTCGAAGTTTGCCCACGGCCGCACGCCGGTGTTTACCTCGGCCAGGATCGGCCGGTAGCGCGCGCGCCACGCGTCTGCCAGCTCCTCGGAATCGCCCGGTACTCCACTCGCACGGAACGCCTCCGCGACCCCCGAGCGCCAATCCACGAGCGTCCCGAAGACATCAAAGACAAGCGCCCGCACGACCACCTCGCGAGCCTATACATCCACGCGATCCTCGCCAAGCCAGGTCGGGCCGAGGCTACCGGCACTGTCGCATCGCGCGAGAAGGAGTCGCGTGGGATCACGGGCGGGCGCACCCGCGACCGTCTCGCTCGGCAGCCGTCCCTCAGGCTGAGACGGCGACCTCGCGGACGTCTTTGCGCACAACCGTCACCCCCGGCATCGGGCTGCTTCCGACTCCGAGCGCTTCCGAGGCGGCCTCGGCGTTCTCCTTGGTGTCAAACAGCACCAAGGACGTCCCCTTGGCATCCCCGAGCGGCCGCAACCAATACCCGGCCTGGAACCCGGGCGCCTTGCTCACGCCGGGCACGATCTCCTCTCGAAGGGCCTTTAGCCCGAGCGCTTGGTCGGGCTGACCGCTCGTATCGACCTCGATCAGGACTGCGTACATCGGATGCCCCCTCGCGGTAGGTGTCGTTGCGGAGGGAAGGTAGCGCACACCATTCCAGTCCACGACCCGGTTGCGCGTTCTCAGCGGGACGGTCCGAACGGGATGAGACGGACGCACGTTCCGCCCGACCGAGCACTTACGGTCGCTGCTGGCGAGCGATGATGCTTGGTCATGCCCGAAGCGACGCCTACGGACCCGGCTTCCGCGTGCCGCGCGATCGAGAACTTGATTGCGACTTACGCGGAACGAGTCGACGAGGGTGAGTTCGCAGCGGTCGGCAAGCTTCTCGAGCACGCCATCTTCATCGGCTCGGCCGGGTCGGCCAGCGGCGCAGACGCGATCGAGAACATGCTCCGCGACAACGTGATCCTCTACGAGGACGGCACCCCGCGCACCAAGCATGTCGTCACGAACATCGCGATCGAGGTCGACGCAGAGGCAGGCAACGCGTCGGCGCGTTCGTACTTCACCGTTCTCCAAGCGCTGCCCGACTTGCCGCTGCAGGCCATTGTCAGCGGCCGCTACCTCGATCGCTTCGACGACCACGACGGGCACTGGCACTTCGTAGAACGCCGCGTCCGAACCGACCTCCTCGGCGACGTGAGCCGCCATCTGCGCGGCCCCGCATTCGATCCGTAGGTCAAGGGTGTCGCTCTGTGCGACGGATGTCGCTCCTATGTCAAGCGGTTTTCGCTAGTTGCGGTAATCCGGCTCGAGTCGTTAGCCGAGGCAGATCATGCGGCTCGGGGCACCGACGATCTCGACATGGTCCGTGGCCTTGGGCGCGACGGGGAGCGTGGGCCCCGGGGCGGTGGTTGCCGGCGGCGTCTGGAGGAGCTTCCAGACACGGCGGGCGAGGTACCGTTTGAGGCAGCGGAGTGCTTCTTTGCGTGACTTGCCCTCGGCTTGCTTGCGTTCGAGGTAGGCGGCGGCTGCGGGGTCCCATTTGCCTTTGTTGACGGCGAGGCGGTGCAGCGCGCAGTTGAGCTGGCGGTTGCCGCCGCGATCGAGGCGGTGGCGGTGGGTAGCGCCGGAGGACGCGGGGATCGGGGCGGTTCCGCTCGTGCGGGCGAGCTTGGCGTCGGTGGCGAAGCGGTCGGCGCCGGCGATCTCACCGACCAGCTTCGCCGCGGTCAGCGGGCCGCAGCCAGGCTCGGCGAGCAGCTGCGGCGCGTAGTCAGCGACGAGCCGGGCGAGCTCACGCTCGAGCTCGTTGATGCGGGTCGTGCGTGTGGCGATTTGGCGCACGAGCTCGCGCGCGATCCGCGCCCTCATGGTCTGCTCGGCGCGCGCCAGGCGGCGTGAGATCGTCCCGAGCCACTTCGCGGTGTCCAGTGCGCCGCTTGGGATCTCGAGTTCGGGCCACATGTCGTGTAGATGCCAGCGCAGGCGCTGCTGATCCTGGGTGCGGGCGTGGATCAGATCGTCGCGATGATCGGAGAGCAGGCGAATATCGAGCGCCCGAGCGTCGAGGTGCGCGCCTGGGAGGTTCTCGAGCCCCTCCTTCAGCGCTGCTCTGGCGACCGCGAACGCGTCGATCGAGTCGGACTTCCCGCGCTCGCGCGCCGAGCGGCGAGCGCCCGCCATGTGCTTCGGCGCGACCCGCACGACGCGCTCGCCGCGTGCGACGAGGAACCGCTCGAACGCTCCGGACACGTGCCGGCAGTCCTCGATCGCCCAGACCCGCTCGCCGTCGAGCTTGCGCGCCCACACCAGCAGCTTGCCGAAGCTCCCCCGGCGCGCCGCCGCGGTCAGCTCCCCGCGCGCCCTGGCGCTCAGCGTGTCGACCGCGCCACACGTGTGGGTCTGCTTGTGCGTGTCCGTCCCAACAACAATCATTTGCGTCGTCCCTTCGAATCGATCAGCTGACGAAGCGGACTCCGGCGGACACATCTCACTCGGGGCTAATGCCAAGCTCCTATCAAGTCACGCCGGTGGTCCTCGGGCGGCGGCGGGCGACACGACATCCGGTCGGTCAGACCAAGTGGTCGACAGAAAGTCAATGAGTCAGCCCGTCGCCAGCCCGAGAACCAACCGATCCGGTCGGACGTCACCGCCCGGCCCCAAGACTCTCTCAGTAAGAAAGTCAAGTCGGGTTGCGGTTTGTCTGCTGTGGTGGGATCGTGTTGGTGGGCGCGAGTGACTGACGTAGCGAAGCGCAGACGTCAGGGGCTTGTGGTCTGCCGCGCGGCTTTGCCCTTCGAGGGCCTATTGAATGCGCGCCCCGGTGTCGCGCTCGCGCCCGCCTTCTTGGCCTGCGCGGCGTGCCAGTCGCGCACCGTGTTCTTGTAGGCGTGTTCGGCTTGTTCGGCGAGCCTGAGCTCGGCTTCTCGCATCGCCACGTTGGTTGACCAGATGTTCGAGCGGCCCTGGTATTTCGGTGCGCCGGCGGCGATCTCGAGGCGGCGCAGCTTTTTCTTGGTGAGCGAGGGCTGCTGGTAGGCGTAGTCCTCGGCGCGGGTCAGCAGGCACCAGAACAGGCACGCGAGCTTGCGGGCGGCGGCGACGATCGCGACCTGGTGGCCGCGGCGAGCGCGAACGCGCTGGTAGAACGCGCGTAGCGGGCCGGGCTGGCGGACCGCGCTCCAGGCTGCTTCGACGAGCGCCCAGCGCGCCGAGGCCGAGCCCTGCTTGGAGATGTGGCCGCTGGTGCCGGGCCCGGGCCCGGACTGGCGGATCTTCGGGTCAAGGCCGAGGTAGCCGACGAGCTTGCGCGGGTTCTGAAAGCGGCGGATATCGCCGGTCGCGGCCAAAAACGACGTCGCGCAGATCACGTTCACGCCGGGGACGCTCATCAGCCGCGTGGTCTCGGGCCAGGCGAGCGCGTCGAGCGCGATCAGCCGGTCGACCTCGCTGATCTCCGTGTCGAGAAACCCGACCAGACGCATCGAACTGGCAACGCTTTCGCGCTCCTCGAGCGGTAGCTCGAGCTCGCCGAGCCAGCGTCGCCCGGCCTGCCCGAACAGATCGCTGAACCTTGGTCGTTCGACCAGGCGGCGCATCAACACCGCGTGGATCTCGTTCTTGCAGCGCGACCGACTACCAACCAACTGCGCTCGTCGTGCCAAACGGCGGCGCATCACCCTCGTGCGCTCATCCGCCATCCACACCGCCTCAAGCGAGCCAGCTGCGAGCAGCCGCGCCAGCGTCCTGGCGTCAAGCGGTCGGTCTTCGCTCTGGCCTGGCGGATCCCGGTGTCCGACGGGCTCACAACCACGACCCGTGCGACGTGCGGCTCGATGATCCGCGCGATCTCCGCGGCGTTCCCGCTGACCTCCAGCGCGACCCAGTCCTCCCGATCGAGGCTCGCGGCGAACAGCTCAAGGTCCGCCGGTGTCGTCTTCACCCGACCCACCGATCGCAGCTCATCACGATCCAGAATCGCGACCTCGCAGAAGTCGCGATGGATATCCAACCCGACCGCTCTCACCACACCCTCCACCAGCTCGTCGTCGCAGAATGGGGAGAACAAGCGGGCAAACGACACCGACGGATTCGCGCTCGAAGCGCAACCGGACAAGTCGCAGGGGCGGCCACTGAAAAGGTCGGGCTCGAAGCCCATCGCGCAAACCGGCCTGCCCAACATGCGTTCTCCCAAGGCCCCTGTCCCGGTCGCCCGAGCCTAAACCCGCACCAACCAGACCAGCAACCTCAAGACGACATTCTCATGCCCCGAAAAGGAATAGCCCCCCGGACTAGCTGGCGAGTCCCGCAGAGACTTGCATGGCTCGCGGATTCCGCCACTGTGGTCTGCGGACGGGCGCCGGTCCCCGGCGAGCGATACTTGGGTGATGTTCCTGCGGACCGCGCAGCCGACCGACTCTGTCGCGGTGGCTGAACTCCATGTCCGCTCCTGGCAGGACGGTTATCGCGGACTGCTGCCCGACGAGTATCTCGACGCGCTGCGACCGGAGGATCGTGCCAAGCGCTACACGTTCGGCGATCCCAACCCGCTGAAGCCGGCGACGATTGTGGCGATCGAGGCAGGCGGAATCTGCGGGTTCGCGACCGTCGGCCCGTCCCGAGATCGTGACGATGAGGGAAACGGTGAGGTGTGGGGCCTGTACGTCGATCCGGACCGGTGGGGCAACGGTATCGGCCGCGTGTTGATTGAGGCGGCCCGCGGTCGCCTGGCGCAGCAAGGCTACGAGAGCGCGAGCCTGTGGGTGCTCAGCGGCAACCGTCGAGCCGAGCGTTTCTACATGATCGACGGCTGGGAGCCCGACGGCACCCGACGCGTGGATCAGCTCGGGGGCCTGACCGTAACCGAGAACCGCTACCGCAGGTCGCTGTTGTAACACCGCAAGAGCCGGCCGCGACGCTGCGGGCCCGTGCGCGGAGCGAAAGCGCCGGCTGTCAGCCGGCGCGTGCCGCTTCCGCGGCTTGCCAGTTTGAGATCCAGCCGGCGCGGAGGAGGATCTCAATCGCGACCTCTCGTGGCGGGCGGCGGCCGTTGTCGACGACGAAGTCCTCGTGGGCCCGTTGTTGAAGGATGCCGTCCAGCTCTCCCGTTCGCGCGAGGTGCCAGTCGAGCCGGGGCCCCGGCGGCATCCGCCGCCGCAGGCGATCGATGCGCGTGGCTTGTTGCGCTGCGAGCCGACAGACGGTGATCTGAGCGCCAGGCACCGCCGCGCGATAGCGATCCAGGTCCGCGGCGTCCTCGAGGACGCGGGCCAGGACGAGGTGCGTCGCACCGCGAGCCTGGTAGTTGGGCCACAACACGGCCAGGTTCTCGAACATCAGGTCGCTGTTCCACTGGCTGCTCGATGGCCACTGCCAGACCAGCGCGTCCAGGTCGAGGGCCGCGTTTGGGATCTTCAGCGCGGCGAGCGTGTCGTTGAGCTCCGCCGCAACCGTCGACTTGCCAGCGGCGACCGTCCCGCTAATCAGCAAGGTAGGCACAGGAACCGGCACCGGCAAAGGATCCCGAATCTCCAGCGCCGCGACAGTGCTGCCCATCGCCCGAGCGACGATGTGGTGGGGATGCGCTGTCCAGTTTGCGACGCGACGCGGATGGTGCGCCCCGGTCCAACTCGGCTACCGTACGCCGCCTGCACGTGCTGGTCGGCGATCGGCGTTGTCGTCGCGGCGATGACGCCGGCCTAGAGCAACGTCAACGTCTCATGAGCAGCGAGGACAGATGCCTCACGCAGCGATAACGGCCGCCCTCGTGCTTGCCGCTACGACCGGGCACCGGCCGCGCGGTGTTGCTGGGGCCCTCATTGTGGTGATCGTCACCGCGGCGGTTGTCTACTACTTCTGGCGCAGACGCAAGGCGACCCGAGAGCACGACGAGCGACGCTGAGTTTGCTCGTTTCGCGTGGTCCCGCCGGTGGTGCTGTTCGCGCCGAGCGGTACGACCTGCGGGATCCTCGCGCTACGATGGCCGCCGTGCCGACCGTCGTCGATCGGGTTGTGAACGCATCCGACGGCCGTGTGCTCCTCGTGCAGGAGGGCGGCGATGTCGACGGCCGTCCGGTTCTCGTTCACGGCGGCTCGCCGAACTCGCGCTTGCTGTATCCGCCGGATGTCGCGCTCGCGGCGCGGCAGGGCATCCGCCTGATCTCCTACGACCGACCTGGCTACGGAGGATCAGCGCGGCAGCCCGGACGGACGGTTGCCGACTGTGTGCAGGACGTTCGCGCCATCGCGGCTGCGCTGGGTATCGACCGGCTCGCGATCATCGGCGGCTCTGGCGGAGGACCTCATGCCCTGGCTTGCGGCGCGCTGCTGGCGGATCTCGTGGTGGCGGTCGCGGCTCTGGCGTCGGTGGCTCCGTATGGGTTGCCGGACCTCGACTATTTCGACGGCATGGGCGAGCTCAACATCGAGGACACACGCCTGCTGCTTGAGGATCCGGTCGCAGCGCGGGCGAAGTGCGAGCGCGACCGCGAGGAGATGCTGTTGGCCGATGCCGACTCGCTGATGGAGTTCCTCCGCACGCTGCTCAGCCCAGCCGACAGCGAGGTTCTCACGGGAGAACTGGTCGAGTTCGCCGTGACTTCGATCCGCGCCGGCCTCGCCCCGGGAGCGGACGGCTGGTGGGATGATGGACTCGCGCTGATCGGATCATCATGGGGGTTCGACCTCGACTCGATCGCCGTGCCGGTGCTGCTGCGTCACGGCCGACAGGACCGTTTTGTGCCGTTCGTCCATGGCGAATGGTTCGCCCGCCACATTCCGGGCGTCGAGGCGCTGCTGACCGACGATGACGGGCATCTCACTCTGACGGTCCGGCATCTCGAGTCGATCAACGCGTGGCTGCTGTCGCATTTCCCCTGAGGCCGGCGCCGCCGTGGCAGCGGCTCAGCGCGAGCGCCGGCCGACCTGCGCGAGGCGCACCGCGATCAGCTTCTTGACAAGCGCCTTCGGCAGCGGACGGTCAACGGCGAAGTGCAGGGAGCTCTTGGTCATCGTGTAGCCGGCGAGCTCATCAGTCAGCTGCGAGAGGACCGAGCCGCTGAACGGCAGGTAACTCAGGTGATTTCTGAAGGCGGCAAAGCCGGCGATCGTGTCACCGCGTACCCGGAAGGCCGGAACGCGGTAGGAGATCACCTGTTCCGCGTCCGGGACGATCTCGAGGATCGTGCGTCGCAGCGTCTGCAGCGTGCTGCGGCCCGGCTCCGCGACACCGCGCAGGTACGCGTCGACCTCCCCAGGAGACCCCGTCACACGGTGCAGATTGCCAGACGCGGGAACGTCCGTGTGAAACGAGAGACCGCGCTCATCAAGCGCCTCGCGCAAGGCCGCTATCGCAGTCGCGCCCATGCCGTGCAGCTTCGTAAGATCGGACTCGGAGACCTGGGCCAGCTGGTCCAGCCGCGTGTAGCCGGCGGCTGACAGCGCGCGGCGTGCCGGCGCGGCGAGCTTGGGAAAGTACGTGTCAGCATCGTTGGGCAAGTCAGTCCCTCCTAACGGTAGCCGTGGTGCGGCCTTTGGCCGCAGCTGATGAGACCGCGATCCAGAGCGAGATTCATCGGCCTACCGGTCGCCGGTGCGGCGACGGCGGCGGGGAGCACGACGCGCAGCGGTTCGGGTTCTCCGAGTCGCTAGCCGCGAGTCGGTCGTCGGCTCGACCGGGCCGATGACAGCCGACCCGTCTGGCTGGGGGCGGTCAGGGTGTTTCGGTGATCCGGTACCCGAGCCCGGGCGTGGTGTGGATGATGTCGGGCTGGCCGAGTTTGCGCCTCAGGCGGGCGATGGTGACCCTCACGGTGTTGGTGAACGGGTCGACGTTCTCGTCCCAGGCCTGCTCGAGCAGTCGTTCTGCGCTGAGCGCGCCGGGGCTGGCTTTGAGCAGGGCTTCGAGCACGGAACGCTCTTTTGCGGAGAGCTCGATCCTTCGTCCGTCGCGGGTGACGGTGCCGGTGAGCGGGTCGAGTTCGATCCCGGCTGCCTGCAGTGTGCGGCTCCCGGCGGTCGGCTTGCGACGCGCGAGCGCGCGGATCCGCAGGACGAGTTCGGGAAAGTGGAAGGGCTTGGGGAGGTAGTCGTCGGCGCCGAGCGTGAGCCCTGTGACGCGGTCGGCGGGGTCGCCGGCGGCGGTGAGCATCAGGATCATTGGCGGATCTTCGCTGTGGGTGATGATCTGGCAGAGCTGGTCGCCGTGGATGCCGGGGAGGTCGCGGTCGAGAAGGACGACGTCATAGGGGTTGAGGTTGACCTTCGACGCAGCTTCGAGGCCGTCATAGGCGACGTCGACGGCGATGCCCTGGTCGCGCAGTCCTTCGGCGATCCGGTTGGCGTAGCGGGGCACGTCCTCGACAACGAGAACCCTCATCTGGTGGTTGCTGCGAGTTGGGGAATAGCGGCTGGGAGGGTGATCTGGACGCGGAGCCCGCCTTCTGCACGGGCGTAGAGCTCGAGGCTGCCGTCGTGCGCGGCGGCGACGGCGGCGACGATCGAGAGCCCGAGCCCGTGGCCGTTCTGTGATCCGGTTCGGTCTTGGGTGAGGCGCGTGAACGGTTGGGCGAGCTCCGTGACGGCGTCCTGGTCGAGCAGTGGGCCGCTGCTGTCGATGATCATGCGCGCCTGCTGTCCGTTCAGGAGTGTGAGTGTGAGTTCGACCGAGCCGCCCGGCTGGTTGTGGCGGACAGCGTTCTCAATGACGTTGTCAACCATGCGCCTCAGCAGCATGGCGCTGCCCGCGACCTCGACAGCGGCGAGATGCGTCTCGACGGCCAGGCGCTTGGCGGTGATCTGGTCGGCGCGGGCGGTGAGCGCGGCGGTGATGATCGGCTCGAGTGCGACCTGGCTGTGCTCGTCGAGCCGGCCGTTTTGGGCACGGGCGAGCGTGAGGAAGCTCTCCAGCAGCTCGTCGGCGTGGTCGAGATCCACGCGCAGCTCGGTATCAAGTTCACGCGTCTGGGCCGGCACGCCGCCGCGCTTCGCGATTGCGACGTCGAGAGTGGTGCGCATCATCGCCAGCGGGGTCCGCAGCTCATGCGAGGCGTTGGCGACGAACCGTCGCTGCGCGTCGAACGCCGCCTCCAAGCGTTCCAGCAGCCGGTCGATCGTGTCGGCAAGCAGGCGCAGCTCATCGCGCGGACCCGCCATCGCGAGGCGCTCGTTCAGGTTCGTATCCGAGATCCGCTCGGCGGTCGCGGTGATCGTCCGTAGCGGCGCCAACACGCGTCCCGCCACGAGCCATCCCAACACGCCGGAGACCAGCGCCATGACCGCCAGCGCCACCCCGTACCCGACCTGCAGCTGGTGCAGGTCGACGGAGCGCTGCCTGGAGAGCGCTTTCGCGAACGCCTCAATCGCCGGATTCGGCGGATTGCCGTACAGCGGCAGGCTCGGCTTCGGCGGGTAGTACCCGAACGCGAACTTGGCGAAGAGCCCGTAGGTGATCGCCAAAAGCGCCGCGCTGCAGATCAGAAACAGGCCGCTGTAGAGCAGCGTCAGCCGCCAGCGGACGGTCGGTTGGGGACGGTGCACTCGCAAGATGGGTTGGGCCAGCGTTCGACCGATCTTCACAGCACTGACGATGCCGCAGCGCGGATAACAGCGGCATAACACGGTAACCGCCGTGTAGCGGGGCACGGCGCATGCTCCCGGCTGTCCTTCCTCGGACTCACCCCGCTATCGACCGAAAGGAACCGAACATCATGCTCTGCCGCCGTCGATTCATCCCTACCTTCGCCATCGCAGCCGCCGTCGCGGTGCTCGCGGCCGGCTGTGGCGGGGGCAGTTCCTCGCCGGGCAGCGCAGCCAGGTCGGGCGTCGCGGCGACTGACCCCGCCGCGGAAGTCGTGGCCTTCGCTTCGTGTATGCGCTCGCGCGGGCTGTCCAGCTATCCCGACCCGGCCGTTTCCGAGTCGGGCAACCATATAAGCATCAGGATCTCACCCGGTGGTCTCGATCCCAACTCTGCGGCGTTCAAGTCCGCTTCACGAGCGTGCGGTCACCTGCTGCCCGGCGGCGGGGGACGGCCGAGTGCCGTCACCCCCCAGGAGCAGCAGCAGGACCTGGCGTTCGCGGGTTGCATGCGTTCGCATGGAGTGCCGAGCTTCCCCGACCCCGACCATGACGGCGTGTTCACGCTCCCGGCCGGGATCGACCAGCAGGCCCCCGAGTTCCAGCGCGCGACGAAAGCATGCGCGAACCTCGAGCCAAGCTCGCTCTCGATCCTCAATCAACCTCCAGGCAACTCCTGACGCTGCCCGCACACCGGCATGGCGCTCCCAACAGTGTCAATGCGACGCGCCGGATCAGCGTCCTTGCCAGCGCGGTACACGCCGTTCGCGAAACGAGCGCGGACCTTCCTGTGCGTCCTCGCTGAGGTAGGCCGGCGCGTAGATCTCGTCGGCTCGCGCGAAGGCCTGTGGGAGCGGAAGCCCAGCGACCTCGTAGACCATCCGCTTGCCGGCCCTCACGGACAGCGGTGCATTGGCGGCGATCGTGGAGGCGATCTCGCCGGCGACTGCGTCGAGTTGATCGAGCGGGACGAGCCGGTTGACCAGGCCGAGCTCGTAGGCGCGACCGGCAGGAATCGGTTGCGCGACGAGCAGCAGCTCGAGGGCCACGCGCGGAGGGATCATCCAGGGAAGCGACGCCGCCCAGGGCGCTCCACGGCCCCACCGCGCTTCGGTGATGCCGAACTGCGCGTTGTCGGCGGCGATGCACAGGTCCGCCATCTGCGCGAGCAGGAAACCGCCGGCGAGGGCGCTTCCCTGGACCGCCGCGATCACGGGCTTGTCGACCCTCGCGTCACGCTGGAGGTGGGGGATCCAATCGGGCGGCGGGATGGCGAGCGAGGTGTCCGCCATCTCCTTGAGGTCGGCGCCGGCGCAGAAATGGGGCCCGGCGCCGCGGAGAATCGCGACGTGTGCGTTCTCGTCGGCGGCGAACCGCCGGAAGGCGGCCCGCAGCGCCTCGCGTAACGCGTGGTTGAGCGCGTTGCGCGCGTCGGGGCGGTTCAGCGTCAGCCAGGCAACCTGCTCGTCGACCTCGTAGAGCAAGACGTCGTCGCTTTGCGCGCTCATGGTTGTGCGCTCCGTGGTGGGGGGCTGGTCGTGTAGGCCTTGAGTATGAGGTCGCAGAAGCCGTCGGCGATCTCCTCCGGGCGCAGGCGTCCGGACGGGCGAAACCACGTCGGGGTGTAGTTGACCATGCCGAGCAGCGCGAGCAGCGCGAGCTGTCGGTCGGGAATCTGCATCGCGCCGGCGTGTTCGGCGCGTGCCAGCAGGTCGTCGAGGATGCGCTCGAATTCCAGGCGCTTGGAGCGGATCTCGCGCCAGCGGGGCTCGCGCTCGATGACGTGGCGTTCCTGTTGGAAGACGCGCATGTGGTCGAGGTGCTGCTCGATGTGCTGAAGCCAGACATGCAGCAGCTCGCGGAGCTGGACCTGCGGCGGCTCCGGTGTCGCGAGGACGGCGTGCGCGCGCTCGAGCAGCGGGTCCATCAGCTCGTCGCAGATCAGCACGAGCAATTCGTCGCGCGTGTTGACGTAGTGGTAGAGGCCGCCGGCGGTGAGGCCGGTCGCCTCGAGCAGCGTCGCGATGCTCGTGGCGTGGTAGCCACGCTCGGCGAACACGTGTGCGGCGGCATCGACGACCGCACGCCGACGCAGCTCGTAGCGAGCGCGGAGGGTTGGGCGGGTGGGCGGGGCGAGCACAGGGGTGGCGGTGGCGAGGCGAAGAGCGCTGCTCTGGATTTTAGAACGTTTGCTCTGTATATTCGCAGGTTGTGGATTTCGATCTCTCCGATGCCCATGCGCTCGTGCAGCGCACGGTGCGCGACTTCGCGCAGGCGAGGGTCGCTCCGGTGGCCGGCGAGCTCGACCGAACGCATTCGTTCCCGTACGAGATCGTGCGCGAGCTTGGCGAGCTCGGGTTGATGGGGATCCCGTTTCCCGAGGAGTACGGCGGCGGTGGCGCGGACACGCTCGCCTACGTGCTCGCGATCGAAGAGCTCGCCCGCGTCGACTCCTCCGTCGCGATCACCGTGTGCGCCCACATCTCGCTGGGAACGCAGCCGATCTTCATGTTCGGCTCCGAGCAGCAGAAGCAGGAGTGGTTGCCGCGGCTGTGCAGCGGTGAGCGTCTGGGCGCGTTCGGGCTGACCGAGCCGGAAGCCGGCTCCGACGCCGGAAACACCAAGACGCGGGCGACACTCGAGGACGGCGAGTGGGTGATCGACGGTGCCAAGCAGTTCATCACCAACGCCGGAACCGACATCTCCGGCGTCGTCTGCATCACGGCGCTGACGGGCGAGAAGGAGATCTCGAACCTGATCGTGCCCAACGGAACGCCGGGCTACGAGCAGGACGAGCCCGTACCGCAAGATGGGCTGGAATGCGTCCGACACTCGCGGCCTGAGCTTCAGCGGCTGCCGCGTGCCGGAGGACAACCTGCTCGGCGTGCGGGGCGCGGGGCTGCGGCAGTTTCTGAAGGTGCTTGACGGCGGGCGGATCGGCGTCGCTGCGATGGGCGTCGGACTGGCGCAGGGAGCGCTCGACCAGGCGCTCGCGTACGCACGGCAGCGCCACGCGTTCGGCCAGCCGATCTCGAAGTTCCAGGCGATCCAGGGCAAGCTTGCCGACATGTCGTGCGAGATCGAGGCGGCGCGGCTGCTGGTCTACCGTGCGGCGATCGAGAAAGACCTCGGCCGCAACTTCTCGCTCACCGCCGCGCAGGCGAAGCTCAAGACGGGGCGCCTGGCGGTTCGCTGCGCAGAGGAGGCAGTACAGATCCACGGCGGCTACGGCTACATCGAGGAATACCCGGTCTGCCGCTTCTATCGTGACGCGAAGATCCTCACGATCGGTGAGGGGACCGATGAGATCCAGCAGATGGTGATCGCCAAGGCGCTCGGGGCGTGAGGCGGTGCCATTCCCACATGACGTCCTGATCCGCGAGGTCGGCCCGCGCGACGGCTTTCAGAACGAACCCGAGGTCATCCCGACCGATGAGAAGGTTCGACTGATCGACATGCTCGCGCGCACCGGCGTGCGGCGCCTCGAGGTGACCTCGTTCGTGCGCGCCGATGTGATCCCGCAGCTCGCGGACGCCGAGGAAGTGCTGGCACGGATCGACGTGCCGAGCGGCGTCGCGCTGTCGGTGCTGATCCCCAACGAGCGCGGCCTCGAACGCGCGCTCGCGCAGCGCGAGCGCTTTCACGAGGTCAACTGCTTCCTCTCGGCCTCCGAAACCCACAACGCTCACAACGTCCGCCGCACGATCGAGGAGTCCGTGCGTGACCTCGAGCGCGTCATCCCCAGAGCCACGGCCGAGGGCCTGCGCGCCCAGGCGGTCATCAGCGTCGCGTTCGGCTGCCCGTTCGAGGGCGCCGTGCCGATGGAACGCGTCTTCGCGATCGCGCGGCGCCTGGCGGACGCCGGCGCCGCGGAGATCGGCTTCGGTGACACGACCGGGATGGCCAACCCGGTGCAGGTCGAGCAGTTCTTCGCCGCGGCGCGCGATGCCCTGGGCGAGAGCGTGGAGCTGACGGCGCATTTTCACAACACGCGCGGCCAGGGGTTGGCGAATGTGCTCGCCGCGCTGGGTGCGGGCTGCCGCTCGTTCGAGTCGAGCTTCGGCGAGCTGGGCGGCTGTCCGGTGCCGGCCGGCGCGACCGGCAATATCGCGACCGAGGATCTCGTCAGCATGCTGGAGGAGATGGGCATCGCAACCGGCGTATCGCTGGAGCGGATGCTCGCGGCCGCGGCCGCTGTGCGTCAGGTGTTGGGGCGGCCGCTCGGCTCGCACACGCTGCTCGCCGGGCCGATCGACTGGCATCGGGTGGCGTGATGTTCGAGCGCGTGTTGATCGCCAACCGCGGCGAGATCGTCGTGCGGATCGCGCGCCACGCTGCGACGCCTCGGCTGCTCGCCGGCGACCGTGCACGCCCGCGGGGACCCGGCGCTGCTGCACGTTCGCGCGTGCGACGTGACAGTCGAGGTGGACTCCTACCTCGACGTCGAGGCGATCGTCGACGCGGCGCGCCGCTGCGGCGCCGAGGCGATCCATCCCGGCTACGGCTTCCTCTCCGAGCGCGCCGAGTTCGCGCGCGCCTGCGAGGCTCGCCGGCCTGCGCTGGATCGGGCCGCCGGCCGAGGCGATCGAACTGATGGGCGACAAGTCCGCTGCGCGGGACGCGGCGCGCGGCGCCGGGGTGCCGGTCGTTCCCGGGCTCGACGCTCCGTCGCCCGCACGAGTCGCCGCGTTCGCGAGCGAGCACGGCCTGCCGCTGCTCGTCAAGGCCGCGGCCGGAGGCGGCGGCAAGGGGATGCGCCTCGTCCGCGCCCTCGAGGAACTCGAGCCCGCGCTGGAGGCGGCGCGTCGCGAGGCCGCCGCCGCCTTCGGCGACGACAGTTTGCTGGTCGAGCGCTTTATCGCTCCGGCCCGCCACCTCGAGCTGCAGGTGCTGGCGGACGCGCACGGCACCGTGCTCGCACTCGGCGAGCGCGAATGCTCGCTGCAGCGGCGCCATCAGAAGGTGATCGAGGAGAGCCCCTCACCGGCGGTCGACGGATCGCTGCGCGCCAGCCTCGCGAGCGAGGCCGTCGCGCTGGCGCACGCATGCGGCTACGTCGGCGCGGGGACGATCGAGTTCGTTGCCCATGCAGAGGAGCCGTCTCGCCACTACTTCCTGGAGATGAACACCCGCCTGCAGGTCGAGCACCGCGTCACCGAGGCCGTCTACGGGATCGACCTCGTCGAATGGCAGCTGCGCATCGCCGCCGGGGAGCCGCTGGACCGCCGCGAGCCGGCGGAGCCGCGGGGGCATGCCATCGAGGCGCGCGTCTACGCCGAGGATCCGGCTCACGGCTTTCTCCCGGCCGGTGGGACGGCGCGCGTGCTGGAGCTGCCGAGCGGGCCCGGAATACGCGTCGATGCCGGCATCGCGGTGGGCGAGTCGGTCGGCACGCAGTATGACCCGATGATCGCCAAGGTCATCGCGCACGCCGCCACCCGCGAGCAGGCACTGGCGCGGCTGAGGGCCGCGCTGCGCGGGACCGCGGTGCTCGGGGTGCGCAGCAACATCGCCTTCCTCTGTGACCTGCTCGATGACGAGCGCGTACGCGACGGCCGGATCGACACCGGGCTGATCGAGCGCATTGCGGTGGCCGCCACGCCGGCCCAGTCGCGGCGCGCGGCGCTCGTCGCGCTGATCGCGCAGGGGTTCGCCGACCGCCGCGCCCACGGCAGCGACGATGCCTTCGTGCGCCTAGCCGGCTGGCGGTTGGCCGGAGCCGCGGCGCCCGTGCGCCTTCGCTGCACGGTCGACGGCGAGGTCGAGGTCGAGCTCGCGCTCCCGGCGCTCGGCCCGCCGGGCGCCCCGGCGGTGTCGGCGCTCGTCGAGGGCGAGCCGGTCTCGGTGGCGCTGCTTGCGGAAGGACCGCTCGAGGGTGGGCGCTCCCTGAGCCTCAGCTTCGACGGGGAGAGCCAGACGTGGATCGCTGCCGGTGACGGCGAGCGCTGGTGGGTCGGCTGCGACGGCCAGGCGTGGCAGGTCGCTCCCCACCGGCGCGAGCGCAGCGTCGCCGCCGCGGGCGGCAGTGACGTGCGCGCGCCGATGCCCGGATCGGTCATCTCCGTTCACACGAGCGAGGGTGCCGAGGTCGCTCACGGCGAGGTGCTCCTCGTGATGGAGTCGATGAAGATGGAGCTTCAGATCACCGCGCCCCGGGACGGAACGGTTGCCACGCTGCACGTCGCGGCCGGCGACCAGGTCGCGCTGGACGCCGTGCTCGCGTCGATGATGCCGATCGTCCGCGACGAGATCGCCGCATGAGCCGCGTGCTTGAGAGCGCGGCGCGGCGCTCGAGCGACGAGTTCGCCGCCAACACCGCGGACCACGAAGCGCTGGTCGGCGAGCTGCATCGACGCCTCGAGCGCGTCGCTGCGGGTGGCGGCGAGGAGGCGCAGCAACGACTCCGAGACCGCGGCAAGCTTCCCGTGCGAGAACGTATCGACCGCCTGTGTGACCCACACACGGCGTTCCTCGAGCTGTCGCCGCTCGCTGCCGAGGGCCTCTACGCCGATGAGCTGCCGGGCGCCGGGATCGTCACCGGCGTCGCCCGCGTCTGCGGGCGTCATGTCGTGATCGTCGCCAACGACGCGACCGTCAAGGGCGGCAGCTACGCGCCGATGACCGTGAAGAAGCACCTCCGCGCGCAGGAGATCGCGCTCGCCAACCGCCTGCCGTGCATCTACCTCGTCGACTCGGGCGGCGCGTTCCTGCCGCTGCAGGACGAGGTCTTCCCCGACCGCGACCACTTCGGGCGCATCTTTTTCAACCAGGCGCGTCTCTCGCAGGCGTCGGTCGCCCAGATCGCCGCCGTCATGGGCTCGTGCACGGCGGGCGGCGCCTACGTCCCGGCGATGAGCGACGAGACGATCATCGTGCAGGAGCAGGGGACGATCTTCCTCGCCGGACCGCCGCTGCTGAAGGCGGCGACGGGCGAGGTCGTCAGCGCCGAGGAGCTGGGCGGCGGCGACGTGCATACCCGGCTTTCCGGAGTTGCCGACCACCTCGCCGAGGACGACGCCCATGCGATCGAGTTGGTGCGCGCGATCGTGGCCACGTTGCCGGCTGCAAGCCCGCCGCCGTGGACCGTGCAGCCGACCCAGCCGCCGGCGGTCGACCCGGGCGAGCTCTACGGCGTGGTTCCGACCGACGTGCGCTCGAGCTACGACGTGCGCGAGGTGATCGCGCGGATCGTCGACGGCAGCCGCTTTCACGAGTTCAAGGAGCGCTACGGGGCGACGCTTGTCTGCGGCTTCGCTCACATCCACGGGCACCCGGTGGGGATCCTCGCGAACAACGGCGTGCTGTTCTCGCAGAGCGCGCTGAAGGGCGCGCACTTCATCGAGCTGTGCGATCGCCGAGTGGTGCCGCTCGTGTTCCTGCAGAACATCAGCGGCTTCATGGTGGGCCGCGACTACGAGCACGGCGGCATCGCGAAGGACGGCGCGAAGCTCGTGACGGCGGTCAGCTGTGCTCGCGTGCCGAAGCTGACGGTGATCATTGGCGGCTCGTTCGGCGCCGGCAACTACGGCATGTGCGGCCGCGCGTTCGACCCGCGCTTCCTCTGGATGTGGCCCAACGCACGGATCAGCGTGATGGGCGGCGAGCAGGCAGCCACGGTGCTCTCGACGATCCGCTCAGACCAGCTCGCGGCGCGTGGAGAGCAGTGGCCGCGAAGCGGAGCGCGCGACATTCGAGGCGGGGCTGCGCGAGCAGTACGAGCGGCAAGGGCACCCCTATTACGCCACGGCCCGGCTCTGGGACGACGGGATCATCGACCCGCTCCAGACCCGCGACGTGCTCGGCCTCGCGCTCGCCGCCAGCGCCAATGCCCCCCTCGCCGAGGTCGGCTACGGCGTGTTCCGCATGTAGCAGGAGCCTGCCGCAGCGCCGAGCGTGCAGCGCGCGAGGTCACCTGCCTCGCTCGTCCTGGTGCTGGGTGCGCTCGGCGACCGGGCGCATGAAGTCCGGAAGCGGCCGGACCAGGCGGCGGTCGGTGGCGCGTTCCCATGCGTGCTCCATCGCAGCGAGATGCTCGTCCATGACCACCTCGATGCGCTGGTGGTCGGCGGAGCGGATCGCGGCCAGCGTTCGCTCATGAACGTCGATGACCCACGATGCGGTCGGTGGCTCATGCAGCGCGAGGTCACGCGCGATCTCGAGCCGCCGAAAGAGCGTTCGCATCAGCGACACGATCGTGGTGTTGCCGGTTGCGCGCGCGATGCGCAGGTGAAACTGCGTGTCGAGCTGCAGGAAACGATCCTCGTGCTCGAGCACGTCACCGCGGGCGAGCAGCGCCTTCTGCGCGTCGAGCGTCTGTTGCACGCCCGCGTAGTCGTCCTCGCGCGCGTGGACGGCAGCGAGCTGGGCGACCCGCGGCTCGATCAGGCGACGGGCCTCGAGAACGCCCGCAACCTCCTCGAGGCGAAGGTCGGATTTCGAGCGCAGAAGCTCCATCGGAACGTAGTCCGAGAGGACGAAGATCCCGCCTGTGGACCCGGTGCGCACGGCGAGCACGCCGGCGTCGACGAGCACGCGCACGGCCTCGCGCAGCGTCGCGCGGCTGATCTGCATCGACGCTGCAAGATCGCGTTCGGAGGGCAGCCGGTCTCCGGCGTCGAGTTCGCCGAGCCGGACACGTTCGGCGATCTGCTCGACCGCGCCCTCGAACGTGCGACGCGGACCGACCGGGACGAAGGCGCTTTCCACGCCTTCACGCTACCGGCCTGCGCAGCTTTGGTCCACTCATGGTATAAAAGTAAACCATGAACGGTTCACTCGTCGCCGAGCGAGTCCGCCCCGTTGCGCTCGCCGACCGTTACGAGCTGGAGGAGGGGCGCGTCTTTCTGACCGGCGTTCAGGCCCTGGTGCGTGTTCTGCTGGACCAGCATCGCGCTGATGCTCGAGCGGGTCTGCGCACCGCGACGCTGGTGTCGGGCTACCAGGGCTCGCCGCTCGCTGGCCTCGATCAGGAGCTCGAGCGCCTTGGGAGGCTCCGCGAGGAGCACGACGTGGTCCTGCGCCGCGCCGTCAACGAGGAGCTCGGCGCGACCGCGGTGTGGGGCTCGCAGCTCGCGGCCACGCTCCCTGGGCCCCGCTTCGACGGCGTGGTTGGCGTCTGGTTCGGCAAGGCGCCCGGCGTCGACCGCGCCGCGGACGCGATCAGGCACGGCAACATGGTTGGCACCGATCCCCGCGGCGGGGTGCTCGCACTGTGCGGCGACGATCCGGCGTGCAAGTCCTCGACCATCCCGAGCGCGTCTGAGTCGCTGCTCGCAGCTCTCCGGGTTCCGATCCTCGTGCCGGGGAGCGTTCAGGACGCGCTCGACCTCGGCCGGCACGCGATCGCCTGCTCCCGCGCATCCGGGTTGTGGGCCGCCTTGAAGGTGGTGACGAACGTCGCCGACGCGGCTGGCACGGCAGAGGTCGGCCTGGACCGCGTGACCCCGGTCATGCCAGTACTCGAATGGGAGGGGCAACCATATGTGCACCGCCCGTCGGCGAATCTGCTCCCGCCGCATTCGCTTGAGATGGAGCGCACGCTCGTCGAGGTGCGCCTCGAGCTGGCGAAACGCTACGCGCGAGCGAACGCGCTCAACCGCGTCCTGCGCGACCCCCCGGGCGCGCGACTTGGGATTATCGCCAGCGGCGTGACCGCGCACGACGCGTTGCGCGCCTTGGCCGACCTCGGGCTCGGCGAAAGCTCACGGGTCCGCGTGCTGCAGGTTGGCATGCTCTTCCCGCTCGACGAGGACGCGATCCGCAGCTTCGCGCTTGGGCTGGAAGAAGTCCTCGTTATCGAAGAAAAGGGCCCGTTCCTCGAACGTCTCGTCCGCGACGCGCTCTACGGAGGCTCGGCCACGCCGCTCGTTGTCGGTCACCGCGACGAGCGCGGCGGGCCGCTGGTGCCGGCGCACGGCGCGCTCGAGCCGGACGCGATCACCCGTGTCATCGGAGCGCGCGTGCTCGCGCACGAGGACATCCCCGCAGTACGCGAGCGGCTTGCGCGGCTCGACGAGATAGCCTGGCGCCCGCGCGTCGATCTCGGCGTGGCCCGTAGCCCGTTCTTCTGCTCCGGCTGTCCGCACAACAGCAGCATGGTCGCCTCCGAGGAGGCGGTCGTCGGTGCCGGCATCGGCTGCCACACGATGGTCATGCTCGCGGGCCGACACCATGGACAGGTCGCCGGGACCACGCAGATGGGCTCAGAGGGCGCTCAATGGATCGGGGTCGCTCCGTTCGTCGATGTCCCGCACTTCGTGCAGAACCTCGGTGACGGCACGTTTCATCACTCCGGCTCGCTCGCGATCCGCGCGGCGGTCGCCGCCGGACTCAACGTCACCTACAAGCTGCTCGTCAACGGGTATGTGGCGATGACCGGCGGGCAGCTCGTCGAGGGGCAGATGAGCGTTCCCGCGCTCGCGCGAAGCCTCGAAGCCGAAGGCGTACGGCGGATCATCATCACCACCGAGAATCCCTCCAGCTACAGCGACGTGGCGCTGCCGGCCATCGCTGAGGTGCGCGACCGCAGCGAGATCCTGCCGAGCCAGCGCGAGCTCGCTCGGGTCCAAGGCGTCACGGTGCTGCTGCACGATCAGGCGTGCGCCGCCGAGCTGCGGCGCGAGCGCAAGCGCGGCCGTGCACCCGAGCCACCTCGGCGTGTGCTGATCAACGAGCGGGTCTGCGAGGGGTGCGGCGATTGTGGCGAGAAGTCCAGCTGTCTCTCGGTCGAGCCGGTCGACACCGAGTTCGGCCGCAAGACGCGCATCAACCAGACGAGCTGCAACAAGGACTACTCCTGCCTCGAGGGAGATTGCCCCTCGTTCCTCACCGTGCACGAGCCGAAGCGCGCCGCCGTTGCACGGCCGGTACAGGCGCCCGGCGTCGACCTTCCTGAGCCGGAGGCGTGGGTGGGATCGGCGGACGTGCGCGTGCGCCTGGTGGGTATCGGCGGCACCGGCGTGGTTACCGTCAGCCATGTCCTCGGGGTGGCCGCGCTGCTCGACGGACGCCAGGTCAGCGGGCTCGATCAGACCGGGCTCTCACAGAAGGCTGGAGGGGTCGTTTCCGACCTGTACATCACGGAATCGCCGGTTGCGGATTCGGTGACGCCACCGAGCGCGTCGGTCGACGTGCTGCTCGTATTCGATCTGATCGGGGCGGCCACGGCGCCAATCCTGCGCGTCGCCGACCGGGACCTCACCGTGGCGATCGTGTCCGATCACGTCACCCCGACCGCGCAGATGGTCCTCGACGTCGATGCGCCGATCCCCGACTCCGCCGCGGCGCACGCCGCAATCGACGATGTGACGCGGGCACGCGACAACGTGTACGTCGACGCAACGCGGATTGCCGAGCGGCTTCTCGGCGACGCGACCTGTGCCAACGTAGTCCTGCTCGGCGCAGCGTGGCAGCGAGGAACGCTGCCGCTGACACGTGATGCACTCGAGTCGGCGCTGCGTCTCAACGGCGTCGCCGTCGAGGCCAACCTTGCGGCGTTCGCATGGGGCCGAGCCTCGGTTGCCGCGCCGGAGCACGTGGATAGCGCCCTGAGCGAGCGACCGGTGCCCGTGCTCCGATCGGCGGCCGCGGTCCAGCTTGCCGGGCGCGTGACGCCCGAAAACGGCGCGCTGCGCGGCGCGCTCGAGCTACGCATCGACGACCTGATCGGCTGGGGGGGCCTGCGTGCCGCCACGAGCTATGCGGAGACGATTGCCCGCGTGCACGCGGTTGAGACTGAACGGATACCGGACAGCAGCGTCCTGACCGAGGCCGTGGCGCGGGGACTCCACAAGCTGATCGCCTACAAGGACGAGTACGAGGTCGCGCGCCTGCACATCGAGGGCCTCGCCACGCTGCCCCCGCACACCAAGCTCAGCTTTTACCTGCACCCGCCGCTGCTTCGCGCCCTCGGCCTGCAGCGCAAGATGAGGCTCGGCAGCTGGTTCGTCCCGGTGCTGCGCGTTCTGCAGCACGGGCGACGGCTCCGCGGGACCCCCCTGGACCCGTTCGGTCACACGCACGTGCGCCGCGTCGAACGCGCTCTGCCCTACGAGTACCTTGCGCTTGTCGACCTTGCCCTGTCGCGGCTCACGGCCGCGACACTCGATCAGGCGCTCGAGATCGCAGCGCTACCCGAGCTCGTGCGCGGCTACGAGCAGATCAAGCTCGCTGGGGTCGAGCGATTCCGGGCACGCGCTGCCGAATTATCGGCACAGCTGCTCGCCGGTGGAGGAGCCGCGTAGATGATCGAGAAACTGCAGATCATGAATCGTCACAGACAGGAGACCGGAATGACGGCGCCGCTAGGCGATGCGCTGCTGCGCTCGCTGGCCTGGGAGCACGAGCGTGTCGAGCTCGTCCACGACCACGCCAGTAGGTTGAGCGCCGTAATCGCGATCCACTCCACCGTGCTCGGGCCTGCGCTCGGCGGGCTCCGAATGCGCCACTACGAGCACGGCTTCGCGGAAGCCCTCGACGATGCGTTGCGGCTCTCTCGCGCCATGACCCTGAAAGCCGCCGCCGCCGGGCTGGACCTGGGCGGCGGCAAGGCGGTCGTGCTCGACGATGGCCTGGCGGCGCTGCGCCCGGCGCGCCTGGTGGCGCTCGCACGCGAGGTCGAGCGTCTCGGTGGCGCCTACATCACCGCCGAGGACATCGGCACGACCACCGCCGACATGGACCTCATCGGCGAGCACACCACCCACGTTGTCGGTCGCGGCGAACGCCATGGCCTCGGTGGCGACCCGTCGCCGGATACCGCCCGCACGGTGCTCGGCGCCATGCGCGCAGCCCTATCGGTGCTTGACGGCGATCAGCAGCTGTCCGGGCGGGCGGTCGGCGTCGTTGGTCTCGGCAAGGTTGGCGGTCAACTCGCGAGCTGGCTCGTCGAGGCTGGCGCGCACGTCGTCGGGTTCGACGCGATGACGGGACCCGCAGAGGCCTTGCGGAGTCAGGGGGTCGAGCTGGTCGATAGCGTTGACGAGATCCTGGTACGCAAGCTCGATGTGTTCGCGCCATGTGCGACCGGTGGGATGATCGACGAGCGCAGGGCGCAAGCGCTTCGTTGCCGCGTTGTCTGCGGCGCCGCCAACAACCCGCTCACCGGGGAAGCTGCGGCAACAGCGCTCGCGCGCCGCGGCATTCTGTACGTGCCGGACTTTCTCGCCAACTGTGGCGGCCTGCTCCACGTTGACGGCGAGCGTCGGGGTATCGCCGACAAGGGGCACCTGGAGCGCGCGCTCGCGCAGGCCTACGACCGTACGCGGGACGTGCTGGTCGAGGCGCGCGCCGACGGACGATTGCCAAGCGCCGTGGCCGAGGAACACGCCTGGGCTCGGATCGATCAGGCACGAATGACTGCTGTCGGCGGCAAGGTCGGATAGCGCCTGGATTCGAGCGCCGGCGGTCGCCGCAGGCCCGCGTGCACAGTCTCCGCGCTGCGCCTTGCGTGAAAGAACGCACCGCTTGCGAGCGTTGATCGGGCAGGAGACCGTTCCCTTGATCCAAGAAGCCGCCATGAACCTGCTGACCGTCGATCGGCTGCGCGAGCTTTACGCCCTCGAGGCCAATCTGCGCGTCCGCGCCGCGACGCGATGACCGTGTTCTCGCGCAACGCGCTGCGTCGCCTCCGGGGGCACCACATCGTGCGCAACATCCGCCGGCGCGTTGTGCCCGGTGCGACCCACACTGCGAAGCCCAGCCGCCATCACCACGCGGAGCACGTCGCGACTCGACAGATGCGCTACTGAGCCGCCGGCCGCGCGCGAGCCGCTGCTCGTTCTGCCGGCGCCCGCCGCGATCGCCGTAACGCTAGCTCGCCTCGGCGCCGACCCCGCGCTCGGCCGCGAACTGCTCGCGCAGCGCCGCCTCCTTCGCCGGGATGATCGCGCGCGCGACCTGCCGGATGGCCGTGTCGATGCTGAGTTCGAGTTCGCTGTGCGCCGGAGTCATCTCGGCGGCGTCGAGGAGCTCGTCCAAGGCCGCCCAGAGCCGGTCCAGCACTGGCGTTGGATGCGCTGCCTGTGGCATCGTGCCGCTCCTCCCCTTTCCTGAGTCTCGTCGATGGTTGCACGCGCCCGCCATGCGCGATGGGTGCTTTTCTCCCAGTTTCCGAACTGGCCTGGACGAATGTCGGCGCCGATCGGTCGCCTCCGTCGAGGGCTGAACGCCCACGGGGGGTTTCCAGGCTCTGTCAAGGTCTCGCGCGGCGACGCCGATAACCTGGCATGGGAAATTCCCGGCTCCGGCTGTCGGTCGGGGTCGACCCGTTACGCCCACGTCGGCGGCGTCGGCTGGCGGTCTGCGCCTTCGGGGCCGGCAGGTGATCTCGCGTTGCTCGGCCGGCCGTCGCCTCAGCTGATCGGGTTGCGTCGCACTCTTCCATCGGCTGGCGTTCCTCGCGTCGGTGGTCATGCCGGCCCGCGGCTGTCACGGTCCCTCGCGTCGGTGTCGGCGTGATCGAGGACCGCACGGGTGCTGCGGAGTTGAACGCGCCGAGCGAGCGCTCCGGCTCGAGCGATCGGTCGCCGTCGAGCGAGATGCAGCATCGTCTGCTGTTCGAGCACAACCCGCTGCCGATGATGGTCTACGAGCGAGAGACACTTCGGGTCATCGCCGTCAGCGACGCCGCCGTTGTGGCCTATGGCTATTCGCGCGAAGAGTTCGTCACGCTGACGCTCAGGGATCTGACGCCAGCCGAAGATCTCGAGTTGATGGACGCGTTCTTCCAGGCCAATCTGACCGGGGAGCGGCCGGGACGCGTGAGCGGGGCTCGGCGCCATCGACGCAAGGACGGCAGCATCATCGACGTCGAGATCACCGGCGACGACCTCGAGCTCGGCGGTCGCGGCTGCCGGATCGTGCTCTGCCAGGACGTGACCGAGCGAAACAGGGCAATGGCCGAGCTCGTCGACGCTCGTGAGCAGCTCAGCAAGCGCGCGGAGGAGCATCGCCTGCTGTTCGAGCGCAATCCACAGCCGATGCTGGCATACGACTGCGAGACGTTGCGGATCGTCGCGGTCTCCGACGCCACGATCGCCAACACCGGCTATGCGCGCGAGGAGTTCCTGGCGATGACGCTGCTTGACATCGCGCCCGAGGAGGACCACGCCGCGATGCTCGAATACGCGCGAGATAACCTCGGAAAGCGATTGGGGCTCCAGCACGCGCGCCCGCGCCGGCACCGTCGCAAAGACGGGACGATCATCGACGTTGAGGTCACCAGCGACGATCTCGTGCTCGGCGGACGCGGATGCCGGGTCTGCCTCTGCCAGGACGTGACCGAGCGCAACCGGGCAAGCGCGGAGCTCGCGCTGGCCCGCGACCAGGCGGTCGAGGCGTCGAACATGAAGTCGGCGTTCCTGGCGAACATGAGTCACGAGATCCGCACGCCGATGAACGGCGTGATCGGCATGACCGAGCTGCTGCTCGACATGGGCCTGACCGACGCTCAGCGCGAATGCGCCGAGCAGATCGTCCGTTCGGGCGAGCAGATGGTTGCGATCATCAACGACATCCTCGACATCTCGAAGATCGAAACCGGCCACCTCGAACTCGACATCGACGACTTCGACCTCCACGAGACGATCGACGGGACGTGTTCCCTCGCCGGCGCGCAGGCGAGAGCCAAGGGCCTGCGGCTTGACCTGCAGATCGGCAGCGATGTGCCGCGACGCGTGCGCGGTGACGGTCGGCGTCTCCACCAGGTCGTCTTGAACCTCGTGTCCAACGCGATCAAGTTCACCTCGAGCGGTGGGGTGACCGTCCGCGTCAACGCCGCGCCAACGCCGAACCACGGTGTTGCGAGGATCCGCGTGGAGGTTGCCGACACCGGCATCGGTATCGATCCGGCGAACCTGCAGCGCATGTTCGAGCCGTTCACGCAGGCCGACGTGTCGACGACGCGCCTCTACGGGGGCACCGGTCTTGGCCTGGCGATCGCCCGCGAGCTCGTTGAGCTGATGGGTGGGACGATCGCCGCGGAGAGCGAACCGGGCCGCGGCAGCACCTTCAGCTTCGAACTGGAGCTCGCGCCCGCCAGCGCCGTCGACGAGCCGGTTCCCGCGCAGGTCGCCGCGCTGCTCGCGGCGCCAGCGGCCCGCTGGCAGAGGTCTCCGCTCGTGCTCGTGGCGGAGGACAGCCAGGTCAACCAGATCGTCGCGGCACGAACGCTCGAGCGCTGCGGCTGTCGCGTTGACGTCGTCGGCGATGGCAGAGCAGCGCTCGAGGCGCTCGAGAAGCAGCAGTACGACGCCGTCCTGATGGACTGCCAAATGCCCGACATGGACGGCTATCAGGCGACCGCCGAGCTCCGCCGGCGCGAACGCGACGCCGGCGGCCGCACGCCGGTCATCGCGATGACGGCCCAGGCGATGGACGGTGACCGGCAGCGCTGCATCGACGCCGGCATGGACGACTTCATCAGCAAGCCGATGCGCCACCAACAGCTCGCCGACACGCTACGACGCTGGATCCCCAGCGAGGCTGTCGCGCCCGCGCCGCGGCCCGACGCGCTGGACGTCGCGAGCGCCGCCCCCCAGCGGCGATCCGCCTAGGATCGACGATTGCGAATCCGGCGGGCCGGCAGAGCAAGCGTCGCTACGCCCGGATCACGCGCTCCAGCGCCGCCCCAAAGCTGTCGACCGTCGGTGTGCAGACCACGGTCTGGTGGGATTCGTCCTGGCCCTCGATCGACTCCAGGTCGATGCACTCGGCGCAATGGCCGAGGTCCTCCCACTGACCCGTGCCTGGGCAGGCGACCCTGCCGTTGATGACCGTGAGATGAGCTTTGACACGCATTGGCGCCCCTCAGGTTGAATCAGGCGAAACGAGCTTCGTCACCGCGGACGTACTCGTGTTGCTCGTGACTGTCGCAGGCTCATCGACCGTCGGAATCCGTTCCAACTACGGGCCTTGTTCGAAGAAACTACGCAGGCAGAAACTATGCAGGCGCCGTCAACGTCGCGGCTCGAGGATCACGAGCGGAATCTCGCGGGCCGTCCGCTGCTGATAGCCCTCGTATCCGGGATAGACCTCGACAGCCCTCGGCCACAGGCGTGCGCGCTCGGGCGGACTGGCGGCGCGGGCCCGGACCGCCTGGCGTGTCGCACCGATCTGAATGCTCGCGTCCGGGTTCGCGTTCAGGTTGTGAAACCACGCCGGGTGACGCGGATGGCCGCCCTTCGATGCGATGAGGACGACGTTCTCGCCGTCGCGCACGTAGACCAGCGGAGTTGTTCGCTTGACACCGGTCCTCGCCCCGACATGGTCGAGCAGCAGTATCGGTGCACCACCGCGAACGCGGTGACCGATCTGCCCGCGGGACGCTCTGTAGATCAGCACGTGCAAGTTCGTCGCGCGGCGGAGAATCGGCCACAACCGGTCGGCGTTGTGCGTGTCGGACATGCGGGCTTCACGATAGTCGCACCCGCGCGCACGCCCGCGCCGACACCGCGGTGAAGGCCGGGCATGCCGGCGGGCCCGCGCATCGGCCCCAGCGAATGCGCCGGCGGTCGTGCCGGCCTGGCGAACGCGCGTGCGCACGGCCGTCGCCGCGGTTCGGGAAGATGTCGGCGAGCCCCCGTAGCTCAGCTGGACAGAGCGTCGGACTTCTAATCCGAGGGTCGCAGGTTCGAGTCCTGCCGGGGGCACTAGAAAAGACCAGCAAATAGCCCCTTTTGGTGTCTAGCGCCTTCGGGCCCCATCCGGCCGCCGACTGCGACCGGCTCGACCGAGCGGTGACGGACGCGGCGAGCACATCGAGGCCGTGCTGCGCGAGGTGTGCGGCTACGACGACGCGCAAGTGGCCGCGCTCGCCGCCGGAGGGGCGTTCGGCCCACGGGCCTGACGTTCGCTCTGCGGACAACGTGCGGTGCTAGCGTGCGCGACCGATGGGACGCGTCGAGGGCAAGGTCGTGATCGTCACGGGCGCCGCCGGCGGGCAGGGCGCCGCCGAGGCTGCTGCGCTGGCAGCCGAAGGCGCGAGGGTGCTCGCGACCGACGTCAAGGAGCCGCTCGAGCCGCTCGCCGCAGGCGTGACGTTCCGCCTGCTCGACGTCGGCGAGCCACGCGACTGGGCGGCTGCCGCGAGTTGGCTCGCGGACGAGCACGGCGCCGTCCACGGACTCGTCAACAACGCCGGCATCACCTGGCGAGCACGCCTCGACGAGGTGACACTCGAGGACTGGGAACGCGTGCTGCGCATCAACCTGACCGGTGCGATGCTCGGCATCCAGGCGATCGTCCCGCTGATGACCGGCGGCGGCTCGATCGTCAACGTGAGCTCGCGGGCCGCACTCACGGGGCACTTCACCGCCGCCTACACGGCGGCGAAGTGGGGGCTGCGCGGGCTCTCGCGCGTCGCAAGCCTCGAGTTCGGGCCTCGCGGCATCCGCAGCAACTGCCTGCTCCCAGGCTACATCGACACGCCGATGGTGCGCACGGCACCCGAAGCGTTCGTCGAGGCCTCGCTGAAGGAGATCCCGCTCGGGCGCAAGGGAACACCGGCAGACATCGCACCGCTTGTCGTCTACCTCATCTCGGACGAGTCCTCCTACGTCACCGGCGCCGAGATCTCCGTCGACGGCGGCGAGTACGCGCACGGCGGGACGAAGGTCTACTCCGACCTCTTCCGCGGGATGAACCTCGCCGGCTGACGCGCCGTCGCGGTGACGGCTGCGACCGCCATCGCGCGCCACGGTCGGCCGCGCGCTGAGACGGGCAAACCGGACGATTGAGACCGCTGCCGCCCCACGGCGAGCCTTGGCCGGCGTGGCAGAATGCGGATTCGAGTTCTAATATCCTGGGCGTGCAAAGGATCCTTGCGTGATGGAGCGTCGAACGCTCGAGGATGGGCAGGCATGGCTGCTTGAGCGGCTTGCTCGCCGTGTGCATCCGCTCGACAGCATCGATCCCGATGCCGCCGAGCGGACGATCCGGTCGCTGACAGGGCTCGGACCCTCGGAGTGGACGTCCGCCTGGGGCGCGCTCGGCGACAGCTTCGCCGCCGAGGCGGCGGCGGCTGTTGCGGTGACTGATCGCCACCGCGCATGGATGCACGCCTACCGCGCCTCGTTCCTGGGGCGCTACCCGACGCCAAACCACGCGCTCAAAGAGCGCCAGTACGCGCTCGCGCGCGAGTACTTCCTCAATGCCACGGCGCTGGAGGACCCGCCGCTCGAGGTGGTCGACCTTCCGTTCGCCGGGCGCCCGGGAGAGGGACGCAGCGTCCGCCTCTACGTGACGCGGCCCCGCGATGTGCGGCGTCCGCCCGTGGTCATGGTGTGGGCAGGCATCGATACCTGGAAGGAGGAGATGCACGAGCGACTCGGAGCGCTGCTCCGCTCGCGCGGCTTCGCCGTCCTGCTGATCGACATGCCCGGTGTGGGGCAATCGCCCGTGCTGGCCGGTCGTGACGCCGAGCGGCAATGGACGCCGATCTTCGAATGGCTCGCGCGCCAGGAGGACCTCGATGCCGAGCGTTGCGGCGCGATCGGCGGATCGTTCGGCGGCTACTGGGCGATGAAGCTCGCCTACACGCACCGCGAATCCCTACGCTGCGCCGTCAACTGGGGCGGCGGCGTCCACATCACCTTCAGCGAGCAGTGGCAGCGTCGGTCACGCAACGCCTCGTCGTATCTGATGGACCTGATGGTCGCCCGCGCGCGGATCTTCGGGGGCGAGACCTTCGAGGACTACCTCGCCCGCTGCGGGGAGCTGTCGCTGCTCGACCAGGGACTGCTCGACCAGCCCTGCGCGCCGCTGCTGCTCGTCAACGGCCGCGACGACGTCCAGAACTCGATTGACGACATCTATCTCAGCCTTGACCACGGCGACCCGAAGTCGGTGAGGGTGTTCGACGGCGGTCATATGGGCGAGGGCCCAGTCGTGCCGACAATCGTCGACTGGGTGGCCGCGCAGCTCCGGTAACGAGGGGTTGCCGCTCCCTGGCGGTCATCCTGTCGATGCGATCGATGTCGTCAGCAACGCCGCGCCGCACACTGGCGAGCCTCGGCCATATCACAGCGCAGCAGTATCACGGCTGGGGTCCTGGTTGGGTCTGCTAACTACCCTGCGGCACGAGGGCTTGCCCTTGACGATGCGGGCGAAGAGCTGCCTCGGTCGTTCGCCTGGTCCGGGAGCGGAGCCCGGGGGGCGGGTTGACAGCAGCGAGCGCATGAAGATAACCTTTCCGAACGCAAATACTGATTCGTAACCGGCAGCGAAGCTGAAGCGCCGGTGTTGGCAGCCGGGGCGCTGCGAGCGTCCGCAGGCGGGGGACCGGCGGGTGCCGTGAGGATCGTTCGTGTGAGGAGATAGGGGAGCCGCTATGCGAATCGCACGCGTGTCACTGGATGGAGGCGCCCGAGTGGCGGTCGTTGTCGAGGAGACACTGCGCGTGCTCGCGGCTGAGGTCACGGTGCTCGACCTGCTCGAAGCACAGGACGAAGCCCGCGAGCGGCTGGCGGGAAGGGTGCAGTCCGAGCACGAACTTGGCCAGCTGCAGCTGCTCGCGCCGATCGTGCCGACGACGATGCGCGACTTCTCGGTGTTCGAGCAGCACGTCGAGGGGGTGGTCCGCAACGCAAATCCCGACGCCACGGTCCCGGAGGTGTGGTACGAGTCCCCGTTTTGCTACTTCACCAACCCGCTCGCGCTGACCGGTCCGGGCGATGAGGTGGCCGTTCCGCCGGGGTGCGTCGACCTAGACCTCGAGCTCGAGGTCGCAGCGATCATCAGCCGCCCGGGACGCAACCTGCGCCCGCAGGACGCCGGCGCGCACATCGGCGGCTATACGATCTTCAACGATTGGTCCGCACGAGACCTGCAGCTGGCGGAGATGCGTCTCGGGCTTGGCCCGTGCAAGGGCAAGGACTTCGCCAACACGCTCGGCCCCTGGATCGTCACGGCCGACGAGCTCGAGTCATATCGCGATGGCGACCGCCTCGATCTCGAGCTGCGCGCCGAGATCAACGGTGCGACGCTCGGCACGGACACGCTTGCGAACATGGCGTGGAGCTTCGAGGAACTCGTCTCGTACGCCTCGCGCGGGACGTGGGTGCGTCCGGGCGACGTCCTGGGCTCGGGGACCTGCGGCGGCGGCTGCCTGCTCGAGCTCTGGGGCAGGCACGGCCGCGCTGGCCTCCGGCCGCTTCGACCGGGCGACGTCGTCTCACTGCATGTCGACGGCATCGGCACCCTCACCAACACGGTCGTCGCCGGTGTCGAGCCGATACCGCTGCCACGGGCTCGTCCCCGCCGCGCGGACGGCCCGTGAGCCGAACAGTTCCCTACGAGCGCGGGCTGCGCGAGCTCGGCGACGGCCTCTACGCCTACCTCGACGGCGATGGCGGCTGGGGCCTCAGCAACGCGGGGCTGATCACCACGCCCGGCAGCGCGCTGCTCGTAGACACGCTATTTGACCTGCGGCTGGCGGCCGCGATGCTCGACGCGATGCGGCCTGTGCTGGCCACAAGCCCGATCCGAGCGGCGTTCAACACGCACGGCGATCCGGACCACTGCTTCGGCAACCAGCTGTTGCCGGCCGAGACCGCCATCCACGCGACCGCAGCGGCGACGGTGGCGATGCAGAACGCCACGCCCGAGCGGATACAGCGCATGTTGGGCGAAGCCGACCTCGGTCCAGAGTTCGCGGCGTTCGCGCAGGAGGTCTTCGCCCCGTTTGACTTCGACGGCATCGAGCAGCGGATGCCGTCTGAGACGTTTTCGGGGCGCGCTCAAGTGGACGTCGGCGGCCGCGCCATCGAGCTGATCGAGGTCGGCCCGGCCCACAGCGCGGGCGACGCGATCGCCCACGTGCCGGACGCCGCCGCCGTGTTCACGGGCGACATCGTGTTCGTCGCCGGGACACCGATCGTGTGGGCCGGACCCGCCTCGAACTGGCTTGCCGCGTGCGAGCTGATCCTCCGCCTTGAGGCGCAGACGATCGTGCCCGGCCACGGTCCGCTAACCGATGCGGAGGGCGTACGTGCGGTCGCGCGCTACCTCAGCTACGTGGGCGAGCAGGCGAAACTCCGCTTCGACGCCGGCATGAGCGTTGAGGAGGCGGCCGACGACATCGAGCTCGGCGAGTTCGCGAACCTCGGCGAGCCCGAACGGATCGTCGTCAACGTCGAGACCTTCTACCGCGAATTCGACCCGCGCCGCCCCGTCCCGTCGGTGCCCGAGCTGTTCGTGCGAATGGCGCGCTGGGCCGCGCGACATTGACCGGTCCGGCGCGCGAACCCGAGTTCGGTTCTTCAACACGCCGTCCAGCGTGTAAAGATGCGTCGGTGCCGGCGCAGCCGACAGGTATTCGCCCACCGCGCCAGCGGCGCAGCCGTGAATCCTATGAGCGCGTGCTCGACGCGGCGCGCCAGCTGCTCGAGGAGCACGGCGTCGAGGGCTTCACCGTCCAGGAGGTGGCCGCGCGCTCCGGCGTCTCGGTCGGCGCGATCTACGAACGCTTCGGCAGCAAGGAAAGCCTTCTGCGCGCCGTCCATGCGGGCGTGATGGACTCGCTCGCAACGGCGAATGTAGCGATTGAAAGCGCCAGTGTCGCAACCGATCCGGCGAGCGCGATCGCGGAGGCGGTTGCCAGCGTCGCGCGCGTGTCGATGGACCACCGCGCGATTCTGCGCGCGTTCATGCACGTCGCAGCCGCCGACGACAAGATCGCGAGCCGCGGTTCGCAGGCGAGCATCGACCTCGGACGCGTGTTCAAGGTGCTCGTGCTCGCCCACCGCAAGGCGATCCGCCACGACGACCCGGAGCTCGCGGTCGATGTCGCCTACCGGATGGTCTACTGCACCGTCGCGCGCCAGATCATGTACGGCCCGACGTTCGAGTCGGACGTGGAGATCAGCTGGGAGCGTCTCGTCGCCGAATTGGCGTCCGCGTGCACCGCCTACTTGCTCGGTGCACCGGCCGGCCGCGGTCGCGGACGGCGAGCCGCCGCCGCGTCCTGAGGGCTTCCCGCCTGCCGCACCATAGCGAGCGCCGTGCGCGGCGCCGCCATAGCCGCTGGCGCCGGTTGGCGCGCTTCGCGTGCTGGGCTTGACGTGCTCGCGCCCGCCCGCTAGATTGCTGAACCCGAACATCGATTCAGTCTGCGTGCGAACGTCTGACGAAGCGGTGGATACCCAAAGGAGGGGAACCGAATGTCATTGCGCCTGCTCTCGCAGCTGGCACACGTCGAGCTGATCACGCCGACGCCGCAGGCGTCGCTCGATTTCTGGACACGCGTCGTCGGTCTCGAGGTCTCCTCCCAGGAGGGGCAGTCGGCTTACCTGCGTGCCTGGGGCGACCGCTTTCACCACACGCTCGTGCTGACCGAGGGCGAGCAGCCCGCGCTCGGGCACATCGGCTGGCGGGCAGACGGGCCCGAGGAGCTGACCGAGGCGGTCGCACGGATCGACGGCGCTGGGGCCGGAGACGGTTGGCTCGAGAGCTCAATCGGACACGGGCCGGCCTACCGTTATCGCAGTCCCGGCGGCCACCTGCACGAGGTCTTCTGGGAGGTCGAGCGATTTCAGCCCTCGCCGGAGATGGCTTCGCCGTTCCCGGACCGTCCGCAGCGCTACCGTCCCCGCGGCGTCGACGTCCGCTGCATCGACCACGTGACGATCTGCGCCGCCGATCCGCTCGGCGACACGGTTTGGTACCGCGACACGCTGGGCCACCGGTTCACCGAATACACGGTCATCCCCGACCGGCCCGATTTCGCTGTCTTCACCATGACCTCGCTCTGCGAGCGCGCGCACGACCTGGGGATCGTGTGGGACCCATCGCCCATGCCGGGCCGGATCAACCACGTCGCCTATTTCGTTGAGTCTCGCGAGGAGCTACTGCGAGCGGCAGACGTATTTCTCAACGAGGACGTCGCGATCGAGTTCGGTCCCGGCATGCACGGAATGGGTGAACAGCACTACGTCTACGTGCGGGAGCCGGGCGGGATGCGCGTCGAGATCAATGCGGGCGGTTGGCGTAATTACGAGCCGGACTGGGAGCCCGTGCGCTACGAGCCGCAGCAGGGGTCAAACGTCTTCTACAAGAACCTGGCGATGCCACACTCGATGTACGGCTCGTTCCCGCCGGTCGAGCTGGCGCCGGCGGATCAGGGCGAGGCTGCGGCGGCAACGGGTCTGTTCGTCTAGCGCCTGAACTGGCTGAATCCCTTGGAGACTTCGCCGACACCGCCCGCTGATTCGCCGGCCTCGGCGACGGCGAGCGGGTGCGCGAGCTTCCAGCCCCTCAGCCGCGCCGCGGCTGGAGGCCCGGCGGGGAGCCTGCGAGGCGCTCGTGTCCCAGCGCGGACCAGAGCATGAGCTGCCCGGCCTGCGCGTTCTCGCTCGGGTACCACGGCGTCAGTTCCTCCACGCAGGCGCCGCTCGCGGGGAGCTGTCGACTCATCAAGCACCGAGGAGAGGAGCAACAGTGCACAGGGTAAGAATTGGAAACAGTAGTAGCGTCGGCTGGATCCGTCGCGTCATCGCGGTGGCGGCGGCGGGCGGAGCGGTGGTCGGCGCGAGCCTGGCGTTGTTCGCAGCAGGCACGCCGGCCAGCGCATCGACGAACGCGCGCGCCGCTGCTGCGGCCTGCGGGAAGGTTCCGACCAAGTCGCTTCCGCCGAGTACCGGCAACTTGCTGGCATCGCTGCCCGCAAGCGTGCGCTCGCTGTACGTGGGCTACGGGTCACCCGTCCTGAAAAGCGTCTGGAGTAACTGGAAGCCGAAGACCAGCAAGCTCGTCATCGGCGTGTCGTTCAGTGCGCTGGACAATCCGTTCGCAACCGAACTCTACGGTCTCATCAACAGCGAGCTGCGTCGTACGCGGGGGGTGAAGAAGGTGATCTCCTTCGCGGCCTCGTCGCCGACCGATGTCACGGGCCAGATCCAGCAGTACACGTCGCTGGTCCAGCAGCACGTCAACCTGATCGTGCTGCTCGGGAGTGAGGCGTTCCTGCCCGCGATCCAGCAGGCGGCGAAGGCCGGGATTCCCACGGTGTCGATCGTCAATGATGTTCTCTCGGCTGACACGGTCAACATCGCGCCCAACACCTGGCAGGACAACGCGGTTCCGGTGACGACGATCATCAACGCCATCGGCCAGAAGGGCAACGTGCTGCTCGTGCAGGGAATTCCCGGCACTCAGGCCAACGACGACACGATCAAACAGTATGCCGAGCTGCTCGCGCCCTGCCCCAACATCACCAATGAGGGGACGATCGTGGGCGCCTACGACCCGCCGGTGGTCAAGGGTTCCGTGCTGCAGTTCCTCTCGACCCATCCGGATCCGGTGGCCGCCGTGTTCCAGGTCGGCACAATGGCCCCGCCGATCATCCAGGCCTTCCAGCAGGCGGGCAGGCCGGTGGCCTCGGTCGAGGACGCGGGTGCGCAGAAGGGGTCGCTCGCCTACTGGAGCCAGAACAAGTCGACCTATCACACGGCCGGCGCGGTCGGCGGAGCAATCGGGCTCGCCAATGAGACGGTCCGCGTAACGCGCCGCATGCTGGCCGGTCAGGGCGTCAAGGTCAACAACATCGTCTGGTACCAGCCGATTGTGACGGCGGCGAATCTGAGCACGTACGCGCAGGCCGGCTGGACGCCCGAGACACCTGGATCGGCGGAGAATCCGCCGTCCACTTACATCACCGACGCGCAGCTGAACGCGCTGTTCAACCACCCGACTATCAAGGTGGCGGCGCCGTAGAGACGGTGGGGCCGGGCGTCTCGTCGCGGACGCCCGGCCTCGACCCCATGGATCTGCTTATGACGATCGACGCACGACCCCCCCTCGTCGATGGCGGCGATGGGGCTGTGCTGCTGAGGGTGCGCGAGCTCGCGAAGGCGTTCGGGGTCACGCAGGCGCTGCGGTCGTGCTCGCTCGATGTTCGGGCGGGCGAGGTGCATGCCGTGGTCGGTGAGAACGGCTCCGGCAAGAGCACGCTTGTGAAGATCCTTGCCGGAGTCCACCGCCCGGACGCGGGCAGTCTCGAGATCGCCGGCGACGCCCGCGCCAGCCTGCGTTCGCCACGCCGTGCGATCCAGGCTGGAATCGCGACGGTGTTTCAGGAGAACCTCGTCGCCGAGCCGCGGTCGCTGCTCGAGAATGTGTGGCTCGGCGCCGATTCGCTGCTGCGCGCGCCGATCACGCGCGCCGAGAAGGTGCGCCGCGCGAGTGAGGCACTTGCCGATCTGCTCGGCGAGGTTCCGCCACTCGAGCAGCCGGTCGAGGAGCTGTCGATCAGCGGCCGGCAGGCATGTTGCATCGCGCGCGCGCTCGTGCGCGAACCGCGCGTGCTGATCCTCGATGAGGCCACCTCGGCGCTCGACGTGGCGACCCGCGACCGGCTCTTTGCCATCACTGCGCGGCTGGCCGCCAGCGGCAACAGCGTGATCTTCATCTCGCATCGGATGGACGAGATCGAGGAGATCGGCGACCGCATCACGGTGCTTCGCTCCGGCACGAGTGTCGCGACCCTCTCGCGCGAAACCGCGAGCGCCGCCGAGCTCGTGCGGCTGATGACCGGAAGCGACCATCTGAGCGGCGCCGTTGCATCCGCGGCCGCCGCACGAGTGCCCGGCACGACGGTCCTGCGCGCGCACGAGCTCCGCCTGCGCCGTGACGCTCGTCCGTTCGACTTCGACCTGCACCGCGGCGAGATCGTGGGCGTCGCCGGACTCGAGGGACAAGGCCAAGACTTGTTCCTGCATGCGCTCCGCGGCGCCGGGTCACTCGGCGGCCGCCTCCACTGCGCTTTCGGCGGTGAGGAGACAGCGATCCGCTCGCCGCGCGATGCGGCGCGGCGCGGCATTGCCTATGTCCCGCGCGAGCGTCGCGCCGACGCTCTCTTTGAAACGCTATCGGTGCGCGAGAACTTCGCGCTGCCGACCGTCACAGCGGATGCCCACCGCGGCCTGGTCTCGCGCCGGCGGACCGACGCTCGCCTGCGCGCCTATATCGACCGTCTGCGGATCGTGCTCGGGCGTAGCGGCGATGCGATCACCACGCTCAGTGGCGGCAACCAGCAGAAGGTGTTGATGGCGCGTTGGCTTGCGGCGGAGCCTCGGATCCTGCTGCTCAACGACCCGACGCGCGGCGTCGACCTCGGCGCCAAGCGCGACATCTACGCGCTACTCGCGTCGCTGGCGCGCCAGGGCGTGGCGATCGTGATGGTCTCTACCGAGCTCGACGAGCACGTCGAGCTAATGGACCGCGTGCTCGTCTTCCGCGAGCAATCGCTGTTTGCCGAGCTCACGCGCGTGCAACTCTCGCGCGAGACGCTCGTGGCGAGCTTCTTTGGGAAGGGAGCGGCAGGCGATGCCTGACCTGCGCCAGCTGACCGTTCGCCACACGTTCGTCTTCGCGCTGCTGCTCGCGCTCGCGCTGCTCGTCGCGAACGTCGTCGCGCTGCCCGCGTTCGGCGCCCCCGGGAATTGGGTCGCTGACCTGCGGCTGTTCGCTCCGTTTGCGCTGGTCGCGATGGCAAGCACCCCCGCAATCATCTCGGGCCGTGGCGGACTGGACATCTCGGTAGGCCCGCTCGCGACGCTGATCAGCGTGGTGCTGGTCGTCGAGCTGCTGCCGACGGCGCTGGGAACGCCCGCGCTCGCGATCCCGATTCTGCTTGGCATCGGCGCAGCGATCGGACTCGTCAACGGCTTCCTGATCACCGTCCTTCGCTACCAGCCGGTGATCGCGACGCTCTGCTCATTCCTCATACTCGGCGGGCTCGCGCTGGCGATCGCGCCGCAGCCCGTGACCCCGGCCGCGAACTGGACATCGAACCTCGCGGGAATGCTCGGGCCGATCCCCGGGCCGCTCCTGCTGATCGCCGCGCCACCGCTGATCTGGCTGGGGCTGCGCGCGACGCCATACGTGCGCCAGCTCTACGCCGTCGGAGCGAACGATGCGGCGGCGTTCTCGGCGGGAGTGAACGTCGTAGGCGTGCGGCTTCTCGCCTACATGCTCGACGGAATCTTCGCGGCGCTCGCGGGCATCGCGCTCACGCTCGTAACCGGGACCGCTGACGCCACCCTGAGCGTCCAGTACACGCTCGTCGCGATCGCCGCCGTCGTGCTGGGCGGCACGCCGATCGGGGGCGGCCGCGGCGGGCTGCTGGGCTCGATCCTCGGCGCCGCCGTCATTTACCTGCTTCAGAACCTGCTCTCGGAGATCAACGTGTCCTCGACGTGGCTTCAGGCCGTCTACGGCGCGATGCTCATCGGGGGTCTTGTGCTGGGAGCGCAGATCACCGCCTCGGCGCGTGCCGCGGTGGCCGGGGGTGAAGGCGGTTGAGCGTCCCGACTGTGCCGATCGGGCGGGTTTCACGCCGGCGGCGGCGCCTCGCCGAGCTAGCGCACCTCCAGCGCGATTACCCGCTCGCGCAGCTCGTCGCTCTGGTCGCGATCTTCCTCTACGGTCAGGCGACAGTCCCAGGCTTCTCCTCGCGGCTGAGCATCGACTCCATGCTCGTGCTCGGCGCGTTTCTCGGCATCGCCGCCGCCGGGCAGACACTCGTCCTGCTCGTTGGCGGAATCGACTTCTCGATCCCGGCGCTGATCGTTGCTGGCGCGACGATGACAGTCCAGCTGAGCGGCGCCGACCACTGGCCGTTCCCGGCGATCCTTGCGCTGATCGCGGCCTGCTCGCTGGCCGTCGGCGGAGCCTCCGGTTACCTCTCACATCGCTTTCGCATCCAGCCGCTGATCGTGACGCTCGGGGTTGGCTCGATTGTCAACGGGTTGATCCTCGTGTGGAGCAACAACGGCCTGGTGTCGGCAATGCCACCGGCTTGGCTCGTGCGTTTCGCCTCGCCCTCGGGCAGGACGCTCGGCACCGCGGTCCCGCCCGTGGCCGTCCTCTGGCTGGCGATCGCGATTGCGCTCGGCGTGCTCCTCCACAAGACCGTGGCAGGGCGACGACTGTACGCGACCGGCTCCAATCCGCGGGCCGCCGAGCTCGCGCTGGTCCGCACGCGTGTGATCTGGATGGCGACGTTCTCGCTCAGTGCCCTCTCCGCGGCGCTCGTGGGAGTCCTGCTCGCCGGTTTCGCTGGGACCGGCGAGAGCTCGATTGGCGACCCGTACCTCTGGGAAAGCCTGACGGCGGTCATCATCGGCGGGACCGCATTCGGCGCACGCGGCGACTACTGGCGGACGGTGCTAGGTACGCTCATCCTCACCGAGCTCACGACCGTGCTCGTGGGACACGGTGCCAGTGCCGCGGACCAGCAGATGCTCTCCGGCGTCCTGATTCTCGTCGTCGTCGCGCTCTACGGACGCGACCGGCGAGTCCGCGACCTCGTCTGATGATGGCAGGCACACCAGCCATCTGCCGTGCCGAGGTGGTTGGCTCGCTCGTCCGTCCGCAAGCCCTGATCGATGCCCGCGCGCGGTTCCGCGCCGGGCAGCTTGCTGCCGATAAGTACCGCGAGATCGAGGACCGTGCGGTAGACGATGCGCTCTCCCTCCAGGAGGAGGTGGGAATGGACGTGGTCACCGACGGCGAGCTGCGCCGAGACATCTTCTTCGGCTTTCTCGTCTCGGCCGTCAACGGTCTCGCTCCGCTTCAGAGCGGGGTAGTCCGCTTCCACAACGACCACGCGAGCAACGCAATGGAGGTCCCAATCCCGTTCTCGGTGGTCGAACGCGTCGTGCCGCTGCCCTGCCCGGCGGTCAACGAGTTCCGCTACGCGGCCGAGCGGACGAGCCTGCCGATCAAGGTGACGCTGCCGAGTCCAATGCTGAGCCTCGGCTTCTGGTCGCGCCACTCACGAGCTGCCTATCCAGACCCCTTCGACCTCGCCTACGACTTTGCCGAGATCGTCAAGGGCTGGATGCGCGAACTCGCCGGCGCGGGTTGTCGCTACATCCAGATCGACGCTCCCGAGCTGAATGAGGCGTGCGTCTCGGCGGCGGTTCGCCGCAATTGGGCCGAGATCGGCGTCGATCCCGAGCACTTCATCGACGTAGGCGCCGAGCTGCTCGGCGGGCTGGGCGATCTCGAGCTCCCGGGAGTTATCAAGGGCTTGCATGTGTGCAAGGGCAACGGCACACAGTCCTGGATCGCAACCGGCGGCTACGAGGCCTTCATCAACCGTGTGCTCGACCGCCTCGGCGGATATCAGGTCCTGCACTTCGAGTTTGACGATGAGCGTTCCGGCGGCTTCGAGCCGCTGGCGAGACTGCCCGACGATACGACTGCCGTGCTGGGCCTGGTGTCCACGAAGTGGACACGTATGGAGGACCCCGACGCGCTCTGCGCACGCGTCGCAGAGGCGGCGGTGCACCACCCGCTCGACCGCCTTGCCCTCGCGCCACAATGCGGCTTTGCCTCGGCCGGCGAGACCGCGGCAACCCGCAAGCTCCTGCCCGAGACGCAGCGCGCAAAGCTCAAGCTTGTAGCCGAGGTGGCGCGGCGGGTGTGGGGATGACCGCGTCGCAACGGCGTCGGCGCCGGCGAGGCGACGACCCAGCCCGTGCGGGCCCGTGTCCAGAGGACGTGTTGCGCAGCCGACCTGACCAGTGGACAGACTCAGCAACCAGAGAGCGAGGGAGCGTATGACGACAAACACCGTCGAGGTCTTGCCGAGCGCCGGAGTGTGGGAGATCGACTCACAGCATTCGACGATGAGTTTCAGCGTGCTACACCATGCCACAGCCTCGTTCCGCGCGAGCTTCTACCCGATCACGGGAAGCTTCGACGCCGAGGCTGGACAGCTTGCGGGTCAGGTGCGTGTCGAGGACATCCAGGTTCCGATCGAGCCTCTGCGCCAGCATCTGCAGCGGGCCGAGTTCTTCGATGCCGAGAACCATCCGCTCATAACGTTCGTCTCCGACACCGTTGTCGCCACCGGCGGGCAGGTCGAAGTGAGCGGGGATCTGACCGTCAAGGGTGTGACACACCGCGTCGCGGCGACGGGCATCGCGCGCGAGCCGATGCTGGTGCGTCACTACGACGGAAGTGAGGCTGAGCATTTCGGTCTCGACCTCGGGCTCACGCTCGACCGCCGCGTTTACGGCGTCGCGTTCAACAACGAGTTGCCTTCTGGCCGCCTGAATCTAGGCTGGGAGGTGGCGGTCAGCGTCGCGCTCGAGCTGATCAGGGCTCCGGAGGCCGACTAGACGAGTAGCGGCGTTCACCAGAAGAGTCCGACCGGCTCGAGCCCGAGCCGCACACGCCCGTAGAGGACGGCGTTGTCATCCCAGCCCAGCGCGACCTGGTGGGCTCCGGCATTGACGTCGCGGTGGTAGCGCTGCATCGGATTGTGGTCATAGATCGCGTGCCCTCCGGCCGCGTCGAAGAGGCGGTTGGTGGCGGCGACGCACAGACGGGCGGCGTAAGCGTGCGTGCGGCGGAAGCGGACGCGATCCTCAAGCGTGAAGGGATCCCCGTCCGCACCGCGCTCGGCGTGCTCGGCGATCAACGCCCGACAGACGGTGCGCGCAGCGTCGACCTCGGCTGCCGACTCGGCTACGCGGATCTGTACCGCGGCGAGTTCGTGAACGCCCGAACCGCTTGGCAGCCGGCGCTGCTGGGCCTGCGCGGCGAAGGTGTCGACCGCCGCCTGGGCGATGCCGACGAGTGGGGCGCACAAGGAGAACGACAGGATCGACGAAAGCGGCGCGCCGTACGAGGCACGGCCGTGGTAATCGCGCATCTCGAGGCTGCCCTCGCCAGCGAGCGGGATCCAGCGGTAGCTGGGCACGAACACGGGCTGATCGATGCGGATCGTCTTTGAGCCAGTGCCGCGCAGCCCGGACACGTACCAGTCGTCGACGATCGTCGCGTCCTCGCGCGCGATGATCGAAAGGACCGGCCCGAGACCCGGCGCAATGCTGCCGAGCAGGTGGCAGCGCGCGTGGTCGGCACCGCTTGAGAACCCCCACGAACCCGCGAGCTGCCAGCCACCATCGCCAGGCGTCACCGTCCCGGTCGGCGCGAACGACGACGAGGACATCACGTGGGGGTCGACGAAGAACTCCTCCTGTGCCTGCAGCGGCGCCATGCCCGCCTGGTAGTCGTGGATCTGGCTGACCATGTAGACCCAGCCGGTCGATCCGCAGCCGTAGGCAAGGCGCACGCCGACCTCCCACGCGGTGTCGAAGTCGAGTCCGTAGCCGCCGAAGCGCTCAGGCTTCGCGATCCGCAACAGGCCCTGCGCCCTGAGCTCGTCGATCGTCTCATCGGGCAGCCGCCGCTGGCGCTCGGTTTCCGCTGCTCGTTCCGCCAGCAGCGGCGCGAGCTCTTCAGCGCGGGCGATCAACTGGGCCTTCGTCGGAGTGGCGGAGGTGCTCATCGGCGTCTGAGCGAGAGCCTAATCCATATCCGAACGCGAAGTCAAGTTCGCATATGATTCCGCGCGAGATAGGTTAAGGGGACAGCTGTTCCCGCACGATCGGAGGAGGAATGAACGAGCAGAAGCCACGCGGCGCCCACCTGGTCGGAAGCGTGCCGCTGGCAGACGAAGAGCAGGTGTTTCGAGCCGTGGGGGCAACACTTGGACGTCATCTTCGGCGCATCCCCGACGGTGAGACGGGAGCACGCGCGATGTGGATCTCCTACCAGCTCGACCGGCTGGCGAGCCTGCCGTGGTTCGATGTGCGCGCCAACCCCGCCGGTCCGCAGCTGCCACCGGTCCTGTTTCTGCGCGACGGCGTCAACGCAAGCGAGGTCGAGTTCGGCGATCTCGGCTACTTCGAGCCGGCGGTGCGCTCATTCGCGACGTTCGAGCGACTCGTCGACGTGGGGGCCATCCCGTCCGACGCCCGCTTCATGGTGACAATGCCAACACCTCTTGCCAATAGCTGGGCGTGGCTCGGCCATAACGAGCAGTTTGCCGAACTGGACCGCAGCTTCGAGCAGGCAACGAAGCAGGAGGTCGAGCGGATCCTCGACGCAATTCCGCATGCGCGTCTCGCGTGGCAATGGGACATCTGCGTGGAGGTGTGGCTGTGGGAAGGATGGGTGCACGCGGCCATTGACGACATTCATGCCGATCTGCCTCGTCGCCTCGGCCGTATCTCCGACCTGATCCCCGGCGAGGTAGACCTCGGCTTTCACTACTGCTACGGCGACTACCGTCACGAGCACATGCGGGAACCGCAGGACACGGCCAACCTCGTTGAGTTGGCGAACGCCCACCTCGCCAACACGCACCGCAGCGTCGAGTTCATTCACGCGCCGGTGCCGATCGAGCGCGATGACAGCGCCTATTACGCGCCCCTCCGAGACTTGCGCATCCCCGAAGGCTGCGAGCTATATCTGGGGCTCCTTCACTACCGGGACGGGGAAGCGGGCGCCCGTCGGCGGATAGCCACCGCTCACAGCACGCTGGCTCGTGAATTCGGTGTCTCGACCGAGTGCGGCCTCGGCCGTCGTCCGCCCGACCGCGGCGGCGCTGCGGACACGCTTCCCGCGCTGCTGGAGTTGCACGCAAAGATGGCGGCGCCGATCCGGTGAGCTCTTCAGGCGATTGGTGCGCAGCCCTCGCGACGAAGCACACCTTCAGGTGAGACCATGACGTCCGCGCCTCGGCGCATCGTCACCGGCCATCGTGGTGACGGCGTCTCGACGGTCATCGCCGACGGTCCGGCGCCGGTGACCAGAACCGTTGGCGGCGGGTCCGTGTTCCATGAGGTCTGGAACACCACAGGACCACGACCGCCGATCGAGCCGAAAGAGCCCGAGCCGACGCAGTTTCACGCCGAGGTGCCGCCACCGCCGGATGGGTCGATCATCCGCTACGTCGAGATCCCGGCAGGCGCCCGTTCGCCGATGCATCGAACCGAGACCGTCGATTACGGAATCGTGCTTTCGGGCGAGGTCTACTTGGTGCTCGAGGGTGCAGAGACGTGCCTGCGGACAGGTGACGTCGTCGTGCAGCGCGGGACGACTCACGCCTGGGAGAACCGATCGAACGAGCCCTCAACGATGGTCTTCGTGCTGATCGCCGCCCGGTTCTCGACGGCGCTGCGGGAGCTCCTTGGTCCGGACGTCGAGCTCATGGTCGAGCCACCGACTTAAGCCGCCCCGGCCACCAACGGACCAAATCGCAACCGCCGCTCATGTAAGCGGTATTGCGGACTAGCTCGACTGGGCCTTGCCGGTTCGACGACCAGTTCGCTGCGGAAGACCGGCCTCAGGTCGGGTTTCGGCCGATGAAGAAGTCGCGGTTCGGGTCCGCCGTCGGGTTCAGGCCCGAGTCGACTAGGCCCTTGCGGAGCGTGTTCATCTGCGTTGTCGTGGATCCGCTGTGTCGGTTGGCGGAGGGGACCGCCGTTGTAACCCTGGAGCCATGCTTGGAACTTCCAGGCTTGGCGGTTGATGAAGGCGCCGCCGTGAAGCTGCGGGGAGACAGCCTGCTTGGCCTTCCTCGCCGGGTGGAGCTGCCAGTACAGCTCGGTTGCGATGTCGTGCTCGCCCGCCTCGAGGTGGCGGAAGATGGTCGGGATCATCGGCCCGTAGTACTCGTGGTCGGAGGTTGCGGTGAGCCGGAGCGGCATGACCTGTGCGAGCGGGATGAACTCGCCCTCGATCGGGCAGCTGATCACGACGTCCGCGCCGAACAGGCGGTGGCATTCGATCACGCCCATGATGCTGGGGAACCCGCCCTCGGCCTTGATCGCGACGATGTTCGGGCAGTCGTCGAGCAGCCGACGGATCACGCTCGCAGGGATGTCCGACGGGTGGATGCGAGGCGAGAAGCCCCACAGAAACATCGGGAACAGCATTACGCCCAGGTCGGTCGCGTCGCAGATCGCCCTCGTGTATGCGTAGACGTCGTCCTCGCTCTCGGGGTAAAAGTTCGGCGGGTAACAGAGCAGCACGATCTCGGCGCCGGTGTCCTCGGCGATTCGCAGTGCGGCGAGCGCGTGCTCGAGGTCGCTCCAGCTCGAATGGTGGAAGAAGATCTGGCGGCCCTTCGCCTCGTCGGCGGCGATCTCGCAGAACTCGCGATATTCGGGCTGGGTGATCGCGACCTCGGAAACCAGCAGGGCCCCGTCGAAGCCGTACTCGAGTTGCTTTCGCACGTCGTGCCGCACGGCTGCTTCGTTGATCCCTGAGAGATCGCTCGTGAAGGACGGAACGATCACATTGATCACGCCGCACAGGTGCTCACGCGCCCACTCCCGTGCTTCGTCGCGATTGTAGCTCGCCATCTTGTGAACCCCCCTAGCGCTTGGTCAGGAACTCGATCGGCAGCGGCGTCGCGAGTCCGGCTGCCTGGGCCTGCTCGAGGATCACGCTCGCGACCACGACGTCCTGCAAGCCGCTGCCGACCGACTTGAACATCCGCCGCTCGGTCGCGGCGAGCCGCTTATCAAGCTCCCCGGCGAGCAGGGCGTGCAGCGAGAAGGTCTTGTTGTCGAACGCCACGCCGGCCCGGGCCGCCTCGATTAGATCCCCCGTTTCCTGTACCACCTCGTCGACGTCGTCGCAGATGATCAGGTCACACCACTCGACGACGCTGACGTCGATCTCGCGCTGCCCCGGCACCGTCGAGCCGATCGAAACAACAACCGCGTGCTCCGCGAGCCAGTCGGCGTAGACGACCGGGACTTCGCCGCGCGATCGGGCGGCGGCGAGCACCACGGTCGCGTCCGCCACGGCCTCGCGCGGGTGGTCCACCGCACGACCGCCGAAGCCCGCCGCGAACGCCGCGCGCCGCTCGGGCGTCGGGCTGTACACGGCCAGGTCCTCGAGCTCGCGGATCGCACAAAACGCGCGCACGTGCATGGAGGCTTCGAGGCCGCTGCCGAGCACCGCCAGCCGCATCGCGCCGGAAGGAGCGAGCCGATCTAGCGCCGCCGCCGAGGTCGCGGCAGTTCGGTATGCAGTCACGTTGCAGGCGTCGATGAAGGCGGCGATCCGGCTCGTCTGGCGGTCGTAGAGGACGACCACATACTCGACGCCCGGCGATGGTGCCGTCATCGACATCCCCATCAACTTCGCGCCGAAGTACCGGCCCGGCGGCAGCGCCGGCAGCGTGCGTAGCCAGCTTCCGTCCGCGCGACCGACCGCGCGCGGCGGCAGCGCGCTAGGCTCGAGCGCCGCCGCGTACGCGGCCTGTACCGCGGCGATGCAATCCGCCCATGAGAAGACTGCCTCCGCGGCATCCGCGGAGACGAACACCGGAGCAATCGCCGGAATCATCTGGCTGTCCCCGAGCGGCGGCCCGCTCGGTCTGACAACCGCACGTGAATTGCCGCGACAGAACCACACGCCCGGAATGCCTGGGCGAGCTCCCGCGGGCCGTTCGACACTCTCCCCACACCGCATGCGCGTCGCGCGCGACCAGTGCCAGCTTGGCCCGTCGGGTCTGCTCGGTGATCTTGCAGACTGCCAGCGTGAGCGGTGAGGATCCGGTTGTTGCTGCGTTCCATCCCGCTCCTCCTGTCTGCTCTGGAGAGGTTCTCCTGCGGTGCCCTCTCGCGACGACCGCGCACAGCTGCCCGACAGCCGTCGCTAGCCATTCATCGGCTGTGTTCGACGGAAAGTATCAGAACACAGATTCGTGTTCACATTCTTCGGCACGAAGCGACGGTCGAGAATCGGCTACGTGTGGCCAGGCGGGCGCGGCGTGTTCGTGGTCGGGAGGTCGCCGAGCAGCTCGCGGAGCGTGTTGGCGTAGCTGTCGAGTGCGGCGCGGCCTTGGCGGGTGAGTGCGATCGAGGTGCGTGATGCTCTGCCGTTGCCGGTCGTCTCGCTGGTTAGGTAGCCGGCGTCCTCGAGCTTGCGTAGGTGGGTGATCAGGTTGCCGGGGGTCAGCTCGAGCATGTCCTGCAGGCGGGTGAACGAGAGCGTGTCGGTGTCGGGGAGCGCGGCCAGTGTCGCGACGATTCGCAGCCGCGCAGGGGCGTGGATCACGGGGTCTAGTGCGTCGGTGTCCATCGGTGCCTCTTTATGAGCGATGGTGGTGCTTGGCGGTCGCCGCGGCGTAGACGGCGACGCCGACGCCCAGGCCGATTCCGGCTGCCAGCCACGCGGCGCTGGGTCCCACGAATGCGGCGACGACGCCGCCGGTGATGACGGTGAGCGCGGCGCCGAACTGGGGCCAGTCGGCTTTGCTGGCGGCGATACCGAGCACGGTGGTGCCGACGATGATCAGCGGCGCCGCGGCTGGGATCAAGCCGTAGACGATCGCGTGGCTGGCGCCCGCGTTCTTCATCGCGCCCTGAATGACCGGGCTGCCGAGTACGAACGACGCCAGGATCGCGACCCCCTCGGCCCCGCGCTGCCTCACGGAAGGCCCGCTGACGCCGACGGTTGCGCGCTGGTAGAGCTTTGCGGACACGGCGATCGAAACGACCGCGGCGGCGTACACGAGCACGATCGCGCCGGCGCTGGGACCGCTGTAGGGATGCTGTCCGCGCGTCGAGAGCCACAGCGCGCCGTAGCTGACCGCGATCACGGCGCCGCCGAACGCGAGGGTCCACGGCGGGCTGAGATTGAACTGGCGCTTGGCGTCCCGCTCGGTCTGAGCGAGCAGCCGCGCCGCCTCACGGGGATCGAGTCCTTCGCCGTCGTCTGCCGTCGCGGGCTTGTCGATGTCGTGTGTTCCTTGCATGGCGCTACCGCCTCCGTTCGCTTTGTAATGCAAAGTAAAGCATACTTTGCAGATCAAAGTCAAGGCCGGTGGGGTGAGGCGCGCAGAGAGGTCCGGTCTGGCATGGTGCCTGTATGAGAGCGGTCGGCCTCAAGGCGATACGTACCGGCGGCGCCACCGCCGTCGGGATCGCCATTCTCATCGCAGCTACGACCGCGCTGGCGGCGAGGTCGATCACCAAGCACCAGATCGGCTCGATCAGCGTCCCGGCGGGCCAGACCCGCACGCTGACCGTGCCCTACCCGGATGCACTCGAGTACGGCAACGCGCGCTATTCGGGGCACGCCACGATCGAGTTGCGCCCGGTCAAGGGCGCAGGTCAACCTGCCAGCGTCAAGAAGGTCAAGATCCTCAAGGCCGCGTCGGTCGAGGGTGGCTCCGCGTTTCAGGTTCGTGTGTACAACGGCAACCGTGCGGGAACGAGCGCCGTCCATCTGCAGGTCACCGCAACGACCGTGGAGCCGCTCCCGCACAGTTGAGTGTTGAACCGGCCGCGCCGCTTGCGGCTCAGCGAGTCCAACCCGTCCCTAACGGCGACCGATGTAACACCACGCTGCGTCACCTCGCCGTGGTCAGGGGCACACCTCGTCCGGCGTACGCTCCTCCAGAAGCGGCGTATGCTGCGCGCGGGCTGTCAGGCAGCCTCCGGTCCGCGGGAAGGGCGCAGCCCACCTGGATGGCGCTGTGAGGCAGCCGTTTTGATAACCCTCTCTTCGGCCTGAAGATGCGGACGCCAGGCAACGAAGGAGGATGTTGTGTCGACAGTCCCTCTTCCGAACGACCCGAACCTCGAGCAGCTTCGCAAGCGGGCCCGCGGGTTGCAGCGGTCCGTGCGGGCCGGCGACGTGGTGGCGCTGGAGTCGGTGGCGAGCCATCACCCTGACGGAGTGCCGCGGGACCGCGGACGGTTTTCGCTGAGTGCTGCGCAACTCGTTACCGCGCGGCAGTACGGTTTTGCCAGTTGGCCGGCGCTGAAGCGATACCTCGACGTTGTCGAGCGCTACTCCTGGAATCCCGACCAGCCTGACGATGCAGGCGCGGAGGCTCCGGCCGATCGTCTGTGCCGCCTGGCGTGCCTGTGGTACGGCGACGACGGGCCGCAGCGGTGGGCACGCGCCCGTGTGCTGCTCGCCGAGCAGCCGGCGCTCTCCGGCGCAAACATCTGGACCGCGGCCGCCACCAACAATCTCGACATCGCGCGGGAGCTGATCGCGGCGGACCGCTCGCTGGCGGTGCACCGTGGCGGTCCGTTCGGGTGGTGCCCGCTGCACTATCTCGTCTACTCGCGCTTGGACCCCGATGTGCCCGCGGAGGCGGTGTTGGGCATCGCGCGGCTGCTGCTCGAGGGTGGCGCTGACCCGAACGAGGGCTATCTGTGGCACGGCTTGCCGACGCCGTTCACGTTGCTGACCGGCGTCTTCGGCCACGGCGAGCTTGGGCCCGACAACCAGCCGGCTCACCCGCACTCGGCGGCGCTGGCGCGACTGTTGCTCGACGCGGGCGCTGACCCCAACGACGGGCAGGCGCTCTACAACCGCATGTTCGAGCCCGACAACGATCACCTCGAGCTGCTCCTCGAGTACGGGCTGGGGAGCGGCGACGGCGGCCCGTGGAAGGCGCGGCTCGGTGGCGAGCTGGCCTCACCGCGCGAGATGGTGCGCGGCCAGCTCGACTGGGCCGTCGCGCACGACCAGCTCGCACGTGTCCAGCTGCTCGTCGAGCACGACGTCGACATCGCGACGCCGGATGATGATGGACACACGCCGGTCGAGGTCGCCGCGCTCTGCGGCAACACCAGCATCGTCGCGTATCTGCTCTCGCACGGCGCCGCGACCCCTGATCTCGACGGCGTGGATCGGCTGATCGCCGCGGTGATGGCCGGCGACCGCGCAGCTGCGCTGGCGTTCCCGGTCGCCACCGTCGATGAGCTGCGCGCGCGGCCTTGGCTGATCGTGTGGGCCGCCGCCCGCGGCCGTCCAAAGCCGGTGCAGCTACTCCTCGAGCTCGGCTTCGACGTCAACGCCTTCGGGCGCGGCGACGTGCCGAGCGAGCAGCAATGGCAGACCGCGCTCCACACCGCGGCGGGTGACGGCCGGCTCGAGTTGGTGAAGCTGCTGCTCGCGGCCGGCGCTGACCCCAACCTCCGCGACAACCGCTTCAATGGGCCCGCACTCGGGTGGGCGATCCACAACCGACACGACGCCGTGGCGCGGTTACTCGCCCCGTTGACCACCAACCTCAGCGAGTCGCGTTGACGGAAGCATGACCTGGCCGCAGAGCGTTTCGGGGAGTCGTGACCGGTCAACCCGCGACCGGTGCGCCGCTCGCGGGGCCGGCGTGCGATGTCGCGGAGCGAGGGTGAATTCGCGGCTATGGCGTGGCAGGCGGGCCGGCGCACGTCGGCGGCACGCTCGAGATCGTGCAGTTCGGCTTGATCCCCCACGACTCGAGCGTCCGCGCAAGCACGTCGTAGCCCTCGCGCGGGGCGCCGGTGTAGGAGATCAGCGCGGTGTCCCAGCCGTCATGCGGCGTCTTGGCGTCCCACTCGTAGAGGTAGATCCGCTGGATCCGCCGGCCGAGCGAGCCGATCGTGTCGAGCAGGTAGCTGTCGACCTTCGCCGCGTGGGCAGCATTCTGCAGGAAGCCCGGATCCTTGACGCCAAGGCGGTTGACGATCCCGCCGGTCTCGGCAAGCCAGATGTTGCCGTTCACCGCGGCCAGCAGTTGCCGCGTCCTCGTGCTGACGAGGTGGTTGGCGTCCTCGTAGTTATTGAGACCCCAGTATTGCGGCTGGCCCCCGGCCAGCTTGATGAACGTCCGTGCCCACGTCGTCATCGGCACCCCTTCGGATTCCGGAACGTCGAGGAACTCCGCCGCGAGGATCGTGCAACTCGGGCACGCCTGTTTCATGGCGCGGTAGTAGCCGACGACCAGTGCCTCCTTGTCGTAGGTCGCCTCGCCGAAGTAGTTGGTCTCGTCCCAGGTAGCGAACTCCGTCACCCAGGGAAAGAGCTTGCGAAACGCCTCGAACGCGCTGCGGTACTGGGCCACGGTCGGCAGCACGCGGCTCTGGGACACCTTCTTACTCCTCCCGTGCACGCGCTCGGTGATGACGCGCTCGGAGTGGTCGATCGTGACCAGCACACTCAGGCTATCCGCCTTCGCTTCCTGCATCCAGGTGGTCACCTCGGCGCGCTGGGAGCCAACCGACAACGCGTCCCACGACATGTCGAGGCGCACATTCTTGATCCCGAGCGCCAGAAACCGCGGATCCTTGAACAAGTCGGGCTTGTCGTCGCCGATCCCGAGAATCGGGTGCTCCGGCGCCGCCGCCGGCGCCGCAAGGAGCAGCGCTGCCGCGGCGACGGCTCCCAGAGCGAGCGCGCACAAGACTAGTCGTGAAATCCGTGACATGGGTCTCCTGAGACGGTCCCGGTCAATCCCGTCCGAGCGGCCGCTCGTCGCGGGGAACCCCGAAGGGATCCACGCGGGCGCAATCGAGTGGCAAGTCGCAGCGACGCCAAACAGCGGCGGCAGCGACGGCTGGTCGGCTTGGCAGCGACCGTCCGACAAGCAGACTACTCGCTTGTGCTGAACATTACAATCACACCCGACCGGACAGCGGCTGATTCGGCCGGCCGAGCGAGTGCACGCGGAGCACGGGGTAGCATGCCGGGCGCCCGTGCGCGCACGCCTCGCAATGATGGTCCTGCTCGGCTTGACCGCCCTCGCCGGCGACCTCGCGGCCGCCTCCTCGGCGGGGGCCGCCGCATCATCGCCGTGTGCGCCTCGGGTCACCGCGATCGGCGGACGGCGCGCAATCGCCTACTGCGGACCGGCGACGGTGGTGATCCAGACCGGGGGACGGACCTACCAGTTCCGGCACGGACTGTGCGACCGCAGCAGCGCCATGGGCGGGCTCGCGCTCAACCTCGGCACGCTGGTCCAGGGAGCCAGGGGCAACGCCGGCAGGTCGTTCGTCAGCCTGGTGATCGCGCCCAGTCCCTCGGAGAGCGAGGCCTTCGTGGCCGACGCCGGCGGCCAGCAGCTGTTTGGCGACTCCGTGATCGCCCAGGCCGGAACCCGGTTCGCCAAGGGCACCTTCAACAGCGTGCTCGGAGCGGCGTTCTCGGGGTCGTGGGACTGCCACGGCGTCATCTACTCCGGGCCTTGAGGGGCCGCCGCCGCGGCGAGCGCGGCGCGGCGCGCCGTGACGACGATCGTTCCTCGCGCTCGGCCGGGGTTCAGGTGTGCTGCCAGTAGAGCAGCGCGTGGCCGTCGCGGTCGAGGAAGTAGAGGTGGCTGACCTGGTCGGAGTAGTCGGATCGGCCGACAACGATCACGAGTGAATCCCGCACGAGCGTTGCGCCGCAGGCCTGTCCCACGGCGGGCGCGTAGATGTCGTCGACGGCGGACTGAACGCGGGCGACGGAGTGGCGGCCGCCTTGGTAGAGGCCGTCGATCTGATCGCTGTAGTAGCCGGGCCACCATGCACGGTCGGAGAGCCGGAGTCCGTTGTGGAATGTCAGATCGATCTGCTTCGCGGCATCGATTGCCGCGGTCCGTGCGGAGCGGTCGAACGGCCGGAGGCCCTGGGGCGACGGGCATGCGACCGGGTCGTTGCCGGCCCGGGCAGGCAGTGCCGCGGGGTAGAGAGCGGAGGGAAAGCCTGAAGATCCCAGCGCCGGCAGGGTGTTCGCAAGCGGCGTGGTGATCGACAGGATCGTGGCCGATCCCGCCGGTGGCAGCGCTGCCAGTGCGGTCTGGTCCGTGTACCCGTTGCCGACGTCGGTGTCGGTGTAGATCGTGCCGTCGGGCGCGACGGCGACACCGTCGGGCTGGAAGACGCCGAGGCCGGAGCGGGGGGGCGGGAAGCCGGCGAGGGTCGCCTTGCTGAAGTCGACAATCGTCGAGATGCGCCCAGCCTGGATCCGCGCGAGTGTCGCGCCGTGCGAGGCGACAACGACACTGCCATCGGGAGCGGTCGCGAGCCCGTCGGCGTAGGCGGTCCACGCGCGCAGCGGCTGACCGGTAGCGCTGAACTCAAAGATCAGCTTGGGCGAGAACGAGAACGCATACACGTCGCCGGCGCCGTCGAGTGCGAGCCGTTCCGGATTGAACGCGCCGTAGTCCTTCGTCCCGATCGTGATCTGGTTGAAGCGGCCCTTGCCAATCGCGAATGTCCTCGCCGCTCCGTTGGGGCTGATCGTCACGATGTCGCTACCGTCGGCGACGTAGAGCGCTCCGTCGCGGGCGAGCGCGATACCCGAGGGCTGGGAGAGATGGGCCGCGAGCGTGCTGATCGTCCCGTCTGGCGCGATCGCGCGCACGCGGCCATTGCCGGTGTCGGCGACATAGATCGTCCCATCCGGAGCGGCAGCGACCCCGGACGGGTCAGTGAGCTCAGCCGCGGTCGCCGGCCCGCCGTCGCCGGCGAACCCGCGGGCGCCCGTTCCCGCGACGAGCTGCAACTGCCCGTCGTCAAGGCGGAATACCTGGTCGCGCAGCGCATCGATGATCAGCAGGCCCCCGTCCGCCGCAACCGCGAGCGAGGCCGGGCGGATCAGTCCGACGGCCGACGGGAGCGCGAAGCGGGCCGGCAGCGGGCTCGTCGGCAGCGGCAGGTTCGCTGCTCCGCGTGGCGCCTGCGGGCAGCGAGCATCGTAGGACTCCGCGACGAAGCACGCGGTGGCCCAACCGACCTTCCAGCGACCACCGACGTGCACCGCCGCCCCGCTGAAATCCTGGCGGTAAACGCCACCGCGATAACCCACGCGAACCTCGAAGCCGACGCCCGCGACGCTCGCGGAAACCGGCTTGATCGACGTCACCCCTACCGATGGCCGCGCAGCGCCCTGTGTGAAGCCGGCGATGAAGCTCTCGAAGGCGCCGTCGAGCGGCGCCGCCAACGCCGCACCCCCAGCCTGAACGAACCGGCTCGCGCCGACCGCGTCGAGCCGCCCTGTGAACAGGTGCGCAAACGCCGTCGAGATCTCGGCACGCTGATCGGTAGCCCCGGCCGTCCCGCCGAGCGCGATTGGAGCCTCACGCCCGAGACCGGCCGCCAGCGCGACGCCGCACAACACCGCTGCCCCAACAGAGCCGCGGCCCAGGACCCTCGGCACGACACGCACGGACACACGCTACCCGTGGCGCGACACTCGGCGCGGCCGCGCGCAGATGTGTCGCGCCGCGTGCGATCCGCGGCGGCGGGTCACGTCTGCGAACTCGACCCGCGCCGGTCGCGGCGCAGATCGCGCTACTCGAATGTCCAGCGCGTCGGCGATCCGGTGAAGTCGTCGGCGTCGACGCCGAACGCCCACTGGGGCCGCACGCGGATCGTCGCGTTCGTGGCCGGATCCATGAAGTCCATTCCGTAGTCGGTTCCGTACTTCGCGTTGATGAGCCCGGTGACGTGGGCGATCTCGTTGCGCGACGTGCGAATGGCACCCTCGCCGTTGACCACGACCGGGTGCTGCTCGTCCTCCGTCGCCACGGTGCAGCGGGGATCGTTGGCGATGTTCAGCGCTTTGCGTGACCGGACGGCGCTGGTGAACCAGAAGGCGTGGTCGTCGTCCCACACGCCCCACACGGGCATCGCGTGCGGCCGCCCGTCGGGCCAGAGTGTGACAACCCAGAAGTTGTGCGACGCTCGGAGTTGCCGCTCGGCCCAACTCCATGGCAACAGGCCCGAGCCTTCGTCGGCGGGCCGTATCCCGTAGCCGGGCATGTGTGGACGGCGGCTCGATGGCTCCCTCGTTGCAGCCATCCACGAAGTATCGTGCCGGCGGCCCGCGAAGCGCGAGCGCGACGCTTCAAGCGCTTATCGGGGTGATGCGTCACGGCGCGTTCGGACCCGGCCGGGCGGGCGCGTGGACCGGCTTACGGATAGCCGATCCGGACGACCTCGCAGTTGCTGACGGTGTAGGCGTGCTCGTCGGACTTGGAGAGCGTCAAGACGTCGTAGCCGGGACCGCAGTCGATCGTGCCCTGGCCGAAGTAGGCGAACACGTGGTCGTCGCCGCTGCCGGCGTCGACGTGGTTTGTTCCATGGCTCGTATAGATCCAGTCGTTCCCCGGCCCGCCCCACAGATAGTCCGTTTGGTCGGCGCCGTTCGGGCTCGGAAGCCGATCTCCCCAGATCACATCGTCACCCGGACCGCCGTAGATCGTGTCTGACCCGGCGCCGCCCAGCAGCATGTCGTTTCCGTCGGTGCCGATCCCGACCTGGCCGCTGTTGTTGGCGAACCAGACCGTGTCACGCTGCGGCCAACCCACGTGGCTGACGTCGCCGCTGGCGCTCGCGATCGCCCACGAGCACGCGATCACTGCGGCCACGACGGGGATCGCGACGAGCCGCCAGCGCCGAACGAGCGTCCACGAGCCGATCATCGGCGCGGTCCGTGCTTCCGCGGTGCGGTCACGCTGATCGTGTAGGACGGGCTGACGGCCAGCGTGTGGCCGCGGCTCTCGAGCACAAACCGCACCGCGATCTGCGATCCGCCCCAGCCGGCCGGGACCCTCCAGTGCAGCCAGAAGACCTTCGGGCGCGGCGGCGCCGACGCGATCGTCGACCAACCGCCCGACGGCGATTGCCGCTGAAGGCGCATCTCGCCGGCGAAGATCGCCAGCGGCATCACCTCGTGCAGGGTGAAGGTGGCGCCCGCACGCACGTGCGACGGAGCATCACTGAACTGCATTGTGCCGGGGGCCGGAAACACGACCTGGGCCTGCGCCGACACGGCGCCGCCGAGCATGACCGCCGCGGCGGCTGACAGCCAACACGCCGCGCGGCGAGAGCGATGGAAGGTGTCTGATGGAAGTCGATGCATCGTGCGTCCTCACGACTCACAGCTCTCGAGCCGGCGCGTCTTGTGACCGAGCTACAGCGCACGCGCTGTTCACCCACTCGGCAAATCGGCCGCCCCGCGCAACGCGTCGAGCCCAGAGAGGACGTATGTGCGGTCACGCCGACGCCGCGCGGCTGCGTGACCGGACGGCAGTCGACGCTGCGACTGCGCCGTTCTACGGACACGAGCTGGGTCGCGTCCCGGATTCGCGGACGAAATCCGCGGCGTAGCGTGGACGCCATGGCGGCAGACGGCGCGAATTCCAGCGGAGGTGCCCTGCGCTCACGCGAACAGGCCCCTAGCGTGGATTATCCGCGCCACGCGCGTGAGGTCCGCGAGGATGAGCCGGCGGACCTAATCGAGCGGCTCACTGCGCTTCGCCAGCAGCTGCTGGAAGCGGCGGCGGGCTGGCACCCCTGGGTCGAGGGCCGCGACGTGGACCGCGATGCGAGCGCGCGCAACCTGTTGCAGTATCTCGCGCTGCGCGGGCACGACCTGCGTGGGCTTCAAGACCCGCTGGTCGAGCTCGGGCTGTCCTCGCTGGGCCGTACCGAGGGTCACGTCCAGGCCAGCATCGACGCGGTGCTTGACGCGCTCAACGCGCTCGTCCGCTATCCGCCGCCGACTCGGGCCAGCCCTGCGCCTGCCGGATTCGCCCGCAGCCGGACGGTGCTGGCGGGCAGAGCCGCTGCGCTGCTGGGGCCGGTTCCGCGCACGCGGACGACGCGAATCATGGTCACGATGCCGACCGAGGCCGCCGGCGACGCGGCGCTGGTGCGCGAGATGCTGGTCGCGGGAATGGACTGCATGCGGATCAATTGCGCCCACGACAGTGCCCCCGAATGGCGCGCGATGTGCGACAACCTGCGGCTCGCCGAGGCCGACACCGGGCGACGCGCTCGGATCGCGGTCGACCTCCCGGGGCCGAAGCTGCGCACCGGACCGCTCGACCCGCATTCGACCAGCGATCGCAAGGGTGACTACGTGCGCCTGCGTGTCGGGGATCGGCTGCTGCTGACGCGCGAGTCCGACGTGGCAATGCCAAGCCACGGTGAACGGTCCCCGGCTCGCATCGGGTGCTCGCTCCCCGAGGCATTTGCCGCAACGCGTCCCGGACACCGCGTTTGGCTGGACGACGGCAAGCTCGGAGGCCTCGTCGAGTCAGTCGATCGAGACTCGATCGAACTCCGCATCACGACGGCCGGGCCGAAGGGCTCCAAGCTCCGCGCGGGCAAGGGGATCAACCTTCCCGATGCCGCGCTCGAGGTCGACCTGCTCGGACCACACAGCGACGCTGCGCTGCAGTTTGCCGCCGAGTGCGCCGACATCGTCGGTCTCTCGTTCGTGAGTCGGGCGCGTGACGTCGAGCGAGTGCACGAGTACCTCGACAGCCACGCTCGGCCCGCCGTTGGGCTGGTCCTGAAGATCGAGACGCGGCGTGCCTTCGAGCGCCTGCCGGGGCTGTTGCTGTCAGCGCTTGGAGGCGAGCGGCCGGCTGGCGTGATGATCGCGCGCGGCGACCTCGCCGTGGAGTGCGGCTACGAGCGGCTCGCGGAGGTCCAGCAGGAGATCCTGTGGCTGGCGCAGGCCGCGCACGTGCCCGTGATCTGGGCCACAGAGGTGCTCGATCGGCTCGCCAGGACCGGCCGGCCCTCACGGGCGGAGATCACCGACGCCGCGATGGGCGTGCAGGCCGAGTGCGTGATGCTGAACAAGGGACCGCGAATCGTCGAGGCGATCGCCGTGCTCGATGACATCCTGGGGCGCATGGATCGACATCAGCGAAAGAAGCGCCCGCTGCTGCCCCGCCTCGGAGTATCCGAATACGTCCATACGCAACACTGAGCGGTTGCGTGCGGGCAGGCGCTCGTTCGCCCGCCACCGGCGTCGCTCGGAGCCGGCTTCAGATCGCGCGTATCCGGTTGTTGCGCGGGTTGTGCTCGAGCTCGGCCAGACCGAGCGCTTCGAGGATCGGCGGCACGTAGGTGCCGAAGCGGCCACGCAGGCCCTTCTTCAGCCCGTACCATCCGCCGACGGGATTGTCGGGCGAGCGGCCCCAGGCCTCGACGGTTCCCTCCGCCGCCGGCTTCTGCTCGTCGGCGTTACCGAGTGCCATCCAGTCGCCGTGTTGCTTCAACATCGCGTGGAGGTCCTCGATGCAACGCAGCTGGTAGCGCAACTCGGTGGTGCCGACCACGACGACAACGGCGGGCGGGTCGGCCGTCTCCGCTCGGTAGGCCTGATAGCTCGAGCCGCCGGGCGGCGTGGTGAGCGTCCACGGGTCCTCGGGAGTGCCCGAGCCGGTGAAAGAGGGTGCAGTCATCGTTGCCTCCCGACCTAGTCGGTGAAGAGATGGAATGAGCCGATCTCGTGCAGCTCCGTGGTGAGCGGAGGGTCGTCGCAGCGCTCGGCGATGCCCTCGACGAACTGCTTGAACGCCTGCAGCCCGGTGAGCGCTTCGGCGTCCGCGGCGGTCTCGGCGAGGTGAACGAAGGTCACGCCGTCGTCGAGCTTGAACGTGGCGTAGCGGATTCCGCTCGGCTCGCGCTCGTGCAGTTCGTCGTACACGGCGCGGACGAGCTCCTCGTTGCGGGCGGCTTGATCGGGCTTGACCGTGTAGCGGACCATCACGCGCTTCATCGGGGCGCCTCCGGATCTGTGGTGTCGGCCGCGAGCGCCTCGCGCTTCGGGCCTGCGGCCAGGATGTTGCCGGGCTTCCGCCGGCAGGGTCGAGCTGTCAGGTGGTCAGGTGGTTGTTGAGACACGGACAATCGCGCGAATTCAGCGCTGACTCCTCAGCGGAAACGGTGTCGTGAGTCGTGTGCGCGCGAACCGGAGCTGCCTTGCGAGAATGCCGCTGTGACGGAGCAGACGCTCGCCCGCGCACGGGCCGGAAGCGAGGACGCGTTCCGCGAGCTCACCGACGCCTACCGTCGCGAGCTGCAGCTGCACTGCTACCGCATCCTCGGCTCGGTGCAGGACGCCGAGGACCTGCTCCAGGAAACCCTGTTGGCGGCCTGGCGCGGCCTTGAACAGTTCGAAGGGCGCTCGTCGGTCCGTGCGTGGCTGTACCGCATCGCGACCAACCGTTGCCTCAACGCGCTCAGGGACAGCGGACGGCGCACCCGTGCGGCCGCACCGGCGACGTCCGCGGCCCGGCCGGAGTTCGCCGAAGCCACGCGCCGGTCGGAAGCGATCTGGCTCGAGCCCTACCCCGACAGCCTGCTCGAGGGAGTCGCGGACCGAGCGGCGGAGCCGCACGCTCGCTACGAGACCAGGGAGGCGGTCGGGCTGGCATTCGTCACGGCTCTGCAGCACCTCCCGCCGCGCCAGCGAGCGGTGCTCGTGCTCCGCGACGTGCTCGGCCTGCGCGCGGCCGAGGTGGCGGAGATCCTCGACAGCAGCCAGGCCTCGGTCAACAGCGCGCTGCTGCGAGCACGGGCGACGCTCGAGACCCGACTGGAACCCGGCCGACGCGACCACGCGCCGCTGCCGAGCTCACGCCACGAGCGCGAGCTCGTCGGGCGCTTCGCCTCCGCCTTCGAGAACGGGGACATCGAGGGCGTCGTCGAGCTGCTCACCGACGACGCCTGGCTGACGATGCCCCCCGAGCCGTTCGAATACCAGGGCCGCGCCGCGATTGCCGCCTTCCTCGATGACCGCGCCAGTCTGCGCACGCGGAACTACCGCCTGGTGGCGACCCGGGCCAACGGCCAACCCGCCTTCGGCTGCTACGTCAAGGACCCGCAGGCGCCGATCGCCCGGGCCCGCGGTCTGCTGGTGCTGACGCTCGACGGCAACCGGGTCTCGATGATGACCCGCTTCCTCGACAACGGCGTCCTGCCTCACTTCGGGCTGCCGCGAACGCTGCCGGCATAGCGCTCACTGCCGTGGTCACCGCGACCGCGGCGGCGCGACGCGCCCAACCGCGTAGTCCCCCGCCGGGGCGCAGGTAACAAGTACTGACGCGCGATATTGAAAAAGCGCGCTAGCGTTCAATGGCCCTCTGTGAGAACGTCCGTGCCCGCTTACCGTCGTCCCGCCCGCCGCCCGCACCGGATCCCGGTCAGCGGTCCCCACGATCGCCTGCGACCGCGGTCGCGGTGACGGCCCCCTTGACAGCCGAAAGGCATCGTCCACGCGAGGCGGCTCGTGACCAGGAGGCGGCGCGGCAGCTGGAGGCGTCCGGGATCAGCAAGTGGTTCGGTCGCCGGCTCGTGCTCGACGAGGTCTCGCTGTCGGTGGCCGCCGGTGAGGCGGTGGCGATCATCGGCGAGAACGGCGCCGGGAAGAGCACGCTGCTGCGCATCTGCGCCGGGCTGATCCGTCCGGATCGCGGTCAGGTGAAGGTCAGCGGCCGGGTGGGCTTCTGTCCGCAGGACCCGGGCTTGTTCGACCTGCTGAGCGCGGATGAGCACCTGGGGCTGTTCGCCCCCGCCCTCGGCCTGTCACGCGCCAAGGCGATCGCGGACGGCCACGCGCTGCTCGCAGAGTTCGCGTTCCCGGTTGCCGAGTACTCGCAAACCCGCCACCTGTCGGGTGGCGCTCGGCAGAAGGTGAACCTGGCGCTGGCGCTGCTGGGGGGTGCCGGCGTGCTGCTGCTCGACGAGCCCTACCAGGGCTTTGACCACGGCGCCTACGTCAGCTTCTGGGAGCACGTCGCCCGCTGGAAAGCGGACGGGCTGGGCGTCGTGGTCGTCACCCACCTGCTCGCGGACGCGGCGCTCGTCGATCGCGTCGTGGAATTGACGATTCCGCGCGGTCTGGCAGTGGCGAGCTCGTGAGGTTTCGCCGGATCCTCGTGCCGGCGCACACGACCGGGCGCGAGCTGGCGCGGCGGGGCTTCGCGCTCGGGTTGCTGACCGCGCTGCCGCTCGCGTTCTACGGCGCCTCGTCCAACACCGGTAGCAACGCCGTGATCACGGGGGGGATCGCGATGGCGTTCTCGATCGCCGGGGCGTCGATCTTCGTGGCACTCACGGCACGCCCGGTCGATCAGCGCCTGGTGCTCGCCGGCTACCGTCCCTACGAGCTGCTGCTCGGTCGCCTGCTGCTGCTCGAGGTCTTCGGCGTGGCGGTCTCGGCCGTGTTCAGCGTGGTGATGGTGTTCGGCACCGGGCCGCCGCACCCGTGGCTGCTGGCCGCCGGGGTGGGTCTCGTCGCGTTCACGAGCGTGCCGTTCGGGCTCGCCGTGGGCGCGGTGGCGCCGCACGAGCTCGAGGGCGTGCTGGTTCTGATCGGCGTGGTCGGCGTCCAGCTCACGCTGCAGTCCACGCAGGCGATCGCCAGGATCCTGCCGTTCTGGGGTGCCCAGCGGCTGCTCCAGCATTCGGTCGACGGGACCGTGTCGATCGGCGCTGCGGTTCCCTCGGGCCTCGCCTACGCCGCGGCGCTGTTCATCGCGGCGGCGTTCATCATGCACCGGCGGGCACCGTCGCTGACGCTGCCGCGGGCCGGCTGAGGGCGGGCGCGGCCGGCCGGCGACCGGCTCAGTCGGGCGGGGCCTCTCGGCCGCCCCAGTCCGGTGGGGCCTCCCGGTCCCAGTAGTCGACGGCGAGCTCGCGGCGGAAGAAGGCGCGCAAGCCGCCGCCGCGCGGCAGCCGTTCGCCGACCCCGAGCTTGCCGGAGTCGGGGTAGACCACGATGTCGGGGCGCCCGTGGCTCGAGACCGCGAGGAAGGTCACCGTGTCGTCGGTGCGGTTGAGGATCTGGTGCGCGCCGTCCTCGCCGAGCGGGCAATGGAGCACCTCGCCCTCGTCGAGCTCGCGAATACCGTCCGGCGTGCGCACGGTCGGGCGCCCGTGGATCACGACGAGGAGCTCCTCGTCGCCGAAGTGGTAGTGATACGGATAGGCCGCCTCGCCCGGGGGCAGCTGCCACAGGCTGGCGCCGATCAGCTCGCTGCCGACCTCGGTGCCGATGCGGGCCCGACGGGACCGAAAGCCGGGAGGCCGCTCGTCGTCCTCGAACCTCGGCCGGTAGATGTTGGGCATCGGCCCAATCTATCCGGGACCCGCGCGGGCCGTCGCGCCGCCGCTCAGCCGGCCACGGCGGCGCCGCGCAGCTCGTCGGCGAGCGCCTGCGAGGTCATCACCGCCGAGAACATCGGGTAGTCGAAGCGAATCGCGTTCTCGTGCTCCTCGCTGGAGGTCGCCGCCACGCAGTCCGAGAGCGTGATGACGGCGTAGCCCTTCTCGTAGCCGCTGCGCATCGTCGACTCGACACAGCAGTTCGTCAGGAAGCCGCCGAGTGCGATCGTCGTTATCCCGCGGGCGCGCAGGATGAAGTCGAGGTTCGTCGTCGCGAAGGTGTCGAGACCGCGCTTGCCTTCGACGACGACATCGCCCTCGCGGGGCGCCAGCGCATCGACGATCTCCGCGCCCCAGCCGCCCTTGACGAACGCCGTCGAGTCGACGACGCCCTTGAGGATCCCGTAGGGGTGCTCCGACAGCTCGCCGTAGCCGGGCGCGAAGGTGATCGGCGCATGGACGATCGTCGCGCCGGCCTCTCGCGCCGCCTCCACGAGCCGGGCGGTGTTCTCGAGCATTCCCGTCTGCTCCATGACGCCCGCCACCGCGCCGTGCAGAGCGCCGCCCTCTGAGGTGAAGTCGTTCTGGTACTCGATCAGGACAACGGCGGTGCGCTTCGGGTCGACGGCCACGGCAGGCTCCTTTGCTCAGGGGAAGTTCAGCGCTGACTGTAGCCGCAGGCGACCGCCGCGCGGACGGCGCCGCGTGGCGGTGCGCTGAACCCGCTCCCCGATCGCCTGCCGGCGGTCAGCCCAGCCGGTGGCCGAAGCGGCGGAACCGCAGCGGCGCCGCTCCCCGGGCGCCCCCGCCGCCGCCCGGCGCGAGCGTGCCGGGGCGATGCCACGCCGGCCTCGCGTCGTCGGGCTCACAGGCATCGGCGCCGCAGCGAATGCAGGTGCTGAAGCGCTGGCCGGAGAAGCCTTCGCCGGGGTCGAGCCACTGGAGCTGGCACGCCGGGCACGTCCAATGCATCACGACTGCGGTTTCGGTGTCAAGCACCGTCCTCACCTCCCACCGCCAAGCGGTGCGTCGCGCGTGTGAAGCAGCTGTCAGGAAGACCGTAGCGCCGCGGCGGGAGCGTGTGACCGAGATCATGCAGACGCCGAGGCGCGGTTCGCGCGACCGATCAGACGTCCAGGGTCCGGGTGCGCGGTCAGCCCGACGGCAGCGCCACGTCGAGGACAACCTCGACGGTGTCGCGCACCTTGAGCGCGCCGAGCAGCCCCCGGTAGGGCGTGATGCCCCACTCGCTCTGGGTCACCGGCAACGTACCGCGCAGGCGTCCCTCCGCGGTCAGGACGAGTTCGAAGCTGGCCGGCCGCGTGGTGCCGGCGAGCGTGAGGTCGCCTCGCACGGTCAGGCGGCCGTCGTCGCGTTCGATGGCGGTCGAGCGAAAGGCGATCGGCTGGCCGCGGAGGATCTTCTGGTCGATGTTCTTGAGGATCTCGGCGCGGTCGCGGTCGCTCAGTGGCTTGAGTCCGTTGCGGCCTTCGAGCACCACCAGCGAGCGCGCGTCGGCATCGAGCACGACAGCGGTCGGGCTGCCGTCCTCGGCCAGCTCGACGGTCGCCTGCCACAGCTCGACGTCGATGATCAGGTCGTGGCCGACCTTCTGCGCCACGCCCTCGCGGTAGGTGTGGACCTGCATCGTGCCGCTGTCGCGGGCCAGTTTGTGGGTGCCGGAGGCCGCCACGGGCGAAGATCGTAGCGCTCGGCGCGTGATCGGGGACGCCCCGCGGACGCTGCGGCGCGTCGCCCGTCTGCCCGCCCGCTAGGAGATGACCCTGAGCTTCACGAAGCCGTAGCCCTCGAGGGCCTTCAGCAGTGCCAGGTGGCCGAACGCCTCGCCCGGCGATGCGAAGCCAACCGTGCGCGGCGGGGCGAAGATCAGGTGGTGTGCAGCGAAGGCCTGGATCAGGCCGGTCTGCAGGTAGGCGCCGGTGCCGTGGACGACGACATGCGCGGTCTCCAGGTTTCCGCGGCCCATGACCACGTCCACGGTGCGGTTCTCGCGGCGGTTCTCGCGGGGCGGCGTGGCGCTCTGTGCCGCGGCGGCGAGCTCGGAGAGAATGCGTGCCTGCTCCTCGCTCGGCAGCGGCTTGAGCTTCTCCACGTAGTCGCGCTCACCGGCGATCACCCCCTGCATCACGGCCGCGTCGAGGATGCCGCCGAAGGCGCGGACGTTGGCGATCTGCGGGTGATCCTTGAACCACACCGGGTGCGGGAAGCCGCCCCAAGGCACGGCGGAATGAGTCATGATCGACCCCGGGATGCTGACGTCGAGGACCGTCAGCGGCGGCCAGTTGCGGTACTCGTTGTCCTCGAGATAGACCGACTCGAACATCAGCTGCCCGTAGACGGTCTGCGTCGAGCCGTAGGAGGGGTTGCCCTTGAACATCGAGAGGATCTCGAGCGTGTCGATTCCCGGTGCGTTTTCGATCGCGATGCGCGCAGCGATCTCGGCGGTGGCCGACATGTAGGCCGTGGCCGGCGCCAGCAGCAGGCCGCGTTCGGCGAACCGCTCACCCCAGTCGTGCTTGGCGGCGCGGACCCACGGCGTCTCGCCGCCGGTGTCGAGGTAGTGGCACCCCGCGCCGAGGGCGGCCTCGACCACGGTTGCGCCGTAGCGGAAGCACGGGCCGGTCGTGTTGCACACGACCCGCGCGCCGTCGAACAACTCGCTGAGCTCGTCGACCGTGTGCCCGACCTGGACGACCTCGTAGTCCGCGGTGCCGATCCCCGGGACGTGGTCGAGGACGTCTTCGACCTTGGCGCCGTCGCGCCCGGCGGCGATGAACGGGAGTTTGTACTCGCGAAGAAACTCGGCCACCAGCCGGCCGGAGAACCCGCTCGCGCCGTACAGCACCACCGGTCTCTTCTCGCTCACGTTGCTCTCCTCCTCGTGGAATGGGCCCGGCGGCGCGAAATCGTCGCGGGTGGGCGAAGGCATGCCAGCCCGGGTGGGCCGGCCGACCTCGCGGCGACAGTACACCGGCCCGGCCCGTTTCTCCAGGCGACGTGCGCGCTGGTCCGGGTGCGCCTGCGCGCGCTGGCGGCACGCTGCCGCCGGGGTCGGCGACGGCGTCAGGGCGCGACGACGACGAAGCCGAGCGTCACGGGCTTCGAGGCACCGGCGTCGTTGCGGGCGGTGAGCGTCGCGGTGTAGGAGGCACCGGCGAGCGCGTGGTGCCCGATCCGCCCGGTGAACGCAACGCGGTCCGCACCGGCGGCCTCTTTCGCGCGCGCCAGCGTGCCCAGGCCGAGCGTTCGCAGGCAGCCACGTGCGTGGGCGCGACGCAGCGCGCGAGTCGGCGTGACGCAGCGGCGTCCGCTGCGGACGCCGGCGGCAGAGCGCGTGATCGCGATCTGCAGACTCGCCGTCGCCGAGAGCCTGAAGCGGAACGTCGTGCCGAGCGGCGCCGTCGCCGAGACCGCCGTGGCCGCCGAGGCGACCCGGAACCGTCGGGCGGACAGGCTCGCAGCGGTGATCGTGGGCGGCGACGGCGGTGCCAGGCTCGTGGTGGTCGTGGTCGTGGTCGTGGTGGTCGTCGTCGTGACCGGCGTTGAGACGACGAACGAGAGGTCGGAGGTGCCGGCCGAGGCGCCGAGGTAGCCGAGCCCGAAATAGTCCTCGAGGGTGCGCAGCAGCGAGTAGTGGTCGTAGTAGTCGCCGTTGATCGAGCCGGGGGTGACGCCGGCCCCGACGGCGATCAGCGGGACGTTGTTGCCGTTCTCGCCCGGCATGTTCGTGTGGTAGTTGGGGTCCGTGCTGCTCTCGTCGCTGACGATGATCAGCAGCGAGTTGTTCGTCTTCGCCCACTGCGCGTAGCCGCTGAGGTTGGCCTGATCCCAGGTGTCGCCGTCGGTGATGGTGCCGTTGTCGCCCATGTCGTCCTGCGTGTTCGCCACGACGAAGCTGATCTGCGGCAGCGTTGCGTAGTTGCTCGGGAACGCCGAGAAATCGGCCTGGTAGGCCTTGGCGTCGGTGAACTGGCTGAACGGGTTGTGCCGGCAGGCGTACAGCATGTTCGAGCTGAGCCCCTCGAAATAGCCATCGATCGTCACGCCGGCGGCCGCCGCCTCGCCGGCCAGCGAGGTCGCCGACGAGCTGATGCAGCTATCCGAGCCGTCGGTGCCCTGGGTCGAGCCGGAGAACATCGCCACGTAATTCGGCTCGCTCGGGTGGCTCACCGCGTGGTAGTTGGAGAAGTACTCACCCTGGGCCATCAGGCCCCCCAGGAAGGGCGCCAGACCGTTGCCCGCCCAGCCCGAGTTCTCCTCGATCACGATCACCACATGGCTGTAGGCGCCACCCGACGATGCGCCGGCCGCGCCGACGACGATTGCCAGCGACGCCCCCGCGATGAGCAAACCGAGCGCGAGCGCGGTTCGAAGGATCTTCAGCGACACGGCCGTGCAGGGTAGCGCCCGTGGCGGCCAATACCGGTTACCGGGCGGTTTTCTCACGGCAGACTTCAGTTTCTCGGGCCGCTGTCCGCGGCGCGCGCCGGCGTGCCGCCGTCGCGTCAGATGAGCGCCGCGAAGCGGTTCAACGCTGCCAGCAGCTCATCGGGAGCCGAGAGGAAGGGGGAGTGGTCGGTTGCGATCTCGACGACGTCGACGCACGGGTGTTCACGGATCATCCGCAGCTGCAGCGCCGGCGGGATCGCCCGGTCCTGCGTGCAATGCACGTACGTGCGCCGCAGGCCGTCGAGCGCGCCGGCGGGGATCGTCACCGGTGTGGCGAACGGCGCGACCGGCTGCGGTCGAGACAGCTCGATCGCCCGCGCGATCTGCTCGGCGCTGCAGCTGGCCATCAGCGCGGCACGCGCCGCGGGGTCGGGCATCGTCGCCACCGGCGGCTCACCGTCGATCACGATGTTCGCCTGGACCTGGTCGCCGGCACCCTCGGGCAGGCGGGTCAGATCCAGCAGGCTCTGTCCGTCGCTCGGCATGAACGCCGCGACGTAGACGAGCAGCGCGATGCGCTCGGCGCAGCGCGCCGCGGCCTGGGTGATCGCGACGCCGCCCATGCTGTGGCCGACGAGGATCGCGAGCTCGGGCGCCTCGGCCAGCGTGGCGCAGATCCTCTCCGCGTAGGCATCGAGCGTCACCCCGGCCACCGGCGTCTGGTCATCGCCCGCGCCGGGCAGATCGATGGCGGTCACGGTGTGACCGGCGCCTTCGAGCTCGCCGAGGATCGGCTGCCAGGACCATGCGCCGCCGAAGGCGCCGTGGACGAGCACGAATCGGGCCATCGCTCCATCTCCTCTCAGCTCTGGTTCGAAACCGCCGGCACCGGCCGGCGGCGCCGATTGTGACGCACTCGCGCGGCCGCCGCGTGCATCCCCCGGATGTCCAGCGTCGCGACGCGGCGTCGGCGGGGCTGGACGGCCGGCTGGTCTTTTCGGACGAGGACGCGGGTGGGCGCCCCTCGCCGCCGAGGGTTCTAGTACCCACCTTCTACCGAGGAGCTGTTGCCCGTGTTGTTGAACCGACGACCGTTGACGTGTGGCGCGACCCTGTTCGCGTTGCTGATTGGCTCATCGAGTGCCGTGGCGGCGACGCACGCCGCGCATACGACGCGCATCTCAGGCGTCATCGTGAGCATCAATGCGACGCGCCATACGCTGAAGCTTCGTGTCACGCACGGGACCAAGCACCACAACGCCGTCGCCGTGCACGCCGCCTCGGCCGGCGGCGGGCGCGGGATCCTCGTCGCCTTCGGCGACGCAACGGTCCACGGACCGGACGGGGCCGTCGCCGTCGGTGACGACGTCACGGTCACAACGACCGGAACGGTCGGCCAGACCGCGGTGGCGTCGGCGATCAACGTGATCGGCCAGCCAAACGGCGGAACCGCCGGCAAGGGCGCCGCGGTTCCCGGAGAGGTGACGGCTGTCGATCCGACCAACGGCACGCTGACGCTGACCGTCAGGTCAACGGACTCGCAGGGCCAGTCGCAGGACAGCTCGGTCATCGTCAACGTCAGCGCGTCGACGATCCTCGCGGTGGGCGACACCAACGGTGACGGGCAGATCACGCTGGCCGACATCGCAGTCGGCGACCACATCGTCGTCTTCACGCTCGATGCCTCCGCGAATCCGCTGGCGGCAATCGGGATCCTCGACGCCAGCCACAGTGGTGGCGATCACCAGGGTGGCGGCGACGGATCGCACGGCGCGTTCACCCCGATCCCGGGGACCGTGAAGAGCGTTGACGTCGCCGGGCCGAGCCTCACGCTGGCGGTTGCGGACGGGGCGCTGGCCGGGACGACGGTAACCGTCGATCTGGGCGACCACACCTCCTTCGGGGGCGAGGATTCGGGCAACCACGGCCCGATCGGCCTCTCCGACATCTCGGTCGGCGACACGGTGATGGTCTACACGCGCGACGCCACGACAAGCCCGATCGTCGCGGTCGGAATCGTCGACAAGAGCAGCGCCGGTAGCGGCGACTCCTCAGACAACGGCGGCGGCGCAGACAACGGCGGCGGGGACGGCTCAGGCCAGGCCCCGACATCGACGAGCGCCTTGCCGACGCGGTTCGGCGGCCTCGTGACCGCCGTGCGCGGTGACGGCCTGACGGTGAACGTGACCAGCGGCGGCCCGCTGAGCGGGCAGACGGTGGTCGTCAGCGTTCCGCCGACAGCCTCACTCGAAGGCGCCACGGGCGCCGGGGGCGGGCCCGAGAGCCTGACCAACATCTCCGTCGGCGACGCCGTCGAGATCTTCACGCACGACGTGAACGGTTCGCCGGTGGTGGCCGTTGGCGTGCGTGACGACAGCGGCACGCCGGGCTCCTAACAGCACCGACGCTTGCAGCTCCGGGGTTTCGGCCCGCCAGGCCGAAACCCCGGATTGACTAGGCTGCGCGCGATGCGGTTGTTCCATCCCACCGCGCGGCTGTGCCGCGAGCTCGTGCGCCTGCTTCCCGATCGGCCCTTCTCGATCGAGTTCTGGGACGGTGGCCGGGTACCGGCGACGGAACCCCGGACGCCGACGTTCTTCGTGCGCCGGGCGTCGGCGATCGCGCACGCGCTGCGGGCACCCGGGCCGCTCGGGCTCGGTCGCGCCTACGTCGAGGGGTCGCTCGAGACCGACGACATCGACGGGGCGTTCCTGATCGTCGACGACTGGGTCCCGCCGCGGATCGGTGCGCGCGACGGGGCGCGCCTGCTGGCCGCGCTCGCACTCGCGGCGATCCCCGCCGGGATTCCGCGCCGGCCGGCGACCGAGCTGCTGTTGCCCGGCGAGCGCCACAGCCCGGAGCGCGACGCGGAGGCGATCCGCTACCACTACGACGTCGGCAACGAGTTCTTCGCGCTGTTCCTCGATCCGTCGATGACCTACAGCTGTGCGCTGTTCTCGCGCGGCGCGCAGAAACTCGAGGAGGCGCAGCGCGCCAAGCTCGACCTGATCGCCCAGAAGCTCGAGCTGAAGGCCGGCCAGCGGGTGCTCGACGTCGGCTGCGGCTGGGGGAGCTTCGCGATCCACGCCGCGCGCGACTACGGGGTCAGCGTGACGGGCATCACGCTGTCGCCGTCGCAGGCCGAGCTGGCACGCACGCTGGTCAGCGACGCGGGGGTCGCCGACCGCGTCGAGATCCGCATCGCCGACTACCGCGAGCTGACCGGTGAGTCCTTCGACGCGATCGCCAGCATCGGCATGGCCGAGCACGTCGGGGAGTCTCAGATCGACACCTACGCGCGGTCGCTGTCGCGTGTGCTCAAGCCCGGCGGCGTGGTGCTGAACCATGCGATCAGCCTGATGCGCCCCGAGGAGGACCCGCTGGCCGACAAGTTCACGATGCGCTACGTGTTCCCCGACGGCGAGCCGCTGCTGCTCTCGCGCGTCCAGCTGGCATTCGAGCGAGCCCGCTTCTACACCGAGCACGTCGAGGGCTTCATGACCGACTACGCGGTCACGCTGCGCCACTGGCACGACCGCCTCGACGAGCACCTCGAGGAGGCCGAGCGGCTGGCCGGCCCGGAGCGGCTGCGCGTCTGGCGGCTGTATCTACGCGCGGCGCGCCACGGATTCGACGTCGGCTACACCGCGGTCTACCAGCTGAAGGCGCGCAAGGGCGCGGTCCCTGCGGCGGCCTGAACGAACTCTGCGGCTGCGCGCCGACAGAGACAGCACCAACCCCCGGATCGCTCAGTCGTCAGGTCGCGAATAGACCGCGCGCCACCACAGCTCGGCGAGGACCCGGACGGTCTCCGCGGCGTCCGAGCCGCCGACGACGACCTCGCGGACGACCTGCGCCTCGACCATCGCGAGCAGGGCGTTGGCCGAGGTTCCCGCGGGGATGTCGGCCGGCGCGATGCCGCGCTGCTGGTCGCCGCGGATGCGGCGTGCGGCGGCGTTGCGCAGGCGCATGATGTAGGGCGCCCACTCGGGTGGCATGCGATCCATCTCGCCCGACAGGCGGGCGGCGAGCTGGAGCACGGTCGCGTTGCGATCGACCGCCGCGACGGTGGCGCCGAGCGCGCGATGCAGTTCGCCGCGCGGGTCGCCGTCGCCGTCGAGGTAGGGGGCGGCGGCCTCGTAGATCTCGCTGAAGGCGAGCTGGATCAGGCGGTCGATGACCGCCCGCTTGTTCGGGAAGTAGAAGTAGAGCGCCGTGCGGCTGACGAATGCGCGGCGCGCGATCGCGTCGATCGTGATGCGCTCGTAGGGCTCCTCGGCGAGGGCCTGGCGGGCGGCGTCGAGGATCAGGGCCTCGGTGTCGTTGCGGGAGGTGTGCGGCGAGGAGGCGATCGTCAAAGCCTACGAGTTCCTCGCAGCAGCTCGTGCGTGCCGGCGTGCGCCGGTTCGCCGGCCGACCTACGCCGCGGCGATCGCCAGGCAGGCGTTCTGACCGCCGAAGCCGAACGAGTTCGAGAGCGCCAGCGCGACGTCCGGGGCCTCGCGGGCGCCGTCGACGAGATAGTCGAGATCGCACTCGGGGTCGCGCTCGGAGTAGTTGATCGTCGGCGGCAGCAGCTTGCGGCGCAGCGCCTCGATGCAGACCAGCGCCTCGGTCGACCCGGCCGCACCGAGCAGGTGGCCGATCGCGGACTTGGTCGAGGAGATCGGCGGTGGGTCGGCGCCGAACAGGGCGCGTACGGCGACGGTCTCGACGCGGTCGTTGATCGGGGTGCCGGTACCGTGGGCCGAGATGAAGCCGACCTCGCCGGGGCTCGCGCCGGCGTCGGCGAGCGCCGCGCGCATCGCGATCTGCGCGCCGGCACCGAGCTCGTCGGGCTGGACCATGTCGAAGGCGTCGTTGGAGGCGCCGTAGCCGACGATGCGGCCGAACACGGTCGCGCCGCGGGCCTGCGCATGCTCCTCGCGCTCGAGGATCAGCACGCCGGCGCCCTCGCCCATCACGAAGCCGTCGCGACGCGCGTCGAAGGGGCGCGAGACACCGTCGCTCGACAGCGCGCCCATCCGCCTGAAGGCGGCGATGCACAGCGACGTCAGGGCGGCCTCGGTGCCGCCGGCGACGACGACGTCGGCGCTACGGCGCTCGATCATCCGCATCCCCTCGCCGATCGCGTGGGCACCGGTCGCGCAGGCCGAGGCGACGCTGAAGCCGGGGCCGTGGACCCCGAGCCGGATCGCGACGGCGCCGGCGGCCGCGTTGGGCATCATCATCGGGACGAAGTTCGGCGAGACGCCGCGCTCGCCGCGCGCGAGAAAGGACTCGCACTGCTCCTGGAGGGTGATCAGCCCGCCGACACCGGTGCCGATGACGACCGCGACGCGGTCGGGGTCGCAGTCGCTGAGCGCCGCCTCGGTCGCGGCCTGGTCGGCCGCCGCGACGGCGAACTGGGCGTAGCGGTCGGTGCGCCGCGCGACCCGCGGGTCCATGTAGCGCTCGGGGTCGAAGGCGCTCGCCGTCGAGAGCCCGTCGACGATGCCCGAGGCGCCCGCGGCGAGGGCGTCGAAGAACGCGTCGGCGTCCTCACCGAGCGAGGTGACGACGCCACGCCCGGTGACGGCGACGCTCACGCCGAGGCGGACTCGTTGGCGAGCGCGAGGGTGATGCGGACCGCGTCGCCGACGCCGGCGATCGACTTCAGCTCACCGTCGGCGATCTTGACATCGAAGCGGTCCTCCAGGGCGGTCACCAGCTCGACGAGCTCGAGCGAGTCGATGTCGAGGTCACGCCACTCGGTCTCCATCGTTGCCTCGGCGGCGCCGGGGACCTTGAGCTGCTCGAGTTCCTCGCGCACGCCGGCGAGGACGGTCGCTTCGGTGACTTCTGCCATCAGGTGCTCCTTTGCGGTTGAGTGTCTGTGTCCTTCCAGGAGGCGAGGCCGGCGGCCCAGACGAAGCCGGCGCCGAACGCGACCATGCCGACGAGCGAGCCGGGCGCGAGCAGGCCGTCACGCTCGGCCGCGGCGAGCGCGAGCGGAATCGAGGCGGCGGAGGTGTTGGCGGTCCACTCGACATTGAACGAGACCTTCTCGTGCGGCACGCCGAGCGCGTCGGCGACCGCGCTGACGATCCGCGCGTTGGCCTGATGCGCGACAAAGTAGTCGACCTCCCCGACGCTCACGCCGTTGCGGGCGAGGACCCGCAGGGTCGCCTCGGTCATCCGCGCGACGGCGTGGCGGTAGACCTGCTGACCGGCCATCTGCAGCCTGGGCACGTCGCGCTCCGCGTAGAGGGTGTCGGCGAGGCTGTCGTCGTAGCCGAACTCGAAGGCGCCGATGCCGCGGCCCGGCGCACCCGGGCCGAGGAGCACGGCGGCCGCCCCGTCGCCGAACAGGACGGCGGTGGCGCGGTCCTCGTGGTCGGTGATGCGCGACAGGGCCTCGGCGCCGCAGACGAGGACGTGGCGTGCGCGACCGCTCTCGATCAGCGCCGCCGCGTGGTCGAGCCCGTAGAGGAAGCCGGCACACGCGGCGTTGACGTCGACGACGCCGGCGTGCTCGGCGCCGATCCGGGCGGCGACCGCCGGGGCCAGGCCCGGCGTCAGCCGGTCGGGCGTGATCGTCGCGATGATCAGCTGGTCGACGTCGGCGGCCGGCTGGCCGGCGTCGTCGAGCGCGCCGGCGCAGGCGGTGGCGGCGAGCGCGGCGAGGCTTTCAGTGGCCTCGAGGTGGCGACGCTCGCGGATGCCGGTGCGCCGCACGATCCATTCGTCGCTGGTGTCGAGGCGGGCCACGAGCTGGGCGTTGGTGATCAGCTGGGCCGGGAGGGCGGCGCCGACGCCGAGGATCGTGGGAGTTGGGCCCGCGGCACTCGGGGTGGTCGGCGCGGTCATCCGAGCGCAGCACACTCGATTTGCGGGCGCTCGGGCCGGAGGTTTGACACCTTGACGGGAAGTGTCAAATGGCGGGTCGACTCGCGCCGCGGGCTCGCAGCCGCGGACGGGCGTCGGGCGCGGGTGGGCTCAGCGGCCGGCGGGCGGGCGGCCGGGATGCAGGTAGTAGAGCGCGACGAGGCCGCACAGGGCCAGGCTGACGGCTGCGTTCGCGAAGGCTACGGCGATCGCTGTCGCGTAGACGAGCAGGCCGACGCCGTTTCGCCGGACGAGGTAGCCGACCTGCTGTTCGCCGACCCATTCGGCGAACAGCTGCTTGTGCGCCGCCCACAGGTAGGTCGCGAAGAAGCCGATCGACATCGCCAGCAGCGACGCCGCGTAGACCGCGGCCGCGACGTGCCCGTCGCTGCCCCCGTTCAGGTGATCGGCGAGCAGGCTGGTCGGGAACGGGATCAGCGTGACGAACATCAGCAGGAACAGGTTGATGACCATCAGCGTGCGGTCGGGATGGTCGATGCGGTGGAACTGCGCGTGGTGGTTGAGCCAGATGATGCCGATCGTCATGAAGCTGACGACGTAGGTCGCGTAGTGGGGCCACTGCTGGGCGAGGGCATGCGCGAGCCCGCCCGGGCCGACCTTGAGGCTCAGCACAAGCAGGGTCGCGGCGACGGCGAAGACGCCGTCGCTGAACGCCTCGAGACGGTCGGTTGACGGGGTCGGGGCTTCCATCGGGGTGCGCGCGAGACGGTAGTGGTTTCCGGCCGCGAAGCGTGCGCGGGATAATCGTCGCGATGGCGACCAACGACGCGACGGCGGCGAGCGGTGCGGCGGGGGCGTTCGAGCGAAGCGACAGCGTGTTCCGCGAGTGGGTCGCAGCCGGCGAGCCGGGGCGCTACCACCTCTACGTCGCGGCGGCCTGTCCGTGGTGCCACCGCACGATGATCGTGCGCGAGCTGATGGGGCTCGCGCCGGCCGTCGGGGTCTCCTATCTGGACCCGATCCGCGACGCCCGCGGCTGGGCGTTCACCGGCGGGAAGTTCGTCGACCAGATCGAGGGGATGCGCTTTCTGGCCGAGGCCTACGTGTGCACCGACCCCGCGAGCACCGCTCACGTCACCGCGCCCGTGCTCTGGGATCGCGAGACGAAGCGGATCGTCAACAACGAGTCGAGCGAGATCATCCGGATGTTCGAGACGGGTGCGTTCGGCGGTGGCGGCCCGGAGCTCTACCCGGCGGCGCTCGCGACGGAGATCGATGCGATCAACGATCGTGTCTACGAGACGCTGAACAACGGCGTCTACCGCTGCGGCTTCGCGCGCTCGCAGGCGGCCTACGAGGCAGCGTTCTGGCCGCTGTTCGAGACGCTCGACTGGCTCGAGGAGCTGCTCGGATCGAGGCGCTACCTGCTGGGCGAGCAGCTGACGGAAGCCGACTGGCGGCTGTTTCCGACGCTCGTGCGCTTCGACGCCGTCTACCACGGTCACTTCAAGTGCAACCTGCGACGGCTGCTCGACTATCCGAACCTGTGGGGCTACACGCGCGAGCTCTACCAGCTGCCGGGTGTCGCCGCGACCGTCGAGCTCGACGAGATCAAGCGCCACTACTACGGCACGCACCCGTCGATCAACCCGAGCGGCATCGTGCCGCTCGGGCCGCTGCTGGACTTCGAGGCGCCGCACGGGCGCGGCTGAGGCCGAGGCTGAGCGGCGCGAGCGTTCTCAGGCGTCGCTCGATGACGCCCAGATGTTGATGCCGCCGTCAGCGGCGCTGCGATCGATCTCGGCCAGCTCGTCGTCGCCGAACTCGAGATTCGCCAGCGCGGCGACGTTCTGCTCGAGCTGGACGACGCTGCTCGCGCCGAGCAGGGCGGAGCTGACGCGCGGGTCACGCAGGACCCAGGCGATCGCCAGCTGGGCCAGCGATTGACCGCGCCGCGCCGCGATCTCGTGCAGGGCGCGGACGCGCGCGAGGTTCTCCTCGTTGATCAGTCGCGCCGAGAACGCCTCGCCGCGGCGCACCCGGGAATCATCGGGGATGCCGTCGAGGTAGCGGTCGGTGAGCAAACCCTGGGCGAGCGGCGAGAAGACGATCGAACCGACGGCGTGGTGTTCGAGGACGTCGAGCAGGCCCTCCTCGATCCAGCGGTTGAGCAGCGAATAGGAGGGCTGGTGAATCAACAGCGGTGTCCCGAGCTCGGCGAGGATCGTGATCGCCTGCTCGGTGCGCTCGGGCGAGTAGGAGCTGATACCGGCATACAGCGCCTTGCCCTGGCGGACCGCGGTGTCGAGCGCGCCCATTGTCTCCTCGAGCGGTGTCTCGGGGTCGAAGCGGTGCGAGTAGAAGATGTCGACGTGGTCGAGGCCCATCCGGGCCAGGCTCTGATCGAGGCTCGCGAGCAGGTACTTGCGCGAGCCCCACTCGCCATAGGGCCCGGGCCACTGGTCGTAGCCGGCCTTGGTCGAGATGATCAGCTCGTCGCGGTAGGGCCGGAAGTCCTCGGCGTAGAGGCGCCCGAAGTTGGCCTCCGCGGCGCCGTAGGGCGGCCCGTAGTTGTTGGCGAGGTCGAAGTGCGTGATCCCGAGATCGAAGGCGCGGCGGAGGATCGCGCGGCTGTTGGCCAGCGGCCGGTCGTCGCCGAAGTTCTGCCACAACCCGAGCGAGATAGCCGGCAGCTGGATGCCGCTCGCGCCGACGCGCCGGTAGCGCATCTGCTCATAGCGGTCAGCGTGCGGCACATAGACGGGGTTCGCGCGGTCGGGGTCGTACGGCACGGCGCGAGTATCGCAAAACGCCGCCGAGCCCATCGGACGCGTTCGGCTCCTGCGGTTGCCGGCGCAGCCGCTGCTAGATTGCGTGACCCTGGTGGGCGTAGCTCAGTTGGTAGAGCTCCGGGTTGTGGTCCCGGCGGTCGCGGGTTCGAATCCCGTCGCTCACCCTCGGAAGTGGCTGCAATCGCCTGCTTATGGTGCGGCGCTCGGATTCGACGCCGCCGAGCCTAACCCAAACGGCCGCGAGTCAAACTTCCGCGTGACCTGACCCGCGGACGCGGCTCCTGCTCGTCGCGCGCGGCGAGCGCGCTAGCCGAAGTGGCCCCAGTGCGTCGCGATGATGAGCAGCACTCCGCCGGCAGCGAGAGCGATGCCCGCGACGACCATCCTCAGGACCCTCCACCTGGGCTGCGGCAGCTGTGCGGCGGCCAACCAAACGCCCCCGATCACCATGAGCAGGAACCCGACTTCGGCCAGGTCTCTGCCCGTGTGGGTCGTGATCGCGACCGCGAAGTCCATCGCGACAGTGTTGCGCGTTGGCCGGTGCTGCGTATCGCGCACGGCGACGGCGTTCGGGCGGAAGACGGGTCCCGCGGTGGGCCTCCTTCAGACGAATGTGCGACCAGCTTCCGCCATTCGTAGCCAGCGCCGGCGGGCCGGTCGATGGCGCTCTGATCGAGAGCCGTGCTTACTGGCGTCTCAGCGATAGCGCCAGGCTGGGAACGAGAAAGGACGCAAGAAAGATCGGCAACGGCCTCTTTCCGCCGCATCGGAAGGCAACGGTGTCGCCTTCGGCGGCGTCGAAGGTCAGGGTTCGGCTGGAGTTTCGCCCATTGCGGACCTGCAGGGTGTGGCGTCCAGGTGCGACCGGTAGCTCGATCGTGGCGTTCAATTCGACTGACCCGACACGCGCGCCGTCGACCACGACGTCGTAGGTGCCACGACGGACCTCGACACCGATTGTCGTATGCGTCAGCTTCAGCGTTGCGGCCATCGTTGATCTCCTGTCCGGCGCGCGCTCTGCAACGCCCCTGCGTCGGTGGACGCGGCCAGCGGGAACACGATCGCGGTGCCGGCCGCGAGGAGGCGGTCGAGTATTCGCTTGGTGACACGCTTCGCGGTCATCGGTTGAACGGTAGCGCGCCGTTGGTGCTTTTCGTGGCGCTCGCCGGCCGACCGACGGAGCGTAGGATGGGTAACGAGATGCGTGGGCCCGCGGAGCTTGGAAACGAGTTCGGGCGGTGGGCACGTGAGTGGGGTTCGTCGCGGCGCCGGGCGCGGTGGCGCTGGCTGCGGCTTGTCGCAATCCCGGTTGTCGTGGTCGGCGGTGCGACCGTCGTGCTCGCTGCAACCGGTGTGCTGAACGCTGGGAAGCCTGTCCGGGACGCAGGCGCGCCGCCAGCCTCGTCGGCGGGAAACGGATCTGTGCGGGCGAAGAGCTCGAGAACGCTGAGCGTCCACGCTGAGGACCCGGGCGGAGGCTTGCCGTGGGGCATGCGGCTTACCGTGACCACGCGGGGCCTCGGTTGCCTGGAGGTCGGACGCGTGCAGGACGGCAACGTGGGTGTGGTTGGTCAGGACCACGCGTTCAGCGATGACGGAAAGTTCCATCCGCTTCCGGTCGCGCTCAGCGCCACGTCACCCGCGTGTGCGCCGCTCGATCGCCGCGGCCGTCTGTTCCTGAACGTCAACATCGGCGATGTCCCGGCATCGGGGGTGAACGCCGGCGGTCTCGACGTGTCCGGCAGCTGCTTGCCGCCGAACGCCCACGACCCAGGGGCAGCGATCTGTCTCGGGCGCGACGCGCGCAACCTCTCCTACGGGCTGCTCGGACCGCGGGCGACAACCCTCACCTACACGGGCGAGAGCGGAGCACAACGCACGATCGAGCCTCGCGGTCCCGATGGCGCATACCTGATCGTGACGCGCGCTGGGCAGGCCCCCGGATCGATCAACAGCGCAATCAACACATCACTTAACCCGAGCCCGCCGATCACGACCGTCACCTACAGCAACGGCTTGCGCTGCAACTTCGCAGAACCGCTCCCGACCGTTCACGCCGAGTGCCGACTCCCGCTCGGGTACATGCCCAGACCGACGCCGCACTACACGCACGCGCAACTGGCGAGCCCCGTCCGCGCCGTCGCGCAGCCAGCAGGACAAGGACGCTGGAAGCTGGACGTGTCCTTCATCGCACACGAGCCGATCACGAACGCCCTCAGTGAGTACGTCATCCGGCTGCGGGGACCACGCGGCTGGTACGGCCTGTCGAGTGTGAAGAACATCTGGGCAGGCACGCGCATGACGCAGGCACTTCCCGCGCCCCTGCCCCTCCCCCCGGGGACCTACCACGGAACCGTGGTGTTCGCCACCAGCACAACTCCCGGGGCCCTCGGCGCGGCACTTGCAATCAACAACGCCACCGAGGTCACCGTCGGACGCTTCACGATCCACATCCGCTAGGCCTTGGGAATCGCGCGTACCGCATCCGGTGCAAGGGGCCGCTTGCGCCCACGCCCACGCCGCTGTCCGGGCACAAGCCGGGCCGGCCGATCACCGGCCGGTGGCGGGTTGCCCAGAAGCGCCCGGCGCGCCCGGCGCGCGGCGCCCTCGCTAGTGCAAGACTTCGCGCCCACGTGGAGAAACGGCAGGTCAACCCCTGGACGTGGCAGGACCGGCTCGGGTTCTCGCACGCCTGGGTGCTCGACGGGACGAAGAAGCTGATCCTGCTCGCCGGCCAGGCGTCCGTCTCGGCCGAGGGAGAGCTGGTTGGAGAGGGCGATTTCGAGGCCCAGGTGCGGCAGACCTTCGCGAACCTCAGCACCGTCCTCGAGCACTGCGGCGCCGGGCTGGACTCGATCTTCAAGCTGGTCGTCTACCTCACCGACATCGGCAACCTCGCCACCTACGAGCGGGTCGTGGCCGAGACCCTGCCTGGCCCGAAGCCGGCTGGGACGGCGGTCGAGGTCAGCTCGCTCGCCGTGCCCGGGATGCTGGTCGAGGTCGACGCGACAGCGGTGCTCTAGCCCGTGCGCACCCCGGTCGATCAGCCACCGGCGGCCGCGAGCATGGTGTCGCAGCGCATCGCGGAAAGGCACGTGCGATCCGTCGGGTCGCGCCGCGGCCACGAGGGCGCCGACCTGCCGATCGCCGACTTCGAGCGCGAGCTGACCAGCCATCTCGTCGGCATCGAGGCCGACAGCATCTTCGATTCGGCGCTGCCGCCGTCGGGGTGGGCGCACCGTCACACCTTCTACGAGATCGCCTACATCACCGGCGGTCGCGGCGAGCACGTCCTCGACTGCGACTCGTATCCGCTGCGGCCGCCGAGCCTCTACTTCCTGCGGCCCGATCAGGTGCACTCCTGGTGCTACCGCTCGCTCCCGACAGGCTACGTTCTGGCGTTCTCCGAGGAGTTCCTGCTCTCCCAACCGCACCGTGATGACGTCGCCCGCGACGCCGAGCTGTTCCACGATCTTGCCGAGGCCGCACAGCTGTGCCTGTCACCACAGCAGGCCCGCGAGATCCTCTCGATCGTGAAGGAGATCGTTCACGAGGACCACGCCGGGCAGTGCGATTACCGCTCAGTGATGCAGGCCTACCTCCACGTGCTGCTGGTCCGGGCGCACCGCATGCTGCCGGCCGGCGGCGTGGATGGAGTGACAGCGAATCGCTCAGGAAGGCTCGTGCGCGAGTTCACCGAACTGGTGACGCAGCGCGTCGGCCCGTACCAGACGGTGCGTGAGTACAGTCACCGCCTTGGCGTGACCCCCAGCCATCTGGCGGAGACAGTCAAGGAGGCGACCGGACGCACGCCGGGGCAGATCATCCGCGGTGCGCAGACCGTCGAGGCGAAGCGGCTGCTCGTGCACACAGACAAGAATGTCGCCCAGATCGCCTACGAACTCGGCTTCAAGGACACCGCCTACTTCGGCCGCTTCTTCAAGCGCGAGGCCGCCGTCACGCCCGGCGAATTCCGCCGGCAATCGCGTGCGGCCGCGTCGGCCTAGCCGACGCGGCCGTCCCGCGAGCTACACCGGCGTTGCGTATCCCATCGTCTGGTAGCGACCGCTGACGCAGATCGCCGCTAGACCGCACGGCCGCGTCACGCTCTTGACCGTCAGCGGGCAGTGCTTGGTGCCGGCGGGGATGAAGATCGCGCAGGTCGAATCGATCACCTGCACCTCGCCGTCTATCGAGACCTCGAATACGGCCCCGAGGTCGAGTGTGTTCTCGGGGTCGAAGCCCTGGAAGAAGAGCACCTCGTCATACGGATGGTCGTGCTCCACAACGTAGGGGTTCTTGGGCGGCACTGCGTGGATGATGCCCCAGGTGATGTGCAGCGGCGACTCCGCCACCTGAGCTGCACTCATGAAGGTCTCTGTTTCGGTGACCCCTGTGTTCACACCCTCGCCCGGCGCCTCGTTCGGCAGGTCCTCATAAAGAGGCTTGCGAACGATCAATTTGTCGTGCGTACCTGTTGCCAAGTCGCTCTCCTTTCGGCCGTGATCGCCGACGCGCGCGACAGTTCGCATCGGCGCCTGGCGCTTCCGGCTGCGACGATAGATCCGCGCAGTTCCAGGCGTCTAGGGACTTTCGCCGGAGAAGCTTGTACTCATCGCGGATCGGCGCCGGCGCTCCGACATTTCAGTTGAACGCCTGCGTAGCATTGCCGCCGTTACTCGGCACGACGACACGTGGGAGGTGGTCCCATCTCGGCGGATGAGGTCAGGACGCAGGGCGAGGAACGCGTGGGCCGGGTGTTCCGCGAGCCGCCGCGTGCGGAGTCGGTCGCGAGCCTGCTGCGACCGGAGCCGGTCAAGCGAATGTTCGAGCGCGCCTTCGCCGGGCACCATTCGCACGTTGCGCGCCTTCTGAGCGAGGATGAGCGGAGGGAGCTCGCGCAGCTTGATGCGCTTGCCGACGAGGCGATCGCCGTGGCGGTCGCCCGCCAGATCGACGCGGGCCTCGACGTCGTGACGGACGGCGAGATGCGTCGTGCGCACTTCGTCAACTCGCTCTTCGACGCCGTCGAGGGGATTGCCGACAACCCCGTGATCGACTACTTCGAGGGGGACGGGGAGGTCGGACCGCCGCCAGACCCGCGGGTCAGGGAGCGCCTGCGAATCGTCGACAACCCGATGGCCCGCGAGATCCAGTTCCTGCGCAGCTGCACGAGCTGGCCGGCCAAGGTCGCGATCCCAGCCGTCTCGAACTTCTACATGCTCCAGTACGAGACCGACGCCTACCCCTCGCGCGAGGACTACGTCGCGCACATGGGCCAGATCATCCGCGAGCTGGTGCTCGGCGCGATCGGCGCGGGGGCGCGCTACATCCAGTTCGACTTCCCGCTCTATCCTGCGCTGGCGGACCCCGAGAAGCGCGCCGACCTCGAGCGTGAGCTGCACGTCGACGCCGAGACCCTCCTCGAACGCGCGATAGCCGTCGACAACGCCGCGCTCGAAGGCATTCCCGAGGACGTGACGACGGCCGTGCACATGTGCCGCGGCAACTACCGCTCGCGCTGGTGGGCGAGCGGCTCGCTCGAGCCGGTGGCCGAGCGGATGTTCGGTGAGCTGCGTTTCGATCGCTTCCTCGTCGAGTGGGAGGACACCGAACGCGAGGGCGACTACAGCCCGCTGCGCTTCGTCCCCCCGGGACCGATCGTGGTGATGGGACTCATCAGCACCAAGTCTGCGAGGCTCGAGGACGACGGCGAGATCCTCGCGCGACTCGACGCGGCGTCAGCCCACCTCGACCTCGACCAGCTCGCGCTCTCGCCGCAGTGCGGCTTCGCCTCGGTCTGGCACGGCAACGAGATCACCGAGGACGTCCAGTGGCGCAAGCTCGAGCTGGTCGGGCGCGTGGCGGACGCGGTCTGGGGATCGGCGAGCAGGTGACGGCGGCCGCGGTCGGCGAGGCGCGCACGCCCCTCGGCGCGACGCTCGCGTTGAGTGATCTGGCACGCGACCCGTTCGGCACGCTGGCGCTGCTGCGCGAGCGGGAGCCGGTCAGCTGGATCGCCGCCGACCGCGTCTGGCTGATCACCACACACCCCCTGGTCGATGAGGCCCACCGCGACCAGCAGCGCTTCATCACCGATCTCGAAGGCTCCGAGGTCCGCCAGCTGTTCGGGACGACGATGCTCACCGTCGACGGACCGGCGCATCGCATCCACAACGCGCCGTTCGCGGCGCCGCTGCGCCGCCGGGTGGCGGAGACCGCCTACGGTCCGCTGATCCGTGCGCTCGCCGAGGAGGCGATCGCAGCGCTCCCGCCCGGCGGGGCCGACCTCGTCGCGCAGCTCGCCCACCCGGTCGCGCTGCGACTGGTCGGCACGGTGCTCGGCTTTGACGCAGCTGGAGCCGACGCGATCGAGCAGCTGGTCGCGGCGATGGCCTTGGCCGACGGCGTCGCCGTCCCCGAGGACGTGCGGCGGCGGGCGGCCCGCGAGCGCGAGCGTTTCGGCGTGCACGTGCGCGCGGCCCTCGCTGCGAGCGAGGGCGGACCCTCGGGCTCTGTGCTCAGCGCGGTGGCGCGCACGCGCAGCCCCCAGCTGACCGATCGCCAGCTCGTCGACAACACCATCAACATGATCTTCGGCGCCGTCGACCCGACCGCGATCCTGATCGCAACGGCCTTGTGGGCGCTGCTGACTCACCCGTCCCAGCTCGAGGCCGTGAAGGCCGATCGCGCGCTGCTCCCCGCTGCCGTGAAGGAGGCCGCCCGCTGGCATTCGCCGTTCGCGGCCAGCGTGCGCTACGTCGGCGTCGACACCGTCTTCCACGGCACGCCGATGGGCGCAGGCGAGAAGGTCTACCTGATGATTCTCAGCGCCAACCGCGACGAGCACGTCTTCCGCGACCCCGAGCGCTACGACATCGCGCGGGCCGACCTGAAGCTCAGCATCGCGTTCGGGCGCGGCCTGCACTTCTGCGTGGGCGAGGCGCTTGCCGAGATCGCGGCGCGCGAGGCGATCGACGGTGCGCTGTCGAGGCTTGCGAACCTGCGCCTCGACCCGGCGCGCCGATCCGAGCCGCGGGGCGTCGACCACCACCAGCTCGAGCGCCTGGACGTCCTCTACGGCAGCTGACCGACGCGCGGCAGCGCCAGGCGCTCGCCCGGGGCGCTGATCGTGACGGCGGTGACCAGCACCGCGGCGCAGACGACGAGCAGTATCGCCGTCTCTCCGAGGACCTGGGCGAGGCCCGGACCGGCCGTCGCTCCGATCGATTCGCCGGCGGCGAACGCCAGGTTGAGCGCCGCCACGGTCGCCGCGAGCGATATCGAAGCGCGCTCCGCCGCGGTTGCCACGAACGCGACGCACGGGCCGATGCACGCGCCGGCGGCCGCGGCGACGCACACGACCGTGAGCAGCGCGACGGCGAGCGGGCCGCGCGCGAGCGCGAGGGCGAGCAGGCATGGCGCCAGCACCGCGAGGCCGGCGCGCAGCGGAGCCAGGGGTCCGAGTCGATCACCGAGCGCGCCGGCGAGCGGCGCCGTGGCGGCGGCCAGCGCGGAGGCGGCGACGAAGGTGACGCCGACCTCGAGCCCGGACGCGCCGCTCGCGGCCAGCCGCAACGGGACGAGCACGCCGAGCAGGCCGAGCGTCGCCGCCGTGAGCGCGATCAGCCACGCCCCGAGTGCGAGCGGCGGCCGCCGCAGGGCGATCCCGAGCGGGATCCGAGCGACGGGCTCGAGCGCGGGCGGAGCCGGCAGCCGACGCACGCATGCCACAAGCAGCAGCGCGCCGGCGCCGAGGGCGCCGAACACCGGCCCGCCGCCGATGGCGACGGCCGCGGTGCCGAGCACCGGTCCGAGCAGCGTTCCGGCGGTCGCCGCGGCGAAGGCCGACCCGAGCGCCGCGCCGCGGCGCTCGGGCGCCGTCGTCGCGATCAGCCACACCAGTCCGCCGCCCCAGATGATCCCTCCGGCGACGCCCTGCAGCGCGCGCGTGGAGTCGAGCAGGGCGATGTCTGAGCTCAGTCCGAAGCAGACCGCCCCGGTGGCGAACAGCAGCAGACCGGCAATCACCGTCGCTCGGACGTTGCGCGCGGCGATCCAGCCGCCGAGCGGCGCGCCGGCCAGGAAGCCGATGCTGTAGCTCGCCGCAAGAGCACCCGCCGCCGCCTTCGTCAGCCCGTAGGCGGCCGCGTAGTGGGGCAGCAGCGGCGTGACCGCCGAGTACAGGGAGCACTCGACGAGGAAGAGCGTGCCGACGAGCAGCGCCACGCCTCCGTCACGGGGGAGGACGCGCGCCGGCGCCGTCGCTCGACGGCCTCCTACGCCTGTCCCCAGGCGCGGTCCGCGACGCGGGCCACGAGCTCGAGCTTGCGCCACTGTTGATCCTCTGTGATCTCGTTGCCGTGCCAGACCGAGGCGAAGCCGCATTGCGGCGAGATCGCAAGCTGGCCGAGGTCGAGGTGGCCTGACGCCTCGTCGAGTCGCACAAGGATCTCGTCCTCGCTCTCGAGCGTACCGACCTTGGTGCTGACCAGCCCGATCACCACGATCGGGCCCGGGGGGACGAAGCGCAGCGCGCTGTAGTCGCCCTCGCGGTCGGTGTCCTCCCACTCGACGAGGAAGCGCTGGTGGCGCAGCTCGCTGAACATGCGCTCGGCGACCGGCTCGAGCGAGCCGCGCGCCCACCAGTGCGAGCGGTAGTTGCCGCGGCAGACGTGCAGCGCGGTCGTGATGTCCGCCGGGATGTCCTCGAGCACGGCGTTGTCAGCCTCGATCGCCCGGGCGAACATCGCGTCGAAGTCGCCGTCGGCGCCGGCGAGCAGCTCCTCGCGCTTGTCGGGGTCCGCCATCGCCGGGTAGAGCGGGTAGTCGAACTGGATGTAGCGCGCGCCGGCGGCGATTGCGCCGCCGACGAGCTCCCTGACGACCGCGACGATGTCGTCGACGAACGCCTCGCGGCTGCGGTAGGCCGCCGCGCCGTAGCGCGCCGCCGGGAAGAGGAGGCTCGAGGGCGTCTGGATCGCGACCTTGGTCGGATGGTCGGTGATCGAGCGCAGGAAGGCCGCCTCTTCGGCCAGCGGGTTCGACGTCACCGCCACGCGCTGCTGCGCGATCGGCTCGGGCGGTGGCGCCACGCCGTCGTCGCCCGCGAAGTACTCGGGGGTGTCGCTCTCCGCGAGCCCACTGAGGCCGTCGAACAGCGAGTTCACGTAATGCGCGCGTCGCATCTCGCCGTCGGTGACGACATCCAGCCCGAGCGCGATCTGCCGCGCGACCGCTTCGCGGATCGCCTCGTCGGCGACGCTGTTCAGCGTCGCGAGCGCCGGTCGCTCGGCCTCCGAGAGCAGCGCCGCCACGTGCGAGTTGTGCGACGAGTAGAGCCGCTCGAAGAGTGCCTTCAGGGGCGGCGGACGCAGCAGGCTGCCGACGGGCTCGCAGCGCGCTGGAACGCGCACGCGCGTCTCGGTACCGGACGTCATGGCCGGCCATCGTAGACGCTCAAACGAGAGGCGAACACGGCATCTGCGTCGGTGCCGCAAGGAGTGCCAGAGCGGCCGGGAAAAGTTCATTGAGCCGCTATTCGCGCTCTGGCACGCTTGACGCAGTGGGTAGGAGCTCGCGGGCCTTCTCGTCCCCGTGGACGCTGAATCCGTTGTCAGCTGTGGCGGTGTTTGCGGTTCTGCAGGAGCCTGATTTTGTGACTGTGGCCACAACGCGATGTCATCCGTACGCGGCACGGGGAACGCGTGCCGGTGAGTCGACCGCCGCCTGCCGGAAAACGACGGGGCGATTTGCCCCGGTTGGCCGATTGCTGGATATGCTCAATATTCGCGGCGCCTGGAGCACGCCGCAGAGGAAAGAGAGGGTTTGATGACGAGCGACGACGACATCGGTCGGGCTGGAAGGCCCGGCGAGGCTTCGCGCGTAGAGGACGGCGGGGACGCGCTGACGCGGCGCCGCTTCATCCGCGGCGTGGGCGCCGCCGGCCTGGGCCTGGCAGCGCCCAAGCTCTTCGACCTGGGAGAGCGCCCGACGCATCTGGGTCGCGCCGCCGCGTCTGTGCCGCTCGGCGGCCCGACGCCTCGGACGCCGAAGAAGGGCGGCATCCTGCGCATCGGCTACGTCGGCAACGGGACCAGCGAGACCTACAACCCGGCTGTCGCGAACACGCCGATCGACAGCCTGCACGGCTACCTCGTGTTCGACCCGCTGATGCGCGTCGGCCCATACCACCAGCTCGAACCCGGCCTGGCGCTCGGCTGGCAGTCGAACAAGGACGCCACCGTGTGGGAGATCCGGCTGCGCAGCGGCGTGCACTGGCACGACGGCAAGCCGTTCACCGCCGACGACGTCATCTACACCTTCCACACACTCGGCAACCCGGCGAGCCTCGGCCACTCCGCGGTCACGCAGTTCCGGATGAACGACATCAAGAAGCTGAGCGACACCCTTGTCCAGGTTCCGCTCAACTCACCCAACGCCGACCTGTCATCGATCTTCGGTTACTTCAACGCTGCGATCGTCGTGCAGAACGGTGCGAAGGACTTCACCAAGCCGATCGGGACTGGCTGTTACAAGCTCGAGTCGTTCACGCCGGGAAAGCAGAGCGTGTTGACCGCGAACCGCGACTACTGGGATTCGCCGAGGCCCTATCCGGACGGTCTCGTGCTGCAGTCGATCGATGACGACTCGGCACGCCTGAACGCGCTGGAGAGCGGTCAGATCGACATCTGCGGGACGATGAACTACGCCCAGGCCAAGGCCGGGATCCCGAGCAGCAACTACGACATCGTCGTCGGCTACGCCGGTGCCCAGGAGAACTTCAACATGCGGGTCGATCAGGCGCCGTTCAAGGACGTGCGCGTGCGGCAGGCGATGAAGCTCCTGATCAACCGCCCGGGGATGATCGAGGCGGCGCTCGACGGCTTCGGGACCGTGCTCAACGACATCCCGGGTCCGGGGTTTCCCCACTACGACAGTTCCCTGCCGCAGCACCAGCAGGACATCGCAAAGGCCAAGTCGCTGCTCAAGCAGGCGGGCCAGTCGGACCTGCGCATCCAGCTGCAGACCGCCGACGCCGGCCTCGGCCAGTTGCAGGCGGCCGAGGTGTTCGTGCAGCAGCTCAACCAGGCCGGTCTGAAAGGCGTGACGCTGAAGGTCCAGCCCGTCGCGGCCTACTACAACCCGGCGCTGCTGTTCACGAAGATGACCTTTGCGCAGAACATCTGGGCGATCGGATCGCTCGCGTCGTTCTACTCGCAGGCTCTGGTCACCGGCGCGGCGCTCGACGAGACCCACTGGAGCAGCGCGTCCTTCGACCAGCTCTACAGGAAGGCGATCGGCGAGACCAACCCGCGGCTCGCACAGCAGTACTGGAATCAGCTGCAGGCGATGCAGTACAACGAGGGCGGCTACATCTTCTGGGCGGAGGTGCACAACGTCGACGGGCTCTCGAAGAACGTCGCCGGCTTCGGCGGTCCGGGGGTGGGCTGGGCCTACCCAACGGGCGATCAGCGCGTGTGGGACTGGGGCCTCGCGACCTGACGGTCCGCACGCTGATCAGCGGCAGCCGGCGGGACCCGCAGCGGCGCGGGTGCCGCCGGCTGCCGCATGACTGAGACCGCGCAGCCGGACGCCCCGGCGCCGCCACGGGCGCCGGCGCCCGCGGGGCGGGCGTCGCACCCGCTGCGCCGGTTCCTGGTGCGGCGGCTCGCCCAGGGGTTCTTGACGCTGGTCGTCGCCTCGATCGTCGTCTTCCTCGCGACCTCGGCGATCCCGGGTTCGCCGGCCACAGCGATCCTCGGCCGCAACGCCAACCCCCAGGCGGTCGCCGAGATCAACCACCGCCTCGGCTTCGACAAGCCGCTCGAGGTGCGCTACATCAACTGGCTTGGCGACGCCCTTCAGGGCAACCTCGGCAACTCGGCCGTCGACATCGCACAGGGGGCCTCGAGCGCGCCGATCTGGCCGATCATCCGCTCGCCGCTGGCGGACTCGGCGACGCTCGCGCTGGTCACGGTGCTCCTGCTGATCCCGATCTCGCTGTTGCTCGGCGTGTGGGCGGGCCTGCGGGCCGGTCGCTGGCAGGACCACGCGATCTCGACGATCACGCTGGCGCTGATCTCGATGCCCGAGTTCGTGATCGGCTCGCTGCTGATAGCGATCCTGTTCGTCGCGACCAACCTGCTGCCGCCGGTGTCGCTGCTCTCGCCCGGGGTCTTTCCGCTCGCGCACCCCAAGATCCTCGTGATGCCGGTGCTGACGCTGCTCGCCGTGTCGGTCGCCTGGACCGTACGGCTCGTACGCGTGGGCACGATCGAGGTCCTCCGGACGGACTACGTGCAGATGGCACGGCTGCACGGGATCCGGGAGCGCAAGGTCCTCCGCCGCTACGTGCTCCGCAACGCGCTCGCGCCGAGCGTCCAGATCTTCGCGCTGTCGATCCAGTACCTGTTCGGCGGCGTGATCATCACCGAGACGGTCTTCAACTACCCGGGGATCGGCGCCCAGCTCGTGGCCACGGTACAGGCCCATGACAACACCGAGGTCCAGGCGATCGCGCTGATCCTGGCGACGGTCTACATCCTCATCAACGTCCTCGCGGACCTGCTCGTGATGTTCCTCGTCCCCAAGCTCCGCACGCAGCAATGAGGGCGCTGCGCTTCGCACGCACCGGCCGTGGCGTCGTCGGCCTCGCGATCTTCGGCTTCGTCGTCGTCGTCGCCCTGTTCGGGCCATTCGTCGCCCCTCACAACCCGTCCGACATCCTCGGAGCCCCCGGATCGCCGCCGAGCGGCAGCTTCCCGCTGGGCACCGACTACCTCGGCCACGACGTGCTCAGCCGCGTTCTGTGGGGCGGGCGCAGCGTGCTGTGGCTGTCGCTGGCGGCGACGACTCTTTCGTTCGCGATCGGCATGGCGATCGGTGGGATCGCCGGCTACAGCCGCTCGATCGTCGATCCCGTCCTGATGCGCCTGGTCGACGTCGTGCTGTCGTTCCCGCCGCTGCTGCTCTTCATCCTCGTCGTGACGAGCATCGGCAACAGCTACCCGATGATCATCGTCACGATCGCCGTGATCCTCGCCCCGGGGATCGCGCGCATCGTTTACAGCGCGACGCGCGAGGCGTCGGTCCGCGGCTACACCGAGGCCGCGATCACGCGCGGCGAGCGCACCAGCGCGATCCTCCTGCGTGAGATCCTGCCCAACATTCTCGGGCCACTGATCGCCAACCTTGGCCTCACCGTGACCTTCTCGGTGCTGCTCGTGGCGGCGGCGACCTTCCTGGGCTTCGGCGTGCAGCCGCCCAACGCCAACTGGGCGCTGATGATCTCCGAGAACCGCGACTTCCTGTCGCTCAACGTCTGGGCGACGGTGGTGCCGGCGGCGCTGATCGCGCTGCTGACGATCGGGGTGAACATGGTCGGCGACGCGATCTCGCACACCCTCGGGGTCACCGACCGTCGGTCCGTGACCCCGACTGGCGGCATCGAGGAGCTCGTGACCCCGGCGGAGCTGATCTGATGGCCCGCATGCCGATGTTGACCGTACGCGACCTGACCGTCGCTCTCGACCTCTGGAGAGCCGGTGATCAGCGACGTGTCGCTTGAGCTCGACGCCGGACAGACGCTCGGGCTGGTGGGGGAGTCGGGGTCGGGCAAGACGACGCTCGCGCTCGCGCTGCTCGGCTACGCCCGCCGCGGGATGCGGATCGCCTCTGGCGAGGTCGAGATCGCCGGCCAGCGGATCGCGCTGCACGACGAGCGCGCGGCGCGAGCGATGCGCGGCCGGCTCGTCTCGCACGTGCCGCAGGATCCGACCACCAACCTCAACCCCTCGCTGCGGATCGGAGGGGCGATCAACGACATCCTGCTCGAGCATCGACCCGATCAGGCCGGCGCACAGGCGGTCGTCGATGCGCTCGGGCGTGTGCACCTGCCGGCGACCGCGGCCTTCGCGCGACGCTTTCCGCACCAGCTATCGGGCGGGCAGAAGCAGCGCGTGCTGATCGCCGCCGCGCTCGTCTGCGAGCCGCCGCTGATCGTCCTCGATGAGCCGACGACAGGGCTCGACGTCGTCACCCAGGCGCGCATCCTCGACGAAGTGCGCCGCCTGCACCGCGACCGCCAGATCGCGATGGTGTACGTGTCCCACGACATCGCGGTCGTCTCGCAGGTCGCAGACCGGGTGGCCGTCCTTTACGGCGGTTTGGTCGTCGAGCATGGCACCACTGAGCAGGTGCTGGCGCGTCCCCGCCATCCGTACACGCGCGGGCTGATCTCCTCGGTGCCCGACCACCTGGCGCCGCGTCGCCTGCGGGGCATCCCCGGGGTTGCCGTGGGGATCGACGACCGCCCGGCCGGGTGCCCGTTCGCGCCGCGCTGCGTGCTGCGCGTCGAGCGCTGCTCGACCGAGCTGCCGCCGCTCGAGCCCTTCGACGGGCGCGACGTGCGCTGTTTCGAGGCTGCTCGGACTCCGCCCGTGGCCGCGGAGGAGATGCGCCAGCCGCAGGGTGGTCCTGCGCAGGGCTTGCTCCTGTCGGTCGAGCACCTCACGGCCGTCCATCGCGACGGGCGCCAGACCGTTGTCGCTGCCAACGACGTGTCGTTCAGCGTGCCCCGGGGAGCGTGCGTGGCGCTCGTCGGTGAGTCCGGCTCCGGCAAGACGACGATCGCCCGCGTGATCGCGGGGCTGCACCGGCCGAGTGCGGGGCGGATCACGCTCGACGGCGCGGAGCTCGCCGCGCGCGCACAGAAGCGACCGCGCGAGCAGCGCCGGCGCTGCCAGATCATCTTCCAGGATCCCTACGAGTCGCTGAACCCGCGCCGGCGCATCGGCGAGGAGATCGCCCGTCCCGCACGGCTGCTGCGCGGGCTGAGCCGCGGCGAGGCGAGGACCGAGGTCGCGAAGTTGCTGGAGCAGGTACGACTGCCCGCCAGGCTCGCGGAGCTCTTCCCCAGCGAGCTATCGGGCGGCGAGCGTCAACGCGTCGCGATCGCGCGGGCGCTGGCCGTCCAGCCCGACCTGCTCGTCTGCGACGAGATCACCTCCGCACTCGACGTCTCGGTCCAGGCCGCGGTCGTCGAGCTGCTCGCCGAGCTGCGCTCGCGGCTGTCGCTGTCGATGCTCTTCATCACCCACAACCTCGGCGTGGTCGCGGCGATCGCGGACTACGTGCTGATCCTCGACGAGGGCGTGATCTGCGAGGAGGGGCCGGTCGAGCGCGTGTTCGCCGACCCGCAGAGCCCGCGTGCGGTCGAATTGCTGAAGGCGGCGCCCACGCTGCAGTTCGCGGCCTAGCCGCAGTTGCCGTCCCGGTCGGGATCGTCTTGGACGCGCTCCACGAGCCGTGGGGTACGCTCAGGCAATGAGTGAGAACGTTCGCATCGAGCGCGGTTGGATCTTCGTCGACGGCACCCGGCGCGACGATGGCACGATCGAGTTCGGGACCGGTGGCCAGATGCGCTTCAGCCCGTTCGAGGCGCTGGCCCAGCGCCAGGAGACGCAGATCACCTGGGGCCACATCCTCACGGCTTCGGTGCAGCGGCTGGCTTTCTGGCGACGCTAGACGGCACGACGTCTCCAGCGTCGCGGCATGGCGACGCTCACAGACGACCGGGTCCAGACGCTGACCGCCGGCTGCTGCCTGCGGCTCTCGGCCCGTCGCTGACGTTCGCGGACCAGCCTGCAAACCGCTGCGATGGTGGCCGCGCCGCCGAGGGAAACGTTGGGTCGCCGGGGGCAGGCTGCTGCTAGGCTCGCCGCCCGGGCGCAGGACGAGGAGAGCTGTGGACTTCGGGCTGGTCCTGATGGGCTATCACGGATGCTGGGATGACGTGGCGTTTGCGGAGCAGCACGGGTTTGCGACCGCCGGCTTCGTCGACTCGCCGCTGCTCGCCGGTGATCCCTTCGTGTGCATGGCGCTGGCCGCGCAGGCGACGACGCGCATGCGGGTCGGCACGATGCTCGCGATCCCTGATCTGCGCCGCGCGCCAACCGCCGCCGCCGCGATCGCCAGCGTCAATCGGATCGCCCCGGGGCGCACCTTCCTGGGGCTCGGCAGCGGTTTCACCGGGCGCGCGGTGTTCGGGATGCCGCGTCTGCCGGCAGACCGGCTGCGCGACTACGCACTCGAGTGCCGCGCCCTGCTCGACGGCGACGAGATCGTGCACCGGTGGGGTCGCCACGAGCGGCCGATCCGGTTGCGCCAGACCGAGGGCCGCTACATCGACATCGAGCAGCGCACCCCCGTGTATATCGCCGCCGACGGGCCGAAGGCGCTCGCCGCGGTCGGCGCGGCGGGCGACGGCTGGATCGCCTCGTTGATGTACGCCGACACGATGCACAACAGCCGCGATGTCTTTGCCCGGTCGCTGGCGAGCATCGAGGCCGCCGCCGCATCCGCGGGCCGTTCGATGGCCGGCGCGTACAAGATGTGGTCGATCAGCGTGTGCGTTCTCGAGCCGGGCGAGTCGGCGGTGTCGGAGCGCGCGCTGGAGCACGTCGGTGCCGGGGCGATGATGGCGTTTCACGCGTACGCAGACGATCCCGCCATCGGCGAGTTCCTGCCGCCGCCGCTCCGCGACCGGATCGAGGTCTACGAGCGCGAGGTGCTCTCGCGCTTCGGCGTCGGGCGCGAGCGCAGCTACCAGGAGACCCACCGTGGCCATCTCTCGCACCTGCTCGACGGCGAGGCCGCCGTGCTGACCGAGGAGATCGTGCGGATGACCACGCTCACCGGCACGGCCGAGGAGATCGCCGCCGTCCTTCGCGAGCTCGAGGCGGCGGGGCTGAGCAACGTGGCCTTCCCCGTCCCGCCGCACCTGACCCGCGAGGTCGTCAGCGACATCGAGCAGAAGATCATGCCGCTGCTGGACGGCGCGACCGCGCAGAGCAGCTGAACCGGAGCGCCACGTGAGCTCCGGGACTGCCGGACGCAGGCGGAGGACAAGCGTTGTCGCCGCCGAGATCGTCCACGCCCTCGCCTGAGGCCGGTCCGGCTTGGTCGCCTCGCGGCGGCTGCTCTGCGATCCTCTCGACATCGGCGCCCTGGCTGACAGCACGCTGGCGGCACTGCTCGAGCGCGTCGCGGCGAGCGACCCGGCTCCCGGTGCTGGCCCGAGCGCCGCGTGGACGTGTGCGCTGGCCGCCGCGCTGGTGGAGATGGTCAGCGCGGTCACGCTGCGCACGCAACCGGAGGACGCGGGCCGGGTCGAGGCGCGCCGCCGGCGCGCGGCGGAACTGCGCGACACTGCGCTGGCGCTTGCCGAGCGCGACATCGCCGCCTACCGGGACGTGCTTGCCGTCAGGCGCCGGCGCGGGGAGGCGGGCCACGCGCGGCGTCTGCGCGACGCCCTCGGGGCGGCCGCCGACCCGCCGATCGCGATCGCCGAGGCGGCGGCGGAGGTGACCCGGTTGGCCGCTGATGCGGCGGGCGAGGCGCGCGGCGGGATCCGGGGCGAGGCGATCACCGCCGCGGTCCTGGCCGAGGCGGTCGCCCGCGTCGGGGTCTCGATTGCCGAGCTGAATCTCGCGGGCGTTCCGGACGATCCGCGACTGGGCCGCGTTCGCGCGCTCGCGCAGGCGGCGCGCGCCGATCGCGATCGTGTTCTGGCCGGCTGACGCGCCGGGTCTAGCGCCGCTGCAGCGGCTGGCGTGGCCCGCTGCTGCTGGCCGCGCTATGCGCGTAGGCGAGTTCCAGCCCCCGGCTGGTGAGCCGGTAGTCGAACTGGCCGTCGCGTTGCACGCGTTCGAGCAGGCCGGCGGCGGTCAGGACCTCGAGTGCCCGGACCCGCCATTCCAGCCGCCCGCCGGCGACCATCGATTCGAGCTGCGACTCCGACGCCCAGCCGTCGGCATCGGGCTGGGCGCGGGCGACGAGGCCGAGCAGCCGGCGGCCGTGTCCGGCCAGCGCCGGAGCACCCCCGGCGGTCGAGTCCGCCGGCACCCGTCGCAGCCGGACGCCTGCCGCCGGGCCGCTCCGGGCAGCCCGCGTGTGCGCGAACAGTTCGTCGGCGCTGACGATCGCGAGCGGCGTCGAGTCGCACCAGATCAGCACGCGCGAGACGTCGGGCTGCCGGACGAGTTCGCGCAGCTCGGCCAGCGAGGTGAGATCGCGCAGGTGTGTCACCAGATCGCCGACCGCCTGGCGTGCCCCCTGGACGGGCCGCTCGCGTCCGGGCTTGCGCACGAGGCCGTCGCGTGTCACCCACCGCAGCGGAGCGGCGTCGTCGCGACTGAGCACGAGGATCGCGTCGACCTGGTGGCGGGACATCGCCTGGCGAACCCGCCCGAGAGGAGTGTCTCGGGGCGCTGCGGCGAGCTTCCGGGAGGCCCGGTCGCACGTCGCGGCCCTGGCCTGAACAACCGTTCGCGGGCGGTCCGTCGGCCGCTTGGTCCGGCGCCGATCGGGCTTGCGCTCGGTCGGCGGACGTGTCGTCGCACCGGCGCCGGAGGACGCGCGTCCAGATCGAGGGAGGACGGTGGGGGTGGGGAGCATTCTTGCCCCCTTCCTGGCCGTGCGTTCGGCCGTTCCGACCGCCGCGCTGCCACTTGAGTGCGTTGAAGCGTAGCGCGTCGCGCGCGCCGGCGGTACCGGCTGGCAGAGGCCGTGCACGGCGCCATCGATCGCATTACGATCCGGCCACGTCCGTGCGATCCCGAGATCACCGATTCGGTGCCCGTCAGCCGCTTTCGCGCCGGCCCCCGCAGACTTCGCTGCGGATCGGCCCGGCCGGCACCCGCCCGGGTCGCCCGCCGCGATGACCCCGCTGCGCTTCAGCGAGCGCCCGGCTGCCGGCGAGCCTGACGGACTGCTCGTCCTGCACCACGGCCGCGGTGCCGACGAGCACGATCTGCTTGCGCTCGGCGACGCGCTCGACCCGGCACGGCGCCTGCATGTCGTCACGCCGCGGGCGCCGCTGTCGCCGCCCGGACTGCCCGGTCAGCACTGGTATCTCGTGCCGCGCGTCGGGCACCCCGACCCGGCGACGTTCCACGCGGCCTACGGCGAGCTGGCGGCGTTCCACGACGAGCTGTGGGAGCGCACGGCGATCACGCCTGACCGCACGGTGCTCGGCGGGTTCTCGATGGGCTCGGTGATGAGCTATGCGCTCGCCCTGGGAGGCGACCGACCGGTTCCGGCCGGGATCCTCGCGTTCTCCGGGTTCGTGCCGGACGTCGAGCGCTGGCAGCCCGAACTGGCGAGTCGCGGTGCGCTGCGGGCGTTCATCGCCCATGGGCGCCGCGACCCGGTGATCGAGGTCGGCTTCGGGCGTCGCGCGCGCGCGATGCTCGAAGCGGGCGGCATCGACGTCTCCTACCACGAGTCGGACGTCGCCCACCAGATCGACCCGGCTGCGCTGCCGCCGGCGGTGGAATGGCTCGCCGCGACGCTGGTCAGTCGGTGAGGTGCTCCTCGTCGGCCTCGCCGTAGACCGAGTCGGTCAGCTCCTCGTCGCCCGTAGCGTCGCGCATGATCCGTGCAGGCGTGTGCTGATCGCCGTGCGAGGCGTGCTCGATCAGATCCTGCTCGGCGAGCTCGAACCCTTCGGACTCGCCTCCGCCGGCCTCCTCGACCGCTCGGCGCTCCTCGCGCCGGCGCCTGGCGAGATCGGCGTTGTACTCGGAACTGGCGTCCTCGGTCATCGCAACGACTCTACTCGCATCCCGCGCGGATCACGGCGAGCGTGCGCCGCACGCGGCCGCGCTCAGCGCCCCGGCGCGCCGGCGCCGACGTGCGCGAGCAGCCAGCGAGCGACGCCGAGCACGCTGCGGTCGCCGTGCGAGGCGCCGACGAGTTGCATGCCGATCGGCAGAGCATCCGGAGTCCACGCGCCGGGCAGCGCGAGGGCCGGCACGCCGAGCAGCGTGAACGGGCGGCACAGGAGCGGATCGCCGGTCGAGTCAAGGCCGGACGGCGGCACCCCGAGCGCACTCGGTGCGAGCACCGCATCCAGCTCGGCGATGCGCTCGTTCCAGGGCCAGCGCTGCTCGTCGGCGAGGCGCCGCGCGGCGAGGTAGTCATCGCGGCCGACGGCGCGTCCCTCGTCGATGTATGAGCGAAGCGCGACGCTGACCAGGTCGCGGTGCCAGTCGGCCTCGCCGCCGAGCGCCCATGCCGTCTCGACGGCCTGGATCGTCCGCTGGGCCTCGACGATGCGCTCGAACGCGACCGGGAGCTCGGCGTCCTCGATCGCCGCGCCCGCCGCGGCCGCCGCCTCAACGTAGCGGTCGATCGCGGTGCGCGCGGCCGGCTCCAACAGCTCCCACCCGATTCGCAGCACGCCGATCCGCGGACGCGGCGTGAGGCCGGCCTCGCTCGCCGCGCCCGCTCCGTCGATGCGGCGGCTCGCGCGTGCGCTGGCCATGCCGGCCGGCGCCGCGGAGACCGCATCGAGCACGAGCTCGAGGTCGTCGACGCTGCGTGCGAACAGCCCCACCGTGTCGAGCGAGGCCGACGTCGGCAGCGCCCCGGCCAGCGGCACGACGCCGAAGGTCGGCTTCAGGCCGAGCACACCGCAGTAGGACGCCGGGCGCACGACCGAGCCGGCCGTCTGCGTGCCGGTGGCGATTGGCACGATGCCCGCCGCCACGGCCGCGGCCGAGCCGCTCGACGATCCCCCCGGCGTGCGGTCGAGGTCGAGCGGGTTGCGCGTGTCGGTCGGGTGCATGCACGCGAACTCGCAGGTCTTGGTCTTCCCGACGATCACCGCGCCGGCCGCGCGCAGCAGCCCGACGAGCGCGGCATCCGCGCGCGGGCGGTGTCCGGCGTAGATCGGGGAGCCGTACTCGGTCGGCAGCTCCGCGGTGTCGAAGACGTCCTTGATCGCGACCGGCACCCCGAGCAGCGGCAGGTAGGCGGCGCTGGCGGGCGACAGGCGATCGAGCTCGCGGGCACGGTCGATTGCGTGGTCGCCGGCCTCCGTCGCGAACGCGTGAATAGGGCCGTCGAGCCTGGCGATCGCGACGTTGGCTGCGGCGGCGACCTCGACGCAGCTCATCGTGCGCTCGCGGATCAAGCGGACGATGTCCGTCGCGCCCAGATCGCTGTAGGGCGCCAGGCTGCTCGACACCTGCGGCAGCTTACGCGCAGCCACGGCACGGCGCAGCCAGCGGCGTCGTCTACGATGCCCCGCGATCACGGTCCCTGCAGCGGCCCGGTCAGCCCGCGGAGTCTCACACGCACGTCGATCCCTTCATCGTTCTCGGTAGCGCCGTGGTCGGCTTGCTCGTCGGGATGACCGGCGCCGGTGGCGGCGCGCTGATGACGCCGATGCTGATCCTGCTGTTCGGGGTGACGCCGTCGACGGCGATATCGAGCGACCTCGTCGCTGCGGTCGTGATGCGCCCGATCGGCGCGGGGGTCCATCTGCGGCGCGGTACGGTCAATCGCGGGCTGGTCGGCTGGATGGTGGTCGGCTCGGTGCCGATGGCGTTCCTCGGCGCCTACCTGCTCCACGTCATGGGCAACTCCAAGACAGCCCAGCAGAACATCGAGGTTGCGCTCGGCGCCGCGCTGCTGGCCGGTGCCGCCGCGATGGTGTTGCGCTACGTGCTCGACCGTCGGGCCGGGCAGACGCGCTCGGGCGTGATCGCGCACATCAGCGCCCGGCCGCTGCCGACGGTGGCGATCGGGATGCTCGGCGGCGTGGTCGTGGGCATGACGTCGGTCGGCTCGGGCTCGTTGATGATCGTGCTGCTGCTGTTCGTCTATCCCGTGCTCGGGGCCAACCAGCTCGTCGGCACCGACCTCACGCAGGCGGTGCCGCTGACGCTCGCGGCGGCGCTTGGCGCGCTCGCGTTCGGGCATGTCGAGGTTGGCGTGACGGTCTCGGTGGTGCTCGGCAGCGTGCCGGCGGTGCTCGTCGGCTCGCTCGTGTCCTCGAGCGCACCCGATCGCTACGTGCGCCCGGCGATCACCTTCGTGATCTTCGCATCGGGATTGAAGTACGTGGGGCTCGGCACGACCGCCCTGGGGTGGGTCCTCTGCGCGGTGCTCCTCGCCGGAGCCGCCGGATGGATGCTCAGCGCCCGCCCGTGGACGCGCTGACGGCCCGCGTCGGCTAGCTCGGCGAGGCGCAGGACTCGGCGGTCGCGCGCGCCGCGAGCACAGCCTCGTAGCTGCGGCTGACATCGGCGCGGTCGGCCGACTCGGGCACCGACTCGGTGCTCGAGGTCTGGATCCGGCGGGCCTGCTCGACCAGCGCGTCGCGCTGCGCCGTCGTCGTCGTGTACTCCATCACCTTCTCCAGCGCGTCGAGCTGGCGGATCATCAAGGCGGGCATGCCACGGCTCGCCTGACGGATCTTCGCGTACGCGCGCTCGACGATCCGCTGATAGCCGGCCGCGGCGGAGATCAGCCGGATCTGGCCGCTGTCGTCGCGGTGGATCTGGGTCGGAGACCACTTGGCGGCGATCTTGCACAGGCTCTCACCCAGCCAGTCGATGCAGGTCAGCGCGGTGAAGGTGTCGTTGACGGCGGCGGACAGGGCGCGGATCGCGATCTCGACCAGCTGGTCGACGGCGAAGCTGAGGTCCTGCGCGAGGGCGCGGTAGGGACCGGTCAGGTGGGCGCGCTCGAGGCTGCGCGTGACCGCGTCTGTGGCCTCGGGTGGCCAGACGGTCGCCATCGGATGACCCGCCACGAGGAAGTGGCCGGGCCGGTAGTGCAGGCGGATCACGGCGTTTGCCTTGCTCGCGATCCGCACGAGGGTGTCGTAGTGCACGAACTGCAGATAGCCGCTTCGCGCCGTGCGCACGACGCCGGTCGACTCGGCCATCTGGTGTTCGATCTCCGCGAGCGAAAGGCCGGCCGCCGCGAGGCGGGGGCGTCGCCGCGCCAGCCCTCCGCGGCGATCGCGGTAGCGAGGTCGCGGGCGATGCTCGCGATCGCCTGCGGCAGCTGGATCGAGTTCGTGATGTGGTTGATGAAGTAGATCAGCACGCCCATGTCGAACACCAGCGCGAACAGCGCCACGGTGATCGAGATGTTCGGCACGAACGGGCGCTGCGCGCCGTTGCCGATAGCGACCAACGCCAGGACGGCGAAGACGAACGTCGCGACAAACGCTCCGAGCGTGTGCTGCGTGCCGCGGTCGCGGATGAAGTTGCGCAGCATCCGCGGGCCGAACTGCGTCGAGGCGAGCGTCAGCGCGACGATCGTGATCGAGAAGACGACCCCGACGACGGTGATCACCGCGGCAGCCATCGTCGTCAGGATCTGACGCGCGCCGTCGGCGTTGTCCTGGATGACGAACGACGGCAGCGTGAAGTCACCGTGGTAGGCGGACCGGTCCAGCGCATAGGTCCCGACGAACAGGAGCACCGCAGCACCTCGACCGACGGCACCAGCCACAGGTTCGTGCGCAGCGACTCCCGCCGCCAGACTGGGATCCGCGAGCTCAAGCGGCGCATGACTGAGGTGGGTGGCGTCTCATGGCAGCACGAGTTGTGCCGACCAGGCTTCCCGGCGCACCGCGCCGGAGCTTAACGGTTGCGCGCGCGTCGCCGTCGGGCGAGAACGCGGCGGGCCGCGCGGCGGCGACGGCGCCGGACGGGTCCAGCCGTCCGGCGGAGCCGCGCTGCGGTGCCGCACGGCGCCGGCCACGCGCGGTGTGGAGGTATCGTTGCGCAGCCATGGCCGCTGCCGTCACGACGAAGGTCACCGAGCTGCCCGCTTCGCGCGTGCGCGTCGAGGTCGAGGTACCCCCGGAGGAGGTATCGCGCGCACTCGACGCGGCGGCGTCGCGGATCGGCCGCGACCTCAAGCTCGCCGGCTTTCGCAAGGGCAAGGTGCCGGCGCCCGTGGTGATCGGCCGGATGGGTCGGGAGGCGATCCTCGACGAGGCGGTGCGCGAGCGTCTTGGCCGCTGGTACTCGGCCGCGATCGGCGCCTCGCGGATCGTCGCGGTCGGCGAGCCCGAGCTGGAGCTCGGCGACCTGCCCGCCGAGCACGAGCCGTTCACGTTCTCGATCGAGATCGGCGTCCGCCCGGTGGCGTCGCTCGCCGACTGGCGCGGGATCGAGGCGCCGCGTCGAGAGCCCGCGGTCGATGAGGAGACCATCGATCTCCAGATCGAGCAGGCGCGGCAGCGGCTCGCACGCCTGGACACGGTCGAGCGCCCCGCCGGCGACGGCGATTTCGTCGTGATCGACTACGCCGGCACGATCGACGGCGAGCCGATCGAGGGGGGGCAGGCCCGAGCCCAGCTGGTCGAACTCGGTGCCGGCCGTCTGATCCCCGGATTCGAGGAGGGACTGCTCGGCGCGAGCGCCGGCGAGGAGCGCACGCTGGAGCTGCGCTTCCCGGACGAGTACGGCACGGCCGAACTGGCCGGTCGCGATGCGGTCTTCGTGATCAGCGTCGCGGAGGTGCGGGAGAAGGTGCTGCCCGAGCTCGACGACGACTTCGCGGTCGACGCCGCCGGCTTCGACACGCTGGCCGAGCTGCGCGAGGACCTGCGTGCACGGCTGCTCGAGGCAGATGCGAGCGCGGTCGAGCGCGAGTTTCGCGAAGCCGTGCTGGACGCCGCCGCCGACGCCGCAACGATCACCGTTCCCGACGCGCTGATCGAGGCGCGCGCGAAGGAGGCGTGGGAACGCCGGCTGCATGCGCTCTCGCACCGCGGCATCAGCAAGGAGGCCTACCTGCAGATCAGCGGCTCGAGCGAGGAGGAGGTGCTCGCCGCCGCGCGACCGAGCGCGGAGCGCTCGCTGCGCGCCGAGGCGGTGATCGCAGCGATCGTGGCGGCCGAAGCGATCGAGCCGACCGAGGAGGAGCTGCTCGCCGCGCTCGAGCGCGATGTGGAGCCCGACGAGAACGGACGCGTCCCGGAGCCCAAGAAGCTGCTGACAGCGGTGCGTCGATCCGGTCGGCTCGAGGAGCTGCGCGACGACGTGGCCGCCGAGCAGGCCTTGGAACGTCTCGTTGCGGCGGCCGTCGCGATCACGCCGGAGCGTGCGGCGGCTCGCGGCAAGCTCTGGACGCCCGGGTCCTAGCCACAGCACACATCGGGCCAACGTCCAGCACCGTCACGGGCGACCAGGGGGGGTTGGTAGACTCGGCTCGGAGGCGGTGCTGCTTTGCACTTGCCGGGAGGAATCGAGCCGGGCAAGCGAAACAAAGCGAGGACCATGAGCCCACTGATCCCGATGGTTGTTGAGCAGACCTCCCGTGGGGAGCGCGCGTTCGACATTTACAGCCGCCTGCTGAACGAGCGGATCATCTTCCTGGGCACTCCGATCGATGACCAGATTGCCAACCTGATCGTCGCCCAGCTGCTCCACCTCGAGAGCGAGGATCCGGAGAAGGACATCTCGCTGTACGTCAACTCGCCGGGCGGCTCGGTCTATGCCGGGCTGGCGATCTACGACACGATGCAGTTCGTCAAGCCCGACGTGCAGACGATCTGCGTCGGGATCGCGATGTCGATGGGGGCGCTGCTGCTCGCCGGCGGGGCCCATGGCAAGCGGATGGCGCTGCCGAACGCGAAGATCCTGATCCACCAGGTCAGCTCGAGCTTCCAGGGGCAGGCGACCGACATCGAGATCCATGCGCGGGAGATCATCGACGTGCGCCGCCGGCTCGACGAGATCATCGCGCTGCACACGGGCAAGTCCGTCGACGAGGTCAAGACGGACACCGAACGCGATTACTTCATGAGCTCGGCGGAAGCGACCGAGTACGGCATCATCGATCGCGTGATCACGGAGCATTGAGTCAGGCACGATGGCGCGGCCGACCGATTCCAACGAGCAGCTGCTGTGCAGCTTCTGCGGTAAGTCCCAGCGCCAGGTCAAGAAGCTGATCGCCGGCCCCGGCGTCTACATCTGCGACGAGTGCATCGACCTCTGCAACGAGATCATCGACGAGGAGCTGGTCGCCCCGCCCAGCTTCGACATCTCGGACCTGCCCAAGCCGCGCGAGATCTACAGCGTCCTCGACGAGTACGTGATCGGGCAGGAGAACGCCAAGCGCACGCTCTCGGTGGCGGTCTACAACCACTACAAGCGCGTCCAGATGATGGCCGTCGACGACGCCGAGATCGAGTTGCAGAAGTCGAACATCCTGCTGCTCGGTCCGACCGGCTGCGGCAAGACGCTGCTGGCTCAGACGCTTGCGCGGATCCTCAACGTGCCGTTCGCGATCGCCGACGCCACGGCGCTGACCGAGGCGGGCTACGTCGGCGAGGATGTCGAGAACATCCTGCTGAAGCTGATCCAGGCCGCCGACTACGACGTCAAGAAGGCGGAGACGGGAATCATCTACATCGACGAGGTCGACAAGATCGCGCGCAAGGCCGACAACCCGTCGATCACGCGCGATGTCTCGGGGGAGGGGGTCCAGCAGGCGCTGCTGAAGATCCTCGAGGGAACCTCGGCCTCGGTGCCGCCCCAGGGCGGGCGCAAGCATCCGCACCAGGAGTTTCTGACGATCGACACGACGAACATCCTGTTCATCTGCGGCGGGGCGTTCGCCAACCTCGACCGGGTGATCGAGCGGCGCATCGGCCACAAGGGAATCGGCTTCGGCGCGGCGATCGTCTCGCGCGAGCACAAGGACACCGGCGAGATCTTCGAGAACTGCCTGCCGGAGGACCTCGTGCTCTACGGGCTGATCCCGGAGTTCATCGGCCGGCTGCCGGTGATGTCGGCGGTCCACCAGCTGACCCACGAGGACCTCGTCGCGATCCTCACCGAGCCGCGCAACGCGCTCGTCAAGCAGTTCCAGCGCTTCTTCTCGTTCGACGGGATCGAGCTCGTGTTCTCCGATGATTCGCTGGTCGCGGTCGCCGAGAAGGCACTCGAGCGCGAGACCGGTGCGCGAGGGCTGCGCTCGATCATCGAGGAGGTGTTGCTCGAGGTCCAGTTCGAGCTGCCCTCGCGCCGCGACGTGAAGAAGTGCGTGGTCACGCGCGAGACCGTCGAGAAGGGCCTGACGCCGACGCTCGTGACCGAGGCGGTCGCGGAGGAGCCCGCCGCGGCGGGTGACTCGCTCGAAGAAGCGGGCTGATGCTGGCTGCCGGTTCGGCGGACGCCCGGCAGTGCCGGATACCCCCAGCACGCCGGCCGTAGACTCTCCGCCCGTGTTCGAGCGCCGCGCCGACAACCCCTCGCGCACGGCCACGGAGTTCTCGGATGAGCTCTGAGCCGCGCCGGATCTCCGACCTGCAGGCGCGCACGCGCTTCGACCCGGGGGCGGCCGAGCCGGCGCTGATCCGCGCCTGGCTCGAATCCGGCCTGTTCCACCCCGAGCCTGAGGGCGAGGCGGCCGAGAACTACTCGATCGCGATACCGCCGCCGAACATCACCGGCGCGCTGCACATGGGGCACGCGCTGAACGGCTCGATCCAGGACACCCTGATCCGCTACCACCGGATGCTCGGGCAGCGGACGAAGTGGATCTTTGGCACCGACCACGCGAGCATCGCGACGCAGCGCCAGGTCGAGCGCGAGCTCGAGCGCCTGGGGACGAGTCGCGAGGAGCTCGGTCGCGAGGGCTTCATCGAGCGGACCTGGAGCTGGCGAGAGCGTTACGGCGCGACGATCGTCGAGCAGTACAAGCGGCTCGGCGCCTCCTGCGACTACCGCGACGAGCGGTTCACGATGGACCCGGCCTACGCCGACGCGGTGCTGCGCGTGTTCGTCGAACTCTACGAGCGCGGTTTCATCCACCGCGACAATTACATGGTCAACTGGGATCCGGGTAGCGGCTCGGCGATCTCAGACCTCGAGGTCGAGGAGCGCGAGGAGACCGACACCCTGTACTCGATCGCCTACCCGCTGGCCGATGGCTCCGGTGAGCTGGTCGTCGCCACGGTGCGACCGGAGACGATGCTGGCCGACAGCGCGGTCGCCGTCAACCCGGCGGACGAGCGCTACGCCCAGCTGGTCGGCTCGGAGGTGCTGCTGCCGCTCGTCGGGCGCCGGCTGACGGTGATCGCCGACGACTACGTCAAGCCCGACTTCGGCAGCGGGGTGTTGAAGGTCACGCCGGGCCACGACCCCAACGACTTCGAGATCGGCCGCCGTCACGGCCTGGCGGAGTACTCGGTGATCGGCGAGGACGGGCGGATGACCGGCGCGGCCGGCGAGGCGTTCGCCGGGCTGACGGTCAGCGAGGCCCGGGCGGCCGTCGTCGCGGCGCTCGAGGCGGACGGGGCCCTGCGGGCGCAGGAGCCCTACACCCACGCGGTGCCGTACTCGCACCGCTCCGGAGAGCGGATCGAGCCGCTGATCTCGCTGCAATGGTTCATGCGGATGGACGAGCTGGCGCGGCCGGCGATCGCGTGCGTGCTCGACGAGCGGGTGCGCTTTCACCCGGGACGCTGGAAGCAGGTGTACCTCGACTGGATGGGCGCGATCCGGCCCTGGTGCGTGTCGCGCCAGCTGTGGTGGGGCCATCGGCTGCCGGTCTACTACTGCGACGCCTGCGAGGAGACCTACGTGGCTCGCGTGCCACCCGAGCGCTGCGGCGCCTGCGACGGGCCGCTGCGCCAGGACGAGGACGTGCTCGACACGTGGTTTTCCAGTGCGCTGTGGCCGTTCGTCACGCTCGGCTGGCCGGAGCAGACCGATGCGCTGCGCGCCTTCTACCCGACCGATGCACTGGTCACGGCGCGCGAGATCATCTTCCTCTGGGTCGCGCGGATGATCATGATGGGCCTGCAGTTCACCGGTGAGGTGCCGTTCGCCGACGTCTATGTGCACGCCGTGATCCAGGCGCCGGACGGGCGGCGGATGTCCAAGTCGCTGGGGACCGGGGTCGACCCGCTCGAGGAGATCGAGCGCCGCGGGGCCGACGCCGTCCGCTTCGGAATGCTCGCGATGTCCTCGACCCAGGACGTGCGCTACAGCGTCGAGAAGATCGAGCAGGGCGAGCGACTCGCCAACAAGCTGTTCAACGCCGCGCGCTTCGTGCTGCTGGGGATCGGCGAGCAGGCGGGCCCGGCGGCGCCGCGCCCGACGGCGGTCGAGGATCGCTGGATCCTCTCGCGCCTGGAGCGCTTCGAGCTCGAGCTCGCACAGCGGATCGAGGCCTACGACTTCCCCCGTGTCGCGCTCGCGCTCTACGACTTCGTCTACGGCGAGCTGTGTGACTGGTACATCGAGCTGGTCAAGAGCCGCATCGAGGAGCCGGAGCTGCGCGCCACGCTGCGCTTCGTGCTGCGCGAGACGCTGCAGCTCGCCCATCCGGTGATGCCCTTCGTCACCGAGGAGCTGTGGCAGTACGTGCGCGAGCCGGCCGAGGGCCTGCTGGCCGGGGTGGTGCGCGCCCCGCGCGAGGATTCGGCGATCGACGCCGACGCGGAGGCGGCGCTCGAGCGGGTGATCGGCGCGACGCAGGCGGTGCGGCGCTGGCGCAACGAGGTCGGCGTGTCGCCGGGCGTGACCGTCGCCGCGCGCCTCGAAGCCGACGGCTACGCGGAGTTGCGGCCGCTGCTCTCGCGGATCGCGCGCCTGGATCTCCGCGAGGGCGGCGGCGACGCCGTCACCAGCGTGGCCATTCCGGGGGGCGTGCTGGCGATCCTCGAGGGCGTGGACCTCGCGGCGCACGCCCAGCGGCGGGAGCGCGAACGCGCCAGACTCGAGGCGGAGATCGAGCGGCTGCGTGGGAAGCTCGCGAACGACGCCTTCGTCGCCAACGCTCCCCCGGCCGTGGTCGCCGCCGAACGCGAGAAGCTGGCGCGACTCGAAGCGGAGCTCGACGCGCTGTGAGCTCGCGATCGACCGATCCGCGTGGCGGCTGGAGCGCGGTCGACGCCGAGCGCTACCTGTTGGGGCGTGAGCGCTTCGGGATGCGCTTTGGCCTCGATCGGATGCGGCGGCTGCTCAACGTGCTCGAACTGCCCGAGGTCTCGTTCCCGACGATCCACGTCGTCGGTACCAACGGCAAGTCCTCGACCACGCGGATGGCCGCGGCCCTGCTGGAGCGCTGCGGGCTGCGCACCGGCTGTTTCACCTCGCCGCATCTGCTCAGCTACCGCGAGCGGATCCGGATCGGCGAGCGCGACATCGCGCCCGAGGCGTTCGCGGCGGCGATCGCCCGCACCGTGCACGCCGCCGAACTCGTCGACCGCACCTCCTCGCCCGCCGGCGACGTCGTCACGCAGTTCGAGCTACTGACGGCCGCCGCGCTGTGCGAGTTCGAGGCGGTCGGCGTCGACGTGGCGGTGCTCGAAGCCGGGCTCGGCGGGCGCTACGACGCCACCAACGTGGTCGACTCGCGGGTCGCCGTGCTGACCAACGTCGGGCTCGAGCACACGCGCTACCTCGGCCCGACCGTGACCGACATCGCGCGGGAGAAGCTCGACGTCGTGCGCCCGGGGGCGACGCTCGTGGTCGGCGCCGACCTCGACCCCGATGCGCTCGCGCTCGCTCGCGCGACCGTCGCGGAGCGCGGCGCGACGCTGCTTGAGGCTCAGGCTGAGGTTGGGGTTGAGCTTCGCGCCGGCGGCGGCTACCAGAGCCGCAACTTTGCCACCGCGTGCAGCGCCGCGCGGGTGTTCCTGGGGCGTGAGCTCGACCCCGGCGCGGTCAAGGCCGTGGCTCGCGCGCTCGTCGTGCCGGGCCGCTTCCAGGTGCTCGACGGCGCACCGGTCACGCTGCTCGACGGCGCCCACAACGATGGGGGCATCGAGGCGCTCGCCGACTCGCTGCCTGCGTTCACCGCCGGTCGGCGGCTCGTGGCGGTCGTCTCGATCCTCGATGACAAGGACGCGGCCGGGATGCTTCGCCGGCTGCTCGTACACTGCGATGCGGTGGTGTGCACGGCGTGCACGAGTCCGCGGGCGCTCCCGGCGGCGACGCTCGCCTCGCTGGTCGGGCAGATCGGCGACGTCGGCGCGACGGTCGTCATGGGACCGCACCGGGCGCTCGCGCGGGCGCGTGAGCTGGCCGGGGCGGACGGCGTCGTCCTGGCCACCGGCTCGATCTATCTGATCGCCGACCTGTTGCGCCCGGAGGGCTCAGGAGTAGGCTCGACGTTGTGAACGACGACGACGGGCCGTCACTGATTCTGATGATCGGCGCGGTCGCCCTGGCGGTCGCACTGGTCATCCTCGTGTTCGTCGGTATCGGCTACCTGTTCGGTCGGCTGGTCCTGTAGGGCCGCTACACTCGCGAAAAGGTGCCTGCAACGCTCGGATATTTTGGGATCGCCAACAATGGCGTGAATCTCGCCATCAACCTGCTGGTCCTGTTCCTCGTGATCATCTGGCTGGCGATGATCTACTGGACTCGCGCCGACGCCAAACGGCGGATCGCCGATCCCGTGCTGGTGGTCTGCGCGACGGCCGCGGCGCTGTTCCCGTTCGTCGGGACGATCGTCTACATGATCGTGCGCCCGCCCGAGTACCTCGAGGACATCCGCGAGCGCGAGCTGGAGATGCAGGCCGCGCAGGCCCGTCTCGCGCAGCTCTCCTACTACGCCTGCCAGCACTGCGGCCATGAGGTCGAGAAGGACTACCTGATCTGCCCGAGCTGCCACAGCCGCCTGCGCGACCCCTGCGCCAGCTGCCAGCGACCGCTCGAGATGATCTGGACCGTCTGCCCGTACTGCGAGACCCCCGTCGTCGGCGGCCGCAGCCCGTCGCGGCGCCGGCGCGAGGCGCTTGCCGCCGAGGTGCCGCCCAGCGGCTAGCGTTCGCCGCGGCAGCGACTCACGACCAAGGAGACCGTCCCGATGGAGCGCACGCTCGTTCTCGCCAAGCCCGATGCCTACGCCCGCCGCCTCAGCGGTGAGATCCTCGCTCGCTTCGAGCGCAAGGGGCTGGTGCCCGTGGCGCTGCGCGTGCTGACGATGAGCCGCGAGCTCGCCGAGCGTCACTACGCCGAACACGTCGAGAAGCCGTTCTTCGGGGAGCTGGCCGACTTCATCACCTCGGGCCCGCTCGTCGCGATGGTGCTCGAGGGGCCCTCGGCGATCGCCGCGGCGCGGCAGGTGATCGGGGCGACCAACCCGCTCGAGGCGGCGCCCGGATCGATCCGCGGCGAGCTGGCGATCGCGACCGGCGAGAACCTCGTCCACGGCTCCGACGGCCCCGAGTCGGCCGCTCGAGAGATCGCGATCTTCTTTCCCGACCTGTAGCGCGAGATGGTCGCTGAGGCGAGCCGTCTCGTGCTGGCGTCGCGCTCGCCGCAGCGGCGCGCGATCCTCGAGGCGCTCGGCGTCACGTTCGTCACCCGCCCGGCCGCCTTTGCGGAAACCGAGTCCGGAGCACGCGAGCAGGTGGCACAGGCCAACGCGCTCGGCAAGGCGCTGGCGGTGAACCGCGCCGACGGCGAGGTGGTGCTCGGCGTCGACACCGTCGTGTCGCTCGGCGGGCGGATCCACGGCAAGCCGCGCGACGCCGCGGCGGCGCGCGAGACGCTGCGCGCGCTGTCGGGCGCCACGCACGCCGTGGTCAGCGGCCTCGCGCTGGTCGGGCTGGACGACTCGCCGCGCCTTGCGACGTGCGCGACCGAGGTCACCTTTCGCACGCTGGCGGAGCCGACGATCGACTGGTATCTGGCGAGCGGCGAGTGGCGCGAGCGCGCCGGTGGCTACGCCATCCAGGGAGCCGGGTGCGCGCTCGTCGACTCGATCTCCGGCGACTGGACCAACGTCGTCGGCCTTCCGGTCGGCACCCTGCTCGATCTCCACCCGGGGTTGCTCGCCGCGCGCAACAATCGCTTCTCGGCGCCAGATAATGCCGAATTGCAGCACTAACCGGGTCAGGCGGGGCGCGGACGCTGACCCGGGCGCAGGCCCGCCGTCCGCTACACTGCAGGCCCAAGGCGGGGGGCCTCCTCCGTAGAGCCGTCCCCACGCAGTTGAGAGGGCAGGCGGCGCGGCGTGTCCGCTCCATCCACGCCTTGCGCACTCTCGACGATGGGTCTCTTTAGCTACATGACCGGATTTGGCGGCCGCGACATGGCCGTCGATCTCGGCACGGCAAACACGCTCGTCTACGTGCGCGGGCGGGGCATCGTGCTCTCTGAGCCGAGCGTCGTGGCGATCGATTCGCGCACCGGTGAGGTGCACGCCGTCGGGATCGAGGCCAAGCGCATGCTCGGCCGTACGCCCGGGACGATTTCGGCGATCAGGCCGCTCAAGGACGGGGTGATCGCCGACTTCGACGTGACCGAGGAGATGTTGCGCCACTTCATCCAGAAGGTGCACCAGAGCCGTTTCGCGCACCCACGGGTGGTCGTCTGCGTGCCGTCGGGCGTCACCGGCGTCGAGAAGCGCGCGGTCGAGGAGGCCTGCCTGTCGGCGGGCGCCCGCCAGGCCTACCTGATCGAGGAGCCGATGGCCGCCGCGATCGGCGCCGGGCTGCCGGTCGGAGAGCCGACCGGATCGATGGTCGTCGACATCGGCGGCGGCACCTCCGAGGTGGCGGTGATCTCGCTCGGCGGGATCGTCGTCTCGCAGTCGATCCGGATCGGCGGCGACGAGCTCGACGAGGCCATCATCAACTACGCCAAGCGCGAGTACAAGCTGCTGATCGGCCAGCAGACCGCCGAGGAGCTGAAGCTCGAGATCGGCTCGGCATTCGCGATGGCGGAGGAGCTGCAGGCCGAGATCCGCGGTCGCGACATGGTGTCCGGGCTGCCGAAGACCGTCGTGCTGACCAGCGAGGAGATTCGCGCCGCCATCGAGGAGCCGCTCTCGCAGATCATCGACGCGGTCAAGGTGACCCTCGACCGCACACCCCCGGAGCTCGCCTCCGACATCATGGATCGCGGGATCGTGCTCGCGGGTGGCGGAGCGCTGCTGCAGGGACTCGCCGACCGCATGCGCGACGAGACCCAGATACCGACGCATCTCGCCGAGTCGCCGCTGACGTGTGTCGCCGTCGGCTCGGGCCGCTCGCTCGAGGAGTTCGAAGTGATCCATCGCTCCAACCGCGCCGGGCGCAACAACCACCGGCGCCACCGACGCTGATGGCAGCGCCGCCAGCTCACCCGACGCGAGTTGTGGCGCCCCTACTCTGTAACGCGACCCCCCTTTCACTGTGCATGACAAGACCGTTCGCCGACGTCGTGCAGTGCTTGCGCTGCTCGTCGTCCTCTCCCTGATCCTGATCAGCGCGAGCTTCGGAAGCTCGGGCGGCGGCCCCCTGCACACCGTGCAGAGCGGGTTCCTCGACGTGCTCTCGCCGGTCGAGACGGGCGCCAGCAAGGCGCTGACCCCGGTCCACGACCTGTTCAACTGGGTCGGCGACGTCTTCCACGCGAGCAGCCAGCGTGACAAGCTCCGCAAGGAGCTGGCCCAGGCGAACGCGACGATCATCGCGCTCCAGGCACAGCAGAACTCGACCCGCGACGCCACGAAGCTGCAGCGCCTCGACAGCACGCTGCAGCTGACACCGGACGGCCCGGTGGACGCGAGCGTGATCGGCCAGCCGGAGAGTCTCTGGGTCAGCCACGTCACGATCAACGCCGGAAGCGGGGACGGCGTGGACAACAACGACCCGGTGATCGACGCCGACGGCCTGATCGGCACGGTCACCGAGGTCGCCGCGGACTCGGCGATCGTCACGTTGATCAACGACCCGACGTCGGGCGTCTCGGCGCGCGACAGCGCGAGCCGCGAGATGGGCGTGATCGGCCCGCAGCCCGGCAGCCCGGGCGAGCTGGTGCTGTCATTCGTCTCGCGGCCGAGCGAGGTCAAGGTCGGAGACCTGATTGTCACCGCCGGCGAGCGTGCCACCGGGAATGCGTCGCTGTTCCCGGCGAACCTGTTGATCGGAAAGGTCACTGCGGTCCCGTCCGCGGCCAACCCATCCGGCTCGATCACCGTCGCCCCGGCGGCCGATCTCACCTCGCTCCAGAACGTCCAGGTGCTGACGAAGGTCCCCGGCGGATGAGCGACACCACCAACGTCACGCTGCGCCTGGCCGTGCTGGCCTTCGTCTCGGTGCTCGTCCAGATCGCCGGCGTCGCACAGCTGCGGATCCTCGGAGTCAACGCGGACCTCTCGCCGCTGGTGGTCGCCGCCGCCGGGTTCCTGACCGGCGCGCTGCCGGGGGCCGTGTTCGGCTTCGGCGTCGGGATCTTCGTCGACCTCGCCTTCGCGCAGACGCTCGGCATCTCGGCACTCGTGTACTCGCTCATCGGGTACGGGGCGGGGCGGGTGCGCGAGCTGCGCGCACCCGAAGCGCCGTTCACGCCGCTCGCGCTCGGCGCGGCGGCGACGGCGGTCGCGACCTGCGGCTACTCCGTGCTCGAGTTCACCCTCGGCATCACCTCGCCGATCAGTCTGCTGCTGCTGCGTGACATCCTGCTGACCATCGCGCTGAACTCGCTGATCGCCGTGCCGGTCTACTCAGTCGTACGCCGCTGGCTGATCCCGGCACTGCCCGAGGATCCCCGCCGGCGCCGCCGGCGCGCCTACACGACCGGCGGGCTCAGCCCGCTCTCGCGCCCGTGATCGAGGCCCCGCTCCAGCGGCGAGCACCGCTGCCGCCGCAGCTCACGCGGCGCGTCGGCGTGCTCGGGGTCCTGGCCTTCGTGCTGTTCGGGATCATCGCCTTCCGGCTGTGGTACCTGCAGGTGCTGACCGGCACTCAGAACGCCGCCAAGGCGACCGCCAACGTGACGCGCAACATCGCGATCGCGCCGCCACGCGGCAACATCCTCGACAGCCAGGGCAGCCTGCTCGCGAGCTATCGCGTCGCGCCCGAGGTGGCGATCGTCGCCGACGACCTGCCGCCCGCGGGCCCGCAGCGCCGCGTCCTGTACCGGCGGCTGGCGCGCGTTCTCGGGATCGGCTGGCAGAAGATCAAGACGACCGTCGACAACCTTGCGATCGCGCCGCCCGGGTATGCGCCGACCGACATCAAGGACGACGTCACGACCTACGCGCTCGACTACATCGCCGAGCGCAAGCAGCTCTTCCCTGGCGTCGTCGAGCGCCAGGTCTACCTGCGCGACTACCCCCAGGGCGACATCGGCTCCGTCGTCTTCGGTCAGGTTGGTCAGATCACCGGGCCGTCGGCGACCTCGCACGGCGAGCTTGGAACCGCGGCGTACAAGGGCATCGCGGCGGGCTCGACCGTCGGCCAGTCCGGCCTCGAGGCCGAGTACCAGCCGTACCTGCAGGGCACCCCCGGCGTCGACCGCGTGGCGGTCGACGCCGCCGGATATCCGACCGGCACCCAGCCGGCTCCGACGCTGCCGGTCCCGGGCGACCAGTTGAGCACCTCGATCGACCTCGGACTCGAGCGCGAGGGTTACGTCGCGATGCGCAAGGCGGAGGCATGGGCGCGGGCGAACCATGATCCGGCTCCGGCCGCGGCATTCCTGGCGATGGATCCGATGACGGGACGGGTTCTCGCGGCCGGATCGCTCCCCACCTACAACGCGAACGCGTTCGCCACGCCGCCGAGCTACAGCGAATACGCCGCGATCAGGGCCAGCGGCGCGCTCAACGATCGGGCGACCGACGGGCAGTACCCGACGGGATCGACGTTCAAGCCGATCACGGCGCTCGGCGCCCTCAAGGACGGCGTCATCACGCCGCAGACCAGCCAGGGGAACGGCGCGTGCCTGACCTTCGGTACGAAGCAGCAGTTCTGCAACTCCGGTCAGGCGAACTACGGCAACCGCGATCTCGTCAGCGCGCTCACGGTCTCCGAGGACACCTACTTCTACCTCGTGGGCGCGGCCGCCAACGGGACGCCGTGGGCGATCCAGAACGAGGCGCGCGCGCTCGGGCTCGGCAGATCCCCGGGGATCGATCTCCCCGGCGGCGGCGCGCACGGCGTCGTGCCTGACCCGGCGTACGTCGCCAAGCTCAACGCTCAATACCTCGCCGCGGCCTGCGCCGGCAATCGCCCGCGGCCCGCCTACGCGGGCAACGCGCTGGCGATCAGGGCGTGCTCGCAGGATCTCTACCAGGAGCCCTGGACCATCGGCCAGAACATCCTGCTGGCAACCGGGCAGGGCTTCCTGCTCGCGAGCCCGTTGCAGATGGCCGTCGCCTACTCGGCGATCGTCAACGGCGGGACGGTCTGGACGCCGCAGATCGGTCGGGCGATCCTCTCCCCGTCGGGCCAGCTCGTGCAGCAACTGCCGCCGCCGGCCTCGCGCCACGTCCCGATCAACCCGACCGACCAGGCGGCGGTCATGGCCGGGCTGCACGCCGCCGCGCAGAGTCCATCGGGAACGTCCTACGCGGTGTTCGGAAACTTTCCGCGGACGGTGTACGGCAAGACCGGGACGGCGGTGCACGCCAACCAGAAGGACCAGTCGTGGTACGTCGTCTACGCGCCGGACCCCAAGCGCCCGATCGTGATCGCGGTGACGATCGAACAGGGCGGCTTCGGCGCGGCCGCGGCCGCGCCGGCCGCGAGACTGATGCTCTCGCAGTGGTTCGGCCTGCCCAGGACGTTCAACCCCGGCACCAACCCCGACCTCTGATGGCGACCAACGTGATCCAGAAGCCGCAACCGGGGCGCGATCCGGCTTCGCTCCCGCCGCGGATGCCGCGGCTCGGCCTCGATCCGCTGCTGACGCTCGCGGCGATCGGCCTCGGCGTCTCCTCGCTCGTGACGCTGAACGGGATCAGCCACAGCCAGATGGTTCGCCAGGGGGTCTACCTCGGCGCCGGGTTCCTGGCGATGCTGGTGCTGTCGCGGTTTGACTACTCGCGGCTGCGCGAGCTGAAGTGGGGCCTCTACGTGATCCTGATCGCGGCGATCCTCGTCGTGCTCGGGGTCGGTCACAGCATCGGCGGATCGACGCGCTCGATCGGCGTCTCGGTGTTCTCCTTCGAGGGTTCCGAGCTGGGCAAGGTGCTGTTGATCGTGTTCCTCGCGGCGTTCGTCGTCGACAGCTCGCGCAAGACCTCGAGCCGCCAGCTGGTCGCTCGGGTGATGCTGCTCGCGCTGTTCCCGACGATGCTGGTGATCGCCGAGCCGGATCTCGGGTCGGGCCTGGTGTACATCGCGGCCGCGTTCGCGGTCCTCTACATCGCCGGCGTGCACTGGAAGCACCTGACGGCGGTCCTGATGCTGGGCATCGGGGCGCTCGTGCTCGTCCTGGTGGTCGGACCGCTGGTCGGCTTTCACACCTATCAGGCCGACCGCCTGACCGCATTCCTCGACCCCGGCTCGATCCCCGCCACGCACATCCGTGACGCCCTGTATCAGCAGCAGGAGTCGCTGGTCGCAATCGGCGCGGGCCAGAAGTTCGGCCTCGGCGCCGTCGCGACGCACACGGCGGCCAACTTCGTGCCCCTGAACTCCACCGATTTCATCTTCGCGGCCCTGGCTGAGCGTTTCGGCTTCGCCGGGGCCGCGTTCGTCTTATCGCTGTACGCGCTGATCATCTGGCGGACGCTGCGAATCGTCGCGGCCGCCAAGAACCTGTTCGGCGCGCTGGTCGCCGCAGGAGTTGTCGCGATGCTCATGTTCCAGGTGTTCGTCAACGTCGGCGTGGCGGTGGACATCCTCCCCGTCACCGGCGTGACACTGCCCCTGTTGAGCTATGGCGGCTCCTCCGTGCTGACCACATTCCTGGCGCTCGGTCTGCTCCAGTCGATCTATGCGCAAGCGCGCATCGCGGCTGGGATGAAGGGTCGCGTGCTGAGCTTCTGAAAAGAAATGGACATCACCCGTGAAAAAGCAAGTCCTTGTCAGCGTCGATCGCGGCGAGACCCGTGTTGCGCTGCTGGAGGCCTCCGGCACCCCCGGCGCCTCGAAGCGACGGGGCGGCGTGAGCGCCGACCCCGGACGTGGCTACCGCGTCGCTGAGCTCTACCTGGAGCGGCGCGGCGCGCGCTCGATCGTCGGCAACATCTACAAGGGGGTCGTCGACAACGTCCTCGTCGGGCTGGAGGCGGCGTTCGTCGACATCGGACTCGACAAGAACGGCTTCCTGCACGTCGACGAGATCGTGCTCCCCGGCGTCGAGGCGCAGCGGCGAGGCCGCGGATCCGGCCAGGACGCGCAGGACATCGGCTCGCTGCTGAAGCCGGGCCAGGAGGTCGTCGTGCAGGTCGTCAAGGACCCGCTCAAGACCAAGGGGGCGCGGCTCTCGATGGATCTGACGATCGCCGGGCGCTACATGGTCTACACGCCGACCGGGGAGGGGATCGGCGTGTCGCGGCGGCTCGAGGACGCCGAGCGCGAGCGGCTGCGGCGCGAGACCAAGGGCCTCGACCTGCGCGGCGGCGGCGCGATCGTCCGCACGGCCGCCCACGGGGCGGTGCGAGCCGACTTTGAACGCGAGCTGCTGTACCTCTTCAAGCTGCACGAGGTCTTGGAGAAGCGCGTCGAGGCTTCGCGAGCGCCCTCGCTGGTCTTCCAGGAGGCGGACCTCTCGGTCCGCGTCGTGCGCGACATCTTCTCCGAGCACTTTGAGCGCGCCGTCGTCGACGACCCCGACCAGCACCATCGGCTGGTCTCCTTCTTCACGCGAACCGCACCCGAGCTGGTCGGTCGCGTCGAGCTCTACCAGGGCGAGCAGCCGCTGTTTGACGCCTACAAGGTGAACCCGGTGATCGACTCGCTGCTCGGCCGGCGCGTCGATCTCGCGAGCGGCGGCTACCTGATGATCGACTATGCCGAGGCACTGACGGTGATCGACGTCAACACGGGGTCGTTCATCGGGCGCGGCAAGGGGGCGCGCCTCGAGGACACGATCACCAAGACCAACCTGGAGGCGGCCGAGGAGGTCGTCAACCAGCTTCGCCTGCGCGACATCGGCGGGATCATCGTCATCGACTTCATCGACATGGCCCGCGCGCGCAACCGCGACGCGGTGCTCAAGACGCTGCGCAAGTCGCTCGACGAGGACCGCACGAAGACGTTCACCGCCGAGATCTCGAGGCTCGGCCTGGTCGAGATGACGCGCCAGAACGTCACCGAGGGGCTGCGGGAGATCATGTCTCGCGAATGCCCGACCTGTCACGGCGACGGCGTGATCCGCTCGGAGGAGACGATCGCGATCGAGTTCGAGCGCCGCCTGCGCGAGGTGGCCGCTGCGAACCCCGAGACCGAGGCGTTCCTCGTGCAGATGAACCCGCGGGTCAGCGCGCAGTTCACCGGCCACAACTCGCGCGTGCTCCACGCCCTGGAGGCACAGACCGGCAAGTTCTTCCACTTCGAGGGCTCGGAGGGGCTGGCGCTCGACCACTTCGCGGTGACCCTGCAGGGCAGCCGCGCCGAGGTGGAGGAGCGCGCCGTGCCATTCCGCGTCGGCGAGGAGGTGCTGGTCGAGATCGTCGAGCCGCACATGTACGACGCCGATGACGCGGTCGCCAAGATCGACGGGTACATCATCTCGGTGCGTGGCGGAGGGCCGCTGGTCGGCCAGAAGCTGATGGTCAGGATCGAGGAGGTTGGGCGCACTGCCGCGGTCGCCGCGCCGATCGACGCCATGCCGCGAGCCGCCGAGGAGGACGGCGATGACGTAGAATCCCGCCCTCGGCGCCGCGGCCGCAGAGGTGGACGGCGCCGTTCTGCTGACACGGAGCAGGCCGCCGAGGAACCGCTCGCCGGATAACCAGGACTCGAGACATGTACGCGATCGTCAAAACCGGAGGCAAGCAGTACCGCGTCGAGCAGGGTCAGACCCTGCTGGTCGAGCGGCTGCCCGAGCCCGAGGGCGCGACGGTCTCACTCGAGCCGCTGCTCTATCGATCCGACGAGGCGGTCTTCGACGCCGCCGCGCTCGCCAAGGTCGAGGTGCAGGCGACGATCGTCGGGCACCTGCGCGGCAAGAAGCTGCGCGTGTTCAAGTTCAAGCCGAAACGCGGCTACCGGCGGCGCACGGGCCACCGTCAGGAGTTGACGCGGATCGAGGTCACCAGGATCGGCACGCGCACCGCCGCGCGTGCCTCCGCCAAGCCCGCGGCCGAGGTCAAGCCCGCCGCGACCGCCAAGCCCGCCGCGGCCGCCAAGCCCGCTGCCGCTGCGAAGCCTGCTGCCGCTGCGAAGCCCGCCGCGACCGCCAAGCCCGCTGCCGCCGCGAAGCGTGCTGCGGCCGCCAAGCCCGCCGCGAAGGAGGACGCTGATGGCGCATAAGAAGGGCCTCGGCTCAAGCCGCAACGGCCGCGACTCCAACGCCCAGCGCCTCGGGGTGAAGACCTTCGCCGGCCAGCAGGTCAGCGGGGGAGAGATCATCGTGCGCCAGCGGGGCAGCCGCTTCAAGGCCGGCGAAGGCGTCGGCATGGGCAAGGACGACACGCTCTACGCGCGGGCCGCCGGCACGGTGCGCTTCTCCGTCGGACGGCGCGGTCGCGTCGTCTCGATCGACCCGTCCGAGTAGCGGCGCGCCCAGCGTTCGGGCGCGCGGTCCGCGTGCGCCGCGACCGGCAACGGACCCACGCCGGCTTTCGTTGAAAATTCAGGGATGCTCTACGACCAAGCACGAATCCACGTCCAGGCCGGCGCCGGCGGCGACGGGTGTGCGAGCTTCCGCCGCGAGGCGCACGTTCCGCGTGGTGGCCCCGACGGTGGCGACGGCGGCCACGGCGGCGACGTGGTGATCGAGTGCGACGCGTCGCTTCGCGACCTGCAGTCGTTCCGACGGCGCACCCATCACCGCGCGCCGGGCGGTGGCGACGGCGGCGGATCGCTGCGCCACGGCGCGACGGGGGCTCCGCTGATTCTTACGGTCCCGCCCGGGACGCAGGTTCGAAGCGACGACGGCGACCTGCACGACCTGATCCGCGCGGGCCAGCGCACGGTCGTCGCCCGCGGCGGATCGGGAGGGCGCGGGAACAAGCACTTCGCCACCCCGACCCGCCAGGCGCCGCGCTTCGCCGAACGCGGACTCCCCGGCGAAGAGGCGTGGCTCCAGCTGGCGCTCAAGCTGCTCGCCGACGTCGGTCTGGTCGGGCTGCCGAACGCCGGGAAGTCTTCGCTGCTCGCCCGGCTCACGCGCGCCGCGCCGAAGATCGCCGACTATCCGTTCACGACGCTCGAGCCCGTGCTCGGCACGCTCGAGGGCGCCGAGCGCCAGCTGATCGTCGCCGACATCCCCGGGCTGATCGAGGGGGCGAGCGCCGGCGCCGGACTCGGCCACGACTTCCTCGCGCATATCGAGCGCACGCAGCTGCTCGTGCACGTGCTCGACCTCGCGCCGCTCGACGGCTCTGACCCGTTGGTCAACCACGCCACGATCGAGCGCGAGCTCGAGCGTCACGACCCGCGGCTGGCGGCGCTGCCGCGGCTGCTCGCGCTGTCCAAGGCGGACCTGCTCGAGCCCGCGGCCGCCGAGGCGGCGGCGCGGGCCTGGCGCGAGCGGCTGGGCGACGCTGTCCCCGTGCTGATCACCTCCAGCGCGACGCGCGCCGGAATCGAGGAGCTCGCACTCGAACTGCTCCGGCGCGTGCCCTCCGAGCCGCCGGGTGAGCTCGCCGACGTGCCCGGCGAGCTGGCCGAGCACCTGACCTTCCGTCCGGCGGGCGCCCGCGGCTTTCGCATCGAGCGCACCGAGGACGGCGTCTACCGCGTCGTCGGCGAGGGGATCGACCTGCTGCTCGCGCGCCATGACCTCGACAACGACGACGCGCTCGCGCACGTCGAGTCGCGCTTGCGCCAGATCGGTGTCATCCGTGCTCTCGAGGAGGAGGGGTTCGAAGCCGGCGACGACGTCGAGATCGGCGGCGTGCTCTTCGATCTCGACCTGTGAGGGGCGGGCGGCGCCGGCGTGCGGGCCCGGCGGCGCGCGGCTAACCTCCGCCGGCAATGGCTCGCACCGTGATCAAGCTCGGCTCGGCGATCGTCGCCACCGACGAGGGGGAGTTGCGCTCCGAGCTGCTGGCCCGGATCTGCGCGGCGGTCGCCGCCGCGCGAGCGGGCGGCGACGAGGTCGCGATCGTGACCAGCGGCGCGATCGCGCGGGGAACGCGGGTGCTCGGCCTGACCGCACGCCCCAGCGCGATCGAGGAGCTGCAGGCGGCCAGCGCCGTCGGCCAGGGCCGGCTGTACCGGGTCTACGACGAGCTGCTCGCCGAGCACGGCGCCGTGGCGGCGCAGGTGCTGCTCACGTTCTCCGACGTCAGTGCGCGCGCCAGCTACCTGAACGCGCGCCAGACGCTCGGCAAGCTGCTCGAATGGGGCACCGTCCCGGTCATCAACGAGAACGACACGACCGCGACCGACGAGATCAGCTTCGGTGACAACGACTTCCTGGCCGCGCAGGTGGCGATCCTGATCGCCGCTGACCGGCTGATCCTGCTGACCAACACCGACGGTCTCCACAGCGCCGATCCGCGCACGAGTCCGACCGCCACGCTGGTCGAGCACGTCCAGGACTTCGCTGCGCTCGACGCGCTTGAGATCACGCAGACGACCTCGGCGCACGGCTCCGGCGGGATGCGCTCGAAGGTCGTCGCCGCCGACATGGCAACCGCAGCCGGAATCGAGACCGTGATCTGCAACGGGGCGCGCGAGGGGGTGCTCGCGCGGGTGCTCGCCGGTGGCCGCGAGGGAACGCTGTTCGCAGCCCGCGAGCAGCGATACTCGAGCTTCAAGCTGTGGCTGCGCTACGCAAAGCCGAGCCGCGGCACGATCGTCATCGACGCCGGCGCGGCCCGGGCGCTGCGTGACGCCGGGACGAGCCTGCTGCCCGTCGGAGTCGTCGAGGTGCGCGGCAGCTTCGAACAGGGCGACGCGGTCGACGTCGTCGACGGCGAGCGCCTGATCGGCAAGGGAATCTGCAACTACTCGGCCGTCGATCTGCGGCGCGCCGCCGGTCGCCATTCGGCCGCCGTGCGCGAGCTTCTGCCGCGAGCCACCGAAGAGGCCGTCCACCGCGACTATTTCGTGCTCGCGTAACCTACGACGATGGCAATCGCCACCGAATCGGTCGCCGAGACCTGCCGCGCGGCCAAGCGCGCCGCCCGCACGCTCGCGACGCTCGACACCGCCGTCAAGAACGCCGCTCTGGAATGCGTCGCGCAGGCGCTCCAGGCGAGCACCCAAGAGATACTCGAGGCAAACCGGGCCGACGTCGCCGCGGGGCGCGAGGCCGGGCTGTCGTCCGCGCTGATCGACCGGCTGACGCTCGACGAGCGCCGGATCGAGGCAATGGCGGCCGGGGTCCGCGCGGTCGCTGCGCTTCCCGATCCCGTCGGCGAGGTGCTCGAGGAGTTCCGGCGGCCGAACGGGCTGGCGATCCGCAAGCTGCGGGTGCCGCTCGGCGTGATCGCGGTCGTCTACGAGGCGCGTCCGAACGTGACGATCGACGCCGCGGCGCTGTGCCTCAAGTCGGGCAATGCCGTCGTCCTGCGCGGGTCCTCGAGCGCCGCGTCCTCGAACGCCGTGCTCGCCGGAATCGCCGCCCGGGCGGTCGAAGCGGCCGGCGTCCCGAAGGGCGCGATCACGAGTCTCGCCGGCGGGGACCGTGACGAACTCGTCGAGCTTGCGACCCAGACGCGCTCCGTCGACCTGATCATTCCGCGCGGAGGCGAGGGGCTCAAGGCGGCGCTCGTCGCCCACGCGACGGTGCCCGTGATCTACGCCGCTTCGGGCAACTGCCACGTCTATGTCGACACCGCGGCCGACCTCGAACAGGCGCGCGAGATCGTGCTCAACGCGAAGGTGCAGCGGCCGGGCGTCTGCAACGCCGCCGAAACGCTGTTGGTGCACCGTGACATCGCCGCGGCGTTCCTGCCCGGAGCGCTGCGTGCGCTGCGCGGCGCCGGTGTCGAGTTGCGCGGTGATCAGCGCACGCGGGAGCACGCCCAGGGCGTCGAGATCGCGCCGGCGAGCGCCGCCGACTGGGACAGCGAATATCTGGCGCTGACCCTCGCGGTCGCGGTCGTCGACTCGCTCGAGGACGCGATCGAGCACATCGCGGAGCACGGAACCGGGCACAGCGAGGCGATCGTGACGCGCGAGCGGGCGGCAGCGCGTCGCTTCCAGCTCGAGGTTGACGCGGCGTGCGTCTACGTCAACGCCTCGACGCGCTTCACCGACGGCGCCGAGTTCGGAATGGGCGCGGAGATCGGCAATTCGACGCAGAAGCTGCACGCCCGCGGACCGATCGGTCTGCGTGAGCTGTGCGCGTGGAAGTACCTGGTCGAGGGCGACGGGCACGTCCGTAGTTGACGGCGATCGGAATCCTCGGCGGTACGTTCAACCCGCCGCATCTCGCGCACATGGTGTGCGCGAGCGAGGCGCGGGCACAGCTCTCACTGGACCTGGTGCTGCTGGTGCCGACCGGCGTGCCGCCGCACAAGGAGATGGAGGAGGAGCCTGGTCGTGCCCACCGCCTCGCGATGTGCCGGCTGGCCGCCGACGGCCACGGCGACTGGCTCGAGGTGAGCTCGCTCGAGGTCGACCGCGACGGGCCGTCGTACACGATCGATACGCTTGGCGAGATCAATGCGACGCGGCCAGGTGACGAGCTGACGTTCATCGTCGGAGGCGACATGGCCTGGTCGCTGCCGAGCTGGCATCGTCCCGAGGCGATCCTCGAGCTGGCGGTGGTCGCCGTGGCCGAGCGGGCCGGGGCGCGCAGGGAAGAGGTTCGGGTCAGGCTGGCCGGCATGCGTGGCGCCCAGCGGATTCGCTACATCGACGTGCCGCGGCTCGACATCTCCTCCTCGGCGCTGCGCCGCCGGGTGCGCGAGGGGCGGCCGATCGACTTCCTCGTCCCCGACGCAGTCGCCGGCTACATCCAACGGCAGGGGCTTTACCGGTGACCTCGGACCAGCTCGCGGCCCTGATCGCCGGCTACGCGGACGACAAGAAAGCGCAGTCGATCGTCGAACTCGACCTGCGCGGCGTGATCGACTACACCGACTACTTCGTGATCTGCTCGGGCGGCAGCGACCGGCAGGTCAAGGCGATCCATGACGGGATCCACGCCGGTTGCAAGGCGGAGTACGGGATCCTGCCGCGCCGCGTCGAGGGCCTGCCGCAGGCGCAGTGGGTGCTGATGGACTACCTCGACGTCGTCGTCCACCTGTTCGTGCCGGAGATCCGCGAGTTCTACGCGCTCGAGCGGCTGTGGGGAGAGGTCCCGGTCCGCGAGATCGGCGCTGCGGCGGCGCGCTGAGCGCACCGCGGCACGCCTGCGGATAGCGCCGCGGCGCCGCCGGCGTGCCGCCAATCCGCGACCGGGCACGGCGTGGTGCCTGCGAACGGCGGCGAGTAGACGCGAAGAGTTGTAGACGCGTCACCGCCGCGCGCCGGGGGACTGGCCTAGATGTCCAATTCGCCCACGCCGCGGTCGGTTTCCGACGATTGTTCGTGCGTGCTGAACGAATTGGGGCTCCGTCGAACGCGGGCATACGCGACCGTGCTCGGTACCGCCGCGGTCCTTGCCGCCGGCCTCGGCGTGGGTCAGGCCCTCGCCGCGGCGCCAAAGCCGAAGCCGCGCGCACGACAGAACCCGTCGTTCTACACGCTGACGAACAAGAAGGCGAAGTGCAGGGCGCACTACTCCAAGGAGGCGATCACCACCCGCGTGCGCCGGCACCGCCGCTCGGTCGTCGTCCACCAGGTGCGCTGCGTCTACACCGGCTCGGGATCGTCGCTCGGTGCCACAGTGAGCTTCCCGACGAACCTGCCGACCGCCGCCATCAGTGTCAGTGTGATCCCCGGGGCCGTCGACCACAGCTACAGCGTCGCCGCCGGGCAGACTCTGGACATCACCGGGTCGGGAGTGCTCGCGAACGACGACGGTAGCGGCCTGAGCGCCACGCTCGTTTCGGGGCCCGCTCACGGTGTGCTGACGCTGAATCGCAACGGCACCTTCGGTTATACGCCGGCCGGCGGCTTCTCGGGCGTCGACCACTTCAGCTACAAAGACACCGACGCCTCGGGGGAGAGCTCGCTTCCGGCCACGGTGACGATCGCGGTCACCCCGCTGATCGGCCAGGTCGGCGACTATGAGGTGACGTCCGGATCGACGCTGAGCGTCGGCGCGCCCGGGGTGCTGGGCGCCGCCGTCGGCAGCGGATTGCAGGCGAGCCTCGTGTCCGACGTCGCCGACGGCTCACTCACCCTGAATGCCGACGGATCGTTCAGCTACACGCCGGCGCCGGGGTTCTCGGGGACCGACAGCTTCACGCTCAGCGCCGTCGACGGCGCCGGGCAGGACGCCGGAACCGAGACGGTGACGATCATCGTCGACCCCGCCTCCTCGCCGCCGGTCGTGCCGCGACCGCCGTCGGTGATCGCGCAGGACTTCTACGGCGCGGTCGGCAACACCGAGCTGCAGGTTGGCGGCACCCGCGGCACCGGGCCCGAGGTCTATCGCCCCGGCGCGAGCGCGCTGGCGGGCGACAGCGACCCGGGCGGGGGCTCGCTCAGCGCGACGCCGGGGACCATCGGGACGGCGCAGGGCGGCAGCGTCACGCTCGCGGCCAACGGCACGTTCACCTACCAGCCGGCGGTCGGCTTCCGCGGTGCCAGCGACAGCTTCAACTACCAGGTCGACACCAGCGAGGGGACGAACGCGCAGGCGAGCGCCACGATCCACTTCAGCACCGCGCACGTCTGGTATGTCGACAACACCGCCGCGCCAGGCGGAGACGGCAGCTCGGCGGCGCCATTCAACTCCCTGGCGGCGGCCAGCGGGCACGCCGGCTCGGGCGATGACATCTTCGTGTTCGACGGCTCCGGCTCCTACACCGGCGGCGTCGTGCTCGGCGCGAACCAGACGCTGGTCGGCCAGTCGGTCGGGCTCACGGTCGGCTCCGACGCGGTGGTCCCAGCCGCAGGCGGTGCGAATCCCGTAATCGCCAGCTCGAGCGGCGCGGACGTGACGCTCGGCGACGGCGACACGGTGACCGGCGTGACGGTCACAAACACCGGCGGTGTGGGAATCAGCGCGAACGGCCTGAGCACCTTCACCGTCGGCCCGACAGTGACCGTCACCAGCAGCGGCGGCGCCGGAATCAGCGCGACCGGCGTGGCCGCCTTCACGATCGGCTCGAGCGTGACGATCGCCAACACCGGCGGCGACGGCCTCGACGTCAGCGGAGGGAGCGGCACGGCCTCGGTGGCCGCGCCGATCACCGTCAGCGGCTCGGGGAACTCGGTCTCGATCACCGGCCGCACCGGCGGGACGCTGACGTTCAGCGGACCGATCACCGACGACGGCAGCGGCGTGCTCGTGACCAACGACACCGGCGCGACGATCAACTTCACCGGTCAAGTCGTGGCGAGCACTGGCACGCACCGCGCCTTCACGGCGACCGGCGGTGGCACCGTGAGCGCGATCTCGGCGACCAGCACGTTGAGCACGACGACCGCCACCGCACTGGATGTCGAAGGAGGCACCCAGATCGGCTCGAGCGGCCTGGTCTTCCAGTCGATCTCGGCCGGCACCGGCTCGCCTTCGGATCCGGTCGACGGCGTGCGGATCTCCGACGCCGGCACCGCCGGCGGCCTCACCGTGACCGGGCTGGCGAGCGTGGCCGGCTCGGGCGGCACGATCCAGCACTCGAGCGGAGCCGGGGGCGGCGTGTCGGTGATGGACTCGGGGCCGATCTCGCTCAGTTGGATGGACATCACCGGGAGCGGCGACGGCGTCGACCTCTCGAGCTCGATCGCCACCACGCAGGGGCTGGTCGCGGAACTCCAGGACAACACGATCGCCCAGAGCGGCGCCGGGACCGGCGTCCTGGCCCAGACGAGCGGGACCGGGATCCTCAACCTGACGCTTGCGGGGAACACGGTGACGATGGGCGCGAGCGCCCAGAACGCCGTCACGGTCGTCTCCGGCGGTGACGGGGGCGCCGGCAACGTGTGCATGGATTCGGTCGGGAACACCGTGACCGCGACCGGCAGCGGGAACGGGGTCGCGGTGGAGCAGCTGGGAACGGGCAGCGTGTTCGCGGTCGACAACCTGGCATCGCCGTTCAGCCCGGCGACGGTCGTGTCGCTGCTGACGACGGTCAACGCGCTGGGCGGCGTGACCGGCAGCGGCGCGCCGGCGGTTGCGACGCTCGGCGGCACCAACGGCGGGTTCACGACGGCGGCGATGTGCCAGGTGCCTGCGCCGCCCGTCACCGACTGAGAGCGGCCCTCGCCGCCGCGCGGCCGGCAGTTCGGCGGCTAGCCCTCCGCGAGGTGCTCGCGAACGACGGCGGCAAGCTCCTCCACGATGGCGGCGTGGGCCGGCTTCATCAGCACCATGCGCAGCGTCGTGACCTCGTCGGCGTCGCACTCGATCCACGGGTGGCGCCGAGCAAGCCAGCCCGCTCCTACGCGTAGCTTCGCGGCGTGCCAGCCGGCCGCGGCGAGCGAGTCGAAGGCCCGCTCGCAGCGGGCGCTGATCTGCGACGCGCGCGCCAGGCGGGGAAACGGGCAGATGATGTCGAGGTCCGGGGTCACGACCTCCGCCAGCTCGCTGTCGGCAAGTTCGTGCGCGAGTGCGAGCGTCGCGGCCCGCGAGGCGGCGAGCTGGCTGCCAAGCCCGGCGCGGGTCAGCGGCAGCGCCTCGAGCGTGGCCCAGAGCGCCGCGGCAGCCGCGCCCGCACGGCTGCACTCGAGGCTGATCTCGCCGAGATGGAGCTCGCGCGAGGTGAAATAGGTGTAGGGCGAGTCGTGCGCGTAGAGCCGCCCGACGGCGGGGTCGGCGAACAGCACGCAGCCACACCCGTAGGGCTGCAGCCCATGCTTGTGCGGGTCGACGACGATCGAGTCGGCCAGGCGCACCGCGTCGAACGGCGCGCGGTCCACGCCGGGCTCGCCGCCGTCGGCGAGCAGCGTGTAGAAGCCGCCGTAGGCGGCGTCGACGTGCAGGCGCACCCCGTGCTGCGCGCAGCACGCGGCGATCTCGGCGATCGGGTCCAGCGCGCCGAGGCTCGTGGTCCCGAGCGTCGCGACCACCGTGCCCACCCCGCCGGCGCGCAGCCGCCGCTCGAGGATCGCGACATCGATGCGCCCGAAGCCGTCCTGGGGGAGCGACTCGGCGCTGACACCGAGCACCTGGCACATACGCCCGTGCGTGTAGTGCGCGTTCTCGCCGAACAGGATCGCCGCGTCCGGCCGCAGCTCGCGGGCGACCCACAGCGCCTCGAGGTTGGCGATCGTTCCCGATGAGGTGAGGTGTCCGAGCGGCTCGCCGTAGCCGAACATCGCGGCGATGGCGCTGACCGCCTCCCGTTCCAGCTCCGCGCTGGCCGGGCCGCCGTCGAGCGCGTGATTGTTGGGGTTCAGCAGCATCGCGGTCGCGTAGGCAGCCCAGGCCACCGGGTGCGGCGGCTTGAGCATCTGCCCGACGTAGTGCGGCTCGCCGTAGGGGTAGTTGTTGGCGAGCCGCTCGCTGAGCCGCTCGAGCGCCGCGAGCTCGCCGGGCGCGAGCGTCACCGCGTCGAGCGACAGCGAGCCCAGCGGCGCCAGCGCCGCGGCGCGGCCGGCGAGCCGCCGCGCGAGCTCGGGCTCGAGTCGAACGTCACGCGCGTCCATCAGTGCGCGTGCGGTGCTGAGCCGGCGGCCATGGCGGTCATTCTGGTCTATGTGGACACGACCGGGCACGCCGGAGGGTCCCGGTTCCCGACTTCGTCGGCGAGTCGGACCGGCCATGATCCTGTGCCGACGAAAGCGCGATGCGGGGTGGGTTCGGTCAGCGAAACTGGTTAAGGTCAACAGGAGGGCTCATGCAGTCACGTGCCACAACACGACGAGTGGTGATCCGGGCGGTCCTCGCGGCGGCGAGCCCGGCCGCGTCGGGCGGCACGACTGCGATCGGTTCGATCGCCCCCACCTCCACCTACGCCGGCACGTGAGCGGGCTCGTGGCAGCGGCCGGGACGGCTCCAGGTTCGTTCGTCGCGGAACTCGCGGCCGGTCGCGCGGTGGCCGAGCTGCCGCTGTACATCGGCGGCGAATGGGTCGCCCCCGCTGACGGCCGATCGTTTGACACGCACAACCCCGCCACCGGGGCGGTCTGGGCACGGGTCGCCGAAGCCGGGCCGGAGGACATCGACCGCGCCGTGGCCGCCGCGCGGCGGGCGTTCGACGGCGCCTGGGGGCGGATGCGGGCCGCCGATCGCGCGCGCGTGCTGTGGCGCATGGCGGCGTTGATCGACGCCAACCGCGACGCCCTCGCGCGGATCGAGACGCGCGACAACGGCAAGGCGACGCGCGAGATCGCCGCCGAGCTGGAGATGATCGTGCGTTACTTCGAGTACTTCGCCGGCGTCTGCCAGCACGTGCTGGGTCACACGATGCCGGAGACCGCGCCGTTCCTGACCTACACCCGACGCGAGCCGATCGGCGTGGTCGGCGCGATCATTCCCTGGAACTCACCGCTGGTGATGCTGGCGTGGAAGCTCTGCCCGGCGCTGGCGGGTGGCAACACGATCGTCGTCAAGCCGTCCGAGGACACACCGGTCTCGGCGCTGGCGTTCGCGTCGCTGATCGAGGAACTCGACCTTCCGCCGGGTGTCGTGAACGTCGTGCCGGGGTTCGGCGGGCGGGCGGGTGAGGCGCTCGTGGACCATCCCGGCGTCGACAAGATCGCATTCACCGGGTCGACCGAGACCGGCAAGCGAATCGCCGGGCGGGCCGCCGAGACGCTGAAGCTCGTCACCTTCGAGCTCGGCGGCAAGTCGCCGAACATCGTCTTCGCCGACGCCGACCTCGAGCAGGCGGTCAGACGCTCGGCCTTCGGCATCTTCTCGGCGTCGGGCCAGTCGTGCATGGCGGCGTCGCGGACGCTCGTCGACCGCGCGGTGCGGGAGGAGTTCGTCGAGCGCTTCGCGACCAAGGCCGCGGCGATCCGCGTCGGCGATCCGCTGGACCCGGCGACGCAGGTTGGCGCGACGACCTCGAGCCGCCAGCTCGACAAGGTCAAGGAGTACGTCGGCATCGGCGTCGGGGAGGGAGCGCGGATCGCGGCGGGCGGCGAGTCACCGCCGCTCAGCGGTGACGCCGCCGGCGGCTACTTCTTCCGGCCGACGATCCTCGACGGCGTCGACAACGGCATGCGCGTCGCGCAGGAGGAGATCTTCGGCCCGGTCACGGCGGTGATCGAATTCGCCGACGAGGAGCAGGCGATTGCGATCGCCAACGACACGCGCTACGGGCTCGCCGGAGCGGTCTGGACGCGCGACGTCAAGCGCGCCCATCGCGTCGCGCACCGGCTGCGGGCCGGCACGGTCTGGATCAACAACTACCGCGTCTGGAACTGGCTGATGCCGTTCGGCGGCTACAAGCAGTCCGGATACGGGCGCGAGAACGGCATCGAGGTCATGGAGCACTACACGCAAACCAAGTCGGTCTGGGTCGATCTGCAGGAGGATGCCCCGGACTGGTTCGGGGACTGACGCATGCCACGGTTACGATGAAGGAGATGTCGCGATACGTCGAGGGGGAGGGTGCGCGGATCGTCCCCTGCCACGAGCAGACTCTCTCGCACACCTTCCCGATGCGGCTGTTCGACGACACGTTGCCCGCGGCCAAGAGCTCGCCGGCCCCGGGCGGGCCGAGCCGGATCGAGACCACGCCGGCGGCGGGCTGGCGCTGATGGCGGATTCACCGAAGACCGGCATGATCGGCCTCGGCAACATGGGCGGGCGCATCGCTCGCCGGATCCGCGACGGCGGCTATCCGGTCGTCGGGTACGACGCGAACCCGGCGGCTGTCGAGGAGTCCGGCGTCGTCGCGGCCGCGTCGATCGCCGAGCTCGCCGAGCGCTCCGACGTCGTCTTTCTGTCGCTCCCCGACAGCAGCGTGATCGAGGCCGTGGTCTTCAGCGAGAACGGTCTGCTCGCGAGCGCCCGCGCCGGCCAGGTCGTGATCGACCTGAGCACCGCGGATCCCGGCTCGAGCGCGAAGATCCACGGCGAGCTGGGATCGGCGGGCGTCGAATTCATCGATGCCGGGATCTCGGGCGGTGCGGCCGCCGCCGAGCGCGGAACGCTCGTGATCATGGCCGGCGGCTCGCCGGCGCCGCTGGCTGCGCTGGCCGCTGTCTTCGAGACCTTCAGCAGCGCCGTGTACCACATGGGGGAGCCCGGATCCGGCCACACGACCAAGGTGCTGAACAACTTCCTCAACGCGATCGCTCTCGCGGCGACCGCCGAGGCGATGGTGGCCGGGCGCAAGGCCGGGCTGGACCTCGCGCAACTGCTCGACGTCCTCAACCACTCGACGGGCGTCAACTTCGCGACGCTCAACCGCTTTCCCCACGTCATCGAGGGCGACTACCTCGAGGGTGGGCTGACCAACGAGCTGATGGCCAAGGACATGCGGCTGTATCTCGCGCTGCTCCAGCAGCTCGGCGTCACGAGCTTCACCGGCACGGCCTGCCTCGGCGCGTTCGACCTTGCCGGCGCGCTCGGCTACGGCAAGCAGATCAGCAACCGCGTCGTCGACGCGATCGGCGACGTCGCAGGCGGCGTGCGCCTGCAGGGCTACGAGCGCACCGGCGACCGAGGAGGAGGATCACGATGAGAATCAGTCGTGGCCGCGAGAGCGGACCATCCGAGCAACGCGGCCCAACCTTCACCGGACGGGTCTGGGCGGATCCGGTGCTCAACGCGCAGGACTCTGTCAGCGTCAACAACGTCTTCTTCGAGCCCGGCGCCCGGACGCACTGGCACCGCCATGAGGTCGCCCAGGTGCTGCACGTGATCAGCGGGGAGGGCTGGCTCCAGACCCGCGCCGGCGACGGCGGCCCGCTGACCGCCGGCGACACCGCACACATCCCGGGCGGCGAGGAGCACTGGCATGGCGCGGCCCCGGACTGCTACATGGCGCACATGGCGATCTCGATTGGCGCCAACGACTGGCTCGACCCGGTATCCGACGAGGACTACTCGGCGGCGTTCAACCGGCGCTAGTTGTCAGCACCGAGCCGGTTGGTCCGCTCGTTGAGGCGGTCAGGAACTCGTGGCATGCCACGGGTCGCTCCAGATCTGCCAGTTGGGGATCGGGTAATAGACCCAGGATTCGGCCGTCGCGACCACCGGCCCCGCGGCGAGCGCCGTCGCCGGCAGGATGTCGTCGACCGTTGAGCGCGCGCGGTAGGCGGAGCTCGAGCTGGCGCCCGCCGGCTCGAACAGGGCGCTGTCGCGGTCCGCGCAGGGGCCGGGCAGATTGTTCTTGTACATGAACTCGTAATAGAACACGTGAACCGGCGTGAACGGGGGCTCCATCACGGTGTTCACGAGATAGTGGGCGCTGGCCTCCTGGGTGGTCTGCAGCGCTGCGGGGGTGAATCCGTTCTTGGTGTTTCGCTTCGGCGTGCAGTAGTAGGCACCGACCTCGGTGTACCAGACCCGGTCGAGCGCCGGATTCGGCAAGCCGGCCGAGAACGCCGACAACGTGGCCGTCTCGTGGTTGTTGACCGCCGCATAGGGGTGAATCCCCCAGTCGAGGGGGTCGGCGCCGCCGAGCGCGGCGACGTACTGGTGCTCGTAGGGCACGAGGTTCGACTGCGCGTCGTTGAAATCGCCGGCGATCACGGTGGGGCAGGCGCTCGTCGCACAGTCTCCACGCGCCGCCGCCCAGAAGGCCGCGGCGGTCGCGGGCGCGACGTCCGGCCCGCTTCCGTTGTTCGGCTCGTTCCAGGCCTCGACGACGCGAACCGCCGGGAAGGCGCGCAGGAACGCCCCGACGCCGGCGGCGCCGTCGTTGTACTGGGCCGGCGTGGACGGGATCGCCGGAAGCGTCGCGCACGAGTTGCCGTCGAAATGCCCGTACCAGAATGCGACGACCGGTATCAGGCCGAGCGACTGCACGTCCTCGAGCCAGGTTCGAAAGACACCGTAGGCGGGTCCGCTCTGGTCGCACATCACGTCGTAGGCCACCACGTAGCGTGCGTACTTCAGCGTCGCGGCCGGCCCGTCGACGAGGGTCGCCGTCAGGAACTGCCCGAACGGGCTGGGGGAGGGGCCGCCGTTCCACACATCGCCGTTCCAGTAGGCGAGATTCTGGTCCGAGATGCCATCGATCGACGGTGGGGCGGCGGACGCCCAGACCGGCGCCAGAGCGAGCACGGCCGCCGCGACCGTCGCCGCCAGCCACACCCGCAACTGCGGAGACAGGCGCACGCCGGGGCTCAGGAGTTGTAGATCACCATCGCCAGGCCGAACAGCAGGCAGTACACGGCGAACGGCGTCAGCGTCCGGGTCGTGAACCACCGCACGAGGAAGCGCACGGTGATCAGCGCCGCGACCGCTGCCGTCACACAGGCAACCAGGGCCTGTCCGCGGACGCCGTTGCCAAGCGGACCGGTCAGATCGGGCAGCTTGAACAGGCCGGCGGCAAGGATGATCGGTGTTGCGAGCAGGAAGGCGAAGCGCGCGGCGTCGGAGTGGTCGAGGCCGCGCGCGAGGCCCGTTCCCATGCATACGCCGTCGCGGCTGATACCGGCGACCAGCGCCGTGGACTGGGCGATCCCGATCACGACCGCCTCGCGGGTCTCGAGCGTGTCGAGCTCACGGCCGCCGTCCGGCTTCGCGCCCTCGCGGATCGCCAGCTCACGAACCGCGGCACGCCGGCGCGCCCGTTCGGCGCCGAACAGCAGGAAGCCGTTGACGACGAGGAAGATCGAGGCCAGCTCCGGCTTGGCCGTGAGCGTGCGCAGCTGATGCTCGAAGGCGAGCCCGAGGATTCCGGTCGGAATGCTCGCGGCGATGATCAGCCAGACCAGGCGCTCGGTCGGCGTGACGATCTGGCGGTTCGCGAGCGTGCGCCCGAACGCGGCGATGATCGCCAGCCACTCACGCCAGTAGTAGGCCAGCAGCCCGAGTGCGCTGCCGACGTGGAGCATCACCACGAAGGCCAGCCAGAACGACTCGCTCTTCGATTGCGCGGCGACCAGGCCGCTCCAGCCGAACAGCGTGGGGAACAGGACGGTGTGTCCGAGGCTCGAGACCGGGAACAGCTCGGTCACGCCCTGGAGCACGCCGAGGACGACGGCCTGGAAGTAGGTGAGCGGAGATCCGGCGGCGGCCAGCAGCGTGGGGTGGAGGGCGCTCACGGAACGGCGGTCTCGGCGGTCGTGCACGCGGCCATAGCCCGCCAGCCTAGAGCAGTTGCGCCGCCGGGTGGCGGCGGTTGGGCGCCGCGGCCACCACGTGCGCCAGCCTCGAGCGCTGGGCCGTCAGCGTGCTGCAACGAGCTCCCGGGCGTTCACGCCGTCAACTCGGGCGCGACGACCGCGCCTCGCCGGCAGCGGCTGTACTCCACCGCCGCCGGCGAGGCCGTGGCCTACCCCCGGCCCGTCAGGCGGTTGTCGCCGTCGCCTGGGCGGTTTCGAACTGCTGCTCCTCGGTTGATCCGCGCAGCGCGAGCGTCGAGCTGTTGCCGGCGGTGATTGCCTCGAGGACCTGGTCGAAGTAGCCGGAGCCGACCTCGCGCTGGTGGCGGGTGGCGGTGTAGCCGTCGTCCTCGAGCGCGAACTCGCGCTGTTGGAGTTCGACGTAGGCGCTCATCGAGCGGTTCGCGTAGCCCTGCGCGAGCTCGAACATCGAGGCGTTGAGCGAGTGGAATCCGGCCAGCGTGACGAACTGGAAGCGGTATCCGAGTGCCGCGAGGTCGCGTTGGAAGCTCGCGATCTGAGCCTCCGTGAGGTGGCGGCTCCAGTTGAACGACGGCGAGCAGTTGTAGGCGAGCAACTTCCCGGGGAACGCGGCGTGGATCGCGCGGGCGAACGTCTCGGCCTCCTCGATATCGGGCGTCGAGGTCTCAAACCACAGCAGGTCCGCATACGGCGCATAGGCGAGCCCGCGGGCGACCGCGGCGAGGACCCCGTCGTTGACCCGGAAGAATCCCTCGGCGGTGCGCTCGCCGGTGACGAAGGCGCGGTCCGCCTCGTCGATGTCGCTGGTCAACAGCTTCGCCGACAGCGCGTCGGTGCGTGCAATGAGCAGCGTCGGCACGTCGAGGACGTCGGCGGCCAGGCGCGCCGCGACCAGCGTGCGCACGAACTGCGAGCTGGGCACGAGGACCTTGCCGCCGAGATGCCCGCACTTCTTCTCCGACGACAGCTGATCCTCGAAGTGCACGGCGGCGGCGCCCGCCTCGATGAACGCCTTCATCAGCTCGAATGCGTTCAGCGGTCCACCGAAGCCGGCTTCGGCGTCGGCGACGATCGGCGCCAGCCAGTCGATCGCGTCGTCGCCCTCGGCGTGGGCGATCTGGTCGGCGCGCAGCAGTGCGTTGTTGATCCGCTTGACGAGTGCCGGTGCGCTTGACACCGGATAGAGGCTCTGGTCCGGGTAGGTCTGGCCCGCCAGGTTCGCGTCGGCCGCGACCTGCCAGCCGGACAGGTAGATCGCCTGCAGGCCGGCCTTGACCATCTGCACCGCCTGGCCGCCGCTCAGCGCGCCCAGCGCCGGCACCCACTCCTCCTTATCGAGTAGCGCACGCAACCGCAGCGCGCCCCGGCGCGCAAGCGTGTGCTCAACGACGACCGAACCGCGCAACCGCTGCACGTCGGCGTCACAGTAGGGTCGTTCGATGGTCGAGCCAGTCATTGCGGCGTGCCTCCTTGGATCCAAGAATCAGTGATTGGGATCCTAAACTAGCGGAGTGAGCGGCGTCAAGCGCCAACCGGTAGGGTTCATCCCCAGATAATGGCTCACATCGGGTGATTTTTGGATCCCAAATGCGATCTGGTCGGATGGTATCGTTGACCCGTGCCGGCCCTCACGACAAAGGCGGACGAGGTTGCCCGGACGCTCGAGGACGAGATCGTTTCCGGCGCGATCCCGCCGGGATTGCTGCTCCGTCAGGAACACGTCTGCGAGCGTTTTGGCGTCAGCCGCACGCCGGTTCGCGAGGCGCTCCAGAGGCTCGAGGCACTCGGCCTCGTCACGACGCTGCCCAACCGCGGGGCGCGGGTTCGCTCGATCTCCTCGGCCGAGCTGCGCGAGGCGTTTCTGATCCGCGCCGAGCTCGAGGGGCTCGCGACCGCGCACGCGGCGCCGCGGATGACGCCGAACGACCTCGCGCGGCTCGACTCCGCCGAGGAGCGCTTTGCCGAGCTCACCCTCGAGATGCGCGAACAGATGCGCTCCGGCGATCTGCGCCACCCGACGCTGGTCGTCGGCTGGATGGCGGCCAACCACGCCTTCCACGACGTGATCTACGAGGTGGCGGCGCTGCCGCGGGTCGAGCAGCTGGCCAAGAGCGCGCGACGCACCTTCATCGGCGAGCACGTCTGGAGCGCCCGCGGCGAGCTGGACGAGCTGTTCGCCAAGAACGACATGCAGCACCGTGCGATCCGCGAGGCGCTCGCCGCGGGGAGCCCGGACGGCGCGCGGACACTCGCGCGCGAGCATGTGCTCGCCTCCGGGCGGCTGATGGAGGCCGCGCTCGACCTCGCAGCGGCCAAGACGCGTCCGCCCGATTGGCTGGCCTCCCCGTCGCCGCACACCGCGGGCCGGGCCGAGGCCTGAGGGACGGTCGTCGCCGCGCGTCGCGCGGGTCGTCGACCGAGCCGCCCTCGCCCCGCCCTCGCCGCGCTTGACGGCGCGGCCGCCGGGCTGCCGGCGGCGGCTGCGTGTCCGTCCGCCGTGCCCGCAATCGTGCGTTCACATTTCCTAAGCACATGCAGATATCTTGATATGCATAGTCCGAGATGCTACGGTGACGTCCGCGTGACGACCGAACAGACAGAAGCGATTGCGCCGCTGGACGGCTATGAGCCCCCGAGTGGCTCTCAGCCGCGCGACGGCTTCGAGTCGCTGCGCGGTTTCGAGCCGCTCGAGAGCTTCGAGAGTCTCGTCGGAACCCTGCGCGCGATCGCCGAGCCGACGCGACTGCGTCTGGTCGTCCTGCTCGCGCGCGCCGAGCTGACGGTCACGGAGATCAGCCAGGTGATCGGCCAGAGCCAGCCTCGGACCAGCCGGCACCTGCGGCTGCTGCTCGACGCAGACATCCTCGAGCGCTCGCCGGAGGGCGCCTTCGTCTTCTACCGGCTGGCCGATCGCGGTCAACCAGCCGAGCTCGTTCGCGCCGTGGCCAACCGCTGTGCCGCGGACGATCCGGTGATCGCCGCCGATCTCGCCGCGCTCGAACGCGTGCGCCACGCGCGCTCGGAGGCTGCGGCGGCCTACCTCGACCTCTACGCCGAGGAGTCGGCAGCGATCCGCTCGCTCCACGTCGCCGAGACCGACGTCGAGCGCGACATGCTCGAGCTGATCGCCGGCGAGGGGCCGATCGGGCGGCTGCTGGACATCGGCACCGGAACGGGCCGCATCCTCGAGCTGCTGGCGCCGCACAGCGAGCGCAGCATCGGGCTGGACGTCAGCCACGACATGCTGCAGCTCGCGCGCGCGAACCTCGACGAGGCCCGGCTGTCGCGTGCGTCGGTGCGCCAGGGCGACCTGCACCGGCCGCCGTTCGAGGCGGCGAGCTTCGACGTCGCGGTGATGCACCACGTGCTGCACCTGCTCGACGACCCCGGCGCGGCGGTCGTCGACGCCGCGCGCCTGCTGCGCTCCGGCGGCCGGCTGCTGGTCGCCGACTTCGCCCCCCACGATCTGGGCTTCCTGCGCGAGCGCCACGGCCACCGCCACCTCGGGATCGCCGACGACGAAATGCGCGCGTGGGCCGCCGAGGCCGGGCTGGCGATCGAGACCGAGCGCTCGCTGCAGCCGCCCGAGCAGGCCGGCGGCGAACGGCTGACGGTGCGGCTGTGGTTGTTGCGCGCGCAGGCGCGCGTGGCGGCGGAGACGGCGGCGGTCGCATGAGGCCGTCGGTCTCCTTCGAGTTCTTCCCGCCGCGCAGCGCGGCGGCCGAGCAGCAGCTGTGGTCGGTCGCTCGATCGGCTCGCGCCGCTCGCTCCGAGGTTCGTCTCGGTCACCTGCGGCGCCGGCGGCAGCGCGCGTGACGCGACGCTCGAGACGCTGCGCGCGATCAGCACTAGGACAACGCTGGCACCTGCCGGGCATCTGACGTGCGTGGGCCGCTCGCGCGAGGACGTCGACGCGGCGATCCGCGACTACTGGGACGCCGGCGTTCGCCACATCGTCGCGCTGCGCGGCGACATGCCGACGCTCGGTGAGCCGTTCGCCGCCAATCCCGACGGCTACGCCGGCTCGCCCGAGCTGGTGTCGGCGATTCGCCGGATCGCGCCGTTCGAGGTCAGCGTGTCGGCCTACCCCGAGCCGCATCCCGAGTCGCGCTCGCTGGCCGGGGACCTCGAGCTGCTGGCGCGCAAGGCCGACGCGGGAGCGACGCGCGCGATCACCCAGTTCTGCTTCCAGACCGAGCGCGATCGTGAGGCTGCGCGACCTCGTCGACCGCGCCGGGATCAGCGTCCCGATCGTTCCCGGGATCATGCTCGCGACGAACTTCGACGGGGTCGCGCGGATGGCGCGGCGCTGCGGCGCGAGCATTCCGGGGTGGCTGGCCGAGCGCTTCGACGGCCTCGACGACGACCCCCAGACGCGTGCGCTGATCGCCGCGATCGTCGCCGCACGCCAGGTCGAGGAGCTGCGCCGCGAGGGATTCGAGGAGTTTCACTTCTACACGCTCAACCAGGCGGACGTGGTGCCCGCCGTCTGCCGTCTGCTCGACCTCGAGCCCGCCGACCGGGAGCGTCAGGCGGCATGAGCGTCAGCACCGACCGGAGCGCTCGCGTCGCCGCGCTGCACGAGGCGGCTGCTCGGCGGATCCTCGTCCTCGACGGCTCGTGGGGCGCCAAGATCCAGGACCTGCGGCTGACCGAGGAGCAGTTCCGCGGCGAGCGCTTCGCCGACCACCCCGTGCCACTCCGCGGCAACACCGACCTGCTGTGCCTGACGCGGCCGGCGGTCGTCTCCGAACTGCTCGACGCGTATCTCGCCGCCGGAGCCGACATCACCTCGACCAACACGTTCACGGCGACCTCGATCGCGCAGGCCGACTACGGCATGCAGGACCTCGTCGTCGAGATCAACCTCGCCGCGGCGCGCCTCGCGCGCGAGGTCGCTGACCGCTTCACCGCTGTGGACCCCGCTCGTCCGCGCTGGGTGGCCGGGTCGATCGGTCCGACCAACCGCACGCTGTCGCTCTCGCCGGACGTCGAGGATCCCGGTGCCCGCGCCGTCGACTTCGACGAGGTCTACGACGCCTATCGCGAGCAGGCGATCGCGCTGCACGACGGCGGCGTCGACCTGTTCCTCGTCGAGACCGTGTTCGACACGCTGAACGCCAAGGCCGCGCTGAAGGCGATCCTCGATCTGCGCGACGAGGGCCGGGCGGAGCTGCCGATCTGGATCTCGGGGACGATCACCGATCTGTCGGGGCGGACGTTGTCCGGCCAGACGGTCGACGCGTTCTGGACCTCGGTACGGCATGCGGAGCCCTTCGCCGTCGGGCTCAACTGCGCGCTGGGCGCGCGCCTGATGCGTCCCTACGTCGCGGAGCTTGCGGCGGCGGCCGACACGCTGGTGTCGGCCTATCCCAACGCCGGTCTGCCGAACGAGTTCGGCGAGTACGAGGAAGGCCCCGAGGAGACCTGCAGCCAACTGCGGGAGTGGGCGCAGCGCGGCCTCGTCAACGTCGTCGGTGGCTGCTGCGGAACGACGCCGGAGCACATCCGCGCGATCGCCGATGCCGTGAGCGACATCGCGCCGCGGGCCGTGCCCGAGATCGCGCCGACGCTCCGCCTGTCCGGCCTCGAACCGTTCGTCGCCAGCTGAGCCGGGAGCCGCCATGAGCACCCAGATCGCACGCTTCATCCACATCGGCGAGCGCACGAACGTCACCGGGTCGGCGCACTTCAAGCGCCTGATCGTGGCCGGCGACTACGCCGGGGCGCTGAATGTGGCGCGCTCGCAGATCAGCGGCGGGGCCCAGATCATCGACGTCAACATGGACGATGGACTGCTCGACAGCGAGCAGGCGATGACCACCTTCCTGCGGCTGATCGCCTCCGAGCCCGACATCGCCCGGGTTCCCGTGATGATCGACTCGTCGAAGTGGAGCGTCATCGAAGCCGGTCTCAAGTGCGTGCAGGGCAAGGCGATCGTCAACTCGATCAGCCTCAAGGAGGGTGAGGAGCCGTTTCTCGCCCAGGCGCGGGCGATCCGCCGCTACGGCGCCGCCGTCGTGGTGATGGCCTTCGACGAGCAGGGCCAGGCAGACACCGTCGCGCGCAAGGTCGCGATCTGCGAGCGCGCCTACGGCCTGCTGACGCAGCACGCCGGCTTCGACCCCGAGGACCTGATCTTCGACCCCAACATCTTCGCGGTCGCGACCGGGATGCCCGAGCACGACGACTACGCCGTGGCGTTCATCGAAGCCACCTGGCGGATCAAGGAACGGCTGCCCGGCACGCGCGTGTCCGGCGGCCTCTCCAACGTGTCGTTCGCGTTTCGCGGCAACGAGCCGGTGCGCCAGGCGATGCACTCGGTGTTCCTCTACCACGCGATCGCCGCCGGGCTCGACATGGCGATCGTCAACGCCGGCCAGCTCGCGATCTATGAGGAGATCGAGCCGGAGCTGCGCGAGCGCGTCGAGGACGTGATCCTCAACCGTCGCCCCGACGGCACCGAGCGCCTGCTCGAGATCGCCGAGCGCTACAAGGGCGACGAGGGCAAGCGCAGCAGCGAGCCCGACCTGGCGTGGCGCGAGCAGCCGGTGCGCGAGCGGCTCGTCCACGCGCTGGTCAGCGGCATCAACGAGTTCATCGTCGAGGACACCGAGGAGGCGCGCCAGGGCGCCGAGCGCCCGCTGGACATCATCGAGGGGCCGCTGATGGACGGCATGAACGTCGTCGGCGATCTGTTCGGGGCAGGCAAGATGTTCCTGCCCCAGGTGGTCAAGTCGGCGCGGGTGATGAAGCAGGCCGTCGCACACCTCGAGCCGTTCATGGAATCGGAGCGCCGCGAGACCCGCGGTGCCGGGCGGATCGTGATGGCCACGGTCAAGGGCGACGTCCACGACATCGGCAAGAACATCGTCGGTGTGGTGCTGGCCTGCAACGGCTTTGACGTGATCGACCTCGGCGTCATGGTGCCGGCGCACAAGATCCTCGACACGGCGGTGGAGTGCGAAGCCGATCTGATCGGCCTCTCGGGGCTGATCACCCCGTCACTCGACGAGATGTGCAACGTCGCCTCGGAGCTCGAGCGGCGCGGCCTCGACTTCCCGCTGCTGATCGGCGGAGCGACCACCAGCAAGGTCCACACCGCCGTCAAGATCGACCCCTGCTACCAGCGCGGCCAGACCGTCTACGTGCCGGACGCGTCGCGGGCCGTCGGCGTCGCCAGCGCGCTGCTCAGCGCCGAGCAGCGCCCGGGGCTCGTGGCCGGCGTGCAGGCCGAATACCGCCAGATCGTCGACCGCCGCGCGTCGGAGCGGCGCTCCTCGCGGCGCTCGAGCCTGCAGCAGGCGCGGGACAACAGCCTGGTGACCGATTGGGCCGCCTACGAGCCCCCGAGACCGCTGCTGCTCGGTCTGCATGCATTCGAGGACCATGACCTCGGCGACCTGGCCGGCTACATCGACTGGACGCCGCTGTTTCGCACCTGGGAGCTGAAGGGCACCTTCCCGAAGATCTTCGACGACCCGGCGGTCGGCGAGGTCGCGCGGAGCCTCTATCGCGACGCCGAGGCGATGCTCGAGCGGATGGTCGCCGAGCGCTGGGTCAGCGCCAGCGGCATCGCCGGGCTGTGGCCGGCGAACTCCGTCGGCGATGACATCGTCGTCTACGCCGACGAGCAGCGCACCGTTCCGCTGGCTGAGTTGCACACGCTGCGCCAGCAGCTCGAACGCGATGCAGCGCACCCCAACCATGCGCTCTCGGACTTCGTCGCTCCGGCGAGCAGCGGCGTGGCCGACTACGTCGGCGCGTTCGCGGTCACCACCGGCCATCGCGAGCAGGAGCGCTCGCAGCAGTTCGAACGCGAGAACGACGACTACAGCGCGATTCTCTTCAAGGCGCTCTGCGACCGGCTCGCCGAGGCGTTCGCCGAGCGCACGCACGAGTGGGTGCGGCGGGAGGGCTGGGGCTACGCGGCGGATGAGTCGCTGTCGCGCGAGCAGCTGATCGCCGAGGACTATCGCGGGATCCGGCCCGCGCCCGGCTACGGCTGCCAGCCGGACCACACCGAGAAGGCCACCCTGTTCGAGCTGCTCGACGCGCCGGCGCGCACCGGGATCCAGCTGACCGACAGCTTCGCGATGCATCCCGGCTCGTCGGTGTCGGGCCTCTTCCTCTCGCACCCGGGTGCTCGCTATTTCGGTGTCGGACGCATCGGCATCGACCAGCTCGAGGACTACGCCGCGCGCAAGGGCTGGACGATCGACGAGGCCCGCCGTTGGCTTGCGCCGATCCTCGACAGCGACGCGAGCGAGCTGCCGGTCGCCGCCTGAACGCCGCAGTTGCCGCGACGGCTGGCCGCACGGCGATCGGCGCGCGGCGAATGTGCGGATTCTCACGTGTGGTTAACCAACCACTTAGTCGGTCTGCAGACACTCGCAGGGTGGTGTCACATTCAGATCCGGGCGAGCCCGGCCTGGCGTCGGCGCTGCGCCGTTCGCGCCGAACGTCTTTCGCGCGCCTGATCGCCGGGGGCACCGCCGGCAACGAGCAGCTGACCGCGGCCGCGGGCGTCGTGCTGCTCCTGCTGCTCGCCGCGCTCGGCGTCACGATCGTCCGGATCGGCTCGCTGCTCAACGTTCACATGTTCCTCGGGATGCTGCTCATCGGGCCGGTCGTGCTGAAGATGGCGAGCACCGGATACCGCTTCGTCCGCTACTACGCCGCCAATCCGCGCTACCGCTCGAAGGGCCCGCCACCGGCGGCGATGCGCCTGATCGCACCGATCGTCGTGCTCTCGACCGTCGTCGTCTTCGCGAGCGGCGTCGCGCTGCTGTTCGCGGGCCCGGGATCGCGCGGCACGCTGACGCCGCTGCACAAGGTGAGCTTCTTCGTCTGGATCGCGTTCACCGGCCTGCACGTGCTCGGCCACCTGGCCGAGCTTCCCGCCGCGCTGCGAGCCGACGGCGAGTCGCGGGGCTCCTGGGATGACCACGGCAGCGGTCGCGGCGCGCGCGCGCTGTCGCTGGCCGGAGCGATCGTCGGCGGGCTCGTGCTGGCGCTGCTCGTCGAGTCGCAGTTCGGGGTCTGGGCGCATTTCCACCATCACCTGCACTGACCGCGCGTCAGTTCGCGACGACGGCGAAGAAGTCGCGGCTGTAGGGGGCGAGCAGCTGACCGGCGATGCCGAGCTGGCCGGGGACGACCGGGACGGCCGTCGGCCCGGTCGCATGATGGATGTAGAGGTAGCCGGCGACCCAGTCCGGGTTGATGTCGAGCTCGATCGCACGCACCGCTCCGGCGCTGATCAGCGCCGCGGCGAGGGCGGCCGGCGTCAGCTGCTCACCGGCCGCCCAGACCAGCTGCCCGGAGGCGGTGATCCCGAGGCCAGACCGCGCGACGGTGGTGAGGGCCTGAATCGTGTGGCCCCAGCAGGCGAGCACGCAGTTCGTGACGGTTGCCGCCGCCGCGCCACGATCGACGAGCAGCTGCTGGTTCTGCAGGACCGAGAAGACCGTCTTGCGCGCCGTCGGCACACCGTTGAGCCAGGTGCCGATGTTCGACGTGCCGTCGGTGTAGGTGACAATTGAGGCGAGCCCCGGCTTGAGCGGCACGGCGACATGCCCGCCGGAGGAGAAGCCGACATCGGTGTAGCTGAGCCTGAACCCGCCGTTGAACGCGGCCAGCACGAGATGGATCTCGCGCGGGCTGATCTGGTCGCCGTAGGTCCAGCCGGTGACGCCGCCGTCAGTGGAGCCCGCGTGCAGGGTGAGGTGCACGAGGCCCTGGTCAAAGCGCAGGAACGTGACGCCAGAGCGCTGGGCGATCCACGCTGCGGGCTGGCCGCGAACCTGCGCGACCACCGTCCAGCCGGCGCCGGGCGCGCGCGGCGCCGTCACAACGAGGTGCGGCGCGGCGGCGGCGCGGGCGACGGCCGGTCGGGCCGCCTTGGCGACCGCCGCGCGCGGCGGCGAAGCAGCCGGGGTGCCGGGGCTCGCCGCACCGTCGGCGACAGCAGCGGCGATGAGCCCGATCGCCAGGATCAGCACCAGCCGCCGTCGTGTTCGCACACGCCGAGAGTAGCGCCGGGGACCGCGGGCACGGTGGCCGGCGTCCGGGCCGGGCTGACGCGTGCCGGCACCGGCGCCGCGACGATTCTGCGCCATCGACGCAATGGTCTTCGACGGCCCTAAGCCACGACTTACCCGGGCGTGAGAACCCTCTCATCGAGCCGAGCACAGCGGCTCCAGACTGCCGGGGGGGCCGCTCGGCTGATGAGCGGCTTCTCACGCGAGCGTTAGCAGCGATTGGGTTAGCCGGGCCACACTCGCGTCGATGAGCTTCGAACGTGACCTCCTCGCCGGGCCGGCAGCGGCTGCCCCCGGCGTCATCAGTGCCGCCGCGAGCGCGCGCGGCTTGCCGCGGCTGCTGCGGGGGCTCTCGTTCGGCGTCGCCGGCGATCTCGACGGCCACGTCGAGGCATACGGGCCGTTGCCGGCTCCGCGGGAGCTCGGGGCTCGGACCCTGATCAAGCTCGTCGAGCACTCGGGCCTGTGCGGCCGCGGCGGCGCCGCGTTCCCGACCGCCACGAAGATGCGCGCAGTGCGCGCGGCTCGCGGCCGGCCGATCGTCGTTGCCAACGGCTGCGAGAGCGAGCCGATCAGCGCCAAGGACGCGCTGCTGCTCCATGAGCTTCCGCATCTCGTCCTCGACGGCGCCACGCTCGCCGCGCGAGCCGTCGGCGCCGACGAGCTGATCATCGCGTTCGAGGAATCCAACTCCACCGCGCGCCGCAGTCTCGAGTACGCATTGGCCCAGCGGCGCGACCCTGTTCGCGTGGAGCTGTTCGTCGCCGGCGAACGGTTCCTCAGCGGCCAGGAGACCGCGCTGGTATCGCAGATCAACGGTGGTCCTCCGAAGCCGACGTTCACTCCGCCGCGCCCGACGGACCGCGGCGTGCGCCGGCGCCCGACCCTGATTCACAACGTCGAGACGCTCGCCCACCTGGCCCTCATCGCGCGACACGGCGCCGAGTGGTTCCGCGCGCTCGGGACCGGGGACGAGCCCGGCTCACGGCTCGTGACGGTCGCCGGCGCGGTCGGCGCTCCCGGCGTCTATGAGATCGAGTGTGCGACCTCGCTTCGGACGCTGCTCGGCGCCGCGGGCGGAACCAGCGCGGAGCTCGGCGGGCTGCTGATCGGCGGGTACTTCGGCTCCTGGTTGCCGGCCGCGGCGATCGGCGCGCTCGATCTCTCCCGCGCGTCGTTGGCGCGCCACGGCGCGGCGCTAGGTTGCGGCGTCCTCGTCGCACTCCCCGCGAGCTCGTGTCCGGTCGCCGAGACCGTGCGGATCGCGATCTATCTCGCGACCGAGACCGCGGGGCAATGCGGTCCGTGCGTCCACGGCACGGCGGCGATCGCTCGAACGCTGCACGGCATCGCCGAGGGCAAGGCCCCGCGGAACGCGTTCGCCGACCTGCGGCGCTGGACCGCGGAGCTCCCCGGGCGCGGCGCGTGCCATCACCCCAGCGGGCTTGTCCGCTTCGTCTCGACCGCACTGAGCACGTTTGCCGAACAGTTCGACGACCACGCCCGCCACGGACCGTGTCGTCGTTGCGACGGCGATCCGGTGCTGGAGTTCCCGGCCTCCGCGCTGGCGCTCGCCTGATGCGGATCCGCGTCAACGCGATCGGCTGCGTCGGCCACGGCCTGTGTGCCGAGTTGCTGCCCGAGTCGATCCGCCTCGACCAGTGGGGGTACCCGATCCTCACATCGGACGCAATTCCGGCCGGTCTCGAAGCGCACGCCAGACGCGCGGCCAGCGCCTGTCCCACCCTCGCGCTGCGCCTCGAACGCGATTGAGCCGTGGGCGGCCGCGCTGCTGATCCTGGCGCGCGCACCGCCAACCCGGGGGCTGCCGCTCGCCGCCACTACGCCACCGCGACCCCGTCGATTAGCAGGTGATTTGCGCCCCCACGAGGTCCGGACGCGCAGCGGCGCGCCAGGGGGCCGGAGCCGGCCGTCCGGGGACGGTATTGCTGCCCGCGTCGCCGCAGGAGGCGCCTGGCCGGTGTAACCCGCCCCACGACTCACAGCGCCCCGGTGGGACGTCAAGCGGGCCAACCAGAGCAGCCGCGAGCATCAAAAATGGCCGCAGAAACGGGCGATCCGCGCGCGACGGTCGACATCATCGCCCCGTCGGGCGGAAAAAGATCCCCAACCCAACAAACCCATCGGGCGTATGTTCTACGCGTACCGGAGCTCTCAGGGTGACGCGGTGGTCGGACGCTAATGACCACGTTTCGTCCTGATTCTCACAGAACAGGGGAGTGCGCAACGGCCGCTCTCCGCCGTGGACGAAGGGAAATGAGGCGGACATGCGCAAACAACGCACAACCGGATCAACGATGGCTGAACTGGCTGTCCGTTCTTGGCAACCCGCCAGCGGGTTCCGAGCGCGGACTCGGAAGACAACTCGAACGGCTGCGCTTCGCCGCGCCAGCCTGACCCTGCTCTCGACGGCGCTCGCGATCGCCGGGCTGATGGTGGCCTTCTCCAGCGCGGCGGGTGCCGCGGTGGCGACGCCGCTCGTCTCGACCGCAACAAGCGCCTCCGGGACGTCGCTCCACGTGACGTACAACGAGACGCCGGTCCTGGCCAGCTCCTACAGCCTGACGCTGACCGACGGAACCCACGTTGACACCCTCAGCTCGGCGGCGGGCACCCTGAGTGCCTCCATCAGCGGCACTACCATCAACTTCACGGTCCAGGGCTCGACCAGCGTGTCGCTGTCCTCCCTGGCCGAGATCCTCGGATCGACGGGTGTCAGCGACGCCTCGGGCAACGCCTGGGACCTCGTCGCGAGTGGCCAGGTCGACAAGTACTACCTGCTCAGGGCCGGCGACTCGGTCGCCGTCACCTACAACGAGCCGGTCACCGTCGGCGGGAGCTACTCGTTCACGCTGAGCGAGGGTTCGGCCAGCACAACGATCAATAACGGCAACTCGAACGTGGCCGGTGGTAACGGCACCTCGACGATCACCTACGACCTGACGAGCACTCCGTCGGGTAACGTGGCGGCGGACGGGCCGACCGCGTCCGGGACGAACGGCGTCACCGCCGCGATCGTCGGATCCGGCGACACGCTGACCGCCGTGCTTCCTGGTGTCGTCACGGCGACGGGTCCCACCTATTCGCTCGCGCTTTCGGACGGGACCGACGCGGGGACGCTCACCTCTCCGACGAACCTCGGCACCCCGGTAGCGACTCCGGGCATCGGCAACACCACGGTCACGTGGTCGGTCACCGGCGCGCCGGCGATGACGACCGGCACGCAGTTGATGCGGTCCGGGCTCACCGCGACAAGCTCCACCGGCCTCACCGGGGCGCCCGCGTCGTTCGCGCTCGCCGTGTCGGGTACGCAGCCCTCACCGAGCATCGTGAGCGACAGCGTCAGCATTGACAACTCGACGACCTGCTCGAACATCTCGGGACTGACCCGCGTGTTCAATGGCGGCAACTGCGACATCGGGGGCTCGGGGCCGATCACGCCGGACGTCTACGACGTGATCCCGCTTCCGACCACGGACCTGCCGGGACCGCCGGACGACAGTGCACCCGAGGTCATCACGAGCTGCGAGGCAGGCTCCACCGACGTAGCCTATGACGTCAACACCGGAGCGGAGCTCGGCGCGAACGCGTGCGGCAACAACCCGCCGGAGCAGCTGATCGGGAACACCAACTCGAGCACGCTCGACTACATCCCGACACCGAACCTCGCATCGTTCGAGGAGGCCGGCGTGGTCGAAACGCTGCCGGGGTCGACGTTCGTCAGCGCGACCTCCGTGCCGCCGCAGATCAGCGCGATCGCGGTCAGCGGCAGCCAGGCGACGTTCACCTATTACGGCAACGTCGCGTGCCAGGACAGCAGTGACAGCGGGGGTAACACCTCCTCGCAGTTCACCTACATCACGCCCTACACCGATCTCAACAAGGCCGACCGCGTGTTCGCACAGAGCATCAACTGCGGCAGCGGGAACACGCTCACGCTCACGTTCCCGGGCACCATCCCGTTCAGTTCCGGCGTCCGCTTCAAGTTCGAGGGGTACGGCCCCGGGAGCTTCATCGTCGGCGCGCCGGGAAGCGCGTTCCAGTACGAACGTGAGGCCTCTGAGAGCGCCTACGCAGGGCCGACGGCGACGATCGACTCGTTCACGCCGCAGTCGACAACGCTCCCGACGAGCAGCGGCGGAACCGTGAACATCGGCTTCGCCACGACGGAGGCGCTGACCTGCAGCATCGGCGCGGTCTCACTCCCCGCCGGCGCAGCGGCGCTGTCGCTGCCGTCGGTGGCGAGCTGCAACGGCTCGGGAACGATCACGGTTCCCGCGAACACCAGCACGACGACGAACGCGGTCTACACGGTGACGCTCACCGCGCTCGGGGTCGCCGGGACTCCGGCTGCGAATTCGGAGATTACGATCACCGTGCCCGCGGCGCCGGTGCCGCCGCCGCCGGTCGTCGTCACACCACCGCCGCCGGTTGCTTCGACGCCGCCGCCGTCCGGCGGAGTGGGGGCGCCGGGGACGCGACTGGTCTTCAAGCAGATCAGCTCGCGCAGCCGGACCGCCAAGTTCCGGTTCAAGGCGATCGGCACGGCGACGGGCTTCCGGTGCGCGCTGGTGCGTGTCCCGATCGGCAAGCACGCCAAGACGCCGAAGCCCAAGTACGTGGCATGCGGCTCGTCGAAGACGTTCAAGCATCTGAAGATCGGCAAGTACGTGCTGTATGTGCGGGCGGTCGGACCGGGCGGCACCAAGTCCCCGATCGTCTATCGATTCAAGATCGTCTAGCTCTCGGGCGATCGCCGCTGACGCCTCGGCAGCAATGCCGGGGCGTCAGCACGCCCGGCCCCGCCCCCAGGCGGCGGTGACCGCCGGAGCTACAGGCCGAGCGTTTGACGCTCCCAGTTGGCGTCACGGGCTCGGTCTCGGTGACAACCGACACCCGGCGCCGTCTCCGCCCACGCTCAGGCGCGCGGGTTGGCTGTCTCGGCCGGGCGATCGCCGTGGGCGCCGAGCGCGGGCCGCTCATGCTGAGCGTCCGGCGCCGGCGTCTCGCGCGACACGCGGCGTCGGGGCACCGCCACGGCGGCGAGGATGCCGACCACGAGAAACGCCGTCGCGAGCACGAAGGACTCGGTGAACCCGGTCACCGTGGGCAGCCCGTGGGCCACGTTCGCGGCGATGAAGGTCGCGGCGATCTGCGCGCCAAGCGCGCCGCCGAGCGTTCGCATGACCGTGTTCATCCCCGATGCGACGCCGGTCTGGTGGGGTGGCACCGCCTCGACGATCAGGTTTCCCAGCGCGGCGAATGCCAGACCGATGCCAATGCCCATCAGTCCCGCGCTGATCAGGAAGTCGTACGGATGACCGTGCGCCAGGGCGAGCAGGGCGAACGCCGCGGCGGTGACCACGGTGCCCACCAGCAGCGAAAGTCGTGAGCCGTAGCGGAGCGCGAGCGGGCCGGCGAGCAGGCTCATGGTCATCATCGCGATGGTCAGCGGCAGCAGGTACAGGCCCGACACCACGACCGAGGAGCCGAACCCGAAACCGGTACTCGTGGGCAGCTGCGCGAACTGGGGGATGATGATGAACGAGGAGTACATCCCGGCGCCGAGCAGGAATGCGGCGACGTTGGTGGTCCAGACACCGCGGATTCGCATCATCGTCATGTCCACCAGCGGCACGCTGCTGCGTGCCTCGACGGCGACCCAGACCGCGCACACCGCGAGTCCCGCCGCGAGCAGGCCCAAGGTCTTGACCGAGCCCCAGCTCCAGACCGTCGCCTCGCTGACCGCGAGCAGGGCCGCCGAGATGCCGACGGTCATCAGCGCGGCAGCACCCCAGTTGATCCGCCCGGGCACCCGCACCGGCGACTCCGGCACGAACCGCCAGGTGAAGAGCGCGGCGACGACGATCACGAACAGCGGAATCCAGAACAGCCAATGCCAGCTGAGGTGCTGCAGGATCACGCCGGAGCCGACGATCCCCAAACCGCCACCGACACCGAGCGTGGCCGACAGCAGCCCGATGCTCCCGGCGACCTTCTCGCGTGGAAACTCGTCGCGGACGATGCCAAAGGCGAGCGGGAAGATGCCGCCGGCGGCGCCCTGGAGCGCTCGCCCCACGATCACCAGGGCCAGCGAGTTGGCGACGGCCGCCAGCAGCGTACCGAGGGCGAGGATCACGAAGGTCCACAGAAGGACGCGTCCCTTGCCGTACATGTCGCCCAGGCGGCCGAGGATCGAGGTGCCGACCGAGGCCGCCAGCAGGTAGGCGGTCAACAGCCACGTCACGCCCGTCTCCGAGGTGTGCAGATCGTGCTGGATCGTCGGTAGCGCCGGGACGACCGCCGCGCTCAGCACCGCGTACGCGAGCGCACCCACCGCCAGCACCGCGAGCGTGATGTTGGGATGCACTCTTTCGGACTGCTGCGCGGTCATCTCGTGGGGCGGCGGAGAACCAGGATCGGCGAGGACGGGGCGGGGCTGAGGCTCGGCCGCGGACGACCGTCGCCGGATTCGCCCAGTAGTATACGTACAATGCTGTCCGCTTTGATTCCCCGTAGGGCGAACGCCGAGCAGCGTCCCGGGCTCGCGACGCCACGAACCCCATCACCGCGCCCGTGAGCGTCTTCCACCGCATCCTGGTCGCCTACGACGGCTCGCACGACAGCAAGGCCGCGCTCGAGCTGGCGGTCGAGCTTGCGCGCGATCAGAGCGCCCGCCTGACGCTGTTGACGGTGATCCCCGACGTTCCGGGTGCCGTCACGAGTGTGGCCGCCGGCCCCTACGACCTCGAGGCCTTCTACAGCGAACTGCAGCGCAGCGCGCAGGACAGCGTTCCCGGCGACGTGTCGGTGACGATGCTGCTGCAGCACGGCTCGCCGGCGCAGAAGATCACGGCAGCCGCCGAGGGCCACGACCTCGTCGTGATGGGCACCCACGGACGCGGACGGCTCGGCGAAGCGTTAGCCGGAAGCGTGTCGCGCGCCGTCGTCCACGCGCTGCGCGGCGCGGTGCTGCTGACCCGTGCCCCGGCGTCTGCGCCGGAGGCCGGCGCGGAGCCTGGTTGATTGCCCAGCACCGCTCAGCCGCCGCTGCGCAAGGACGCGGCACGCAGCCGCGCGGCGATCCTCACCGCCGCGCGCGAGCTGTTCAGCTCCGGACGCGATGTCCCGATGTATGAGATCGGTCGTCGAGCCGGAGTCGGGCAGGCGACGCTGTACCGCCATTTTCCCGACCGCGCGGCGATCGTCGCGGCGATCAGCCGCGAGCACGTCGAGCGGATCGAGGCGATCGCCGCCGAGCATCACGACGACAGCCGGGTGATCCTGATCGTGCTGGACGCCGCCGCCGACATGCTCGTGCGCATCCACGACCTCGTCGGGATCCTGCGCGAAGACGTGACGCTGGCCCCCGTGCTCAGCGAACTGCGCCAGCGCATGCTCGTCGTCCTCGACGCCGCGCTCGATCGCTCGCGAGCGAGTGATCTGCTGCGCGACGACCTGCGCGCCGACGACCTGATGCTCGTCCTGAACATGATCAACGGGACGCTCAGCGGTATCGCGAGCACCGCGGAGCGCACCGCCGCCGCAACGCGCGCACTCGACTTCGCCCTCCACGGCCTGCTCCGTCGCGACCTGACGACACGCTGATCCCGGGCGTGAATGCCGGTCAGGACGTGCGCCGGCCGGGTCGTGACGCGATGGGGGGCGGCTGGTCGCCCGACGCGGGGATGCCGGCGTCCTTCCCGGGGGTTCGCCCGTTGGCCGGCGCCACGTCGGTCGGCGGCTGCCAGCCGATCGCGGGAGCGATATGGCGTGCGATGGTCTCGAGCAGCCGGGTGTTGTATTCGACGCCGAGCTGGTTCGGCACCGTGAGCAGCAGCGTGTCCGCCTCGCGCACGGCGGCATCGCGACTCAACTCCTCGGCGATGACGCCGGGCTCGCCGATGTAGCTCTTGCCAAAGCGCGCGAGGGTTCCATCGAGGTATCCGACCTGGTCGGCGCCGTCGCGACCGGTGCGGTCACCGAAGTACATCCGGTCGATATCGGTGACGATCGGCAGGACACTGCGGCTGACCGAGATCCGCGGCTCACGCTCCCAGCCGGCCCGCTCCCAGGCGGCGCGGTACAGCGCGATCTGCTCGGCCTGCAGTTCGTCAAACGGCACGCCGGTGTCCTCGGTGAGCAACGTCGAGCTCATCAGGTTCATGCCCTGCTCGGCCGTCCAGACCGCCGTCTTGCGCGTGCCCGCACCCCACCAGATCCGCTCGGCCAGCCCCGGCGACTGCGGCTGGATCGCCAGCGTGCCGGTCGAGCCGGTCATTCGCGTGTCGGCCAGCGCGACGCCGGCTCCCTCGATCGCGGCCCGGAACAGCTTCGTGTGCGAGCGCGCGAGGTCGGCGTCCGTCTCGTTCTCTGCGGGGACGTAGCCGAAGGACTCCGAACCGCGCAGCGCGGGCTCGGGGGAGCCGCGGCTGATGCCCAGCTGCAACCGGCCGCCGCTGATCAGGTCGGCGGACGCGGCGTCCTCGGCCATGTAGAGCGGGTTCTCGTAGCGCATGTCGATCACCGCGGTGCCGATCTCGATCCGCTTCGTGCGCGCGGCGATCGCGGCAAGCAGAGGAAAGGGCGACGACAGCTGGCGCGCGAAGTGGTGGACGCGCACGAAGGCGCCGTCGAGGCCGAGTCGCTCGACCGCGACCGCCAGCTCGATCGTCTGCAGGAACGCATCGCTCGCCGTTCGTGTCAGCGACCCGGGCGCCGGCTGCCAATGGCCGAACGAGAGGAATCCGATGCGTTTCATCGGCGACAGTATGAAGCGGCCTGCTCGCCGTCAAGACGCGGAAAGGCGCCGCCGCGATCGGGGGGCTCATCCATGCCCGCCCCGAGCGACTCGCTCACCGCGGGCTCTCGATCACGAACATCACGTCGTCGACGTAGCAGTAGGACCAGTCCTCGCCGGGCTCGACCGAGGTGACGATCGGATGCGCGCTGTCGCGCGCATGCTGGGAAGCATGGCGATTGGGCGAGGAATCGCAGCAGCCGATGTGGCCGCAGCTGCGGCAGACCCGCAGATGCAGCCATCGGCCACCGATCGCCAGGCAATCCTCGCAGCCGGCGACGCGTTCAGGACGGTCGACAACGACCTCCTCGAGGTGTGTGCACGTGACCATCGGCTCTCCTTTCAGCGGCCGCCGCGGTTCACGACCGTGCCGCGTCGGCTCGTGGGTTGACGAGCGGCGTCAGCGACCGCTCGAGCTGCTCTCGGAGGTGCTCGTGCTGTGGCGGCAGCCGCAGCTCCTCGCCCAGGTGCTGGGGGTCTTCATCGACCGCGAACCCGGGACTCGGCGTCGCCAGCTCAAACAGCACGCCGCGCGGCTCGCGAAAGTAGATGCTCCAAAAGTACTGCCGGTCGACGATCTGGGTCGGCCGCGCTCCAACCTGCACGAGGTGTTCGCGCCACTGCGCGTGCTCATCGTCGCGATCGCACCAGGCGATGTGATGGACAGTGCCCGCGCCCTGCAGCCCGGTGGCCGCCGGTGGCGCGTCGTAGGCGTAGCTCGCCCGCCGCCGGCCTCCCTCGAGCAGATACTCGCCACGGCCCGTCCGCGTGAAGCCCATCGCCGCGGTCAGCAGGTGGTCCTCGTGCTCGACGTCGAAGCCATACACGTCGACCCCGTCGAAGCCCAGCAGCGCATGCTCCGCCGGGACGTCTGCGGCGTGGGCACGCAGCGGCTCGTCATCGCTGTCGACGACCCGGAGCTCCAACCCGAGGCCCTCGGGGTCGCGGAAGCGCAGCGCCCGCTCGCCTGCGTCTGACTCGAGCTCGACGCCTTCGCGGGCGAGTCGCTCGGACCAGAAAGCGAGCGCCTCGGGCGAGGCAACCCGCCAGCGCAGCCGGTGGATCATCCCCGCCCCGGCACGACCCGGCGCCGCATCCGGGAACTCGAAGAACGTGAGGATCGAACCCGGTGCGCCGCGCTCGTCCCCGTAGTAGAGGTGATAGACATCCGGCGCATCGAAATTGACGGTCTGCTTGACCAGCCGCAAACCGAGCACGCGCGCGTAGAAGTCGACATTCGCCGGGGCGTCCGCCGTGATGCACGTGACATGGTGGATGCCATCAAGTTGCATGGTCGCTGGTCTCCTGGGTCGGTTTCGCTCAAGCTGCACATTGACAAGGCTGTCAAGGCACCCGACCGTCCTGTCTCGCGAGACGCCCGCCCGGGCGCCGCGGCGTTCGCGACCGCGGTGTGGCACAGTCCTTCGGCAATGGCGAGCGGGGGCGTGCGGCAGGCCGATCGAGTGGCGTTGGTGTCGCGCGCCTCGTCGGCCGGCCGGGTCCTGAGATGATGGACGGGCCGGGTCGCTCCGCCGCGCCGGCTGTCGGCCGCGCGGTGTGGCTGATCGCCGCCGGCTTCGCCGCGATCGAGCTCGCGGCGAGCGGTCGTTATGGCTTCCATCGCGACGAGCTGTACTTCCTCGCCGCCGGCAACCATCTCGCCCTCGGCTATGTCGATCAGGGCCCGCTCGCACCGCTGATCGTGCACCTGTCGGCGCTCACGATGGGTGGCAGCCCGAGCGCGATTCGCGTCGTCCCCGCGCTTGCCGGCGCCGCGACGGTGATCGTCAGCGGACTTATCGCGCGGACGCTCGGCGGCGGCAGGTTCGCGCAGGCGCTCGCCGCCGTCGCGACCGCCGCCGCTCCCGTGATCCTCGGCGCCGCGCATCTCGCGGGGACGACGGTCTATGACCTGCTCGGCTGGGCGCTGATCATGCTGTTCGTGCTGCGGGCCGTGCTCCACGACCAGCCGCGCTGCTGGTTGTGGGCGGGCGTCGTCGCGGGTGTCGACCTCGAGAACAAGAACCTCGTGCTGTTGCTCGCGCTGGCGCTGGGGCTCGGGCTGCTCCTGTCGCCCTCGCGCTCGCTGCTGCGCTCCCCCTGGCTCTGGGCGGGCGTGGCGATCGCCGCCCTGCTGGGGCTGCCGAACCTGGTCTGGCAGGCATCGCACGGGTTCCCGGCGGTCGCGATGTCGCGCGCGTTGCAGAGCGAGCATTCGAGCGGTGGCGATCGAGCGAGCGATCTACCTGCGCAACTCGTCTATATGGGTTTGCTCGCCGTACCGCTCGCCGTGGCCGGCGTCCGTTATCTGATTCGCCGCCGCGAGCTGCGCTTCTTCGCAGTCGCCGCCGGGCTCCTGCTCGCATACGTGTTCGTCGACATTCCCGGCCGGCCCTACTACACCGATGGCTTCCTGCCGCTGATCTTTGCCGCGGGCGCGGTCGCGGTGGAGTCCCGCGCGCCGAGCGCGGCGCGTCGCCGCACCTGGATCGCCACGCCGGCGCTCGGCGGCATTCTCACCCTCGTGTTGATCCTGCCGCTGCTGCCGTTGGCGACGTTCGCGAAGCTCCGCTTCATGCACAAGCTCAACTACGACCAGGGCGAGACGGTCGGCTGGCCGCAGCTGGCCCAAAGTGTCGACCGCGTGTACGAGGCGCTTCCTGCGCGCCGTCGCGCGGGCGCATCGATCTTCACCGGCAACTACGGTGAGGCCGGGGCGATTGCCTGGTATGGCCCGGCCTATCGCCTGCCCACACCGCTCTCGGGCCACAACAACTACTCGCTCTGGGGTCCGGGCAGGGCGTCGGATGCGACGGTCATCGCGCTCGGCTCTGTCGCCCAGCTCCAACCGCATTTCGCGCGCTGCACCTTCGACGCGACGTTTCACAGCCCGCTGAACGTCAACAACGACGAGAACGGCGTCCAGATCTGGACCTGCACCGGCCCGCACGGTCCGTGGCAGTCGTTCTGGCCGGCGCTCCGTCACTACGACTGACGGCTAGGCGCAAGCCGCCCCGTCGGTGTGAGGTGGGTGTCGAGCCCGTGTCGTCGGTCCCCAAGCGCCAACGGCTCGTTCGAGACGCCCTGGGTGTGCCGTAACGGCCTCGTAACGGTCGGCGCCTACCGTAACGCCCAACTGATCCAACGAGGCGCGATCTAAGGAGACATCGATGTCCGTGAGGCCCACAAGATTGACCGCTGTCGCGGCGCGCGCGAGCGTCCTGTCGCGACTGGGCGGTGATGGTCGTCGCACACCGCGTCTGCGGCGGATTGCCGCCATGCTGGCGTTGACGGCAGCAGTCGCCGTCGTACCGCTGCTCGCGGACACGGCGAGAGGTGCGTCCGCCGCAAGCGGCGGCATCACGATCTCGAGCGCTCCCGGGCCGTTTGGCACGATGATCGTCGTCGGCTCGGGTAAGTACGCGGATTACGCCGTGTACTACATCACCAGCGATCAGCCGCCCAGCTACGGTTGCAGCGCAACCAAGGTCATGTCACTCCTGGGACCGTACCTCTGCACCGGCAAGCCAGGCAACCAGAACGCGGATTGGCCGGCGTTGACGACGAACGGGGCGCCGGTCGCAGGGCCTGGTGTGAGCCAGAAGTTGCTCGGCACAGTCCAGCGGGCGGGGATCGGCAGCCAGGTCACCTACGCGGGGCATCCGCTGTACCTGTTCGACCAAAAGCCCCTACAGGTCACCGGCGTCGGCTGGGACGAGCCCGGCATTCCACCGGCCCATGGGCTCTGGTATCTGATCACGCCGCAGGGACTGCCGCTGCCGTGGTCGCAGATGATCGCGACGACGACCGTCGGTAGCAAGACGGTGCTGGGAGCGGTGATGGTCGACGGGGCCTTGCACACCTTCCCGGTCTACTCGCTGAGCAGCGACACGGCGAGCAGCAGCACCTGCACCGGGGCGTGCGCCGTCGCGTGGCCGCCGCTGCTCACCGGCGGCACCCCCGGGCTGATCGACGGGCTCACGGCGAGCAGCTTCGGAACGTTGAGGCGCTCCGACGGAACTGTCCAGGTGACCTACCGGGGCAAGCCGCTCTACCTGTACTCGCGCGAGAGCATCGGCAAGAACGGCAACGGACCCGGATCCCACGTCCTCGGTAACGGCAACGGGCTGAAGAGCCCGGGCGGCGGGACCTTCACCCTCGTCACACCGTAGCCCGCGTGCGGACCGACCCGGTCTCCCCACGGAGGCCGGGTCGGTGCCGCCGGGGCAGCGCTCTCGTCTGTTAGACGTGCGAGTGCGAGAGCAGTTCGATGTGTGCCTGGACCTCGGCGAGCTGGTGGCTGGGCGGCAGCATCGACCACGCGAGCAGCCATAGCACCGCCTTCTCGTCGGTGCTGAGCGGCGCGGGGTCGATCAGTTCCTCCTCGACGTCGCTCAGCTCGCGACCAGCGAGCATCCACGTTCTAACCGTGATCTGCAGGGAGTCGAACTCGCCCACGCTCTGATGGTTGCACGTCTTTCTCGGCGGCGCGGAGCGTTTCCGCACCGAGCGGAGGTTTAGTTTTCGTGCTGCTTGAACGCGGCCTCGCGCCCCGACTGCTGGCTGATCTCCTGCTCGGTAGCCGAGCGCGCCCCTTCGCGCTCAAACCCGGCCATATCCTCAACGGCTTCGCCCAGGACGAAGGTCTCCACGGCAAGCCGCTCGCGCAGGTCCGTGTCCGAGAGAAACGCGCGCACGCAGCGGCCGGTTGCCGTCTGGACGATTGCTATGAACTGGTCTGCGACGGCCAACTGGAAGCGCCGGCGGATGATCTGCACCTCGTCGGCTTCGCCGCGCCCGATCAGAATCTGCTCGGCGCGCGTAAAGGTCTCCTCGATCAGCACCACCAGGACGTCGCCGTCCTCGAAGACGCGCACCTGACCGGGTGTCTGGCCGTAGTACTCGCCATGTATTCGCTGGATGTCGCTGGCGATCGCGCCGGTGTCTACCATCAGCGAGCCTCCCTCTTAGTACACAGCAAATGCTAGCGCGACCGCCGCTCGCGCGACACCGTGCGCATTGGTCCAGCAACGCGTCTCGAGGCTCGCGGCGGGACGGTCCTTCCGATCGCGCGCGGCGCCGCAAGGGAAAGCTCGCGTTGAGCGGGCGTTGATCGCAGCGGGCGGTTGATCTGGCCGGCACAGTCGCGTAGCGTCAGGTTCACAAGCGCAACGGAAGCTCGGCGGCGCGCATGGCGCGCCCAAAGGTCGCGTGCGGGGTCGCGATGCCAATTCCCGGTCACCGACGGGCGCAGCCCGGTGTATCGGGGCAATGTCAAGAGCCGATCGGCAGCCTGTTCCCGGGCATCGGTGAGAAAGGGGGAGAGGTGTATGAACGCGACGACGACGGTTGGCGTTGGCCCACAGTGCATGCGAGCGCTGCAGCGCGCCAACGAGGTCCGTCTTGCGCGAGCCGCACTGAAGCGCCAGATCGCCGACGGCACGATCAGCGCTGCGGAGGTCATCCTCCGCTGTCCCCCGCCGATCGAAAAGATGACAGTGAGCGAGCTGTTGATGAGCCAGCGACGCTGGGGCCGCACCCGCTGCCGCAGATATTCTGACGGCCGTCCCGCTGTCGGAGACCAAGACCGTCGGGTCAATGACTGATCGCCAGCGTCATGCGCTGGCCGCGATGCTGGCCGACCCCCAGCCGAGCGCTTTTTCGTGTGCCGGCCGCCTGACACAGGTGCCCGGTTTGTCAAAGTGACGGCATCAAAGGCCCCGCCCCACGGGGCGTTGCTGTCGGCCTGGGAGCCGGCTGGCCGCCCCGGCGGCCAGCGGCGCCGCGCGGCCTAGGCCGGTCGCGCTGCCCGCACGGCCCGGGCCTGCGTGCTGTCCATCCACATCTCCCAGCGCCCCGACGGAGACCGGCGGTCGTCCTGAAAGCGGTATGGGCGGCGGCCGCCGAACTCCGCCTGACGCAGATGTGAGACGCCGCCCAGCACGGAGGCGATTCGGCGGCGCGGCCATCCCAAGGTGTCCTCTATCTCGGGGAACGTGCGCGGCCGGTCGGGGGCGTCGGCAAGAGCGTCGAGAAGCTCACGCATCAGATCGCTGCAGCGGTCGTGGAAGCGCGTGATCTCACCAGGATCATCCATGGCGTTCTGCGCCGCATGCTGCGCCAGACCGGGTGGAGGGATACAGGCGCTCTCGAATTTTAGTGAACGCCCATGCTGTGGATTGTCAGCAGTACTCATTGCACGACGGACTCGGTGATCGTCGGACTGCGCGCCCCAAGGAAGTAGATCCCTGGAAGGCCGGCCGTGTGGAAGTGCTCGTTGGGGTTGCGCTCGAGCGTGCTGCCGTTAATCGCCAGCGTTCCGGAGCGGTCGTCGCTGACGAAAAAGATCGCCCCGCCGCCTTCGTTAGCGCGATTGTTCACGAACAGGCTGCCGCCAATCGACAGGATCATCGAATCTCCGTCATTGTAGATCGCGCCCCCACTGCCACCCCCCGGGGTGCCGGCTCGGGCGGGATTGGCGCCGATGCCGATTGCGCGGTTGGCGAGAAAGCGGCTGTTCAGCACCGTCCAGGACACGCCGATGCTGCTCAACGCGCCGCCGTTGCTGCAGACGTTGCCGGTGAAACGGCTGTTCACGACGTACACCGGAAGGCCGTTGTACTGCGACAGCGCCCGGACGGCTCCGCCTCCGATGTCGGGGCCATCACGCTCGCAGCGGTTGCCGCTGAAGACCGAGTCGACGATGCGCAGCCGACCGCCGCGGTCGAAGATGGCGCCCCCGCCGCCACCGTCGAAGAGCTGGCCGTTCGAGTTGCCGTCCGTGAAAGTCAGGTTCTCGATGACCAGTTCGGGAGAGGCTTGATCCTGGCAGTGCGATGTCGTCCACACCTGTGCGGGGTCGCAGGTGTCCATGTAGAGAATGCGGTGCTGGCCCTGACCGCTCAGCGTGATCAGCCCGCCGCCGTCGAGGACGACCCGCGGGCTGGTGTTCATGACCTTCGCCGTCGCAGACATCCTGATCGTGACGGGCCTGGCTCCGCACGAGAATCGGATGATCCCGCCGGCCCCCACCGCGGCGACCACGGCGGCCGAGGTGCAGCTCGCCGCCGTTCCGCGCCCGACCACGCGACTCGGATGGGCTGTGTCCACCGGCCGGCCGGCGGCGGGCACAGGGACCGTGCGCACGCTCGGCGCAGAGCGCCCCGGGATCGAACGTGCCATCGGCACGATCCAAGCGCCGACAAGCAGGGCGCAGGCGGACCCGATCACGAGTGACGTGCGTCGTGGCATAGGGGAAGGGTAGGCCCCGGGGAAATGCCGAGGTGGCTGCTCGCCCAAGTGTTCTAGGCGCAGTTCCTGAGCCCGCCGTGCACGCCCGCGCTCGCGCCCCTAACCGAGGCGGTGCGACCGCGGCGGTTGGACGGTCAGCAAGTCCGGCGCTCGCCGACCGCGACCGCTTCCAGGCTCGCGAATCGCCAGAGCGGGCACGCGGCGGGCCGCGCGTTGGCGACGGTGGGCGTCATGCGAACTCGACGGGCTGGCTTTCGGCGTCGGCTCCGACGGTCGGCCGCACGCGGCGGCGGCTTGCGTGCGTCGCCACGACAAGTATCCCGACGCCCAGCAGACCCGCACCGGTCAGCAGGGCGAGGCCGTACCCGCGGGCGTCGGCCGTGGCGATGGCGCCGTGATGCGCGCTGAGCAACGATCGCGTGTGGGCTGCGGCGACGACGGTCAATGCGGCGAGGCCGATCGAGCCGCCGACCTGGCGGCCGGCGTTGAACAGTCCCGAGCCCAGGCCGGAATGCTCGCGCTCCATCTCGGAGGTCAACAGCACGCTGATCGAGAGGAAGCAGATCGATCCGCCGAGATTGAACAGCATCGACGGGAGCACGACCTGCGTGAGGATGCTGCCATGGGCGCCCCACCGTGAAAGCCAGACCATCCCACCGGTCTCCACGACCAAGCCGGCGATCGCTACGAACCGAGGCCCATGGCGCGTTGTCAGGGCGGATGTGAAGAGCGGTGTGGCGATCGCGACGATGACGAACGGCATCATCAGGAGGCCCGTGTCGAGTGGGCTGTAGCCGCGTACCTGCTGCAGATACAGCGAGATGAAGTAGATCGTCGCGGTCACCACGGCGCCATGGATCAGCATCAACGTGGTGGCCGTCGCAACCGGTCCGCGCCGCAGGATCGCGAACGGGATCAGCGCATTCGAGGCCCGGGATTCGATCACGCCCGCGGTCGCAAACAGCACTCCCGAGATCGCGAACACCAACAGGGTGCGGGTCGAGCCCCACGAGTACGACTCGGTCGCGACGACGCCGTACACCAGTGCCGTCAGCGCCGCCGTAACCGTCAGCGCGCCTGGAACGTCAAGACGCCGTGCCCCGCGCTCCGGGGGCGTCGTGCGTGGCAGTGCGATGCCGCCGAGCACGAGGACGAGGATGCCAAGCGGGACGTTCACAAACAGAACCGACCGCCAGCCAAGGACGTCGGTCAGCGCGCCACCGAGGAGCACGCCGAGTGCGCCGCCGCTGGCGGACGTCATGCCCCACACCGCGAGCGCTCGCGTCCGCGCGCGCGGCTCGGTGTACGCCGAGGTCAGGAGGCTCAGTGTTCCGGGCGCGAGCAGCGCTGCCCCGACCCCCTGCACCGCTCGCGCCGCCAAGAGCCAGCCGCCGTTGGGCGCGACGCCGCCGGCGAGGCTCGCGGCCGAGAAGATCAGGCCGCCGATCAGATAGACGCGCTTGCGGCCGAAATGGTCGCCCAGCCGGCCGCCGAGCAGAATCAGCCCGCCCAGAGTCAGCAGGTAGGCGTTGATGACCCACTGAAGATCGCTCGTGCCGAGATGCAGTCCGCGCCGCATCGCCGGCAGCGCGACGTTCACGATCGTCGCGTCCAGCACAACCATGAACTGACCCAGACAGGTAGCCGCGAGTGGTGCCCATACGGGCACGCGACGCGACGACGGTCCAACACTCACGTCAACCAACCCTATCTATCCGACCGATCGCCCGCACGGCGGGCAGCGGGCGGTCGGTGGCCGCGCGCCAAACGCCCGAACCGACCGTGGAGTTGCCGACAGCGTGGCGTCGGTGGCCGGGCGAAGAGCAGCCGTGGCCGGATGAGCTCGGCGAGCTATCGCGGCTTCGTCATCGACCGATCACTCGGCACCGCCTCGCGGCTCTTCCGCGTCGCGCGTTCGACCGGCGCAGTGCCGGGTCGGACAGCGAAGCCACCCCCGGTCCGCCACCGACCGGCGCGGGTCACACCTGACCTCTCCCCGAACCGGTGCGTCCGAACGCCACCCAGACGGCGCGGGCCTCAAGGGCAGTTGCGTTGTCGAGCCGGTGGGGAGTCGCTGAGTCAAAGCTGATCGCGTCGCCCGGTCCGAGTACGTGAGCGTCAGGCCCGAGCGTCACGGTGAGCACGCCGGCGATCACGAGACCGAACTCGCGCCCGCCGCCGCGTATCTGGTCGCTCCCGCGACTTGAGCTGCTCCCCGGCGGGTAGATCGCGCTCAGGAATTCGACGTCCGGGTCGTCCCACGCGGCCATCCGGTCCCAGCTGACGCCAGACGCGAGCTCGGCCACGCGCTGCGCGTCCGAGCGATATACCGACGCGGCGTCGGGGCGCTCGCGCTCACCGACGGTCGCCCGTGATGCGGTCGCGTGCGCCACCACCCCCGTCACGGGCATTTCAGACGGTGCGACGAGTTCGAAGATCTCGTCGAGTGACAGCCCGAGCTCCGAGACGATCGCGTAGAGCGTGCGCACCGAGGGCTGCGTCCTGCCCGTCTCGATCTGCGACACCGAGCTCGCGGACACATCGACGCGTCGCGCGAGCTCGCGCAGGCTCATCCCCACCGCCATCCGCTTCTCGCGGACCTGCGCACCAACAGAGGGAGGCCAGCTCGCCACCCCGGCGGCTTTGCGATCTCGTCGACTGGTTGGCTGGGGAAGGCTCGGGGTTACCACAGTTCCACGGAGGCGAGTTGTGCGCGTTCGGAGAGTGCACGAAGCTTGATCCATGCCACATCGGGGTCGACGGGGGAGAAGCGGATGCGTTCGGCATGAGTCATAGATGTCTCCGTTGGTTGTTCTGCGTCAAAGGCGCCGGCGGCCGCGTCCACGGTCCAGATAGGACGACGCCCCGCGCTCGCCGCGAGCGGAGCAGGGCGCCAGATGGGGTCCGAGGAATACTGACACTCACAGACGTTCACTGACTAGTGCCGTTGCCGATAACTTGCCGTAGCGTGCACAACATTGACGCACCGCGTCAGTAGGTCGTGAAATGCGCTGCCCCCAGTGGTCTTGTTCGCGCCGAGGGGGACCGCGCGGGCGAGGACGCCGCGGCTAGCGACCTGCGCGGAACTCGCGCGGCGAGCGGTCGTAGGCGGTGCGGAACAGCCGGCTGAAGTGCGGTTGGTTCGGGAGACCCCAGCGACTTGCGATCGAGATGATCGTTTGATCTGCGAACGTCGGGTCGAGCAGGTCGTGGCGGCAGCGACTGAGGCGCTCGGTGCGGATCCAATCGCACACGGTCTGTCCGTCGAGTTCGAAAAGCCGGTGTAGATAGCGGGTCGAGATCGAGCACGCCCGTGCGATCCGTTCGGGATCGAGGTGCGGATCGCCAAGGTTGGCGGCAATAAAGGCCTTGGCGTGGAGCAGCAGTTCGGTCGTCGAGCGCAACCGCGCCGGTCGCTCCAATGCCAAGCGGTCCGCGTACACGCCTCGAACCAGGTCGATGATGCGCTCTGCGACGTTGGCGTCGTGGCGCGCGATGGTGCCGTCGGCAAGGCCTGCGGCCACGCCGCAGAAGAACTGGGCGGCGAGCCGTGGAAGCCCGCCGCTGCCGGGGATCCGAAGCGCCGACAACGCGGCCATCTTGCTCGCCTGTCCGCCGAGAACGGTCTTCGGCAATCGCAGCACCAGGGCCTCGAAGGCCTCGTCGGCCCGGAAGACGGCTGGCTGCGATGTGTCGTAGATCGTCATATCGCCGGGGCTGAGCACGTCAGCTCGGTGTTCCTGAGCCGCGTGCATGTGCCCGTGCAGAAGGATTTTGAGGTGCAGGCACTCCGGATCGCCTGCGGCTATGGTCTTCCGCGTCCGGCTCATCGTGTTCGGCGCGGTGGCGATGCGGATGAGACCGATCGAGGCGACCTCGTCCCCCCACATCCGCGCCGAGAACCGGTCCATCGAGTCCGTGGCGATCTGGAGCGGGTGGTAGTGGTCACAGGACGCCTGTGACCAGAACTCCACTCGCTGCGGAGCCGGGACGACGGCAGTGTCGATCAATAACGTCATCGCACGCGAACCCGACGAATAGCGCCGCTTCCTCCTCCCCGAACGGGGGTGACCACAGCGAGTATTGCAGAGGCCGGGGAGGCTGTCGAGTCGCAGTCGAGCATGGCTGTGGCCGATCGATTCGTCCCGGCGGGCGGCGTCCCGGGGGTGCTGCTTGTCCCCGACTGCACACTTACCGCGCTTGACTCGCGTCTCCGCGCACTGATGGACCCAGCGTTCGGCTGCGAGGATCTGCCGCGACCTGTTTCACGTGACTAACCGTCACGCCTCGCCATGTTGTTCGTGTGTCTATCGCAACCATGGCGAAGCTCGAACTTGCACGCCGGCGGCGCGGCCACATTTGCCGGAGTGGAGGTGCGCTGCAGCGAGGAGACGCAAGTGAACCGGATTCTCGCCACGCATGGGCAGCCGCATCTTTGGCCCGCGCGAACGCGGTTTGCCATGTTTAGCTGTAGTTACGGGCAGAGGCGATCCTCGCGCCCTCAGCGAGCGCCTCGAGCTTGGCCCACTGGATCGTGGGGTGGACGCGACGCAGGTAGGGGCCCTGTGCGAAGCCGCAGTCGGTGCTGGCCACGACCCGGTCCGGGCCCACGATCCGCGCGATGCGCTCAAGGCGCTCCGCCACGAGCTCGGGGTGCTCAACGACGTTGGTCGCGTGACTGATGACGCCCGGCGCAAGGATCTTGCCGTCCGGCAGGTCGACGTCCTGCCAGACCCTCCACTCGTGCTCGTGACGCGGGTTCGCGGCCTCGAACAGATACATCCCGGCGTTGACCTGAAGCAGCAGCCCCAGCACATCGCGCAAGGGGATGTCGTTCGTGTGCGGGCCGTTCCAGCTGCCCCAGCAGATGTGGTAGCGGATCCGCTCTTGCGGAAGGCCCTCGAGCGCGTGGTTGACCGCGTCGATGCGCGGCTGCGCCCACGCGAGGTAGTCGTCCATGGTGCCGGGAGGCACGAGCACGTCGTACATGAAGGGGATGAACGCGTCGTCCACCTGCAGGTACAGGCCGGCGTCGACGATCGCCCGGTACTCCTCGCGCAGCGCCTCGGCGACGCCCATGAGCGCCGCCTCCTGGGAGCCGTAGTGCTCGTCGATGAGGTTGGGGAAGCAGCTCGCCGGAGCGACCACCGGAAGAAAGCCCTCCGTCACGCCCTCGGCCTCCATCGCGGCCTTGAGATTGGCGATGTCACGGGCGATCGCGTCCTGCCCCGTGTAGGTGATCTTCTCGACGGCCGCGAAGTCGCCGCCCGGCTGCTCGAAGTCCTGCTCGGTCCTGAAGTAGTCCGCGTAGAACTCTGGAAAGCGCTCCCAGTCGGTGGCGGTGACCGACAGCTCGCCGAACTGCTCGCGCTGGAACGGCCGGACCTCGAGGCCGCCCAGGCGCTGGTAGACGTAGAAGTTCCAGGAGGACTTGCCGAACTCGCCGTCGCTGACGATGTCGATGCCGGCCTCCTTCTGGCGCCGGACGACCGCACGCACGCCCCGCTCGAGTGCCGTCTGGCGCTCGCCGGGATCCACCGGCTCGCCCTTGTCCAGCCTTCGCATGATCGCGACCACGTCGTCGGGCCGGATCAGGCTGCCGACGTGGGTCGTGCTGATGCGGGTGCCGTCATTCGATGGCATGGTTCATTCTCGTTCGTTCGCGCGGCGGAGGGAACGCCCGCGACGGGCGCCCGCCCCCCGGCTCGCACGATCCGTCTGACTTTAGCCGCCGGGGCGACGCGTATGGACCCACGTGGCGGGCGTGCGCCCGACCTTCGCCCCTTTTCGGGATCGCTGACCGGCCCGAACCGTGGCGGCGAGCTGGCGCTGCGTGGCGTCGGCGGCGGCGTTGGCATCGTCGACAGGGGCAAAATATGTCCCACCGTGCACTGATGTTGTCACTGGGCGCACGAGCCTTGGACCGGCACAGCACCCGGCTGTAGATTCGCGAGCCGAACGGTTATCCGGTGAAGGGCGGGTCCGTGGGTGAGAGGGCGCTTGACGCGGGTGGCGACGGGATCCTCGGAGAAGCGCGTGCCGCTGCCGAGGCGCCGGCCGGAGACAACGGCGCGGGTGTCGCGACGCCGCTGATGCGGGCCGGCTCTACCATCCAGCGTGGGGCGGATCGGCGGGCTGACCATTCGAGATCCGTCGTGCGGGTCGGCGAGAGGCACGGCATCTCGAGCCGATGATCGTCGTCTGCGTCACGATCCAACGAGTGCCAGGGCCTGGGCAGCGAGTCTCGGTCTCGTGCCCACTGGAGACGTGGCCGCCGCGGTGCCGGCGGCCACGCAGAGCGGTCTGGCGCTGCGCGTCGGCCGCTTCCACGCCCGTCAGACAAAACGAGAAGGAGACTCGATGAACCGCATCTTGACCACCCACGCCGGCAGCCTGATCAGGCCCCCCGAGGTGGTGTCGTTTCTCAACGCGATGGCCCGGGGCGAGGCGGTCGACGAGGCTGCCTACGCTGAGTGTCTGCGTACGTCGGTGTCAGACATCGTCAAGCAGCAGCTCGACGTCGGCGTCGACGTGATCGACGACGGCGAGATCGGCAAGGTTTCCTGGATCACCTACCTGTACGAGCGCGTCAGCGGGCTCGAGCTGCGCGCGCTCGAGCGCGAGGGCAGCATGCTGCCCCCGAGCCGCGACCGCCAGCACTTCCCGGGCGCCTACGCGGCGCTCGACGCGCTCGACGAGGCGGCGACACGTGCCAGCAACGCTGGCGGTGCCGTCGAGGAGGGTCCCTCCAACGCCGCGGTCGAGTGGGTCTGCACCGGCCCGATGACCTACGACCGCGCGGCGGTCGACCGTGACATCGCCAACCTCAAGGCGGCACTCAGCGAGCACGACGCCGACGAAACGCAGGCGTTCCTGCCGGTCGTCGCGCCGGCGAGCGCCTACTGGCTCAAGAACGAGCACTACGACGACGACGAGGCGTTCGTATTCGCTCTCGCCGACGCGCTGCACGAGGAGTACCAGGCGATCGCCGACTCCGGCCTCTTGCTCCAGGTCGACGACGCCGTGCTGATGCACGAGGCCGACTCGATGCTGTCGGAGGGCAAGACCTGGGAGGACTACCGCGCCTGGGCCGAGCTGCGCGTGCGCGCGCTCAACCACGCCCTGCGCGGGATCCCGGAGGATCGCGTGCGCTACCACGTCTGCTTCGGCAGCTGGCACGGGCCGCACGCCTATGACCCGCCGCTGCGCGACAGCGTCGATTTGCTGCTCGCCGTGAACGCCGGCTACTACTCGATCGAGCAGGCCAATCCTCGCCACGAGCACGAGTGGCGCATCTGGGAGGACGTGACGCTGCCCGAGGGGCGCAAGCTGATCCCCGGTGTCGTCACCCACCACACCAACGTCGTCGAGCACCCTGAGCTCGTGGCGCAGCGCCTGGTCAGGCTCGCCAACGTGGTCGGCGGTGAAAACGTGCTCGGTGGCACCGATTGCGGCTTCGCGCAGGGGGCGCTGATCCAGCGCGTCCATCCGGAGATCCAGTGGGCCAAGCTGGAGGCGCTCGCCGAGGGCGCCCGGATCGCTTCGCGCGAGCTGTGGGGGGCCAAGGCGGCAGCCTGATGCGGAAAGAACGCAGGTCGACCCGATGAGCGCTCCTGTGATCGCCTGCGGCGGTGGCGCAGCCGCTCGGAGCTGTCGGTTCCAGCGCGACGGTTTGAACGTGCTCGCAACGAGTCGTGGCCGCGTCAAGCGCGCGGCCAGTGGAGGCTGGCAGGTCCGGCGGCGGTCAGCGTCGGGACCTGCTTCATCGGAAGGAGAGGAGAAAGACACGCTATGAGGAAACGGCAAAGGCTCTTGTTTGCTGCAACCGTGCTGGCGGCGGTGCTCGCGTACGCGGTGAGCTCGCTCGCAGCGGGCGGTGGAGGTGGCCTGGGCGCGGCGGCTGTGACGAACTACGTCAAGTACGTCGACGGGAAGGCCGGAAAGGCGAACCCGAAGCTGTCCCCGATCCAGGTCGGGTTCTTCAACCAGCAGGGCGGCGCGATCGTGATCGGCGCCAACGCCACGAACGGCGCCCAGCTGGCGGTCAACTACGCCAACGCCGACCTCGGCGGCGTCGATGAACATCCGATCAAGCTCAACACCTGCTTCATCGCCTCGACCGAGGCCGAGGGCACGACCTGCGGCGAGAAGTTCCTCGCCACCAAGGGGCTGTCGGTGATCGACGAGGGCGGTGTCGCGACCGGCGTCCAGTCGCTGTACCGGACGCTCGGCCGCTCGCGGCCGGTGATCGCGGGCGTCGCCGTGACCCCGATCGACGCGGTCCAGAAGGCTGCGGTGATCCTCTTCGGAGACGGCCTTCACGTGCTCCCGCCGTACGCGACCTACGCCAAGAACATCCTGCACGCCAAGACCGTGGCCGACATCTACGAGGACGAGCCCGGCATCGTGCCAAGCGCCCAGGCCCAGATCGCGGCGCTGAAGGCCGACGGGATCACGGTCACGAGCGCGACCTACCCGCCGACCGAGACCGACGTGATCACACCGCTCACCTCAGCAAACGCGGCGAGTGCGGACATGATCATCGTCAACACCGACGCGAACGGCTGCGTGAACATGGCCAACGCCCTGACGCAGGTCGGCGTGACCGACGCGAAGAAGATCGTGGCCAACCCGCTGTGCCTGAACGCCCAGGTGCTCTCCGCGCTTGGCGACTTCCCGAAGTGGACCTACGGGATCGCCAGCTCGCTCGATGGTGACACGAGCGATATGGGCGTTGCGCCCTACGTGGCCGTCGCCAAGAAGTTCGGCGACGGCGCCAACGCGCCTGACCCGTGGAACATCGTGAACTTCGGCACGATGATCTCGACGATCCGCTTCCTCAACGAGGTCGCGAAGCAGTACGGCGTCTCGGGGATCACCCCGGGACGGGTGCTGGCCGCGGCGAAGGCATTCAAGGGCCCGCAGGCGCTCGGTGCACCGTCGCTCGACTGCGGCAAGTTCAAGGCCGCGCCCGCCGTCTGCAACGACCGCGCCCAGTTCTTCACCTACGAGGGCAAGGGCGTGTTCGCGAAGTCGGCCGGATGGCTCGAGGGACCCCCAGGCACGTGATCGGGCCAAGCCCGACTCACCGGTTCGGGATCCGTTGAGCATCCTGCTCGCAACCGCAAGAGCCGGAGGCCGCGCCGTCGGTCTCCGGCTCGGCGGTTTCGCCGCGAGCTGATCCAGGGGAAGCACTGTGGATCAGGTCATCCTGTTCATTCTGCTCGGGCTCGGTTCGGGCGCGCTGATCGCCGGGCTCGCGGCGGGGGTGGTCGTCACCTACCGCGGCTCGGGGATCATCAACCTCGCACTCGGCGGCTACGCGATGCTGGCCGGCTACGCCTTCTGGGCGCTGAACACCGGCCAGCTCGGCTTCACGCTGGCCAAGGCGCCGGCGCTGATCGTCTCGCTTGTGTTCCTCGAACTGGTTGTCGGCGTGATCGAACTGGGCCTGTTCAGGCCGCTGCGCAACAGCGCGCCGCTGGGCAAGATGGTCGCCTCGCTGGGCGTGCTGCTGACGCTGCAGGCGGCGATGCTGATCGCGTTCACCACGCTGCCTCACCTCGAGCCGCAGGTGCTGCCGCAGCAGACCGTGCGGATGCTCGGGGGCGTCGTGCCGATCGACCGCTTCATCCTCAGCGGCATCGTGATCGTCGCCGCCGCCGTGATCGCGGCGACGTATAAATGGTCGCGCTTCGGCGTTGCCACGCGCGCGACCTCCGAGAACGAGGTCTCGGGCATGCTGCGCGGCCTCTCGCCGACGAAGCTGGCCCTGACCAACTCGCTGATCGCAGCCCTGATTGCGGGGATCGTCGGGATCATCGCCGCCGCGATCACCGAGCTCGATTCGAACACCCTGCCGCTGCAGATCGTGCCGGCGCTCGCCGCCGCCCTGCTGGCAGGGCTCACCTCGATCACGGTCGCGTGCGTCGCGGGCTTCGGCATCGGCGTGCTGTTCTCGCTGATCACCTGGATGTCCTCGATGTCGTGGTTCCCGACCTCCGCCGGCGCCCCGATCCCCGGCGTTCCAGATCTTCTGACCCTGCTGATCATCATTGCCGCGATGTACCTGCGCGGCGCGCGACTCCCCGGGCGCGGCCAGCTCGTCGAGCGGGGCCTGCCGGAGGTGCCCAGGCCGAAGCGGCTCGCGAGCATCGCGCTGCCGCTCGCGCTGGCGTGCGCGGTGGCGCTCATCGTGCTGCCGTACGACTTCCGCCAGGCGCTCGTCAACAGCGAGATCGGCGTCGTGATGGCGCTCTCACTGGTCGTGATCACGGGCTTCGTGGGTCAGATCTCGGTCGTCCAGCTGAGCCTTGCGGGCGTCACCGGCTTCGTGATCTCGCGCCTGGCCACCGACCACGGCGTGCCCTTCCCCTGGGCGCCGCTGGGGGGGATCGTCGCCGCCGTCGCGCTCGGGCTCGTGACAGCCGTCTCGGCGCTGCGCGTGCGCGGCGTCAGCCTCGTGATCGTGACCCTCGCCGGCGCTGTCGCGATCTCCAACTTCTTCTTCAACAACTCGCAGCTCGGCGGGGCGAGCAGCGGCTCGCCCGTTCCCAATCTGGAGTTCCTCGGAGTGAACCTCAGCCCGAGCGCGTCCTTCCGTGGGCTGGACGGGAACATCCCGAGTCCCGTCTTCGGCTGGGTCGCGCTCGTCATCACGCTGCTCCTGTGCCTGATGGTCGGCTACGTGCGCCGCGGCGGGTTCGGCCTGCGCATGCTGGCCGTGCGCTCCAACGAACGCGCCTCGGCTGCGGCCGCTGTGAGCCCGCGCAACGTCAAGCTGATCGCCTTCGCCATCAGCTCCTTCATCGCCGGCGTTGCGGGCGCGCTCTACGCATACAGCTCAGGGTCGGTCAGCGCCGGGAGCTTCGACGCGGTGACGTCGCTGAGCCTGATCGCGTTCGCCTACGTGGGCGGCATCGCCCTGATATCGGGTGCCGTGTTCGCCGGCTTGATCTCGGCGCAGGCGCTCCTGCCCTACGCGCTGGAGAAGTGGTTTGGCGTCAACGGCAACTACGCCCTGCTCTTCGGCGGCGTGGTCCTGATCATCACGCTGCTGCAGAACCCCGAGGGCGTGATGGGCACGTTGTACAAGAAGACCCATCGCAGGCAGCCGATCACACCGCCGGCGAGCACCAGCCCGACAGCGACGCTGCCTGCCGTGCGCCCGCCGCGTCCGGCGCACCCGGTCGCGCGCCCGGTGCTGGCCACCGAGGGCGTCTCAGTCGACTTCGGCGGCGTGCACGCCCTGCGCAACGTCAGCTTCGACGTCGCCGAGGGCGAGCTGGTCGGTCTGATCGGACCCAACGGGGCCGGCAAGACCACCTTCGTCGATGCGGTCACCGGCTTCGTGACCGCGAGCGGCCGCGTCCTGCTCGAGGGGCGCGACCTGCGCGGCCTGCCCGCCCACGCGCGCGCCGGGCTGGGGCTCGCGCGCACGTGGCAGAGCGCTGAGCTCTTTGACGACCTGCTCGTGGAGGAGAACCTCGCCGTCGCGCAGGAACGCGCACCCGCCTGGAAGATCGCGTTCCGCACCCGCACCGACCACGCCGCGATCAACGAGACGCTCGCCCTCTTCGACCTCGACTGGGCCGCAAAAGCCAGCACCGGCGACCTCTCGCAGGGTCACCGCAAGCTCGTCGGGGTCGCGCGCGCGCTCGCCGCCAAGCCACGCCTGCTGATGCTCGACGAGCCGGCGGCGGGACTTGACAGCGGTGAGAGCGAGGCGCTCGGAGCGCACCTGCGCGCCATCGCCGACGGCGGCCAGTCGACGCTGCTGATCGACCACGACATGGGGCTGGTGCTGAGCATCTGCGACCGCGTCGTCGTGCTCGAGTTCGGTGAGCTGATCGCCAACGGCCCGCCGGATGTGGTCCGTCGCGACCCGCGCGTGATCGCCGCCTACCTCGGAGGCGCCGATGTCGAGCTTGGCGTCCGTCCGCCCGAGGGCGGCGGTCTCGACCGGGAGGGAGCGCTGGGTTGAGCGACGCGCCCGTCCTCGAGCTGAGCGACCTCAGCGCCGGCTACGACAACGTGCCGGTGGTGCGCGGGCTCTCGATCTCCGTCCGCGAGGGCGAGATCGTCGCGCTGCTCGGCGCCAACGGTGCCGGCAAGACGACGACCCTGCGCGCGATCTCGGGGCTCGTAAAGGTCATGTCGGGAACGGTGAGGCTCGCCGGGAGCGACCTCGCGGGCGTCTCGCCCACGGCCCGCGCGCTTGCGGGAATCGCCCACGTCCCCGAGGGGCGCGGCATCTTCTACGGCCTCACCGTGAGCGAGCACTTTCGCGTCGCCCAGCGGCCCACCCTCGACCAGGTCGACGAGGTCCTGACCTACTTCCCTGCGCTGCGCGAGCTGCAGGACCGCCGCGCGGGCCTGCTCTCCGGCGGCGAGCAGCAGATGCTCGCGATCGCGTGCGCGCTGCTCCAGAAGCCGAGGCTGCTGCTGCTCGACGAGCTGAGCCTCGGCCTCGCGCCCGTGATCGTCGAGCGTCTGCTGCCGGTCGTGCGCGAGTTCGCCGACGCCGGGCACACCGCCGTCGTGCTTGTGGAACAGCACGTCCGCCTCGGTCTCGAGATCGCCGACCGCGCCTACGTGCTCGCCCATGGAGAGGTCGCGACGTCGGGAACCGCCGAGCATCTGCGTAAGGACACCGACCTCCTCGTCGCGAGCTACCTCGGTAGGCAGCCGGCGTAGCTGCCGTGCCGGCGCCGGGTCGCGACGGTGCCCTATGGCGCCGTAACTTCTAGGTGTTCGCCCGTAGCTAAGTGGTGGGCGACCGAGGGAGAATTTGCCGCCGGAGGGAGTCGTGAGGGCGCCGCGCTCGCGAGAGCGCCCGCAGATACCAAGCGACCAAGGCTGGACACCGCGCAAACCCGAGGGAGGAAACGGCCGTGTCAGGCACACCGTGTGCTCACCCTGATCTGAGGACCCCGCCCTGGGAGCTGCAAGCTCCCGGCGACGGCGTTCCAGCGACATGCGGAGCACTCGGCAGCCGTGTCACGCCAGCCAACGGTCGAGGCGTGGAGCTCCGGTGAGCATGGGTCGTGCACGGGCGACGATCAGTGTCGTCATTCCGACGCTCAACGAGGCGGCGAACCTGCCGCACGTGCTGACGCGACTGCCCGCGTCGGTCGACGAGGTCGTCCTCGTCGACGGACATTCGATTGACGACACGATCGTGGTGCGCGCAGCAGTTCTGCCCCGATGTGCGCGTCGTCCTGCAGGACGGGCGCGGCAAGGGCAACGCGCTCGCGTGCGGCTTCGCGGCGGCAACCGGCGACATCATCGTGATGCTCGACGCCGACGGCTCGCACCGACCCGGCGGAGATACCGCGGTTCATCGAGGTGCTTCTGGCCGGCAATGACTTCGCCAAGGGCTCGCGATTCGCTCCGGGCGGCAGCAGCGCCGACATCACCGGGGTGCGCCGGCTCGGAAACCGGGCGCTGAGCGCGCTCGTGAACGTGCTGTTCGGCACGCGCTACACCGACCTCTGCTACGGCTACAACGCGTTCTGGCGCCACTGCCTGCCGTCGATGGACGTCACCTGCGACGGCTTTGAGGTCGAGGCGCTGATCAACGTGCGCGTCGCTCGCGCCGGCCTACGCGTCACCGAGGTGCCGTCGGTTGAGCACGAGCGCCTGTTCGGCGAGAGCAAGCTCCACGCCGCGCGCGACGGGCTGCGGGTGCTGCGCACGATCCTCAGCGAACGGTTGCGCCGTACCGGCGGGCAGCCCCGCCCACGGCATCCGGCGGCTCTCCCATCATCGGCGGTTCCGAGCACTGAATCGCAGCCGGCGCTGGGAGCCGGCGTGCGCGCCGTCGCCGAGCTGCGCGTCCTCGCTGAGCACGCGGGACCCTGAGCCCGCCCTCATAGCGCTTCCCTAGTTCTCGGCCAGCGCTTCACGGGACAGCTGCGCTTGCAGCTGCGCGATGGTGATTCGGACGCTCGTCGAGCCGGAGGACGATCTCGTCGCCCTCCACCTGCTACAGGCACGCGGCCGTCGGTTAGGCTGGTTCTTCGAGAAAGCTGACTCGACCGGCGCGCTCGCCACGCCGGACCGGGCGTGGAGGACCGGCGTGGAGGACCCTAACGGTATGGCGACCGAGCCCGACCTCATCGAGCGATCCGCGGCGGAGGAGGCGATACGCGACGCGTTGAGAAGCGGTGCCCGGGGGGACGGCATCGCGGCCCTCCTAGTCGGAACGTCGGGCATCGGCAAGACCGCGGTGCTGAACTGGGCCACACAGCTCGCGCGCGAGGAGGGCTTCGTGGTGGCCCACGCCGTTGCCAGCCCGATGGAGCGGGGCCTGCCGTTCGGTCTGTTTGGGCAGGCGATCGTGACGCTCGGTGGGAACCCCGTGGAGGACGTCGCCGAGCTCGCGCGCGCCGGCGGCCAGTCAGCGCGCTTCTATCGCACGCTGCGCTGGCTCGGCGAGCGATCGGAGGAGCGTCCGTTGGTGATGGCGTTCGACGATCTCCATTGGGCGGACGCAGACTCGCTTGACCTGCTCGGGTTCCTCTGCCGTCGCCTGTCCGGATCGCGGGTGGCCATTCTGGGGACGTTGCGGCCCGAGCCGCCGCTCGCATATGTACTCGCCCAGGATCTCGCCTCGGCGCAGCGAGCGCGCGTGAGCACATTGGAGCCCCTCAGCCACGACGGTGCCGTGCAGCTGCTCTCGCGCATTCTCGGCCGCTCCCCTGACCGTGACGAGGCCGACGAGCTCTGGCGGGCCTGCGCAGGCACACCGCTCCTGCTCGAGGCGGCCGGACGCGCGGTGGCCGAAGGCACGCCGCTGCACCAGCTCGAGAACGGCCGCGGGGACCTGTCGCTGCTGCTGCGGCGCTTCGCTGACGCCGGCGGCAAGGGCTTCGACTACGTGAAGGCCGGTGCGATCCTCGGCATCCACTTCGACCACACCAAGGCCGCCGCGCTGGCGGGTGTTGCGCCGGGCGTCGCCGACGATGCGCTCGTGCAGCTCGTTCGCGCGGGCGTACTCGAGGACCGCGGCTCCGACAGTGTGGCGTTTGTTCATCCGCTTTTCGTTCAGGCGCTGCTTGACATCCAGCCCTCCGCGCTTCGCAAGCGTCAGCACGCAGCGGCCTTCGCGCTCGTTGTCGCCGAGCACGGGCCGGACGCGCTCGCCGCCGAGCACGCCGCACTTGCCGGACTGGTCGGCGACCCGCTCGCCGTGGAGATCACCGCCCGTGCCGGCAAGGCCGCGCTCGCACAGGGCGCGCTGCGGGCCGCGTCCACCCACCTCGAAAACGCGTTGCGCCTCGCCGCCGAGGACCCACCGGTTGACCTGGTGCTGCTGTACGGTCAGGCGCTGGTCGCTCAGGCCGAGGTCGAGAAGCCACGTGCGCTCTGCGCGGAGCTGCTCGCGCGCGACCTCGACGCCTCGGCGCGACAGCAGACGCTGCGGCTGCTGGCGCGCGTGGAGTCGCTCGCGAATCGGCCTTCCCAGGCACAACAGCTCTTCACACAGGCGGCGGCGGTCGCGTTCGATCCCGCCGACCGGGTCGAGGTGCTGTGTGACGCGCTGCTGACCTGCCTCGCGAGTGCGCCCGGAGAATGGGTGCTCGAGACGGCTCGACAAGCGTTGGCCATCGTCGCCGACCAGTCGCCGCAGGAGCGTCTGCTGCGCTTTGTCGAGAGCTACGCCTCGCTGGTGTGCCGTTGCGACGCGCGAGGGGCCGTGCCGTTCACCGAAGAGGTGATCCGGGTCGGCGCGCGCGCGGCGGGGCCGGCGCAGGGCTGGAACGTGACGATCGCTGTGCACGCGCTGAACACCTGCAAGATGCTCGAGAACTTCGACGGCGCGCGCGCGATCTTCGAGCGCGAGTACGCCGAGGCGGTGCAGGCTGGCGCCCCCGTCCTGATGAGCGCCCTCGCCGTGGCCTATGCCGACGTGCTGCTGCGCCTCGGACGTCTCAGGGAGGCGATTGAGCTGGTCGAGCAGACCTCCGCGTTGTTCGATCGGCGAATCCAGCCGTGGGCCGACCTCGCAGCCGCCGTGCTGTACGGCGAGCTCGGACTGGACGCCCGTTCCGGCGCGCACATCGAGGCGCTGCGCCAGTTTCAGGCGGACATTCCAGCCGAGCAATACGCCGTCGTCTCGCTGTGGCTGCATCTACTCGACGGTCGGAAGGCGCTCGCCGCCGGCCTGCACGAGCAGGCCTCGGACACGATGCTTCGCGCCGCCGAAATCGCGACGATCGGTGGACGGATCGAACCGTGCATGGTCCCGTGGGCGGGCGTCGCGCTCGACGCTCACCTCGCGGCGGACCGGCTCGACCGTGCTCGCGAGGTGCTCGCCGAGCTCGAGCTCCGGGCGGCAACGCTGCCAAGCGGTTGGCCGCGCGCCGTGATCGCACTCGGGCATGCCGCGCTCGCGGCAGCTGAGGGGTCGCGCGATCTCGCCGACGAACGCTTCGCCGAAGCGATCGACCGCTTTGCCGAGCTGGCGCAGCCACTCGAGCTCGCCCAGGCGCTGATCAGCTTCGGCACGTTCCAACGTCGCACCGGCCGCCCGCGCGACGCTCGCGAACCGCTGGCCAGGGCGGTGGGGATCTGCGAGGGGATGCACGCCGAGCGTCTTGCCCGCGTCGCGCGCGCCGAGTTGGCCGCAAGCGGTGGCCGCCGGCGCCGCCGCAGCGAGGATGGCTCAGCGCTCACCCCCCAGGAGCGGCGAGTCGCGGCGCTCGCTGCCAACGGCCTGGCGAATGGGCAAATCGCGTCGGCGCTGCATCTCTCGCCGAAGACCATCTCGTTCCACCTGCAGCGCGTGTACCTCAAGCTGGACATTCACTCACGCCGCGACTTGATCCGGCGCGCCGAGGAGTTTTCCCACGAGCCGTAGCCGGCCGTGGAGCGGCTATTGGTGAAACCCGTCCGCCTTGGGTGGTCGACAGCGTGAGGCGACGGCCCGGGCCCCACCGAGCGTCGGGCCCAGTCCTCCGCAGCCAATCCTGCATCAGCTGAACACGCGGGCAATATGGTGGTCCGCAGGGCGCGAGTGCCCTCAGGGGGCCCCTATCTGTCGGTCCGATGCCTTGCGTTATGGTTCGGATCATGTCCGCCTATTCCGAGGCGATCGCCCTGCTGGACGCGCTGCCGCGGACCGGCCGCGTGCCGTGGGAAATCGGCAAGGTCTACAACGCGTTGTTGGCTGCCGCGAAGCAGGAGAAGCCCGACAGCATCAGCCTCGGTGCGCTCGATCCATTGGAACGCAACACACTCGGCTTCGCAGGGAACATCACGGCCGAGAGCCTGCGGGCGATGGTCGCGGTCGTCGCGGCCGCCCTCAAGCCGCCAACGTCGCTCGGCTAACCGTACTGCCGATCATGGTTCGCGCCGATGAGGCGGCGCGTGCGCGGCGCCGCTGGCGAGCCGGAACCGCACGATCAGGCGACCGGCATCTCATGGAGCGGGTGGGCAAGGGCCTTTCTGCCGTCCTCGGCCTTTTCGGCCCGCCGCTGCACGGACGCGCCATAATCGGTGCATGGGTTCGTGGGTAGTCTGGACGATCGTCGCCGCTGCGTGCACGCTCGGCGAGTTGCACACGAACTCGTTCTACCTCGCGCCGTTCGCTGTCGGCGGTGCGATCGCGGCCGTGCTGGCGGCGGCGGGGGCCGGCGGTCTGGTGGCGGTCATCGCCTTCGCGGCGGCGGCGATCCTGTTCCTGCTGCTGCTTCGCCCGCTCGCCGTGCGCCGGCAGTCCGCGCCCGCGCTGCGTACCGGTGCGGCCGCGCTGATCGGCCAGCCGGCACTCGTGATGGAGCGGATCGCCAACCGCGAGAGCGTCGGGACGGTGAAGATCGGTGGCGAGGTGTGGACCGCACGCGCGTATGACGGAGAGCAGGTGATCGCCGCCGGCGAGCAGGTCGAAGTCGTTGAGATCAGGGGCGCCACGGCGCTCGTCATGCCATAGCGAGGAGCGTCACTTGGTTGCTTTGATCGTCGTCGCTGTGCTCGTCGTCGTCGCGCTTGTGATCGCGGCGAGGACGATTCGGATCATCCCGCAGGCTCGCGCCGCGGTGCTCGAGCGGCTCGGCCGCTACCACCGCACGCTTGAGCCGGGGCTGACGTTTGTGACGCCGTTCATCGACCGCGTGCGGCCGCTGATCGACCTGCGCGAACAGGTCGTCAACTTCTCGCCCCAGCCGGTGATCACCGAGGACAACGTCGTCGTGGCCATCGAGACGGTGCTCTATTTCACGATCATCGACGCCAAGGCGGCGAGCTACGAGATCGCGAATCCGTTGCAGGCGATCGAGCAGCTCACGGTGACGACGCTGCGCAACGTGATCGGCGGACTGACGCTCGAGCAGACGCTGACGAGCCGCGAGGGCGTCAACACCGAGCTGCGCGCGGTGCTCGACGAGGCGACCGGCAAGTGGGGCATCCGGATCAACCGCGTCGAGATCAAGTCGGTCGCGCCGCCACCGGATATCAAGGAGGCGATGGAGAAGCAGATGCGGGCCGAGCGTGACCGCCGCGCCGCGATCCTGACCGCCGAGGGAACCAAGCAGGCGGCGATCCTGACCGCCGAGGGCGGGCAGCAGGCGGCCGTGCTGAATGCCGAGGGGGCGCGGCAGGCGGCGATCCTGCGTGCCGAGGGCGAGGCGAAGGCGATCGCGACGGTGTTCGCCGCGATCCACGCCGGCAACCCCGACCAGCAGCTGCTGAGCTACCAGTATCTGCAGATGCTGCCGAAGCTGGCGCAGGGCGAGGCGAACAAGGTCTTCGTGATCCCGTCGGAGTTCACGCAGGCGTTCGCCGGGATCGGCGACTCGCTGAGCCGCCGGCTGCCGCCGAAGCCCGAGGAAAAGTGAGCGCCGGCGCCGACCGGGCGTAGGCCGCTGCCGGTCATAGCCGCCTACCTGCCGGCCATCGACCGACGTGCGGGGGCGCCGACCGTGGCACCTTGCCGCCACCGAGCGCGGCGAGTTGTTCCGATAGGCTCGGCCGGCCCAAGGAGATCGGAGGAGCAGTTGATCGTGAATGTTTCCGAGCGTTTTGACGTGGCCGGGTTCGGCGCGATCGTGACCGGCGGTGCCAGCGGGCTCGGGCTCGCGTACGGCGAGGTGCTGGCGGCGCACGGCGCGCGGGTCACGCTGATCGACGTCGATGACGCCGCGGTCGCGGCGCAGGCCTCACGGCTGCAGGACGAGGGGTTCGACGTGCGGGGGGCGGTCGCGGACGTGACCGACCACGCCACACTGGATCGCGTGATCGACGAGGCCGCGGAGACCTACGGCCGGCTCGATGTCGCATTCGCGAACGCCGGCATCGATCCTGGCGTCGGGTTCGTCGGCGCGTGGGCTGGTGGTGAGCGGCCGCGGGTTGAGGAGGGCGCGCTCGAGCTCTACAGCGATGAACGCTGGAATCGCGTGATCGACATCAACCTCAACGGGATCTTTGCGACGGCGCGCGCCGCGGCCCGCCACATGCGTCCGCGGGGGTTCGGCAGGATCATCGTGACCACATCGCTCGCGGCGACCAGGGTGGAGCCTGTGATCGGCTCGGCGTACATGGCGGCGAAGGCGGGCGCACGACACCTGATGCACTCGCTCGCGCTCGAGTTCGCGGCCTACGGGATCACGGCCAACGCGATCGCCCCGGGGTTCTTCGTCACCAACATCGGCGGCGGTCACGCCCATAACCCCGATGTGCAGGCGTTGCTGGCCAAGGACATTCCGATGCATCGAGTCGGTCAACCGGATGACATCAAGGCGCTGGCCCTGTTTCTCGCGTCGCCGGCCTCGGAATACATCACCGGCCAGGAGATCGTGATCGACGGCGGCTGGGGACTCGGCGTCGCGGACTGAGGCGCGAACGCCGCCCGGCCGACGTGCCACGCAGCGCGCGAGCGAGTCGACCTGGTCGGATCGAAGCGACGAGCTCCGTCGACTAACGTGTATGCGGTGTGAGCGCGGGATCGCACCCTTGCGATCCCAGGACCTTCGGAGGTGTCGCCCATGTCCACGCATCTCGAAAGCCGGTCTGTCCCCGACGGCGACCCCGCCGGCAGGGCCTTCCGTGAAGCCCGCATCGCGATCCTGCCGTTGACCCGCCGCGTGCGAGCCGTGTGCGCCGGGCGCACGGTCGTCGACTCCACCGCCGGTCTGATCCTCTTCGAGCACGACCACCTGCCCGTCTACTACTTCCCCGTGGAGGACATCGACGCCGAGGTGCTCGTCGCATCGGACACGCGCACGACCTGTCCCTGGAAGGGTGAGGCGAGCTACTGGTCCGTCGTCGTCGGCGATCGCCATGTCGCCGACGCGGTCTGGGGCTACGAAATCCGCTTCGAGGGCGCGCCCGACCTGCGCGGCTATCGCGCCTTCTATTGGGACAAGCTCGATCACTGGTATGAGGAGGACGAGGAGGTCTTCGTCCACGCGCGCGATCCTTTCAAGCGGGTCGACGCCCTGCGCAGCTCTCGCCATGTGCGGATCGAGATCGACGGAATCGAGCTGGCAGACACCCGGCGCCCGACACTGGTGTTCGAAACCGGGCTTGCGACCCGCTACTACATCCCCCGGGCCGACGTCCGCCTCGACCTCCTGCGCCCCACCGACACGGTGACGCACTGTCCCTACAAGGGCCAGGCCGGCTACTACAGCGCCGTGGTCGGCGATCGCGTGGTCGAAGACATCGCCTGGACCTACACGGTGCCGATCCCGGAGATCCCGAAGATCGAGCAGCTGATCGCGTTCTTCGACGAGCACGTCGACGTGTGGGTCGACGGCGAGCTGCAGGAGCGACCGGTGAGCGCCTGGTCGAACCGTTGAACGGCCTGGCGGCGATCGAGGCCGTCCGGCCCCGAAAGCCCTTTGCCGGGAATCGGTAGATGTCCCGTCGCGAGCTGCACTTCACCGCGTTCATCTGGCCTGCGGGGTACCACGAGTCGGCCTGGCGGGTGGTGCCCGAGGATCCTCGCTCGGCGTTGGGCCTGCCGTACTACACCGAGATCGCCCGGATCGCCGAGCGTGGCAAGCTCGACTCGCTGTTCCTGGCCGACAACATCGCAATCGCCGAATACCGCGTCGAGTACATGCCCCAAACGCTGTTTGACCCGATCGAGGTGCTCTCCGCGCTGGCGGCGGTCACCGAACGCATCGGCCTGATTGCCACAGGTTCGACGACCTACAGCGCGCCGTGGGACCTGGCCCGTCGTTTTGCAACGTTGGACTTCCTCAGCGGCGGGCGCGCGGGTTGGAACATCGTCACGACCAGCTCGGTGTTGACGGCCGCCAACTTCGGCCGCTCCGAACATCCGTCGCATGCGGAGCGCTACGCCCGCGCGATGGAGTTCGTGGACATCGTGCAGCGCGTATGGGACGGATGGGAGGACGATGCGGTCGTCGGCTCGAAGGAGACCGGCGTCTGGGCCGATCGCTCGAAGGTCCACGCACCGCGGTTCCGCGGCGAGCACTTCGAGGTTGCCGGCATCCTGCCGTTCCCGCGCTCGCCGCAGGGCCACCCGGTGCTCGTGCAGGCTGGAGCTTCCGTTGCCGGCATCGACCTGGCCGCCCATTACGCAGAGCTGGTGTTCACCCGTCAGCCGACCGCCGAGGACGCGGCGGTCTTTCGCCGTGCGCTGCGCGACCAGGTCGCGGCCGCCGGACGTTCGGCCGACCATGTACACGTCCTGCCGGCCTTGACCTACACGCTCGCCTCCACCGAGGCCGAGGCGCGTGCCCGCCAGGACGAGCTCGAGGCAATGGCCAGCGCGGAATTCCGCTGGCGGAACATGTTGTGGAACGTCGGCCTTGACCCGGACGGCTTCGATCCCGAGGTCCCGCTGCCCGAGGAGCTGCTGGCGGCCCCGGCACCCACGAGCGGTGCCGAACGGCTCTTCGCGGCGGCGCGGCGGGAACCTGTGTCGCTGCGCGAACTCGCCCGCATCCACGCGGGCATGCCAGCCGGTCTGACGTTCATCGGAACGCCCGAGCAGCTGGCCGACTTCATCGACGAGTGGTCACGGGCCGGTGCGGCCGACGGCTTCACCCTGATGCCCACGACGCTGCCCGACGGGCTCGCCGCTTTCGTCGAGCACGTGCTCCCGATCCTGCGCCGGCGCGACCTGTTCCGCACGGAGTACACGGGGACGACGTTGCGCGAGCATTTCGGCCTGCCGCGGCCACGCAACCGCCACGACGCCGCGGCACGCGTCTCCGGGACCGGCGCGCTGGCGCCGGACCGATGAGAATCGCGCGGCGCTGCCGTCTATACGGTGAACATGCTTAGGATTCGCCCAATGGCCCTGGTACGTGTTCGGGGACCGCTGCGCAAGCTCGCGGGTGGCCGCGCGGAGCATGAGCTCGACGGCGCGACGGTAATTGAGCTGCTTCGGTCCCTCGAGCTCCTCCACCCGGACGTGAGAGGGTGGATACTCGACGAGCGCGGGCTGATCCGCCGACATATCAATGTGTTCGTCAACGGCGAGCGTGGGGATGAGGCGACGGCGGTCGCGTCCGGGGATCGCGTCGAGGTGCTCCCGGCGATAACAGGAGGCTGAGAGATTGACCGAGCTGCTGGTAGGAACCAAGAAGGGGTTGTTCCTGCTCGAAGGCGAGCCCGATTCTCGCTTTGAGATCACGGCGCGCGCGTTTGCGGGACAGCCGGTCGACTTCGCGACCCGCGATCCACGCAGCGGCCGGCTGCTCGCGACGGTGACCTCGCCGTTCTTCGGGCCGAAGATCTTCTTCACCGACGACGATCCGGACGCGGAGTGGGAGCAGGCCGATGGCGTTGCTCTGCCTGAAGGTGGCGATTCGGCGCTCGAGCGGATCTGGGTGATCGCCCGGGGCGAGGCCGACGGCACGCTGTACGCGGGGGGAGACCCCGGAGTCCTGTTTGAGAGTCACGACGGCGGAGCGAGCTGGGGGATCAACGCGGGACTGTGGGAGCAGCCGTCGCGCCCGCACTGGCAGCCGGGCGGTGGCGGGCTCTGCGTGCACTCGATCTGCACCTGGCCGGGAGATCCCGCCAAACTGGCCGTCGCCGTCTCGGCGGCCGGGATGTGGCTGAGCGAGGACGGCGGCGGTACCTGGAGGCGGGGCAACGCGGGGCTCAACCCGCGGTACCTCCCCGAGGAGGCGCTCAAGGACGAGAACGCGGGCCGCTGCGTCCACCACGTCGAGCGCGCGCCCAGGCAACCCGAGCGGCTGTTCATGCAGTTCCATGGCGGCGTCTATCGCTCGGACGACGCGGGGGAAAGCTGGACCGACATCGGCGGCGGCGGGCTCCCGTCTGACTTCGGCTTCCCGCTCATGATCGACCCCGACGATCCCGACAGCGCCTACGTGATCCCGCTCGTCGCCGACGTGGATCGCGTGACCCCCGACGGTCGCGTGCGCGTCTATGAGACGCGCAACGGGGGCTCTTCCTGGGCGCCCCGCGGCGACGGCCTCCCGGCGACGCACGCCTACCTGACCGTGCTGCGGCAGGCGTTCGGCCGGACCGGAAGCGGCGAGGCGCTCGAGCTGTACTTCGGCGCCACCTCCGGCGATATCTTCGGCTCGGGCGACGCGGGCGCCACCTGGTCGACGGTCGCGACGCGCCTGCCGCCGGTGTTCTCCGTCGTTGCCGTCTAGCGAGATTCGTCCGGCGCGGAGCGTCACGCGAGCCTGCGTGGTCGGTCGCGCTCGTTCAGCGGTCGATGGGTTTGATCGTGTCAGCTGACGGAAAGCGCGGTGGCTATCTGGGTGGCCCACGATGCGATCGTGGTGCCGTAGTTGGCATCGAGACGGGCGAGCCACGCTTCGCCGGCCGGGGTAAGTGCGGTCAGGTCGTAGGTGACGCGTACACGCGTCGTGTCGCTGTCTGAGGTGAGGATGTCAACGGCCACGGTGCCGGCGGTCATGCCATGCGTTATGCGCGCGTAACGGACGCCGTCGGGCCGGTCGTCGACCATGATCCACGTCGTCTGGTGGCTGCCATGCGTCGTGTGGAAGACGGCGCCGGGGCCGTCGCGACGATCGGGCTCTGGGTAGTGAGGGTCCCAGCCATCCGCCCAGCGACGCTCTCCTTCGGCCGTGAAAAGTGCCATCACCTGGTCCGGCGGAAGTCCGACGGTGATTTCGGCACTGCGATTGAGAATGATGGGCATGACGGAATGGTGCCTACGCCCAGGCCGCAATTGGCACGGACTTCCGCCGCGTGCGCCCATGATGGCCGTAGAATTCATGTCGATGGACGCCCTTGACCGCCGAATACTCGTCGTGATCGCCGAAAAGGGCCGGATATCACTCCAGGAGCTGGCCGCTGTTGTGCAGCTCGGCCCGAGCGCCACGCGCGAGCGCCTGCGCCGACTCGAGCAGCGAGGCGTCGTGACTGGCTATCGAGCCGCCGTCGACGAAGCTGCCGTCGGCTACCCGCTCGAGGCGCTCGTCGACGTTGATTTGGCGCCCGGAACCGACGCCGAGGCGTTCGAGGCCGGCCTCGTTGGGAGCGCAGCGGTCGTCGAGGCCATGCACGCAACAGGCGACCACGATTACCTCGTGCGCCTGCGCTGCGCGGACACCGACGATCTGCACCAGACCGTACGCAGTCTCAAGGCCGGACTGGGAGCGCAGCGCACGGTCACGCGGCTCGTCCTGCACCAAACCGTGCCCAGCCGGCCGCGCCTGCCGTCCAGCCGTTGAGGCTTCCCGCTCACGCCCGGTCGCAGGCGCCGGTCGTGCTCGTGGCGAGAAAGCAGTGCTCCGATCATCTTGCCCGTCGCTGACGTAGAGTCCCCAGCGTGCCGGCCTTCGTCCTCCGCCTCATTGCTCCGCGCCCGAACTTCGCGCAGACGCTCACCGACTCGGAGCGGGAGATCATGAACCGCCACGCTGCCCACTGGCGCCCGTACCTCGAGCGCGGCGACATGGTCGTGTTCGGGCCGATCCTGACCGAGGAGAACTCGTATGGCCTCGCGGTTGTCGAGACAGACGACGAGCCCGCGCTGCACGAGTTCGCTGCGCAGGATCCGGTCGTGACGACCGGAACGGCGGTCTTTGAGTTCGGGCGAATGGCCGCGGGTCACGTTCGGGCGCGCTGACGAGAGTCGCGCCGTATACGCGGAGTTGACGGCTCGGCGGGAAAGGAGCGTTCGTGTCTGACAGTCGAATCACGGCGGTGCTTGGAGCGGGTGCGCTTGGCGCCGCGATGGCGGATCGGCTGGGCAAGATGGGTCAGGAGGTTCGTCTGTGGAATCGCACGGCGGAGCGGGCTCGTGTGGCCGCGGCGCAGGCGCCGGATGTCACGGCAGTCGCCGCAGCAGGGGAGGCGGTCACCGGCGCGGGAGCGGTGATCACGGTGCTCCGCGACGGAGACGCCGTTGCCGAGGTCATGGCCGATGCGATCGCCAGCGTTGGAGAGGGAGCGGTGTGGATCCAAGCGAGCACTGTCGGTCCGCGGAGCGCCAGCGCCCTGGCCGACCTCGCTCGGGCGCACGGTGTCGCATACCTCGACGCTCCGGTGTCCGGTAGCACGACGCCGGCCCGTGAGGGCAAGCTCGTGTGGCTGGTCGCGGGAGATGATGCGGCGCTGAGCCGTGCCCGTCCTGTGCTGGAAGCGCTTGGCTCCTCGGTGCTGCATGTCGGGACCGGGGTGGAGGGTAGTGCGCTCAAGCTTGCGGTCAATGCGTGGATGACCGCGGCGACCGTCGCGATGAGCGACGTGCTCGCGCTCTGTGATGCGCTCGAGATCGACCACGAACTGTTCGTGAGGGCGCTCGAGGCAGGTCCGCTGGCGATGCCGTACGAGTTGCAGAAGGTTCGTTTGATGGATGCCGGCGCCTACAGCGCCGGATTCGCGGTGGCGCTCGCGTTGAAGGACATTGACCTCGCGGCGGGCTTGGCTGCCCCGAGTCCTCTGCTCGGCGTCGTTCGCGACCGCCTTGAGCGCGCCGTCGCCGCAGGCCATGGCAGCGATGACCTCGCTGCAGTCGACTACCTACGAACGAGTGGCTAGGCGACCGGCGGTCAGCTTCACAACGCGGTCGACGTTCGGTCCGGGTAAGCGGTCAGCGCAGGTTCGGCCGCCCTGTTGCCGCCGTTCCGCTCGGTCTACCAACTGTTGACGGAACGCCGAAAAACGAGTCCTATCCTGTGCTGGATGTGCGCTGCCCTGCGGATGCTCGTTCGATGAGCGGTGTAACCGCGGCGTCGGTCAGGCTCCTGCTCGCCGACGTCGATGGGACGCTCGTGACTCCGGAGAAGGCGCTCACCGAGCGGGCAGTCGCGGCTGTCGGGAAGCTCAAGGCGGCGGGCGTGCTGTTTGCCATCACGAGCGGGCGTCCGCCGCGGGGGATGGCGATGCTCATCGAACCGCTGGAGCTCGAGCTGCCGCTGGCCGCTTTCAACGGTGGCCTGTTGGTCGACCGCCACCTCGTGGTGCTCGAGCAGCATGAGATCCCGCGGCGCAGCGTGCTCCCGGTCGTCAAGCTGCTCGAGTCCCACGGTCTCGACGCCTGGCTTTATCGCGGGGCCGACTGGTACGTGCGGCGACGGGCTGCACCGCACGTGGACCGCGAGGCTCGCACCGTGGCGTTCGCCCCGACGGTGGTGCAGAGCTACGACGGCCTGACCGACGGGGTCGCGAAGCTCGTCGGCGTGAGCGACGACCCGCACGCGATCGCCGCCGCAGCGAGCGCTGCGCAGGATCGCTTCGGCGATCACCTTTCGGTGGCGAGCTCACAGCCCTACTACCTCGACGTGACCCACCCTCAGGCCAACAAGGGCGCGGTGCTGCTCGATCTGTCAGCCAGATACGCGATCCCGCCTCTGGAGATCGCGACGATCGGGGACATGCCCAATGACATGCTGATGTTCGCCAAGTCAGGCCTGAGCATCGCGATGGGAAATGCCGAGAGCGCTGTCAAGCAAGCGGCAAGCTTGGTCACGACGTCGAACACCGAGGAAGGGTTCGCGGACGCCGTCGAACGCTTCATCCTCCCCCGAGCACCCGCATAGCGTCTCGGGCACAGGCGTCGCGGTGGAGATGACCGGTCCCTTTGTGAGCGCACTCGGCGACGAGGACGATGCGTGGCTGCGGGCGGTGCTCCTCGAGCGATGGGGCGGTGAGCCGATCGTTGGGCGAGGGCGTGCGTATCGCGTCGACGACCTCGAGGGCATCGCGGCGTTGATCGGCGATGAGCGTGTCGGGGTTCTGACGTATCGCATCGACGGCGACGTCTGTGAGATCGTGACTCTCAACGCGTTCCGTGAGGGTGTCGGTGTCGGTCGCGCGCTGATCGAAGCGGTGGTGATCCGAGCACGAGCCGCGGGCGCGCGCACGCTGCTCGTGATGACGACGAACGACAACGTCGGCGCGCTGCGTTTCTACCAGCGCGCGGGGTTTCGCCTACACGAACTGCGATCCGGCGCGGTGGACGAGGCGCGTCGCGTCAAACCGACGATCCCGCTGATGGGTCACGACGACATCCCGATCCGCGACGAGCTCGATCTCGTGCGGATCCTCTCGGATGACCGGTCGGCGCCGAGCTGACGAGCTGAGCTGCCGCCCCTCGCGGCGGGGAGAGTGCGCTGCTATCGGCGCGCAATGAGAAGCGGCAGCGGCCATCCCCGCGAACCCGGCTTCACGGCGGCGGCCGCTGCGCTGCCGGAGCGCTTGGATGCGCTCGCCGGCTCCTCCACGAAGCTCGTGCCGATCGCGCGCGAGTCGCCGGCGAAATCGTGCCAGATCCAGAGCGCGTCATAGGTCCCCGGCTTCAGGTTGTTGACCGGGGTGCCCGACGCGGTGTTGACGTCGAAGAGCTTGACCACCGGCTTCGTGCCGTTCGCCCGTGTGATTATGAGTGAAACGGGATACGCGCTCGGGATGACCCTGTCGTTGGACCCGAGGAAGGCCGCCCGCGCGCGCGCGGTGAACCGCCCGTAGAGCGTCTCGCCGTCGACCGGCGAGGTGCTCGCGATGTGGGCGACATCCGTCTCGGTGAAGCCGCCGCTGCGGTCGTCGGCCTGCTCGATCGCCCGGACCGGGAGCCCCTCGGCCGACCCGCTCAGGGGACAGATCCGGCCCGTCAGCGTTGCGCCGTTCTGGCCCGTCAGCCCAGCTGCCGAGCTGATTGGCAGTATCGACGGCGGCGCTCCGTAGTAGAGGCCGGGCTGGCACCTGCTCCCAGGCCCGAGCACGGTCTGCTCCCCGTCGATCACGGCCACGAGGTGCGCCACGTGCAGCCTGGTCAGCACCCGGTGCCGGTTTCTCAGCGTCAGGACGTCGCCGCCGGTCAGCGACGGCGCGCCGCGGAACGGTCCGACCACGATCGTGCCCGTGTTGTCGGCGGCGGCGGAGAGCTTGTCGGCGCCGCGCGCGCGGGTGAGGCTGTAGGTGGCGCCGGGCAACAGGCCGGAGCAAAGGGCGGCCCCGAACTGCAGGTCGGCCGTGCAGGTGGCGAAGCCCGTCGGCCTCATTAGCGGGAGGACGTCCGCAAGCGGACTCGTATATATCGACTGCGCGCCGGGCTCGCCCAGCTCGACGCTGAGGTTGACCAGGGCGCCAGCCTCGTTGCCCTTCCGGTCGAGCGACGGCCCGACCGCCTGCGGCTCCGTGAACGCCCGGTTCTCGTTCGAGCTCATGGTGACCGCCTCGCCGGTGGAGATCGGCCCGGTCGCGATCGTCGCGGTGTCGGTCTGCGTGTTGCAGGTGTCATTCGCTGGGTAGCTGGTGCTGCCGACGCGGAGCGTGAGCACGCCTGTCTGGAAACACGGGCCGAGCGTCACGAAGCCGCCCTTGCGGTTGCTGACGTCGGCGCCGATGTTGAGGTCGATCCATCCGGTCCATCCCGATTCGGTGAACGGATTGCCGCCGTTGCCGGTCGTGATGAAGTCCGGCAGAAGCGGGGCGCCGGTGTAGGTCACCTTGATGAGGTCGCGGTCGTCGCCGACAGCGAAGGGTGACAGCGACAGCGACCACGCTCCACTTGCGTTGGTGGTCGTGGAAGCCTGGACCACCTTCGTGGGAAACGGGTTCCGCGGCGGGGTCGCGCCCGAGCTCGCCGGAGTTGTGGCGCCCGTGCCCGCCGACGTGGTCGTGCCCGCACTTCCCCCCCGAAGGGCGCGATACACGGCGACGGCGACCCGTACGCCGGGCGTGTTGGAGCCGATGTTGCCGCTCAGCGTGCTGCTGAACTGCGTCAGGTCGATCTGGGGGAGGGGCAGCGGTGATGCCGTTTGGGTCGTGCGCTGTACGCAGCCGCCATCGTCGTTCGACCACATCTCCTGGATCAGGTACTCGTGGCCCCCGATGAGTTGGTCGAAGGGCGAGCCGTTCGCGGCGTAGCCGAGCGGGTTCCCGATCTGCGGACCCACCTCGCACTTGTCGCCGACCTCGAAGCCGTTGGGGTCCTCCCATCCGGTGCCCTCGGGATCGGTGATGGCCTCGACGGTCTCGTGAGCGACGGTGTCGATCGTCGCCTCGGCGTCGGGGTTGCCCTCGGGGTCGCCGCCCTGCCCGGCCACGACCTCGACGATCGGGTCGATGATCACACCGTAGATCGTCACGCCGCCCGCTCGGTCCATGGCCTCGTGGTAGCCGGCGAAGGTGTTGGTACCGCAGGAGCCGGCGGTGATGCATTCGTCGACGTTGGGCGGCAGCAGCACGAACCAGAGGTTGCTCAGGCCGCGCTCGTCCTTCGGCGCGACCGCGTCGATCTCGGCCTGGACCTGTTCGTCGGTCAGGCAGGTCGGCGCGCCGCTGGGCGACGCGCAGCCGCCGGTTGCCGGATAGGGGTTGAAGTCGTCGATTGAGTCGCTCGACGCGCCGTAGGCAATCGAGTAACTCCCAGGCGCGGCGGCGGTGGCGCCGGTCTGCTGCCCGTACTGGCGCAAGGCCGAGAAGACGTTGCTCGTCGTGCCGCTCGCGGCGGCGGCGTCGGTCAGGAACTGCTCAACGAGCGCCTCGTAGCCGGCGGTGTAGGGGTAGCCGGAGGGTGCCCAGAAGATCGTGTGGACGGTGACTCTCGCGGCCATAACCGCGCCGCCGTTGTAGTCGACGGCCGTCGGCGCGCCGGTCGCGATGTTGGCGTGCGCGTACGAGGGAAAGAGGCCGAGTGCCCCGCCGACGCGCGGCTGGAACGTCGTGCTCGCCGGCGCGTTGCCGCTCCACAGCGCCAATGCTGCGATTGTCGTGGCCCCCAATCCGATCGCTCTGCGCATGACCTCTCCTCGACTCGTGCGGGGGTCCGATGGCCGCTCGCACGACCCCGCGGAGGCAACTCCGCATGTCGCCGTCGGCCACTGCCTGCACCGCAGCATACGAAGCGCGGGCCTTGGGCGCGACTTCGGACGCTCGACACGAGTCTCCAGCGCGCGTTTCGGTCGCGCATGCGCGGGGTTTCGTGGCCGCAACTCGCGCGGGTTCGGTGGTTAGTGTCCGCCGGTTGTCGACGTCTCGGATCCGTAATCGATGACCGAGAGCTCGGTTCCTTCGATGGATGGGTCAGCGGGCAGCGACGCTCGTGTGCTGCTGAGTCTTGTGCCGTTCGCCCATACGGGGTCGCTCGAGGACCCCACAGCGCGCAGCAGCTGAAGCCGACTTCGTGTGGCGTGTTGAGCACTACTCACTTCAGGCAGCGCGCGTCTCGTGGCTGGTGATGCCGTAGCTACGCAGCACCTCGGCGACGTCTTCGCTCGGTGGCCTATCCGCGACCCAGACGCCGGTCTGGTCCGCACCGGCGTCGAGCAGGAGCTTGACGCTGGCGATCCACTCGCCGTTCGTGTTGGGGTGTTGGCCGCTCGCGACGGTCGCGTATCCGAGGGGTGTGCCATCGAAGTTGGCGTCGCGGACGTCGAGTTCGGCGCCGTGCTCGAGCAGCAGGCGCACGGTCTGCGCGTCCCCGGCGGCCGCCGCGGCGTGCAGAGGCGTCTCTCCGGAGTCGTTCCGAGCGTCTGGGGAGAACCCGAGCTCAATCATCAGGCGCACGGCGTCTGCCGCGCCGCCGCCGCCGGCCACCTCGACAATTGCAGCACGGTCACCAGCGGAGAATCGATCGCGTAAATCTGGCCGTTCGGACAGAATCAGCTCGGCGCGGAGCCGATCGCCACGGGCAGTGGCGCCGAGGAACCTGTCGATATGGGTGGCATCGTCGATCACGCCCCGGCTGAGCAGCACGGCCACGATCTCCTGATGGCCAGCCCGCACCGCTCGGCGCACCGGCGAAAGTCCGTTCTGATCAAGCCTGCGCGGCTCGGCACCGCCGGCGAGCAACTCCTCGACCACGGGGGCGGCGCCCGCAGCGCAGGCGCGGGCAAGCAAGCCGCTGGCAAGCTCGCTCACCCGCTCCGGGGTCTGCCGCTTGGCGGCGTCGAGCAGCAGACGGACGCCCTCGGCATCGCTTTCCCCGACCGCGACATCGACCGCCCAACTGCCGGCGACGGTGGCGCCGTGGTTCAGCAGTAGCCGCAAGCATTCGTGGTCGCGATGTCCGGCGGCCTGGTAGAGCGACTCGCCGTCATTGGGGTTGGCCGACCGTTCCAGCAAAAGGCGGGTGATGCCGGGGTTGTTCGCCGTGACCGAACCGTGCAGGGCGGACCGGTAGCCACGGTGGGGTCTGGCACCGTTGTTTGTATCCGGGCTGACACCGGCGTCCAGCAACAGCCGCGCGACGTCCACCATCCCGGCCGCGCGCCCGGGGTCGATCCGATGCCAGCGCGAGTAGCAGACGTACAACAGCGGCGGCCAGCCGCGCTCGCGGTCGACCGCGTTCGCCGCCGACCGGTCGGCCGCGACCAGCTCCCCGACCAGGCGCACATCGCCGACCACAGCCGCGGCACGAATGTCCACGCGTGCCAGACGCGGATCATCCTCGAGCAGGATCCGCGCCTGGCGCTCCCGATCCTCGACTGACGCCGCCACGAACGCCGCGACGCGCTGCATGATCCCGGCTCGCGATTCGACCGTCGCCTTGAGCTTCGGCCAGCTCGCGAACCCGAGCTCGCGGGCGATCGCAAGCTGAGCGACCGCGAGCGTGACCTCCCTCGGTCCACGCGCTGAAGCCTGCCGGACGATCCGCTCCACCGACACCGGCTCGCCAGCACGCGCCGCGTCCCGCAACTCCTTCGCCTGCCGGCGCAGCTGCTCGAGATCCAAACGATCACGGCCAGAATCAGACATGGCATCTCCCTTCACCGCCTGCGGCCCGCAGCTCAGGCCAAGGAAGAGGCCAGGAACCTAATCAACTTCCCAGAGGTGGACACCGTCCTTCCCGCGGACCCGGAGGCGCCCTCCAGCGCCCACGCAAATCGTAGCGGTGGACTGCCCGGCTACGACAGTCGCCGCCGCACACGTGCTCAAGCAAACGCGTCAGGCTCGTATGCCGTCGAGGAGCCAAGGTCGAGGAGCCTCGGAAGTTCGCGCATGTCCTCAAACACGATCGTGTTCGGCCCCTCCAGGAGCTCGGCTGGCGAAAGCCCGCCGGCGAACGCCAGAGTGCGCATGCCCGCGGCGCGCGCTGCTTCGACGCCGGAGCGGCTGTCCTCGACCACCACGCACCTGGCCGGCGTGGTTGCCATCTGCCCGGCAGCGTGCAGGAAGAGGTCCGGGGCGGGCTTGCCTCTGGCTACGTCCTCCGCACTGAAGATCCGCCCCTCGAACCGCTCGTACAGGCCTGTCAACCCGAGCGCGTAGCGCAAGTACTCGTGGGTGCCGCTCGACGCGACGCAGCTCGGAAGGGCGATCTCGTCGAGTGCTCCGAGCACGCCTTCGACGGGAGCGAGTTCGGCCTCGAACGCCTGTCTGTAGAGCGGCTGTACATGCTCTTCCCAGTCGATTGGCAGCTTACGTCCCAGGTGCGCCTCGATTGCCGCCTGGGTGTCGCGGTCGGAGCGCCCGACGAATCGCTCGACCACCTCCGCCTCGCTGAGCGGCCATCCCAGCTCGCGCAGCACCCCCACGTCCACCTTGACCGCCAGGCGCTCGCTGTCGATGAGCACGCCATCACAATCGAAGATCACGAGTCCGATGGATGCGGGGGCGAGGCGGGTCAACTAGCTTCGGCCGTGAGTGATCGAGGTCGTTGCGTCGGGGTTGGCGACGTCCTCTCGTTCCCCCGCCGCGACGTGGCAGGCGACCTCTACCGACCCGATCTGGCTTGGCCGGGGCGTGACCTGCCCGCACTTCTCGATCGCGTAGGGACAGCGCCAGCGGAAGCGGCAGCCCTCGCTGGGGTTGATCACACGTGGCGGCTCCCCGCTGTCGGCCGAGATCAACTCCTCCTTGTCGCCGGGGCCGGCCACCGCCGCGAGGAGCAGCTGCGTGTAGGGGTGCTTTGGATCCGAGAGGACCGTCTCCGTCGGGCCGGCCTCCACCTGGTGACCGGCGTACATCACGATGACGCGATCGGCGACATAGCGCGCACTGGCAAGGTCGTGGGTGATGTAGAGAAGCGACACCCCTTCCTGGTCGCGCAGGCCGGCCATCATGTTCAGGACACCCGCGCGGATCGACACATCGAGCATCGATACTGGCTCGTCGGCGAGAATCAACTTCGGCCGCACCGCAAGCGCCTGCGCGAAGCCGACCCGCTGACGCTCTCCCCCGCTCATCTCGTACGGGAATCTCCGGAGCATCTTTGCGTTCAGCCCCACGCTCTCGAACGCCCGCTCCGCCTCCCTTCTCCGCTCGGCGCGACTCAGCTCCGGCCGGTGCAGCACCATGTTTCGCAGCACCCCGTGAGAGACCCGAAACACGGGGCTGAACGAGCTGAACGGATCCTGGAAGACCATCGCCACCTCCCCCCGGTAGGCGAGCAGATCCTTCCGCGAGCGCAGGCTCCGAATTGGCCGGTTGCGGTAGTAGATCTCCCCCCGGGTGGGCCGATAGATCCGGTCAATGAGCCGCGCCACGGTGCTCTTACCGCTGCCGCTTTCTCCCACCAGGGCCACGATCTCGCGTTCGCGAATGGTCATGTTGAAATCGTCGACCGCATGCAGGATCTGCTTGGCGAACATCCCGCCGAGTCGGAAATGTCGTGTCAGGTCGACCGTTCGGAGAAGAAGCTGCTCGTCGGCGTCGTTGTTGGTCTCACGCTTGTCGCGTGCCTGTGACATTTCACACCGCCTGCTTCGCCGGTTCGGCATAGAGGAGGCAGCGAACAGTGGTGTCGCCCATCCGGTACAGCTCCGGGTCGTGGCTCACGCACTCAGGCATCACCTCTGAACAGCGGGGGTGGAAGAGACAGCCGGTCGGCGGCCGGGCGAGGTCCGGGGGGCTTCCGGGGATTCCGAGCAGCTCCCGGCGTGGCCCGGTGACCGAGGGGAACGCATTGATCAGGCCGCGAGTGTACGGATGAAGGGGCTCCGTGAAGATGCGCTCGGTCGCAGCCTCCTCGACGATCTGGCCTGCGTACATCACCACCACCCGGTCGGAGTAGCGGCTCACCAGCGACATGTCGTGGGTTACGAAGATGACGGCAAACCCGAGCCGGCGCTGAAGTTCCCTGATCTTGGTCATCAGGGAGCGCTGAGCCACCACGTCAAGCGCGGAGGTCGGTTCGTCCATCATCACGAGCTGTGGAGTGAAGAGGAGCGCCATTGCGATCATTGCGCGCTGGCGCATCCCGCCGCTCAGCTGATGGGGGTAGCTGCCCAGGTGGACCGCGTCGATCCCCACCAGAGCCAGAACCTCTTCCGACCGCTGCCGGATCTTCTCAGCCGACGGCCGGCCGTGAGCCTGCAGCGCGTCCTTGAACTGCGCTCCGATGCTCTTCATCGGATTGAGTGCGTTCATCGCGCTCTGCATGACCACCGAGTAATCACGCCAGCGCATGCGGCGGAGCTCATCGCGGTTGAGCCGCACCATGTCCGTTCCGCGGAAGATGACCTGTCCTCCGACGACCTCGCCCGGCGGTGAGAGCAGCTGTGCCACCGCGAACAGCAGCGTCGACTTTCCGCACCCGGACTCGCCGACGATCCCCAGGAACTCCCCCGGCTCAACCGTCAACGAGACCCGGTCGACGGCGCGCACATCGGCGGCGTCCGTCAGGTACTCGACTGTCAGGTCGACCACTTCAAGCAGAGGCTCGGCCACGCCGCCTCCATCGCCGGGTACCCAGCCTTGGCATCGTGCGCCGTCGCTTGCGCACGGGCCGCAGCGCGGGATTCCCGATCTCGTCGAACGCATAGTTCAACAGCGCGAACCCGGTGCCCAGCAGGGCCACCGCCGCACCTGGAGCCAATGCCCACCAAGCATTGCCGGCTTCAAGCGCCGCGCCCTGCTGCGCGTTGTAGAGCATCGTGCCCCACATCAACTCGCTGCTGTTGCCCAGCCCGAGGAACTGAAGGCTCGCGGCAAATCCGACGATGTACACGGCGAGCGCGAGGAACGATGCGGCCAGCAGCGAGGTCATGTTGGGCACGATCTCGACGAGGATGATGTAGATCGCGCGCTCTCCCCGTGCTCGGGCCGCGACGAGGAAGTCGCGGTTGCGGATCGACAGCCCCTGGGAGCGCAGTTGACGGGCCTGGAATGCCCAGCTGGTGATGCACAGGACGATTATCAGGGAGGTCTCACCCGGCTGGAGGTAGGCCGCCAGCAGGATCAGCAGGGGAAGGACGGGGATGATCAGGAAAACGTCGGTCACCACCGTGAGCACGCGATCGACGACTCCCCCCAAATACGCCGAGGTGACGCCGACGATCATCGAGATGAAGGTTGCGATCGTGGTCACCAGAAGCGTGACCACGAGCGTCTGGCGCGTGCTCCAGATGAGCTGAGAGAACACATCCTGGCCGAGCTGCGTGGTGCCCAGCAGATGAGCTGACGAGGGTCCCGCGTTCGCGGCGTAGATGATCGCCTGGGGGTTGTCGGGCGCGATCAGTCCAGGGAAGGCGGCGACGAAGCAGATCAGCAGCAGGATCAGGGCGCCAACCGTCGCCTTGCGGTTGCCGAGAACCGCTCGCATCAAGCGCCGGCCCGATCGTGTTCCCTCGACGTCGAGAACGGGATCGGTCAAGGCGGCGTTCGAGGCTGAGGCGCCGCTCGCCATCTCATGCGTCTCGCGTTCGAGGATCGAGCACGGCCGTGAGCAGGTCGGCGATGAGCACGCAAACCAGCACCGCGGCCGTGTAGAACAGGAACAGCCCCTGCATCAGCGGAAGGTCGTGATCGGTTGTGGCGGTGTAGAAGAGGTAGCCCAGCCCAGGATAGGAGAACAGGTACTCGATCACGATCGCGCCGCCCAGGACGTAGCCGAGCTGCATGGCGAACCCCGTCAGGTTGGGAAGGATCGCGTTGCGTGCCGCGTAATCGAACATCACGCGACGGTCGGTCAGACCCTTCGCGCGGCCCATCCTCACGTGGTCCTCGGCGATCGTCGTGATCATGTTGTTGCGCATCGAGTACACCCACAGCCCCGCGGTCACGACTGTGAGACTGAGTCCCGGGAGAAGGGCATGGTCAAGCACGTCTCCAATGAATGAGAGCGAGAACGTTGGCGTAGCTCCGAGGCTGTAGTTCGACCCCAGTGGGAGCCAGTTGAGCTTGACCGCGAACACATAGATCAGCAGCAGGCCGACGAAGAAGACGGGGACGCTCGAGACGATGAACAGCGTCGGCGGCAGGATCGAGTCGAGCCGGCCCCCTCGCCGCCAGGCGCTGAACACGCCGACCAGCGTTCCGATCAGGAACGCGATGACGGTCGCCACCCCGACCAGTCCGAGCGTCCACGGGAGCTTCGACGTAATCTCGCTGAGGACCGGCACCCCCTGAGCATCGACTCCGAACTGGCCGCTCAGCGTGTTCCCGATGTACTGGACATAGCTGCTGATCAGGCCCTGATGGACATTGACGCCGAACTCGATCTCAAGCGCGTGGAGCGCCGCCGGGTTCACGCCCCGGAACGTCGACAGCACCGCTGTGGCTTCGTTGCCCGGCATCAACCGCGGGATCGCGAAGTTGACTGTCAGCGCAGCCCACAGCGTCACCAGGAAGAGGCCGCCCCTCCTGGTGAGGTATCTCACGCCGTAACCGCCGACTCAGCTGTGCCTGAGCCGCTTCAACTCAGCCCCCGCGCAGGTGTGTCAGAACGACCCCGAGGTCCGGGAACACGTAGGGCGAGGGCTGCGCATACGGATCGGACTGGGTTGGCCAGCCCGTGATCTTCGTCGTGTCGTACTGATACCAGTCGACGCCCTCCGTGACCGGGATGAACGGGATCTGGGTCGCGATCACCTTCTCGATCTGGTGGATGATCTGCACCTGCTGTGACAGGCCAGCGGCGGAGTACTCGTTGAACAGGGCGTCCACGGCGGACGACTTGAAGTGCGAGTAGTTCGTCGATCCGATGTTCCCGCCGAACAGCAATCCGCGGAGCTCGTAGTACGGGCTCGGTCCCGCGATCGGCGCGGGTCCGCCGCTTCCCGCGTATGCGAGCTGGAAGTGGCCGCCCGCGAGATCCGTGGTGTAGGGGCTCGAAGTCTCGTCCTGCACGGTCACGGCGATCCCGACCGCCTTCAGCTCCTGCGTGATGATCGTCAGCGAAGCATCCCAGTCAGAGAAGCCGCTGATCGTCTTGATCGTGAACGAGAGTGGCTGTCCATTCTTCTCGAAGATCCCACTCGAGTTCTTCGTGAAGCCCGCTGCCTTCAGGATCTGCTCGGCCTTGGTGGGGTTGTAGTTCGACGTCGGGAGCGAGCTGTCGTACCAACTCTTGTACGTGGGCAGGATGACTCCGGTCTGGTTGCCGGCCTGCTGCTCGCCGCCCTCGCCGAGCCGCGCGACCGTGCCACGGTTGATTGCCAGCGCGAGCGCCTGCCGTACGGGTAGCTGGCTGAGGAGCGGGTTCTGCAGGTTGGGGACGAGCGAGACGTTGAGCACCGGCGGGTACCAGATGTGGCGGTGGGCCGGGTCCTTCGCCACGTAGAACGACTGGACACTTGGGATGTACTGGCCGCCCCACTGTGCCTGTCCCTGGGCGAGGACCAGATTGGCCGGCGTGTTGCTGAGGAAGGCCGGATAGTCGACCTCCTGGATCGCCGGCACCGGATGCGCTGGCGTGCTCTGCCAGTAGTGGGGGTTGCGCAGGTACTTGATGTTCTGCGGTGCGCAGTTCGAGACCAGATACGGACCCGTGCCGACAGGGCTCGTGTTGTTATTTGCGTCGAGCTTGCTCTGGTTGAGCTTGGACCAGATGTGCTCGGGAACGATCGGCGTCATGTCCGCGACGTAGTAGAAGTACGGCTGCGAGGAGACATTGAACGTGAGGACGACCTGGTTCGTGCCCTTGCGGACCACACTCGTCAGCGGACCGCCATCGGCTGTCCAGAGCGCGTTGAGATCGATCGCCTTGTCGTGCTTCATCGCGTTGAACGTGTAGGCGACGTCCGCCGCGCTGAACGGCTGGCCGTCGCTCCACTTGACTCCCTGGCGGATGGTGAAGGTGAGCGTCTTGTAACCGTTCGACCATTGCGAGCCGGTCGCCAGCCACGGCGTGACCGCACCCGGGCCGGTCTTGAGGATGTCGACGAACTCCAACGGCTCGTAGACGAAGCCGTTGGACGTCAGGTCGACGGCAGGGTTGAACGGGTTGAAGTGGCAAGTCCAGGTGGACCCGCTCTCGTTGTCGATGACCAGCTTGCCGCCGATCGCGCTACTGGAGGCCGCCGTCTTCGCCGTTCCACCAAACGCGGCTAGCGGCAGGCATACCGCCGCTAGCAGAATGATCCACTTGAAGCGCCTCATCGACATCCTCCCCTCAGGTTCGACGACCGCCGGCTGGTTGCCCGCCAGCCTGGCCGACCGCCATCTGCTCGCACTGCGTAGGTCCAACGCAAATCCGGAAGCAAGCGCCCTCCCCGAGAACGCTGAATCGGTAGTCCATTTGGGAAATACCTAAACGAAGGCACTATAACCCGGTGAGCACTCTGCGCGCAACTATGAAGATCCATTTCCAATTCCGCTGGAACTCGGAGCCCGCTGGGCGGCTCGAATAAGGCCCTTGTGCTGTCTCGCGGGGCCACCGCCTGACAGCAGGATTGTGCGCGCGGCGTTCAGGGCGACGGCGATTGCCCCCTGCTGCGCCGCACGCTCGCCCAAGAGGCTGGTTTCGATCCGTGCGGTGATCGGAACCAGCGCGGCCGCCGACGCACGAACGGGCGGCAACAGCAGCGGACTGGCGCCGATGCCTCCGCCGAGCACGACCAGGTCGGGGTCGAGAATCGCGCACACGGTGGCGATCGCGGTGCCCAGGCGCGCGGCGACGTGGTCGACGACCGCCCGAGCCGCCGCGTTTCCGGCTCCCGCGAGCTCGAACACCTCATGAGCCGTCGAGAGCTCAGGATCGGCGGGTCCCCGGCGCTCTTGGAACGCCGCCACGACGCCGGCGGCGCCGATTTCGTCCTCGAGACCCCCGTGCAGTCGGTGCCGCGGGTCGAACGGATCGCCGGCCAGCGGCAGGTAACCGATCTCGCCCGCGGCGGCATGGGCGCCCCGGACCAGCTCGTCTTCGATGATGATGCCCATGCCGATCCCTGCGCCGACGGCGATGAAGACCATCATCGAGGTACCGCGGGCCAGACCGAACCACTTCTCGCCGACCGCCGCAAGGTTGACGTTGTTCTCGACGAGGACCGGCAGGTCGAATCGATCACGGATCACCTCGAGCGGATCGAAGGCTCCCTCGGGCGCCACGTTGTAGGCGAGCGACGTCACCCGGCCACTTGCCCGATCAACTATCCCCGGTGAGGAGATCCCGAGTGCCAGCGGCCGGCCGTGGGCGGCGCTGGCCCGGTCGATCACCTCGCTGACCATCTCAAGGACCTGGACGCCGACGGCGCGGCTGCCGTCCTTGGTGGTCGGCCGCTTCACATCGCAGATCGGCTCGCCGAACAGATCGGCAGCGGCGACCCGCACGTTGCTGCCACCGATGTCGCCTCCGACGACGAATCCCGCGCGGGGGCTGACCACATATGCGACCGGCTTGCGCCCGCGCTGGCCGCCACGACGACCCGAGGCGCGCACGAGCCCCTCCCGCTCGAGCCGGCTGACCGCGGCCGAGACGGTGGGCTTTGAGAGCTTCGTGGCCACGGCGATCTCCGGTCGCGTGATCGGCCCCTTGCGAAAGATCGTCTCGAGCACCGCCTGCTCGCCGAGCTCCCGCAACAGGCTCAGACGCGAGCCGGCGCCTGCTCGCCCGGGCCAGCCGTCGGCTCCATCTCGACTCGGAGGCATTGATATTAGATTCCTTTACGAATACGCTGGGATCGAAGGGCCTGGAAGGATAAGACTCATTCTGCACATAAGGCAAGGTCCTTGCAGAAGTGGGCTGGATCTGAAGTGGACGGGGATCACCGCCGCATACCGGGAGTGCCGACGATCACGGTCATTGGCTGCGTGCAGGCTGACCTTGTGATGGGCCCCGTCACCGATCTTCCCTCTCCAGGTAGCACGCTGCTCACCGAGCAGATGACGATCCGGGTCGGCGGGGCGGGGGCGAACGCCGCGCTTGCCTCCGTCGAAGCCGGCATGAAGGTGCGGCTGATCGGATGCATCGGTGACGACCAGCTTGGAGCATGGATGCGCGATGAGCTGGCAGGCGCCGCTCTGGCAGACGAACTCGTCGTGGTCGACGGCGAAAGCAGCGGGCTCACGGTCGCGCTCGAGTCCCCGGCCCGCGACCGGACCTTCCTCACCTACCTCGGTGTCAACGCCCGATGGCAGCCGGCTGCGATCCCCGACGATGCGCTCACCTGCGAGAACCTGTTGCTCTGCGACTACTTCGTCGCGCCAACGCTTCAGGGCGAGGTGGCGCGAGGGCTGCTGGAGCGCGCACGCGCGCGTGGCGCCCGGACATTCTTCGACACAGCCTGGGACCCTGCCGGATTCCCCGGGCAAACTCGTGCGGAGGTCCGCATGCTGCTGCCGTTGGTGGATGTCTTCCTGCCCAACGAGGTCGAGGTGTGTGCGTTGGCCGAGGGATCCGACGACGCTGCGGATGCTGCGCGAGCACTCCAGGAGGTCTCGGGTGGATGGGTGGTCGTCAAGCTCGGTCGATATGGATGCTTGGCGGTCGGGCCGGACGGGATGGAGCTCGCCGCTCCTGCGCCGGCCGTGACCGTTGCGGACACCACGGGGGCAGGTGACGCCTTCAACGCGGGTTTGGTGAGTGCCCTCGCTCGCGGCGCGGATTGGAGCGAGGCGCTGACGCTGGCGACCGGGTTCGCCTCGAGCATCATCTCTCGGCCCTCCGACCGGCGGTACAGGACGACAGTCATTGGGGCCGGCACGTGAAGGTGGCGGTAATCGGCGCGGGCTCCACCTACACGCCAGAGCTTGTTTCGGGGCTGATGAGGGAGCGGGAGCGGCTCGAAGTCTCAGACCTGGTGCTGCATGACATCGATTCCGCTCGCCGCGAGGTGGTCGGCGGGCTGGCCAGGCGGATCCTCGCGCGAAACGGTTACTCGGGTGAGCTCACGATCACCGGCGAGCTCGACCGGGCGCTGGACGGCGCCGACGCCGTCCTGGTCCAGATTCGCGTCGGCGGCCAGGCGGCACGGCTGCGCGACGAGACGATCCCGGCGGCCTGCGGCTGCGTCGGCCAGGAGACGACGGGTGCCGGGGGGCTCGCCAAGGCGATGCGAACGGTGCCGGTCGTGCTGGCGATCGCGCAGCGGACGCGCGAGCTCGCCTCGTCCGAAGCGTGGATCGTCGACTTCACCAATCCGGTCGGGATCGTAACCCGTGCCCTGCTCGACGCCGGCCACCGCGCGATCGGGCTGTGCAATGTCGCCATCACCATGCAGCGTCACATCGCCGCGCATCTGGGTGTGGCTCCCGATCGGGTGCTGGTCGATCAGGTCGGGCTCAACCACCTCACGTGGATCCGGGCCGTCCTGCTCGACGGTCGTGATGTCCTGCCTGAGGTGCTCAGCTCGTTCGGTGACGCCCTGGCCGCAGAGATCGAGCTTCCGCGAGCGCTCATCGACGCGCTCGGCGCAATCCCGTCGTACTACCTGCGCTACTTCTATGCCGAGCGGGCGGTGCTTGAGGAGCAGCGGGTGATCACGCCGCGCGCCCAGGTCGTGGCCGACATCGAGCGCAGGCTGCTCGAGCTCTACCGCGACCCCGCATTGGCGGAGAAGCCGGCCCTGCTCGAGCAGCGCGGTGGCGCGTTCTACAGCGAAGCCGCGATACAGCTCGTCGCCTCGCTCACCACCGATACCGGCGACGTCCAGGTGGTCGACGTGCGCAACCAGGGGACCCTCGCCGGGCTTGCGGAGGACGACGTCGTCGAGGTCCCGGCTCGGATCGGGGCTGCCGGCGCGGTGCCACTGCCTCAGCCGCCGCTTGCGCCCGAGCTGCTCGGCCTGGTCCAGCACGTCGCGGCGTACGAGCGGCTGGCGGCGTCGGCAGCGGCCAGCGGCGACCACGCTCGCGCACGCCTGGCGCTGATGACACATCCGCTGGTCCGCGAATTCGACTTGGCCGACAACCTGCTCGACCCGCTCATCGCGGCCGGGCCCACGCCGCCACCGACGCCGACCGAGGTGGGTCGGTGACCGCGGCACGGACGGACCGGTCCCGTGGCGACGGCCTCGTGCTGGCGGTCGATGGAGGCAACACAAAGACCGACCTCGCGCTGCTTGAATCGAACGGCAGGCTGCTGTCGCTTGTCCGGGGAGGCGGGAGCTCAGCCCACTACCTCGGGGTTGAGGGATGCATCGAGGTGCTCGAGGGCCTGCTGAAACGTGCCATCGCCCGCGCGGACCTCGGCCCGCTCGATCGCCCGCTGGCCGCGACGGCGCAGATCCTGGTCGCCGGCGCAGACCTCCCTGAGGAGCGCTCCGCGCTGCAGGCCAGAATCGAGCAGCTGGCCTGGAGCGACCGCCTCGTGATCGACAACGATACGCCGGCGCTGCTGCGCGCCGGCACCGACCGCGGCTGGGGGATAGGTGTGGTGTGCGGCGCCGGGATCAACTGCCTCGGCGTCGCCCCCGACGGAAGCGAGGCCAGGTTCCTGGCGCTGGGACCGATAAGCGGCGACTGGGGCGGCGGCACCGACGTCGGCTTGGCGGCGCTGGCCGCGGCCGCGCGCAGCGCCGACGGCCGCGGGCCGTGCACGGTCCTCGAGAGCACAGTGCCGGCGCACTTCGGGCTGGCCGACCCGCTCGAGCTATCGCGCGCGCTCCATCTGCGACAGATCCCGACGGCCCGGCTCGGCGAGCTCGCTCCGGTCGTGTTCGCTGCCTGCGATGAGGACCCCGTCGCCGCAGGCATCGTCCGCCGTCTGGCGGACGAAGTGGTCGCCTTCGCGTCGGCCGCCATACGTCGCCTCGATCTGATGGGAGCGAATCCCGACGTGGTCCTGGGCGGGAGCCTGCTGAGGTCTGCCCCGCCGAGCGCCGTCGACACAATCGCTCGCGGGGTCCAAGCGGTGACACCGAATGCTCGCGTCGTGGTTGCCCCGAGCGAGCCGATCGTCGGCGCCGCCCTGCTGGGGCTGGATGCCCTCGCGGCGGGAGCGGACGCGAGCGCCCGCGCACGAGTCGACCTCGATGCTGCGGTGACAGAGGTCCGGTTCGAGCAGCCGGCTACGGTGGAGCCGCCAGCCATCGCCCGGCGATCATCGTCGCTTCCACGGCCAGCAGCTCGCTGAGCACCAGCAGGTCAGCGTCGAGCCCCGCGGCGATTGTGCCCTTGCGCCGCTGCAGGCCGAGCTGCCGGGCCGAATTGGTCGACGAGATCAGCACCGCCTCTTCGACGGCAACCCCGAGGAAGCGGACCGCATTCTGAACCGCGGCCTCCATGGTCAGCGTGCTACCGGCGATCGACTCGCCGCCGGTGAGGATCGCCCGGCCTCCGGTGACGGTGACCGCCCGCTCGCCCAGCCGGTACTCGCCGTCGGGCATCCCCGCTGCTGCCATCGCGTCGGTCACGAGCCGGATTCCGAGCGCGCCCTTGGCGCGGTAGAGCAGGCGCATCGCCACCGGGTCCACATGGAAGCCGTCGCAGATCAGCTCGCAGCTGACCTCCGGTAGCTCCATGACCGCGCCGACCGCGCCGGGCCTGCGGTGGTGGAAGGGCGGCATCGCATTGAACACGTGGGTCGCAGCGGTTGCGCCGGCGCGCACGGCCTCGCGAACCTGCGTACCGGTGGCGCTGGTGTGGCCGATGGACGCGACGACTCCGGCGCCCGTGAGTTGCTCAACGAGCTCGAGCGCGCCCGGCAGCTCGGGCGCCAGGGTCATCACCCGGATACCCCCGGCCCCTGCGGCGAGCAGCCGCTCGAGTTGCCTGAGGTCGGGATCCAGGAAGAGGCTCGGGTCCATCGCCCCGGGTTGTTCGCGGCTCAGGAACGGTCCCTCGAGATGGGCGCCCAGCAGATTCGATGCCGTGCAGCGGGCGATCGCGGTAAGGGCGGCAACGAGATCGTCCACCGGCGCCGCCACCACCGTCGCAAGCAAGCCGGTGGTCCCGTGCCGCGCGTGGAAGCGCGCGACCTCCGCGATCCCTTCGGGGTTCGAGCCGTTGCACTGCGCGCCGCCGCCCCCGTGGACGTGTACGTCGATGTAACCGGGCACGAGCCAGCGATCACCGAGCTCGACCAGCTCGCCGTCCTCGCGTGAGGCTCGGCTCCCGACCTCGTCCGAGAACGAACGCACTGCCGAGATCCGACCGTCCTCGACGACGACCTCCCCGGCCACGACGCCGGCTGGACAGACAATCCGTTCGCTGCGCAGTCGCACCGCCATGCGCTTGCGTCACGTCGCCGTGACTTTGGTCAGTCCCTCCGGGCTGTCGGGGTCATGCCCGAGGCGCAGCGCCAGCTCGTATGCGAGCTGCTGGCCGCGGACCACCGCGACGATCGGCGCGAGCGCATCCGGCGCCAAGGCCGGGATCGGCACATCGGCCCGTTCGCCGCCCCCGACGACGAGCACGCTCGCCTGCCGCGCACGCAAGTCCTCGACGAGTGACACGACGTCCGAGAGTGCCGGGCCCGACGCGCACAGCGCGACCACCGGAAGGCCGCGGGTGACCGCGGTGATCGGGCCATGACGCAGGTCGGCAGCCGAGTAGCCGTCGGCAAGCAGAGAACACGTCTCCTTGATCTTGAGCGCCGTCTCCAGCGCGGCCGCGAAGAGATAACCGCGGGCGACGACGATCAGGTGGTTGGCTCCGACGAGGGCTTCGGCGGCGGCGGCGGCCGAGCCAGGGTCATCGAGCACCGCCTGCACCCACTCGGGCACCATGTCCAATTCGCGGCGGGTGAACGGGACGCGTCCCAAGGCCGAAGCGATGATCGCAAACGCCGTGAACTGCCCCGTGACCGTCTTCGTTGCCGGTATGGCTCGCTCCTCGCCCATCTCCAACTCAACCGTGTCGTGGGCTGTTCTGGCGAGTGCGCTTTCGGGATCGTTGGTGATCGCCAGCCCGCGTCCCCCGCCATCCTGCAGTGCTCGCAGCGTCCGCACGATCTCTGGCGTGGCGCCCGACTGGCTCACCGCGATCACAAGCTGGCCGCTGTAGTCGACATCGACCCCGTACAGCGTGTGCAGGCTCGGAGCCGCCAGCGAGACAGGCTTTCCGGTCGCCGCCTCCAGCAGGTAGCGCCCGTAGATCGCCGAGTGATCCGAAGAACCCCGCGCAACCATCGTGATCCCATTCAGCGGCACCGGCACCATTGCACGAACCCGCTCAACGATCGCGTCAAAGCGCCCGATCAACTGCCGCAGCCCGGCCGGCTGCTCGGCCATCTCGCGGGCCATCTGGGTCCCGTTCATGTGTCGCAATCCTCCCACGCCAGGAGAACCGGACGCCGCGCTGGTGCCCAAGGCGCGGCGGTCGCACGTCCGGTTGAAGCTGCTAGCTTCGCCGCTGATGCGGCTCGCGCTGATGATCGAAGGTCAAGAGGGCGTGACCTGGCCCCAATGGGTGGCGCTCGCGCGCGGGTGTGAGGACGCGGGCCTCGACGGTCTGTTCCGCTCCGACCACTACACCGGCTTCGTGGGCGGGGCGGGCGGTTCGCTCGACGCCTGGGGAACGGTGACCGCGCTCGCCGCGATCACCGAGCGGATTCAGCTCGGCACGCTGGTCTCGCCCGCGACCTTCCGGCACCCATCGATCCTGGCGCGCATGGTGGTCACCGCCAGCCATGTGTCAGGTGGCCGCGTCGAGCTCGGCTTCGGCGCCGGCTGGAACGAGGCCGAGCACCGCGAGCACGGGTTCATCTTCCCCTCGACACGGGAGCGCGTGGCGCTGTTCGCCGAGCAGCTTGAGATCATCCGCCGCTCCTGGCTGGGTGAGCGGTTCGACTTCACGGGCGAGCACTACGAGCTGCGCGATGCGCATCCACTGCCGACGCCGCTCGGGAAGGTGAACGTGATCGTCGGCGGCTCGGCGAAGCCCGGCACCGTGGGCCCGGCGGTCCGCTTCGCCGACGAGTACAACACGGTCTTTGCCTCGCCGGAGGAGGCCGGACGGCGTCGTGCCACCGTCGATGCGGCGTGCGAGGCGGCCGGTCGCGAGCCGCTGACGTTCTCGCTGATGACGCGCTGCGTCGTTGGCGAGGACCGCGCCTCAGTCGACCGCCGTGCGGCGGCGCTAGCGGCGCTTGGCGACGATATGTTCGCCGACCCGGAGATCGCGATCCAGGGCACCGTCGATGAGGTCGTGGATCGCATCCACGCCTACGCGGCAGCCGGTGTCGAGCGCGTGATGCTGCGCCACCTGCTGGTCGACGACCTCGAGATGATCGAGCTGCTCGGCCGCGAGGTCCTCCCGCGGGTGAGTTGACACTACGGCGCGGCGCGGTGCGCGAACCGGCGGATCAGCGCCGCTGCATCTTTCATAACGCCAACACCAGCACAGTCACAACGAGGCCGCCCGGATGGCCCGTCGCAAGTGATGTTCCACCCAATCGCGGCATGGGTCGACGCGCTGTTCGACTAGCGCGCTCGAACGCCGGCGAGCGCTTCGTCGCTCGGACGGGCGGCGACCGCGCGCACCGTCTCGATGAACGCCGCGACCGGCGGGATCAGAGCTCCAGCTCGCCAGGCGAGCGACACCAAGGCGGGTTCGGCGTCGTCGACTGGCACGTAGGCGACGTCGCTGCGGGGATAGTGGCGCGCGACGCCCGAGGGCACCAGGCACACGCCGGGGCCCGCCGCCACCAATGTGAGGATCTCCAGCACGCCCGTGCTCTGTGCGGCAACGCGTCCCGGGAGCCCATGACGGCGCTGCTCGGCAAGCCACCTCGGTGGCCGGGGGCCGTCGTCGCCCGCGACCGGATTGGTGATGAAGCTCTCGTCGATGAGGTCGGCAAACGTCACCGACTCGCGGCCGGCAAGGGGATGGGAAGTTGCCAGGGCGACAAGACGCGGCTCTTGCGCGATCACCTCGACCTCGAGCTCCGTCTGACCAGGCTGGAGCCGCGTGAACGCGACATTGGCCTCGCCGTTGAGGATCGCGTCGATGCTCCCGAGCGGGAGTTCGCGGACGAAGACTTGAAACGCCGGCTGGCGCTCGCCGAATGCCCTGAGCACGTCCGGCAGGAGGTCGCTGCCGGCCGAGCCGTAAAAGCCGACCGTCAGTCGCGGGGCGCCGGCGGCGCGGCTCGTCTGGATCGCGTGCTGGGCTTGGCTGAGGGTCTTGCGTCCCTCCCGGAGCAGCGCTTCACCAGCGTCGGTGAGGTGCACGTTGCGGCTGTTGCGCTCCAGCAGCATGACTCCGAGCTGGGTCTCGAGGCGTCGTATCTGCTGGCTGAGCGAGGGTTGGGCGATGTGGAGTCGCTCGGCGGCGCGGCCGAAGTGCAGCTCCTCGGCGACCGCGATGAAGTACTCGACGAGTCGAAGGTCGAGCCGTTCCATAGGCGCAGCCTACTGACGCGTGGTCGACTGGTCTTGGACTTCGCGCGGGCGGGGTCACATTCTTATCGTGGAACGGGCGTACTCACTCGATGATCGGGCTCCCACGCGGAGCCAAGGACGTCCGGATGATGAGGAGGTCGACAGATGACAGAAGCAAGCGCAGCGTCTGCGACGCGCCCGACGTTGTCGGGTGAGGCGTCGCGGCTGATGATCGACGCCGCAGTCGTCGAGGCGAAGGCGATGTCGGTGCCGGTCACGGTCGTCGTCGTCGACGAGTCGGGGGTGACGAAAGAGATGCTGCGGATGGACGGCGCGCCGCTCGTGAGCGTGCAGACCGCCGTCAACAAGGCGTATGCCGCTGCGGCGATCGGGATGCCTCCCGATGACTTCTACGCGGCGATCGAGTCTGACGGCGCGGCCGTCGCCGAGTTCGCGACCCGCCCTGGGCTGGCGCTGATCGCGGGCGGGCTTCCCGTAATCGCTGACGGACGCGTCGCCGGGGCGATCGGTGTCGCCGGCGCGATGACCGGAGCCGAAGATCGGCGCATCGCAGAGATCGCCGTCGCGAAGGCCACCGGGTGACGAGCTGAAGCTGTTAGCGATCATGCGTCCGCGCGATGGGGTCGACGTCCGAGCCGAAGTCGCCCGTCATGCCGACACGGAGCTCCGGGCGCTGTGGCAGCTTTACCGAGACGGCGTCGTGCGGGAGATGTACTCGCCCGCTGGACCGGGAGCGATCCTGGTCCTCGAGGCCGAGTCGGTGAAGGAGGCCGAGCGCCTCGTCGCTCAGCTCCCTCTAATCTCAACCGGCGTGATGGCGCTCGAGATCACCCAGCTTCGCCCATTCGCGGCGATCGAAATGCTGTTCTCCTCGGCACCCCGGTCATGATTGCCTCCAATGCGAGTCACGGGTCCCTGCGGTGAGTGACCCGCCCAGCCAGGGCGGGGGTCGGGGGCGGCTCGCCCAGATGCTCGCGTCGCGGGGTGGGAAGGCCGCCCCCGAGGAACCGTTCGTGATCGAGCATCGCGAGGCGCTGATCTACATGCTGTGCGAGGCGGCCGAGCTCGAGCACGGGATCATGTGCCAGTACCTGTTCGCAGCGTTCTCGCTCAAGCAGCGCGCGGACGAGGGATTGACCAGGGGCGAACTGGCGGCGGCCAACCGCTGGCGGACCGCGATCTCGCACGTGGCGACCGAGGAGATGCTCCACCTCGCACTCGTGCACAACCTGCTCTCAGCGATCGGAGCGGCCCCGCACTTCGCCCGTCCGAACCTCCCGGCACCCGCGCACCACTATCCCGCCGGGGTGAACCTGACACTCGTGCCTTTCGGGGCGCCGGCGCTCAAGCACTTCATGTTCCTCGAGCGGCCCGAGGGCATGGAGATACACGGCGCCAGGGGGATCGACGCCCCACTGCACGAGGCCGTGCCGCTGATGTCCGAGCGCGACATCGTCCCCCAGCCGCAGGACTTCGCGACCGTCGGGCACCTGTACCGCTCGATCGAGCACGGCTTCACCCACCTGGCCGAGAAGTTCGGCGAGCCCAATCTGTTCGTCGGTCCACCCCGGGCGCAGGCGATCCCCGATAACTTCCATTGGCCCGAGCTCGTGGCCGTCACCGATCTGGCATCGGCGCAGAAGGCGATAGACACGATCCTCGAGCAGGGCGAGGGCGCACGCGGTCACTGGGAGCACGCGCACTTCGGCCAGTTCGTGCAGATCCTCCAGGAGTACGAGGACATGCTCGACGCCAATCCGGGATTCGACCCGGTGCGACCGGTGATGTTCGCGACCGTCAGGCGGCTCCAGCACGACGACACCGTGCCGCAGATCGGCGAACGGGTCACGTCCCGCGTCGGCGACCTGTTCAACGTCAGCTACGAGATCCTGCTCCAGATTTTCGAGCGCTACTTCGCGCACACCGAGGAGACCGACGAGCAGCTCGGGACCCTCGCCGACGCGACCGTCGCCCTGATGCTGAGGGTGCTCAAGCCGCTCGGGAACCTGATCACGGCGCTGCCCGTCGGTCCCGCCTTCCCGGGCATGACCGCGGGGCCGAGCTTCGAGCTGTTCTACGAGAACGACTACCTGATGCCCCACCGCGACGCGGCGTGGGCGCTGCTCGAGGAGCGCATCCGCGAGGCGGCGAGCTTCTGCGGGCTGATCCAGGAGATCGGGCCCGGGCCGACAGCGGAGGAGCTCGAAGCCGTGCACGAGGCGCTCGACGACGTCGCCGACTCCCTCGCCGCTCACTTCGCGGACTGGGGGGCGAAGAGCAGGTTCGCGGGCAGCCCGCCCCGGGAACGAGCCGCAACCGACGGACAGGCGGCGGAGGCGCTGTCCAGACGGGCCGCCTCGCTGGCGCGCGCGGTCGACTCCGCCGACGGAACGACCACGGGGGCGAAGCCGCTGGTCACTCTCTTCAACGCGGCACGCGCCGCCTTAAACCAGGCCGGCTACGGCCAGACAGCTGCCCGGATGGTCGAAAGCGTACTTCGGCCACTCGCCGAGGCCGTGACCGGCAAGCGGCTTCGCGCCCGGACCACGATCGCGGCCGACGGCGGTGGCGCCGGCGACGCAGAGCTGGATCGGCAGCTGTGGACGCTCGCGCAGAACGCGACCAAGGGCCTCGCGCGCTGGCGCGGCAGTTCGGAGCGGGAGACGCTCCTGATCGAGGCGACCGCGGCGCTCCAGGATCTCGCGCTGAGGTCCTCTCCCCCGACCAGCAGGACGCGCGCCTCGCGACGCTTCGCGAGCTTCTGGCCGACCGTCCGCAAGGGATCCGCTGCGCCCACAACGGCCCGTACCTGGTGACCAATGCCGAGGCGGTTCGCGACTGGCTCGGCCAGGAGATCCAAGCGACTCCCGAGCTGGCGCTGTGCCGGTGCGGCGAATCGGCGATCAAGCCGGTGTGCGACGGGGCGTGCGCGAGCGCCCGCTTCACCGACAAGAAGGACCCCAAGCGGGTGCCCGACAAGCGCGACACCTACGAGGGCGTGCAGCTCACGGTTTACGACAACCGCGGCATCTGCCAGCACTCGGGGCTCTGCACCGACCGGCTGAACACGGTGTTCCACACCGATGGGCCGTTCGTGACTCCGAGCGGCGGGCGGATGGACGAAATCATCCGCGCGGTCCGCGACTGCCCCTCGGGCGCGCTCAGCTACGCGATCGACCGGGTCGAGACCCGCGCGCAGGTGGACTGGGACGGCGAGCGGGCGCCCACGATCGAAGTCTCGAAGGACGGTCCCTACAGGATCACCGGCGCGATCCCGTTGACCGACCACGATGGTCAGCCCGTCGAGCGCACCGAGGGCTCATCGCTCGAGCATTACGCGCTGTGTCGCTGCGGGCACTCCCAGAACAAGCCGTTCTGCAGCGGCATGCACTGGTACATCGATTTCAAAGACCCCGTAGCCGACCCCGAGCAGCAGCCGACGATGTTCGAGTGGTGCGGCGGGCTCCCTGCGCTGACCAGGATGACGCGCCTGTTCTACGAGCGATACGTGCCCGAGGATCCACTGCTCGCACCGCTGTTCGCGAACATGTCCGCCGACCACCCCCAGCGCGTGGCGAAGTGGCTGGGCGAGGTGTTCGGCGGCCCGCCGCGCTACAGCAAGGAGCACGGCGGGTACACACGGATGCTCACCCAGCACGCCGACAAGGGCCTGACCGAAGAGGCCCGCGCTCGCTGGGTGGCGCTCCTCTGCCAGTCCGCCCAAGAGGCCGGGCTGCCCGCCGACCCCGAATTCCGCTCAGCGTTCACCGCCTACCTCGAGTGGGGCTCACGGCTCGCGCTCGAGAATTCCCAGCCCGGCGCCCAGCCACCCGAGGGTATGCCGATGCCGCGCTGGGACTGGGGGGCGGCCGGCCCTCCGGGCAGCCGGACCTCAGCGCTCGCCCCTGACGCCAACGATGGCGAGGCACCAGTGACGCTGCCAGCCGAGGACGAGCCAGTGAGCTTTGAGAAGCACATCAAGCCCCTATTTCGCGGGCGCGATCGCCAGTCGATGAAGTTCGCGTTCGACCTATGGGCCTACGACGACGTCAAAGTCAACGCGGACGCCATCCTCGAGCGCCTAGACGACGGGTCGATGCCATGTGACGGGAAATGGGCGCAGGAGAAGATCGCCGTCTTCCATCGCTGGGTCGACTCGGGATTGTCCTCATAGCCTCGAGCGCCGAATCTGGATTGCTGCCGCATTTCTCCTCGCGGTGCGAAGCCGCCGCCGAGGCATGACGGGCAGAGGCGTGAACGACGGTCTGTCGACCGCGATCACCGATTCGCGGCGTGGAACTCGATTCGATAGACAAGCGTGCTCTCGTCGATCGGCCCCGCGTGCGCGGCACGCCGGCGCAGGGTCTCGCGGTCGGGCTCCCCGGCGCGCCGCACGTCCTCGCCGGTGACCGCCGCAAACGGGACAAGCTCGACGGCGTCGATCTCGATCTCACCCGGTCCCACCCGGTAGCGGCCGCCCTGCTTGACCCGAGGCCGCTTCCACAGCCGGATCGAGAGCGTGATGTCTCCAGCCAGGACGTCATTGCGCAACTCGCGGCTGAACTCCACACCCGGACGCTAGCGGGTAACTCGCCACAGACCGCGCGCGACGCTTGCTCTCCGGGTGTGCGTGCCTCTGCCCATCGCGTCCGTCGCCGGCGCTTCGCGTCCAGTCCGATCCGACGCGCATCATCGGCCACGTGGAAATTGCGTGGATCGTTGTGGCAGGCACGCTCGGCGGGACGGCGCTCGGCCTGGGCGGGAGCGTCGTCGTCAGTGCTCTCGAGCGTCGGCGCGACCGCGCCGAGGCTCTACGCCGTGCCTATGCGGATTACGTCGGCGCTGTGCTCATCGCCGTCGGCGACCTGCGGCAGCTGCTCCCCGGAGCACGCGCCGACAGGTGGTAGAGCGATCGTCAGTCGCAAGGCCGCGTGCTCCTAGAGTTCGCCGACGGCTCGACGCGCCTGCATGACTACGAATCGCAGCTACCATTCCGGGTCGCAGTGATGTCTCCGATCAGCCGTGGGTTTATGGGGCGGCGGCGTGCGGTCGCTGATCCTTCGCGCGTGCCGCCGGGCCAATACGTGACCGATGACTTCCCGGTGCTGTCGGCCGGGCCGACGCCGCACACGCCACTCGACGAGTGGAGCTTTCTCGTCGGCGGCGAGGTCGCCGAGCCGGTGTCGTGGCCTTGGGAGGAGTTCCTCGCGCTCCCGTCGGAGACCGTCACCGTCGACATCCACTGCGTGACGAAGTGGTCCAAGCTCGACAGCGCGTGGAAGGGGGTGTCGGTCGACACGCTGCTGGGGTCGATCGAGACGGAGGCCGAGTATTTGACTGCCTGGTCTGACGGCGGCTACACGACCAACTTGGCGCTCGAGGACGTCACCGATGGCAAGGCATGGGTGGCCTACGAGTACGGCGGGCAGCCGCTTGACCCCGAGCACGGCGGCCCGGCTCGCCTGCTCGTGCCGCACTTGTATTTCTGGAAGAGCGCCAAGTGGGTTCGCGGCCTGACGCTCACCACCGATGACGAGCCCGGGTTCTGGGAGACCTACGGCTACCACAACCACGGCGATCCATGGCTCGAGCAGCGCTACCAAGGCGACTGACCTGGAAGCTCGCAACCGTTCTCGAGCTGATCGCCGAGACGTCACGCTGCACGAGCATCGGATTGGAGGTGCCCGACTGGCCGGGACACCGTGCCGGGCAGCACGTCGACGTCCGACTGACCGCCGAGGACGGTTACCAAGCGCAGCGCAGCTACTCGATCGCCTCCGGACCTGAGGACAGCCAGCTCGTCCTGACCGTCGAGCGCCTGGACGACGGTGAGGTATCGCCATACCTCGTGGGCGAGCTCAGAGCGGGCGACCAGATCGAACTGCGAGGCCCGATCGGCGGCTACTTCGTCTGGGAGGAATCGCTCGGCGGCCCGCTGGTTCTGGTGGCCGGCGGGTCTGGAATCGTGCCCATGCGCGCAATGCTCCGTCACTGGGCCGCCGGCCCACACGACACGACAGTGGTGGTGTTGTACTCATCGCGCTCGCTGAACGATGTGGTCTATCGCGAGGAGCTATCCCGTCTTGACGGTGGCAACCTCAGCGTCCACCTCGCTCTTACGCGCGAGTGGCCACCCAACTGGACCGGGCATCGCGGGCGGATCGACCAGCAGCTGCTTGCCGAGGTCATCCCTGAGCCGGCGCAACGGCCGCTGATGTACGTGTGCGGACCGACCTCATTCGTCGAGGATGTCGCGCAAGCCCTCGTCGAGCTCGGAAACGAGCCGGGCCGGATCAAGACCGAGCGGTTTGGACCGACAGGAGCGTGACCATGGAGCCATTGGACGGAAACGCGATCGCCGGGCCAATGTTCGAGCACTTCGGGGCCGAGATGACGACGGTGCGGGGATCGTGCGCTCACTGCGGAGCCACGGCCCAGGTCGCCGAGCTGCGCGTCTACAACAGAGCGCCCGGCACCGTCGTGCGCTGCCCGGCCTGTGGCAGCGTGGTGATCGTTCTCGTGAGGATCCGAGATGCCCTACGAATCGACGACGGCCGCTTCAAGCTTACGCCCGGCTCGACTCAAAACAGCGGGTAACCCTCGCCGGCCCACATACCGGCATCACCCGCCACCGAACGTCCCGAGCACCCGCTTTCACCACACCAGGAGCATGCGCACGGTGTCGGCGAGCGACCCGCGATGCGCGGAAGGCACGACGCTCGCTTCCGCCCAGCAGGATTAGCGCCGCAGATCGGAGCGACGGCTGTTGGTCGCCCGAGAGGAATGGCGGACCAAATAGCCGAGTCGGCTGCCCTCGGTGGTATCGAGAACTGTCAGCAGTGCGTGTCTGGATCGTGCAACGGCTTCTGGCCGCTGCTCGCGAGCAGCCCGCGGATTTGTGCAACGATGCTGCGGCGGTATTTCTGGGTCGGCGAATCGTCGAAGTTCGGGTTTCCAATGATGTGGCGCACGCCGTGTTCGTCGGGCTCGCTGAGCATCACGTCATCGCCCCATGCGAAGCGATCGCTGCGGAACTCCAGGAAAAGGCAGCCGCGGAGGTCGTCGAGGTCGCTTGGCAGGTCGCCGGTCGCGAGGTAGCGTTCGCGCACGGCGCTGAGGCGCTCTCCCCGGTCCTCACCGAAATGCGCGTAGCCAACGCTCCTGCCGTTCAGTGACGATGCTTGACGTGCTCTTAAAGCACCAAGGGCGATCACGTCAGGTCCGAACATCACACGGCTGATCGCGCGCATTCGCACCGGCGCCCGTCCGACCGGCCGAAGGTCGCCAGCGGATGTTGGCGAGCCTGATGAGGTCTCGACGGAACCTACGTCTGCTGCTGGTCCTTGTCGGGAAGCTCGTCGGCGTGACGAATGATCACTTTCCATTCGCCGTCTTCCAATCGGTACACCTGGGTGCACCGAAGCACCCGATGGTAAGTGCGACCGTCTTTCGCGCGTTCCATATGCTCGAGGTCAACGGTGCAAGCTAAGTCTTCACCGACGACGGTTAGGACGTTCTCCGCGCGACGACCGCTCGCTCCGATGCCTGCGCTCGCCCACTCCAACCGTTTCGCGATCGCCTCGAACCCACGATCGATGCCGCCGAACGCGCCCATGATGACCGTGTCGTCCGCGCGCGACCACAAGGCCTTGAAAGGCTCCGGCCTTCCCTCAACGAGGTCGCCGAGCGCGGCCTGACACTTCTCGCGTGCCTGATCCCAGGACTCATGCATCCGAGCCTCCTCAGCCGACCGTGATTGGCGACAACGATATCCGGAGGAACGCCCGAATTAGGCGGAGACGCCCAGCGTGCTTCGTGCGCAGCCCGCCGGGGCTCCTGCTTCGACCAAGCGCCGGGCGTCGGCCCGGAATGGACACGCACCTGCATCTCGCGAAAGCACGACGCTCGCCCTCGCCCCAAACGCGAGCGCGTTGGAGCTGGCGCGAGTTCCCCCGCGTCGGCCGGTGCGTTTGCTCTGCGGTCAGTGCACCGCGATCAGGTCGATGACGAACACGAGCGTCTCGTCGGGGCCGATCACGCCCCCAGCGCCGCGTTTTCCGTAAGCCAGCATCGGCGGGACGGTGATTCGGCGTCGTCCGCCGACCTTCATGCCGGCCACGCCCTGGTCCCAGCCGGCGATGACCTGTCCCTTGCCGAGTTTGAACTTGAACGTGTCGCGGCGGTCCCAGGACGCGTCGAACTGCTGGCCCGTGCTCCACGAAACACCGACGTAGTGGACCTCCACGACGCGACCGCTCACGGCCTCATCGCCGGTGCCGACTACTACGTCTTCAAGTTCGAGCTGGTATGACGGCGGCTGGTCCGTCGGGACCTGGACCGCAGGCTTCTCATTGGTGGCCACGACGGCACCGTACCGACGCCACAGCCTTGATGCATCCGCCCCGCGGTGCAGCGGTCCGTATTTTTCCGCTGCACTCGAATCCGCGTCGGCGTTGAGGAACTCGGCGGTTTGGGGACCAGTGGGCACTGGAAGTCGCGGCAAGCCGACCCGCGGACGCTTGCTCTTGGCGAGGGCTGGACGCACGATTCCGGGCGCTGACCGGGAGGGGCTGGCGGCGCACGCGCCCGCGCCGCGCGCGCGTGCGACACCAGTGACCTGGCTCATCTTTGCAGCGATTTCCACCTGGTAGGATCGGCGTGTCGTGAGGTCGGGAGACGAACCGGCGCGACGGCAGTGAGACCGGGGGCCTGTGCCCCAGCCCACTCCCTCCCGGGCCCGTTGGTCGCTCTGACCGCGGCTGCTGCGCCGACGAGCGGCGCCGGTCCCGATCGCGCGGCCTTGAGGGTCGGAGCCGGCCCGAGCAAAAGGGAGGAACGAGATGAGCAAGCGGAATCGAAGGTTCGCAGGCGCTGGGTTGGCGACGATCGCGTTGGCCACCGCGGCTTGGACAGCGTTGCCGGAGGCGTCGAGCGCGTCGAACTCGACGCTCGAGATCGCGATCTTCCACGACTACTCCGGCCCGAATGCGGCATATGGCCCGGAGGCCGCGGCCGGCTGCTTCCCCGCGGAGCGGGCGATCAACGCCGCCGGCGGAGTCCTCGGCCATCCGATCCAGTGCACGCCGGTCGACGCGAAGGGTGATCCGGCGGACGCCGTGCCCGCCGCGAACCGGCTGATCGCGTCGTCGAGCTCGCTCGTCGGCGTCCTCGGTGGAGGCACCGACGACGCGACCGCTGTGGTGCCCCTCTTTCAGCAGGCCTCGATCCCGATCTTCTCGACGACCGGCCAGGCGTCATTCGACCGCTCGACGTTCTCCTATTTCTGGAGGATCCTGTCCCCCGATGCCGCGCAGGGCGGCGCGATGGCCGCCGCCGCCAAGAAGCTCGGCTTCTCAAAGGTGGCGACGGTGTTCGGCAACGATGCCGCAGCGCAGGGCTCGGCGCCGAGCGCGATCGCCGGCCTCCGTCGCCTCCATCTCACCGTGACGACCAGCCAGACGCTGGCCGTCGGGGCGCCGTCGTACCGCTCCGAGGCCGAGCAGCTCGGTAGCGGGAAGCCGCAGGCGATCATCACCGAGGCCGACCCGCAGACGAGCGCGACCTACTTCGCCGAACTGGCGCAGCTCGGTCACATCCCGGCGCTGATCACCGACCCGGTGTCGCAGGAGCCGACCTGGCGCACCGCGGTGGGCGGCGCGATCGGCAAGGCGCTGCTCGCGAAGCAGGACTACGCCGTCGTCGCCTACTCGCCGCCGACGACGCCCGGCTACCGCGCGTACACGGCCGCGCTCGACGCGTCGGCCAAGCAGGTGCCGCAGCCGAGCCAGTGGGATGCCGACCTGTACTCCGTCGCGGACTACGACTCGGTCGTGATCATGGCGCTCGCGATGGACGCCGCGCACTCGACCAAGCCGAGCGTCTACAACGGCTTCATCACCAAGGTGACCTCGCCGGCTAAGGGCGCAATCATCGTCAACACCTATGCCGCCGGCAAGGCTGCGCTCGCGGCAGGCAAGAGCATTCAGTACATCGGCGCCGTCGGGCCGACCGTGTTCGACAAGTGGCACAACTCCGGCCAGGGTTTTGCGATCGAGCGCTACGCGAACGGCAACTGGGCGGTGTCGAGCGTGCTGACGGCGGCCGAGATCAAGGCAGCGTCTTGATGAGCGCGCACAGCGGCGCCCGGCCGTAGGTCGCCGGCCGGGCACGCGCCGAGTTGCAGGTCTTCGTCTCAGCCGTCGGCTTCGGGCTGGTGACGTCAGCGCTCCTCGCTATCAGCGCGGTCGGCTTCACGCTCCAGTTCAGCGTCACCAACGTCCTCAACCTCGCCTTCGGCAGCGTCATGACGGGCTCTGGCTTCATCGCCTATGGGCTCAACATCGGCGGCATGAACATCTGGCTGGCGATGCTGATCGCCGCCCTCTGCGGCGGCGTCATCTCCGTGCTGATGAACTCGCTGCTCTACGGCCCGTTCATCCGACACGGCACCAACTTGTTCGGCATGGTGATCGTCACGATCTCGACTGCGGTCATCAGCGACCACGTGATCGAGGCGGCGGTGGGGCCGAGCTTCTTCTCCTACAACGCACCGAGTGGGAGGGCGCTCCACTTCCTCGACTTCCTGCTCACCCGGCAGGACCTCACGATCATCGGCATCGCGGTCGCCGTGACGCTCGCGACACAGCTGGCGCTGCAGCGAACGCGCGTCGGGAAATCGATGCGCGGGCTGTCGGTGAACGCCTCCCTCGCGAGGGCGTGCGGTATACCGACCCGTCGCATCGTCGCGCTCGCCTGGTTCGCCTCCGGCGTGATGGCCGGACTCGGCGGCGTCGCGCTGTTCATCGAGACCAGCACGTTCTCCGCGACCACGGGCTCGGACTTCCTGATCGTGACCATCGCCGCGGCGGTGGTCGGCGGGATCGGCTCGGCGCGCGGCGCCGTGCTGGGAGCGCTCGTGATCGGGATCGTCACCGAGGTCGGCGCGGCCTACTGGGATCCGCAGCTGAAGGACGTGCTCGCGTTCGCCGTGCTCATCGTGGTGCTGCTGGTGCGGCCCCAGGGGCTGTTCTCGCAGCTGGCGACCGAGCGCGCGGTGGTTGGGTAGACCCGGTGCTCGCGTCCGCCTGCATCCAGCGTGGGGACGGGGCGCCGACGTGAGCGCGGCGACCCAGTACTACACGATCACGATCGTCGTCTACGTCTGCGCGAACGTGATCGCAGCGTGGGGCCTCGATCTCCAGTTCGGCGTCACCGGTGTCCTCAACTTCGCCTTCATCATCTTCCAGGCGGTCGGCGCGTACACGGCCGGAGTGCTCAGCCTTGGTCCCTCGAGCTCGAGCGGCGGCTTCCAGACGTACCTGTTCGGGGCCAATCTCCCATTCCCGCTGCCGATCATCGGCGCGACGCTCGCCGGCGGCGCGCTGGCGGCCGTGGTTGGCCTGATCACGCTGCGCCGCCTCAGATCCGACTACCAGGCGATGGTGATGCTCGTCGTCTCGGTCGTCGCGACGATCGTCGTGACCGCCGAGACCGGCCTCTTCAACGGCGCCGCCGGGCTGTCGCTGATCCCCAACCCGATGCAGGGGATCGCGGGGTTGAGCCGGCAGACGCAGTCCTGGATCTTCACAGCGTTCTGCGTCGCGCTAATGATCGCGATCGGCGCGGTGATGTACGCGGTCGTGTACTCGCCGCACGGACGCGTGCTGCGAGCTGTCCGCGAGAACGAGCACGCGCTCGAGGCGCTCGGGCGCAGCGCAACGCGGGCGCGCCTGGAGGTGTTCGTCATCGGCGGCGCGCTCGCGGGTTTGAGCGGGGCGCTGCTGGTGGAATTCATCGGCGCGTGGGCGCCGAACGGCTGGTTGTACCCCGAGACGTTCGTGTTCTTCACAGCGGTGATCGTCGGCGGCCGGGGCTCGGTCGCGGGCGTCGCGATCGGCGCGGCGCTGATCGGCGTCGGCATCCAGCAGGCGGTGCAGTACATGCCGATCGGCAGCGACCCGACGGTGCTCGCGGCGGTCGAGTGGATCATCACGGGCGCCCTCACGCTCGTGTTCCTGTGGGCGCGCCCGCAGGGCCTGTTCCCGGAGCGGCGGCGGCGGTTTGCGAGATCCGTCGACGTCGCGCAGCAGTGAGGGCTCGGCGCGAACGGCCGCCCGCCCGCCTCGCTTGGCGCGGCGCGCATGACGCCGACGGGGGGCGCGCGCCGTGGTGAGGCGGGAGGGCGAGCGCGAGCCGGCGCCGCGCGCGGATCGCGGCCCGGCCGAGGGCGGCGGGCGGCCCAGGTCCACCAGCGACATGCTCGTCGTCAACGACCTCGCCCGGGCGTACGGGGGCGTCCGTGCCGTCGACGGCGTGTCGTTCAGCGTTCCCGCCGGCTCGATGGCGGGGCTGATCGGCCCCAACGGCGCCGGCAAGTCGACCGTGCTTGGGATGATCGCGGGAGCGATCCGTCCGGACCGGGGCGAGATCCTGCTCGACGGCGAGGATATCGCCGGCTGGAGCCCCGTCTCGGTCGCGCGGCGCGGAGTGATTCGCACGTTCCAGACGGCCAGTGTGTTCGCGAGGATGACCGTGCTCGAAAACGTCCTGCTGGGCGTGCCGCCGTGGCACGGGGAGCGGCTGCGCTCGGCGTTCGTCGCCCGGAGTGCCTGGCGCCGAGAGGAAGCCGCCCAGGTCAAGCAGGCGCGGGCGCTGCTCGAGCGGCTTGATCTGAGCACTCACGCGGACGCCTACGCCGGCGAGCTGAGCGGCGGCCAGAAGCGGCTCGTCGAGATCGGCCGCGCGATGATGGCTCAGCCGCGCCTGCTGCTCCTGGACGAGCCGATGGCAGGGGTCAGCCGGACGCTCGCCGCGCCGATCGAGGCGCTGATCGAGGAGCTGCGCGACGGCGGTGTGACCGTGGTGCTGGTCGAGCACGAGCTGGGGCTCGTCGAGCGCCTGTGCAGCCCGGTGATCGTCCTCGCTCAGGGCCGCGTCCTGATGCAGGGCGAGATGGCGCAACTGCGGGCGGATCCCGAGGTACGGCGAGCCTACCTTGTCGGGTAGCGCGTCCAGCCCGGAATTGGTGATTGATCAGGTGTCCGCCGGGTACGGCAACCACGCCGTGATCCGCGACGTGTCGCTGACCGTCGCGGCCGGCGAGATCGCCTGCGTGGTCGGACCGAACGGCGCCGGCAAGAGCACGCTCCTGAAGGGCATCACGCGCGACGCGCAGCTGCTCGATGGGCGCGTGCTGCTGCGGGGTGAGGACATCTCGCGCACGCCCGGCAACGAGCTGGTGCGGCGCGGCCTGGGCTGGGTACCGCAGCTGGGCGACGTGTTCCCGACCCTCACTGTGCGCGAGAACCTGGAGCTGGGCGGCTACGTGCTGCCGCGAAAGGAGGTGCGCGCGCGCGTCGCCGAGGTGCTCGACACCTTCCCGCTGCTGGGGAGCCTCGCCGATCGCGTTGCGGGCCGCCTGAGCGGAGGCGAGCGGAAGCTGCTCGCGATCGGGCGGGCGCTGATGCCGGGGCCGTCCGCCGTGCTCCTCGACGAGCCCACGGCGGGGCTCTCGCCGGAGATGACCGAGGTCGTGCTGAAGGGGCACATCGCGGAGCTCGGGAGGCGTGGCGTCGCCGTGCTGCTGGTGGAGCAGCGAGCGATCGAGGCGATCAGCATCGCCTCGCACGTCCACGTAATGGTTGGCGGCGTCGTGCGCGCGTCACGACCGGCGAGCGAGATCCGCGACTGGGACGAACTGGCGCGCATGTTTCTGGGCGAGACCTGAGGGCGATTCTCCCGGGTCGGGGGTGGCCCATGATGCCTCCTTGCGTCCGTGAACTAATGACTAATGTCGCTACCGCCGGTCGGCCTTGCAAACCCGGCGAACGGCCGTTCGCGAGCCCAGGACCGCTACGCGCGCACGTATGTCGAACGCGACCAGAGCGGCTGCAGCGTCCCGTTGCCGGCGAAGCGAGCCGCCACGCGCAGGCGACTATGGTGCTGCAGACGGCTGTAGGCGTAGTTGCGCGCCTCGTGGAAGTGGCAACCCTGGGACAGCGGGAGAGGCGTGTAGGCCAGGGTCTTGGTGCCGGCCGTGATCTGGACCCACACCGTGCCGAAGCAGCCCTGCTGGGACGAGATTCCGGCGGGCAGCTGCAGGGTGCCGCTGGCATAGACGATGATCTGGCGGCGGCCCAGCGTGCTGCTGGCGCGGATGGTCAGGCCGCCCGGGCGTACCCGGTTCGGCGTGCTGGTTCCGAAGGTGCCATCCGCTCCGACTGACAGCAGGCCGGAGGAGCTGCGCGTGACGAGCCGGTAGTGGTAGGTCACGTTCGACTGTAGCCCGCTGAGCGTCGCGTTCACCGGACGCGAGGACGTGCTCGAGGGCAGATTCGCATCGCTGCTTTGCATGCCGTAGGAGGTGCTGAGCCCGTACTGGAAGTCATAGGTTGCGGCCGATGCGCTAGGCCCGACGGTGCCGTTGAGCTGCGCGCCGTTCGCTGTCACGTTCGTGGCGTTGCCAGTCGTCGCGTCGGGTGCTGGCACCACTGGCGGCGGTCCGCTCGTGTTGAACGTGGCGTCGTTGCCGACAACCGTGCTGGTGGAGGAGTACGTCGCGATGATCCGGTAGTGAATCGTCTTGCCCGACGGCAGGCCAGTGAGGGTCGCCGTGACGTTCTCGCTTGAAGTGCCCGAACCGGCTGACTGCGACGATGTCTGGAGGCCGTACGCGGTCGATGTCCCGTACTGGAATGCGTACGAGCTCGGCGTCCCGTTCGGGTTGACGGTGCCGCTCACGCTCGCCGACGAGCTCGTCGCCGAGCTCGATGAACCGGTCATCACCGTAGGCGTCGACGCCGCCAGCGACCCGGCAACGGTCAACGCCATGAGCAAGCCGATCACGGCACCACTGACAACGAACAATCTCGTCCGCATCTGTGCTCTCCCTTCTCCCGCCCGCCGGGTAGTGAGAACGAATACGGGCGGGAATCCGGCGGCCCCACGAACCGTGGCCGTGTACCGCTATCGACACAGTGAACACGAGGTACCCGGCAGCGATGCGGTGAAACGCGATAAAAGTCTCCAACGCCTGGAAACACCCTGGAGTCGACAAACATCCGACGATTTGAGCGCTGTCCCCGAGTGCCGCTCCCGCGTGAAGGGAGAAGCGGCGACGACTGCTGGTTGCGTCTCTGAAGTGCTGTAAATAGCGTCGGGTGCTGTCGAGGCGACGGCGTAGGTTCCCTCATGTCCTGCAAGACGATGAAGGAGGCCTACGCCGTGAGACGTACCGTACCGCCGTCGGCGGAGATAGAAGCCAGGATGCAGACCGCGGAGGGCGAGCTTGAGATCGAGATCCCGCAGGTCCGTCAGGCGGCCGAGACGTTCGCGTCGAAGCTGTTCCCGCGGACGCCGAAGTTGTTGCGGACCGAGCCTTTGAAGGCGTTGGTGATCGGTGCGTTCGTGCGTGGCCTGTCGATGCGTGATGTCGAGTCGCTGTGCGAGCAGGCGGGGCTGGGGAAGCTGTCGAAGTCGACGGCCTCGCGGATGTGCGAGGAGCTCAAGGAGCGCTTTGAGCGATTCCGGCGCCGTGATCTCTACGAGATCCGCCTCGTCGCGTTGTTTCTCGATGCGACGTTCATCGCCGTCAGGCCCAATGGGCCCAAGGAGGGCGTGCTGGTCGCCTGGGGGTTCACCGAGGACGGCGAGCGTGTTCTGCTCGCGGTGAGTTTGGGGATGCGCGAGTCCTTCGAGGACTGGCAGACCCTCGGCCGTGATCTGATCAGTCGCGGGCTCGGCGCGCCGATGCTGATCGTCGCTGACGGTGCGCCCGGACTGGCCAAGGCGATCGAGCAGTGCTGGCCGGCCTCGGACCGCCAACGCTGCGCCGTTCATCGCGCCAGAAACCTCTACGCCAAGCTCCCCGAGCGAGAACGCGAACGCGTCAAGCACGCCTATTGGCAAGCCTTGGATGAGGCGATCAGCGAACAGGACGGCAAACAGCGCCTCCAGGCGTTGGTCGACGAGCTCGACAAGGATGGGTTCACCGCTGCTGCGCGCTGTCTCGCCGACGACCTCGACGCGCTCGTGGTGCACCTGCGCTACCCGCTCCGCCATCGCCGCAGATGGCGGTCAACGAACCTGCTCGAGCGCTCGCTCGGCGAAGTCAAACGCCGCACCAAGGTGATGGGCCGCTTCCCCGGCGAGAGCAGCTGCCTGACCCTCGTCTGGGCCGTCCTCGACCTGCTGATCACCCACCAGACCAACGGCATCCACTTCAACGCGCTCGACCGTCAACGCCTCAAACGAGCACGCTACGAAGTCACCGAACAAACCACCCCCGAGGAGGCCGCAGCCGCCTAAACTGACCACCACCGGGAACCAAAATCTACAGCGCCAAAGAGACGCCACCCGACTGCTCGTAGAGGGCGCTGATTGGACAGCAACGGACAGCGAGGGGGCCGAAATCGCAATGCCGTCGGTGAGCGCCTGGCCCACGGCAACAAAAAAGGCCCGCATTAGCAGGGCCTTCTGGAGTGGAGCTAGTCGGGCTCGAACCGACGACCTCTTGCATGCCATGCAGCATTGCGGAGGACCTCGACAGGGCCAGAAACGCAGGAAACAAGGGCCATAACGGGGATCCGCGCGGACTTGCGGATCAGCGGAGTTTGCCGGGGTTTGACGGGAGTTTGGGCACTGAGAGCCGTCCAGTGCCCAAACACTTCGCGCCTCGCGCTTGCCTCGCCAACGCAGGAGCGTGGCCTCGCGTTTCGTTGCTCGTTCCGGGCGGGGCACGCGCCGGATTTGGACTCGGGAGCCCACTGAGGCGAAAGCAGGAGCGAGACGCCTGCGATCAGGTCGACGTAGCGGGAGTCGGCCGAGTTGGCACGTATACCCGCCCAGCGGACGCGACTCGCTTGGGCGAGAGCCGAGAGCCGAGAGCAGGGCGAGCGCGACAACGACTAGCCAGCTGGTTGATCTCCTGGCCCCTTGGTTCCGGCGGCCACGTCTTCGCGAACCGCGCTGGTGATCGCGTGGTCGACGAGTCGTCGTGCGACGCTCGCGACACCCGCGACGTTGGTGGTCCGTCGACGGCTATGCACGATGTCGTTCCTGGTGTCTTTCACGAGCTTGAAGTCCGCAGCGTTGTCGACGCTCAACTCGGGCACGCCGGCACCGATGAGCGCGACCAGACGATCTCGTTGCTCTTTGCCATGTGATGTTTGCGTGATCGCCTCGATGGCGATGGCGTAGTCGATGACCTCCGCGACCGTGCCCCGCTGGGTAGCGGATCAGCGACGGCCGCGCGTGCGATGGGAGGCCGCGGGAAGCTGGGCTGTCCGCGACCGGTGGGTCTGGTCGCGGACAGCAGCGGGGGGGCAGTGGGTCGTGATCGTGCGATTGGCGGCCTGTCCCTGGTCAGTGCCTGCCGTTGACTGGTGGTGCAACGGCGGCGAACTCCTCGCGGGTCGAGGGCACGCCGTCAATCGCTTCGTAGGTTTCCTTCGCGTGCTCCAGCGCCTGCATCAGTGACTTGGGTCCGCGGAAGGGAGCGCCTCCGATATGCCAACCGTCTGGGTGGAGTTCCTCGATGAGCACCCACACGACATCGCGGAAGGCCTCAGAGCCCTCATGCTTGACCATCACATCGGTAAGGTCGGCGGCCATGGCGTGCTTCTGCTCTTCGGTGAATACGCCCTCGACCAGCTTGACATTGACAAAAGGCATCATGATCTCCTGTTCGGTTGTAGGTGCCGGCACGGACGTACCGGCGGATGGGTGGGGTGTCGACCGTGCGTGATGGCGCATCTACCGTCACATGCTCGGCCGCGCCTGTTGATCCGCCGTGCGGTGAGGCCTCACGCCCCCTACTCACGCACCCCTTTCGTCGGATCCTCGTACGGTCTCGATCCGAGTTCGAGTCCCTGGGTCGCGTCCTCGTACGGCTTCGATCCAACCTCGAGTCCCTGGGTCGCGTCCTCGTACGGCTTCGATCCGTGTTCACGCTTCTTGGTCGGATCGGTGCTGGCGGCCATATCTAGCTCCTCTCATCTCGGCCAGTGATATTGCTCGGCGCTCTGCGTCTCGAAACGGTTGTGTGCTCAGGCCCTCGACACGGCTGGCTCGTCATGTCGTCGCGGGCGGCGATGGCTGCACGCGTTCCGTAGAGCCTCGAGTTTGAACGCGCTCGGCGGGCTGGATGTACAAAAAGGTCCCTGCGGCTACGACGCCGCCGCACGTTGTAGCTATGACGTAGATCCAGTAATGACTCCAACTGAAGGTTCCGAAAATGCAGCCGCCGAGGGCGACGGCAGGGTTGAAGGCACCACCAGAAATTCCGCCGACGGCAAAGGCACCCGCGGCCACCGTAAAGCCGATGGCCAACCCAAAGAACGAGTTGCCTTCAGTCGTCTTCGAGGTCGCGACGTTGAGTACGACGTAGGCGAGGGCGAAGGTGAACAGGGACTCGACGATGAAAACCTTCCAGGCGCTTGCGAGCGTGCCGGCAGCATGGCCGGGGCCGTCGAGAGCTCGGGATAGCAACCCGCTGAGAGCCGCGGCGACGAGCTGAACGACGACGTATCTGGACCATTCGCGGAGACCGAGCTTGCCGCGAATCAGGACGGCGGTGCTCACGGCGGGGTTGTAATGGCCGCCTGAAATGTGTGCTCCCGCGAACACCATCACCATGAGCACCGCTCCGATCGCGAGTGGGGCCAGCGCGCCGACGCCATTCGCCGCTGTTGGTCGCCGTGCAGACGGTGAGCACCAGGAAGAAGGTTCCAATGAACTCGGCGACAAGCTGCGGTCCGAGTGGGGGCCTTGGCTCGTGGTTCGGTCGTCTGGCCGTGACGGGCGTTGGTCTCCAGGTTTGTGCGGTGGGGGCACTCTTGGCTTGGGTGCCTGTGGCAATCATGGGTGGTTCGCTTTGCATTTCGGGTGGAAGTCGTGGCGGCGGCATTTGCTTATGGCGAGGCGCACGGGCGCCGTCTGCTCGGACTGCTGCCTTGCGAGCCGCAGACGACGATCGTCGCCAGATTTGTCAAGGCTGCAGGAAGGCCAGTAGGTCAGTGTTGATCGTGTCGGCGTGGGTGGTCGGCATACCGTGCGGGAATCCGTTGTAGATTTTCAGTGTCCCGTTCGGCAGAAGCCCGGCGGACAGTGGTCCGGCGTCTGCGTACGGAACGATTTGGTCGTCGTCGCCGTGCATTACGAGGACCGGCACGGTGATCTTCTTGAGGTCCTCCGTGAAATCGGTCTGGGAGAACGCGACGATGCCGTCGTAATGTGCGTTCGCGGCACCCATCATTCCCTGGCGCCACCAGTTTCGGATGATTGCCGCCGAGGATTCGACACCGGACCGGTTGAAGCCGTAGAAGGGGCCTGACGCGATGGTCTGGTAGAACTCGGACCGGTTGGCCGCGAGCTGGGCTTGGAGGTCGTCGAAAACGCTTTTCGGCAGGCCGCCGGGGTTGGCGTCGGTCTGCAGCATGAGCGGCGGGATCGCACTCATGATGGCCGCTTTCGCCACGCGGCCCTGACCGTGTCGACCGATGTAGCGCACGACCTCGCCGCCTCCGGTGGAGTGGCCGATGTGAACTGCGTCGTGGAGGTCGAGGTGGGCGGTCAGCGCAGCCAGGTCGTCGGCGTAGTGGTCCATGTCGTGGCCGCCGCCGGTCTGCGTGGAGCGTCCGTGCCCGCGGCGGTCGTGGGCGATGACGCGGTAGCCGTGCTGCAGAAAGAACAGCATCTGGTTGTCCCAGTCGTCCGCCGACAGGGGCCAGCCGTGGCTGAAAACGATCGGCTGCCCCGATCCCCAATCTTTGTAGAAGATCTGCGTGCCGTCGGTTGTCGTTATCGTGCACATGGATATTGTCTCCTTCGATTTGAGTGTTGACGTCGTTGCCACTTGCAGCATCTCGCCGGCGACCGGTCGGTTGACGGTTACGCACGCCTAGACCGGCGAGCCGTAAGCGCCCTCGGCCGTTTGCGCGCTGCTCGGGTGCGCTGACTGGAGTTCGGCGATGCGTCGAATCAGGCGTGCGTTCTCCGCCCGCAGCTGCACGGTCGCGCGACGTGCCTCCGCGGCGTCCTGCGCGAGCGCCGGCAAAACGACTCGAAGCCTTTCGAGGCGATCGATCACCTGTCGCTCGTCCGCACTCATCGCATGTGACCAGTGGAAGACGCAGACGGTGGCTGGACGAGACGACCGACCGGCCCGGTGGCTGGTGGTATGTCGATCTCGACGGCGTCGGAGCGCCTGGCTTCGCTAGGAAGAGCGGCGAGGCGGATCGGCCGGCTCGGGTAGGAGTGATGGTAGGCCGTGAGGGAGCACGAGTTCAGTGACGCCGGCATGCCGTTCACGTCAGTCATGTGACCGATCAGTGGTGCAACGCACTGCGGCTGCGGGGAAATATCTGGCATTTCAGGCCCCTTTGACTAAATCGCCGTCCCCTCAAGAGGAGGAGAATTTTGTGACTGCTGCTCGGTACTAGGGTCGCACGTACTGTCAGTACTGTCGATCCTGTGAGCTAGCGAGCCGCTGACCTGCTGGCAGGCTGATCGCGGGTACCGCGAGCCTCAGCACGTCTCCACTGCCTTGCGGGCTCGACCGGCGCGGGGCGGCCTGTGAGGCCGCCTCACCCCACTAATCGGTGGTATCGCTGGGGACGGTCGTAGCGAGCTGTCGGTCGAGGCCGCCGGGGCCGCCTCGTGCCGGAACGCGCACGGCGATCATGTAGAACACGAAACCTGCGACGCCCCCCACCACCCAGGAGATATCGATGCCGCCGAGTGGCTTGACAAGGGGACCCGTGTAGAACGTTTGGGCGATGAACGGAACCTCGAGGGCGACCGCGAGCACATACGGGACCAGACCGCGCCAGAGGAACGCGCCGTAGCGACCGTTGGGAGTGAAGAAGGACGCCACGTCGTAGTTGCCGTGCTTAATGAGGTAGTAGTCGGTCAGGTTGATCGCCGTCCAGGGAATGAAGACGAAAAGCAGGACCGCGAGGAAGTTCGAAAGGTTCGTAACGAACGAGTGGTAGCCGAGCAGCGCGGATGTGGTGCCGGCCCCGATCAGGAGCAGCGAACCGATCGCCCGCATGACGGCCGACCGGCGCACATCCTTGAAGCAGCTGACGATGCCCGCGATGGCGAGCATTCCGGTGTACGCGTTTACGGCGTCGGCGCCGACGAGGCTCAGCGCCATTACTGGGAGCGTCCAGTTGCCGGCGACGTGTGCGACGGCCGCCACTGTCGACGAGGCATGGGGAAGGAGCGCCGTGATGTATGCGCCGAGTACGCCGCACGCGATTTCAGGGATCGCGTTGCCGAGGAACACCGCCCAGAACAGCTTTGCCTTATCAACGTCCTGAGGCAGATAGCGCGAGTAGTCGGACACATACGGGGCCCAGCTGATCATCGCGGTGACGAATACGCCGGTCGCCCCCATGAACATCGCGACCGACGGTGCGCCGGTGCCCGCCGCACTGCCCTTGAGACCCCCGAAGCTAATCGCCTGGACGAAGAGGACCGCGAACGTGATCCCAAGGATCACGGTGAGCCACCGTTGCCAACGATGGATCCACTCGTAGCCGTAGATCGTGAGGGCGATCACCGGGACGGACGCGATCCCTATCCAGCCTGGGATGCTGATGGCACCCACCAGAAGATGCATGGCTTGGCCTTGGATGACGAGCTGCGCGGCGAGGAACCCGAAGTCCAAGACGATCGACGCGGCGAAGACCAGCACGGCGCCGTAGAAGCCGAACTGCCCCCTGCTCTGGATCATCTGCGGCACGCCGAGCGTGGGTCCCTGAATGGCGTGGAAGCAAACCAGGGTGAGGCCAACGATGACTCCGGATGCGATGGCGATGCATGCCCACAGGAAGTCGAGCCCGAGGAACACCATCACTCCGCCGAGCACTAAGGCGAAGATATTCGCGTTGAGCGGAAACCACAGGGTGAACTGGTCTCGAACACGGCCATACCGCTCCGCGGGTGGCACGTAGTCGATCGAGCGCAGCTCGACCTGCGCCAGGCTCGGCCGTGGGTTTGGGAGCGCTCTCGTTGACATTGACCAGGTGCGCAGGCCAGCGGTCGCCCGTGCGCTCCGGCCACGCGACCCGAACCCGCGCGGCGGCGAAGGGCAACTTGCGTTGACCGGCGTGAGGAGCATTCCATCCGAGCCGGTGGCCGTCTGCCCCGCCAGCATGCCACTCGATGACCAGCTGGCAGGCGAGCAGGAAGTAGTGCTACCTGGATTGTGTCGTGGGAGCGCTCCGGGAAACTGAGGAGGTGCCCCTGTCGTGCCTGATCGTTGATGACAGCGAGGAGTTCCAGGCCTCGGTTTCACGCTTGCTATCGGCGCAGGGGATAACGATCGTCGGTTGCGCGTCCTCGGCCGCAGAGGCGCTTCGGATGGCGGAATCGCTCAGGCCGGAGGTGGCGCTCGTCGACGTGGAGCTCGGCGACGAGGACGGCATCGAGCTTGCCGCGCAGTTGGCCGCGTCGGCGGCAGCCACGCCCGTGATCCTGATCTCGATCCGCGACCAAGACGAAGTCTCGGAGCTGATCCGCGGGAGCCCGGCTCGCGGGTTCCTGCGGAAGGACGCGCTAGGCGCTTCGGGTATCGTCGAGCTGCTTGGCTGACCCATTGTCGCCGTGAGCCATCGCAACCCCCCACCGCAGGCCGCTGGCTCGGGATGACCCGGCGCTCGCGTCTGGTCGCAAGGAGCGTCGCCGATGGCACGCGTTGAGAGCCAACGCCCGCGAACCCGGCGCGTGGACTCCGCGCGGCGCGCGCTTGGTGAGGAGGCCGCATTGCGGCGGGTCGCGACGCTCGTCGCTCACGAGGCTTCGCAGAGCACCGTGCTCGAAGCAATTGCCGTCGAGGCCGGAAGTTCCTTCGCCCCCGCCGCGATCCAACTCGTACGCTACGAACGCGACCGTTCGACGACGGTTCTAGCGCGCTGCGGCGACGAGCCGGCCGGCGGCGCGGGTCGATGTACGCCCCAGGGCGCGAGTGTGCTTGCCGCGGTGCTCAAGACCGGCCGACCGGCCCGGACCGAGCAAGCCACTGACTCAGGGGCAGCCGTCGCGCGAGCGTCCCAGGCCGCCGGACTTGGATCGGCGGTGGGTGTGCCGATCGTGGTCGACGGTGAGACTTGGGGAGCTCTATTGGCTGTTTCGCCGGTCGGCGGCGGCTCAGCCGCGAACGGCGAAGCACGCTTGGCCGAGTTCGCCGAGCTCGCGGCGAACGCAGTCTCGAACGCTCTGGCACGGAATGAGCTGAGGGATCTGGCCGAGATGCAGGGGTCGCTTCGACGCGTAGCCACGCTGGTGGCTCAGGGCGCCGAACCCAAGGCCGTGTTTGTTGCCGTGGCGGCGGAAGCAGCACGCGTGCTCAGGGTAGGAGCCGTCAGCCTTATCCGCTTCGACCCCAGCACCGACATGTTCACGAAGATCTTCGGGACGCACGGGCAGCGCGCGTCGGTGCCGGATGGCGGACAGTGGTCGCTCGAGCACTGTCCCGAGGGGGCGTTGATCCAGGCGACCGGCCAGCCGGTGCGCATCGACGACTGGACAACAATCCCCGGCCCCGTCGCCGCCCGCCACCGAGAAGACGGGTTTGGACAGGCGGTCGCCGCGCCGATCGTGCTCGAGGGAGCGATCTGGGGCCACATCGCGGCCTTCGGAGAAGTCGGCGACGTACTCCCGCCCGGGTGCGAGGAGCGCCTCGCTGACTTCACCAACCTGGTTGCAACGGCGATCGCGAACGCGCAGGCCCGCGACGAACTCCGGAGCTTGGCCGAGTCCCAGGGAGACGCGCTGCGTCGCGTGGCAGCTCTCGTTGGGCAACAAGCGTCACAGAGCACGATCTTCGATGCCGTCGCCGCCGAAGCCAGCCAGGCGCTCCGAGTCGAGCATGTCAAGGTCGTCCGCTACGAGGACGATGGTTCCGCGACAGTCGTCGGCGCTACCGAATCCCCAGGGCTCGACAGCGGCGAGCCGCCAGCCTTGCTCGCCGTTGTAAGGGCGGTCCATCAGGCTGGGCGCGCCGTCCGCATCGACGACTGCGTGGACGCCGCGAGCTCCGCCCCAGCCGTCCTCGGCTCTGCCGTCGGCGCGCCGATCGTCGTCGACGGAGCGACGTGGGGAGCGATCGCGGTCCTGTCGGCAGACCCGCTCCCGCCCGGAACACGGACCCGGCTCACAGACTTCACGCACCTTGTCGCGAGCTCTATCTCCAATGTGCACGCCCGGAATAAGCTGATCGCGTCCCGCGCCCGGATCGTCACAGCGAGCGACGAGACGCGCCGCCGGATCGAGCGCAACATTCACGACGGGATTCAGCAGCGTATCGTCGCGCTCGGACTCAGCCTCCGAGCTCTCCGCGAGCAATTCAGTCTGCCGGACGGCGTCGAGCGGGCACTCGACGACGTCGAGACCGACCTCGACGGGTTACTCACAGAGATTCGGGATTTCTCCCGCGGCCTGCACCCGACATTGTTGTCTCGCGCCGGACTCGGGCCCTCGCTGCGCGCCCTCGCACGCCGCTCGCCGATCCCCGTCACGCTCGAGGTCGCCGTCGACGCCAGACCACCGGAGCCGATCGAGATCGCGGTCTACTACGTGGTGTCCGAGGCGCTCGCCAACGTCGTGAAGCACGCACAGGCCTCAAGCGTCACCGTAGCGGTGTCCGTCGACTCGGCAGCAGTCAAGGCCAGGGTCGCCGACGACGGTGTTGGCGGTGCTGCGCTGGGTGGAAGCTCAGGCCTGATCGGCCTCGTGGACCGCGTCGAGGCCCTTGACGGGAGGTTCCAGCTGGAGAGCCCCCCTGGCCATGGGACGACGATCTCGATCATTCTGCCTCTCGAGCCGCATGCCCGCAAAAACCGAATTCTGCCGTAAGAACCAAGCCCCCCCCCCGCGACCGGCGAAAGAACGGCGATGACTTCCAACGCAAACAGCGCAGGAGCCGGATCCCGGCGTGTCGTCGTCGCCGACGATGACGTCCTCGTGCGCGAGGGGATCGCGAGCGTGCTGGCGAGGGCCGGCTACGACGTGGTAGGCCAAGTGGCCGACGGAGCCAGCCTCATCGAAGTGATCCGCAGTATTACTCCCGACCTCGCGATCGTCGATATTCGCATGCCGCCGAGCCAGATGTGGGAGGGCATCGACGTCGCACGTGCGATCAGGCGGGACTATCCCCTGATCGGGATCCTGCTGCTGTCCGCGTACGTCGAGCTGGAAACCGCGATTGATCTCCTGGAGGACGGCGAGCGGATCGGCTATCTGCTCAAGGCCCGTGTCATGCACGGGACCGATGTTGTCGACGCGCTCAGCCGCATCGCAGAGGGCGGATGCGTGATCGACCCTGCGCTCGTCCAGGAGCTCGTGAGCAAGCACCGTCGGACCGATCCACTCGCGGCTCTGACGCCGCGCGAGCGGGACGTGCTAGCACTGGTCGCCGAGGGACGCAGCAACAGCGCCATCGGCCATCAGCTTTGGATCAGCGAGGGTGCGGTCGAGAAGCACGTCCGCAGCATTCTCGGGAAGCTGGAGCTGCCTGCAACGACCGACGACCACCGCCGGGTGCTCGCCGTGCTGACATACCTTGACGCCCGATAGCCCGACTGCGACGTCGGCAGTCTGAGCCGCGTCCGCGCCGCGGCACTACTGACCCAACGGCGGATGTTGGCGCGCGCTGCCGCAAGATGGTGCAGGACGAAATGAACCCGCGTGGCCGCGTCGGTTACCCGCGCCGGTAGGGGAACAGGTCGGCGCGACGGGCGCCACAAATGAAGCTAGCTTCACTGCTGGACGGTTGCTGGCGACAATGACACCGGGGCGCGACGCCGTCATTGTGTCAAGTATGAGAACGAAGGCCTAGCACGCACGCTCGACGAATCGGCACGGCTGGTCGCTCAATAGTCGCGCCCATTCGAGACCGAGCCAGCGAGTAATCAATTGAACACCAGGCGCGCGTTGACGCGTGGTGCACGATCAGTTCACATGGGGTACCAGCCGCGTAGTACCCGGCGCGCGAAAGGATCACGGAATGTCGAGCATCGTTGTGACTCAACCGGCCGCCAGAGGGGCCGCTGGCGTCGCCCGAAGGAACCTGGTGCTTGCCGCGATGGTGTTTGCGGTGGCCATGACGTTTATCGATCAGACGATCGTGGCGATCGCGATCCCATCGTTGCAGCGGAATCTGGGGATCTCGACGACGGGGTCACAGTGGATCGTCAATGCCTACCTGCTTGCGCTGGCATCCTTGTTCGCGTTCGGCGGCAAGTTGGGAGACATGCTCGGCCGGCGGCGGATGGTCGTGGTTGGTGTGGGAGGGTTCGCGATCGCGTCGGCGTGTTGCGGGTTCACGCCGAAGGGTTCGGTCGCGGAGGCCTGGATCGTCGGTTTCCGCGTGCTGCAAGGTGCGACTGCGGCGCTGATGTTTCCGGCCGCGGTCGGGATCGTCGCGGCGGCGTTTCCGCCGCGTGAGCGGGGCCGGGCGATGGCGGTGTTCTTCGGCATCTCCGGCGGCCTGACGGCAATTGGGCCGATCGCGGGCGGGTACCTGACGCAGTGGACGTGGCGGTCGATCTTCTGGATCAACGTGCCGGTGGCGATCATCGCGCTGCTATTGATCTGGCGCTCCAAGCCCGACGAGGAGAAGCAGCCGACGCGGCTCGATTACCGCGGCGCGGTGTTAATCACCGGCGGGATCGGGCTGACCGTGTTGGGTTTGCAGCAGTCGAGCGTGTGGGGGTGGAGCAGTGGCGCAACGTGGGCGTGCCTCGCGGCCGGCGTCGTCTTCACCGGGCTGTTCGTCGCCTTGGAGCTACGAACGATTGATCCGCTGCTTCGCCTCGACATCTTCCGCAACCGCGCGTTCGCGCTCGACAACCTGGCGCTCGGACTGATGTCGATCGCGTTCGTGCCCTTCTTCTTCTTCGCGAGCGTCTATGCGCAGGTCTCGCTGCACGAAACCGCGACCCACGCCGGCCTGTACCTCCTCTATTTCTTCCTCGGCTACGTCGTGGCCTCGCAGATCGGCGGGCGCATCCTCGACCGCCGCGGTGCACGCCCCGCCCTGGTCCTCGGCAGCGCCGTCGGCGCGGTCGGCTTCTACCTCCTCGCAGGCAAGCTCACCAACCTCTCGCTCGGCCAGCAGGCGATCTACATCGCACTTGCCGGCGCCGGCGTCGGGCTGATGCTGACCCCTGCCAGCACCGACGCCGTCAACCGTACCGCTCGCGCGAGCTACAGCGAGGTCACGGGCATCACCCAGACCGCACGCAACATCGGCGCCAGCCTCGGCCTCGCCGTGCTGGGCACGATCCTCGTCAGCCGCAATACCACCAACGTCACCGGCGCGCTTGTCAAGGGCGGCGTCCCGGCCGCCGCCGCGCACCGGTTAGCGGCATCGTTCGGATACGGCCAGACGCCGTCAGGCGCGCACGAGCCCGCGGGTCTGCTTCGCGGTATTCAGCTCGCGTTCGCGCACTCCACCCAGACCGTGTTCTACGTCATGGCCGCTGTGATGGCAGCCACGTTCCTCGTCTCCGTCCGCTGGTACCCGCGCGGCCGTGCCCAGGAAGCGCCCGGAGCCGACACCGAGCCCGCGGCGCGCGCCGCCAGGTTTGCAGAGCGCCTCGAAGCCGACGTCGTCAACGAGGGTGCCTGAGGATCGACCAGCGGGTCCCGTCATGACGCAAGCATCCACCACATGCCGATTCTCATCGTCGAACAGGAGGGCTGACGCATGATCGTCCGCTGGCTGTATCGCAAATTCCGGGCTTGGCGAGCTCGGAGGGCGGGCGCTCAGTAGCTTGCCCGACCGCCGTTTGGCCTCGCCGCTCTTGCTGTGCCGGTACCTGCTTCGAGATCCCAAATGAGGAGCCCCCGATGAACGATCAAACCGCCGGGCCGGCGAGCGCCGGCGTCACCGTCACGAAGCCGAGCCCGTGGGGGGTCGCGGATACCGTGTCCCGCATCGAGCAGGTCTTGGCGTCGAAGGGAATCAAACTTTTCGCGGTGATCGACCACAGCGGTGAGGCGCACGCGGCCGGGCTCGAACTGCGCGAGACCAAGGTCCTCATCTTCGGCAGCCCCGCGGCGGGAACCCCCGTGATTGACGCGGCGCCGCTCGCGGCGCTCGACCTGCCACTCAAGGTGCTCGTGTGGGCGGACGCGGACCAGACGCAGCTCAGCTACACGCCGCCGGCGACGCTGGCCGCACGCTACGGCTTAGGCGCAGACCTCGCGGGCCGCCTGGCAGGGATCGAGGTCGTCGTGGAGGCGGTACTCGCCGGCGACTGACGGCCGGGCACGCCCAGCCACAGGGCGGGTCCGCGGCATCGCCGTCGCCCGCCTCGTGATCGTCGGCTCCGAGTCAGCGCAGCTGGCAATTGGGCTGCTGCTGATCTGCTTCGGCGCATTCGTGGGAGTGCGCGCGAGCTTGGCGACTACGAACGTGCGGGTGCGTGGGGGTCGAAGAACGGGCCCGCACCCGGCGGGCTCCTTGCGGGCCTTTCGTGAAGTGGAGCTAGTCGGGCTCGAACCGACGACCTCTTGCATGCCATGAGCGAGCAGGCTGCTTCCGTCTGCTTCCGTCTGTCGCCGATTCGGCCTGCATGCAGGGGATTCGTGGATCCGGCGCCCAGCTTTGCTGCCGTCTGCTTCCTTCTGATGCTTCCATGCCGCTTCCATAACTGGGTCCCCGTGGCCGGGGAGAGCCCACCGGTAGTCGGCCTCGGAAGCGCGTAGGTGGCCAGCACGAGCGCGCGGGCCGCGGAAGGCAATGCACGTAGTGCCTCCCCGGACCAGGTCGAAACGGGGGCCACTGGTGGCCTGCCTCTCGGCGGACGGATGCGCTGCGCGCGACGCGCAGTCAGCGGCGCAAAGCCCGCGGAGCGGTCACTCGGGCGACGGTGCTCAACGCCGGAGCAGGGCGCCCGCTTTGGCGAATACAAAGCCCGCGCCTGTCGACACGGACTAAGTACAGCTTTCGTGGTTCTTCGGGTGCCGCGCGGGCGTGGGCACGCCATCGGATGATCGGATTCGTCGCGAACCGCGTTCGTGCGCCGACGACGCACGACGCACTCAGTTGTCGCGGCCACAGGAGTCGTCCGGCCTGGAGGTCGACAGGATCCCGGGAGCTCTTGTAGGCGAGGTCCCGAGCCCGCCGGCATCCGCGCGTTAGGAGTCGATCGTTCGGTAGAAGTCGAGAAGCGCTTGCGCGAGCGCGTGTGGGGCCTCGAGCGCGGCATAGTGGCCGATGCCCTCGAGCGTGGCGTTGCTGAGGTGTTCGGCGACGTGGGTCATGGTGTGATGGGTGAACTCCCCGCCACCGGCGCCAACGGCCAGTACCGGGATCTGGAGCTTGTTCTGGGCTACCAGTTCCTGGATCTGTTCGCCCTCTTGGAGCATGGAGCGATACAGCCCACTTGCGCCGAGGAAGCCGCCGGGGCGGCCGAAGGTCCGGGTGAACTCGTCAACGTCCGATTCGCTGATGGCGCCGTCGGTTGCACACAGGGAGGGGTACGCGTAGCCGGCGAGGAATGCTCGTTCACGACCGGCGAGCAGCATCTCCGCGATGCCGGGCGCGGCGAGCACCCCGATATGCCACGCGCCGCCGTGGGTCACGTCGGCGAGCATCTCCAGTCCGAAACCGGGGAGGCCGGTCTCGATCGCGGCGAAGCTACGGACGAGCTGGGAATGCGTCGCGGCAACTCGGAAGGTCGTCGGCCCGCTGATGTCTTGGCCGGTTAGGTGGACCGCGCCGAGGCCGATTTCTTCGACCAGCAGTCCCAGGACTTCGGCTGCTGTGGAGCTGGTGTATTCACCCGGCGTCGAGTCGCCGAATCCGGGCAGATCGACGGCGTAGACGCGATGCTCAGCCGCGAGCAACGGGATCAGCTTACGGAACGTCCACCAGGTCTCCGGGAAGCCGTGGACGAGCAGGACCGGGGAGCCGTCAGATCCGGCGCTGACGTAGTGCAGATCGATACCGCTGAGGGTGGAGTTGTGATGAGTAACCTCGGGAATCGAGGCGGCTGCGGAAATGCTAGGCATAGCTGCTCCTCAGTTCGACAACTTAGTTGTCTACATACTAGCAACCCGGTTGTCTATGCTGTCGGCATACCTCGTTCAGGGGCTGACCTCGCGTTGTTGCTGCTCGGCGGATTCCGTTCCTTGGCGGACGCCGCGAGTGTCGAGCTGGCTGAACGTGGGCACGAGAAGATCCGGCCGGTCCACGACTTCGCTATCCGCTCGATCGACGCCGGCGCCGACACGGCCTCGGAGCTCGGCCGCCAACTCGGCGTGTCGAAGCAAGCGGCCGCCAAGACAATCGCCTTTCTCGAAAGCCGTGGCTATGTCCTCGGCGAGGCCGACCCGCGAGACTCGCGCCGCCGCCGGTTCACAGTCACCAGCAAGGGCCACGCGCTGCTCGCCACCGGCGAGCAAGTATTCGACGAGCTCCGCGACCGCTGGGCGCAGCGCATCGGTGTCGAGGAACTCGAACGCCTTGAAGAAGCACTAGCCGACTTGGGGATCCGGACGCCGTCTCGCTTCGACGCTCCAGGCTGGTTCGCTGGCTCGTCCCCGGAATAGGCCCCAAATCGCAAGTCGTCACCCAGAGACACAGACTGGCTCGCACGAGCGCTCCCGTGAGCCGGTCGCCCGAGACCGCACGACTCCGGGCGACAACTGAGTAGCTTCGTGCGTCCGCGCCGCACGAGTGGAAGGTGCTGTCCGCTGCGGCGGGTGATGCGTCGCCAGCAGCAGCCTCCAGCCGCCGCCCGCATCGTCAGCAAGCCGGTTGACGGCAGGGGCGGCGGCTCCCTTCGCGAGCGGAGTACCGCTCGCCACGAAGGGACGACCTGCGACCGTCGGCGCTGTCGAGCGTCTGGGTCGCGCGGCCGGAGACAGCACGCGAGAGGACCGTTGACACTATATCTGGCTATGATATAGGATTCTGCCGAGAGCATCGGCGAACCGGAGCTTCGCGAGGAGAGGATCCATGGTCCGGGCGTGGGAAAGCGGTTCGGTACTGGCGCAGTGCCGGCTTGAGTGGCGGGAACCTCGGCTTGGACGCACCGCCGGCTCCCTGAGGTTCTGCCGATGAGGTCGACACCTCGACCCGAGCTTCCGGCGCCGATCACCCAAGAGGGCCAGCCTTCAGCGTACCCCTCCGAGGCTGGTCCGCTCATCCTGGCCTCCGCCACGCCAACAACATCAATGACGAGCCGTGACCCAACATGAGTGACGCTCCCAAGTTCGACGTCATCGTCATCGGATGTGGCACCGCCGGGCTTGTCCTCGCCCAGCAGCTGGCCACCGACGGAATCCGAGTCGCGGCGGTCGACCGGTGGCGCCTCCCGGTGTCCTTCCCCAAGGCCACTCATCTCGATGACGAGACCATGCGGGCGTTCCAGACGCTCGGGCTCGCCCACATCGAACCGACCTTCTCGCGCGTAGGGATGTACCGGTTCTACGACCCAGAGTGGCGCCCGGTCATGGAGTTTGACATGCAGCTGGGGGAGACGGATCAGGGCTGGCAGTCGGACTACATGTTCCACCAGCCGGATTTCGAAGCAACGCTCCGCGGAACCGTGCACGAGGCCCCGGCTGCAACCACCTTCTTCGGTTGGCAGCTCTCCGAGCTGGAGGAGAGTGGCGAACGCGTTACGGCGGTCCTGCGCGATGTCGTGTCTGGGGCCGAGATCAGGATCGACGGCGCGTTTGTGGTCGGATGCGACGGCGCGAACTCCACGGTACGCCAACTCATGGGGTGGTCGCAGACGGACTACGGCGCCACACATCGATCTCTCATCATCGACGTGCATCCGTTCACGCCGGCTACGAAGCTACCCGAGCGCGACAGCTTCATCCGCGCGGGCATCCGCAACCCATTCACGTACGTGCCCATCGCGCACCCTCGCCTGCGGTTCGAGGAGCTGCTGCGACCGGAGGACGACGTCGCGGAGTTCGAGCGGTTGGATCACGTCTACGAGGTGCTGAGCGATTGGCTTCGGCCAAGCGAGTACCGAATTCTCCGAGCGGACGTCTATGAGTGGCGTGCAGTCATCGCGAGCCCGTGGCGCGCCGGTCGGGTACTGCTCGCTGGCGATGCGTGTCACGAGATGCCACCCCATACGGGCCAAGGAATGTGCTCGGGCATCCGCGACGCGTTCAATCTCGCGTGGAAGTTGCGACGAATCGTCCGTGGCGAGTCCTCCCCCGATCTGCTCGAGACCTACGAGACGGAACGCAGCCCCCACATCGAAGTGTTTGTGCAAACGGCGGCGGAGATGGCGAAGGAGATCGAAACGATGCAATCCCTCCCGCCCCAGGAGGGGCCGCCACCAGTCACCACGCGCGGGCAATTGCGCCCCCGGTTGGGTGCGGGTGTGTTCAACGAGGACGACCCATGGGGAGGTCGGCTCGCGGCGCAGCCCCGGATTGCGGACGGAACCCTTCTGGACGATACGGTGGGCTTTCAGTTCGCCATCGTGGGCGACCAGGCGACGCTGGACGAAGCTGCAAGAAACGTCGGGGTGCATTGGGGAAGACTCGGCGTACGCGTCATCCGCGATTCCTCGGACCAGGTTGGCGCCTGGCTCGAGCGTCTCAACGCGACCGCCGTCCTGGTGAGACCGGACCGATATGTCTTCGGAACCGCCCGCACCCCGGGCGAGGTCGAGGCACTGACAACGCGCCTCGAGGCGCTGATATAGGGGTGTGATGTCATGCGATTTACCACTGTGCGGCTCAATGGCGGGAGTCGAGCCGGCCGGGTCGAAGGCGATGTCGTGGTGCTGCTCCCATTCTCGGACGTCGGCGAGCTGCTGTCATCCGGCGACGACTGGATGCAGGTCGCCGGTTCGCATCAAGGCGAGACGTTGCCACTGAACGACGTCGACTTCGCGCCGCTGACCCCTCGGCCGGAGAAGATCTTTTGCGTCGGCCTGAACTACGCCAGCCATGCCGAGGAGGCGAACCTCGACATTCCAGCCTATCCGACACTCTTCGCCAAGTACGCGCGCGCACTGATCGGGCCGTTTGACGACCTCGTGCTCCCGGCTGTCTCCAGCAAGGTCGACTGGGAAGTCGAGCTGGCGGTGGTGATCGGCGCACGTGCACGGAACGTCACCGAAGCCGACGCTGACGCCGCGGTGGCCGGGTACGCGATCGCCAACGACATCTCGATGCGGGACTGGCAGCTGCGGACCTCGCAGTTTCTCGCCGGTAAGACCTTCGAGTCGTCAACTCCGTTTGGGCCCTACCTCGTGACGCCAGACGAAGTCGATCACGGCCGCTCGCTGAACATAAGCCTGACGGTCGACGGTGAGACCATGCAGTCCGCCTCGACCGACCAACTCGTGTTCTCGGTTCCGCAGCTCATCTCGTACATCAGCTCGATCATCACTCTCGTTCCCGGCGACGTCATCCTGACCGGGACCGCCGCGGGTGTCGGCCATGTGCGAAACCCGCCGACGTATCTGCGGCCCGGGAACGTCGTCGAGGCCAAGATCGACGGGCTCGGAACGCAAGCTACTCGCTGTGTCTCCGACAAGGAGGCTTGACATGAAGGGCGCCCCAGTTGTCAGCGAGGTCGGTCACGCGGCGATCCGGGTGACCGATCTGGCCGCCGCCGAGGAGTTCGCCGTTGAGGTCATGGGGTTGTCCGTGACCGAGCGCTCAGGCGATGCTGTGTGGCTTTCGCATGGCGGCAGCCATCACAGCCTCCAGTACATCAAGGGCGACCGAGACGCGGTCGATCACGTTGGCCTCGTGGCACGCGACGAAGACGCGCTCGCCGAGGTTCGGGCGCGTATCGAAGGTGCCGGCCTGTCAGTGGTCAGCGATGGTCCGCTAGGCCCGGGCATCGAGGACGGCTTCGCATTCGAAGCGCCCGAAGGATTTGTCGTCGAGGTCTACAGCCGGATGACACAGGCCGCAGACGCGTCTCCTGGCCCCGGCGTTCGTCCCAACCGCCTCGGCCACATCAACTTCTTCGTGCGAGACCCGGCACCGATGCGAGCGCTCCTGATCGAGCTTCTCGACTTTCGCATCTCGGACCTCATCGAGGGCGGAGTGTTCCTGCGGTGCAACGTCGACCACCACGGTATCGGCGTCTTCGAGGGGAATGGACTTCTCCATCACCACGCGTGGGAGGTGTCCTCGATCGTCGAGTTGGCGGCACTGGCAGACCTCATCGACGCACGAGGCGGAGCGGTTCTGTGGGGCCCTGTCCGTCATGGCATGGGAAACAACATTGCCCTGTACCTCCAGGACACGAGTGGTGCGATCGTCGAGTACTACTGCGAAATGGACAGGATCTACGACGACGCGAACTACGTTCCCGGAAACTGGGAGCGCACCGGAGATAAGTGGTACAGCCTGTGGGCCCCGGGGTTCCCCGACGGGTTTGCGGAGCTCGGATTGCCGCCGCACCGGCACGACAGTGAGTCTTGAGGGTGACGGCGGTCGACAAACGAGATAGAGGGAGGAGAGCAGCGTGCGCAAACGGAAACTGACACTCGGCGTCTTTGGGGCTGCTGTGGCGCTGATTGCGCTTGCGGTGGCGATCGGCGGGCCGACCGGCGTGGCGTCGGCAAGCAAGGCAAGGACGGCAGCCGGCGGCGTCGCCACGGCGAAGGCGATCGTGGCGAAGTACGAGAAGCAGCAGCCGGCCATCACGATCCCGGTATTGCCCAAGCGGCCGCCGAAGAATGTGAATCTCGGTGCGGTGCTGTGCACGATCCCGCAGTGCACCTTCCAGGCCTGGCAGCAGGCGACGAAGGCGATCGGCTGGCATCTCGATGCGCAGACGTATGCGCTGACACCGCAGTCGTACGTCGCCGCGTGGGGACGACTCGTGCAACAGACGCCGGCACCGAAGGTCGTCGGCTTCGAGGCGGTCTTCCCCAACAGCCTCGTGCAGTCGTCGCTCGCCACGCTTGCGCAGCGGAAGACGCCTACGGTGACCGTGACGACGGATGAGGCGCAGCCGATTCAGGGTCCGGTGAAGGCGTGCTACGTGTGCGCGCCGCAGTTCACGATGTCAGGGCGCCTGATGGCCGATGCGGTGATCGCGGATGCCGGCGGGCCGACGAAGGTTGTGTGGGTTGAGGATCCGACTCTCATCTCGTTGGGGGCGGCCTACAACGGGTTCAAGAACGAGCTCGGCGCGCTGAGTCCGCAGTCGACGCTGAGCACGCTCACGGTGAGCGTCACGGCACCTGCGAGCCAGACTGTTGGGCAGGTGGTCAGCTATCTGCAGGCGAATCCGGACGTGAAGTACGTGGCGTTCAGCATCGATGCCCTGGACATCGGCGTCCCGCAGGGTCTCGCGAGCGCGGGCCTCGGCAGCGGGGTGAAGCTGGTGGGACGCGCCCCGCAGGCCCAGGACTTGGCCTACCTCAAGGCCGGGCAGGAGTTCGCAGAGGTCGCCGAGGAGGACGTCGAGCCGGATTGGCGTGCGGTCGACGGGTTGGCGCGCCTGCTGGAGGGCGTGCCGCTGAGCAAGGCCACTCCGGCGGGCTGGCACCAGATCCTGACGACGGCGAACGCGTCCAAGGTCAAGACTCAGAACGGGACGCCGATCGCGCCGGGGTTCCCGCAGGCCTTCCTCAAGGCCTGGCACGTGAGCGGCTGAGGACCGGCCGTCGGTGAGCCTCCACGCATCGTGTGGCGGGTGGCGCAATGCTGATGCGGCGCGTCGCTCGCCACCGATGCGAGACGGCTCACGTTTGTTGGCGATTGGAGACGCGTGGGGCACGGGCTGGGCCTGTGCCCGACCACACGCACATCACGCGAGGGGATATCTCATATGACGCAGATCTATGACGTCGCCATCGTCGGGGCAGGCCCGACAGGACTCACGCTCGCGAGCCTGCTCGTTGGGCGGGACGTGCGAGTCGCCGTCGTCGATCCGAATCGGATCGTGTGCCAGCACCCGCGGGCCACACACATCGATGACGAGACGATGCGAATGCTGCAGACCCTCGGCATGGGTGAGTTCGAGCGCGACTTCCTCCGCTTCGAGGGCGCGGTCATCATGGGGTCTGACCATCAAGCGTTCGTTCACCACCACCTGCCGCAGCACCTATCCGACCAGGGGTGGCGGACTGACTACATGTTTCATCAGCCCGACTTCGAGTCGCGGCTGCGAGGTCTCCTCGCGACCTCCCCCCATGCCGAGCTCTACTTCGGATGGCAGGTGACGGACGTCGTGGACGACGGTGACGGTGCGAAGCTGATGCTTCGCGATCGGGCCACGCAGAACGACCTCGAGCTAGCCGCACGGTACGTCGTCGGCAGCGACGGTGCGGGTTCGCTCCTGCGCCAGGTGATGGCCGCCGAGGTGGAGGACCTCCATGGCACGCAGCGGTCCCTGATCATCGACATACATCCGCTCGATGGCCACCCGCCGGATCTGCCGGTCGACACGGCCTTCATGATGTGTCGTGATGACAATCCGCTGACCTACGTTCCGATCTTCCCCCCGATGCTCCGTTTCGAGTACATGCTGCGCGACTCGGACAGTGCGGAGGAGCTCGAGCGCCCTGCGACCGTGTACAAGCTCCTGTCGGAGTGGCTTGTACCGGGCAGCTACCGGATCCTCCGCACGGATGTCTACGAGTGGCACGCGTACCTGGTGAACGGGTGGCGAGCGGGTCGCCTGATCCTGGCCGGCGACGCGGCCCACGAGATGCCGCCAATGCTCGGGCAGGGCGTCTGCTCTGGCATCAGAGATGCCGGAAACCTGGCCTGGAAGCTCGACGCCGTCCTCGCCGGCGCCCCGGAGAGCCTCCTCGATACATACGAGAGCGAGCGCGGACCCCACGTCCGACCGTACATCGCCGAGTCGGCCCGGCAGGCGAACATAGTCGAGTCGTTCAACGATCCGTCGAACCGGCCCCCAGGCTTCATCGAACAGACCGTCGAGCAGCTCCGCCCGCGGCTTGGACCGGGCGTCTCGGAGCAGGAGGACGGCGTTGTCGGCTTGCTGGCGCCGCAGCCGCGCACCGCGAGTGGCGAGCGGCTGGACGATGTCACTGGGTACAACTTCGCGGTGATCGGCTCGCCGCACACGATCGGGTCGGTCTCGGATGAGGTCCGCGAGATCTGGAGGCGGCTGCACGTTGCGGTCGTTCCCGAGCCGGGGATCCTCGCTGGAACAAGTCTCGACCGCGAGGACTGTGATGTGGTCACCGTCAGGCCGGACCGTTACGTCTACGCCGCCACATTTGGCCCCGAGCACCTTACCGAGGCGACGATCGCCCTCGGCAGCAGGGTCCTTGGGGCAAAGGTGGCGATGTGAAGATCTACGCTTCCGGGATGACGTTCGGTGAAGGCCTCCGGTGGCACGATGGGGCCCTCTGGATGTCGGATCCGCAGTCGTCGACGCTGTGGACGGACGCCTCCGGGACCTGGACGCGAACGAACCTCCCGTCGACGGCGAACGGGCTGTGGTTCCTGGCCGACGGATCCCTCGTCGCGGCCATGAGGCACGAGCGGCGCATCGGAATCTGGCGCGGCGATCGCTTCGAGCCGTACGCGGACCTGGGCGACCTCGCCGAGGGACCCCTCGGTGACGTGGCCGGCGACGAGCATGGGAATCTCTATGTCGACGACGTCGCCTACAACTTCGGGGAGGAGCCCCGCCCGGGGCGGATCCTCCTCGTCAGTCCGGATCGCTCCGTGAGCGTCGCGGCGGATGACGTGGCGTTTCCGAACGGGCTCGCGTTCGTTGACGGGGGCCGCACTCTGGTCGTCGCGGAGACGTTTGCCAAACGGCTCGTTGCGTTCAGTGTCGGGGACGATGGCTCCCTATCTGACAAACGACCGTACGCGGATCTGGCCGAGCTGGTCGGCGAGGATGTTCTTCCCGACGGTATGTGGCCCGACCCCGGCGGTGGGGTCTGGGTCGCGACGCTCACAGGGAACGTCGTCGTCCTGTTGCGCGGCGACAAGGTGATCGCGACGCTGGACACCGATCACAAGCTGCCGATCTCGTGCTGTCTCGACGACGACGGGGGGCGACTGTTCGTCACTGTCGCGGATACGTCAGGCGAAACGCTGCACGGGGCGATCGAGCAGAAGAAGCTCACCACGGAGGTCGCGGTGTTCGATCTGAGAGTGGCTCGGGTAGCCGACGTGGGCGAGCTCGATGGATAGCTCGGACGCGCCCGTCCTGCTGCGCCTGGAGGGTGTCTCGAAGATCTTTGGCGGCCAGAGCGCCCTGGACGACGTCTCCCTGGAGGTGCGTCGTGGCGAGACGCATGCGTTGCTTGGCCAGAACGGATCGGGAAAGTCGACCCTGATCAAGGTGCTGTCCGGTTACCACCAGGCGGAGGCCGGCGCGCGTGCCTGGCTCGACGGGCGCGAGTTCGCCCTCGGCTCGCAGCAGGAGGCGCACGAGCTCGGGATTCGCTTCATCCATCAGGACCTCGGTCTCGTCGACCAGCTGGACGTGGTCGACAACCTGTCCCTCGGGGCGGGATATCGGGACCGGTGGTGGCTGTCCGATCGGCGTGAGCGCGCTGCCGCACGCGATCTGCTGGCGGAGTACGGCATGAGCATCGATACGTCGGCTCCGCTCCGCTCCCTGAGCGCGGCGCAGCAGACGATGGTCGCCGTCGTGCGGGCGCTGCGCGGCGGCATCGGCGAGCGAGGCCTGTTGGTTCTCGACGAGCCGACCGCGGCCCTGCCGGCGACCGAGGTGTCGCACCTGTTCGAACTGCTCGCAGCCGTTCGCGCTCGCGGCGGCACGGTGCTCTACGTCACGCACCGGCTTTCGGAGGTCTTCGAGATCGCAGACCGGGTCACGGTCCTGCGCGATGGGAAGCGAGTCGCGACGATGGGTACCACGGAGCTCGACCATGACGGGCTCGTCGAGCTGATCATCGGCCGCCCGCTCGGTCAGCTCGTGCCCGACCTGCCCGCCCCGCGGACGCGGACCGCGCTCGAGGTGAGGGGGATCACCTCGCCGATCGTGCAGCATGCGTCGTTCGCGGTGCGCGAGGGCGAGATCCTCGGCGTGACCGGTCTCATGGGGTCCGGGTACGAGACGATCCTCAAGCTCATCTTCGGCGCGCAACCTCGGGACGGCGGAGAGGTCCTGATCGCTGGTCGTTCGATCGACACGTCGTCGCCCCGCGCGTCGATCCGCGAGGGACTCGCCTTTGCGCCTGCCGATCGAAAGCGCCTGGGGGCCGTGTCGACCTGGTCGTTGAGCGAGAACATCACGTTGCCCAGGCTCGAGTCCAAGGGCTTTGCCCGCTGGCTCAGTCCGAGGCGCGAAGCTGACGACGCCCGTGACTGGCTCAACAGGCTCGGCGTGACGCCACCCGATCCCAACGTTCGATTCTCGGCGCTGAGCGGCGGGAACCAGCAGCGCACCGTGCTCGCACGGTGGCTGCGATGCGGGGCCAGGGTGCTCCTCCTGGAAGAGCCCACGAATGGCGTGGACATGGGGGCGAAGAGCGCGATCTATCGGCAGCTTGCCGAGGCGGTCGGCGACGGCACCGCCGTCGTCATGACGTCATCAGACGCTGAGGAGGTGTGCTTGATCTGCGATCGCGTGCTCGTGATGCGTCAGGGGCGGATTGCGGCCGAACTCGCGGGGGCTGCGCTGACGGAAGATCGGATCCTGGCCGAGAGCCTGGCGAAGGATCCGCAGCCTGGCGGCGCCGACAACGGCCACGCGGTGGTTTCCCATGCCTGAGACCCAAACGCAGAACGGTACGCGGGAACTCGCCGACGACACGCTCGCTGGTCAAGGACACCGGCCCCGACACCGGCTCGGCGGATTTGGAATGACACGGTTCAGCGGCCTCTACCTCTGGGCTGCCTTCATCATCATCTATGCCATCTGGGTCCCGGCGACCTTCCTGACCGGGACGACGGCAAAGAGCATCGCCGCCGACGAAGCGGTCACCGGCGTTCTCGCGCTTTCGGCGCTGTTCCCGCTCGCCGCCGGAGCCTATGACCTCTCGATCGCCCAAAACCTCGGATTCAGCGCGCTCATCTGCGGCGCGCTGATGACCTGGTCACACGTTCCGGTGGTGCTCGCCATCCTCATCACGCTGGCCGGAGGCGCCGGGATCGGCATGATCAACGGGTTCCTCGTCGCCATCGTCGGGGTCAACAGCTTCATCGCGACCCTCGGCATGACCTCGGTGCTTCTCGCCGTGGGAGAGGCCCTGGCCAGCGGGCTCTACGTTGGCCCTTTCCCGTCGGGGTTTCAGAAGATCACGCAGCACTCGCTCGTCGGGATCCCCACCATCACTATCTATCTTGTCGTTCTCGCGGTGATCGCGTGGTACGCGCTCGAGCACACGCCGATCGGGCGGCGAACGTATGCGACCGGCGCGAACCCGGAGGCTGCCCGACTCGCCGGCGTGCGGACGACGACCTTCACCTTCTGGACGTTCGTGGTGTCTGGGTTTGGCTCCAGCCTCGCCGGGATCCTCCTGGCTTCGCAGGTCGGCACCGTCGACCAGACGATCGGCCCGGCGTACCTGCTGCCCGCGTTCGCCGCCTGCTTCCTCGGGACCACACAGCTCAAGCCCGGCCGATTCAACGTGTGGGGCACTGTGGTGGCCCTCTACCTGCTCGCCACGGGCGTCAAGGGGCTGCAACTCGCCGGCGGCCAGCTGTGGATCACGGACCTGTTCAACGGCATCGCCTTGGTTGGTGCCGTCAGTGTCGCGGTCCTCAGCGAGAAGGGTCGACTCGCGCGCGAGAAACGCCGCCCTGTCCCCGCGACTCAGCGTCGCCGCTGGCGGCTACGGCGAAGCTCGTAATCGGTTAAAGGAGAAGCGATGGCTGCATATCGTCTGTACTGGTATCCCGGGAGCTGTGCGCGAATGCCGCTTGTCGCGCTGATCGAGATCGGCACGCCGTTTGACTCCGTCGTCGCCGATCGGGTCAACGGGGACGCCGAGCTCAGTCGGGTCAACGAGAAGGAGCAGGTTCCGGCGCTCGTCACCGACGACGGCGTCCTGACGGAGAACGCCGCGATTCAGACCTATCTGGCGCGACGTCATCCAGAAGCACGGCTGCTTCCTGATGGAGACCTCGAGACGGAGGTGAGAACGCTCGAGCTCCTGTCCTGGTTCGCGTCTGGGCTGCATCCACTTGTCCGGCAACTCCGGCTCCCACGTTGGTACAGCGCCGACGCAGCTGCGCACGCCTCCCTCCAGGAGATGGCCAAGCAGCGGCTGAACGCGGCATTCGCCCTGCTGGATAAGCGGCTCGGGGGCCGGCAGTGGCTGTTTGAGCGATGGAGCCTCGTCGATGTTCATCTTCTCTGGCTGTGGTTCAGGGCGACCGGGTCGGGGCTCGATGGGTCGGGGTTCCCGAGCCTGGCCGAGCACGCTGCGAGGTGCGAGGCGTGGCCCGCCGTGGCGGCGGCGCTCGCGATGGAGGAGCGCGAGCTGAAGCGGCTACGCGAGGCGAACCTTCTCCCAGATTGGATGCCCGACTACCAGGCCGGTCACGCGCCCCAATTTGCCCGTTGAGCCCCATCGCGCGATCGAGATCGGCGGTCGAGTGCGCAAGCTCCTGACGGATAGAATCGTCTTTGCCGAGTCGCCGCGCTGGTATCGAGACCGGCTTTGGTTCTCGGACGTGTACGACTTCGCCCTGAAGACGGTCGACCTCGACGGAAACGTCCGAGTCGTCACTCCGGTGCCGGGCCGGCCGGCCGGCCTGGGTGTGCTCCCCGACGGGAACATGCTCTTGGCGACCGCGATCGAGGGGCGGATCTACTCGGTCTCCGAGGCGGGTGCGATGTCGACCGTCGCCGATCTCTCAGCGCGAGTGACCGGCTTGCTCAACGACATGGTGGTGGACTCGAGCGGCCGTGCGTATGTCGGCGACACGGGCTTTCACACCACGCGAGGCGATCCGTTCCAGCCCGGGTGCACGTTTCTGGTGATTCCGGGTCAGGCGCCAGAGGTGGTTGCCGAGGACCTCCACCTCCCGAACGGGTGCGCGATCACTGCCGACGGCCGAACCCTCTACGTTGCCGAGACGGCCGCCGACCGGATCTCGCGCTTCGCCATCGCTGGCGACGGGCGGCTGTCGAGCCGAGCAATCCATGTCGAGCTCCCGAGCGCGCCCGACGGGCTCTGCCTGGACGCCGAGGGTGCCCTTTGGGTGGCTCTGCCCCATGCCGGCGAATTCGTCAGGATCGACGCCGCCGGAGCGGTCGTGGAGCGCCTGGAGAGCCCGTTCCCTCTGGCCCTCACGTGCGTGCTGGGTGGCCCCCACCGGGGGCTGCTGTTCCTCTCCTCGGCCGATACGACGCTCGAGCGTGTGCGGAAGGGCGACAGCCGCGGACGCATCGACGTTCTCCCCGTGCCCACTCCAGGCGCGGGGCTCCCGTAGGCGACGCTATGATATATCTTTCTACCCACGGCGGTTTCTAGGCGCCAACGAAGGAGGAGAAGGAGATGGCCAGTCAACGCGAACGCACGACGGTCGGGGTGCATCTGGTGGGCGGGCTTGATGCCCGAGACGCTGAGGAAGCGATGCGACTCGTGGCTCGAATCCTCGGAGACCGCGTCTGGGCAATACCGGATGGGGAGACCGGCGAGCGACAGCAGTGGATCACCTGGCAGATCGAGAAACTGACTGCGATCGACGGCGTCGCCTACGCGACCAACCGAAAGAACCAATGGCAAGAGGATTACGACCAGCGCGGGATTCCGTCCCTGGAAGTCGACGCCGGCCTGGAGCGACTTCCCAACCGATCGCTGGGTTACGCCGATGTCGCCGAGCACTCGTACGGGATCTTCTGTCGCCTGCGCGACGAGGGAGTCATCCCCGCCGGCGTGAAGTTTCAGGTCTCGGTCGGAACTCCGTATGCGACGGTCGTCTCGTGGGTTCGGCCGGAGGACCAGGAGCGCTTTCTGCCGATCTACACCGACGCGCTTGCCGAGGAGGTGCGCGCGATCGCGGACGTCGTCGGTGACGATCTTCTCCTTCAGTACGACGTGGCCGTTGAGATCGGGGTCCTGACGGGGGCCACGGTGGCGGCGGGCGACCTGAGCAAAGAGGACGCGGTAGTGGCGACCCTCAAGGACGCGTTCGAACGCACGCCGGCCGGCGTCGAGCAGGGCGTTCATCTCTGCTATGGCGACTACCAGAATCGTCACTTCGCGGTGCCTGACGATCTGTCCCTCTGTGTCCGGCTCGCGAACGCAGTGGCCGACAAGATCACCTTCGCGCACATGCCGGTCGACCGTGATACCGGACGCGATCCCGGGTACTTCGAGGCGCTGAAGGACCTCGCTCCGGTGTCGCGGCTCGCTCTTGGAGTGATCGACTACGACGGCGACGATGATCGGGTCGATCAGCTCATCGAGGCCGCCAACGAAGGCAGCGGCGGTCGCGAGTTTGCCGTGGCGACCGAGTGTGGTATGGCGCGGATCGCCGCGCGCGGCGGACCCTCTCTCGAGCGGCTGCTCGACATGCATGCGCGGGTGGCAGCGCCGATTCGCTGAGGCGGTCCGACAACGCACACGAGAACGAGGGAGAGATCAGATGGGAACACAAACGGCTGTGTTTCACGCCGATGTCGTCGGCTCACTGCTCAGGCCCCCCGAGCTGGCAGCGGCGCGCGAGGCGCATCGCGCGGGGAGGATCTCGGCGGAGGAGCTCACCAAGGTCGAGGACCGTGCGATCGACGAGGCCCTTCGCATGCAGGAGCAGATCGGATTCGAGGTGGTGACGGACGGCGAGTTCCGTCGTGACCTCTTCTTCGACATCTTCTTCCGCGGGCTGACGGGCCTGAGCACGGGCACGCCATGGACCGCGGTGTTCCGGAACAGGAAGACCAACACGGCGATGGAGGTCACGATCCCGTTCACGGCTGCCGAGAAGGTGCGGTCCAACGGCTCCTGTGCTGCGGTCGACGAGTTTCTCTATGTGGCGGAGCGCACCGATCGAGTCGTCAAGGTGACACTCCCGGGACCGACGACGGCGCCGATCGTCATGTGGCATAAGGAGCATTCGCGCGACGCATATCCGGATTGGTACGGACTCGCGGAGGACACCGCAGAGGTGATTCGAGGCTGGATCCGGCAACTCGCCGACGCGGGATGCAAGTACATCCAGATCGATGCACCCGATATCGCGCAGGCCTTCGCCGACCCGCAGGTTCGGGATGACTACGCCGCGCGCGGGATCGAGCCCGACCGGTTCATGGATCTTGGAATGGACCTGTACGGCTCGCTTCCGGGCGCGGCGCCGTCCGGGACGTTGGTCTCGCTGCACGTGTGCAAGGGCAACGGCACGCAGTCGTGGATCGCCGAGGGGGGCTACGACGACTTCGCTGCAGCGGTGGTCCGCAAAGCGTCGGGATACGACGGCTACCACTTCGAGTATGACGACGAGCGCTCGGGTACGTTCGAGGCGCTCAAGTCAGTTCCCGATGACAAGGCTGTCTCGCTCGGCCTAGTGTCGACGAAGTGGACGACGATCGAAGAGCCGGACGTGTTGCGCGCGCGTGTTGACGATGCCGCCCGGTTCCATCCGAAGGAGATGCTGAGCATCTCGACGCAGTGCGGGTTTGCGTCGGGCGGGGAGACAGCGGATCAGCGCATGATCACGGACGAGACGCAGCGTCGCAAGCTGGCAGTGATTGTCGAGACCGCCCGCTCGATTTGGGGCTAGCGTTCGGCCGTGCCTGTCACTCCGGTTAGGCGTTGAGATCGTCCGCGCGGCACCCGGTCGAGTCGATGAGGTGCTCGCGCAACGGTGTCCGCGGGAGCCTGCCGGCGGTGCGCGACGATATCATCTATTGGATGCGGCGAACCATCGACGCACTATGACCCCGAGGAGGAGCTCAACATGCCGCGGATGAGGCCCCAGACCACCACATCGCTGGTGGAACTGATCGCAAAGGAGATCAAGGTCTCGATCTTGTCGGGCACTTTGCGTCCTGGGGAGCCGTTCTCGATCGCCGAGCTGTCCAACGAGTTGGACGTGAGCCATATTCCCGTACGGGAGGCGCTTCGGCGCCTGGAAGCAGATGGCCTCGTGCGGCTCCGTCCAAGCCGGAGCGCGATCGTGACTCCGCTGAGCGTCGAGGAGCTCACCGAGATCTATCAGCTGCGTCTGGTCGTCGAGGTCGATCTGGCCGCTCGCGCTGCGCCCTCGTACACCACTCAGCAGCTCGAGCTCGCCGAGAGCCTGTGTGAGGACCTGCACAAACCTCACGGAGCGGCGAACCCGCACGAGCGTGAAGTCCACCATCGCTTCCATGAGAATCTGCTGTTGCCTGCCGCGGGCGAACACGCCAACCGGATCCTGTGGCGACTGTGGGAGGCGTCAGATCGCTACATCGGTCTCGTGTATGACGCGCGTCCGATCGCTCCTCAGGAGCCGTATCGTCGTCATCGGCTTCTGCTCCAGGCGGCTCAGACGAAACGCGGACCGGTAATGCGCAAGGCCCTGGCCGACCACCTCGGCGAGAGCCTGGAATACATGATGGCCTCGTTGGACGTGGTCCTCTCCGAAGCCGATGGTGCAGCGCCAGAGGGGGCGGACAACGTGCCGGCGAAGGCTGCAAGCAGCTGACGCGAGGGCTGTCAGCCGGCCTGCTCGTCGCCTGAGCCCTCCGGGTTCGTCGTCAGGTAGTGGTCGGCCAGCGGGGTCACGTCGACCTGCGTCCAACGCCAGACCGGCAGCGACGCGACTGCGTCGTGGAGTGCGGTGGCCGTCGCCGCACGCCAGATTCCGACATTGGCGAGGCGGCCGGGGACGCGCCAGATGTTCTCGATGATTCCAGCGTCCTTGAGCTCCCCAGCGCGCCGCCCTTCGCGCTCGAGCAGCGACGTGCGCTCGTCCGGCGGCATGTCGGGGGGTAGCCCGACGACGATACTGACCAGGTAGCGCGGCATGTCGATCAGCCTCCTCAAGCTTGACGTCTGTTGGTCCCGGCTACCACCAGCCTCCGTTCAGGACGATGATCTCACCGGTGATGTAGCTGGCGTGCGCAGAGCTGAGAAATGCGACCGCGGCGGCGACGTCGTCTGCCTCGCCAAGCCGCCCAACCGGGGTTTCTGCCAGCAGCCCGTCCTGGTCGAGCGCGGTCAGCATCTCCGTTCGGATGTTGCGCGGCGCGACCGTGTTGGCGGTTACTCCCCGACTGCAGTACTCCCGCGAGATCGACTTGGTGAAGGCAATCACCGCTCCCTTTGAAGCCGCATAGTGCGCGCACGCGCGCACACCGCCGTCGATTCCCGCCGTGGACGCGATCGTGACGAGCCGACCGTATCCGCGCTGTGCCATTGCCGGAATCACCTCCCGAACGCAGTTGAACGTGCCGGTGGCGTTCACTTCGAGGGCGCGCTGCCAGGTCGACGAGTCGACCTCCTCAAACGGCCGCGGGTTGAAGACGGCGGCGGAGGTGACGAGGATCGAGCTCGGGCCGAGTTCGGCCTCGGCGCGCTCGATGCCGGTCCTCACCGCGTGCGGGTCGGTGACATCCACCGTCAGCCCCATAGCTCCGGGGATGTCGGGCGCGTCGAGGTCGAGGGCGGCGACCTGCGACCCAAGCGCGAGAAAGGTGTCGACGATTCGGCGACCGATCCCGCCGGCGGCTCCGGTCACGAGCGCCACCCGTCCGTCGAACCCCTGCAGCGAGAGGCGGGTGCAGTCGTGATCGAGCGCTCGTGCCGCGCCCGCGAGGCCGGTCATGAGGGGGTGTCTGCTGGTGGTCACCGAAGCCTGCCCGGACGCGCCCTGGGGGCCGCCGCAACTACGATATATGATAGCGTGCTTCGCGTCAGTGGAGCCGCGCGCGCAACGAGAGGAGAGGCTTGTACACCGTCCTGTATGCCCTCTACCGCCAGCCGGGGATCGACCGGGAGGCGTTCGTCGACCACTGGCTGAACGTGCATCGGCCGATCGCGAGCCGGATGCCCGGTCTTCGCGGATACGAGATCTGGCCGGTGACGGAGTGTGAGGACCCAGCGGGCGAGGAGATCGACGGACTGGCCGTGTTGCGCTTCGACTCAAGCGAGGCTTTCCGGCGCACCGTCGCGAGCCCCGAGTTCGCGGAGGCCTCTACGGACGCGCGGAAGTTCATCCATCACTTCACGCGCTACGCGGTTGACGTCCATCGAGTCATCTGAGCCCGAGGCGCATCGCGTGAATCGTTCAACCGCGCGTGAGAGGAGCAACGCAGCATGAAGTTGGTCACGTTCGCCGTTCGCAGGTCGGATAGGCCCGTGCTGCGGGCCGGCGTGCTGCGCGGTGACGACGCGGTAGTGGACTTGGATCTGGCGCTCGTCGCCGACGGCGGTTCGCCGCTCGCGGGAGGGCCAGCCGACGGCAGCTCGCGTTCCGATCTGCTGACGTTCCTTCGCGCGGGCGAGCATGCGCTCGAAGCCGCGCGTGAGGCCTCCAACCAGTCCGTCGAGTTGGGGCGTGACCGGGTCGGCGATGCGGCAATCGTGCACGCGGTCAGCGACGTGCAACTCGTCTCGCCGTTGCCGCGTCCGAACAGTCTTCGCGACTACCTCGTGGTGCTCGAGCACATCCAGGGTGCTCTCGGCAACGTTCCCGAGGAGTGGTACAACATCCCGGCCCACTACAAGGGCAACGTCGACGAGATCTACGGGCCCGACGACACCGTCCCGTGGCCCGCCTACACCGACAAGCTCGACTACGAGCTTGAGATCTGCGCTGTGCTCGGTGCTGCGGGGCGCCGCATCTCCGTCGAGGACGCGGGCCGACACATCGTCGGCTACACGCTGTACAACGACTGGAGCGCCCGCGACATTCAGATGCGGGAGATGAGCATCGGCTGCGGCCCGGGAATCTCCAAGGACTTCGGCAGTTCTCTTGGCCCCTGTATCGCCACTCCCGACGAATTCGATCGCGACACGGCGCGACTGGAGGCGCGTGTGGACGGTGAGATCTGGTCGACGGGCACGCTCGGGACGATGCATTTCTCCTTCGAGGAGATCGTCGCGTGGACGAGTCAGGAGGAGACGCTGCGGGTGGGCGACGTGCTCGGTAGCGGAACGGTCGGGAAAGGCTGCGGACTCGAGCTGAATCGCTGGATCACGCAGGGCTCCGTGGTGGAACTCGAGGCCGAGGGGATCGGCGTCCTGCGCAATCACGTGGGGCGAAAGGGCGAGGGCCCCCGCCGGGCCGTCGAGGTGACCCGCGATGTATGACGCCTACGAGTTCCTCCAGATCGAGCCGGGCAAGGACCGGGTCCTGCGCATCACGATGAACCGGCCCGAGAAGCTGAACGCCTCCGGTGAGAAGGGGCACGGCGAACAGGGCCGCATCTGGAAGGAGTTCGACGCCGACCCCGGCATGAATGTCGCGCTCATCACCGGCGCGGGCCGCGCGTTTTGCGCCGGCGGCGACATCGAGGCCGGGAACGGTCCGCTCGAAACGGACATGCGCGACGGCCGCGCGCTCGTTCGCAACATGATCGTGTGCCGCAAGCCGATCGTCTCAGCGATCAATGGGGTCGCGGTCGGCGGTGGCCTCGCGATCGCCCTCCTGGCCGACATCAGCATCGCGAGCGATCGCGCGGTGCTGATCGATGGACACATGAAGATCGGCCTGGCCGCCGGCGATCACGCGGCGCTGGTATGGCCGCTCTCGATGGGGATGGCGCGCGCCAAGTACTACCTACTTCTGTGCGAACGGCTGTCCGGTCGGGAGGCAGCCGACATCGGTCTCGTCTCCAGATGCGTCCCTCACGAGGACCTGATGGATACCGCGAACGACGTCGCGACTCGCCTGGCTCGCGGTCCGCAGTTCGCGCTCCAGGCAACCAAAGCCGCGCTGAACGACTGGTACGAGCAGCACGCTTCGATCTTCGAGCACGCGCTCTACGCCGAGGCGCTGAGCATGACGCTCCCGGACCATCGCGCCGGCCTCGAGGCCGTCCGCAATAAGCAGGAGCCCGAGTTTCCCGGCGTTTCGAACGCCGACATGTATTAGGCGGCCGAGGGTGACCGAGATCAACCGAACTGGCTGGAGCCTGGAGGGGCGGGTTGCCGTCGTCACCGGCGGAGCGACGGGGGTCGGCCTCGGGATCGCCCGTGCGCTCGCCGGGCGCGGCGCTCGTCTCGTGCTCAACGACATCGTGCCTCGCCGCCTCGACGAAGCCGCATCGGCTCTAGGGACCGACGAGCCGCCGACGCGCGTCGCTGCCGACGTCAGCCAGGAGGACGGCATCGACCGGCTCATCGAGGCGGCCACGGCCCTCACGGGACAGATCGACGTCTTCGTCAATAACGCCGGCGTGCTGCTCCAGAAGCACTTCGTCGACCACACCGTGGAGGACTGGGATCGGGTCCTCAGCGTCAACCTGCGCGCCGTCTTCCTGTGCATGCGTGCCGTGGTGCCGGGCATGATCGAGGCTCGCGGCGGCAGCATCGTGAACGTTGCATCGATCGCGGGTCAGCACATGACCAGTCCGCATGCGGCGTATGCCGTGTCCAAAGCGGGGGTCATCGCGCTCACTCGTGACGCCGCTCACGATCTGGCGGCCCACGGGATTCGCGTGAACGCGGTCGCGCCGGGACCGATCGAAACGGCGATGACGCGCGACATCGACCAGAGGCTGAAGGACGCGATCACGCGCACGACGCCCCTGGGCCGCTGGGGTCAGCCGAGTGACGTCGGAGCGGCCGTCGCGTACCTCGCGTCGGACGAGGCGAGCTGGGTCACTGGAATCACCATGCCCGTGGCCGGCGGGTCGGATCTGCAGATCGCGTATGGCGCCGTCAGCTCCTGAACGGAACACAAATGGTCACGGCTGACGTCGCGATCATCGGGTACGGGCCCGTTGGCCAAGCATTGGCCGCGTATCTCGGGCAGGCTGGCGTGTCAGTCGCGGTGTTCGAGCGGGACCGATATGTCTTCGAGCGGGCGAGGACGGGAGGGGTCGACGATGAGACGATGCGATTCCTCCAGGGGCTCGGCCTCGCGGAGCGCGTCATGGAGGGGACACGGATCCCGGGTGACTTCCGGTTCCTGAGCGCCGACGGTCGGGTGCTCCTGTCGTGGGCCGCCGGCGAGCAGGGCCGGAACGGATACGCCCGGATGTATCTCTGGCACCAACCGGATGTCGACCGCATCGTTCGGGAGTACGTGGACACTCTCGAGAGCGTCGACGTGCGACTCGAGCACGCCGTCGATGAGGTGATCATCGACGAGGACCGTGTCCGCGTGCGGGCGACGGATCGCGTGAGTGGGCGGGACGTTGACTGCCAGGCGCTGTACGTGGTGGGCTGTGACGGCGGGCGATCCGTCGTACGGCCGGTCCTCGACGGAGCGTTCGAGGCGCTTGCGGACAGTGAACGATGGTTGGTCGTCGACCTCACGCTCACCAGAGGGGTCGACAGCCTGCCCGACGAGGGATGCCATTACTGCGACCCGCGTCGACCGATCACGTTCATCCGCAACGTCGGCGAGCGCCGCCGCTGGGAGTTCATGCTGCTTCCGGGTGAGGACCCGACCGAGATGGAGCACCCCGAACAGGTCTGGGCCCTTCTGCGCCCGTGGCTCGCTCCGGACGACGCCGAGATCTATCGAGCCGTCGGGTACACGTTCCACTCGCTGCTGGCGACTCGATGGCGGAATGGACGCGCCCTGATCGCAGGCGATGCGGCCCATCTCATGCCCCCGTTCCTCGGTCAGGGCCTGTGCTCCGGGTTCCGCGACGTGCGCAACCTCGCGTGGAAGCTCATCGCGGTCCTCGCTGAGCGAGCGGACGAAGGACTGCTTGACACCTATGGCAGCGAGCGTGCTCCCCACGTCAGGGAGTTCATCGATATGTCCGTCAGGTTGGGAAGCGTCATTCAAACGCTCGACCCGGTCGTCGCAGCGCAGCGAGACGCCGACATGCTCACAGAGCCGAACAAGACGGTCCACACTCCGATCCCCAAGCTCGGTGCTGGGCTGTTGCCCGAGTCGGCCGAGTCACCGCTTGGCACGCTGTTTCCGCAGCCACGATTGACGGACGGTCGCCTTCTTGACACGGCCAGCGGGGAACGCTTCACGCTTCTCGGCCTGCCGAGTCTGATCTCGTCGATCGATCGACGCCGCCTGGATGAGTGGGCTCGCCACGAGGTCGCTGTGATCGCGGACGAGAGCCCCGAGACGGTCGACGCTCTCGGGGAAGTCGACGCCGAGGCGGTGTTGATTCGACCCGACCGTTATCTCCTCGCGAGGGTCGGCTCGGTCGATGATCTTGACCGCGCGACTGCGTCGATCCCCTGGGCCCTCGAGGAGAGCCGGGCATGACCGGCTCCGGTCCCCACGAGATGAGGGTGAGCAGATGCGCGCGCAGATAGTGGGGTTCGGACAGACGCCGTTCGGCGGCGCCGAGGACGAGAGCTTCGCGGACCTCGCGGTGCGCGCGTCCCGGGACGCGTTGGACGCCGCGGGCGTGGCGCCGGGCGAGATCGAGGCGATCTTCCTGGGAACGTACGCCGGTCTTGCGCTCGGAGGGCAGGGCTTCCCGGCGGCGGTCGTCGCGTCGCGCCTCGGCGTGCATCGCGTGCCCGCGATCGCGGTCGAGGGCGCTTGTGCCTCGAGTACGCTCGCCTTCCATCAGGCAGCAGCGGCGATTGAGGCGGGGATTCGCGACGTCGTGCTCGTCGTCGGCGCCGAGAAGATGACCGGCGCTCCGACCGCCGACGTGACGAGGGTGCTCGCGAGCGCGACTGACGTGGCGGCGGACAGCTACGTGGCGGGCCTCACATTCCCGGGCTTCTTCGCCCTCCTCGCGCGACGCTACCTCCACGACTTCGGAGTCGACGCGGCGCTTCTCGCCGACGTGTCGGTGAAGAACCGCGATCACGGCTCGCGCAACCCGAACGCGCACTTCCAGACGCCGATCGCGCGCCAGGACGCGCTCGCGGCCCGTCTCATCGCGGACCCGCTGCGCCTGTTCGACTGCAGCCCGATCTCCGACGGGGCCGCCGCAATCGTCCTCGCATCGAGGGAGTGGGCCCACGCGCATGGCGCCGAGCAGCCCGTCGCCGTGCTGGCGGCGACGCAGGCGGGTGGGCCGGTGAGTGCTGAGGACCTCGAGAGCTTCGTCAGCCTGCCGGCCGCGGTGACTGCGGCGCACGCGGCGTACGCCGCCGCTGGGATCGCGCCGAGCGAGGTCGACGTCGCCGAGGTGCACGATTGCTTCACTGTCGCGGAGTGGATCGCGGCAGAGGACCTCGGCTTCTTCCAGCGAGGTGAAGCGGCGGCGGCAACGGCTGACGGTGCCACTCGCGTCGAGGGCGGGAGCCGCCCGATCAACCCGAGCGGCGGACTGCTTGCGAAGGGTCATCCTGTCGGCGCGACCGGTGTGGCCCAGTTGATCGAGCTCGCTCGGCAGATCCGCGGCGAGTCACGCAATCAGGTCGCAGGTGCCGAGATCGGTCTGGCACACAACGTGGGCGGGACCGGCGGCGTAGCCGCCATCACGGTGCTCGGGCGCGGATGACCGCCACCGTCTGCACCTACACGGTCATCCACATCGGCCCCCACGGGCCCGAACCAGTGCCGTACGCGATCGTCATCGTCGAGACAGCCACGGGGCAGCGGAAGGCAGGCCGGGTTGACGGCGACGTCTCCTGGCTCGCGATCGGTCAGCCGGTCGAGATCGATGACACGGACGCTGGACTGCGCGTCTTTCCGGTCGGGCCAGGTTAGGGGGTCGAGGGTGGCAGAGCTCGTAAGATGGACAACACTCGCACGGCGATGGGCGATCGCCAGCTCGGCCGCGCCGGACGCGACGTTCCTCGAGTTCGAGCGACCGGACGGCGAGCTCGTCGCCTGGACCTACGGCGAGTTCGCCGACGCGGTGGAGCGGGTGCGACGCGGGCTCGCCGGCTGCGGGTTGCGGCAAGGCGACTGTCTCCATCTGATCCTCCCCAACTGCCCGGCGTTCATCGCCGTGATGCTGGCGGCCGCCCGCAGCGGACTGGTGTTCCTTTCGAGCGATCCGCGCAGCACTCCTGACGAGCTCTTACGCCAGTCGGATCGCGTCAGTCCCGCGCTGGCGGTGTGCGGCTCCGACCAGGCCGCGAACTACGAGGCCTCCCGGACGCCTGTACCCGCGCTTGTCGTGGATCCTCTGGACAGCGAGTTCACGGCCCTGAGCGGCAGCGGACCTCTCCCAGAGATCGATGACCCGGAGCCACTTGATCCGCTCGCATTGATGTTCACCTCGGGAACGACATCGGCGCCGAAGATCGTCGAACTGACGCAGGCCAACTATGCGTTCGCGGGCGACGTGATGGCGGCCGCCTGCGGGCTGCGGGCCGGATCGCGCTTTCTCGTCGTGCTTCCGCTGTTTCACGCGAATGCTCAGTACTACTCGGTTGCCGCGTCCATCTCGGTCGGCGGGACGGTGGAGTTGGTCGCGGGGTTCTCCGCGTCGCGGTTTCTCGAGCAGGCTGAGCGCCTGCACGCGACGCACGCATCGCTGTTCGCCGCGCCGATCCGCATGATCCTGGCGCGTGGCGGAGAGACGGCTCTGTCTCGGCGGCTCGAGCACGTGTGGTTCTCGCAGAACCTCACCGATGACGAATATGACCGCTTCGTGGCGCTGGTCGGCGTCCGGCCGCGCCAGATCTACGGCATGACCGAAACCGCGCCCGCCGTGCTCATGAGTCGACGCCTGGATCCCCCGAAGATGACCGTCGGGACGCCGACGCTCGGCTGCCACGTTCGGCTTCGCGATCCCAACACCGGCCTCGCCGTCGAACCGGGCGAGACGGGGGAGATCCAGGTGGGTGGAATCCCGGGCTTGTCGCTCTTTGCGGGCTATCGCGGCAACCCGAAGGCGTTTTCAGACGCCATTGCGGAATCCGGAGAGAGCGGCTTCGTGTGGTTCAAGACCGGCGACCTCGCGCGGCTGGACGCGGAGGGTGAGGCGGTGTTCGTCGGCCGCGGCGGTGACATGCTCAAGGTCGCTGGCGAGAACGTGTCGTGCGTCGAGGTGGAAGCAACGATCGTCGAGCACCGAGATGTCCTGGACGCGGCAGTCGTCGGGGTTCCCGATTCGCTACGTGATGAGGTGCCGATCGCCTTTGTCGTGCCGGTGTCCGGCGCCCCAGCCACCCTCGCCGAGGATCTGATGCAGTGGTGCGAGCAGCAGCTCTCGGGTCCGCGACGCCCGCGTGAGATTCACGTCATCGATGAACTGCCGCGAACGGCGGTGGGGAAGATTCAGCGCTTTCGCTTGGTCGAACGTGCAAGCGTGCTACGGACGTCGAGCGATGTGGAGAGCGGGCCGAAGCAAGAACCGTAGCCTGCGGCCACGTGACCGCTATTCGCGCCGCACGCTCCGAATGGCGACTACTCACCGCCACCCGCAACCTCCTCAACTCCACAACCACCAAACAGCCGCCGCGACCGTCTGACCGGCGCGGAACGAACCACAAGCGCTCGGCCGAAACCGAACCGCACCCGCCGACCCGACTCATCACCCCGCCAACCTCGCACCTTTACGCGACAGCCGCGCGTGAACGCGACAACCGGCCGACGTCGATCAGGCTCGCGAGCGCAGGAACGGGACCACGATGGCCGACTTCACGGCCGTGGCGACGTGGCGGATCAGTTCACGGGCAGCACCGACATCTCAGAAGAGATGCACGCTGCGCTGGATGCTGGCAGCCTCCGGCTGACGGGCTTATCCCATTCGCATCTGGCACAGCCGAAGCCGCTTCATGCCGGCGCTGTACGCCCGCGCGATGGACCGCCGCGACGGCGAGCCCGAGCGTCTGAGGGCGCTCGTTGAGGGCGCCAATTGGCAGCGAATTGGCAGCAGCGGGACGACGGACGGCGACCAGACGGCGGAGCGGTCGCGTCTGGGCATGAAAAAGGCGCGCGTTAGCAGGCTTTTCTCGTCATGGAGCTAGTCGGGCTCGAACCGACGACCTCTTGCATGCCATGCAAGCGCTCTCCCAGCTGAGCTATAGCCCCAGTGGCCTACCAGGGGCATCTTAGCGGCCGCGCAGGGGCGCCCGGCGGCATGGCGGACCGCGGAACCGGGCGCGTTCAGTTGGCGGCGGCCGGCGCTGCGCTGGTGACCGCGACGGTCTGACGTGGGCGCCAGGGTACGGCCGCGATCAATATCGCTGTGGCGGCGAGCACGGCGAAGCCGACCCAGAGCGCGGGGACCAGGCCGGTGACGAAGGAGTGGCCGCTGGCGTAGGAGCCCGCGCCGGCGAATACCGTGGCGAGCACCGCGACGCCGAACACGCCGCCGACCTCGCGGATCGCGTTCGCCGCGCCCGAGGCTTGGCCGGCTTGGTCGGCGCGCACGACGGAGAGGATCGCGCTGGCCGATGGGGCGAAGACGAGCGCCATCCCGCTGCCGCCGAACACGAACGGCACGAGCACGCTGGCGTAGCTGGTCGTCGGGGTCGCGACCAGCGCGATCCAGCCGAGCGCAGCGGCCTGCAGGGCGAGACCGGCGACGAGAAACGGCCGGCTGCCGTATTTCGCCGAGAACACGCCGGCAAGCGGCGAGACGACCATCACAGAGCCGGTCCACAGAAGCAGCTTCAAGCCGGCCTGGAGTGCCGAGTTGCCGAGCACGAGCTGGAGGTACTGGGACAGGAAGAAAACTGCGCCGAACATGCCGAAGTACATCGCGAGCGAGGCGATGTTGGTGAACGCGAAGGCGCGGTGGCCAAAGAAGCTCATCGGCAGCATCGGCTCCGCGGTGCGCAACTCGACGAGGACGAAGCCGACCAGCAGCGCGGCTCCGGCGGCAAGCGATGCGATCGTGGAGGGGGCTCCGAACCCGGCCGTCTGGGCGTGCACGAGCCCGAAGACGATGCCGAGCAGACCAAGCCCGCTGAGCGCCAGGCCGGGGACGTCGAGGCGCGAGTTGGGACCATGGCTCTCGGCGAGGCTCCGCCAGGCGACCGGCACGAGCACGGCGCCGATCGGCACGTTGATGCCGAAGATCCAGTGCCAGTTCAGGCCCGCGATCACCGCGCCGCCGACGAGCGGTCCGAGCGCGACCGCGGTACCGCTGATCCCCGACCAGATGCCGAGCGCGAGGCCGCGGCGTTCCGGCGGGAAGGTTTCGGCGAGCAGCGTCAGCGTCAGCGGGGTCACGATGGCAGCGCCGGTGCCCTGCACGGCGCGCGCCGCGATCAGCACGCCCGTGTTCGGCGCAAGCCCGGCGATCGCCGATGCGACCGTGAAGATCGACAGGCCGAGCACGAACATTCGCCGGCGCCCAAAACGGTCGCCGAACGTCGCGCCGGTGAGCAGGAAGACCGCGTAGCAGAGCGTGTACGCATTGACGGTCCACTCGAGCGATTGCACCGAGGAGCCGAAGTCGCGGTGGATGCTCGCGAGCGCGACCGAGACGACGAGGTTGTCGAGCACCACCATGAACAGGGCGAGGGAAACGATGATCAGCGTGCGGCGCTCACGTGACGCGGTCATGGGGGCTCCCTGAAATTGTGACTGATTACTTACTCCACGGAAGACTACCCCCGCCACGGACGGGTGTCAAGTGGTCGACGGCGCGGCGCCGCCGTCGCGGAATCGGCAGACGTGGAGGCGTCGTAAAAGCCCGTCGTTATTGGCTCATTGCCTCTTGGACCGGTGAAATACTAACCCTTGAGTCGAGGGTTAGAGTTATCTGCATGGCAGGGTGATCGCCGACATCGCGCGATCACCTCGCCGGTTCGAACACCCGATTCCATGCGGGATGCACGAGCCGTCGGCTGCAACGGTCAGGATCCGCCCGTGGATCGGGCCCGCAACACGTCCCGGCTGCGCGAGCAAATACTCTGGGCCCGCGATGGCTGAGCACGTCTACGACCCCGCTGAGATCGAACCCCGCTGGCAGGCGGTCTGGGAGGCCGAGCACACCTGGGAGGTTTCCAATAGCGGCTCCGCTTCGAAGAGCTACGTGCTCGAGATGCTGCCCTACCCCAGCGGCGAGCCCCACATGGGTCACCTCAAGAACTATGCGATCGGCGACGCGGTCGCGCATTTCCGCCGCCGGCGCGGGCGCGAGGTCCTGCACCCGATCGGCTACGACGCGTTCGGGCTGCCCGCGGAGAACCACGCGATCCAGACCGGCGTGCACCCGCGCGATTCGACCGCCGCCTCGATCGCGGCGTTCCAACTGGACTTCCGCCGCTGGGGCATCTCGTTCGACTGGTCGCGCGAGTTCGGCACCCACGAGCCACGCTACTACCGCTGGACCCAGTGGATCTTCCTGCAGCTGTTCGCGGCCGGTCTCGCCTACCGCCGAGAGGCGGCGGTCAACTGGTGCCCCAACGACGCCACGGTGCTGGCCAACGAGCAGGTGATCGACGGCCGCTGCGAGCGCTGCGGCGCGCAGGTCGAGTTGCGTCAACTCGAGCAGTGGTTCCTGCGGATCACCGACTACGCGCAGCGGCTGCTCGACGACCTCGACACGATCGACTGGCCGGAGCATGTCAAGACGATGCAGCGCAACTGGATCGGGCGCTCGGAGGGCGCCGAGGTGATCTTCCGCTGCGAGGAGCTGGGGATCGACTATCGGGTGTTCACGACGCGGCCGGACACGCTGTTCGGGGCGACGTTCTTCGTGATGGCGCCCGAGCACCCAGACATCGCCCGGCTGGTGGCCGGCACCGAGCACGAGGCGGCGGTGCGCGAGTACGTCTCGCGCTCGCTCGCGGCCCCTGCGCAGGATCGCGGCGCAGCGGGACGCGAGAAGACCGGCGTCGCGCTCGGTCGCCGTGTCCGCAACCCGGTCAACGGCGAGGAGATCCCGATGTTCGTCGCCGATTACGTGCTGATGGAGTACGGGACCGGCGCGATCATGGCGGTGCCGGCCCACGACGAGCGCGACTTCGAGTTCGCCAAGGCGTTCGGGCTGCCGGTGCGGCGGGTCATCGAGGACCCTGCCGGCGGTGAGCTGCCCTACACGGGGGCCGGGCCGTTGGTCAACTCGCAGGCCGAGTTCGACGGGCTGCCGACGCTCGAGGCCAAGGCAAGGATCATCGCCTGGCTCGAGCAGGCCGGTCGCGGCCACGGCTCGGTGAGCTTTCGCCTGCGGGACTGGCTGATCTCGCGACAGCGCTACTGGGGCTGCCCGATCCCGGTCGTCTACTGCCCGGTCGATGGGATCGTCGCGCTCGGCGCCGATCAGCTGCCGGTGCTGTTGCCCGACGTCGAGGATTACGCGCCGAAGGGACGCTCACCGCTCGCGGCCGCCGAGGACTGGGTCGCGACGAGCTGTCCGATCTGTGGTGGGCCGGCACGCCGCGAGACCGACACGATGGACACCTTCGTCGATTCCTCGTGGTACTTCCTGCGCTACTGCGACGCCGCCAACGACGAGGCGGCCTGGGACCCGGTCGTGCTCGAGCGCTGGATGCCGGTCGACCAGTACATCGGCGGGGTCGAGCACGCGATCCTGCACCTGATGTACGCGCGCTTCTTCACCAAGGCGCTGGCGGACCTCGGCCACCTGTCGTTTCAGGAGCCGTTCGCGGCCCTGTTCACCCAGGGGATGATCACCAGAGACGGCGCAAAGATGTCGAAGTCGCGGGGCAACGTGGTCTCGCCGCGCTCGATCGTCGACCGCCTCGGCGCCGACACGGCGCGCTGCTACATCCTGTTCGTCGGCCCGCCGGACCAGGACGCTGACTGGTCGGATTCGGGCGTCGAGGGCATGCACCGCTTCCTCGCGCGGCTCTGGCGCCTGGCCGCCGAGACGGCTTCGAGCAGTTCGCCGGAGCCGCTGCCGGAGCAGCCCGCGGGCGCGGAGCTCGAGCTGCTGCGCAAGGCGCACTGGGCGATCGAGAAGGTGACCGGAGAGCTCGACGGCCGCTTTGCCTTCAACACCGCGATCGCGGCGGTGATGGAGCTGACCAACGACTGCTACCGGCTGCGCGCCGAGGTCGGTGCGGGCGCGCTGCGCTTCGCGGCGGCGACCGCCGCGTCGCTGATCTTCCCCTTCGCGCCGCACGCCGGGGCCGATGCCTACGACCTGCTGACGGGTACCCGCGTCTGGCAGGAGCCCTGGCCGACGGCCGATCCGGCATTGCTCGCGCGCGAGGAGTTCGAGCTGGTCTGCCAGGTCAACGGCAAGGTCCGCGACCGCGTGATGGCGCGCACCGCGGCGAGCGACGAGGAGCTCGAGGCGCTTGCGCTGGCGGCCCCCAACGTGGTTGCGCACATCGCCGGAAAGCGGGTCGTGAGGGTTGTCGTGGTGGCAGGAAAACTGGTGAACGTCGTCGTACAGTAGGTGCAGACGGAGTCGCCTATCCGTCCATTGTCAATGCCCAGCGGGCATCGTATGCTCAGACTCACGGAGGGCGTACGACTAAGGAGGGGAATAGTGGACTTTTCGAAGCTCAGTCGTGAGGACTGGATGGTCGAGGGGGGTGGGATCCTGCTCATCATCGGCCTGCTCTTCTTCGCCTGGTACAGCACGCCCACGGTGACCTTCGGACCGGTCAGTGCGGGCGGCTCGATCGCCGCCGTCTCGTCGCCCTACGCCATTTGGGGCATTCTCGCGTTGATCGTCACGATTCTCATCGTCGTGGACCTGGCGCTGGCCCGGTTCAGCCCGGCGACGCAGCTCCCAACGACGCAACTCGGCCGCGATATGACGCGCGCAGCGGCGTGCGGCCTGCTGCTGCTTTTGCTGTTCATCAAATTCGTCGCTCACGTCGGGGATTTCGGTTACGGATTCTTCGTCAACGTGATCCTCGCGATCGTCGTCTCCACCGGCGCCTGGTTCATCGCGCAGGGGAAGACGACACCGATCGGCACGAGTAGCCCGTAGCGGACTGCCCACCGCCGACGCAGGGCGCCGCGCACCGACCGCGCGGCGCCACCGGGTGGAGCACTAACCTCCGGGGCGTGGCGAGCTTCAAGCCTGCGTACCTGATCCACGGCGACGACCACGGCCGCATCGGCGAGCGGCGCGCGCGCCTACGCGCGCTGGCCGAGCGGGACGCCGGCGCCGGGTCGCTCGAGGTGCTCGAGGGCGCCGACGCGACGGCTGCGGCGGCGGCCGCGCTGCTGGGCGCGCTGACGCTCGCGATCGGCCGCCGGTTCATCATCGTCGACGGGGTCGAGCGCTGGAAGGAGGAGGAGGTCGCCGAGCACCTCGTCGCGCTGCTGGAGTCGATGCCGGCGGACACGACGATCGCCTTCTTCGCGCGCGAGGAGGGCCGCGCGAAGGCGCCCCCGGCGCTGCACCGGGCCGTCACCGCGGGCGGGCGGCGACGTCGCCGCCGAGATGGCGGTGAAGGAGTGGGACCTGCCGGCCTGGGTGCTCGGGCAGGCAGCGGCGCTCGAGTTGACGCTCGACCTGCAGGGCGCCCGCACGCTGGTGGCGATCGTCGGCGCCCGCCAGGCGCGGCTCGCGCGCGAGATCGAGAAGCTCGCGCTCGAATGCGGCCCGGGCGCGCGTCTCGACGCCGAAGGGGTCGCCGAGCGGGTCGGCCGCAGCGCCGAGCGCAAGGCGTGGACGCTCGCCGACGCCGTGCTCGCCCGTGACACCGCCGCGGCCACGCGGATCTTCCTGCAACTGCGGGCGCAGGGAGAGCGCGTCGAATCGCTGACCTACTGGATCACCCGGCGGCTGCGCGAGGCGCTCACGGTGGCCCGCCGGCTCGAGCAGGGGGCGCCGCCGAGCAGCCATCCGCGGCGAGCTGCGGATGCCGCCGAAGGCCGCGTCCGCGTTCATCGCGGACGTGCAGCGCACCGACGTCACGGCGCTGCGGGCGGCGATCGCGGCGCTGGCCGATCTCGAGCTCGACACCCGCGGCGGCTCGGCCCTCGACGCCGACACACTCGCGCTGCGGGCGATCGGCGCGATCACCGCGTAGGCGCGCCGGCGGCCGGCGCGCGCCGGCTACTCTGCGCTGGGCGGGCGGACGATGCGCGCGGCGCGGGACTTCTTGCGAGCACCGGTGTTGCGGTGCAGCGCGCCGGTCTTGATCGCCTTGTCGATCGCCGAGACCAGCGTGCGGTGCTCGGTCGCGACCTGCTCGGAGTCGCCCTCGGCGACGGCCGCTTCGAGCCGGCGGAAGTAGGTCTTGATCGCCGAGGTGTGGCGGCGATTCTCGAGACGCTCGCGCTCGGCGCGCAGGATCCGCTTCTTCTGGGAGGCGATGTTGGCCATGGCAAACGGGCGGTGGGGACCGCGCGGCGCCGTACTATAGCGGCCTTGGCCGCTTCGACTCCAGTCGCCGAGCACGGGCGCGCCAGACCCCCTTCGGGGCCGGTCGCGCGCAACACCGCGATCTTCTCGATCGCCACCGGCTTCTCGCGGATCGCCGGTCTCGCTCGCGAGGTCATCGCCGCGAGCTTCTTCGGCTCCGGGAAGACCTACTCCGCGTTCACGATCGCCTTCCAGGTGCCGAACCTGGTCAGCAACCTGTTCGCCAACGCCGCGCTCTCGGCGGCGTTCGTGCCCGTCTTCACCGAGCTTCTGCAGGACGGGCGCAAGAAGGAGGCGTTCCGGCTCGCCTCGACGGTGTTCTGGATCATGCTGATCGCGCTGGGCGCGGTCACCGCGTTCTTCATCCTCGCCGCGGGCACGATCATGCCGCTGTTCGTCCACTCGTCGCTGAGCTCGGCCGCCCCGCTGACCGCCGGCCTCGCGCAGGTGCTGTTCCCCGTCGTGCTGCTGCTCGGGCTCAACGGACTGCTCGTCGGGGTCCTGCAGTCCTACGACCGCTTCGCGATCGCGGCGATCTCGCCGCTGGTCTGGAACGTCGTGATCATCGTCCTCGTCGTCGTGCTGCGGCCGCACTTTCACAGCGACCTCGGGATCTACGCCTACGCGATCGCGATCCTCGCGGCGACCGTCGTGCAGCTGGCGATGGCGGCGGCGGCGCTGCAGCAGATCGACTTCCGGCTCGGCTTCCAGATCGACTGGCACGACCCGCGCGTCCGCCAGGTCTTCGTGCTGATGCTGCCGGTGACGATCGGCCTGGGCATCGTCAACCTCGACCAGCTGATCAACTCGGTGTTCGGGACGCTGGTCACGACCAGCCCGCACGGTCAGGCGCCGAGCGCGATCAACTACGCGTTCCGCATCTACATGCTGCCGCAGGGCATGTTCAGCGTCGCCGTCGCGACGGTGCTGTTCCCGACGCTCAGCCGTCAGGCGGCGCGGCGCGACGCCCGCGGCATGCGCCGTGCGCTGGCGATCGGGATGCGCCAGATCAACCTGCTGCTGATCCCGGCCGCGGCCTTCCTGATGGTCCTCGCGACGCCGGTCGTGCGGCTGATCTACCAGCGCGGGCAGTTCAGCTCCTCCTCGACGCATTACACCTCGATCGCCCTGTTCTGGTTCGCCGTCAGCCTGCCGTTCGGGGGCCTCAACCTGCTGCTGACGCGAACCTTCTTCGCGCTCAAGCGCCCGTGGATCCCGACCGGTCTGGCGGCGCTGAACATCGTCGTCGACATCGTCGTGTCGATCGCGCTGTACAAGCCGTTCGGCATCGCCGGCCTGGTGATCGGCACCTTCGCGGCGAACGCGGTGATGACCGCGCTGCAGCTGCGGCGCCTGCGAGCCGGCTTCAACGGCCGGCTGGAGGGGCGCCAGACGACGATGATCACGGCGCGTATCGCGGTGGCGTCGATCCTGCTGGCCGCCGCGTCGTGGGTCGTCTGGTACGCCCTCGACCGTCTGCTCGGTCGCAGCTTCCCGGCGCAGCTCGTGTCGGTCGGCGCCGCCGCCGCGGCCGGCGGTGCGATCTACCTGCTCGCGGTGCTGCGGATGGGGATCCCCGAGGCGCGCCAGGTTCGCCAGCTCGTGGCGGTCCGGTTCGGGCGCGGAGAGCCGACAAGCTAGGCTGCGACCCGTGGCTGCGCAACCGTCGGTGCCCGGAGCGTGAGCGGGATTCGCCGCTTCGATGCGGTGATCTTCGACAACGACGGGCTGCTGCTGGACACCGAGGAGTCCTGGACACGCGCCGAGCAGACGCTGTTCGAGCGCCGCGGGCGCGAGTTCACGCTCGAGCACAAGCGAGATCTGCTCGGCTCCTCGGCGAAGATCGCCGCGGCCAAGCTCGAGCGGATGCTTGACGCTCCGGGCACCGGCGGGCGGCTGATCATGGAGCTCGGCCTGCTGGTGCTCGTGGAGATGGCTCGCTACGCGCCGCCGCGTCCCGGCGCGCTGGCGCTGATCGCCCGCCTCCAGGAGGCGCAGCTGCCGATGGCGCTGGCCTCGAACTCGCCGCGGATGCTGGTCGATCGGGCGCTGGCGAGCGCGAAGATCGACAAGAGCACGTTCGCGGCGATCCTCACAGCCGATGTCGTGACTGAGCCCAAGCCCGCACCAGAGATATACCTCGCTGCCTGCACCGCGCTCGGCACGGAGCCGGAGCGCACGCTGGTGCTCGAGGATTCGCCGACCGGGGTCGCCGCCGCGGTGGCCGCCGGCTGCTACACGATCGCGGTGCCGTCGATCGCGGGACTCGACCTGGCACAGGCGTCGCTGATCGTCGAGTCGCTCGCAGCGCCGGAGATCACGCAGGCGCTTGGCCTGTGAGGCCGAGCGGCTCGGCCGCCGTCTCGAGCGCGGCGATCACGAACGTGACGTGCTCGTCGAACGGGACGCCGAGCGCGTCGGCGGAGCTCTGCAGCTCCTCGCGGTTGACCGCCGCGGCGAACGACGGCTGCTTGAGCTTCTTGCGCACCGACTTGGGGGCCAGGCCGTGGATGCCCTCGGGGCGCACCATCGCGCAGGCGACGAGGAATCCGCTGAGCTCGTCGACCGCGTGCAGCGTGCGCTCGATCGGCGACTCGCGCGCGACGCCGAGGTAGTCGGCGTGCGAGGCGATGGCACGGACCATCTCGGGCGGAGCGTCGCGGCGCTCGAGCTCGGCCATGATCATCCGCGGGTGCCCGACCGTCATGTCCGGGTGGCGCTCGTAGTCGGCGTCGTGGAGCAGGCCGGTGACGCCCCACAGCTCGACGTCGGCGCCGTCCCGCTGCGCGTAGGCGCGCAGCGCCGCCTCGACGGCGAGGCAGTGACGGCGCAGCGGGGCCGCGGTGACCCACTCCTGGAGCAGCGCGACGGCCTCGTCTCGGGGGATCGGTCTGGACATGGCGGTGGGCCTGCGGCGGCGGGCTCGGAGGTGCACCGTAATCTACTTGGCAGATGGCCGACCAAGCCCACATCCGCAACTTCTGCATCATCGCCCACATCGACCACGGGAAGTCGACGCTCGCGGACCGGATCCTCGAGCTGACGCATACCGTCGACGCGCGCGCGATGCGGGCGCAGGTGCTCGACACGATGGAGCTCGAACGCGAGCGGGGCATCACGATCAAGGCGCAGGCGGTGCGCGTGCAGTACGCGGCGCGCGACGGGGAGACCTACCAGCTGCACCTGATCGACACGCCCGGCCACGTCGACTTCAGCTACGAGGTCTCGCGCTCGCTGGCGGCGTGCGAGGGTGCCGTGCTGGTGGTCGACGCATCGCAGGGCGTCGAGGCGCAGACGCTGGCGAACACCTACATGGCGGTCGAGGCCGGACTCGAGCTGATCCCGGCGCTGAACAAGATCGACCTGCCGGGGGCGGAGCCCGAGCGGGTCGCCGACGAGATCGCGGATCTGATCGGCGAGCCGATCGACGACATCCTGCGGATCTCGGGCAAGACCGGGGCCGGGGTGGTCGAGGTGCTCGAGCGGATCGTCGAGCGGATCCCGCCGCCGGGCGGAGACGTCGACGCGGCGCCGCGGGCGCTGATCTTCGACTCCGAGTTCGACCAGTACCGCGGCGTGGTCGCCTACGTGCGGGTGGTCGACGGCGTGTTCCGCAAGGGCGAGGCGATCCGCGCGATGGTCGGCGCGAGCTCGGCCGAGATCGATGAGATCGGCTTCTTCTCACCGCAGATGCGGGCGGTCGGCGAGCTGCGCGCCGGCGAGGTCGGCTACCTGATCACCGGGATCAAGGACGTCACCCAGCTGCGCGTCGGCGACACCCTGACGACCAAGGCCAATCCGGCGCGCGAGCCGCTGCCGGGCTACCGCGACGTCAAGCCGATGGTCTTCTGCGGGCTGTTCCCGATCGACTCCGAGCGCTTCCCGGAGCTGCGCGACGCGCTCGAGAAGCTGACGCTCAACGACGCCGCGCTGTCGTGGGAGCCCGAGAGCTCGGATGCGCTCGGCTTCGGGTTTCGCGCCGGCTTCCTCGGGCTGCTGCACATGGACATCGTGCGCGAGCGGCTCGAGCGCGAGTACGACCTCGAGCTGCTCGCGACGATGCCGTCGGTCGGCTTCGAGGTCACGCTCACCAGCGGCGCGGAGGTCGAGGTGCACAACCCCTCGGACATGCCCGACCCGGGTTCCATCGCGGAGATCCGCGAGCCGTTCATCCGCGCGACGATCATCACGCCGAAGGAGTTCATCGGCGTCGTGATGGAGCTCTGCCGCGAGCGTCGCGGGACGCACGCCGGGATGCACTACCTCTCGCCCGAGCGCGTGCAGCTGACCTACGACATCCCGCTGGCGGAGATCGTGATCGACTTCTTCGACCAGCTGAAGTCGCGCACGCGCGGCTATGCGTCGCTCGACTACGAGCTGACCGGGATGGTGCCGTCGAACCTGGTCAAGCTCGATGTGCTGCTCGGCGGCGACACCGTCGACGCCCTGTCGATGATCGTGCACCGCGACAAGGCCTACGAGCTCGGGCGGATGCTGACCGAGCGGCTGCGCACGAAGATCCCCCGCCAGCAGTACGACGTGCCGATCCAGGCCGCGGTCGGTTCGCACGTGATCGCGCGCGAGACGGTCAAGGCGTTCCGCAAGGACGTCATCGCGAAGTGCTACGGCGGCGACATCACGCGCAAGCGCAAGCTGCTCGAGAAGCAGAAGGAGGGCAAGAAGCGGATGAAGCAGGTCGGGCGGATCGAGGTGCCCCAGGAGGCGTTCCTCGCGGTGCTCGAGCTCGGCAAGCCGTAGGGGTGCCGGGCGGCGGCGAGGCGCGCGGCGGCGCGCGCCGGGAGCCCGCCGTGTGCGCCGGCCTTGTCACGGGGAGGCGGAAGGCAGATACTTGCGGGCGCCGTCCCGCCGGGGGACGCTGGTCGGAGGATGCGGCAAGGCCCCCGGTGGTGGGACCGCAGACGAGGGAGCCGGCGGTGGGGAAGGGACTCGCGATCGCAGGGACGTGTCTGGTGCTCGCCCTCGGCGGCGCGCTCGATGCGGCGGTGGCGCGCGCCGGAACCTACGAGGTGGCGATCTGCCACGACCCGGCGAGCGGCTGGACGGCGCCGACCGACGGGATCTCCTATCCCAGCGCCGGCGCGTACGTCGACGCGGGCGTCTATGACGGCTGCGGCACCACGGGGTATGTCTATGCGAGCGTCGACGGGATCGCCGCACACGGGCCGGGCGACGTCGCGGTGTGGCAGTTCACCGCGCCGCCGGGGACGACGATCGCGGACGCGCTGGTCTATCGCGCTTTCACGGTCGGCCCGAGCGTGGCGTATCGCTCGCCGATCGCCGGGCTCGAGGCCGTCTCTTCGAGCGGGGCGAGCACCGTGCTTGCGGCCTGCGCGCAGACCTACGCCTGCCTGTCGGCCGGTACCGGGCCGCTCAGCGAGTTCGATCCGGCGAACGTGCTCGACTTCACCGGCCTGGCCGGCGTCACCGCGATCGACGGCACCGCGGCGTGCGGCGGCGGGCTGACCTGCGCGCCGGGCGGCGGCGCGAGTTGTCCGGAGCTCGGAAGCGACCCGTGCCTCGCTGGCAACCATCTGTACGCGATGGTCGTGACGCTCGAGGACGACACCGCACCGACGGTCAGCAACGTCGGCGGAACGCTCGTGGCGCCCGCTGTCATCGCGGGAATCGCCGATGTCGACTTCGCGGCGACCGACACCGGCTCGGGGCTCTATGCGGCCACGGTGACGGTCGATGGCGTGGTGCTCGCGAGGTCGCTGGTCGACGGCAACGACCCACGCTGCGTCCCGATCGACGGTCCGGGGTCGGCCGGCGCCGCCACTGCGGTGCTGCGCTTCAGCTGGACGGTCCCCTGCGCGCTCGCCGGCAGCGGCACGGTCGCGCTCGACACCCGGGTGTTGGCCGACGGCGCGCACAGCGCCGTGGTCAGCGTGTTTGACGCCGCCGGCAATGCCGCGACCGTGTGGAGCGGCACGATCCAGACCGACAACGCGCCGCAGGGAGGGATGCCGCAGATCTTCGGCGACGCGCAGCAGGGCCAAACGCTGATCGCCGGAACCGGCACCTGGGTGCCGTCGCCGACCGGCTTCGCCTACCAGTGGCAGCGCTGCGACGCGACCGGGAGCAGCTGCGCCCCGATCGCCGGCGCCACCGGGCCCGCCTACGCGGTCACCGCCGCCGACGTGTATCGCCAGCTGGCGGTCGTCGTGACGGCATCCGACGCCGACGGCTCGACGAGCGCGACCTCGCCGCGTTCCGGCGGCGTGCTCGACGCCAACGGCTACGTCGCCCGCCCGCAGGGCCCGGCGCTGGTCAACGGCAGCCAGCCGCAGATCGCCGGCGCGACGCGCGAGGGCGCGACGCTGACGGCGCAGCCGGGCAGCTGGACCAACGGCCCGCTGAGCTACTCCTACGTCTGGGAGCGCTGCGACGTGGCCGGGCTTGGCTGCCACCCGATCGCCGGGGCCGGCGGCGCGAACTATGCGTTGGTCCGTGCCGACGAGTACGTGCGCGTGCGGGTGCTGGTCAAGGCGTCGGGTCCCGGTGGGACGAGCGAGGCGGCGAGCGAGCCGACGCGGCTGATCGCCGACGCGAGCGGCACGACGATCGGACCGGCCGGCCCCTCGCCGGCCGCCGGCAGCGCGCCGAACATCGCCAACGGCACGGGGGCCTGTCGCGACGCGCGGTTGCGTGCGACCGTGCGGGGCGGGTCGAGCGTCGCGGTCCCGCTCGGGCGTCGCGTGACGCTGCGCGGCGGGCTGGTGTGTGGTGTCGCGCCGATCGCGGATGCGACGCTGCTCGTCGAGCTCGCGCCGGCGGCGGGTTCCGCGCCGGTCCGCTTCGCACGGATCCACACGGCGGCGAACGGATCGTTCTCCTACGTGGTCGGCCCCGGCCCGTCGCGGCGGATCGTGCTGAGCTACCGCGCATTCGCCGGCGACGTGGCACCGACGGCGCGCACCACGGCGAACGTGCTGGTCACGCCGGCGATCTCGCTGCGGATCACCCCGACGCAGACCGTCAACGGGCACACGATCACCTTCACCGGCCAGGTGACCGGCGGCCAGGAGCCGCGCGGCGGCCTGCCACTCGAGCTCGAGTATCGCGAGGGGAGTCGCTGGATGATCTACGACGTCGTGCGGACACGGCCGCGCGACGGGCGCTTCGTTTACCGCTACACCTTCGAGCGGACCACGCAGTCGATCACCTACACCTTCCGTGTGGCGATTCCCGCGAGTGGTGTGAGCGGGTACCCCTACCAGCCGACCGCGAGCCCGGCGCGGTCGGTGCATGTGGATCCGTAAGGGTGCTTTGCCGCCGCGGCGCGCCGGCGGTTGCCGCCGATCGCGCGCGGGAGGCCGGGGGTGGGCCACGGAGTGGTCGATCGTGGATGCGGTGTGTCCGGGTCGGGGCGACTCGCTTTGTCCGGGCGTCGAAGGCGCCGGCGGCGGGCTGCCGCCACAATGACCTCGTGACGAATGGCTTGGCGGGCGCGATCGAGCAGGATGCGGCGCCGCGGATGGGCTCGAGCAAGCAGATCGTTCTGATCGCCCATGATCAGCGCAAGGCGGACCTCGTCGAATGGGCGCGATACAACCGGACGACGCTCGCACAGCACCACCTGTTTGCCACGGGAACCACCGGAGCACTGCTCGCCGAGGAGCTCGCGCTGCCGGTCAGTCGCTACCTGAGCGGGCCGCTGGGTGGCGACCAGCAGGTCGGCGCCGCGATCGCTGAGGGTCGCATCGACCTCGCGATCTTCTTCTCCGATCCCCTGGCGGCCCACCCGCACGATGTCGACGTCAAGGCACTGCTGCGGATCGCCGTGGTCTACGACATCCCGATCGCGTGCAACCGGGCCTCCGCCGACTTCATGCTCTCGAGCCCGCTGATGCTCGCGACCTATGCGCGCAGGCCGCCGATGGCCGTCGAGCGCTGACCCCGGCGCCGGCGGCCGCCGTCGCGGTCCGTTTCGCTATGGTCGAACGCGGCAGCGCGAGGCGCCGGCCCGAGCACATGTCCGCCGACGAGACCTTGAGCGACGAGCACACCTGCGGCGAGGTTCGCGGAGGGTCGGAGTGCTCCGGCGGGCGGGGAGAGCTGGTTCTGCGTCCGCTCGCCGCCGGCGACGAGGCCGAGCTGCTGCGGATCCACCGCACGCCGGAGGTGATGCGTTGGTGGGACGTCCCGGACGAGGCGTTCCCGTGGGACGAGCCCGAGGCGACCCGCCTGACGATCGAGGTCGACGGCGCGGTCGCGGGTCTGATCCAGTTCAGCGAGGAGCCCGAGCCGAAGTACCGCCACGCCGAGATCGACCTGTTCCTGGACCCGGCGCTGCACGGCCGCGGCCTGGGCACCGCTGCGGTGCGGCGCATGGTGCGCCATCTCGTCGACGAGCGTGGCCACCACCGGATCACGATCGACCCGGCGGTCGACAATGCCGCGGCGGTGCGCGCGTATGAGAAGGCCGGCTTCCGGCCGGTTGGCGTGATGCGGCGCTCCGAGCGCGACGTCGGCGGCGGCGGATGGCACGACTCCCTGCTGATGGAGTTCGTCGCCGGCGAGGATGGGGAGGGGCCGGCCTCGGCGTGAGCGCGCCGCCGCCGGGTCGCGACAGCGCTAGGTGCCCCAGGCCGTCGTCGGCACGCGCATTCGCACGACGGTGCCGCCGCCGGGTGCCGCGGTGACGCTGACGCTGCCGGAGTGCAGCTCTGCGACCTGGCGCACGATCGCCAGGCCGAGCCCGCTGCCGGGGAGTGCACGCGAGTGTGCTCCGCGGAAGAAGCGGTCGAAGATGTGCGGCAGATCGTCGGCGTCGATACCGGGGCCGTGGTCGCGGATCTCGAGCTCCCCGTCGCGCAGGCTGACCTCGATCGGGCGCTCGGTCCCGGCGAACTTCACCGCGTTGTCGAGCAGGTTGTTGACGGCGCGGTCCAGCCGCGCGGGCACGCCGGTCACGAGCGTCGGCACCAGGCTGACCTCGAAGTGGGCCTTCGGAGCGTGCAGGCGCGCGCGCTCGACCGCTTCGGTGACGAGGATGTCGAAACGCACCTCCTCGCGCGCCTCGATCTGCTCGTCGTCGCGGGCCAGCTCGATCAGGTCATTGATCAGCGCCGACAGCTCCTCGAGCTGCTCGACGACGTCGGCGATCAGCCGCGTGCGCTCACCGGCCGGCAGCTCGTCGGCGCGCTCGAGGATCTCGATGTTCGTGCGGATGCTGGTGACCGGGGTGCGCAGCTCATGCGAGGCGTCGGCGACCAGCCGCCGCTGCCCGCGGGCCGACTCGTCGAGCTTCTGGATCGTCTCGTCGAGCACGGTGAGCATCGAGTTGAAGCTGCGGGCGAGGCTGCCGAGCTCGTCGCGGCGGCGCTCGTCGATCCGCTGTCCAAGATCCCGAGTCTGGGCCACGTGGCGCACCGTCGCAGTCAGGCGGCGCACCGGGGCGAGCGCCGTGCGGGCGACGAACCAGCCGAGCAGCGAGGCCAGGGCGGCGCCGCCGAGCGTGATGATGATCAGGATCAGGCCCAACTCGTCAAGCGTCGAGTTGGTCTCCGCCAGGGAGTGGGAGATGACGACCGCGTACCCCGGGCTCACGCCCGCCGCGATGACTCGCAGCGCGGTTCCGTGTGCGGTGGTGTCGAACGTTCGCGTGCCGCTGCCCGTGCGGGCGAGTGCGGCGATCGTCGCGACGGTGTGCTTGCCCAACACCAGCTGCTGACCGTCCAAGGCCGGGTAGGTCGTGCCGTTGGCGGTGACGAGCTGGACGACATTGGTGATGTCACCGGGGCGGTCGGGGAAGCGACGCAGTAGAACCGAGTAGGGGTACGGCGGTGCCGGTGCCGCGCTGCTGCCGGTTCCGGCGACGTGGTGTCGGTGACGCGGCGGTTGCGCCGCGAAGCTGTGCTCAGCCTGGACGAACGCGCCCGCGAGGGTCTGGAGCGAGCGGTTGACGTGGCGGTGGAGGTCGTTGCGAACCAGCACGTAGGTCGCCAGCGAGGCGATCGCAACGGCGAGCGCGACGGCGGCGGCTGAGGCGAGGGTGACGCGACGCTGGAAGCTCATGGCGACCTGAGGATGTAGCCAACGCCGCGGACCGTGTGCAGCAGTCGCGGTTCGCCGCCGTCCTCGGTCTTACGGCGCAGGTAGCCCATGTAGACACCGAGCGTGTTCGACGCTGCGCCGAAATCGTAGCCCCACACGTGCTCGAAGATCGTCGAGCGGCTGAGGACCTGACGGGGATGGCGCATGAACAGTTCGAGCAGCGCGAACTCGGTGCGGGTGAGCTCCAGCCGGCGCTCGCCGCGATGCACCTCGTGGGCAACGGAGTCGAGGGTCAGATCATCGAAGCTCAGCGCGCCGGGACCATCGTCGCCGTCGCTTCCGCGCCGCCTCAGCAGCGCGCGCACGCGCGCCATCAGCTCGCGCAGCGCGAAGGGCTTGACCAGGTAGTCGTCGGCGCCGGCGTCCAGACCGGCGACGCGGTCGTCGATCGCGTCGCGCGCGGTCAGCATCAGGACAGGGCTGCGATCGCCGCTGGCGCGCAGGCGCCGGCAGACCTCGAGACCCGAGACACCGGGCATCGTGACGTCGAGCACGACCGCGTCGTATCGTGCCGCCGCGAGCGCCTCGAGCGCTTCGCCGCCGTCCCGCGCGACCTGGACCTCGTAGCGCTCGAGCGCGAACGCGCGCGAGAGCGCCTGCTGGACGGCGGGCTCATCGTCGACTACGAGGATCTTTGGCCGCTCGCTCATCCAGTCCGGACCTGACCCGCGGACGCGACCGAGGGGTAAGGGCGGGCCCGGCCGGGGGATGCCGGGCCCAGATTAATGGTGGCAGGTCGTCTGAAGTGGCGGATAAGAAGGGCGTGTCGTGGCCAGCCTCCGCGTGACGGGGACGCGCTCAGCTGCCCGGTCCCGGCGTGGGCTCGAGCGCGGCCGGGGGAACGATGCCGCTGGTCGCGCCGGTCGGGCCGCTGGGGCCGGTGGCGGCCGCCTGAAGGGCGAGTTGCTCGGCCGAGACACCCGGCTGGAAGTAGGGCTGGGGGAAGGCCGGGAAGTCCGCGGTCGGCGTGCGGTTGAAGGGCTTCAGGGCCTTGACCGCGGCGAGCGCACGCCGCGGTGAGTCGGCGGCGATGTCGATCGCCTGCCGGTCGGTGTAGATCTCGATGTCGTCGCCACCGCCGTAGATCACCGCGGGCACGCCGCGCAGCTGCACGTTGTGCTGAGGTCCGAAGGAGGCGTTGGAGTGGGGGGTGTAGATCACCGTCGTGATCCTCAGCGGCAGCGTGCAGCCCCCGTCGCGCAGGGGCCCGCGACTCTCGCAGTCGCCGTAGTACATCGCAAACCCGGCGTTCGCGTTGAAGTTGTAGAGGTTGTCGGCGGCGGTGAGCGCAACGCCGTCGACGCTGTGACCCGCCCAGTACACGGTGAATCTGTTGAAGGCGCGCGCGCTCGCGAGATCCGAGGCCGAGATCGGCGGCGCCGAGCCGGTCGCGCAGCCGGCGAGCGTGACCGTGGCGGCCAGCATCCCGGCGAGGAACGGGTGGCGGATTCTGGCGCGCGGGCTCCTGCCTGGGCGTCGGGCTGGCACCCGAGCAATTATCGCCTGGCCGCGGGCATCTACTCGCCAGCGGAACGGGGCGCCGGCGGAGGCGGAGCGCGGGCGGGGCGGCGAGGTGCGATCGCCGGGGCTCAGCCGGTGCTCGCGGGGGCGGCCGGGACCTCCGGGCAGGCGTAGAGCGCCGCGTGCGCAACAGCGCCGGGCGTCGTTGGCGGCTGCGGACAGCCCGGTATCGGGGGGCACACCGTGACGCCGGCCGTCGTGTTGGCCGGGTCCGCGACGACGCATGGCGGCGCGCACACGGAGCTGTGGACGGTGTCGCCCAGCGGGCAGATCGGCGGTCGCGGGCAGACGATCACGGGGGTGGTCGCACCGCTCGGCTGGCCCGCCGGGATCGGGCACGGCCACGGCGGGCAGACGATCACGGGGGTGGTCGCGCCGCTCGGCTGGCCCGCCGGGATCGGGCACGGGAAGGGTCGACAGACGAGCGTTGGGCCGGTGACCCCCGTCGGTGCGCCCGGCGCCCCGGGGACCGCCAAGGGACACGGCAATGGCGGGCAGGGCTCAGTCACACCCGTCGGGCCGCTGGCGCCGCCGGGGTCGTCGGGATCGCCGGTGGTGCACCAGACCGGCGGGCAGATCGGCTGCGGTCCGGTCGTGGCCAGCCGGCAGACGCGCGGTGGCTCGCAGTCCAACGCTCCCGTGGGGCCGCTCGCGCCGGCCGGCTCGACCATGAGCCAACGGCACGGGGGGATACAGGGAGCCGCGCGGTGGCGCGGACGCCGGTGGCGTCTCACGCGGCGGGCCCTCGCGGCGGCCTTTGCCACGGTCGCGGATTTCGCCGTCCCGACGATCCCGGTGCCACCGGTGCTCGTCGCGACCGGGCAAAGCAGCGCCCGCGCAGTGGGGTGTGCGGGAGCGCTGTGAGCGCTCCCCAACGCTGGCACCGCGACGGTGAGCGCCGCTACGAGCACCACCCCAGCCATCCGTGCCGGTCTGGTCACGAAGTCCAGGCTAGCACCGGCCGGCGTCGCCGGCGGCGGTCAGGCGGCGATGCGCTCGTCGTGCGCTTGGATATCGAACGGGCCGTCGATGTGCGGCTCGCCGATCGCCGCGCTGTCCGCTCGCGACTCCGTGGTGGCGCGATGGATCCCGAGCCGGACGAGCGCGATCAGGACGCGCACCAGCGACCAAGCGAACGCCACCGCAATCGGCGCCATCAGCAGGCCGGCAATCAGGCCGATCGTGCTCTCGTTGCTGTTCGTGGCCCAGTCCCAGGCGCCCCAATCGAGCGCTGCGAGCAGAGCCGTCACCCCGAGCGGTCCCAGCGGCATTGCCGGTAGGGTAGCGCGCCCTCCCGACGCAACGCGGTGCGCCGAACGGAAATTGCGCGGTGCTGGCGCGGACGGTCGGCTGAGCGCTGCGTGTCGAGATGTTGCCGCCGGCGCCCTCGGACTATCCTTGTGGCAACGGCTTGCGGGCGAAGTGTTGTGGTTGCACAGAAGCCTTCCAAGCTTCTAGGGCGGGTTCGATTCCCGTCGCCCGCTTGCACCAAGCCACGGGGAGTGGCGCAGTCTGGTAGCGCACCCGGCTGGGGGCCGGGCGGTCGCAGGTTCAAATCCTGTCTCCCCGATCCGAGAAAAACCCTGTAAAATATGATCTTTCGCAGACTCGGACTGGCCACATTCGCCGCCGTTGGGGAACAATTGGGGAACAATTTTCTGCGGAACTTGCAAGACGAGGCTCGGGAGGCCGGCGCAAGTTCGTTACGGCGTAGCCGCGTGCGCGCGCGATCGAACCGCTCGGGACCCAGCTCCGTCTGAAGCGCCTCGTTGTGGACCCGACTGTTGCAGGGAGAACCACGGCCTCAGTGTTTGCTGGCTTGGCATCTCTCGACAAGCGGTCTCCCTTCGCCATCCAGTGCGGGTACTCCGAGGGGTCCGAAAGGCCCGTCACGATGGAGTAGGTGGGCACGATCCAACAGCCAGCCCGCTGGACGCGGCGGTACGCGTGTGAGAGGGTCCCGCTGTGAGCCTGCGATACATGGGGACGAAACGGGCGCTAGCGCCTACCGTGCGGGCTGCGATCGAGAGTCTCGAAGTCGACGGCCGCGTAGCTGACCTCTTCAGCGGCATGGGTAGCGTTGCTACGAGTATGGCGTCGAGTGCGCCGGTCCTCACCAACGACGCTCTCGGATTCACGACGGCGTTCGCGCGGGCGCGCTTTCTACAGGATGAGCACGCCCCGGCGCGCGACGTCGCGACTCGGCTCTTCCCGCACTTCCGCGTGGCGCACGACCTACTCCGAGCCGACTTCCGCGCTCGCATCAGCCGCGAGCGCAACATTCTTGCGGCAGACAGGCAGGCGCTCGTCGACCTCATGGCTCGGGCGCCGCACGCCGGCAACAGCGACCGGTACGCGCGCCTCGCACGCCAAGCCGCCGCGAGCACGGCCGTCGATCGATACCGGCTCGCGACCCTGTACTTCTCGGCCGGCTACTTCAGCACGGCGCAGGCAGCGCAACTCGACGCTCTCCGGTACGCGATCGATCAGGTCGACACCACCGATATCAGTGGCGACTGGCTCCTCGCTGCCTGGCTCGCCGCCGCCGCCGTCGTGATGAACGCGCCCGGCCACTCGGCGCAGTTCCTCAAGCCGGGCAACGACGCTGTCTACGCGCGCATCCGCCGACAGTGGCAGCGTTCGATCTGGTCCGTCTTCGTCGAGCAACTCGACGCAATCCAGCCCGTGGGCACGAAGCGCTGGCGTGCGACCAACCGCGTGTGCAACGCCGACGCGCTGACGCTCGTCTGCAGTTCGGACTTCGATGGGGTCTCGATCGTGTACGCGGATCCCCCATATACGCGGGATCACTACTCGCGCTTCTACCACGTGCACGAGACCCTGTACCGCTACGACTTCCCCGACTCGTACGGCGCCGGTCGTACTCGCTCGGATCAGTTCCACACGACGTTCTCGGCGGTTCGACATGTCGAGGAGGCGTTCCGCTCCCTCTTCTCGAGCATCGCGGCGCGGGGGCTTCCGCTGGTGCTCTCCTATCCCGAAGACGGCCTACTCAACCGCGCCGGCGTGAAGGTGGCTCGGCTAATCGAAGAGTACTTCTCGGTTCGCAGCGCTCAGCACTTCGCGCTAGAGCACTCGACGCTCGGAGCGTCGTCCGGCGCGAGGACAAAGGCTGCGCTCGAGGGGGTCTACGTCTGTGTCCCCTAACGGCGCCGCACCCGCGTTGCACGAGCTGAAGCAGATCAAGGTCGCAACGATCCGGCCGAACGATGCCAACCCGCGTCTCCACTTCCCCGATGTGGAGATACAGAGGCTCTCGGAGTCGATCTCCAAAGAGGGCATTCTCGTGCCGATCGTCGTGTACCCCGAGGGCGACGGCTTCGTGCTGATCGACGGTGAGAGGCGGTTCGTCTGCGCTCGCGAGCTTGGCCTCGACGTCGTGCCCGCCGTAGTGACGGACCCGCCGGACTCGCGACAGAACCTCATCCAGATGTTCAACATCCACATGGTCCGTGAGCCCTGGCGCGACATGCCGACCGCGTGGGCGCTACAGAAGCTCATCGACGAGACCGGTGTCACGGATACGCGAGAGCTCTCCGACCTCACCGGCTTGTCGGTTGACGTCATACCGCGACTCCGGCACGCTCTCGACCTGCCGGCCGAGTACCAGGAGTACATAGACGCGGGCACGATCCCCTTGAACTTCTTCTGGGAGCTCAAGCGTAACGTGATTGATCCGCTCGGCAAGAGTCGTCCGAGCCTCGCCGCCGAGTTCCCCGGCGACACGGTCCTGAAGTCGTTCGTCGCAAAGCGGCTGAACGGCGCGATCAAAAACGCCGTTTCGCTGCGCAACGTTCTCCACATCATCAGGATCGCCGAGCAGGAAGCCGGCGACGACCCGACCCAACCTACAGCTCTTGACGACACGCTGCGGGACCTGATCAAGAACGACGAGTACACGATCGATGACGCGTATCAGGACACCGTCGAGGTCATCGTCGAGATCGACAAGCTCGGACGGCGCACCGACAACATGGTCAAGAGTTTCGAGAGGCTTCTCGACCGGGCGCACTCGTCTGACGAGCGTGCACAGGTGGAAGACGTCGCACGAAAGCTGGTGGATCGGATCGGCGGGCTCCTTGATGGTGGAGGATCCTGACGAGCCGCTACCTGTAGCAGCCGAGCGTGGCCCGGAGCGCGAGGACGCTGAACGCGTCGCCGCGATGATCCGCGACAAAGACGGAGCTTGGTCCGACGGCCAGGCGAGCGACTATGGTGGGCTCCGCTGGCGGCCCGATCTCAGCAGGTCCGGCCCGGCGTCCATCCTGCATGTTCACTTGGTCGACCGCCTTCGACCATACCTCCTGGAGCGACTCGCGGCGTCGTACGCCGCTGGGCACGAGGTTCATCTCGCGACTCCACTCGCGACGCTCTACAACGAGGAGTTCTTGCTCGAGATCCACACGCTCGACCCCCAGATCCATCTCGTGGATGCTGGTCTCGACGAGGTACGCACGCCGGTTGGCTTGCTCCGCCTGCTCGGCGACGAAGGGACGAAAGTCGGACCGGAGGTTCGCACCGCGCTCGCCGTGCACGCCGTGAAGCTCAGCCAAGAAGAAGGGCTCACACCGATCGTGAAAGGCCGGCGCTACGAGAACGCAATCGCGTTCCTGCTCGACCAAGTGAGCGACTTCAAAGTCATCGAGCGAAATCTGCGAGCCGATACCGAGGAACTCGACATCGTGGTTCAGCAGCGCGCCACTCAGGGCCGAGCCTGGTCCATTGGGGCGCCTTTCATTTTGGTCGAGGCAAAGAACTGGAAGAAGCGAGTCGACCAGCCGGTGGTGTCGGTGTTCCGGGTTAAGATCGAGGGCAAGCGGGGCACCGTCCGGCTAGGGCTCATCTTCGGAGCCAGCGGGTTTACGAGCGACGCGATGCACCAGGAGATGAAGTTTGCGTCCGGCCAGGTGACCATCGCCTGCGTCAACGACACCGAGCTTGACGACTGGATCAACACCCCGGACGGCGATGACTACATCGAGAAACTCGTCCGGACGGCGATGCTCCGCTAGCCGCTGGTCGACAGGAAGGGTCTACGTTCCCTGACCGTCGGCGGCTACATAGTCGGAGGTAGCGCGCCCATCGGGGGCGCGCGGGCGTGGGAGAGGCGGCGGTCGAGGGTGTCGCCGGAGCCATGTCCCACATCGTTTCGCGGAAGCTCGTAACCCGAAGGTCGCGGGTTCGAATCCCGCCCCCGCTAGCAAAGAACCCGCTGCAAAGCAGCGGGTTCTTTGCTTTCCGAGGGGCTCGCCCGTCGCCTAGGCGCTGGTGCAGTAGCAATCTGCAGTAGCAAACCGGGCTTCGAATGCGTCATCAGCGAGCGGATGAGCTCCGGATCGCGTCTTCGGTCAGCCAACGATCGACCTCCGTGCGAACAAGCCGCCAGCGCCGCCCTAGCTTGTGCGCCGGTATGTACCCAGATGCCGCCCATCGCAAGATCGTCTTCCGAGGCACGGCCAGCAAATGTGCCGCCTCCTCGGGTGTGAGGAGGTCCGTCCGGGTGAGGCCATTGGGGTGTCTATCGACCACGATCGTGATCCGGCGTCGCCCTGCTGTCCCGTCGCGGCCCGCACATAGCTTGGCGGCCATGTGCCTTCGAGTAGGCCACTCGAAAGGGATCGTTTGGCGTTCGATTGGCAAGCATGAGGCCAAGTTAGCAAAATAACAACTGGTTATCTAGAGGAACTGCCGTCGCACGTTGCGACGATGAGGGCGCGGCGCTACACCTCGGCTGCCGCCGAGCGTGTCGCGACCGGACCTGCCGTAGCCAGGCGACCGATCCGGGACCCGGATATCGTGTGACGCGACCCCGATTGGAGGCCTGTATGCCTGATGTGTTTAGCGAGCTCCGGAGCAGCCTGGAGAAGCGATTGCGCGAGCTCGAACCGCTGATCACCGAGCACGCGCAGCTCCGTAAAGCGTTCGATGCGCTCGAGGGTGTGGGCAAGCGAGCGGAGGTGGCGGCGACCAGCGCAGCGAAGCGTGCGCGACCCGCCAAGGCCACGAGCCCGGCGAGGCGTCGCGGGCGTCCTCGCGGCACCGGCGGTCGGGCGCGAGAAGTGCTGGCGCATGTGCATAAGCACCCCGGAATCACGATCGCTGAGCTAGCCAAGCGCATGAAAATCAAGCCGAACTACCTCTACCGCATCCTCCCGCAACTCGAGAAGGACGGGAAGCTCCACAAGCGCGACAAGGGCTACCACCCACCAGACGGCTGAACGCGCCAGGACCAGCTGACGCTGACGGTCGCGTCGACCACGTCGACAATCCCTGTTGGCGTGGGGTTGTGGTCTCGCTGGCCGCGGGTTCGATTCCCGTATCCCGCTTCAAGAAAACCCTGCAAATTCGCGGTTTTCACTCCAGGCGTTGTGGCAATGTTGTCGCAATTCTGCGGAAAACGCGCAGATTCAGGGAGAGATTGTCCAACGCCAAAGCTGATCGGGAGCCCGCTACGCAAACGTGGTGGCGTCGCCGACACGGCGCCGCGGATTAGCGCTCAAGCAGATTGGTGAGCGCCGCTGGCTTGGCAGTAGAACGAGCCTCAACGACAGTTCGGCCTGCGCACCGAGGGCCATCGGGGTCACATTGTTCACGAACCAAGCGTGGGCGATGCGATCAAACGCTGCTCCCACGATCGGAGTCGTCGTGCGGAGGGCGGCGCGGGAAGCGACAGCGTCGATTCGGCCGGCGTGCATGACCAGGTTTCGTTGTCGGTACAAGCGCAGGAGTGCCGCCTCCATGTGGCTGTGCATGCGACCTTCGGACAGATCGCGCGGGACTGCAATATCGAAGGGAAGGAGGATCTGCGCCAAGACCGCATGCCCGGGAACCCGTCGTGCCTACGCGCAACCTAGGCACCGTGTCCCATCTGCGGCTTGGCCGGGCTCTCTCTTGGCTTGACGCTTCGACCCCATCGCAATAGCTTTCAAACTTGAGAAAACGAAGTTTTGACGATCAACCCTTGGGAATCGCGTCGGTCATGGGTCTGATGACGGGGCCGCTGACGGGCCGGCTTGTGGAGTGTGGTATGAGGTCGGGAGTAGTGAAGATAGATACCGTGGGAGGAGTGAAGATAGATACCGTGGTACCGCGTGAACGGCCCGTCGACCAAGTCGGCGAGGGCAAAGACTCCGACCATGGACAGCGCGACGATCAAGCCAGGCGCTGGCTCATGTTCGGGGCAGTGTCCGCGGAAAGCCCGGCCGATGCCGTCGTCCGTCGCATCCGCGCGGCGATTGGGCTCGGGTCCCTAAGCGACGGCGATCGTTTGCCACGCGAGGTAGACCTTGCCCGTCAATTCGGCGTCACCGTTTTCGCGATGCGGGAAGCGCTCGGCGTGCTCCGGGCGGAGGGTCTGATCGAGACCAAGCCCGGTAACCGCGGGGGGAGCTACGTTCGGCGATACACGGACCGTGCGTCGCTCACAGCCGGCGAGCTGCGGCGAATGTCGGCGGCTGAGCTGCGCGATCTCGGCGACTGGAGACAAATGCTGACTTCCGTATCTGCGTCACTTGCTGCCCAACGTGGATCCCCATCAAGCACGCAACGCCTACACGAGTACGCCGTCGCCCTGTCCTCCGCCGATACCGAACTCCAGGCCCGTCGTGCGCACGGGCGGTTCCACATAGAGCTTGCTGCTGTTGCTCAGTCGCGACGGATGACGGAGGCGCAAATCGCTATGTACGAGGAGTTCGACTGGCTATTGGCCTTGGCCCTCTCCGACTCGGAATGGCGTAAGACGAGCGCAGACGAGTTGCAGCTGATCGCGGATGCAATCGAACGGCGCGAACCCGATGCCGCGCGAGAAGCAGCACAGGCACACGCCGCTTCAACGGTAGCTGCGGTAAATGCTCTTCGCCTGGCGACGCTTGCCGCCGAAGGAAGCGCTGAATCGCGCGCCGTTCGCGCAACGCCGGAGGCCCTCGCCGGCGAAGTTGAGCAAGTGGTCGCTGGTGTACGGGTCTCGCTAGCGGCTGTGGTTGCGCGTGCTACAGAGATCGTCAGCACCCAGCAATTCGACGAACGCGAACTTCGTGAAGGTCTGGCAAGGGTCGCGATGGCAGGCGTGGTTGCAAGTGACCTCGACATCGATGGCGTCGCGTTCCAGGCCGTCCCTGGCCTGGTTCCGGGACACGAGTTCTGGATCGGCTGGTGGCGTCGGACGAACGAGGGAGTGGTTGTGGATTCTCTCGCTCTCGATCGTAGGCGAGACGACTTCTACGACTACACGGCGATGGAGTTCTGGTCGGGCGCGCAGCGAGTCGGGGACCTCTACGTACACGGCCCGTACATCGACTACGGAGCCGCCAACGCTTACAACCTAACCTTCTCGCTGCCCGCGTATGTTGGTGGGGCGTTCGTGGGTGTAGCTACCGCCGACGTTCAGGTTGCGGCGCTCGAACGCCGGCTTGCTCCGTGGCTCACGATGAGCGATGGCTGTGCTGTCGTCAACACAGAAGGCAGGATCATCGTTGCGAACCTCGTGAGCCAGACGGTTGGCGACGTCGTGCGTTCGCGTGAAGGCTGGCGCATTTTCGACATCCCCACGAGCGGCTGGTCTGTTCTGGGGCTCGAGCCGGAGCGCTAGAGCCAAGCACAACACGCGTCGGGGACTGAGGCGATCGAGATCACCCCGGTTCGCGGCATTCGAGCGGACCCCGGCGACCAACGGCCCGAGGGGTCGCGACCTCCCGACGCTGCGCCTCTATCGACCCCGCGCAGGCCTCCCCAGGTTGACTAGCCGTGGTCCGTCTGCGAAGGTGTGGCCTCAAATAGTCGAAACCAAAGAGTTGAATTGCGATGACCGAGGGGAGTTCCGCCGCGTGAATGCTGTTGCGGTAGTGGCAGAGCCACCCGATCCACTAGTGGCAGAGCCACCCGACCCACGAGAGTTGGAATCGCTCACCGTCCGCGATGCTCTTGCCGTACCCGTAGTTCGACGCGGACTGCCGCAGGTGCTTGCGGGGTGGGATCGCCTTGATCGGCCGATCCGCTGGGTTCACGCCGGCGAGGTTTCAAACATCGCCTCATGGCTGGTCGGCGGGGAGCTTCTGCTGACGACAGGGATGGGCATCGGCACGCGAGTCACGGAACAGCGAGCCTTCGTCGATCGCCTCGCGATGAAGAAAGTCGCAGCGCTCGTGATCGAACTTGGTACCGCGTTCGAGCGCGTACCCGACGCGATCGTCGAAGGCGCGCAGAAGCACGACCTCCCTTTGATAGCCCTCAGCCGTGAGATCCCGTTCGTGGCCGTAACGGAAGCGGTACATACCCAGATCGTGTCGTCGCATTACGCACTCCTCCGTCGTGGGGAGCAGATCCGCCGCGCATTGTGCGACCTGATCCTCGAAGGAGAAGGGATCCCCGAGGTGCTGGCAGCCTTGGCCGCAACCCTCCGCGGCCCAGTCTTTCTCGAGGAAGTCGATGGGCAGGTTCTCGCACACGCCAAACCGCCAGGGTCCGACCTGGAGATGCTCGACCTCTGGGAGGGGCTCGCGGAGGCGATCGACCACGACACGGCATACTCCACCCCGGTTCGCCTCGGCGGCAGGGAACGAGATGGACGACTCATCGTCGCCGATCTTCAGGCCGCGAATGCGCCACTGGCGAGGATCGCGCTCGATCACGCCGCGGACATAGTCGCGCTCGCACTTCTTCGTGAGCGACAGGAGGAGGAACTCATCCTCCGGAGGCGGAGCAGCTTCCTAGCGGACCTTGCGGACATGCGCATGAGCCCGAGGATGCTGCCGAGGGCAGCCGCGGCTGCCGGACTCGAGCGGATCGGCGACGAGCTGGTGCCGATCGTGGCGGAAGTGAGCACACCGCCGAACGCGGCGTGGGCACCTGTCTTGCATGAAGTACAGCGAAGGCTTGAGGCGGCTGGCGTCCGAGCTCTCGTTGGGCGGCGCGACGGGGCGTCCCGCTTGCTGATCCTCGTTGCACTGCGCAGCGGTGAAGCCCGCGACGCGGCCGCAGACGCTGTTGCCTGCGTGCTCAGGACGGTGACGGATGCGCGCCTAGGTGCCGAGTCTGTTGCCGTGGTGGTGGGCCGAGCTTCCCCGCACGAGACGTGCGCCGCGGAGTTCCGCCTCACCGAGCGCAGCGCCGCGAGTGCCACCGTCCTTCCCGACCGTGCGTGGTACGACTCCGCTGCACTGGAGCTCCGAAGTCTGCTGTGGACCTGGCGACACGACGGGGATCTCGAAGCATTTGTCGATCGCGTACTGGGACCAATGATCGAGTACGACCGGCAGCGAAAGTGCGTCCTCACGCCTACGCTCGAGGCGCTGGTTGCGCATGGCGGTCACAAAGCTGAAGCTGCCCGCGCTCTCCACCTCAACCGCCAGGCGCTCTACCAGCGGCTGACCCGAATCCAGGACCTACTGGGCATGGACCTCAGCGATGCGGACGTCCTGCTAACCCTTCACGTGGCGCTACATGCGCGGCAGTACATGAACGCTGACTGACTGACTGGCAAGCTTGCTGGCCGATCTTGCCGACGTGATGGACGTCGTCGGATTCCTGCCCTCTGGCTCTCCGCCGGAGAGGAGGGAAGCAGCTCTGCCGCCGCTGTCGCATCCGTCCTCCGACGATCTCTGGATGCGGCGTCAGCGCGGGTGCGGTGGATGTCGTCCTGGGCCAGATCGTCTGCAGCATGAGCTTCGGTCGACGGAGCGCGGGGCGGCAACCGCAACCTTCTTCCACGCCGTGCGTGCCAAGACGCTGCAGCCCGCGAGGTTCGGGGTCTGCTGTGGACTGCGCGCGACGGTGCGTCGCCTTCCATCCAGTAGCTGACGACGGTATGTCGCTGGCCCCGCGAGGATCGGTAGCCGAGACTGCCTCGCATGAGTCCCATAACGTCGGCTTGGCGCTTCGTGCAACACGAGAGCTGAACTTCGGATGCGTCTGGGTCAACGACCACCTGCCGTTGCTGTCGGAGACGCCGTACGGCGGCTTCGGGCTGTCTGGGTCCGAAAAGGACCTGTCGGCATGCGCCCTCGAGGAGTACACACGCATCAAACACGTCATCTTCAACCTCCGTGCGTGAGCCGTCCGGCGGCACGCCACAGCTCGACACGCATCTAGGGCAGATGAGCAAGAGGTTCGAAGAGCAGACCGTGATCGTGACCGGTGCCGCTCGCGGGCTTGGCCGAGGCATCGCCGAGGCCTTCATCCGGGAGGGCGCCAGCGTGCTCGTCGCCGACATCAACGGCGATTTGCTGAAGCAGACCGTGAGCGAACTGGCCCAGCTGGCGCCGAATGCGGCCCGTGCGATCCGCATAAACGTCGCAGATGCCGACGACATCGAGCGCATGGTCGCGGACAGTCTGGAATGGCGCGGCCAGATCGACCACCTCGTGAACAACGCCGGCATCGTCCGAATCGCCCCACTCACGTCGACGACCGAGACCGATTGGGATCAAGTGATCGATGTCAACCTGAAAGGGGTGTTCCTAGGCATGCGGGCCGCGCTCCCCCACATGATCGAGCGCAAGAGCGGCTCCATCGTGAACGTCGCCTCGCAGGCCGGCAAGCGCGGAAACCTCTATATCGCGCCGTATTGCGCCTCCAAGGCGGGGGTCATCAGCCTCACGCAGACCGCGGCGCTGGAGGCCGGCCCACATGTCCGGGTCAACTGCGTCTGCCCCGGCTTCATCAACACGGAACTGCAGGAGGAGGAGTACGACATCGTGGCCAGCATCACCGGTCAGGACCGGGAGGAGATCAAGGCGGGCAGCCTCGCCGGGATGCCCTTGGGCCGCTTCCAAGAGGTGCAAGACGTCGCTGACTCCGTCTTGTTCCTGTCATCTCCGGCAGCCTCTCAGACCACCGGCGAAGCGCTGAACATCAGCGGCGGCATGGTCATGGACTAGGGGCGCGGTCTGCGCCAACGATCGACATCAGAGGAGAGAACGACCATGCCGACGAACGCAACCGTCCCTCGCAACGAGGAGCTGAGCCGCGAGGCGCTCCTCGACATATACGAGCGGATGGCACGGATCCGGGCCTTCGAGCGGGAAGTGCAGAGGCTCTTCAAGCGCGGCACGCTCCCGGGGTTCGTGCACCTGTACATCGGCGAAGAGGCCGTTGCCGTCGGCGTGTGCTCTGTCCTCGGCGACGACGACCGCATCACGAGCACGCACCGCGGGCATGGCCACCTGATCGCCAAGGGCGCTGATGTGGGACGGATGATGGCCGAGCTCTTGGGCCGCACCACCGGCTACTGCAAGGGCAAGGGCGGGTCGATGCACATCGTCGATTACGGCCTCGGGATCCTGGGCGCCAACGGCATCGTCGGGGGCGGCCTGCCGATCGCGACCGGCGCCGGGCTCGCAGATCACGTGCTCGGGCGACGCAATGTCACGGTCTGCTTCTTCGGCGACGGTGCGTCGAACCAGGGAGTCCTGCTGGAGTCCCTGAATCTGAGCGCAGTCTGGGGGCTGCCGGTCATCTATGTGTGCGAGAACAACCACTACACGGAGTGGATGCGTACTGAGGAGATCACCGCCGGCATCATCGCCGACCGGGCGTCTCCATTCGGTGTGCCGGGTGTAAGCGTGGACGGCAATGACGTGCTCGCCGTTCGCGCCGCCGCAGCCGACGCCGTCGAGCGTGCCCGCGAGGGAGGCGGACCGACTCTCATCGAGGCCGAGACCTACCGGCACCACGCCCACAACGAGGGTGAGGAAGTCTTCTCGGGCCCCTACCGGCCGCAGGCCGAGATCGACGCCTGGAAGGAGCGGGACCCGATCACGCTCTTCCGCGCGCGCCTGATCAACGGCGTCGGGATCGACGCGGCCGCCGTCGATGGCATCGACGAGCAGGAACGGGAGCGCGTCGAAGCCGGTCTGAAATTTGCCACCGAGAGCCCGCTGCCCGAGCCGGCAGCCGCGCTTGAGGACCTCTACGCATAGGGAGTGATCCGATGAGCACAACCACGCCCGAAACAACCCAGAGCGACACCTACTTCGCGAACGCGATCCAGGCAGCGCTCCGCGAGGCGATGGAGGAGGACGACACCGTCATCGTCCTCGGCGAGGACGTCGAGATCAGCACGATCGGGTGCACGAAGGGGCTGGTGGAAGTCTTTGGCCGCAATCGCGTTCGGAACTCGCCGATCTCGGAGGCGACCGTCGTTGGTGCATGCGTCGGCGCAGCGGCGAGCGGCTTGCGGCCCGTCATGGACCTGATGTTCTCGAGCTTCTTCTACGTCGCCATGGACCAGGTGGTCAACCAAGCCGCCCGACTCCGGTACATGTCTGGCGGACAGGTCGACCTGCCGCTCGTCTACTTCGCGGGGACGGGGCCGTCGGGATCGGCAGCGGCGCAGCACTCTGAGAACCCTCATCCAATCCTCATGCACACCGCCGGGATCAAGGTGGTGTTCCCCAGTAATCCGGCCGATGCGAAAGGCCTGCTCCTCTCGAGCATTCGCGATCCAAACCCAGTCGTCTACCTGATGGACCTGATGCTTGCCGGTCAAAAGGGCACCGTCTCGAACGAGCCGTACGTGATCCCGCTCGGCGTCGGTGACACCAAGCGCAAGGGGACGGACCTCACCATCGTCGCTCTCGGCTCAATGGTTGGGGAGAGCATGAAGGTGGCACAAGAGCTCGAGGACGAGGACGGGATCTCTGCAGAGGTCATCGACCCGCGCACGCTCGCGCCCTTCGACTGGGACCTGGTGTTCGCGTCAGTCCGAAAGACCGGTCGCCTAGTGGTCGTTGACCCCGCACGGCGGACCTGCGGCGCGGGCGCGGAGATCTCGACGCGGGTGGTAGAGGAGTGCTGGAGCGATTTGCAGTCGGCGCCACGCCGCGTGACTTGGGAGGACGTTCCGATCCCGTTCAGCCCGCCCCTCGAGCAAGCCGTAATCGTGAGCGCGTCCGACATCGCTGCGGCAGCGCGAGCCGCGATCAGCGGCGATTCCAACTCTCGCGGCGTGTGAGGAGTCGTCATGGACGTTGTTCTTCCGAAGTGGGGCGTGACCATGCAAGAGGGGACGATCGCCGCGTGGCTCGTGGCTGAAGGCGAAGCCGTCGAAGAGGACCAGCCGATCGCACACGTCGTCACCGACAAGGTCGACGCGGACGTCGAGGCGCCGGTGGTCGGCGTCCTGACCAAGCAGTGCGTCGCCCAAGGCGACGTCGTAGAGGTCGGCGCGGTCATCGCGGTCATCGAAGAGAACTGACTGTGAGCACCGGCGTTGGTAAGTCCGAGGGTCTGCTACTCGGCGATATCGGCAGCACGTTCATCAAGCTCGTTGCGATCGACTCCGAAGGCCGTCCGCTCGCTCGGTGCACGCTGCCAACGACTCACGACAACCTCGCCGCTGGCCTCGCCCAGGGGCAGGCGATGCTGAGCGCGAAAGGTGCGTTCGATCGGCCCCCGTCCGCCCGTCTCCTTTCCTCGAGCGCGGGCGGCGGCCTTCGAGTTATCGTCCTCGGGTTCGAGCGTGAGCTGACGGTCAAGGCCGCTCTCCGAACGAGCGCGACGGCTGGCGCACGAATCGTGGGTATCTACACACCCGGCGAATTCGAACTTGAGACGACCGCCGGGTTGCACGCCCGCTGTCCCGACCTCGCGCTCCTCACCGGCGGGACCGACGGTGGCGATCGCGACAGCATCGTTCGCAGCGCTCGCCGCCTCCGCCAACTCTTGCCGGATCTTCCCGTCGTGGTGGCCGGAAACGAAGGGACCTACGATGCGGTCCGCGGCGTGCTCGGGAACGGTCGGCCCATCGAGTTTGTCCGCAACGTGATGCCGCGGATCGGCGAGATCGACCCCTTCGAAGCGCAGCAGGCGATTCGCGAGATCTTCATCGTGCACGTAATGGGGCACGGGCGTTATGCCTCTGCGGCGGCTATCGCCGATTCGATCCTCCTACCAACTCCTGCGGCGGTACTCGCCGGCACCGAGGCGATCGCGTCCGCAGGAATCGAGAACCAGCTGCTCGCGCGACCGGTTGTCGTTGATGTCGGCGGAGCGACCACTGACGTCCACTCGGTCCTGCCGGGAGCCGACTCGACGCGAGGCTACTCGACCTCGGGCCTTCCGGACCAGATCGTCACCCGGACGGTCGAGGGCGACCTGGGCCTCAGGGAGAACGCCGAAGCGCTCGTCGGTGTCGCGATTAGCGAGAGCTACGCGACCGCTGACGAAGCTGACGAACTATCTCGCGCCGCGGCGAAGCGAGCGGCCGATCGCCGGTTCGTTCCAGATACCGAGCGCGAGATGCACATTGACGAACGACTGACCGAGCTAGCGACTGCCATCGCGCTCCATCGGCACGCCGGGGTCATGCGCACATCGCTCACCCCCGCAGGGGCGATCCTTCGCCGGACGGGTCGCGACCTGCGAGATGCGACCTGCGTCGTAGTGACCGGCGGCGTGTTCGAGCACAGCGCAGATCCAGCCCGAATCGCACGACGTGCACTTGGCCAGGCCGGCGAGCGAGGAGCGCTCATTCCCCAAGGGCTTCCGATCTTCCGGGACCGCGAATACCTCCTGTGGTCGGCCGGGCTACTTCGGCACGCCGGGTTGCCAGGCGCCCGCGGGATTGTCCAAGCCACCCTGGAGCGGGTAGGAGACCGATGACTCAGTACAACGACGGAGAGCTCGTCCCCCGTGGCCTGCCCAAGAGCGCAGATCTGATCCGCGAAGGCCACGAGCGCTCCCGGGTGATCACCCCCGCAATCACGAACTACGCAAGGGAGCGCGGCGTCAGGACTGAACGCTTCTTCAAGGAACGCTGTCGCGACGAGCGCAAGATCACCTACTACGTCAATCTGGGGCTCAAGTCGTGGCCCGAGACGCGCGACGCGCTCAACACGATCAGCGACGAGTGCCGTCGACGCGACCTTCAATTCGATCGCGTGTCGCTCACCGCCGATCGCCGGATGGGGCTGATGCCAGAGGCGCGAGCCGCCGCCGTCGAGGAGACCGGCATCATGTTCTGGACGCCCGAGGACTGGGCCGGGGTTGCACGGGACGTCGAGGTCCAGGGCATCATCAACGACCACACTGTCGGAAGTCCCGCGTCCGTGCACAACGCCGCAGCGGCGATCGAAGCGGGAATTGCGTACATCGGAAACCTCGCCCAGCAATGCTACGGCTATCCGGGTTGGGCGTCGGACAGCGACCAGATGATCAACACGCTCATCGCGATCGCGATGGTCGCCGAGAAGCGTGATCACGGCATCGTGCTCGATTCGTACATCGACGACGGTTACTGCGCCTCGTTTCACGATGCAGCGACGTCTCTTGGGTGGTGCCTTCTCCACCGCTATATCGCTGAGGATCTCGTCGGTGCCGCCTACTCGCCGAGCTATGGCTCGACGATGTCCGACCCAGTCCTCAAGGCCGCATTCGGACGCGCTCTCGACGCGATCAACACGTCTCGGGTACCGCCGTCGTTCATACACGGAGACACGAACACCCTCGATCCCGCGTACTCCCTCGATCGCCACGCGGCCATGGTCACGAGCGACGTGTTTTTCGCTATCGCCAACGAACTCAACCACCCAACGGGTGCCGCGGTCCACGCGACCCCGCTGACCGAGCCGGTTCGCGTCCCGACGGTCGAGGACATCATCCAGTCGCTCGAAATCGCCAACGAAGCGGAGCGTCAGGCTCGTCAGGCCCTGCGGCTGATCGACTGGCGGCCCGTCAACGCACTCCGGGACAAGATCCTCAAAGGAGGACGGCAGGTCTACGCCAACATGATGTCCGGGCTGGCCTCGCTCGGGGTCAACACCGACGACCCGCTGGAGCTGCTTGTTGCGACCAAGCGATTGGGTGCGAGCCGGATCGAGGAGCTCTACGGAGCCGGCGAGCCGGACGCGTCCTATCCGCGCGGGTTCGAGCCAGTCGTCCCGAGCGACACGCTCCGGCGAGCTCTCCAGCGCCGAGCGGAGGTCATGGACGAGGTCCATCGTATGGTGCCCGACCTGCGGCTTTCGGGGACCACGATCGTTGCCGCGTCCGGCGATGTGCACGAGTACGGCCTCCACGTCCTCGTGCACGTACTCAATGAGCTTGGCTGCAATGTCGTCGATCTCGGGACGAGCGTGGATGCGGAGATCATCGCCGCGGCCGCCGCCGAGACGAACGCCCACGGGGTCGCACTCAGTACCTACAACGGTGTCGCGCTTAGTGTGGTCGAGGACGTCATGAACCAGCTCCGCGAACGCGGGTTGGACGACAAGGCCGTATTCGTCGGTGGCCGGCTGACCCAAGACATTGGCCCCAGCAAGAGCGTGGACGTCTCCGACAGAATCGCTTCGCTTGGCGCCCATCCGTGCGACTCGGTCGGAGACATGTTGGTGGAGCTGCGCGAACTCGTCGCCGCCGCCCAGTAACGGGAGAAGAGCGGAACCATGGCGGACGCGAGGTCTGTAGCAAACGACCTGACCGCCCGAACCACGAGCTCCAGGAGCTGCTTACATGCCAACTGTTCAGCACAACGACGCCGCGCTGGCCTACACAGTCCAGGGTGAGGGGCCCGGCATTGTTCTGGTCCATGGCACCGGAGCGAAAGGGACGACAACGTGGGCCCCACTCCTCAAGACACTGTCCCGTCAGCGAACAGTCGTGCTGCCCGACCTGCGCGGCTCCGGCGCGACCGAGGACCCGGGTAAGCCGCTCACGCTCGACATGCTGGCGGCCGACGTGCTCGCCGTCGCACGCGACGCCGGCCTTGAGGAGTTCGACCTCGTGGGGTTCTCGTTGGGCGGAGCCGTCGCCGCCTACGCAGCGGCAGCTGCGCCCGAGAGGACCCGGTCGCTAACCATCATCGCCACCGCTGCATCAGGACACGACAGCCGCAGCCGCCTGCAGTTTGCGTTTTGGAAGGACCTCTATGCCCGGGACGCGGACCTGTTCGCGCGCTTCTGGCTGCTAAGCGGGCTCAGCCCGAACTTCGTCGCGGCGATCCCACCGAACGAGCTCGAACTGGCCGCATCCTTTCCAATCGAGGTCGGCCTTGAGCGGCAGTGCACGCTCAACACCGAAATCGACCTCACCCCGGTTCTTGGATCGATCAGCGGCCCGACGCTTGTGATTGGTTGCGAGCACGACACGATCGTGCCGCGCGAGCAGACCGAGGCGCTGGCAAACGGGATCCCGGGTGCCGAATACGTCACACTCGATGCCGGGCACATGGTCATCCTCGAGATGCCCGGCGTCGTGGGTCAGAAGATCCTGGAGCACACAACGCATCTTGCCCCGGGCCGCGCCCATGGGCGGTCGCCGGGTGCCGAGCGGTAACTGCGGACGAATACGGTCGGCGTACCCCCCGGGCCACTACCTAGTAGGGAAACGGTGCGGCACGCGGGCGCTGGCGGTGTGTTCGAGCGCCAAACAACCCCGGCGGCGGAGTCGCGGCGGCCCCCGGGCCAGACTGCGCCTGGTCAAGCCCCCCGTGCCGAGTCCCCTGGCGCCGACTGTCGAGACTAACGCTCTTCGGACGGCCCGAGCGCCTCGCGCGCTTCCCGCAGTGGCCGAACGCGACCCCGGGCAGCGGGCTCACCAGGCTGGTCTTCCACCACGACCGAACGCTTGCCCTCGCCGTCCAACCGAAGCTGTCGCTCACGACAGCTCGTCGCCTTCTCCCGCCGACCTGACGACGACTCGTCGCTTGCCGCCGAGGGCCGGACGGCCGAGACTCAGGGCTATGTTTCCCGTCTCTGCTCGTGCCAACCACCACGGAGTCAACGGGGGTCGAGGCCGGCGCGGTTCAGCGGCTTACCCGTCTGTCCACAGACGAGACAGTCGAGACAGCCCGCACCGTGCCCGCACCGCGGAGCCACCCGCGGTTGTCACCGGCTCGTACATGACCGACAGGAGATAAGACATGCCGGAGAAGCACATCACGCTCATCGTTGGGGGCGGCACCGGGATCGGGTTCGCGACGGCTGAGCGGCTGGCACGGCGCGGGGTCGGGATCGCCCTGGCTGGCCGCCGCGAGGCTGTGCTCGCAGCGGCCAAGGCCAAGCTCGTGGAGGCCAATCCCGACGCCGAGGTCGTGATCGTCGCAGGCGACGCCGGGGATGAAGCCGCAGCTCAGGCGATCGTCGCGACAGCGGTCGAGCAGCTCGGCCGTCTCGACTCCTGCGTCAACTGCGCCGGAATCTACGAACCGATCCATTTCCTAAACATGGACGCCGCTGGCTGGCGCCGCACGCTCACGGCGACCCTCGACGCCATGGTCTACACGTCCGTCCTGGCGGCGAACGAGATGGTCAAGACCGGCGGCGGACGGTTCGTGCTGGTCTCGTCAACCAGCGCGCCGCTGTCCGAACCCGAGTCGGCCCACTACTGCGCCGCGAAGGCGGGAGTCTCGTCGCTCGCTCGATCGATGGCCGTCGACCTCGCCGCGTCCAACATCGTCACCAACGCCGTCGCGCCCGGATGGGTGCACACTGGCATGGTCGACGACTTCGTCAAGAACGCGACGCCGGAGACGCTGGCGCGCCTGAACCCGCTCGGCCGGGTCGGGCAACCGAACGAGGTCGCAACGGTGATCGAGTTTCTGGCCCTCGACGCCCCGACCTATCTGAACGGGACAACCCTATTCATCGATGGCGGCCAGACCGCGATGGCGCCGCTGATCTGAGCGCTCGTGATGGGACGAGCGAATCCTCTGCACGCACCGCCCACAGCGAGCAACCCGATATGTCGGCGGCACCTCCGCTCCCTGACAAGCGCCGCGAATACAGAGAAGGAGTGCTGATGGCCGATAGGTTCCGCAACCGTGGGGTTCTGATCACTGGGGGGGCAGCCGGCATAGGTCGCGCCATCGCCGAGGCGTTCCTCGCGGAGGGCGCCAATGTCGCGATCGCCGATGTGAATGCCGATCGCGTGACTCAGACGGCCCGTGAGCTGTCGGGCACCGCGGAGGTGCTGCCGATTTGCTGCGACGTTGCAAACCGCGATCAGGTCGGGCGCGCCGTGCGGCAGAGCGTTGACCACCTCGGTGCGCTCGACGTTCTCGTCAACAATGCCGGCGTGATCACGATGGAGAAGGTCGTTGGTCTTTCGGAGGCGGACTGGGATCGAGTAATGGGGGTCAACGCCAAGGGCGTGTTCCTGACAACTCAAGCCGTGATCCCGCACATGCTCGAACGCGGAGGCGCCAGCATCGTCAATATCGCCTCGCAGGCTGGCAAGCGCGGCTACAAGCTGTTCGCTCACTACTGCGCGTCAAAGGCCGCTGTGATCGGCTTCAGCAAGGCCGTCGCGCTCGAGTTGGCGCCGACCGTACGCGTCAACTGCATCTGTCCCGGCGTGGTCAACACCGAGATGATGGATCGCGAATACGCCTGGGAGGAGGCGATGACCGGGGAGCCCCGCGAGAGCATCCAGAAGCGCTGGCTGGTCGGCATCCCGATGGGCCGATTGCAAGACGCCGAGCACATCGCCCGCGTCGCCCTGTTCATGGCGTCGGACGACGCGAGCGAAATGACGGGGCAGGCCATCAACGTAACTGGCGGGATGGTCATGGAGTAGCCGAGAACCACGCGCCGGGTGAGAGCGCGAGAGCAACCGAGCGCCGGAGGGAACACAACGTCGTCCTCACGCCGGCAATAGCTACAGAGTGTCGCTGGACTTACGGTCAGCCAATCGACAACACTGCGCCGGACGATCTCGCGGAGTCCCGCCCGATCCGTGCTACGCAAGAAGAAATCACCACTTTTGTCCGTTCGTCACCTCAGACCGAGAGCTATTGCGGCATCCCAGAGGAGCGCCGTGCGACACGAGATCCTACGACGAGACCGTATGAGGAGAGTCTGAATGTCAGCCACCACTAGCGCGCCAGGCCCAGCCGAAGAGTCGGCAGCCCCGTCGTCATCGCCATCGCTCTACACACGGAAGGCGAGCGGCCTCGTGCGCGGCATGAGCATGCGCACTTTGTTTGGTTTTTCAATCGGCGCGACGACCGCCACCTACGTCTTCCAACTCGTGTCGAGCGCACAGACCACATTCCCCGGTGCGGACATCGTCCTGCCGCTTGTCGTCGGCTGTTTGGTCACCCTGATCGTGCTCCTTCCGTACATGCAACTCGTGGGGGCAATGCCTCGCTCGGGCGGCGACTACGTATTCGCCTCGCGGGTCTTCAGCCCCATCGTCGGCGTGTTCGCCGGCACATTGGCGCTCGGCTGTCTCTTGCTCCTCAACTCGTTCACCGCGGGCTACACGACGGCGTCGTTGCTCCCAATCTCTCTCCAGACGCTCGGGCTGTCGTTCGCACACGGTACGCTCAACCAGTGGGCGGCGGACATTCCCACTCACCATTCGACGACGTTCATCATCGAGCTGGTCTTTGTGGTCCTCTGCTTGGGGGCTGCGATGCTGCCTACAAAGCGGGTCCTCGCCGTCATCTTTGGCGCGTTCGCGCTCAATGTTCTCGGCGGTCTGCTGCTCGTCTTCGAGTTCCTGACCCATAGCCACGCCGACTTCCAGCACGCCTTCAACCAGTATTCCCACAGCCCGCACGCCTACGCGGCGATGCTCGCTGCCGCTAAGCACGCCGGCGTCGTGACGAACATCCTCGGCTCGGCCGGTGTGAAGGCGATTCCGCTCGGCATCTTCACCTTCACGGGTATGACCTTCACCGTCTACAACGGTGGCGAGATCAAGGGGGCGTCGAAGACCTTCCGGAACGGAACGCTTCTCGCGGTCCTGGCATTTACGGCGTTCGTGCTCATCGAGTACCTCACGCTGCGGGCTTACACCTCATATCATTTCCTCGCCGCGGCCAACGGACTTAACGCGACGGACCCGACAGCGTACGCGAAGATCACCTCGGCGCCGGCGGCGGCGGGCGGCATGCTCTACGGGGCCCTGACGGCCAACGTGGTGTTCAGGATCATCATGGCCGTGGCGTGGATGGCAGGAAGCTTTGCCGCGTTGGTGACGGTGCTCTTCGCCTGCTCGCGCATGCTATTCGCGTTCTCCTTCGACCGGCTGCTGCCGACCGCTATGTCCGACGTCAACGAGCGTCTCGCCAGCCCGGTCAAGGCGCTGCTCGTGGTGTTTGTCGTGACGGTCGCCCTGATTGCCTTCAACACCTTCACGACGGGGCTCGTGACGATCTCGAGCAACGACCTCCTGTTGTTCGTCACCTTCTGGGGCATCTCTGCAGCTGCCGCCACCGTCTTGCCGTGGCGTCGGCCGGAACTCTTCAAGGCGTCGCCACGAGTCGTTCGAGGCGACATCTTGGGCATCCCCGTGATCTCGATCATCGGCGCCATCACGGTCGTGGCGATGATCGTGATCTTCTTCATCACGGCGACCAACAAGTCGCTGTCTGGCGGCTTCACCGCGACGTCTGTGACCGAGCTGTTGATCATCGCGCTTCTCGGCCCAGTGATCTACCTGATCGCGCGCTGGCGCCTGCGGGCAACGCAGGGCATCGACCTGTCGCTCGCGCTCAAGGAGCTGCCGCCGGAGTAGTCAAAGCCGGGCGCCACACCGAGGTTGGGCCGGCAGCTCGCCGACTCGGTGCGGTGCCGGCTCGCGCCTTGACGGGTGAGTGAGGCTGAAGCACCTTCCACGGGTACCTGGGCATGTCCGACCAAGCGCTCGTGTCCCGCGGGCAACGGTGTGCGGCCGAGCGTCGGCCCGTCACAAGCGCAGCTGGCCCGGACCGGATCGAGCAGCGCAGCGCAGCAACAGAAGAAACACAATTCGTCGTCTTCTAGGCGCGTGCCAGCGACGATCTGTCGCTCGCATCGGACCCGGTCGTGGACCAAACTCCGTCGATGAACTTGGCTTCTGTCGCCACTACCTGGGGAGGTTCAACCGCTCCTGAGAACGCCACGGAGGCAGTCCGCGTCGCTCATGGAGCCTTCGCCGCGTGAGGGACCGAGTCTTCGGCTCGTCATCGCCCGACCTTGGCCATCGAGGTCGTCATGCTTCCGGGCGCGCCGCGACGATACCCCCCGGGAGGGTCGGCGGAACAATAACAACCCCAAACAACAAACACACCGTGCGCGGGATGGTCGGCGTAAACGTCGGCGTGGTCGCTCCGATCGCCTGGTTCCTGTTCCCCGGCTGGAAAAACTCGATTGACGGCGGGCTCCATGCCAAAGGTCACGACGCTGTCGAGTTTTACAAACGAAAGAAGGTGGTGACTTCAAGGTGGGCATAAGCCACGAACAACTACAGGTCAAAGCAGCCGACCACCTCATCCAGCACTTCGCTACGCCGGTCATCGATGACCTACTGGTCATCGAGCGAGGCGAGGGCCCTTACGTATTTGACACGCAGGGCAACCGGTATATCGATGCCCTGTCGAGTTTGTTCTGCAGCCAGATCGGTTACTCGTACGGCGAGGAGATGGCAGCCGCCGCGTCCGTCCAACTGAAGACGCTCGCTTTCAATACCAACTGGGCCACGGCACATCCTTGCGCCATCGAGCTTGCTGAGCGCCTCGCGGATCTCGCCCCCGAGGGCATGACCCGCGTCTTCTTCACCAACAGCGGGTCGGAGGCGGTCGAGGCGGCCTGGAAGCTCGTGTGCGAGCACTTCCAGGCGATCGGACAACCGCAGCGAACGCAGGCGATCGCGCGACAGACCGCATACCACGGCGTCACGCTTGGAGCTCTGTCCTTCACCGGCGTTGAGCGGTTCAAGACGCCATTCGGGCGGCCGCCGATCGATGTGACCCACGTGTCGAACACCAACGCCTATCGGGCGCCGGACGGGGATGACCCGGAGGCGTTCTGCGACCGTCTCTTGCGGGAGATGGAGGACGCGATCATTGCTGTCGGAGCCGATCAAGTCGCGCTCATCATCGCCGAGCCTGTCCAAAACGCGGGCGGCTGCCTGGTCGCGCCGCCTGGGTACTGGAAGGGCCTGCGCGCGCTTGCCGACAACTACGGGGCGCTCCTCATGGCCGACGAGGTCATCACCGGCTTCGGCCGGCTCGGTGAGTGGTTCGGGATCACGCTAGAAGGGGTCACGCCCGATCTCGTCAAGCTGGCCAAGGGCCTCACGTCGGCGTACGCCCCGATGGGCGCGGTCGTCGCGACCGACGCGGTGCTCGCGCCGCTGCTGGAGCAACGGCTGCCCTACCGCCACGGGACTACCTTCGGGGGGCACCCAGTGTCCGCCGCGATCGCCCTCAAGAACATCGAGATCGTTGAACGCGACCACGTCCTCGAGAACGTCAGGGCGCTCCAGGGTCATCTGGAGCAGCGAATGCGAGATCAACTGCTGTACCTGCCGATCGTCGGCGACGTCCGCGGGCGCCGCTTCTTCTGGGCAGTCGAACTCGTGAAGCACAGCGACGGAACTCGGTTTCGAAGCGGCGGAGCGTGATCGACTTCTGCGCGGTTCCTGCCGCGCCAACTGCGCGAGGCACGAATCATCGCCCGAGCAGACGATCGCGGCGACCAGTGTCCTTCAGATCGCCCCACCGCTGATCTCGACTCTAGAGGTGCTCGACGAGATTGTCGAGGCCCTCCACGGTGTCCTCACGGACGCCAGCGTCTACATGGGTATCAGAACGACCTCGGAGGTCGCGTGATGCTGATCGGAGTCGTCATGGAGGTCAAGACGGCTGAGCGGCGGTGTGCTCTCACGCCGAACGGGACGCGCGAGTTGACGCGTCTTGGGCACTCGGTGCTTGTGCAGACCGGAGCGGGCGATGGTTCGGGCTTTCCCGATGCGCGGTACGCCGACGCGGGTGCCGCGATCGCCGGCGACGCTGCGAGTGTCTGGACCGATGCCGAGTTGCTCCTCGAGGTCAAGGAGCCGACCGATCCGGAGTACTCGCATCTGCGCGAGGGACAGATCCTGTTTACCTACCTCCATCTCGCTGCCAACCCCGAGCTCGTGTCGGCGTTGATCTCGTCTTTTACCACTGCCGTCGCGTACGAGACGATCGAGGATGGAACCGGAGGGCTTGGCGCGGTCGTCGGTACTCAGGCGGCCCGGTCGCGAGTGGAATGGGCGCTGACGTCACGATCCTCGACACCTCTCTTCGGCGGTTGCGCGAGCTCGATGAGCTCTTCGACGGCCGTGTCCGCGCACTTATGTCGACGGACAGCGCGATCGCAGACGCGCTGCCGCGAGCCGACCTCGTGATCGGCGCGGTGCTCATCCCGGGGGCAGCCGCTCCCGGCTGGTCAGCCGAGAGATGCTCTCCACGCTCAAAGAGGGGACAGTGCTCGTCGACGTTGCGATCGACCAGAGCGGCTCATTCGAAACCTCCCGGGCGACAACGCACACCGACCCCACCTACAAGGTCGACGGCATCGTTCATTACTGCGTCGCGAACATGCCCGGAGCGGTCCCCCGCACCTCGACGCGAGCTCTCACCAACGCCACCTTCCCGTACATCAGAAAGATCGCTGCGATCGCGCTCGAAGGACTGTGCCTCGATGACGCGGCGGTCGTCCCCGGCATCAACGTCAGGTCCGGGGAGATCGCGTATAGACCAGTCGCCGATGCCTACAGCGAGACAGTCGCCGCGACGGCCTGAGCAGCCATCAACACGCACGAGACTCGACTCCTTCCCGGCCACGCCCCACTTCATGTCCGACCAGCGCTCTTGCCCCGCGCAATGTCTGCGCCACTCGGCCCGTCACAGCGCACTGGCCAGGACCGGATCGTGCAGCCGCAGCGCAGCAACAGAAGAAACACAATTCGTCGTCTTCTAGGCGCGTGCCAGCGACGATCTGTCGCTCGCATCGGACACAGTCGTGGACCAAACTCCGTCGATGAACTTGGCTTCTGTCGCCACTACCTGGGGAGGTTCAATCGCTCCTGAGAACGCCACGGAGGCAGTCCGCGTCGCTCATGGAGCCTTCGCCGCGTGAGGGACCGAGTCTTCGGCTCGTCATCGCCCGACCTTGGCCATCGAGGTCGTCATGCTTCCGGGCGCGCCGCGACGCTCCCCGCCGGGAGGGTCGGCGGAACGGTTACGGCCCCGACCGGCAGGTCGCCGGCGAGCGGGTTCTCAATAAGCTTGGCAGTCAAGCCGCTGGCCTGGCACAGGTTCGGCGGCGTTGCGTGCCTGGTCGTGAGAGCACCCCGTGCAAACGAGGGCGCGGATCTCTCGCCGGCCCCGAAGAGCTCCGACTCGTGCAGATCACGCCAGATCGACTCGACAGGAAGTAACAAGCATGTTTAAGAAGCGAAAGCAGCAGCGGGCCATCCGGATCTACTTCTCCACCGACATCCACGGCTCTGACCGCTGTTTTCGGAAGTTTCTAGCAGCGGCCAAGACGTATGAGGCCAACGTCCTGGTGATGGGCGGCGACGTTGTCGGCAAGGCGATGGTCCCGGTCGAGGCGAGCGCCGATGGTAAGTTCCGCTACGCGCTCTTCGGAAAGGACGAGGTGGTCGACGCAGCCGGCCTCGAGGCAGGTAAGGCGAACATCAACTTCAACGGGTTCTACCCGTTGATCGCCGACGCCGACGAGCTCGCTCGACTCAACGCGGACGGAAATGCTCGCCACGAGGAGTTCCTCCGGCTCATCCGCGAGCAGATGGAGTCATGGGAGCTGCTGATTCGCGAGCGAGTCCCAGACCACATCAGGGTCATCCTGACTCCGGGTAACGACGACCCGCACATCGTGGACGAGGTCTTCGGGCGGTCTGATCGCGTCGCTTTCCCCGAGGGCCAGACCGTCGAGGTCGGACCCGTCTGGCTCGCCAGTCTCGGCAATACCAACCGCACTCCCTGGGATACCGAGCGTGAGTATGAGGAGGACGAACTCACCGCCCAGATCGACCGGATGGTCGGCGACTTCGCGGACGGGCGACCGCTGGCGTTCAACTTCCACTGCCCGCCGTACGACAGCGGACTCGACACCGTGGCCAAGCTCGACGCGAACTTCCGGCCGATCGTCAAGAACAACGCGGTCGTCGAGATTCCGGCCGGGAGTAGCGCCGTCCGTCGGGCGATCATGAAGTACAAGCCCAAGGTCGGGTTGCACGGGCACATTCACGAGTGCCAGGGCATGCGCAAGATCGGCGAAACGCCGTGCTTCAACCCCGGCAGCGACTACTCAGCCGGTGTGCTCAAGGGCCTCATCGTCGATCTTGACGACAGCGGACAAGTCGTCGGCTACCTTTTCACCGCAGGCTGATGCACGGGGAAGGGGTTCGGATGCAGCATAGTCAGGCCGCTTCGGCGGTTCAGCCTCCTACCGACGCTGGCGGCGATCAGGTCCAACCACCTAGAGGAGCGAGCGTGACCTCGGGTATCCAAGAGCAGGCCAAGGAGATAGTCGAGCGTGCACACTCGGGCGGAGTGACGGCCAGGATCATCGGTGGCGTCGCGATCGCGATTCACTCCGCCGTAGCCGCGTCGCCGCCGCTGGCGAGGACCTACGAGGACATCGACCTTGTGATCAAGAAGAGCGACCGAACCAAGATCGACGGCGTCCTCAAGGCGCTGGGCTGGGAGCCGGATCGTCGTTTCAACGCCCTCGCCGGGGCCGAGCGCAGGATCTATTACCACGACGACGGCGGGAAGATCGACATTTTCGTCGGCGACTTCAAGATGTGCCACGAGATCGCGATCGGCGAAGCAAGGCTGAAGTTGGACGTCCCGACGGTCCCCCTCGCCGAGCTCGTGCTGACGAAGGCGCAAATCGTGCACCTCAACGGGAAGGACGTCACGGACCTCGTCGCCGTGTTCGTTGATCACAAGGTCGCTGACCATGACGACGATGCAATCAACGCCACGCACATCGCGGAACTGTGCGCGAACGACTGGGGTCTGTGGCGCACCGTCACGGGAACGCTCCAACACTTAAGCAAAGAGGTGAGCCAACTTGGCCTCGCGGCATCCTCACCTCAGCTGGTGATCGATCGCGTCGCGGAGCTTCGAGGCGCGATCGACTCGGCCAAGAAGTCTGGTAAATGGAAGATGCGAAGCCGCATCGGTGAGCGCGTGAAGTGGTATGAGCTGCCTGAGGAGCCGCACCAAGCCGCGTGACTTGCCGCACGCCCCGATGGGGCTTTGCGCGCCTCGGCGACCAAGATCGTCTAATAGCCGCTCGTTCGGCCCCACACGGGGTGGCCCTCGGCGACTTTGTCAACAACCCATGGTGGAGCAGGAGCACGTTTTGGAGACGCGAACGGGGCCCGGGGGGCCTGGTGGGGCGTGTGGAGCGCGGCTGAGCAGACGGTGCAAACTCGCCCACAGGAGGGGAGGCGGCCGAGTACTGCCGCCGCATTGCGCTAGTCGCTGTTCGCTTCGTCAGTCTCGCTCGGGGGCGTGTCGGCGGATAGGCGGATCATGAGGGCTTGTGTCGCGGCGATGACGTGGTCGCGGTCGTGGCTGATCACGAAGTCGAAGCGGCGCTCGAGGTCCGGCCCGGTGTCTCCGAGGTCTTTGCCGGCGAACGCGGCGGTGATGTAGGGGCCCACGAGGCACACGTCCCACTCTCCTCGCAGCGGCTCGTTTCGCCTGAGCGCGGCTCCGCGCACGCCCGGCTCCGGGGTGGTCGGCAGTCCGACCCCGAGCGCCCCGACGAGCGCTGACGTTTCGGCGAGCTGTCGGTAGCGCTGGCGCGTTGCCGTGGTGAAGTAGCGGGCGTCCTGGAACGTTGAGAGCAGCACCACCGAGTCGCCCTCGGTTCGGGCTTGCTCCTCGATGCCGCGTGACATGCGCAGCAGCAAGTCCTTGGTGCCGCGACGGACTGGCCGCACTGTGGACAGCAACTCATACGGGGTCCCGACATGGCTCGGGTCAGGGCGACTGGCGATCAGCGGTCGCAGCGCGGGAGCCCCGGCGTCGGCTGGGAGCGGTCCGGGACGCCCGAACAGCCAGCCCTGTCCGAGGTCGGCTCCCAGGGCGAGCGCGGTCTCACGGTGCGTGGTGGTCTCGATGCCCTCGGCCACGACCAGTGCCCCAGAGCGCTCGGCGTAGGCGTTGACAGCGGTCGCTGTCCGTGCCATCGCCGAAAGCAGGCTTGTCTGTGTGACGTCGATATCGAGCTTGATGAGCTCTGGCGCCAGGAACGGCAGCAGTGCCAGTGACGCTGGGTCGGTTCCGACGTCATCGATCGCGAGCAGCGTGCCGTTGGCTCGCATGCGCGCGGTGGCGGCGAGCAGGTTAGCCGGTGCGTTGGCGGTCGCGCGTTCGGTGATCTCGTGCACGATCGTGAGTCGTGAGCGCGTTGTATCGATCAGGTCGCTCAACCACCCGGGTTCCGGCCGAGAGAGCGAGGCGGGCTCCACGTTGATGAAGATCGCCCGGCTTTTGTGGAGGTCGGCTGCCAGTGCCGCTCGTAGTGCCGAGCCGCGGCAGACCCAGTCCAGCTCGGTGCTCAAGCCCGCTGCGGAGGCAGCACCGAACAGCGCGCCAGGGCTCTCCAGGGCGCTCCCCGCCGGTCCGCGGGACAGCGCCTCATAGCCCACCACCGCGTCGGTGCCGAGATCCACGATCGGCTGAAAGACAGTCCGGACCAACTGACGGCCAATGACGTCGCGAATGCCCGGAACGCGAGCGGCGCTCGCGACAACTGCCGGGCGACTACGCACACTCATCACGATTTGGTGTCAGCGTCAAGCCGCAATGCGTGAGCCGTGCCCGTCGAAGCAGGGACGTCCTGCCCGCGCCCGGTTGGCGGCGTGCCGGAGCGTTGGTGAACGGTCGGGCTATGCTGGCTGGGGGCATCCTGCCGGCGGCCGGGCCGACCGGGAGCGTCCTGCTCGGCGATCGCCTCGTGCAGTGCCTGCTCGAAGGATCGTGGGGCGAAGTCAAACAGCGCCATTCCCGATGGATCGGTGACGGTCGTCTCGGTTGATAGCCCCTCGATCAGGGGCCGGGCAACGCCGGCGTCGACCGGTGTAACGAGGCCGATCCAGTGCGACGACAGCCACGGCGTCAGTAACGGCACCGGAATGCGCGGCCGCCGACGCAGCCCGAGTGCATCGGACATGCCGTCGAGCATCTGGCCGTAGGTGAGGATCTCGGCCGATCCGATCTGGATCTCGCGCGAACGGGTCTCAGGAATCGCTGGAGCCTCGATCAGGTAGCGCAAGACGTCGTGGATGCCGATCGCCTGAGTGGGGGTGGAGAGCCACGCCGGTGCGAGCATCACCGGCAGGCGCTCCACGAGCGAGCGCAGTGTTCGGTAGCTCTCTGAGCCGGCGCCGACCACCATCCCCGAGCGAAACCATGTCAGTGGCGGTCCTTGCTCGCGCAACACCTCGCCGACGCGCTGACGCGAACGCAAGTGCTTGGATCCGGGACGATCGCCGAGTCCACCGAGGTAGACGACCTGGTCGATGGCGGCAGCCGTCGCGAACTGCGCGAAATTCGACGCGGCGGTGACGTCGCGCTGCTCGTAGTCCGAGTTGCCGCCGCGACCCATTGAATGGACGAGGTAGTAGGCCGTCGAGAAGTCGCCATCGATCGCACGCAGCGAATCCCGGTCGAGCATGTCGGCGCGGTACACCGTCACCGCCGGATCAAAGGTGACGCGACTCGGATCGCGGACAACGGCGCCGACGGGTTCGCCGAGCTTGAGAAGCTCGGACACCAGGCGGCTGCCGATGTAGCCGGAGGCTCCGGTGACGAGCACCGTCATGTGCGCACGCCTAATGTCACGGTAGGTCTCCCGCATCTCCTCAGCAACGCCGGGAGAGGGCGGCGAGCGCGAGGGCCAGTAGTAGGGGGTCTAATGACGCGAACACATGTCCGCGGAGAAGTGCTCGCCATTCGGCGAAAGAGATCAGCCGGCGCTTGCGTCTCGCAAACCGGACGAGAAGCCCACCGTTCTAACCTGCTGTAGCAATCATCGACACAGCCGCCACCAATGTTGAGCCCATTCGCGAACGCTCAGCACATCGAAGCCAGCCACGCTGACACGCCGCAATGACGCTCGCACCCTTCAGCAAGC
>CAWHZJ010000009.1:0-164600 GCA_963833765.1 uncultured Solirubrobacterales bacterium | reverse complement strand
GCATACCGGGGGAGGATTGGCGGAACAGCGAGATGCTTGTGGGGGTAGAAGGCGGGTGTCACCGTTGCCTCGTGGCGAGCACAATTGTGGCGAGCCAGGCCGTCTCGTCGAGGCAGGGCCACGCTGCTCAAGTTGCCACATCAGCAATGCGACGTTGCTGTTTCGGCGGCCGCCTGCCAGGTGCCCCGGCGCCCGAGCCCAACGCGCCCGCGACCGTGCCGCTCAGGGACGGAACCAGAGCCACTCCATTCCACCCTAGCCCTGGGTATTTGTCCGATGTCTTGTGCGTAAGGCTGCGGAGTCGATGCTTCGGGGATGTGTCCCCGCCTTCCTCACCTATTGGGGGTGTCCGCGTCGACCCAGCGCTGGAGTAGGTCGACTTTCTCGGTCGACCACCGTGTGTCGCATGGCATGGAGCCCGCGCGAACCGCCGCGAGAATCCTGTCGGCGTTTGCTCTGACGTCGTCGAACGACCACAGGTCGAAGAGGTCGCGCATTGCTGCTCGGTCGGACTGCCGAAAGAGCGGTTTGATGTCGCCCTCGAACGTTGGAGCGGGTTCGTTCGTTTCCGTCACGTTGTTCTCCTGTTCAGCGAATTCGAGTGGTGGCGCATGAACAGCCCGAGCACCCGGGCCTTCGGTGCGATCCACGTATTCGTGCTCCGATCTTCCCCGTCGTCAGTGCGCCGGCGCGACCGTACAGCTCTCCACGGCGGCCTTGATCAGATCGGTGACCTCCTGTGGGTGCGAGACCATGGCCACGTGGCTGGAGGGCACCTCGATTGTTGTCGCCCCCATCCGCGAGGCGAACAGGCGCTCGGCATCGGCGGGGATCGCTTCGTCGTTCTGGGCGACGAGGTACCAGGACGGCAGCGACTTCCAGGCTGGGACGCCCATGACGTCGGTGAAGGCCGTGGACGTCAGGGCCTGCTGCACGGCGTACATGACCTTTGCCCGGCTCGGCTCTACGTCGGCAGCGAAGTGGTTGACGAAGTCGTCTTCGCGAGAGCCACCCGTAGCCGAGGGCGTCGGTGAAGAGGTGCGCGAGGGCGGGCGTGACGGGGCCTTGCGAAAGAAGGGCGCCCAGGGACTCGCCCTCGTCGAGGCCGAACGCCGCGATGTACACGAGGCCGAGGACGTTCGGCGCGTCCGGGCCGAGCGCGGTGATGATCTGCCCGCCGTAGGAGTGCCCCACCACGACCGTGGGGCCCTCAAGGAAGGCGAGCACTTGCCGCAGACGAGCGACGTCAGCATCGAGGGAGCTCATCGGGAACTGTGGCGCCCTGACCTCGAAGCCGTCGGCCTGCAGGCGTTCGATAACGCCGCTCCAGCACGAGCCGTCGGCCCAGGCGCCGTGGACGAGAACGATGTTCGGCCGGCCGTTCATTTGTCGCCTTCCTTTCGTCGCGAGTTGTGGAAGAGGCAAGTGTCGCCTGTAAGCGGCGCCGGCGCGCATCGCACGATCCGGCCATTTGAAAGCGCTCGACGGACCTCGGGCTATGCTTGCCGGGAGGAGAAGATGCAGACAGTCTCCGCGCGGGAGTTCCATGGACGCGACGCGGAACTCGCGCTGATTCGAGGCGAGCTGGAACGCCTTTCCCAGGGCGCCGAGGCGGTGGTTGTCGTCGAGGGCGCCGCCGGCATGGGCAAGAGCCGCCTACTCGCGGAGGTCACGGCGATGGCTCGCGGCCTCGGCATCAGTGCAGGTGGCAGCGCGGCCGATCCGAGCGAGAAGGTGGTCGAGCTTGCGACGCTGCTCGCGGCGCTGTTCGACGGTGTCGAGCCGCTTCTTGATCCCGGCGGGCTCACGACTCTTCGTGCGCAGCCTGAGCAACGGTTCTGGCTGCTGAGAGACCTGCAGCAGCTGCTCGAGCGCGCGGCGCTCAAGTCACCGCTCCTGATCTCCATCGACGATGCCCACTGGGCGGACAGCGGAACGGTCGCGGCGATTCGAACGCTGCCGATGCGGCTGATGGGATTGCCGATCGCCTGGCTGATCGCTCTTCGCCCGCCTCGCGAAGCGACCCCGGTCGTGTACGCGCTCGAACAGCTGAAGCAAGCGGGAGCGCGGACGATCGTCCTCGGACGACTCGATGACGATGCGGTCGTGGAGCTCGCGACTGACATGCTCGCCGCGCAGCCCGATCAGTCGATCGTCAAGCAGCTGGCGGAGGCCGACGGCAGTCCGTTCTTGGTCGTCGAGACGCTCCTCGGGCTTCAGGAGGAGGAGCGCGTCCGCGTGGTCAACGGCCGCGCTGAGCTGATCGACGGCCAGCTGCCCCGGCGTGTGCACGAGAAGATGCGGCAGCGGCTCGGCCGGCTCTCCGACGACGCCAGCGACGCCGTAACTGTCGCCGCCTCCCTCGGCCGCACCTTTACGTTCGACGAGTTGGCGCGCACCCTCGGGCGGCCTGCCTCGGACCTGCTGGCGCCGGTCGGCGAACTCCTCGAGGCGAACCTACTCGTCGAGCGCGACGAGAACCTTGCGTTCTGGCACGACATCACGCGCGAGGCGGTGCGCGCCAGCGTGCCCGTCACTGCCCGCCGGGCCCTCGACCGCCAAGCAGCGGGTGTCCTGCTTGAAGCCGGGGCCTTGCCGGTCGAAGTTGCCGTGCAACTCGCCGCCAGTGCCGAGGTTGGTGATGAGGTGGCGATCGGGACGCTGCTCGAGGCGGCGCAGGCATTGGTCACCACCGATCCGGGTACGGCCGCGCAGTTCGGTCAGCGGGCGCTCGAGATCGCACCGGCGCACCATCCGCAGCGCGGTGAGATCGTCGGAACGACGGCGATCGCGTTGCATATCGCTGGCAACAGCGAGGAAGCGATCGCGTTCGCCGACCGCGCGCTGCGCGAGACGCTGCCCGCGATCCAGGAGGCAGAAGTTCGGCTCAGCATCGCCGGCATGTTTGCGATCTCACCCGAGATCCGGATCAGCGCTGGACGCCGCGCCCTGAACCTGCCAGAGCTTCCGCCGGCACTCCGCGCCCGCCACCTCGCCTGCCTTTTCCACAACCTTGTCACCGCGGGTCGCGTCGAGGATGCGCGCGCGGTGCTCGAAGACGCGCGTTCCGCGACCGGATTGGCCGACGATGCTCGTGCGTCGTTCACGCTCCGGGTCGCCGAGAGCGCGCTCGACTACACGGACGACCGCTTCGGCCCGTCGCTCGAGCTGATCACCGCGGCCTACCGCGATGGCATCTTCGCCGGCGACGACCAGCGGCTACGGCTCGCGCACATGTGGCACGGCGAGTTGCTGAGCGCCACCGATCGCTACGACGAGGCGCTCGCCGTCGCAGCCGATGGCGCTGCTGCCGCCCAGCGCGACCGGCAGGGCTGGGCCTACCAGATGTTCGAGACCTGGCACGGCCGCATGCTGCTGCGCACCGGACGACTCTCGGAGGCAGCAGCTGTGCTTGATGGCCGCTTCGCCCTCGAGGACGGAACCCACGCGGCCGCTGTGCTTGACGCCGCGGGCATCGTCGCGCTCGGGCGACTGGCGATCCACGCGGGCGACACCCGGCAGGCTCGCCGCCTCGGCGACATCGCGCAGGTCATGCTCGAGCGCGGCACGCCCGCGGTCCGGCGCCACGCCGGCTGGCTGCTCGCGCTCCTCGCGCTGGCCAAAGGCGACGCCGAAGCAGCACGAGGATGGCTGCGCGCACCGACCGGCCCGGATGGCCGGCCGATCCTGCCACGATTCCCGCTCGACATCGCCGACGAGGTGCTGCTCGCACGGATCGCGATCGCAACACGAGACGATGAGTTCGCGCAGCTCGCACTCTTCAACACGCGGCGCCGAGCGGAGCTCAACCCCGACGTCGCGTCAATCGGCGCGGCGGCGGCTCACGTCCGCGGTCTGCTCGAGCACAGTCACGCGGATCTCCGTGAGGCGGTCGATCTGTTCGAGCGCGCCGCGCGACGGCTCGAGCTGGCGGCTGCACTCGAAGACCTCGGCGCGGAACTCACCGCGACCGACCGGGACGCCGCCATCGACGTCCTTGGCCGGACCCTCGCGCTGTACACGGAGCTCGGCGCGATCTGGGACGCCCGCCGCGTCCGAGGCCGCCTGCGCGAGCTCGGCGTCCGTCGCCGCCTCGTCACCGCCGAACCCGCAGCGAGCGGTTGGGCAGCGATGACGACGTCGGAGCTCGCGGTCACGCGGTTGGTCGCCGAAGGGCTGACGAATCGCGAGGTCGCCGAGCGCCTCTTCGTGTCGCCGCACACGGTGAACAGCCATCTTCGGCATGTGTTCTCGAAGCTCGGCATCAACTCGCGCGTGGAGCTCGCCCGGCTCGCGCACGATTACGAGATGGCGTGATCAAGTGATGTGAGGGGCACGGCCGACGTGACAGCCTGACCCGTCATGCCGATGATCGACGTGCACGCCATTGAAGGCACCTTCGCCGACAAGCACGCCCTCGCGCAGAACCTCGCGCAAGCCGTGATGCGCTGGGAGCAAGTGCCAGAGATCCCGCTCTTCTCCGACAACACGGCTGCCTTCATCCATGATCTCCCCGCCGACGCAATCGCGAACGCCGCCGGAGCATCCGACTACGTTCGCGTCCAGGTACTGACGCCGGTCGGCGTGCTCGACCGCGACAAGCAGCTCGGCGTCGTCAAGGAGCTGACCGAGATCGTCGCCGCCGCAGCCGGCGACCCGACTTACACGAAACGGACTTGGGTGCTGATCGTCGAGTCGCCCGAGGGCGGCTGGGGCATCGCCGGCCACGCGAACACCGGCGCTGATATCGCCCGGGCCGCCCGGGCAGCACTCGCAGCGAACGCGCAACCACCGGCAGGAACAACGTGAACGGCGCGCCAGATCGATCGAGGCCCGACCGCCGAGCCCGGGAGTCCGGGAGTTCCAGTCGCGCTACGAGGCCGCCGTGCCGGACCCGCCTACGGCGGCGGTGGAGGACGTCGTGTCAGGCAAAGTCCCATGGTCGGAGATGGTCGAGCCGATCGGGCGCTCGGCGTCCACGGATTCCGCATCTACTTTCGCAAAGGCGTCTACGCGGTGATGGCGCTCGCCGGCGACCACGCCGACTATCGCTGGTCAACGGTGAACCACGCGTCACCGTGCTGGTCTTCCCAGATGACTGTGTGGAGCGGCGCGAACATCATTGCTCGATCCAGGCGACCGTCGAGAACGCCCGAGCGATGAGCGCCGCCTCGCCGAGTCTTGCCGCGCTCGCGAAGTCCTACGAAAGCACCCGTAAGCGCGCGCCGCGGTCCCTGGAAGACCTCCTGACCTCGACACCCCAGGCCGAGCAGTACGCCCGGCAGTTGAAGTCACAGGGATACCGCCTCGTGGGGCCCACGAGCGGGTACGCGTTCGTGCAGAACGTCGGCGTGGTCAACGACCACGTTCACGTCTGCTTCCGCGTCACGGGCTACACCCAATCGCAAACCACCTAGTAAGGACACAGCAATGGATTTCTGGACTACGGAACAGCACGGCCACGTGGCCGTGGCCACGTTCTCGAACCCGCCCTACAATTTTGTGACGAGAGAGGTCTTCGACGAGCTTGGGCAGGTGGTCGCCGGCTGCGAGGACCCCGCGACCCGGGCAGTCGTGGTTCGATCCGACCCGCAGAGCCCAGCAGGGTTTTCGTCGTACAGCGTCGAGGAGCTCTTCGGTGTCGCCAGCGACCCGGAGCGTTCCCGCTATTCGGGCGAACTTGGCCGCAGCCTCAAGGCGAATCTCGACCGGTTGACGGCGTTGCCGAAGGTCACGATTGCGGCGTTGAACGGCAACGCGTTGGGGGGCAGTTTCGAGCTGACTCTGGCTTGCGATCTTCGGATCGGCCAGCACGGCGACTTCCGGTATGGGAACCCTGAGGTCCGCGCCGGGGTCATTCCGGGTGGCGGCGGGACGCAGCGAATTACGCGACTCGTCGGGTTGGCTCGTGCGCTCGACTGGGTGCTTCGGGGCCGTATCGTCAGTCCGGAGGTCGCCCTCGAACTCGGCCTGGTCCACGAGGTCGTTGACGATGCTGTTGCGCGCGCGCTCGAGCTGGCGAACGAGATCGCTTTGCTGCCGCCGATGGCCGTGGCGAACGCCAAGCGGGCTCTCTACCAAGGGGCCGACACGCACCTTCAGGCCGCGTTTGAGATCGAGAACATGAACTGGACCGAGGTGATGCAGTCCGACGATGCGCAGCTGGCGATGACGACGATCCTGGGCCTGAATCCCGAGAACGCTCGCGACTGGTTCGAATCGGAGAGCTCGAAGAACTACCCCACCTACTCCGGTCAGTGAAATGCCGCTCGTGACCTTCCAACGAGACGATGAGCTCGGCGAAATCGTGATCGAGAACCCACCACTTAACCTCTTCGGCGGCGCCCTGCTCACCGACTTACGAGCCGCCATCAACGAGGCGGCCGAGAGTGACATCCGGGCCCTGCTGGTGCGAGCCGAGGGCGATGATTTCTCCGCAGGAGCGGACGCCTCGGTCTTCACCGGGCTTGACGAGGCCGGGGCTGGGGAGCTTGAGACGACGGTCCTGTCGCTGATCGCAGCGATCGAGAACCTCCCGGTCCCGACCCTCGCCCTCATCCACGGGCAGTGCTATGCGGGCGCGCTCGAGGTTTGCCTCGCGTGCGATCTGATCTGGGCCGCGGAGGGCAGCCAGATCGGACAGATCGAGGCGGTGGCCGGCGGCATCACGTACGGCGGAGGGACCCAGCGCATCGCGTCGCGAATCGGCGCAGCACGCGCCGCGGAGATGGTGTTCACAGCCGCCATCCTGCCGCCGGAGACGCTCGCCTCCTGGGGCCTCATCAACCGAGTACTCCCCGCGGACAGCCTCGCCGGGGAGGGCCGCGCCTTCGCTCAAAGCCTCGCGAGCGGTCCCACACGCGCCCACGCCGCGACGAAGCGAATGCTCCACGCCTGGCGCTCCGGCGGGGTGGCCGCGGCCGACCAGGTAACCCACGCCGAAGGGCCCGCAGTGATGCTCAGCCAAGACCTCCAGGACGGCATCGCGAGCCTCCAGCGCTCCGGCCCGGGCCATGCCACCTTCCACGGTCGCTGACAGCCCACCGCAAGCGAAAGGAAGTCACGATGTCCGCTAATCAAACGCTCGGGTACGAGGTGTTCGTGTCCGACCCGATCGGCCTGAACGTGGACGGGCCGCTTCCGAACGGTGAGCCGCGCATGTTCGCTCCGCTGTCTAGCACGCTGATCTTCGGCGCCCACGACGCGGTCTTGACGGACCCGCCGTTGACGATCGACCAGGGCAAGGCAGTCGGCGATTGGATCGAGGCCACGGGCAAGACGTTGACACACATCTTCGCCACCCACGGCCACGGCGACCACTGGTTCACCGCCGGCATGTTGTCCGAGAGATTCGGGGCGCAGCTCGTGGCCTCCGCCGGCACGATCGAGCAGATGCACGTCACCATTTCCGTCCGGGACATCTTCTGGGACAAGCTGTGGCCCGGGCAGGTCCCAGACGCCGCGGTCACCGCGGTCGTCGCGCCCGACAACCGCGTTTCCCTCGAGGGTCGCAACCTCCATATCGTGGACGTTGGGCATGGCGACACCGACGACAGCGCCGCGCTCCACTCGCCGGATCTCGGGCTGGTCGTCGCCGGCGACGCGGTCTACAACGGCGTCCATCAGTTTCTGGGCGAATCGACCGACGGAGGTCGGGACCGGTGGCGCGAGGCGATCGACACGGTCGCCGCTCTCAGGCCTCGCTGGGCCGTCGCTGGACACAAGAACAAAGAGCTCGATGATGACGCCGCGCGGGTCATCCGTGAGACCCGTGACTACCTTGACGCCGTTGACGAGCTCCTCCCGAAGTGCTCCACCGCGATGGACTTCTTCAACGCGATGGTTGCGCGCTATCCGAACCGCCACCTCGGCCGAGCCACCCTTTGGGCTGGCGCCCGAGTGCTCTACACAGACGTCGAAAACGCGCTCGGCGGTTGGCTCTAGCAGGTCGATGCGGCGGACGACCCTGGTGACTATGCAGCTTCTCGAGAACAATTCGTCTACGCCGCGCGCGACTGCTACATCGCCGGCGCGAGCAATCAACGGCCTTGACGGAGGCGGTTGCGAGCTCGCGTCGCGCATCGACGCCGCAACGTCCGCTCGCGTTTGCCGCGCAGATGGCGGTACTCGAGCAGGAGGAATGCGCCGCGGCGGTCTACGCGCGCGCGATCGAAGCGCTAACCGTCCTAGCCAACCGCGAAGCGTCGCCCGCGAAGCCCAACGCCCGGAAACCGGAGCAGAAACGTCGCGCGACACATGAGTCATAAGGAACTGGAGGGCCGAACGAGCGACGTGGTCCTCGGCTACGACGGCAAGCCACGCTGCGCGTGGGCCGGCGCTGGCGATACGGCGTTGGGCCGCTACCACGACGCGGTCTGGGGTACACGCACCTACGACGCGTGGGCCTTGTTCGAGGCGCTCACGCTGGGAGTGTTCCAGGCCGGGCTCAGCTGGGCGATCGTGTTCGGCAAGCGGGACGCGTTCCGAAGGGCCTTCCATGATTTCGACGTCGCGCAGATCGCAGCAATGACGGAGCGGGATGTCGACCGGCTGCTGCGGGATCCCTCGATCATTCGTAACCGGGCCAAGATCCAGGCCACCGTCGACAACGCGCGCGCGATGAGGTCAGCGGCTCCGAGCCTGGCGACGCTGGCCCAGTCTTACGCGAGCACTCGCAAGCGCGCACCGCGCTCCCTCGCGGACCTCCCCACGTCGACCCCGCAGGCGGACGTGTTGGCCAAGCAACTTAAGTCGCAGGGATACCGCTTCGTGGGTCCCACCAGCGTGTACGCGTTCATGCAGAACGTCGGCGTGGTCAACGACCACATTCATGGCTGCTTCCGCGCCACGGACTACATCGAACCGCAAACCAACCACCCAACGAAAGAAGGTAGGTGCGATGGACGAGGCGACGACCAGGGTCACTGTCGATAAGCAGGAACCCGGCTACTGGCGGGTCACGCTCAATCACCCACCGATCAACACGGTCGATGATCTGATGTACGACGAGGTCTTCGACCTGGTTCAGGCGATCGAAGCCGAGCCGGGTCTGAAGGTCGTCACCTTCGAGAGCGCCGATCCCGACTACTTTCTCGCCCATTACGGAGTCGGGGAGTCCCAGAGCCGGTTCGGCGCGCCGCGCTGGCGCGACGCCGCGATCCAGTTGGCTCACAGCAACGTCCTCAGCATCGCCGTGATCCGTGGTAGGGCACGCGGAGGAGGTAGCGAGTTCGCACTCGGCTGCGACGTCCGGTTCGCGAGCCGGGAACGGGCCATCTTCGGCCAGCCGGAGGTTGGGTTCGGCCTGATTCCGGGCGGCGGCGCGACCGAGCGCCTTCCGCTGCTGGTCGGGCGGTCGCGAGCGATCGAGATAGTGCTCGGCGGGGACGACTTCGACGCGGACACCGCCGAGAAGTACGGCTGGATCAACCGAGCCATCCCTGAAACAGAGCTCGACGACTTCGTCAACCGATTCGTCAGGCGCGTCCTGTCGTTCGACGGTCATGCGCTGGCGACCGTCAAACAACGGCTCAATCAGACATTCCTGCCCGACCCCGGACATCTACAGGCTACGGGGGCCGCGTTCGTCGAAATCCTGGGTTCGCCGGCCGCTGCGGAGCTCATGGCCAAGGCGCGGCAGCGCGGCCTCAACACGGCGAGTCCATTCGAGCTCGACCTAGGCCGCGCCATCGCCGACCTGTCGGCATGAGCACGCGCGGGAGCGCGGTCCCGGATCGGAGAACACATGATCGAGCCGCAGTGCCCCGTCACTTTGGAGACCTGGAGGGCGTCGTTCGCCGATGAGTCTGGCGGTCGCTTCGCGACGCTCGTCCACGCCGACGCGATCCTCGTCGGCAGCGTCCTCGCACAGCCGGTCGCCGGCCGCGAAGCGGTGTGGAACATGCTGCGGCTCACCGGCAGCATCTACGACACCCTGAACTTCGTGCACGAAACCCGCGGCGAGGACCGCGTCTACATTGAGTGGGACGCGACAGCACTCGGCCTAGAGCTCGGCGGCCTCACGGCGCTCGAGCTTGACGCTGACGGTCGGGTTGTCCGCGTGGCCCTCCACCACCGGCCCCTCGGCGCGGTCTCCCGGTTCTCCGCTGAGCTTGCGCGGCGTCACGCGGCGTCACTGGAGGCTTAGCCTCGACGACGCCGGCGAGCAACGCGTGGGGTGACAACCGGGGATGCTCGGGGCCTATGATCGAGCCGATCCTTCAGGGCGGCGTCGAACTCGGCGTCATCCCGCCACCTGGTGCAAACGGCTCGCCGCGGAGCTCGATCTGGCTTGCTCCCGGAGCCATTCAACCACCGTCCGCGTCCTCGCACGGGTCTACGGTTCGAGAGATCCGTTGCACGACACGCGGCTTCTCACGATCGCGCGACGGGCATTGGACAGTCGCGACGAGTTAGCTGCCCACCGTGAACGCTCGCTCCGCTCCAGCGGTCGCCAGGCGCTCGAGCCGGTCGTGGAGCCCCTGCTCGAGCGCGGAGTCAACTCCGGCGAGTTCCCAGTCGAACTCGACATCGATGCCACGCTCGACGCCCTCTACGGCCCGATCCTCTAAAGGCGCTCACCGGAACGCCGATACCCCGAACCTTCATCGACAAACTCATCGCCGACAACCTGGACCCGCACGGGCCTGGCTGAGGGAGATACCCTCACGCACGAAAACCAGGCTCGCCGCGGACGAGGCAAGAGACCTGAGATTCGCCAGAAACAGGGCCGGGGCACGCGACCGGCAGTGGGCGAAAGCAGTCGTCCTGAGGCGGTGTCGCGCGGGTGCGGGCGGTGGCGTTTCGGTCAGGGTCGGGGCGCTGGCTCGCTGAGCCGCGTCGTGGCGAGCGCGAGGATGGTGGCGATCTCGGCGGCGACATCCACGCCGATGGGCGATGCGAACTGGGCCGCGCCCTCGTCGGTGTGGAAGGCCCATCCCTCGGGTCGGCCGATGCCGATCAGTGCGGCGGGGACGCGGCGGGAGATGGAGCCGAAGTCGGTGGCGAACGGCAGCGGCGGCGGGTTTGGCTCGAACGCGCGGCCGGCGGCGGCGAAGGCGTCGGCGACGGCGGCCGTGACGGCGTCGTCGGGCCGGATGGCGGGCACGAGGCGGCCGGCGTGCCAGACGGCGTCTGGGAGCGCGGAGCGCATGGCCAGCGCGATGCGCTCGATGCCGGCCTCGTCATCGGCAAGGCACAGCAGCGTGGCGGTGAGTACGAGGCCGGTGCCCTCCTCGACATCGCCGTCGAGGACGAGGCGCTCGATCATCAGCTGGGACCGGCTCACGCCGGCGGCGGCTCGCACGAGTCTGTCGATCGCGTCGATCGGCGGCTGCTCAATCTCGTCACGCAGTGAGCGGGTGCCGGCGACGACACCGTCTCGCGGCGCATCCACAGCGACGCCTGGAGACCGTGTCGATGAACTCGGGGTGAGCATAGAGCGCGACGTCGCAGTCGTCCCACACACCGGCGGCAGCGGTAAGCCACTTGCCGCCGCCACGCTTGACCGTGCCGGGCGCATGGATCTCGTCGGCCGGACAGCCGACGACGACTAACTCACCGGCGAGCTGCCCGCGCAGCGACGCCAACGCCAGAGCGGCGCCGACAACCGCGCCAGCAATCGGGCCATGGCCGCACGAGTGGACCGCCTCGAGCGAGCCGTCACCGCGCACGGCGGCAACTGCGTCGTAGAGCGCGACGATGCCCACCCGGCGGCCGGCACGTCCGCCCACCAGCGCCGCGCGGAACGCGGTGTCCAGCCCGGCCACGCCCTCCTCAACGCGAAGGCCCGCGTCACGCAACCGCCCGACGAGATGGGCGGCGCACTGGTGCTCATCGTGCGCAAGCTCGGGGTGCGCATGCACGAAGGCAACGGTCTCGGCCATCATCGACCGCTGCGCGGCGACCGCGGCGATGACCTCCATGTCGGCGATCGCCATACACGAACCCTACGCGACCTCCTCGCAACAGGCCCGATCGCCGTTTGGCCAGCCGGGGGCCAAGCGAGATCTCGTCGATACACCGCTCAGCACGCTCCTGGGCGAAAGCAGGCGTCGTGCTTTCCGCGCAACTCGGGTGTACGTCCTTCACCGCCAAGATGCCCGACGCGACCGCAAAGGAGGTCTGTTGACGGCGAGGGACCGGTCGTCTCAAAGCACGGTCGTGACGGCGATGCCCGGGGGGCGCGGCCGGGGTCGGCTGCATCGCAGCTCGTCCTCCGGGGGGCGCGCGGCCCGGGCGGTTATTCGACGTGCCGATCGGGATCTCGGCCACCGAGAAGTCCCGTCGGCTTATCGTCGCGGTCGTCACGGGCAGGCTCAGCGCGATCGCGACCGCCTTCTGTATCGACTCCCTCAGCAAGAGCGATATCGCCGACGTAGCCGAGCAGACTGGCCAGCACGCGCGCTACCGCTCGCGAAAGGCACGCTCGATCAACCAGCGTCTTCCACGCCGTGGAGATGCACAAGCGGACGGACCTCCACCACCCCGCCGAGCCTGGCCGCCGGGCAGCGAGCAGCGATCTCGAGCACCGGATCGAGACTCTCCGCCTCGAAGAGGTAGAAGCCGCCGAAGACCTCCTTGGTGTTCGCAAAGGGGCCGTCGGTGATCAACGTCTCGCCGGCCTCGACGCGCACCGCGCTCGCCGTCTCGATCGACTGCAGCTGAGCACCCCCGATGTAACCCGGGAGCTCCGCGATCGCGAAATACTCTGCCGTCATCTGCTCCCGCTCCGCAGCGCTCAGCGCCTCATAGATACCTGGCTTCTCATAGACCAACACCGCGAACTGCATACGCCCTCCTTGAAGTCGTTATCAACCCTACGACGAACGGACACCGCCGCAGGGGACAAACCTCCACGGCTACGCCTGCAGGACTACGTTTCGACGGCAAGCTTGCGCGATCCGAGCGGAGCCCCACACGCTCGACGGCGTAGCCGACCGACCCGTTTCCGGCCGTCGTTCGGGGTTGCCGAAGGTTCGCGCATCTCCGGTTCGCATGAACTGTCCCCTGGGCGTGCCCCCGTTCGTCGTTAGGGCGACAATCCACTCTTCTCTGTAGGAGGTTTGAGATGAAGTACGCCATGCTGATCCACGTGAGGCCCGACTACATCGACGCGCTGGCTGAGGCCGAGCAACACGCCGTGTTCGCCGAGTACATGGCGCTGGCGGAGGATCCGCGCGCCCGCGGCGGCGCGCAGCTGCAGCCGATCGAGACCGCCACGACGGTGCGTGTGCAGGACGGCCGGACGCTGACGACTGACGGCCCGTTCGCGGACACCAAGGAGGTGTTCGCCGGCTACTACGTGTTCGAGGCGGACAACCTCGACGAGGCGATCGAGCTTGCGGCGCGGATCCCGGCGGCCCGTCTCGAGGGCGCGGTCGAGGTCCGGCCGCTGGTGGAGCGCTAGCGCTGCTGGATCGCATTTTCCGCGATGAGTGGGGGCGCGTCGTAGCCTCGCTGGTCGGTTTCCTCGGCGATTTCGATCTCGCCGAGGAGGCCGCCCAGGAGGCGTTCGCCGTCGCCGCGGAGGGCTGGCCCCGCGATGGGGTCCCGGCCAACCCCGGCGCGTGGCTGACGGTCACCGCGCGCAACCGGGCGATCGACCGGATCCGACGCGAGCGCACGCTCGCTCAGAAGACGCGGCAGCTGGAGGTGCACCACGCGACGATGGACGAACTTGACGACACCGTGATCGAGGACGAGCGGCTCGAGCTGATCTTCACCTGCTGCCATCCCGCGCTGGCGCTCGAGGCGCAGGTTTCGCTCACACTGCGGGCGCTCGGTGGCCTGACGACAGAGGAGATCGCGCGCGCGTTCTTGGTCTCCGAGGAGGCGATGAAGCGGCGCCTATCGCGTGCGAAGGCAAAGATCAAGGCGACCGCGATCCCGTTCGCCGTTCCGGCCGAGCACCTGCTGCCCGACCGCGTGGACGCGGTGCTGGCGGTCATGTACCTGATCTACAACGAGGGGTATTCGGACCCGCCCACTCGCATCGACCTGGCCGGCGAGGCGATCAGGCTGGGCCGTGTGCTCGCCGCGCTGATGCCTGACGAGCCGGAGGTGCACGGACTGCTGGCGCTCATGCAGATCCAGCACGCGCGACGGGAGGCGCGGTTCTCCGGCGACGAACTGGTGTTGCTCGAGGACCAGGACCGGTCGCTGTGGGACGCGGAGGAGATCGCCGCCGGGCGCACCGCGCTCGACCGCGCGCTCGCCCTGCGCGGCCGCGGGCCGTACGTGCTCCAAGCCGCGATCGCCTCGCTCCAGACCGAGGAGCGGATCGACTGGAACGAGGTCGCCGCGCTGTACGGCCAGCTCGCGCAGATCACGCACTCGCCAGTGGTCGAGCTCAACCGCGCGGTCGCAGTCGCCCAGACCGGCGCTGTCGAGCAGGCACTCGAGATCGTCGACGGCCTCGACCTCGACGACTACCAGTATCTGCACTCCACCCGCGGCGAGTTGCTGCGTCGCCTCGGCCGGACCGTCGAAGCACGCGCGGCGTACGAACGGGCGCTGACGCTCGCCAGCTCAGAGCCCGAGCGTCGCTTCCTCGCGCGCCGGATCGCCGACCTGTAGACCACCCCGGGGCAAACCCGGCCGAGGCACCGTGGCCGTCCCGCCGGCGTCCGCCCGTTCGTCGTGAGTGCGTAGCGACCACATGACCCGGGAGGGCAGCGAGATGACCCAGCCACGCACCCACACCACACGCGAGCTCGACAGGCGCACGGGCGACGGACTCGAGGTCCGGCTGCTGTGGTCTCAGAACGACGGCCGCGTGACGGTAGCGGTCACCGACACCAAGACCGGTGAGGCGTTCGAGCTTCCGATACGCGAGGGCGAGCGCGCGCTCGAGGTGTTCCATCACCCCTACGCGTACGCGGCGCGGCGACCGCGTGGGCGTGTCCCGATCACGGCGTCCCATTCGTCGTAGCGACGACAACCCCGAGAGGAGGCAGTGATGCAACACCACACCAACACCCGATCTTCTGTCGCCGTCCCGACCGCTGGCGGTCCGATGACGTCCACATCCTCGAATATCAACCGCTGGCGCGCGTTCGCGCTGTTGGCGGTGTCGTTCTTCATGACGGTCATCGATCTGACGATCGTCAACGTCTCGCTGCCCACGATCAGTCGCGATCTGCACTTCACCGCGACCAGCCTGCAGTGGGTGGTGACGGCGTACGCGCTCACGTTCGGCGGCTTCATGCTGCTCGGCGGTCGCGCCGCGGACCTGCTGGGCCGCCGCCGGATCCTGATGGTCGGGCTTTCGTTGTTTACGGCGGCCTCGCTGGGAGCCGCGCTGTCCACCGGCGAGGTGTCGCTGATCGCAGCGAGGGCCGTCCAGGGGCTTGGCGCGGCGCTCATGCTGCCCGCCGCCCTATCGATCGTGATGAACATGTTCCCGGAGGGCGCCGAGCGCAACAAGGCGCTCGGGATCTGGGGCGGACTCGGCGCCGGCGGGGCGACCGTTGGCGTGCTCGCCGGCGGGCTTCTCACCCGCTACGCCGGCTGGCAGTACATCTTCTATCTGAATATCCCGATCGGGGCCGCTGCGCTCGTGCTCGTGCCGCGGATCGTGCCCGAGAGTCGCCTCGACTCGCTGAAGCGTCGGTTTGACGCGGCCGGTGCGCTTGCGGGCACAAGCGGACTGGTGCTACTGGTCGACGCGATCTCCCAGGCACCGCAGTACGGCTGGGGTGCCACACGGACGATCGCCGTGCTCGCGGCCTCCGTGGCTCTGCTAGTCGCGTTCCTCGTGATCGAGGCTCGGGCCAAGGATCCCGTCCTGCCGCTTGGGATCTTCCGACTGCGAACGCTCGCCGGCGCAAACGCTGCCGGGCTCCTGCTCGGCGGCAGCTTCTTCGCATTCATCTTCGTCGGCACCCTCTACATGCAGGAAGTACTGCACTACAGCGCTCTGCAGACCGGTCTCGCATGGCTGGCCGCGTCGCTGACCTCGATCGCCCTCGCCGGCATCTCACAGGCGCTGGTCACCCGTGGCGGCGCCAAGGTCGTGATGGCGATCGGGATGGCGCTGATCGCCGCGGGCGTGCTCTGGGCGACCCAGGTACCCGTTCACGGACAGTTCCTGGCAAACCTCGCCGGCCCGTTCGTCGTCGCCGGTGCCGGGACCGCGTTCGCGTTCATCCCGATCTCGATCGCCGCGCTCGCCGGCGTCTCAGAGCACCAGGCAGGGCTCGCGTCCGGGCTCCTGAACACCAGCCAGCAGCTCGGCGGAGCGATCGGAATCGCAATCGCCTCAAGCCTGGCGGCGAGCCACACCCAGACACTGCTGCACGCCGGCACCGCCACACCCGCCGCCCTCACCGGCGGCTTCCAGCACGCGCTCTGGGTGCTCGGCGCGATCGCGCTGCTCGCCGTCCCAGCGATCTTCGCGCTCGTCCGCCGCGACGAACTCTCCGACGCCGTCGCCAAGACCACCATCCGCGAGCCGCAGCCCGCGCTGGCCAGCACAAACTGACCATGATGCAAGCAACCGCAACACAGACAACCACGGCAGGCATTCGTCGACACGACCGTCCGGCGGCCGCCGGCGGGTGAGACTCGGGGCGGCCACACCAACGCCGCAGGTGAGCTGTCGCTCCATCCGCACGCAACCCGTGGAGCGGATGGAGCGACCCTCGACGGCGGCCGCAGACTCACCCAAAATCGTGACCGCCCGGCGCCCGCGTCCCGCGCGTTTCGAGGCCCTCCTGTAAGCCGCTCGGCGCGTGCAGCTACCTGCGTCCCGGATGAGGATCGACTGACTCACCAAGTCGCTGGGACCGGAGGCGGTTGACCACGGCCGCGGCATTCGCGCTATCCGCGCATAGGAGGCTTCTGCCCCGATGGGGCCGGAAGGCGCGTGGAGTGGGCAATGCGGGGCAGCCTGATCGTGCTCGACCCGAGCTGTGGAGCTGAGGATCGCGTCGGCTATCGCCCATCGAGGTCTTGCTCGACTTGGTCGACGAGTTCGAGGTGGAGGGCGAGAAGGTGGCGAAGAAAGTCGGTGACGAGCAAGAGGTACTTGCGCTGGTGGGGTAGATCCGCGGCCCCGGCTGGGTCTGCTCGACGCGCGCCTCGCGATCGGCGATGTTCTCGCACAGCGTCTGGCATCCGCGGCTCGCCGGGCCTGAAGCAGGATCAGCTCCGTTGCGCTGTCTCGAGCAGAGCCTCCGCGCCTTCGGCGAGGGAGCGCACAAGCTGTGAGGCGGGCAGGATGGTGTTGACGAGGGCGACGGATTCGCCTGCATACATGGCCATCGCCTCGATGTGTCCGCTGACGTCTCGGGTCGGCGGTATCCAGGAGCGGCGCGGCACGGGCATGTCCCCGTCGGCGCCTCGCATCGTCCCGACCACGTCGACGTCGATCGCCTCCACAGCATCGATCGCTGAGATGAGCACGCGGGCGCGCGGCGAGGACGCGCACAGCGGACAGTTGCTGAACGCGTCGGTGATGCGCGTACTGTTCGCGGCGGCGGCGAGGATCGCGGCGACGTAGTCGTGATGCGCTGCCGATTCCTCTGTGGCGATGAATCGCGTCCCCATCCGCACGCCCGAGGCTCCGGCAGCGAGAGCGGCGGCGACGCCGCGGGCGTCCGCGATGCCTCCGGCGGCCAGGACGGGCACGTTGACGGCGTCGAGCACCTCGCAGAGCAGCGGCAGCAGGGGGGTGTCGCCGCGACAGTGACCGCCGGCCTCGACACCCTGGGCGCTGACCATGTCGGCGCCCGCCCGAACCGCGGCTCGCGCCTCCCCCGCCGATCCGACCTGCCAGTTGACCAGCGCTCCACCCGTGTGGGCGACGTCAACCAGATCCGGCCGGGGGTCGCTCCAGAAGAAGTCGACGATGCGCACCCGCGATGCGGCATCCGCGACGGCGTGGGCGTCGATGTCGTCGGTGAGGAAGCTCACCGCGAGCACGCCGTCGGTCTGCTCACGCATATCATCGAGATGCTGCCTGAGGGTTTTCCGCGCGACGCCGAGGGTATTGATCGAGCCGATGCCCCCGGCCTCGGCGACGGCGACCGCGAGGCGTGGCGAGGAGACCGTGCCCATCGGAGCCTGCTGGATGGGCGCCGTGCATCCAACGAGATCTGTGAGGCGCGTGTGAATCATCCTGTCCGCGTCTCCCCGAACCCCGCTGCACGGCCGACACCCAACACCCCGGTCGTGTACTTCGGCCTTACCGACATCCCGGCGCCCCGCGATCGCTCACCCCAGCCACCGCTCAAGCTTCGTCGCCAAGCAGTGCAAGCGCATCGGGAGAACTACCGATCTTCGTCTGCCGACGCCCATGCTGAGATCCCGCGCGCGCCCTCACCAGCTGCCCTATCGCCGAAACCCCGCCAGCCAGCCCGCGCCGGTTCGAGGTCGTAGGTGATCGTGTGGCACTCGCCGTCGCGTGAACCCGGACGGTCCGTTCCGGCTCGGCTGCGTCGTCGGAGTGCTTGTCTTCGGTCAGACGAGGCCGTGCTCGGTTGCGAACAGGCTCGCTCCTACGCGATTGGACGCGCCGATCTTTGTGTAGATGTGCTCGATGTGGCTGCTGACGGTCTTCGGCGTGATCACGAGATTCTGCGCGATCTGCTTGGTCTGCAGGCCGCGTGCCAGCAGCCGCAGCACCTCGATCTCGCGCGCGGTCAGACCGGCGGTCTGCTCCGGGCGCTTCGTGACCTCGTGCCCCGCCGCCTGCAGGACCGCGTCGGCCCCAATCGCGTCGATCTTCCCGGCGCGCACTTCGGCGCGCAGCTGCGCGCAGGCCTCGGCGCCGGAGTGGGCGCCGCGGTGTGGCCGTGGCTCGCTCATCGCCTGGTAGACGTCGGCCGCGGCGAGGATCCGCGCGCTCGGCGAGAGCGCGTCCCCGCGCAGCCCGCGCGGATAGCCGGAGCCGTCCAGGCGCTCCTGGTGCGAGGAGGCCAGCGGCGCGAGGACTGCGAGCTTCGGCGACCTCGACAGCATCCGCTCCGTCAAGTATGGCTGCAAGCGGATCCGCTCCTGCTCGGACGCCGACAACGGATCGCGTTTGTCCCAGATCGCGTTCGAGATCCCGAGCCGCCCGAGTTCATGCAGCAGGCCCGCGCGCCGCACGACCTCGACCTCCTCCGCCGGCAGGCCCGCCGCGCTCGCGGCCCCGGCCGCCAGGTCCGCCACGGCGCGGGAATGCCCGAGCGTGTACGGCGACTTCAGGTCGATGAAGTCCGCGATCGCCTCCAGCGCGGCCGTCACCTGCTCGCCGGACAGCGGTGCGTTGAGCGCGGGCGCTGCCGCGAGGACGTCCCAGCTGGGCGCCGAGTCGAGCGGCGCGAGCACCTCGGCCGCGTTCGCGCAGAACAGATCGACGAGCTCGGGATCGAACTGCGTGCCGCGGCGCGCCTTGGCCATCTGGACCGCCGCCTCGACGCCGCCCTCGCGGTGGTAGACCTCGGCGGTGTCGGACAGGTGCACGATTCGGACCGCAAGCACGATCTCCTCACCCGACGCCGCGCCGGGGTCACCATGGCCGTCCCAGCGCTCGAACATCTGCAGCAGCGCCGGCCGGATGTCCTCGCGCAGCCCGAGGCGCAGCGCGAGCTGCCCGGCGAGCCGGCAGTGGCTGGTGCGCATGCCGACCGTTAGCTTTCGCCCGACCGTCACGAACTCCGCCAAACGCTGCACCCGCTGGACCGTCGGTAGCCCGGAGCCGACGAGGCCCATGATCACGCGACGCTGGTTCAGCGGCGTCCGATCGATCGTGTGCAACGCGGCGCGCCGCGCGATGTCGTCGCCGAACCAGTACGCCTGCTCGTAGGAGTCAGTTTGGCAGCCGACCCAGGCAAGCAGCGCGGTGAGCGAGACGAGCTCGGTGTCCAAACGGTCGAGCGGCGAGCGCTCCGCGAGCGCGAGCGCGATCGTGCACGACCGCAGCATGTGCTCCATCGGCTGTCCGAGGCCGAGGTCGATCCCGAGCGAGAGCACTCCCAGCAGCTCGCCGACGCTCGCGCCTGATCCCGGAGCAACGACCGTCACGGGGCCAAGCCTATCTAGCGCCCTTGTTCGGTCAGTTCCTGTTTGTGACACTGCGCGGAAGCAACCGCGTCCACGGCGGCTTGGCGTTGCGCGACAGCGCGAAAGCGGATTCACGCCGTGAGGTGACAACTGACCTCCCATTCGCCAGCCGGGGGTGCGTCGGGTCGGCCGGGATACGGTGGAGCCGACCCGACGCGTTGGGGCTATCGCCTCATCTGGAGGCCGGCGTTGGCGGAGACCGTCGGTGATGGCCGTCCGTGGACGGTGGCGATGATCTCGCTGCTGTCGATGCCCTGCAGGTAGACGCTGGTGATGCCAAGGTTGGCGTGCCCGAGCTGGCGCTGGATCACGACCAGCGGAACGCCCTCGTGAGCCATCTCGACGGCATGTGCGTGCCGCAGCTGGTGCGGCGCAAACCGGCGTCGGACGCCCGCCGCGGCGGCCGCGTGATGCAACTGCTTGCGCGCGGCCGACGGTTCCCAGCGCCGGCCGGCGGTCGGGCCGTGGATCACGCACAGGAGCGCTCCGACCGGGAGCTCGCGGCGGATCTCGAGCCATGGGTCGAGCTGATCCCACGCCCAGCGGTCCATCCCGACCTCTCGCCGCTTACCGCCTTTGCCCCGCCGGACGAGCACGGCGCCGTGGCCGCGGTCAAGATCGCTCTCCTGGAGAGCGAGCGCTTCGCTGATCCGCAGCCCGGCACGCCACAGCAGGACGATCAGCGCGCGAAGCCGGTGACCGTCAGGACCGTTACCAACCGAGCGCATGACGGCGACGATCTCCTCAACGGTCGGCGGATCGGCCGGATACTCCTCCCCCTTGTTGCGGGGCGGGCGGCCTCGGTGATAGCCCGGCATCGTCGCAGGCGAGCGGCGATGCCCTGCAGCGTTCAGCAGCACGGATTCCATGAATCCTCCCTTTGGATGGGTTGACGGTCGCTGCTATTCGAACTGACCGCCGTGCGACGGGAAGACCTGGCGGCTATTGGCGCGTGAACGGGGCGGCACCGTGCGAGCGACATGCGGCTTGTGCTCAGAGCACGGCAGCTCCACGCGACGGGCGAACGGAGTTGATGTCCGTGTCGCCCATCCGTTTTCGGGACGGTCGGTCCCGAGCGCTTGGCCTGCCGGTACCCTGTGGGCATGAAACCTGCGCAAGAAGTCGAGTTCGTCTTCGAGCCCCAGCAAGAAGGTGGCTACCACGTCTACGCGCCGGAGCTCCCCGGGCTCCACACCCAAGGCGACACGCTTGAGGAAGCGACCGAGAATGCTCGCGAAGCGCTGGAACTCTACGTCGAGGGGCTGCGCGAGGACGGTCGTTCGCTCGAGATGGGAATCGTTCGACGTACGCTGCCGCTGCCCGCGTGAGCGAGCGGCTGCCGGTTCTATCCGGCCAGCAGCTCATCGAAGCGCTCGAGAAGCTCGGTTGGGTTGCCGTTCGCCAGCGCGGTAGCCACGTGCGGCTCAAACACGACGAGCGCACGATTGCGCTGGTGGTCCCGCTTCATCGTGAACTCAAGCGCGGCACGCTTGCCGGGATTCTGCGCGACGCCGGGATCGACCGCGACGATCTTCGGCGACTTCTCTGAAAGGCACAACCCCGGCGCCCTGCTCAGGCCCGTCTGCGCGGTAGACATCCCTCCCGCGCATTGCAGGGACGTTCGCCTCGATACGTCCGATGCTCGTGCGGCCTTGATCGCAGGAGCGGCGACTCGCGTGCCACAGAGTGCCGCGCGTCCCCTCGCGGCCCGTGTCGGGCCACCGTCAATCAGGTCATGCTCGCCGGCCTGAGGACTTTGTAGGTGAGGTGTGTGACGCCGGGCGCGTCGATCACCCGCACCGCCTCGAGCGCGAGACGCGGCAGGCTGTCCAGAAGCCGAACGCCATCGCCAAGCACGACGGGCACGAGACTGATCACGAGCTGATCGAGCAGACCCGCGCGAATGGCTTGCTGAATGATGTCTGCCCCCATCAGATGCACGTCCCCGCCGGCGGCGGCGGCCCGGGCTTGCGCAATCGCGGCTTCGACCCCGTGGGTCACGAACGTATAGGGCGGATCGCTCGACGGAGCCGCGTCGGGTACCCGGTGGGTCACGACGAACAACGGCAAGCCTGGAATCGGTCCCCGCCCGCCCCACGCATTCGATACATCGTAAGTGCGACGGCCAGCGACAACCGCACCGATCGTGCCGACACCTTCGTCGAAGAACTCCGCGCTGGGCTTGGACAGCCTGAATGATGGGTTCAGCCCGCTCGGCGTGTCCCCATCCGTCAGCCAGTCGTGAAGTCCAACGTCGGCTCCGCCGGGCCCGGCGATGAACCCGTCGAGAGAGGCGGACATGGCTGTTTGAACGACGCTCACAGTCTCTCCAGTCGTCTGCGATGGACGTTGGTCATTCTGAATTAGACCGACCGTCGCGGAGGAACTCATCGCATACGAGGCAACATCGTGAGCCGCCGCACCACCGCAGTCGACCGGACAACCACTGCTAACGTCCCGCGCGGCTCGAGTACGGGACGCCGCACGAGCGCGTTGATGCCCAGTCATCGAGAACCGCGATCGCACCGATGCAGGTGTTTAGGTCCGCCCGCCGCTTCCCCTCCTCCTCGCCAGAAGCAGGGACGTCCGTTAGGTCTGCGACACGCTCGCTCGGGACGACAACCACGGGTCAAGCTCGCGAACTGTCGCACGATCGTTCCGTAGGCATTTGCGGAAGCGGGACCAACCGGCGACCGTTCACATTGGACATCGGGGGTGCGACCAAGCGGCCATGCGGTCCGTGAGTCGTCTCCGTCGGCGCTCTCAACCCGAATAGCCATGACGGTCGCCGACGAAGTGTGGCCGATCTTCAGCGGATTCCAGCGAAGCGGGATACGGGAATCGAACCCGTCTCTCGAGCTTGGGAAGCTCGCGTTCTACCGATGAACTAATCCCGCCGGATCGGCCGAGATCGTATCGGTCTAGGGTTTGCAGGGTGCGACGCAAGCTTGTGCCCGCGATCACGGCCGCCGTCGCTGCGGCCGTCGTCGGGCTGCTTGTCTTCGGCCTCACGCAGCAGGGCGCGAGCCGCGCGCTCGATCAGGCGCTCGCCGCGCACCGCCAGCCGGCGGCACCGGATGCCACGCGGCTGCTGCCGGTGCTTGACCGCGTCGGCCTCCCGGACGCGTCGCTCGAGCACTGGCGCGGGAAGGTCGTGGTCGTGAACTTCTGGGCCTCGTGGTGCTACCCCTGCACCGCGGAGGCGCCGCTGATCGAGCAGGCGCAGCGCTCGCTCGCCGCCAGCGGCGAGGGCACCGTGGTCGGGATCGACTTCAAGGACGTCAGCTCGGACGCGCTGACCTACATCGCCCGGCACGGGCTGAGCTACCCGAATCTGCGCGACCTCGATGGGTCCTTCGCCGACGCCTACGGCACGATCGCCACGCCCGAGACCTTCGTTCTCAACCGCCGGCTGCAGGTCGTCGGGATCGCGCGCGAGGAGATCGTCAGCGAGGGCTGGCTGCGCACGATGATCGCCAAGGCGGAGCGCACGTGAGGCGCGCGGCGCTCGCCGCGATCGCCGCGCTCGCGCTTGCTGCCTCGCCCGCGCTCGCCGTGACGCAGCGCACGTCGCTGAGCGCGATCGAACCGCAGGTGATGTGCGTCACCTGCGGCATCCCGCTCGAGGTCGCCGAGTCCCCGGCGGCCGACCAGGAGCGCCAGTTCATTCAGCGACTGGTCGCCGAGGGCGACACCGCGGCACAGGTCAAGCACCAGTTGGTCCTGCAGTACACCGAGGCGGTGCTCGCGCTGCCGCCCGACCGCGGTTTCAACGTCGTCTTCTACCTGCTCCCGGTCGCCGGCGTCGCGCTGGCGCTCGCGCTGCTCGCGCTGCTTTTGCCGCGCTGGCGGCGCAACCGCCGCGCGGGCCCGCCGCCCGGCGACGGCACGACGCCGAGCGCCGCCGAGACCGCGCGGCTGGACGCGGACCTCGCCCGCTTCGAGCGCTGATCACATCTGCGTCGGCGCGCTGACGCCGAGCAGCCCGAGCGCGCGAGCGATCGTCGCCCGCGCCGCCACCGACAGCGCGAGCCGCAGCGACTCGGTCTCGCGGGGTTGCGCGCCGACGATCTGGCAGTCGCGGTAGAAGGCGGTGAACTCCTGCGCGAGCTCCAGCGCGTAGGAGGCGATGCGGTGCGGCGCCCGGCGCTCGGCGGCGTCGGCGAGGTCGCCCGGGAACGCGAGCAACCGCCTGAGCAGCGCCCGCTCAGACGGGTGCAGCGGCTCGGCCGCGACGACCTGCGAGAGCGCGTCGCGGACGCGGGCGGCACCCGCCCTCGCCAGCACCGAGGCGATCCGCGCGTGCGCGTACTGCACGTAGTAGACCGGGTTGTCGGCGCTCTGGCGGACGGCGAGGTCGAGGTCGAGGTCGACGGTCGTGTCGTGGGAGCGCTGCAGCAGGTAGAAGCGCGACGCGTCGACGCCGATCTCCTCGACCAGCTCGTCGAGCGTCACGTACTCGCCCTCGCGCTTGGACATCGCGGTGCGTCCCTCGACCCCGATCAGGTGGACGAACTGCTGGATCACGATCTCGAGCGTGTCGGGGTCGCCGCCGAGCGCCGCGCAGGCGGCCTTCAAGCGCGCGATGTAGCCGTGGTGATCGGCGCCCCAGACGTAGACCAGCCGTTGGAACCCGCGTTCGAGCTTGTCCTCGAGATAGGCGATGTCGGAGGTGAAGTAGGTGTGGTCGCCGCTCGAGCGCACGAGCACGCGATCCTTGTCGTCGCCGTGGGCGCTCGTGCGCAGCCACAGCGCCCCGTCCTGGGTGAAGGTCTCGTCGCGGACGGCCAGCGCCTCGAGGGCCCGCTCGACGGCGGGGCCTTCGTGCAGCGAGCGCTCGGAGAACCAGACGTCGAAGCGCACGCCGAAACGCTCGAGCGACTCGCGAATCAGCGCCAGACAGGCGTCGCAGGCCTCCCGCGCGAGCGTCTCGAGGTCGAGCTCGCGGGCCCGCTCGGGGGCCACCAGGTGGCCGACGTACTCGCCGTGGTAGCCGCCGTCGGGCACCGGCTCACCGCGCGCCAGCGCGCGGACCGACTCGCCGAGCTTGACGACCTGGCTGCCGTAGTCGTTGATGTAGTACTCACGCGTGACGTCGTAGCCGCGCAGCTCGAGGATCCGGGCCAGCGCATCGCCGTACGCCGCCTGGCGCGCGTGCCCGATGTGCAGCGGCCCGGTCGGGTTGGCCGAGACGAACTCGACGTTGATCGGCACCGGCGGATCGAGGCTCGTCGCGCCGAAGCGCTCGCCCTCGTCGAGCACGTGGGACAGCGCCTCGACGAACCACTCGTCGCGCAGGTAGAGGTTGAGAAAGCCCGGCCCCGCGACCTCGGCCCGCTCCAGCATCCCGCCGAGCCGCGCCTCGAGGTCGGCGGCGAGGCGCCCGGCGACCTCGTGCGCCGCGATCCCCAGGCGCGGCGCGAGCAGCAGCGGTGCGTTGGTCGAGTAGTCGCCGAGCTCGGCACGCGGCGGCTGCTCGAGCTTCACCGACTCGACCGCGGCGCCCGCGACGGCGGCGGCGCCGGCGCGGATCGCGTCGTGGAGGGATTCGAGCGGCGGCATGCCGGGAGCCTATGGGTTGGCGGCCTCGGCACCCCCTCCGGCGGCGGGCACCGCGCCGCCGGAGGGCACGGCCGGCGTTCAGTAGTGGTAGGGCTCCCCGGCGATGATCCGGTGGGCTCGAAACAGCGCTTCGAGCAGCAACACACGCGCGAGCTGGTGCGGCAGCGTCATCGCGCCGAGCGACAGCCGGTGGTCGGCGTGCGGCAGCTCGAGCCCGTGAGCGCCGCCGATCACGAACGCGAGATCGCGGCCGGAGGCGCGCCGGGCCTCGATGAACGACGCGAAGGCGAGGCTGTCGAGCTGCTCGCCTTCGGCCGCCAACAGCGACACGAACGCACCGCGGGGCAGCCTGGCCGCGAGGCGCTCGGCGCCGGCCTCGTGCCCCGGGCTCTCGCGCAGCTCGATCTGCGTCAGTCGCACGTGGCGGCCGAGCAGCTTCGCGTAGTGCGCGACGTCGTCGACATACGGGGCCCGCAGCCGCCCGACCGAGATCACGACGACCTGCACGGCTGCGATACTAATCGCCGATGAGCACCGAGCCGGCGGGCGGCGACCGCCACATCAACATCCAGGTCTCGCCCGAGATGATGGCGGGCGTCTATGCCAACTTCGCGAACGTCAGCCACTCCGACTACGAGTTCACGATCACCTTCGCCCGCGTCGACCACGAGGTCGAGAGCGGCGAGATCCCCGGCATCATCGTTTCGCGCGTCAGCCTCTCGCCGCGCTTCATGCGCGAGCTGATCGCGGCGCTCGAGGACAACTACTCGCGCTGGCAGGCGCGCGAGGGCATCAAGAGCCTGCCCGAGTTCGAAGGGTCCTCCGGGGACGAGGACGAGGACGAGGCGGAGGAGTAGCCCGCTCGCCGGACTGGTAGGCGGCGGCGATCCCGATCCGCTCGATGATCGGGGGATGGGTCCCGAGCAGGGTCGACAGCCAGCGCGGCGGATCGGGATCGGCGAGGTTCTGGCGCGTGATCCGCTGCTCGAACGACACGAAGGCGTCGGCTTCGCCGGTCAGCTCCAGCGAGAACGCGTCGGCTCGGCGCTCGATCGCTCGCGAGAGCTGCCGCGCGACGACGCCGAGCGCCCCCGAGACCACCCCGCCGGCCAGCGCGAGCGCGGGCAGGCCGGGCGCGTTCGAGCCCTCCATCCGCTCGGCCAGTCGCGCGATCGCCCGCGTCCCGCCCGGGGCGACGAGCGCCAGATAGACCAGCAGGCGCGGGACGTCGCGGTAGCGCACGTGCGCCAGCTCGTGGGCGACGACCGACCGCGCCTCGGCGGGTGTGAAGCTCGCCAGCAGCGTGTCGTAGAGCACCACGCGGCGGCTCCCGCCGAGCCCGTTGACGTAGGCGTTGGCCGCGTTGGTGCGCCGGCTGGCGTCGACCTCGAAGACCTCGCCGACGCGGACGCCGGCGCGCTCGGCCAGGCTCAGCACCTCGCGCCGCAGCTCGCCGTCGGGCAACGGCGTGAAGTCGTTGAAGATCGGGTCCAGCAGCACCGGCCCGGCGGCGGTGACGACCACCGCCACCGCTACGCTCCCGGCCGCCGCTGCCTTCCACCAGTCCTCGCCGTAGCGACGCATCAGCGCGGCGACGATCACCGCTCCGGCCGCCGCGAAGGCGGCCCCGAGCGCGCCGCTGCGCGCGACGTCGCCGGCCCAGCCGCCCCACGACTGGGTGGCCAGCCCGGCGCGGAGCGCGCGTTTGCGCATCAGCGCGCCGAACGGCAGCGGCGCCAGCACGAGACCGAGCGACAGCCCGGCGCCGCGCCCACCGACGAGCGCCAGCGAGCGGCCGGGCGGCCCGCCGTCGCGGCCGCGGTCGCGGCGAACCAGCCAGACGAGCAGCGCGCCCTCGGCGACCGCGCCGGCGCCGCCGAGCGCCAGCTGGCCGCGGCCGTAGCGTCGGGCCCGCGCGATGTCGGCCGCGTCGAAGTGCGCCAGCGCCTCGACAGGGGCCGGTGCGATCACGCCGTGGCGCGGCCGCAGCGCGACCACCGCCGCCTCGGCGAGCGCAACCGCAGCCGCGAGCGAGCCGACCCAGCCGCGTTGAGAGTCCTCAGCCACCACAGGGCACAGTAGTGGGCCTTCGCGACACGTTCCAGCGCAAACGACGGCGTCTGGACGTCGCCCGGCGGCGTCCCCGGCCGCGGCAGCGCGGGCACCGGGCCCACTCCCCCGCGGTGCGCACGATTGCCACCACCGCCTCGCCCGATCGCGCTGGCTGCAAGACTGCGGGGTCATATCCCGCGCTGCGGGCGGGTCTACCGCGTCGATGAAGGTCGCAATCATCTCTGACATACACGGCAACCGCCAAGCCTTCGAGGCGGTTCTCAGCGACATCGCCAAGGAGTCGATCGCGGAGCTCTGGTGCCTCGGCGACCTCGTCGGCTACGGCGCGGACCCCGACGCGTGCGTCGATCTCGCGCGCGAGCACACCGACCTGTGCCTGGCCGGCAACCACGACCTCGCGGTCGCCGGCAAGATCCCGCTCGACGACTTCTCGCGCGGCGCCGAGATCGCCGTGCGCTGGACCCAGGAGGTGATCGGGTCGGACAACCGCGACTACCTCGCGTCGCTGCGCCCGTCCGGCGCGCGCGCGGACATCGGCCTCTATCACGGGAGTCCGCGCGACGACGTCTGGGAGTACGTGCTGTCGGCGCTGCTCGCCGAGCTCTGCTTCGACGCCACCCGCCACCGCGTCAACCTGCTGGGCCACTCCCACGTGGCGCTGTCCTTCGAGCGCCCGGAGGGCCGTCCGGCGACCGGCGAGACCCGCCGCGCCGACAGCCGGCTGAACCTCGCCAGCGGTGAGTGGCTGCTGAACCCGGGTAGCGTCGGGCAGCCGCGCGACGGCGATCCCCGCGCGGCCTGGCTGCTGCTGGACCTCGACGGGCTGACCGCCCGCTTCCGCCGCTGCGACTACGACATCCCGGGCGCGGCGAACGCGATCCGCGCCGCGCGCCTGCCTGACTCGCTCGCCGAGCGGCTGGAGTACGGCCAATGAAGGCGCTCGCGGTCGCCGCCGCCACCCTGGCCACGGCGCTGCTGATCGCCGCCTGCGGCGGCAGCGGCGGTCTGATCCCGGCGGCCAGCGCGGGAACGCTGCGCGTCGATCTCTCTCGCATCTCCGCGGACGTCGTCGAGCAGAACTGCGCCGCGGCGACCAGCGATATCGCCACCGCCAACAGCGACTTCAACGGCCTGCCGACCAGCATCAACACCTCGCTCGTGAGCGAGCTCCAGAACGGCCTGACCGCGCTCGCGACCAACGCGCTCAAGGAATGCCAGGGCACGACGTCGAGCACCGGGCCGACCGGGAGCACCGGGGTGACCTCCACCACCGGCGCGACCAGCTCGACCACCACGACCACGAGCAGCACGGCGAGCAGCACCGCCTCGACGACCACCAGCACCGAGACCAGCTCGGCCACGACGACCACCAGCGACGCGAGCACCACGACCGGCGAGAGCGGCCCGACCTGCACCAACACCACACCGGGCGAAGGCGGCGGAACGCCGGCCTGCGACGGCGCAACCGGGAACGGCGGCGGGAACGGCGGCGGGAACGGCGGCGGGAACGGCGGCGGCATCGGCGGCCCGGGCGACTAGTGCCACGCGCGGACAACATCGTCGGCGGGCGCTACCGGATCGAGAGCCGCCTCGGGTCGGGCGGGATGTCGACGGTGCATCTCGCGTTCGACGAGCGCCTCGAGCGCTACGTCGCGCTGAAGCTGCTCGCCGAGCACCTCGCCTCGGACCCCGCGTTCGTCTCACGGTTCCAGCGCGAGGCGCTCGCCGCCGCGCGGCTGATCCACCCCAACATCGTCCAGGTTTTCGACTCGGGGCTCGACGACTACCGCGACCAGCACTACATCGTGATGGAGTACATCGACGGCCAGTCCTGCGCCGAGATCCTGCGCGACCGGGGCTGGCTGCCGGTCGAGGAGACGCTGCCGATCATCCTTGGCTCCTGCGCCGGGCTCGACTACGCCCACCGCAAGGGCGTCGTCCACCGCGACGTCAAGCCGGGCAACCTGCTGCTTGGGATCGATCGCACCGTCAAGCTCGCCGACTTCGGGATCGCCAAGGCCACCGAGCAGTCGAGCATCACGCAGGTGGGGTCGGTGCTCGGCACGGCGGCCTACCTCGCGCCGGAGCAGGGACGCGGCGAGGAGGCCGGGCCGCCGGCCGACATCTACGCGCTCGGGGTCGTCACCTACCAGCTGATCTCCGGCCGCCTGCCGTTCGAGGGGGCCTCGCTGACCGAGCTCGCGATCAAGCAGCAGCGCGAGCCGCCGGCCCGCCTCGACGAGCTTGTCGCCGCCGTCTCACCCGAGCTCGCCGACGCCGTCGGCGTGGCGCTGCGGATCGATCCGCGCGAACGCTATCCGACTGCCGTGGAGATGGCCCACGCGCTCGAGGAGGGCTCGCGGGGAATCGAGCCCGGGTCGGGCACGGCCGTCGTGCCGCCGCGGTCGTCGAGCTCGACCACCGTGGTCGCCCGCGACCAGCGCACCCGCGTCGCCGTCGGCGTCACGCCGCGCCAGCCCCGCCAGGGCGTCGCGCGGCGCGAGCCCCAGCAGCAGCAGCAGCCGCCGCCGCCGCGTAACAACGCCGGTCGCATCGCGGCGCTGCTCGTCGCGCTGGTGATCGTCGCCGCGGCGGTCGTCGCGATCGTGCTCTCGATCCAGCCCTCGGGGAAGGTTCAGCTGCGCCCGAGCGGGTTCTCCGGCGATTTTCAGTCCGTGCTCAGTCAGCTGAACTCGCTGATCGACGCCAACACCCTCTGACGGGCCCGGCGGGTGCATGCACCCGCCGGCGGGTCGGCGCATGCGTCGACCCGAACGGCATCGCGGTCCCGCCGCGTCAGCGGCCCTCGCGCAGCGCGCTCGCGACCTCGGCGAGGCGCCCGTCGACGATCGCCTCGCGCAGGCGCGCCATCAGGCTCGCGATGAACGTCAGGTTGTGCAGCGTCAGCAAGCGCGCCCCGCTCACCTCGTGCGAGCGCGACAGGTAATGGAGGTAGCCGCGCGAGAGCCCGCCGGCGCACGCCGGGCAGGGACAGCCCTCGGTCAGCGCTGCGTCGTCGTCGCGGAAGGCCGGCCGGTCGACCTCCAGGCGCCAGCGGTTGGACGGGTCGGCCACGAGCGCCACGCCGTGGCGCGCCAGGCGGGTCGGCATCGCGCAGTCGAAGCTGTCGATTCCCAGCTCGACGCCGCGGATCAAATCGTCGACCTCGCCGATCCCGAGCAGGTGGCGCGGGCGCTCGGGCGCCAGCCGCTCGGTTTCGCGCGTCGTCCACTCGACGACCTCATACATCTGCGCCTTCTCCTGGCCGAGCGATCCGCCGATCGCGATCCCCTCGGCGCCGCTGGCCGCCACGGCGGCGACCGACTCGATCCGCAGGTCCTCGTAGACCCCGCCCTGGACGATCCCGTAGAACAGCGACGGCGGGCCGCCGTGGGCGGAGCGCCAGGCCTGTGCGCGCCGCAGCCAGCGATGGGTCCGCTCGGTCGAGCGTGCGGTGTAGTCGCGCGCGGCGTGAAACGGCGTGCACTCGTCGAACGCCAGCACGATGTCGGAGTGCAGCTGCGCCTGCACCGCCATCGAGATCTCCGGGCTGAGGAAGCGCTCGCTGCCGTCGATGTAGGAGCGAAAGCGAACCCCCTGCTCCTCGATCGCGAGGATCGCGCCCTCGCCCGTCACGCGCCGGCGGCCCTTGATCTCGTCGGCGACCGTGCCGTGTCCCATCGAGAAGACCTGGAAGCCGCCGGAGTCGGTGATGATCGCCCGCTCCCAGCCCATGAAGCGGTGCAGCCCGCCGAAGCGCTCGATCAGCTCGCCGCCCGGGCTCAGGAACAGGTGGAAGGTGTTGCCCAACACGATGTCGTAGCCGAGGGCGGCGACCTCGGCGGAGCCGAGGCCGCGCACGCTGCCCTTCGTCGCGAGCGGCACGAAGGCCGGCGTGCGGACCTCGCCGTGGGCGGTGTGCAGCACGCCCGCGCGCGCGCGCGACGCCGGGTCGCGGGCGATAATGCACAGCGCGGGCATCGCGGGATCCTAGAGAGCGCCGCTGCGCGCCGATGACGACCGTGCTGGCAAGCTTCCTCAGCGTCACGCAGAACCTCGGCCTTCCGGTTCTAGGGCTGCTCGTCGGGATCGAGGCGCTGGGGGTTCCCCTGCCGGGCGAGACGGCGGTGATCTTCGCCGGCCTCGCCGCCAACCAGGGACGGCTGTCGATCGTCGCGGTGATCGTGGTCGCGGCGAGCGGGGCGATCATCGGCGACAACATCGGCTTTCTGATCGGCCGGCGCGGGGGCCGCGCGCTGCTCGAGCGGCCCGGGCGCTTCGCCGAGGAGCGCCGGCGGGTGCTCGAGATCGGCGACCCGTTCTTCGAGCGTCACGGCCCCAAGGCCGTCTTCCTCGGGCGCTGGATCACCGGGCTGCGCGTATGGACCTCGTGGCTCGCGGGCGCCAGCGACATGCGCTGGCCGACGTTCATGGTCTGGAACGCGCTCGGCGGCACGGCCTGGGCGGCCAGCGTCGCGCTCGCCGCCTACTACGGCGGCACGGGCGTCGAGAAGGTCTTCAGCAAGATCGGGCTCTACGGCGGGATCGCCGCGGGTGTGCTCGTCGTGCTCGCGGTGTTCTACGTGCGCCGGCGGCTGAAGCAGCGCCGGACGGCGGCGGCGGCCGAGCGGGACGACGCCTAGGAGGAAGCCGGCTCGAGCCGGGCGTCGCCGCAGCCTTCGGCGGGCGAGTCGTCGCCCAGGCGGGCCAGGAACCCGCGCAGGCTTTCGAGCTCCGGCGTCGAGAAGCGGCCGAGGAAGTGCCGGCGCACGGCCTCGATGTGCGTCGCGCGGGCGGCGTGCACGACCTCTGCGCCCGACTCGCTCAGCACGGCGAACGATCCGCGCGCGTCCTGCTCGCAACTGTGGCGGGCGACGAAGCCGTGGCGCTCGAGCCGGTCGACGAGCCGGGTCAGCCCGCTGCGGCTGAGCAGCACCGACTCGGCCAGATCGCACATCCGCATCCGCCGCTCGGGCGCGGCGTCGAGGCGGGCCAGCACCTCGAAGGAGCTGAGCCCGAGGCCGTGGGCCCGCTCGAGCTCGCCGTCGAGGGCCTTGACCAGCCCGGCGTGGGCGCGCAGCAGCCCGCGCCAGGCGCCGCTCTCGGCGCTCGTCAGGCCGGTGGGCGCCACGCGCTCCGCGGTGCTCATCAGCCCACGGTATCAGCGCTGTCAGCGACCGCGGAGCACAGCGACCGCCCGGTCATCGCCTGCGGCTGGGCGATCCCGAGCAGCTCGAGCACGGTGGGCGCGACGTCCGCGAGGATCCCCTCGCGCTCCATCCGCACGGCCGTCGTGGTGGCAATCAGCGGGACGGGCGAGAGCGAGTGCGCCGTCTGCGGGCTGCCGTCGGCTTCGAGCATCTCCTCGCAGTTGCCGTGGTCGGCCGTGACGATGCAGGCGCCGCCGCTCGCGTGGACCTCGCACACCACCTCGCCGAGGCATTCGTCGACGACCTCGACGGCGCGCACCGCCGCCTCGATCACCCCGGTGTGACCGACCATGTCGGCGTTGGCGAAGTTGATCACCGCGAAGCGCGGCTGATCCTCGTGCCAGGCCGTGACGAAGGCGTCGGCGGCGGCTCGCGCGCTCATCTCCGGCTTGTGGTCGTAGGTCGGCACGTCGCGCGGCGAGGGCACCAGCTCGCGCCGCTCGCCGGGCAGCGGCTGCTCCTCGCCGCCGTTGAAGAAGTACGTCACGTGCGGGTACTTCTCGGTCTCGGCGACGTGCAGCTGACGCGCGCCGCTCGCCGCGATCACGGCGGAGAGCGTGGTCGCCGGGTGCTCCGGACCGAACGCCACCGGATACGGCCAGCCCTCCTCGTACTCGGTCAGCGTGCTCAGCGCCGCGATCGGCGGGGTGCCGCCGCGATCGACCTCGGTGAAGCCCGGCTCGGCCAGCGCGCGGACGATCTCGCGCATCCGGTCGGGGCGGAAGTTGAAGCAGAAGACGCGGTCGCCGGGCGCGATCCGCGCCGGCGCGCCGACGAGCGTCGGCTCGATGAACTCGTCGGTCTCGCCACGCTCGTAGGCCGCGGTCACCGCCTCGACGCCGGTGGCCGCCTCATACGGCGCACGGCCGGCGACGAGCATGTCGTAGGCGCGCTGCGTGCGGTCCCAGCGCTTGTCGCGGTCCATCGCCCAATAGCGGCCGACGACCGAGCCGACCCGGGCGCCGCCCGCGCGCTCGAGGCTGCCGATCGCCTCGACGCCGGCGTGCGGGGCGGTGTCGCGGCCGTCGGTGAAGCAGTGCACGACGACCTCGCCGGCCTCGAGCTCGCGGGCGATCGCGACCAGCGCCAGCAGGTGCTCGAGCGAGGAATGGACACCGCCGTCGGAGACCAGGCCGAGCAGGTGGACGCATCCGGGGCCGGCGAGCGCCGCCCGGATCACCGGATTCTCGGCCAGCGTGCCATCCCTGAGGGCGTCGTCGATCCGCGTCAGATCCTGGCGCAGCACGGCGCCGGCGCCGAGGTTCAGGTGGCCGACCTCCGAGTTGCCCATCTGCCCGTCGGGCAGCCCCACGGCACGCCCGCAGGCGGTCAGCCGGGTGTGCGGATAGCGCTCCCACAGCTCGTCGAAGACCGGCGTGTGCGCGAGCGAGATCGCGTTGCCGGGCCCCGGCGCGGCGATCCCCCAGCCGTCGAGCACGATCAGGCAGAGCGCGGGAAGCGGCAGCGCGTCGGGACCGGCGGGCAGCGTCATTTCGAGCCGCGCGCCGCCGCGGCGATCGCGGCGAACGACTCCGCCTCGAGCGAGGCGCCGCCGACCAGCGCGCCATCGACGTCGGGCAGCCCCAGCAGCTCGGCGGCGTTGTCGGGGCTCACCGACCCACCGTAGAGCACGCTGACCAGCTTCCCGGCGCCGTTCGCCCCCGAGCCGACGAGCGCGCGCACGAAGCTCGCGGCGTCCTGTGCCTGCTCGGCGGTCGCGACCTGCCCGGTCCCGATCGCCCAGATCGGCTCGTAGGCGATCGCGACCTCGCCGAGGCGCTCCTTCGGTACCAGCTCGAGGCCCTCGTGGACCTGGTGGCGCAGCTTTCGCTCGGTCTCGCCGGCGAGGCGCTCCTCGTCGGTCTCGCCGACGCAGAGGATCGGCGTCAGCCCGGCGTCCAGCGCCGCAGCGACCTTCTGGGCGACCGCGCGGTCGGTCTCGCCGAACAGCTGGCGGCGCTCGCTGTGCCCGAGGACGACGCCCGCGACGCCGAGCTCGACGAGCATCGGCGCCGAGACCTCGCCGGTGAACGCCCCGGCGGTCGCCTGGTGCATGTTCTGCGCGAACACGGCGACGCGCGATCCGCGCGTGCTCTCGATCATCGGCGCCAGCGCGGTGAACGGCGCGCAGATCGCGATCTCGACCCCGTCGAGGCTCGCGACCCGCGGCAGCAGCGCCTGCACGTAGCGCTCGGCCTCCGCGACGGTCTTGTTCATCTTCCAGTTGCCGGCGATCAGCGCCGAGCGGCTCATGCGCGTCCCGCGGCGAGCTCAAGCGCCGCAACCCCCGGCAGTGTGCGCCCTTCGATCAGCTCGAGCGTCGCGCCGCCGCCGGTCGAGAGGTGGGTCACCGAGTCCGCGAGGCCGAACCGCGTGAGCGCGGCCGCGGAGTCCCCGCCGCCGACGACCGTGGTTCCCGGGGCCGCGGCGACCGCCTCGGCGACGCTGCGCGTGCCGGCGGCGAACGCGTCGAGCTCGAAGACGCCCATCGGCCCGTTCCAGAAGACGCCGCCCGCGGCGGCGATCGCCGCGGCGTAGCCGGCCGCGGTGCGCGGGCCGATGTCCAGTCCCATCCAGCCGTCCGGCACGTCGACGCCGTCGAGATCGCGCCGCGGCGCGTCGGCGCTGACGCGTTCAGCGAGCCCGAGGTCGACCGGCAGCCGCAGCTGCGCCCGCGCAGCGGCGGCGCCGGCGAGCGCCGCGCGCGCCGGCTCGAGCCCGGCCTCCTCGCACATCGAGCGCCCGACGCTGTGGCCCTGCTCATGCAGGAACGGGAAGCACATCGCGCCGCCGATCAGCAGCGTGTCGGCGAGCTCGAGGAAGCGCTCGATCACCGCGAGCTTGTCGGTCACCTTCGAGCCGCCGAGCACGGCGACCAGTGGCCGCGGCGGATCGGCGAGGATCGCCTGCAGCTGCGTGACCTCACGCTCCAACAGCAGCCCGGCGGCGACATCCTTGACGTGGTGGGTGACGCCCTCGGTCGAGGCGTGGGCCCGGTGCGCGGAGCCGAACGCGTCGTTGACGTAGACGTCGGCGAGCTCGCCGAGCTGGCGGGCGAGCCCGTCGTCGTTGGCGGTCTCGCCGGGCTCGAAGCGGAGGTTCTCGAGCAGCAGGATCTCGCCGGGCGCCAGCCGCTCGCGGCAGGCGTGCGCGCTCGGCCCGACGACGTCCTCGGCAAACGCGACGTGGGCGCCGGTCAGCTGCGCGAGGCGCTCGGCCACCGGCGCGAGCGAGAGCGCCGGATCGTGACCCTTCGGCCGTCCGAGGTGGCTGGCGAGGATGATCTTCGCGCCGCGGCGGCGCAGGTTCTCGATCGTCGGCAGCGCCGCGCGGATCCGCGTGTCGTCGGTGATCCTGCCGTCCTCGAGCGGCACGTTGAAGTCGACCCGGACGAGCACGAAGCGGCCGTCGACGGCGACATCGTCGAGGCCTTTCACGACAGGCGCTGGACGAGTTCGACGACGCGATTGGAGTAGCCCCACTCGTTGTCGTACCAGCTCACGGCTTTGACCAATGTCCCGTCGATGACCGCGGTCAGGCCGCCGTCGACGATCGAGGAGAACGGGTTGCCGATGATGTCGGTTGAGACGATCGGGTCTTCGGTGTAGGCCAGGATGCCGGCCAGCGCACCGCTGTCGGCCCGCCCGCGCAGCGCAGCGTTGATCTCCTCGACGCTCGTCTCGCGCTCCGCCTCGAAGGTCAGGTCGACGAGTGAGCCGACCGCCACCGGCGCCCGCACGGCGAAGCCGTGCAGCTTGCCGGCGAGCTCCGGCAGCACCAGTCCGACCGCCTTGGCCGCGCCGGTCGAGGTCGGCACGAGGTTCAGCGCCGCCGCGCGCGCCCGGCGCAGGTCCTCGTGGGGCATGTCCTGCAGCCGCTGGTCGGCGGTGTAGGCATGGATCGTCGTCATCAGCCCGTGGCGGATGCCGACCGTCTCGTGCAGCACCTTCGCCACCGGCGCCAGGCAGTTCGTGGTGCACGAGGCGTTCGAGATCACGTGGTGCTCGGCCGGTGAGTAGCGATCGAAGTTGACCCCGAGCACGACGGTGATGTCCTCACCACTCGCCGGCGCCGAGATCACGACCTTGCCGGCGCCGCCCTCGAGGTGCTTGCCGCAGGCCGCGCGGGCCGTGAAGAAGCCGGTCGACTCGATCACCACATCGACGCCGAGATCGCCCCACGGCAGCGCCGCCGGGTCGCGCTCCGCCAGCACGCGCAGCGGCGCGCCGTCGACGATCAGCCCCTCGCCGTCGACCTCGACGGTGCCCGGGTAGCGGCCGAGCGTCGAGTCGTAACGCAGCAGGTGCGCCAGCGTCTGCGCATCGGTGAGGTCGTTGACCGCCACCCAGTCGATGTCAGCGCGTGCGGCCATCGCCGCCCGGAAGACGTTGCGACCGATCCGGCCGAAGCCGTTGATCCCCACCCGTACCGGCATTTGAACATCCTTCCCACGAAGTGACGAGCGCAGGCCAACCTCGCGAGCGGCCTCACGGCGAACCGCAGGCTATCAACGGATCAGCGTGAGCCGCTGACGAACTCGACGTGCAGGCCGTCGGGGTCGCGCACGTACCCAGCGTAGTAGAGCGACCCGTACTGCGGGCGCGGACCGGGCGCCCCCTCGTCGGTGCCGCCGTTGGCCAGTGCCGCACGGTGCGCGCCGGCGACGGCCGCCCGCCCCCGCGCCCGCAGCGCGACATGTCCGTAGCCGGGCGCCGCGGCACGGCCGCGAACGACGATCCACAGCGACGGCGCGAACATCCCGTAGGCGATCGCGTGGGAGCCCTCGTGCAGCCGCCGCCCGCCAAGCGCCAGGAAGACGGCGTCGTAGAAGGCCGCGGAGCACTCGAGATCGGCGACCTCGAAGCCGACGTGGTCGATCACTGATCCTGGTCTGGCTTGTCCGCGTCGCGGTGGTTGACCGACACGAGCACGTCGCCGCGCGCGCCGTAGCGGGCCGCCAGGTGCTCGACGATCGCCACCGAGCGGTGGCGGCCGCCGGTGCAGCCGATCGCGACCAGCAGGTAGGACTTGCCCTCGGCCACGTACTGGCTGAACAGGTAGTCGAGCAGCGGCTCGAGCAGCGCGTAGAACTCGGCGAGCTTGCCGTCACGGTCGATGAAGTCGACGATCCGCTGATCGCGTCCGGTCAGCGGGCGCAGCTCCGGCTCGTAGTGGGGGTTCGGCAGGAACCGCACGTCGAACAGCAGGTCGGCGTCGCGCGGAGGCCCGTGCTTGAAGCCGAAGCTGGAGAAGGTGACGGCGAGCTTCGTCGACGGCTGCTGGGAGAGGAAGGCCTCGACGATCTTGCCGCGCAGCATCGCGGCCGAGAGCCCGGTCGTGTCGATCACCACGTCGGCGCGCGCCTTCAGCGCCTCGAGCTGGGCGCGCTCGGCGGCGATCCCCTCGGCGATCGAGGAGCCCGGCGCCAGCGGGTGCCGCCGGCGGGTCTCCTTGTAGCGGTTCAGCAGCGTCTCGTCCTCGGCGTCGAGGAACAGCAGGCGGTGCGCCAGCCCCATCCGGTCGAGCTCGTCGAGCACCGCCTGCAGCTCGTCGAAGTAGGCGCCGCCGCGGACGTCGGAGACCACCGCCGCGCGCTCGACCTTCGAGCCCTCGTGGACGAACAGCTCGATCAGGCTGCCGATCATTCCCGGTGGCAGGTTGTCGACGCAGAAGTAGCCGGCGTCCTCGAACACGTTCATCGCCGTCGACTTGCCGGCTCCCGAGAAGCCCGTGATGATCATCAGGTCCTGCAGCGCGCCCACCGAGTCGGCCATCTGACGCAATCGTGGCGCACGCGGCGGACGCGGGCTCCGCTCACCGGCCCGGCGCGCGGCGGCGCTCATCCCACCCGGTGAAGGTGGGCGTGCAGCTCGCGCCCGACCTTCGCCGGCACCCCCGGAACCGCCTGCAGGTGCTCGGCGCTCGCCGCGAGCACCGCATCGGGGGAACCGAAGTGGGCGATCAGCGCGCGCTTGCGCGCCGGCCCGACGCCGGGCAGCTCGTCGAGCAGTGACGAGGTCATCGCGCGATCGCGCCGCGACCGGTGGTGGGTGACCGCGACGCGATGCGCCTCGTCGCGGATGCGCGCCAGCAGCTGGAGCTCCGGGCTCTCGTGGGAGAGCACGATCGGTGTGCTGCGGCCCGGGATGAAGACCTCCTCCAGGCGCTTGGCGAGCGAGATCACCGCCACGCCCTGGGCGCGGGCCGCCGCCAGCGGCTCGAGGCCGGCCGAGAGCTGGCCCTTGCCGCCGTCGATCACGATCACGTTCGGCAGCGCGGCGAAGCTGCGGTCATAGCCCGACTCGTGCGGCGAGGTGTCCGACTGGCGCTCCCAGTTCGCCATCCGTCGTCCCAGGACCTCCGCCAGCGACGCGAAGTCGTCGGCGCCGCTGACCGTGCGGATCCGAAAGCGCCGGTAGTCCGAGCGCTTCGGCACCCCGGCCTCGAAGACGACCATCGAGGCGACGCTGTGGGTGCCCTGGAGGTTCGAGATGTCGAAGCACTCGATGCGCATCGGCACGGCGGGCAGCGAGAGCGCCGTGCGCAGGCCGTCGAGCGCTTCGGCGCGGCGCTCGCGCCGGCGCGCCGCCTTGAGCTGGTCCTCCTCGAGCGCGAGCGCCGCGTTGCGCGCCGCGAGCTCCAGGATCCGCCGCTTCTCGCCGCGCTCGGCGGCGCGCACCTCGACCCGCGCACCGCGCCGTGCGCTGAGCGTCTCGGTGACGATCTCGGCCACCGGCTGCTCGACCGCGACGAGCGCGGGAACGGCCGCCGCATGCTCGTAGTACTGCAGCAGGAACTCCTCGATCACCTCCTTGTGCGGACGCTCGCCCTCGTTGGCGAGGTAGAACGACTGGCGGTCGGAGAGCACGCCGTCGCGCACCTGGAAGACCTGTGCGTTGGCGTCCTGGCCGGCGAGCGCGACGGCGATCGCGTCAAGCGTGCCGACCGCGGCGCCGGCCACGCGCTGGCGCGCGAGCAGCGAGCGCACGGCGGCGAGCCGGTTGCGCTCGACGGCCGCCTGCTCGAACTCCTGGGCCGCCGCCGCGGCGCTCATCCGCTGTTCCAGCTCGCGCACGATCTCGCCGTAGCGGCCGCCGAGGAAGTCGATCGCGCGATCGATCCCCTGCCGGTATTCGCCGCGCGAGACGTAGCCCACGCACGGTGCCGCGCAACGGTTGATGTGGTAGTCCAGGCACGGCGATCCCGATCGCCGCCCCGGCTCGGCCCCCGTGCACGAGCGGATCAGGAAGATCCGGCTCAGCAGCTCGAGCGTCTCGCGGACCCGCTTGGCGTTCGAATACGGACCGAAGTAGGCGCGATCGCGGCGGTGGCGCTCGCGCGTGAAATAGACCCGCGGGAACTCCTCGTCGAGCGAGATCGCGATGAACGGGTAGGACTTGTCGTCGCGCAGGCGGATGTTGAAGCGCGGCCGGTACTGCTTGATGAAGCCCTGCTCGGCCAGCAGCGCCTCGGCCTCGCTGCCGACGACGACGCTCTCGATCGAGGCGACCTCCGCCGTCATCGCCGCGTTTCCCCCGACTCCGAAGTGCGAGGCGACCCGCTTGCGCACCGAGTTCGCCTTGCCGACGTAGATCACGCGCCCCGCGTGATTGCGGAACAGGTAGACGCCGGGCTGGTCCGGCAGCGTGCGCCGCTGCGTGGCGAGGTCCGTGCCGCTCAGCTCGGGGCTCCCCGCCGGCGGCTCAGTACCGTCGCCAGTTGCGGTAGACACGGAACAGCCCACCGGCGCACAGCGCGAGCGCCGCAATTTCGATCAGCGTGCCGGCCGTGCTGACCGAGAGCCTGCCCGAGGCGGCCACGATCACCACGATCGCCCCGAGCGCGGTGTAGAGGATTGCGCGGTCGCGATCACCGAGCCCGTAGAGGTCGATCTGGTGGTCGCGGTAGAAGCGGCCGGCGAAGTACGCGAGCAGCGCGGCGATCAGCAGCGAGAAGATCGCGGCGACCAGGCCCGCGGTGCCGCCGCCACCCGGCAGCGCTACCACGGCGAGCGCGATCAGCATGATGATCGCGACGTTGCGTGCGTGCTTCATGATCTGAGTGTAGTTCAGCACCGCCCGGGCCTAAGGCGGCACGGCGGATCCGCGCCGGTCCGCAGCCCCGGCGGGGCGGGACGGGTCCCGGACCGGGCTAGAGCAGCGCTTCGAGTTCCGCGTAGGCGGCCTCGACGGCCCGCTTGGCGGCGGTGTGGCGCGCCTGGTTCTTGGCCGTCTCGTACTTGGTCGCCCAGGCCGCCGGATCGGACAGCTCGAGCTCCAGCGCGACGAGCACCGCCTCGGCCGCCTCGACTGCGCGTTCGGCCTTCTCCTGGTCGCGCAGCCGGTTCTTGCTCGGCCCGGTCGGCGCCGTCGCGCGCCGCTTCGCCGGCGCGACCGCGGTCGAGGGGCCGCCGGCCGGCGGCGCCCCGGCGGCCGGGCCGCGGCGCGGCGGCAGACCGAGATCCTCGCCCGCGGCCTTGCGCTCCTCGCGCATGCGGACGTACTCCGGCCAGCCACCGACATAGCTGCGCAGCGTGCCGTGCTCGACCGCGATCGTCCGGGTCCCGACGGCGTCGAGCAGCGCCCGGTCGTGGGAGACGAGGATCAACGAGCCGCGAAACGCGCTCAGGGCGTCCTCGAGTGCCTCGCGCGACTCGAGGTCGAGGTGGTTGGTCGGCTCGTCGAGGATCAGCACATTCGCGCCGCCGCTGACGAGGATCGCGAGCGACAGCCTGCGCCGTTCGCCGCCCGAGCACCCCGCCAGCGGTTTCTCCGCCAGCTCGCCGCTGAACAGGAAACGGCCGAGCAGCGCGCGCGCCTTGTTCGGCGTCAGCCCGGTTGCCCGCTGCGTCGCCGCCAGCACGGTCCCGCTGTCGCCGAGCTCGTCGCCGTGCTGGGAGAGGTAGCCGACCGTCACGTTGTGCCCGGTGCGCAGCTTGCCGGCGGCGAGCGGCCGCTGGGCGGTGAGCGTCTCGATCAGCGTGGTCTTGCCGGACCCGTTCGGCCCGACCAGTGAGACGTGCTCGCCCCGCTCGAGCCACAGCTGGGCGTCCTCGAGCAGCACGATCGGTGGCTCGCCGACCTCGATTCGTGCGTCCTCCAGCTCGAAGGTGACCCGCCCGCTGCGCTGCGGCGCATCGAACTGGAACGACAGCGAGGCGCCGTCGGTCGGCGCGCGCTCGATCCGTTCGATCTTCTCGAGTGCCTTGGCGCGCGACTGGGCCTGACGGGCCCGCGTCCCGGCGCCCCAACGCGCGACGAACCGCTCGAGCCGCGCGACCTCGGCCTGCTGGCGCTCGATCGCGCGTCCGAGCGCCAGCTCGCGCGCGGCCTGCTCGGTCCGCCAGGCGTGCCAGGTCCCCGGAAAGAAGCGCGAGCGTCCGCCCTCCAGTTCGAGCACCGCCGTCCCGACGGTCTCCAGGAACCAGCGATCGTGGGCGACCAGGGCGATCGCCGCATCGAGTGAGACGAGCGTCTGCTCGAGCCACTCCAGCGACTCGATGTCGAGGTGGTTGGTCGGCTCGTCGAGCAGCAGCAGGTCGGGAGCGGTCGCGAGCGCGCGGGCGAGCGATGCGCGCGTCAGCTCGCCGCCCGAGAAGGTCGTCAGGCCGCGGTCGAGGTCGTCCTCGCCGAAGCCGAGCCCGCGCGCCACCTCGGTCGCCCGGTTGCGCCACAGGTATCCGCCGTGGTGCTCCAGCTCGGCCTGGGCGCGGGCGTAGCGGTCGAGCGTCGCCGGGTCTGACGAGCCGTCGGCCATCGCCCGCTCGAGCTTGGCCAGCCGCGCCTCGATCGCCAGCTCCGTCGTGCAGCCGGACAGCAGGTGGTCGCGCAGCGCCACCCCGCGCTGGCGCGGCGGGCGCTGATCGTGCAGCGCCACGCGGACGTTCTTGGCGATCGCCAGCTCCCCGCCGTCGATCGCCGCCTCGCCGGAGAGCATCCGCAGCAACGTCGTCTTGCCGGCGCCGTTGCGCCCGGCGATCGTCATCCGCTCGCGGCGCTCCAGCTTGAACGAGACGCCGCGCAGCAGCGGCTGCCCGGCGATGTCCTTGGCGAGGTTGGAGGCGATGGCGACGGCCATGGCATTGATCGTATGCGGCGACTCGCTTCGATACAGTGCGCAGCGGTGCGCCGCCTGATCGCCCTCACCGCCACCAGCTTCGTCTCGCTGCTGCTGCTCGCGCCCGTCGCACTGGCTCACGACGGCGGGGAGGGCCTCTACGGCCAGACCAACGACAAGGTGGTCACCGCCGCCGGCTTCATCCTGATCGTCTCGATCCCGACGTTCGTGTTCGTCGCGAGCATGATCCAGGGGCGGCTCGAGAGGCGCAAGAACGCGCGCATCGCCGCGAGCAAGGCGCGCGCGAAAAGCGCCGAGTGGCAGCGCGGTTGGTAGCCGCGCCGGCGCCGGCGAATCGCCGAAGCGCCGACTAGCCTGTTCCGCGCGGCGCTCCGGACCGCGGCGCGCATCTTGGGATGATGCCCAGCGATGGCGAGCAGCCCGGCGATCGAGGTTCGCGACCTGCGCAAGTCCTACGCCGGGCTGGAGGCTGTGCGCGGCGTCGAATTCAGCGTCCAGCGCGGCGAGATCTACGGCCTGCTCGGGCCCAACGGGGCCGGCAAGACGAGCACCGTCGAGATCCTCGAGGGCTACCGCGAACGCAGCTCCGGTAGCGTCAGCGTGCTCGGCTACGACCCGCAGGCCCGCCCGCGCGAGCTGCGCCGGCGCGTCGGCATCGTGCTCCAGAGCAGCGGCATCTACAGCCAGGTCCGCGTCGGCGAGGTGATCCGGCACTTCGCCGGCTTCTACCCCCACCCGCGCGACGTCGACGAGGTGATCGCGCTGGTCGGCCTGAGCGACAAGCGCGACGAGCGCGCGCGCAAGCTCTCCGGCGGTCAGCGGCGCCGGCTCGATCTCGCGCTCGCGCTGATCGGCGACCCCGAGCTGATCTTCCTCGACGAGCCGACGACGGGCTTCGACCCGGCCGCGCGACGCACCGCCTGGCAGACGATCCGCTCGCTGAAGGACCTCGGCAAGACCGTGCTGCTGACCACGCACTACCTCGACGAGGCGCAGGAGCTCGCCGATCGTGTCGCGATCATCAAGGGCGGGCAGATCCTCGCCGAGGGCTCGCCCGCAGAGCTCGGCGTCGGCGCGGGCTCGCGCTACCGCGTCGCCTACCTCAGCGACGGCGAGCCGGTGATCCACCAGACCGACGACCCGACGGGCTTCCTGTACGAGCTGACCGCCGGCGTGCTCTCGCGCGGGGAGCGTCTCGAGGGGCTCTCGGTCACGCGGCCGAGTCTCGAGGAGATCTACCTGGAGCTGACCGCCGATGGCTGACACGCTCGCGCTGCTCTGGCGCCAGTACCGCTTCGAACGTCACCTGTTCTGGCGCAACCCCAGCGCGGCCTTCTTCAACTTCCTGCTGCCGCTGATCTTCCTCGCCCTGTTCGGCGCGATCGTCAGTGGCAACCACCACGAGCTGCAGATCATCGTCCCCGGCATCGCCGGCATGAGCGTGATGTCGACGACGTTCACGGCGCTGTCCTACAACCTGACCTTCCTGCGCGAGCAGGGTGTGCTCAAGCGGATGCGCGGCACGCCGCTGCCGAGCGGGATCTACCTCGGCGGGCTGGCGCTGAACGCGGTCACCAACGCCGCGATCCAGATCGGCATCGTCGTGGTCGCCGGCCGCCTCTTCTTCGGCCTCGGCTGGCCGCCGGACGGTCTGGAGCTGGTCCTGTTCGTGGCGCTCGGCGTGGTCTGCTTCGCCACGCTCGGGGTCGCCCTGTCGCATGCGATCCCCAACTTCGAGTCCGCGCCCGCCGTGGTCAACGCCGTGTTCGTGCCGGTGATCCTGATCTCGGGGGTGTTCTTCGACGTCAAGCACGTTCCAAGCTTCCTGCGCGACATCGCCCAGGCGCTTCCGCTCGATCACCTGATCACCGGCATCTCGGGTGGCCTCGTCGCCCACCACGGCGGGATCTCGAGCCACGTCACCGCGCTGTGGGTGCTCGGGATCTGGGCCGTCGTCGGCAGCGTGCTCGCGGTGCGCGGCTTCTCGTGGGAGGCGCGCCGCGACTGAGCCGCGATCTCCGGCGCCGGTGCTCACGCGTCGCGAGCTCGGCCGGGCGACGCTGGCGCGTCAGCTGCTGCTCGAGCGCGCGCCGATCGGCGCCGTCGAGGCAGTCGCGCGACTCGTCGCGATGCAGGCGCAGGAACCACGCCCGCCGTTCGTCGGGCTGTGGTCGCGGCTGCGTGACTTCCGCTCCGACGAGCTGCTCGAGGCGCTGCGCGCCGGCACGGTGGTCCGCGGCCCGCTGTTTCGCGCGACGCTGCACCTGGTGACCGAGGCCGACTGGTCGGCCTTCCGCGCGCCGTGCCAGCCGGCGCTGAGCCGCGCGATGCGCGCGCTCGGCACCCGCGTGGAGGCGATCGATCTCGAGCGCCTGGCCGAGGTCGCGCGCGGGCTGCTGCAGGAGCGTCCGCTCACCGCCGGCGAGCTGCGGGCCCTGCTGCACGAGGCGATCCCGGAGGTGGATCAGCGTGCCCTCGGCTACGCGGTGCGCACAAGCCTGCCGCTGGTGATGGTCGCCACCGACGATCGCTTCGGATTCCCCCGCGACGCCCGCCTGCGGCTGGCCGAGGTGGCGAACACCAGCGAGGACCCCGGCGAGCTGGTACGCCGCTACCTCGCCGCCTACGGTCCGGCGAGCGTCGCCGACGCCCAGGAGTGGTCGGGCCTGGCGGGGCTCGCGCCGACCTTCGACGCATTGCGCACGCAGCTCGTGCGGTTCACCGACGAGCACGGTCGCGAGCTGTTCGACCTGCCCGACGCACCCCGTCCCGGCGCCGAGGTGGCAGCGCCGGCGCGCTACCTGCCGGAGTTCGACAGCCTCGTCCTCGCCCATGCCGACCGCAGCCGCCTGATCGCCGACGAGCACCGCCGCCACCTGACGACCAAGAACCTGCGCGTCAACGCGACCGCGCTCTACGACGGCGAGGTCTGCGCCACCTGGACCGTCAAGCGAACCGCCAGAAGCGCCACGCTCGAGGTCACGCCGTTTCGCAGCCTGTCGTCGCAGGCACGGCGGGCCCTGGAGGTCGAGGGGCTCGCGCTGCTCGAGGCCAACGAGGCGGCGGAGGCGACGCACAGGATCGCGCTGCTAGCGTCCCCGCGCGGCTGAGCGTCACGGTTCGCGCCCCCGGCGCGAGCCGCCCTACACGACGATGCGCAGCGCGAGATCGTGCGGACAGCCGGAGTCCAGCAACCGGCGCACGTGATCGAGGTCGACGTACTGGCCCGCATCGCGCGTCGCCGCGAGCATCAACGCCTGGGTGGTGTCGAACCCGAGCTCGACAAAGGCCTGCGCCCTCGCCTGCTCGCTTGTTGTCGCCGTCTGGGCACCGGTCATCGCATCCACCTCCGTTGGAGACCACAACACGCCAGATCAGAGCAGCGGCGCCGGACGGATAGGGTTCGCGGTCGATGAGCACGATCGAGCCACTCGACGCCGTCCGCTGGGACCTCACCGACCTGCTGGCGGGCGCCGACGACGATCCGATCGGAACCCTGCTCGACGACGCGGTCGAGCGGGCCGCCGCGTTCGCCGAGCGCTACCGAGGCGCCCTCGAGACGATCGACGGCGCCGGGCTCGCCGCGGCGATGAGCGAGCTGGCGGCGATCTACGACCTCGTCGGCCGCGCGGACGCCTACGCGACGCTCGATTTCTCAACCGACACGACCGACCCCGCGCGGGGTGCGCTGCTGGCGCGCGTCGAGGAGCGCTCGACCGCGCTCGCGACCCGGCTGCTGTTCTTCGAGCTCGAGTGGGCGGCGCTTTCCGACGCGCGCGCCGACGAGCTGCTCGGCTACGAGGGGCTCGACTTCTGCCGCCACCATCTGCGCACCGCGCGTCGCTACCGCCCGCATCTGCTGAGCGAGCCCGAGGAGCTGATCCTGACCGAGAAGACGATCAGCGGGTCGGCCGCGTGGGCGCGGTTGTTCGGCGAGCTGACGTCGTCGATCGAGGTGGCGCTGGAGGAGACCGTCACGCTCGACACCGCGCTCGCGCGCCTGGCGTCGCCGTCGCGTGACGTGCGGCGCGAGAGCGCGGCGGCGGTGACGCGCGCGCTCGAGCCCGGACTGCGCACGCGCGCCTTCATCTTCAACACCCTGCTCGTCGACAAGGCGACCGACGACCGGCTGCGCTCCTACGACAACTGGCTGGCCGCCCGCAACCTCGCCAACGAGGCGAGCGACGAATCGGTGGCGGCGCTGGTGTCGGCGGTCACCGGCCGCTATGAGCTCGCACGTCGCTGGTACCGGCTGAAGGCCACGCTGCTCGGGATCGATCGGCTCGCCGACTACGACCGGATGGCGCCGCTCGCCGTCGACGAGGAGCAGGTCGAGTGGCATGCCGCACGGGAGCTCGTGCTCGACGCCTACAGCTCCTTCTCACCGACCCTCGGGGCTCTGGCCGGGCGCTTCTTCGACGAGCGCTGGATCGACGCGCCGCCTGGTCACGGCAAGCGCGGCGGCGCCTTTTGCGCCTACACCGTCCCATCCGTTCACCCCTACGTGCTGCTCAACTTCACCGGACGGCGGCGCGATGTGCTGATCCTCGCGCACGAGCTCGGGCACGGCCTCCACGCCGCGCTCGCCGCGCCGCAGGGGATCTTCCAGCAGGGGACGCCGCTGACGCTCGCCGAGACCGCGTCGGTGTTCGGCGAGGCGCTGACCTTCGGCCGGCTGCTCGAGACCTCGCCGACGCCCGCCGCGCGCCTCGCGCTGCTCGCCGAGAACATCGAGGGCGCGATCGCGACCGTCTTTCGCCAGGTCGCGATGAACGGCTTCGAGCGGCTGGTCCACACCGAGCGCCGCGAGGTCGGCGAGCTGTCGGTGGCGCGCTTCGGCGAGCTGTGGGCGCAGACCCAGACCGAGCTGCTCGGCGACGCCGTCGAGGTGACCGACGACTACCGCTGCTGGTGGTCCTACATCCCACATTTCATCAACACCCCGGGCTACGTCTACGCGTACTCATACGGCCAGCTGCTCGCACTGTCGGTCTATGACCGATACCTGGCCGAGGGCTCGGACTTCGAGGCTCGCTACCTCGAGCTGCTGCGCAGCGGTGGCTCACGCAGCCCCGAGGAGCTCGGCGAGATCGTCGGCATCGACCTGGCCGACCCGGGCTTCTGGGAGCGCGGGCTCGATCTCGTGCAGCGCAACCTCGAGGCGGCCGAGGCGGCCGCCCAAGCGCTCTAGCGGTTGCACGGCGGCCGGAGCCGGCAAGCACCGGCGGTATCATTCCTAGTGCGAAATGGCACGGTCCAGGGGACTCACGATTGGCGGACTGCTCGCGGCCGCTATCGCGACCACCGCGAGCCCGACCGCCGCGGCCGCGGCGACGGTCATCAAGGGGTCCTCGGGCCCGCTGGTCGCCACGCTCACCCCGAGCACCCACACGCCGAAGATCAACACGCTGATGCCGATCGCCGTCACGGCGACGCTGAACGGCAAACCGGCCCACGCCACCGCCGCCTACGAGTTCGTCTTCGGGGGCGCGGTCGTCAGCACCCAATACCCGTACAACAACAAGCACTTCAGCTTCACCGGCCACTTCAGCGACAAGCTGAACTTCCCGGCCAGCTCGCTCGGCTTCACGCTCACGCTGCGGGTCGTGATCAAGGCGGCGGGCCACACGGTGAATCTCAACTGGTCGATCACCTCCCACAAGTGAGCGCGTCGGCCGGCGCCGACGTCCGCGTCGAGCACGCCGGCCGCCGTTACGGTTCGATCGAGGCGCTGCGCGACGTCACCCTGCACGTCGCGCCCGGCGAGCTGCTGGTGGTGACCGGGCGGTCGGGGTCCGGCAAGAGCACGCTGCTGAACCTGATCGGCGGGCTCGATCAGCCGACCAGCGGGCGGATCCTGATCGACGGTCGCGAGCTGTGGCGCGAGCCGCGGGCGCCGCGCCACCGCCGCGAGCTCGTCGGCTTCGTCTTCCAGCAGCACCACCTGCTGGTCAACCTCACAGCGCGCGCGAACGTCGAGGTCGCGCTGATCGGAGCGGGCGTGCCTCGGCGCGAGCGTCGCGAGCGCGCGCTCGGGCTGCTCGCGGAGGTCGGCCTCGCCGACCGGGCGGAACACGAGCCGGCGGCGCTCTCCGGCGGTGAGCGCCAGCGCGTGGCGATCGCCCGCGCGCTCGCCAACGAGCCGCGACTGCTGCTGGCCGACGAGCCGACCGGCGCCGTCGACTCGGTCACCTCGCTGCGCGTCCTCGACCTGCTCGCTGAGGTTCGCGCGCGCCGCGGGATGACCGTCATCGTCGTCAGCTACGACCCCCAGGTCGGAGAGCGCGCCGACCGCATGGTGACCGTCGCCGACGGGGTGCTCATGCAGCCCGAGACAGACCTTTCAGCGGCGCCATCCGGGTGACGCGCCAGGCGGGGTAGAGACCGCCGAGGACGCCGATCGAGACGCCGACGACCAGGCCGCGGCCGAGCCCCCAGGCCGTGATCGACGGCGAGACGTAGGCCCCGACCCCCATCAGCTTGACCAGCAGCAGGCTCCCGAGCACGCCGAACACCAGGCCGATCGCCGCACCGAGCAGGCTCACCCCGATCCCCTCGCCGATGACCAGCGCCGCAACCCGCGGGGCGCTCCAGCCGACGGTGCTGAGCAGCGCCAGCTCGCCCTGGCGCTCGAGCACCGACATCGCCATCGTGTTGGTGACGCTGATCGCGCCGAGGACCAGCGCGATGATGATGATCACCAGCGTGGCGTTGTGAATCAGCGCCCCGTTGGCCCCGGCCCGCGCCGCCTCCTCGCTGGTCGCAATCACGGTGCTGTTCGGGATCTGGTGCAGGATCGATCGCGTCGCGGCGCTCGCACTCGCCGCCGGCGTGAGCTCGACCGCGATCGAGGTCGTCTCATTCTGGAGCCCGGTGATCGCCTGCGCGACCGGCAGCGGCAGGACCGCGCCCTGGTCCTCGTAGGCGATCCCGGAGTGATAGACGCCGGAGATCGTGAAGCGGTGGCCGTCGGCGAGCAGTGTGCCGCCCGTCTGTTGGTGCACGCTGGCGGCGAGGCCGCTGCCGACCGCGATCGTGCCCCGCGACGGCGGGCCGCCGCTCGCGAAGACCAGCCGGTGGGCGAAGAACCCGTTGAGGTCAGCGCCGAACACGAACGCCGACGGGTCGGCCGGGACCTTGCCGACGATCAACAGCAGCGGCGTCGCGCTCGCCACGTCGGGGTTGCGCTCGAGCCGCGCGACCTCGGAGGTCTGCAGCACCGACACCGTTGGATCCGAGACCCCGGCCTGGAACACGCCGAGGTCGGAGCCGCCGAGGTGCGCGAACCCCGCTGCGGTCTGCGTCAGCCCGTCACTGACCGCCAGCAGCGCGACGATCGTCGCGACGCCGAGGCCGACACCGAGCGCCGTCAGCAGCGTGCGCCCGATCCGCCGCATCAGGTTGTTGGCGATCAACTCGGGCATCCACGGCCTCCCACCGCACCACGATAGTGGTTTGCTCCGCGCTCTCCGGCCGCAGCCAGCCGGTGGGCCGTTCCGGCACGGCCCGGCGCGAGTCCCCACAACGGCCCCGGACGGCCCGCTGCCTACGGCGCAACGAGAAGCCCGGCGCGCTCCGCGATCAGCCCGTCGGCGAGCAGCGACGCAGCGGCCTGCGGATCCGCCGCCGCCGGCGGCCGCTCGCCGGCGAGCGCGGCGCGCAGCAATGCCCCGCGGCGGGCGCGCAGCGAGCCGGCATAGGCGGCCTGGCGCCGGCGGCGCGCGACCGGGTCCCAGCCGCCGGCCTCCAGCGCGACGAGGCAGCCGTCGCGCAGCGGGCAGCCGTCGCAGCGCGGCCGAGCGCCACAGTGCGAGCGGCCGACGTCCATCAGCGCGCCCGCGAGCCGCCACGGGTCCGCGCTCGGCGCGAGACCCCCGGGAAACCGCCGCGCCAGCACGCGGCGCACGTTGGCGTCGCGCGGCAGCACCGCCTGCTCGAGCGCGAAGCAGCGGATCGCCGACGCCGTGTAGTGCCCGACGCCCGGGAGCTCGGTGAGACGCTCGGGATCCGGCCAGCCCTCGCTCGCGACACGCCGCGCGCAGGCGTGGAGATCACGTGCGCGGCGCGGGTAGCCGAGTCCCTGCCAGGCGCGCAGCACATCCGCGAGCGGGGCGGCCGCGAGCGCCCCGGCCGTCGGCCAGCGGGTGACCCAGCGCTCCCAGTAGAGGCGCACGCGTTCGATCTGCGTCTGCTGGCTCATCACCTCGCAGACGAGCACCGCGTAGGGGTCGCGCGTGCTCCGCCACGGCAGTTCCCCGTCCTGCGACTGTGACCAGGCGAACAGGCGCTCCGGCACCGACTGGGACACGCCGAGCCGCGCGAGCGCACGGTGGACGCTGCGCGCGACGCCCGCCACCGTGGCGACGCTGCCGAGGCGCTCGACGCCGATCCAGCGCGCCGGGAGCTCGCCGGGAGCGGCCGGCCGCGGCGGATCCACGACGGCGAACGGGACGAGCGAGACACCGCCCGGCACCTCGATCCGCAGACCCAGATCGCGCAGGCGGTCGGCCGTCAGCGCGATTCCCGTCTCCTCGCGCAGTTCGCGCAGCGCGCCGGCAGCCGCCGGCTCGCCGGCTTCGAGCTTGCCGCCGGGCAGCGCGAGCGCGTCGGCGCCCGGCTGCGCGACGAGCAGCACGCGCCCGCGGCGCAGCGCCACGACCGTCGCGACGTCCATCAGCGCCGGCCTCCGAGCAACGCCGCCATCGCAGGAGCGTAGTGACGCGCCCGCGCATTCGCGCGCCCGCCCCGCCGCCGAGGGCTACTCCGACCTTCAGCCGACCAGACCGCGCAGCCGCGCGCGGTCGTCGTCACTCAGCTCGGCGTGCAGGGCGACGCCCGCCACGACCTCGTCGAGCTGAGCGGGCGCGGTCGCGCCGACGAGCACGCTCGCCAGCGAGGGGTGATCGAGCACGAACGCGACCGCCAGCGCCGCTGCGGAGGTCCCCCACTCCTCGGCCAGCGCACGCAACGCCCGGCCCGCGTCGAGCGCGGCCCGCCGGGCGGGATCGTCGAGTGCATCGGCCAGCCGTCCCGTCGCCGCGCCGGCGTCGTACTTGCCGGTCAACAGCCCGCCCTCGAGCGCCGCGGAGGCAACCAGGCCGGCGCCCGCACCCGCCAGCGCCGCGGTCATCTGCGGGTTCTCCGCCTCCCCACGGCTGAGGACGCTGTAGGCCATCTGGGCCGCGCACGGCGGCTCGATGCCCTGTGCGGAAGCCGCCAGCGTCGCGGCCTCGATCGCTGCCGGGGGCCACATGGCGACGCCCCACGCGCGCGCCTTTCCGGCCGCCAGCAGCGCCGCGACCTCGGACACAGCCTGCTCCACGCTCAGCTCCGCGGGCAGCGTGGTGCAGTAGATGAGATCGACGTAGTCGAAGCGAAGTCGTCCGAGCGAGCCGTCCAGCTCGCCGGCTGCCGACTCGCGCGGCCAGAACTCCCACCACAGCTTCTCGGACACGATCGCGTCCTCGCGCCGGAGGCCTGCGGCACGGAACAGCTCGCCGAACAGGACCTCGGAGTATCCGCTGGCCAGCGGCGCGCTGCCGGTCTCGTCGTTGTAGCGCGCGTCGTCGAGGAAGTTGATCCCGAGCTCGCGCGCGTGCGCCAGAATCTCGACGCCGCGTTCCCGGGGCAGGCGCTCGAACGTCCGCCACGAGCCGAGCGCGACGGCAGAGACCTCGAGGCGGCTCGAACCGAGGCGGCGACGCGGTAGCGGCACGTTGCGGGCCATCCGCCGGTCAGGCTATCGCGGCGGCCGCGCTCGGCGCAGGAGCGGGCCGGCCGGCGCCGAGGAGGAGCGAAGCGCCGGCCGGCCGGCCTGCCGCGCACGCGTCGACCCGGCGGCACTCTGGCGCGTGCGCGCGGGCGTCTGCGTGTGGGGTCGAGGAAACATCACGCGGTGCCCCAGACCTCATCGGCGGTCTCGACGACGAGTGCGAGCTTCGCCCGCTGCTCATCGACGGTGAGGCTGTTGCCCTCCTTGGTCGAGGAGAACCCGCACTGCGGCGACAGGCAGAGCTGGTCGATGTCGATGAAGCGAGCGGCCTCTTCGATCCGCCGCTTCAGCTCGTCCTTGGTCTCCAGCTCGGGTTTCTTGCTCGTCACCAGCCCGAGCACGACCAGCTTCCCCTTGGGAACGAAGCGCAGCGGCTCGAACGTCCCCGACCGGTCGTCGTCGTATTCCACGAAGAACGCGTCGACCTCGAGCCCGCCGAACAGCGGCTCGGCGACGAAGTCGTAGCCGCCCTGGGCCACCCACGAGGAGCGAAAGTTGCCGCGGCACATGTGCGTGGCGATCGTCATCCCGTCGGGGCGGTCCTGCAGCGCCGCGTTGATCGTGCGGATGTACGTGAGGTGCTGATCGTCGCCGCTCTCGCCGCGCTCGTCGAACGCCGCACGCTGCTCGGGATCGTTGAGATAGGCGAAGCTCGTATCGTCGATCTGCAGGTAGCGGCAACCGAGCTCGGCCAGGCGGCGGATCTCCTCGGCGTAGACGGCAGCCAGATCGGCCCAGAACGAATCCATGTCCGGGTACACCGAGCTGTCGATCGCGGCGCGCCCGCCGCGGTAGTGGACCATGCTGGGCGAGGGAATCGTCAGCTTGGGCGTGCCCTGTGTGACGGCCTGGGCGAGGAAGGCGAAGTCCTCGCCGAAGATCGTGTGGTTCAGCGACAGCGGCGCTCGCACCTCAGGCTTGGTCGGCGTGAACTCGATCGTGCCCTGCTCATTGTGAAACGTCGACAGCAGGTTGTCCTGCGAGCGTTCGACGCCGCCGATCTCGTAGATGAAGTCCATGTGCCAGGATCCGCGCCGCAGCTCGCCGTCGGTGATCGCCCGCAGGCCGACCTCCTGCTGGAGCGCGACGACATCGCGGATCGCGGCATCCTCCTCGGCGCGAAGCTGCTCGGCGCTGAGGCGTCCCGCCTCGTGCTCCGAGCGCGCGTCCAGCAGGCTCTTCGGTCGCAGCAGGCTCCCGACATGGTCGGCGCGAAACGGCGGGGTGGTGCGGATCGACAAGCCCTTCCTCCTAGGTCCGGGTGTGGTCGGTGGGCCGCCGGCGGGCCGCAGGCGACGCACGGTCGCGCCCGGCTCGCCACGACCCGCCGAGGGACGGCGGGTCTGCGAAGAGGCGCGCGGCGAGCTCCCGGTCGGCGTCAGAATTCGAGCGCTCGAACCCTTCGAGCGCCTGCGCGACGAGCGTTTCCGGGTCGTTGAGGAATTGTCGGCGCGCCGCCATGGGAAGGTCTTCTATCAAAAGGTATACGATCCGGGCACCATGGCGTCTCCACCGCCGAGCAAGATAATCGCCGTCCACGTCAATTACCACAGCCGCGCGGAGCAACGCGGCTGGTTTCCCGACGTGCCCTCCTACTTCATGAAGCCGGTGTCGTCACTCGCGCGCAGCGGCGACCCCGTGATGCGCCCGCGCGGCACCCAGCTGCTGGGCGTCGAGGGCGAGATCGCCGCGATCATCGGCCGCCGGGCGCGCCGCGTCACTCCTGAGCAGGGAGCCGATCACGTCGGCTGGTACGCACCGGCGAACGATGTCGGGCTGCTCGACATGCGCTGGGCCGACCGCGGGTCGAACCTGTTCTCGAAAGGCCAGGACGGCTTCACGCCGATCGGCACGCCGATGGCGTCGGACCGCCTCAATCCAGCCGAGCTGACGGTCCGCACGCGCGTCAACGGCGTCATCGTGCAGGAGGACAGCAGCGCGAACCTGATCTTCCCATTCGGTCTGCTGGTCGCCGACCTCTCCCGCTTCATGACGCTCGAGCCCGGGGATGTGATCCTCACCGGCACGCCCGCGGGGTCCAGCCTCGTCCAGCCCGGTGACCAGGTCGAGGTCGAGCTCGACGGCGTCAGCACGGTGTCCAACCGGATCGTCGAAGCCAACGAGGCGCTCGCCGACTTCGGCGCCCAGCCGAAGATCGCCGCCGCGACGCACGCCGCCGCGCTCGGGATGAACGGGCACCGCTCGGCGATTCTCTCCGATGGCGCCCGAGCCGCACTGCGCACCGTGTCGACGGCAACGCTCTCGGTTCAGCTGGCTCGCCGCGGGATCAGCAATCCCGTGATCTCCGGCGTGCGCCCGACGCGTCCGAACGCGCGGCTGCTCGGATACGCCTACACGCTGCGTTACGTGCCGCTGCGCGAAGACATCCGTGACGCCGACGCCGCCGAGCTGAACGCACAGAAGCACGCCGTCGAGTCGATCGGGCCCGACGAGGTGCTGGTGATCGATGCCCGCCAGGAGCCGCATGCCGGGACGATCGGCGACATCCTCGCCGCACGAGCGCTCGCGCGTGGCGCGAGCGGCATCGTCACCGACGGCGGCCTGCGCGACGTTGCGGCCGTCGCGGACCTGGAGATCCCGACCTACTACAAGGCGGCCCATCCGGCGGTGCTCGGCCGGCTGCACTTCCCGCTCGAGTCGAACGTGCCGATCGGCTGCGGCGGGGCTCTGGTGATGCCCGGAGACGTGATCGTCGGCGACGCCGACGGCGTCCTCGTGATACCCGCCGCGCTCGCCGAGCAGGTCGCGCACGACGCGCTCGAACAGGAGTCACGCGAGGCCTGGGCGCTCGAGCGGGTCAAGGCGGGCGACTCGGTTCGCGGCGTCTACCCACTCTCGGAGGCGCGCCGCCAGGAATACGAGGCGTGGCGTGCGAGAACGAATGACACGGGAGATGCCACATGAACCGATTCGCCGGCGACCCATCGGCCATCCGCGGCGCGATCACGCCCCTGATCACCCCCTTTCACCCCGATGGATCGCTCGACTGCGAGACGGTCGCGCGGCTGGTCGACTGGCAGCTCGAACACGGCTCTCACGGCATCTCGGTCGGCGGTTCGACCGGCGAGCCGACCTCCCAGACCGTCGCCGAGCGGATCGCCGTGATGCGCGCGGCGGCGGGCGCGATCGATGGGCGCGTGCCGTTCCTGCCGGGTACCGGCAGCGCGCGGCTCGACGAGACGCTCGAGCTGACCGCGGAGGCGGAGCGACTCGGGGCCAGCGGCGCTCTGGTGGTATCCCCGTACTACGCCCGCCCGCAGCAGCAGGGGCTGTTCAGCTGGTACGCGAGCGTCGCCCGCGAGTTTCCGCGCTTTCCGATCATCGTCTACAACGTCCCGATCCGCAGCGGCGTCGATGTCGCGCCCGAGACGGTGGGGCGCCTGCGCCGCGCGCACGAGAACATCGTCGGGATCAAGGAGACGACGCGCGACTTCGAGCACGTTTCGCACGTCTTCTCGCAGTGCGGCACCGACTTCATCGCCTTGTCGGGGATCGAGCTGTTGTGCTACCCGATGCTCGTGCTCGGGGGCCGCGGGCACCTCAGCTGCGTCGCCAACTTCGCGCCGCGGCCGGTGGCCGAGCTCTACGACGCATTTGAGGCCGGCGACCACGAGCGCGCGCGGGCGCTGCACTACGAGCTGCACGCGTTCGTCGAGGCGGCCTTCGTCGAGGTGAATCCGGTGCCTGTGAAATGGATCATGCGAGAGCTCGCGATCATGCCCTCGGCCTTTGCCCGCGAGCCGCTGGCCGAGCTCAGCGAGGCCTCGGCGAGCAAGATTCGCGAACTGCTCCCCGAGCATTTCGCGGCGGCGGCGGCGCCCTAGCAGCAGGCGACGGTTGCTCAGCGGGCGGCGCGCGGGGACGAGCGTCCGGTCGGGCTCGCCGGCTTGCGCTCCTGCAAGGCCCGGAAGCTCTGCACGGTGCTCAGCTTGTGATCGCGTGCGAGCTTCTCGATCCTCGCCGCCGGCGCGCCGCTCTTGATCAGCGCGATCAGCTCCTTGTGCTCGGCGACCGATGCCGAACCGCGGTAGGGGATCTGCACGAACACGGTGCGGCGGATCGCATCGAGTCGCCGCGCGACGTCGCGCAGCATCGCGACCAGCGCGGCGTTCGGGCAGTACTCGTAGATCAGTCCGTGGAACTCCTGGTTGAGCCGACCGAACTTCAGCGAGTCCATCTCGCTCATCGCCACCGCCATGGCGTCGTTGATCTCGCTCAGCCGGGCAATCTCCGCCTGGCCCAGGCAGGGCGCGGCAAGCGCCGTCCCGTACCCCTCGAGGACCGCCAGCACGGTCATCTCCTCGTCGAACATCCCCGGATCGGCGGGAGCCACCTGCGCTCCGGCGTTCGGCCGGTAGATCACCAGGCCCTCGGCCTCCAGGCGACGGATCGCCTCGCGCACCGGTAGCCCGGAGACCTCGAACTCCTCCGCGAGCGCGTCGATCACCACACGGTAACCCGGTCCGTAGGCGCCGCTGAGGATGCGCTCCCGGATCGCCTGATAGACGCGCTCCTGTTTCGTGACGATCGTTGAGCCGGTCACAGCCACTCAGGACATCCTCGCATCATCGGCCGTCGGGCCCGCGGCCTCCGCCGGGTCCTCGACGCTCGCCGCCGCGCCGGCGCCGGCGGCGAGCGCGACGCTCCACCACGCCTTATGCGCCGCGGAATGGTCGGTCGTCGGGTCGAGTTCCTCCAGCGCCTGCGACCAGCGCCGGCTGACGAGCTCGCAGACCGGGGCCTCGAGCCCCGAGGCCTCCGCCAGCGACGCGGCGATTCCGACGTCCTTGGCGAGCAGCGCGAGCGCGAAGCCGGTGGCGTAGCGGCCAGGCACGACCTCGTCCTTGAACACCACCTCGGTGTTGAAGCTGCGGCCGGTCGAGGCGTTCAGGACGTCAAGCATGATCTCGCCGCGCAGGCCGAACTGCTGGCCGATCGCCAGGGCCTCCGCCGTCGCGGCGTAGGCGGTCGCACCGCAGTAGTTGTTGAGTGCCTTCATCGCATGGCCGGAGCCGAGCGGCCCGGTCCGGAAGAGGCGCCCGCCGAGCACGTTCAGCACGGGCTCCGCGCGCTCGATCGCCTGCACGTCGTCGCCGCCGACCATGATCGTCAGCGTGCCGGAGTCGGCGCCCCTGATCCCTCCCGAGACGGGCGCATCGACCGTCCCGAGGCCTCGCTGTGCGAGCTCGCCCCCGAGCGCCCGCGTGTCGAGCGGGTTCGATGAGCTCATGTCGACGACGACCGATCCGGCGCTGAGGTCCGCGGCGATGCCGCCCTGCCACTCGAGGATCGCCTGAGCCACGGCTCGCCCGTCGGGAAGCATCGTGACCACGACCGACGTGTCGGCGAAATCCTCCGGCGCGCCGGCGGCCACGCCGCCGAACTCCTCGACGAAGCGCGGAGCGCGTGTCGCGTCGGCGTCGTGGACGACGACGCGATGGCCGGCATGGCTGAGGTTGCGCGCCATCGGCCAGCCCATGTTGCCGAGCCCGACGAAGCCGACGTTCACTCGATCCCGCCGACCGTCGCACTCGTCTTCAGTGTGCTCTCCACGTTGTCCACCTCGCTCGCGAAGTCAGATCTCGCCGCGCCTTACCGGGATCACGGTAAGTTCATCAGAACAGCGATCATATACTAAAACATATGTGATACTGCGGCGCACCGTTGCCTGCCCGACGTCAGGGGGCCGTGCCCGTACCTCGTATTCGCCAGAGGATAGGTCGCCGCCAAACCGGCGCCACGCCGCACGCCTGCGGGCGTGCGTTCGAGCCGGCGTTATGCCATCACCTCGGTCCACGCGCTGCGCTCATCGATCGTCGCCTCGACGGTGGGGACCGGCGCACCGTCGGGTCCGAGCACGACGCTCGACTCCTCATACCAGCTGTCCGGTGCCCGCGTGCCCCAGAACGAGCGGCAGCGCGGGTCGTTGACCGACCAGCGCAGCGGCTTGTGGTCGGGATCGCCGGTGTAGTAGTCGCAGGCGTAGAGCTCGATCCGGTGCCCGTCGGGATCGCGGAGGTAGACGAAGAAGGCGTTCGAGACGCCGTGGCGACCGGGACCGCGCTCGATCGCATCGGAGTGGTAGGCGGCGGCGAGCTGGTCGCAGGCGCGCAGCACGCCGGCCGGTTCGGCGACGTAGAGGCCGACGTGGTGCAGCCGCGGTCCGCGCCCGGCGGTCAGCGCGATGTCGTGGACGGTGGGCTTGCGCGCCAGCCAGGCGCCGGTGATGCTGCTCGTCCTCGCCGTCGGTCGAGATGTACTCGGTGAAGCGGAAGCCGAGCTCGCGCCAGAAGCGCGAGCGTCTGCTCGCAGTCGGGCGAATGGATGTTGAAGTGGTCGAGGCGCATGATCGGCGCGCCGCGCTGGATGTCGAAGCGCTGCAGCTGGGTCTCGAACTGCACCATCTCGTGGAAGAACTCGAGCGGGTAGCCGAACGGATCCCACACCCGCAGCGCGCGGCCCATCCCGGCGAGCTCGCCGTCGACGAATCGCACGACGCAGTCGCGGCGCTCGAACTCGGAGGCGATCGCGTCCAGATCGTCGTCGCTGCGAACGCGGAACGAGAGCCGGCCGCAGGCGGGCGGCCTGCGCGCGCCGCAGCACCAGCGAGTGGTGCAGGCGCTCCTCCCAGCCGCGCAGATAGAGCGCGTCGTCGGTCCGATCGGCTGACGACGAGGCCGAGCAGCTCGACGTAGAAGCGCTCGGACGCGGCGAGGTCGGTGACCAGCAGCTCCGCGTAGGCCGAGCGCATGATGTCGAACGGCGGAGCGCGAATCGAAGCCGTAACGAGCTGATCGAGCTTGGATGCCACCTCAGCGGCTCCGCCGGCGGATCGCGGGGCCGTGCGCTCGGCCTCATCCGGGATCCCGAACCGCGGAATCGAGTGCGTGCCGAGCGCCACATGGATGACCTCGGTTTCGGCAGTAGAAGTCGAACGCGTAGTCGCCGCCCTCGCGGCCGATGCCGGACTGCTTGGTACCGCCGAACGGCGTGCGCAGGTCGCGCACGTTCTGCGAGTTGATCCAGCACATGCCGGTGTCGATCGCGTGCGCGACGCGGTGCCCGCGCTGCAGATCGTTGGTCCAGACGTAGGCCGCGAGCCCGTACGGCGTCGCGTTGGCGAGCCGGACTGCGTCCGCCTCGTCGTCGAACGGCGTCGCCACGAGCACCGGACCGAAGATCTCCTCGCGGAAGACCTTCATCGTCTCGCCGACGTCGCCGATCACCGTCGCCTCGAGGAAATTGCCCGCCGCGAGCCCGTCCGGGCGGCCGCCGCCGGCCAGCACGCTCGCGCCCTCGCTCGCGCGCCGACTGGATGTAGCCGAGCACGCGCTCGTGGTGCTCGGGATGGATCAGCGGTCCCGAGCTCGGTCCGTGGATCGAACGGGTCGCCGACGCGGACGTTGCGCGCTCGCTCGGCGATCGCAGCGACGATGTGGTCGTAGAGCGGCCGCTGAACGAGCAGGCGCGAGCCGGCCGTGCAGCGCTGTCCGTTGAGCGTGAAGATCTGCGCCAGCGCCGCGTCGACCGCGAGCTCCGGGTCGGCGTCCTCGAAGACGACCACCGGCGACTTTCCGCCGAGCTCCATCGACGACACGCTTGAGCGTCGGCCGCGCCGGCCGCGGCGATCAGCCTGCCCGGTCGAGCTCTCGCCGGTGAAGGCGACCAGGTTGACTCCCGGGTGCGCGGACAGCGGCGCGCCGGCGGTCTCGCCGAATCCGTGCACGACGTTGAACACGCCGCTCGGCAGCTCGGCCTGCTCCAGCACCCGTGCGAGCAGTGTCGCGGTGAGCGGCGACCACTCCGCCGGCTTGAGCACGACCGTGTTGCCGGCGGCGAGCGCCGGCGCGATGCGCCACGTCGAGAGCATCAGCGGCGCGTTCCACGGCATGATCAGCGCGGCGACTCCGACCGGCTTGCGGACCGTGTAGTTGAGGAACTCGTCGCCGACCTGGAACGAGCGACCGTGGAGCTCGCTGACGACGCCGGCGTAGTAGTCGAAGTTCTGCCGCAGCGCGCGCCGCGAGCCCGCCCATCTGGGCGATCGGCATGCCGATGTCGAGCACCTCGTGCTCGATGAACTCCTGAGCGTGCTCGCGCAGCAGCGCCGCGATCCGGCGCAGCACCGCAGCGCGCTCGGAGGCGGCCATCCGCGGCCACGGACCCTCGTCGAACGCCCGCCGCGCCGCGCCGACCGCCGCGTCGATCTCGGCGGCGCCGCCGTCGGCAGCCGTGCGCGAGCACCTCGTTGGTCGACGGGTTGAGCGTCTCGAAGGTGCGGCCATCGAAGCTCTCCCGGAACGCGCCGTCGAAATAGTGGCGCTGGAGCCCGACGCGGGACCCGGCTCGCGCAGCGTTCTCCTGGATCTGCACGGCTTTCACGAGATCGACCTTCCGAGTCTGGATGTTGCCGAATCATATACGGTGTCTGATACGGTTAGCCGCCGTGCTGGGGCCCCTCGCAGGCGCACGGGAGAGGCTACGCGGATGAGCGCGCGGATCGCGCCTGGCCGCTGCATCGGGCTGAGCGACGTCGCCGTCCCGCCGGCGCTCAGCACGCGAACCTCTCCCGCGAACGTCGATTCGAGACTTCGCTCCACCAGGTGGGGAGGAGGTCCGCGGCTGACGACCCCGCCGCGTTCGCCGCGTTGATCGACCCGGCTGCGTAGCCGACGGGGCAGATGCCGGCGTTGTTGTAGGCGGGGGTCGAGCCGGCCGTGACGGTCCACGACCTCGCCTACGGTCGCCAGCTCGCTGGCGACCGAGACGTCCGAGGCAACCCGATGCGAGGGCCGGACACGCGGGCGCGAGCTTGCAGCGGCGCGCGTTGGCGACCCACCGGTCCGCCGCGTCGTCTACCCTCGACGTGCAGCGGCTGTTTGCTTCGCCGCTCCGATCGCACCCGTGGGGGGTTACGGGTGTGGCGACCCGGGAGTAGTGACGATGGGCAGAACGACGATTCGAACGCATGCGCGACGCACACTCGTGGCGTTGACGGCTGCGCTGTGCGCCGCCGGGATCGCCGCGAGCACGGCGCAGGCGGCGGCGCCCTTGGCGTGGGCCGCCCCGGTCCACTCGGACTCCTCCCCGGGAACGCTCGGCGTGACGGCGGTGAGCTGCCAGTCGACCACGCTGTGCGTCGCGGTCGACGACGCCGGCAACTTCCTCTCCAGCAGCGCTCCGGCGGGCGGCGCGTGGAGCCTGCCCGCGGCGATCGACAGCCCCGCGACGAGCCCCCACCTGACGTCCGTCTCGTGCCCGTCGGCCAGCCAGTGCTTCGCCGTCGACACGACCGGCAACGCCTACTCGAGCGCGACGCCGGCGAGTCTGTCCCCCTGGACCAGCGGGGACATCGAGGGCACCACCCAGCTGAACGGCGTCTCCTGCCCGACGACGACGCTGTGCGTCGCGGCCGACAACACCGGCCACGTCCTCGTCTCGACGACACCGGGGACCCTGACCAGCGCCTCGTGGCCGGCCCTCGATATCGACGGCACCACCCACGTCACCGCGGTCTCCTGTCCGACCGCGTCGCTGTGCGCCGCCGTCGACTCCACCGGCAAGATCTGGATCTCCGCCACTCCGGCGGTGCTCGCGTCGTGGCAGGCGACGACGCTGACCACGACGAGCGCCCTGACCGCCGTGTCGTGCAACGCCTCCGGCCTCTGCGTCGCGGTGGCGGCTGACGGCAGCGTGCACGCCACCGGCAACGCCGCCTCCGCGACGCCGACCTGGTCGGCCACGCTGATCGACGCAGCGGGGTTGCCCCTCTCAGCCGTCTCGTGCACCGATGTCGGCCTGTGCGTGATGGTCGACCACGCCGGCAACGCGCTCGAGAGCGACAACCCGGCGGCCGGTCCCCCGGCCTGGACCTCGACACCGATCGACACGGCTCCGCACCCGCTGACCGGCGTGTCCTGCCTCTCGGCCGGGTTCTGCGCGGCAACCGACAGCGTCGGCGACACGCTGGCGGCAACGCTGCCGGCGCCCGTCGTGGCGACCGGCGCCGGCACGGCCTCGACGCAGACCGCAGCGACCCTCGGCGCCAGCGTCAACCCCAACGACGCGGCGCTCTCGGATTGCCACTTCGACTACGGCACGACAACCGCCTACGGCTCGAGTGCGGCGTGCAGCGTCGTGCCGAGCGCGACCGGCGGGAGCCAGAGCGTCGTCGCGTCGCTCACCGGGCTGAGCGCGGCCACGACCTACCACTTCCGGATCGTCGCATCGAGCGGCGTGGCGACCACCGACGGCGCCGACGCCAGCTTCATCACGCCGGCGCCGCTCAAGGCCAGCCCGTCACTCAGCGGGACACCGGCCGTGGGCAGCACGCTGACGTGCAAGCCGAACGTCACGACGACCGCAGGCGAGACCGTCGCCTATGCCTGGCTGCGCGACACCGTGGCGATCGCGAGTGCCGCCGCCCCGACCTACGTCGTGGCCGCGGCCGACGAGACCCACCACCTGAGCTGCCAGGTGACGATCGCGGGCGACGGCGCCAGCGTCGCCGCGACGAGCGGCTTCGACGCCGTTCCCTCCCAGACCCTGGGCAAGATCACCACGACCTTCGTCGGCACCGACAAGCACGGCGCGACCTCCGCCAGCGCGCCGGTGACCTGTTCGCGGCAGGCCACCGGCAACTGCACGATCACGCTGCTTCTGACGAGCACTCAGACCGTGCGCCACAAGCTCCAGAGGGTGACGGTCGGATCGTCGACGACCAAGCTCAAGCCGGGTGCGGTCCGCACCCTGTCGGTGTCGCTGAACGCCACCGGCAGGAGCCTGCTGAGGAGCAGGCACACACTCGCGGTGACGCTCACCGTGAGCGGGACGGTGATCGGCACCCTGAAGGCCACCCTGCAGACCGACAAGCTCACGTTCGGCACCAAGGCGAAGGCAACGTCGAAGAAGTCAAGCGCCAAGCATGCGACGCGTCGCCCTCGCTAGCGCGCTCGCGCTGGCGGCGTGCGGGACGCTGCTCGCCACCGCCGCCGCGCGTGCGCAGCCCAACCCGGCGGTGCTCGCCGCGACGCCGTACATGGGCTGGGACACATACTTCGCGCTGCCCGGCGGCTACCCCGAGTCGAAGATCCTGCAGGAGGCCGACCGGCTCAAGACGAGCGGTCTCGAGGCCAAGGGCTACCGGCTGATCTGGCTCGACGCCGGCTGGTGGCAGGGTCAGCGCGACGCCGCCGGCAACATGGTCGTCAGCTCGACGCAATGGCCCCACGGGATCGCCTGGCTCGCCAGCACGCTGCACGCCAACGGCTTCAAGCTCGGCGTCTACACCGACGCCGGCTCGGTCGGCTGCGGCGTCAAGGGCGGCGCCTATGGGCATTACCAGCAGGACATCAACACGCTCGCGGCGTGGGGCATCGACGCCGTCAAGGTCGACTGGTGCGGCGGCGTCACGGCTTCGCTGGACCCGGCCACCCAGTACGCGCAGATCCACCAGGCGATCCTGCACAACTCCAGTCACCGCCCGATGCTGCTGAACATCTGCAACTTCCTGCAACCCGGGCAGAAGGCCCTCAACGTGCCGACGTTCAACCAATCGGCGTTCATCTCCTACTCCTTCGGTCCCTCCGATGGCAACAGCTGGCGCACGAACACCGACGTCGGGGTGCCGGGCAACGTGCCGTTCAGCGCCGTGCTGCGCAACATGGACGCCGACGCAACGCAGCCGACGGCCGCCGGCCCCGGCCACTGGAACGATCCGGACTACCTCGGCCCCGATCAAGGGATGGGACCGAGCCAGTTCCAGACGCAATTCAGTATGTGGGCGATGCTCGCCGCACCGTTGATGATCAGCGACGACATGCTGACGATGAGCAGCACAAGCCTCGCGACGGTCTCGAACAGCCGGGTCATCGCGATCGACCAGGACCCGGCCGGCGTGCAGGGGACGCTCGTGCCGAACTCGACGGTCGGCAACACCCAGGTCTGGATCAAGCCGCTGTCCGACGGCAGCTTCGCCGTCGCGCTGCTGAACCGCGCTCAGGGGGCGGTGCAGATCTCGACCACCGCGAGCGCGTTGCAGATCCCCGTCGCGCACAGCTACAAGGTGACGAACGTGTGGACCAACCAACAGTCGACGTCGACCGGCGCGTTCTCGGCCCTCGTCCAGGGTTACGCGACGGTGCTGCTTCGCATCGCGCCGAGCTGAGCGCTCAGCCCAGCGGAACGGTGACGATCCGCGTGTGCGCGGGATCGCCCGGAGACTCGCTCACGTAGGCCACGGAATCCCCCAGCGCAGTCGCTCCGAGCGTCGTCGTCGCGCCGGCGCCAACGGTGCGGTTCGGGCAGATGCTGGCGCCGTTGTAGGCGTGGGTGTAGCCGGACTGGTAACCGGAGTCTCGAAACACGGTCGACGGCAGGCTGAGCAGCACGCGATCGACGGCCAGGCCCCTCGGCGATCCGAGCAGCAGCTCCTGGGCACAGCGATCCGATCGCTCGTAGAGCAGGCGGCCGTTGCGGAGCGTTGGGTTCGCGTAAAGCACGTCGGCGGCCGTGGCACCCCGCAGCATGCGTCGCGCCCCGCTGCCGAGGTCGACCTCGTAGATCCCGCTACCGGTCGTGCTCGAGTAGGCGTAGACGACCGTCGAGCCGTCGACGCTCGGGCGGCCGATCGCTCCGGGGATCCCCGCACCCGCGAGGTAGCGCCGCCGCGCAGGATCGTGCAACGACAGCGCAAAGAGGTTGGCGATCCCGCTGGCGGACTCGTCACGCACGACCAGCCAGTCAGCGGAGACCGCCAGCGCGTCGACCGTCGCGTGCGGCGGACCGGGGATCGTCTGCGGCGCCGGCGACGGAAAACCCCTCGAGACCACGAGCTCGCTGCCTGACAGCCACGCGACGTTGGCGCCGCCGACGGCCGGGAGGCGCCCGGGAAGCGGCAGCGTCCCCGCGGCGGTCCGCACCATGCCCGGGCCACCGAGCTGCTGCCAGGCATACGCGCCGCCGGCGGCCGAGGGGTCGGTGGCGAAGTTGGATCCCGCGGCCAGCGCGCTCGAGCCGCCGAGCAGGACCGCGCAGACGCCCAATCCGATCGCATCCAGCCGGCGCATGCCGAGCCACAGTCGCGGCTCGAGCGCCAGCCGGTCGAGGCATCGGTCGCCGCGTTCGGTGCCGAGCCGCGGGGCGATCCACAGCACCGGCAGCGCGCGGCCCAGTCCGAAACAGAGACCGACGACGACGCCGAGGAGCGCGCTGTCGGCGGCGAAGCTGATCCCGGCCAGCGCCCAGACGGCGAAGCTGAGAACGAACGTCGTGAAACCGAGGCCCAGCAGCAGACCGTAGAACGCGCACGCCAGCGGCAGTGGCATGATCCAGCGCCACCGCTCAGGCACCTGGCGGCGAATCTGCGGCGCGATCTTCCAGCCGCGCCAGTCGGCGAACGCGGCCGCCAGCGCCAACGCACCGGCGACTGAGTCGCGCAGCTCGCTCGCGCCGTGCCCGAGCAGCCCGCCGAGCAGCGCGAGGCCGCCGAACGTGACCGCACCGCCCGACAGCGCGCCGATCGTGAAGGCCGTGGTCGCGACGACCATCACCATGCGCCGGGCGTCCCCGAGCGCCGTGCCGATCGTGTCGACCATCGAAAAGCCGCAGGGCGACCAGGCGCCGGCGATGCCGGCGATCACGGCAGTGAGGGCACCGGCGGCGAGCAGCAGGCTCAGCACGGCATCGCGGTCTCGAAGTAGGTCACGCAGAAAACGTGGTGTCCCGGATAGCAGTAGCCGACCAGCGCGGCGTCGCCGTTGATGCGCACGCTGGTCGCGCCGCAGCAGTCGCGGATCCGGCGCACCCGTCCGCCGCAGCAGCGATACCAGGACCCTTCGAGGCCCAGCGTGATGCCGTAGCCCTCGCCCGTCGTCTCGCAGGTCTTGGTCCGCGGCGCCGGTGCGAGCGGCACGCCGTCGGCGTCCTTGAGCACGTTTCCGTGGGCGTCGACCGGCTGGCCCTGACTGTTGATCGGCCGCCCGAGGTCGTCGACGGGCGTGCCGTCGTCAGCGCGCAGCGGATAGCCGTTACGGTCGATCCGCGGCAGCCCGGTCGGCGCCGGGCAGTTGCCGGTCGTGTAGGTATGGCCGCAGAAGTTCGTATACGCGTCGGCGTCGTCGGGCAGCACCGCCGCCGCGAGCGCGCTCCCCCCGGCGAGCCCGATCACGGCACCGCCGAGGCGCTCGAGAAAGCCACGACGACTGCTCTGGCGGACCGCCGCGTCGCTGAGCGGACGCTCAGACGACAACTGCGAGCCCCGCTTCCCGCGCGCGGGCGGTGGCGATGATGCTCTCCAGTTGCACCAGGCTGTTGAACGTTCCCTTCGCGAGGGCGACGCCTGTCAGGTCCAGCGCCACCGCGTAGGGGCTCCCCGGGACCGCGGCCGATGCCCACGCCGGCGCGTCGGCGACCTCGTCGAAGACCCGCACCGCGAGCAGCGGGTCGGCCGCGACATAGCTGACGGCCGGCTCGAGACGCCGGCACATCGGGCATCCCTGGGAGCTGAAGATGGCCAGCCCGAGCAGCGCGCCGGGTCGAGCCGGAAGCTCGGCAGCCCAACCCTGGCGCTCTCCGACACGCGGCCCCTCCTCGGCGATCTCCAGCGCACCCTGGCTCGCCATCGACAGTCGCAGCACCCCGACCTCGCGCGCGAGCGCGAGCACCACCACGGCCAGCGCGAGGACCGCCGTGAGGCTCAGCGTGAGGCCAACGCCGAGCCAGCGTTCATAGCTCGTCGGCGCGCCGCCCAGCCACCGGCGGGCCAACGCGAACGCCAAGACCCCGGCCAGCAGCCCCTGCAGCGGTGAGAAACGGCTCAGCCGTGAGCGCGGCCCGAAGCAGGCACACGGTCGCCCGGCGCGACCGGCGAGCAGCGCCCCGGCGGTGGCGAGCGCGAACGCCGCGAACAGGACGCACGCCGCCACGGCCGCCCACCGTGCTCCGGCGATCAGGCCGGCTGCGATCACCAGCTCGGCCGCCACGATCAGCACGAGCGCGGCGCCCCGCACGGCGTCGGGCCCGATCCCGTAGGTCGCGAGCGCATCGGCGCTGCGAGCACGATCGCGGAGCTTGAGCCCCACCGCTGCGAGCAAGACGATCGCGAGGAGGGTCTGCGCAACCGTGCTCATCGCGGCCGAAAGCTAGCACTCGCGTCCCGCCTGCGAGGAGGCTGGCGCTGCGCGACGGTCGCTGGGCGCAGGCCGGCGCCCGCGCCGCTCCCGCGCCGTGGTGCCCGCTACCGCTGGTGGCTTCGGCGCCGCTCAGCCGGCGGGCGTCGCACCAACCTTGCTGCAGGACTGCTGTGCCGCGCTCAGCGCGGCGCCCGTAAGGCCGACGCCCGAGTCCTTGATCACCGTGAGGCAGACCTGCTTCTCGGCGGCCTTGATCTGTGCGGCGTTGCCGGATCCGGCGACGTCGCACAGATGGTTGAGCTGGGCCTTTTCGTTGGCGGTCAGGGCTGCCGTGGTCAGCCTGCTGATCTCCGCCTTGCAGATCGCCACGACCGCGGCCCCGCCGGCCGGCGGGATCCCCGTGGTCGCCGTCGTCGTGTTGTGGCTGGTCGTCGAGGAGGTGCGCCGCGTCGAGCTCGTGGTGGTCGTGGTCGTCTTGCTCGCGGCCTTCGATGAGGTGGTGGTGGAGGTCGTCGGCGCGCTCGTCGTGCTCGCAGTACTCGTCGACGTCGTCGTCGTGGTGGTCGAGCCGCCGCCGCCGCACGCCGCCACGAGCACTCCGCTGACGACGGCCCCGACGAGCAGCAGGTACAGCTTGCGAGTCATCGTGCACCCCCTGGATTTGATCGTACGCCTGACGGATCTGGCCCGGTGTCTTCGCATCCGCTGTTACGCGGTTTGTGCCCGAGCTCCTGTCGCCGACCGTGAATCTGTAGCACAGATCGGAGCGCCTGCCGTTGTCGTTGGACACTCAGGCCAGGCCGAGCGCGCCGGACGCCGATCACGCGACGGGAAGGCGCCGGGGGTGGGCGCTCGAGCCCGCAACCCGCCCGGAATGCGGCCGGGCGAGCACATGGCTCGCCCGGTTTCCGCCCGGTCATAGATCGCCGCTGAACTACTACGTCCCAGGACTTTGTGTCTTGCCTGGGTTGGCGTGACACTCCCGACCGCCGGGACGGGCCACCGGCCGAGGCCGGTGCGGTGCCCGGCTGGACGCTCGAGGCGCCCTGGTCGAGTAGGCGATCCGCCGGACGCTCAGACTAGCAGCCATGTCCGCCGGCGCCGACCCCTGCAGACAACCATCCAGTGCGGCTAGTGCGGCGGGTGCGGGCGGCTGAGCTCGCGCTCGCGAAGCTCGACGCGACGGATCTTGCCGGTCAGCGTCTTGGGCAACGCCTCGACGAACTCGACGAGTCGCGGATAGGCGTAGGCCGAGAGCCGTCCGCGGACGAACGCCTTGATCTCCTCGGCCAGCTCGTCGGCGGGCTCGTGACCGGCGGCGAGGACGACGAACGCCTTGACGACGTGGCCGCGGAGCTCGTCGGGCGAGGCAACGACCGCCGCCTCGGCAACGGCCGGATGTTCGAGGCACGCCGACTCGACCTCGAACGGGCCGATCCGGTAGCCGGCGGCGATGATCACATCGTCGGAGCGGCCCTCGTACCAGACGTAGCCGGCGTCGTCGATCCGCGCGGCATCCTTGGTGTGGAACCACTCTCCACCGAAGGTCTCCTCGCTCTCCTTGGGCAGCCGCCAGTAGCCGAGCGGATAGTGCGGGTTCGACCGTGCACGCAGGCATATCTCACCGCGTTCGCCGGGCGCGACCTCGCGCTCGTCCTGATCGAGGATCGCGACGTCGTAACCGGGCATCGGGCGGCCCATCGAACCCTCGCGAACCTCCATGAACGGGAAGTTCCCGCACAGCGGGTAGGACTCGGTCAACCCGTAGTAGTCGAGCACGGTGACGTCGTACTGCTCGCGAAACCAGCGGATCGCCTCCGGGTTGAGCGGCTCGCCCGCCGAGCACACGATGCGAAAGCGCTGCGGGTAGCGGGTCCGAGCGTCGGCGATCGACATCATCGAGCGAATCGCGGTCGGCGTGCCGAAGACGTTCGTCACGCCGTGGCGGGAGAGAAAGGCGAGCTGCCTGTGGGGGTCAAAGCCGCCCTCACGCTGGTACACGCATTGCACCGCGCCGAGCCGCCAGGGACCGAGCAGCGGGCAGATGCCGGCGGCCCAGGCCCACTCCCCCATCCCGTGGAAGCGCTCGCCGGGCCGCAGATCGTGGCAGTAGTCGAACTCCTGATGGCCGAGCAGGTAACGGTGGGCGTGGACGATCCCCTTCGCGAGCCCGGTCGTCCCGGAGGTGTAGTAGAGCTGCGCCGGGTCCTCGGCCGCGGTGTCGAGCGTCTCGAACCGCGTCGGGACCCCGTCGAAGGTCCGCTCGTCGAGCACGAGCCGCTGCGCCACCAGTCCCTCCGGGAAGCGGCTCGCATTCGCCGCATCGGTGACCAGGACCCGCGGTTCGGAGTCGCGTATCCGATGGCGGATCCCGTCGTCGCCGTAGAGCACCGACATCGACAGGAGCAGCGCGCCGAGCTTCCAGGTCGCGAAGAACAACGCCGCGGTCTCCGGCGTCGGCGGCAGCACGACGGCGACGCGATCACCGCGCTCGACCCCGAGCGACGCGAGCACGTGCGCGGCCTGGTTGGCAAGATCCTGAAGCTCGCCCCACGAGACCTCGCGGACCGCGCCGGCGTAGTGCTCGTGGATCATCGCGAGCTGCTCGCGCGGCTGGCGGTCGCAGACGTCGGCCGCGATGTTGTAGCGCTCCGGCACCTCCCAGCGATGCTCCGCACAGGCCTGCTCGTAGCTGCGTGCGGTCATCGGCTCGGACGTCCCGTCAGCGGTTGGGACCGCTCAGCGGTAGTAGACGTCGACCGGCGTGCCGAGCAGCGCCCAGTCGTAGATCGTGAGAGCGTCGGGGATCCACACGCGCAGGCAGCCGTGGCTCGCCGCGTAGGGCGGCACCTCGTGGTAGCCGTGGATCGCATCGCCGCCGTTGAAGTAGCTCGAGTCGACCATGCCGACGTCGTTGACGCCGGGCGTCTTGTTGTAAACCATGAAGTTCCCGAGGGCCGTCGGCGTCGACGGCTTGCCCGAGCTGATCTGGTAGAGCGCGTGGATGCTGCCGTCGCCGTTGATCAGCGCCAGCACCTGGTGGGTGAGGTCGGCCTCGACATGGCGTCCCTGCGCCGGATAGCGGATCACGAACGCCCCGGCACCGGCGGCGAGCGCGTCGAACACGCTCGCGTCGGCGACAAAACTGCGATCGAGGTTCGCCATCTTGCGGAAGGCCATCACCGCCTGCTGGGTCTGATCGTCGTAGACGCCCGGCGCGCCGACCACGTAATGCAGCGCGCTGAGCTCGTGCTGCAGGATGCGCACCGAGTAGCTGCGCTCTCCCGGCTGCGCCTGCGGCGCGACCAGCCACAGCGAGAACGCCCGCGACACCAGGCGGCCCTGCGCCGTCGTCGCCGCGTGGATCGCACGGACCGTCAGCCGCCCGACGCCGCCGACGCGCAGCGACGCGCTGAACACGCCGTGGCGGCCATGACGGAGGATTCGCAGCTTCCGCGAGACGACCCGCGCACCGTCCCTGAACACGTGGAGCACCACGTGCTGGCCCGGCACGTAGCGCGAGACGACGCCGTTGACCTGCCAGGTGGCGCCGGTGATGATCGCGCCGACCGTGCCGTTGACGTGCGCGGGCGTCAGCGTCAGCGCTCGAGCGGCGGCCACCGTCGCCGTCGTGGCGCTCCCGGTGGCGGCGACAGCAGCGCCGGCGCGCTCAGCGATTGCCGCCGACGGAACGACCAACGCCATCGCGGCGAGCATCACGGCCGGCCATCGCATGCGCCGCGACGCTAGCACAAGCGTCAGGTGCTCCGCATTCGACGCGCGAGCGGCGCGTGCCCCGGGGCGGGGGCACGCGCATGGGCAGCGAGTTGTGCTCGGCCGCTCAGGCGGCCGCTGCTTCGGCTGGCTGCGACGACTCGACGGTGTCGACAACCTCGACAGGCGCGATTGCGACGCGGTGGGGCTTCCGCTGCTCGGGCTTGGGAATGCGAACCTCGAGCACGCCGTCGGCGAAGGTCGCCGAAATGGCGTCGGCCTCGACGCCCGTGGGCAGCGTCAGCGAGCGCGCGAAGGTCCCCGACGCCCGCTCGATCCGGAAATGGCCCTCGCCGCGCTGATCATGCGTCGAGCGGCGCTCGCCGGAGACCGTCAACACGTTGTCGTCGACCTCGATGCTCACGTCGTCCTGGCGCAGGCCGGGTAGGTCCGCGCGCAGCAGATACTCGGTATCGCTCTCGACGAGGTCCATCGCCGGAATCCACTGGCGCGGCCCGCCGCCCTGCGCCCCCGGCGAGCCGACGGCGCTGCCGAAGCGCCGGTTGATCTCGTGCTGAAGCGAGTGCAGTTCGCGAACCGGCTCCCATCTGACGACTGTCATGTCTGACCTCCATAGCTTGTTTACTTCGTTCTGAGAGATCATAAAATCTAAGTGGATATGTGTCAAGTCTTCCGAGACCGCTGCCCCTGCTCCCGCGACCGCGTCCGGGCGCCGGATCGCCGGCACTTGCTTGCCCTCCAGCCACCGCCACCGGGTGCGGCGTGAGGCCTACGGCGCCTTCCACGAGCTGGTCAGCGGCAGCGGCGCGTTCCAGGCCGGAGACGCGGTCCAGCCGTCGTCGCGCTCGACGACCGTGAGCGTCCGGGCCGGGCAGCGCTCGACGAGCGAGGGCCCGGCGAAGCCGGGCGGCAAGCAGATCATCGGGTTCTACGTCCTCGAGGTTGGAAGCGACGCGAAGGCGCTCGAGCTCGCGGCGAAGATCCCCGCGGCAGCCCATCGCCGGGTCGCGGCGCGCCCGATCCTCGTGATGTGAGGTGAGCGCCCGCGGCACGGCGCCGCCGGCCGCCCCGGGCGGCGCCGTGGCGGGCGCGAGGATCGGGAGAAGTCCGCCGCGCGGCGCTGCGGCGGCGGCGAGCGCACCGGGCCGCAAACGGCCGCCGCCACAGGGAGGTCGTGGGCGACGGGCGCGCCGAACGGCGGGCAGGCAGGTCACGGTGCCGACGCCCCCATTGCGTTCTTACCTTCAAAACGCTATATCTGAGTGATGAACGGGGATGCCAAGGCCGCGATGGTCGGCGGCGTGGCTGTGCTGCGCGATGGCCCGAACGCCGTGGCCGGCGATGCTCTGCGCGCGCTCGAGCGTGGCCGCGAGCACCTGCTCGGGCTGCAGGACCCACGCGGCTGGTGGAAGGGCGAGCTGCAGACCAACGTGACGATGGACGCGGAGGACATGCTGTTGCGTGAGTTCCTCGGCGTGCGCGAGGCTGCCGCGACGGAGCGCTCGGCAGCATGGATCCGCTCCGAGCAACGCGAGGACGGCTCGTGGGCCAACTTCTACGGTGGCCCGGGGGACCTGTCGACGACGATCGAGGCCTACGTGGCGCTGCGCCTGGCGGGTGATGATCCCGGTGCTGCGCACATGCGCGCCGCGGCAGCCTTCGCGCGCAGCGCCGGCGGCCTGCAACGCGCGCGCGTATTCACCCACATCTGGCTGGCACTGTTCGGCGCCTGGCCGTGGAGTCAGGTGCCGGAACTGCCGCCCGAGCTGATGCTGCTGCCGTCGCGCGCGCCGCTGAGCATCTATGACTTCGCCTGCTGGGCGCGGCAGACGGTGGTGGCGTTGTCAATCGTGCTCGCGATCCGCCCGACTCGTGCGCTGCCGTTCGCGCTGGATGAGCTGCGCGGCCCCGGCGAGTGGGCGCGGGCGCGCGGCCACTCGCCCTCAACCCGCGCGCTCGCGGTCGCGGACCGCGTGCTCGCGCTCTACGGGCGGCGGGCGGTGCGGCCGCTGCGTGAGGCCGCGCTCGCGCGCGCCGAACGCTGGATTGTGCGCCGGCAGGAGGCCGACGGGTCCTGGGGCGGCATCCAGCCGCCCTGGGTGTACTCGCTGATCGCCCTGCACCTGCGCGGCTATCCGACCGAGCACCCGGTGATGAAGGCCGGCCTGGATGGCCTCGAGCGGTTCACCGTCGAGGAGGAGCCCAGCCGGCGTCTCGAGGCGTGCCAGTCCCCGGTATGGGACACGGCGCTCGCGATCGTCGCACTCGCGGACGCCGGCACGGCGCCCGACGATCCCGCCCTCGTGCGCGCCGCCGACTGGCTGCTCGATGAGCAGGTGCTGGTGGCCGGCGACTGGTCGGTACGCCGGCCCTCGCTCCAGCCCGGCGGCTGGTCGTTCGAGTTCGACAACGACTACTACCCCGACATCGACGACACGGCCGAGGTCGTGCTGGCGCTGTTGCGCGTCGCTCACCCCGACGCCGATCGCGTCGCGCAAACCATCGCCCGCGCCGTCGAGTGGGTCGAGGGCATGCAGGACGCGGGCGGCGGCTGGGGGGCCTTCGACGCCGCGAACACCAAACGGATGCTGCGCGATTTGCCGTTCTGTGACTTCGGCGAGGTCATCGATCCGCCCAGCGCCGATGTCAGCGCGCACGCCGTCGAGATGCTGGCGGCGCTCGGGCGCGCCGACACCAGCGCTGCGCGACGCGGGCTGGCGTGGCTCAGCGCCGAGCAGGAGCCGCAGGGATCGTGGTTCGGGCGCTGGGGCGTCAACCACGTCTACGGCACCGGCGCCGCCGTGCCGGCGCTGGTTGCGGCCGGCGTGGGGACCGACGACGAGCGGATCCGGCGCGCCGTGCGCTGGCTCGAGGATCATCAGAACTCCGACGGCGGCTGGGGCGAGGATCCTCGCTCCTACGTCGATGCCGCGGCAATCGGGCGCGGCACGAGCACCGCGTCGCAGACGGCGTGGGCGCTGCTCGCCCTGCACGCCGCCGGCGAGCGCTCGCTCGCCGTGCGCCGCGGCGTGCGCTTCCTCGTGGCGACCCAGCGCGCCGATGGCGGCTGGGATGAGCCCGAGTACACCGGCACCGGTTTCCCCGGCGACTTCTACATCAACTATCACCTCTACCGGCTCGTATTCCCGATCATGGCGTTGGCACGTTGCGCGCGGTGAGGCGCAACGCCCGGAACTGCGACGGCGCCGGCCACCAGGGCGCCGAGCTGCTGGTCCTCGCGCCGATGGCGCTCGAGGCCCGCGCGATTCGCGCAGGCGCACCATGGAGCCGCGTCGAAAAGATCGGCATGGGTCCCCGACGCGCCCGGGCCGCGGCCCGCCTCACGCATCACCCGGGCGAGCGATCAGCGCTGATCGCCGGCGTCTGCGGCGCCCTCGACCCGCAGCTCGAACCTGGCGATGTGGTGCTGGCCAGCGAGCTTCGGACCGACACCAAGACGCTCCCGTGCCCGGATCCGACGATCCTCGCCGGCGTGCTGCGCCGCGGCGGGCTGCGCGTGCATGTTGGCCCGATCGCCTCGAGCAGCGGACTCGTGTTCGGCGAGCGCCGGCGCGAGCTGGCGCTGGCCGGGGCGTTGGCCGTCGACATGGAGTCGGCGTGGCTCGCCGACGACGCCCGTGCGCAGTCGCTGACGACGCTGCGGGTCGTGCTCGATACCCCCCACTACGAGTTTCACCATCCGGCGCGCGCAGCGATCGCGGCCCGCCGCGCGTTTCGCGCGCTGCGACAGGCGAGCTCGCTGCTCGAGGCGTGGGCCCAGGCGTTGGGTCATCGCGAGGTCGTGCTCGCCGCTCCGCGCGCGTCGTGCGCCGGGGTCAGGCGCGCGGTCGAGATCGTCGAACGGGCCCTTGAGCAGCGCGGCTCCCCGGTGTACGTGCGCAAGCAGATCGTCCACAACGCCCACGTCGTCAGCGAGCTCGAACGCCGCGGTGCGGTGTTCGTCGACGAGGTGGACGAGGTGCCGGCCGGCGCAACGGTGATCTTCTCCGCCCACGGCGTCTCCCCGGCCGTGCGCGAGCATGCGGCGGCGCGTGAGCTGGACGTGATCGACGCAACCTGCCCGCTGGTCGCCAAGGTCCACGCCGAGGCGCGGCGCTTCGCCTCGAGCGACTTCCAGATAGTGCTCGTCGGTCACGAGGATCACGAGGAGGTCGAAGGCACGGTCGGTGAGGCTCCCGACCACACGCAGGTCATCGCGAGCATCGAGGAGGCGCGCAACATCGAGCTGACCGACTCCCGGCGTGTCGCCGTGCTGACCCAGACCACGCTTGCCGTCGATGAGACGGCCGACATCGTCGACGCGTTGCGAGCGCGCTACCCCACGCTCGTCGTCCCCCCCTCTGAGGACATCTGCTACGCGACGCAGAACCGTCAGGACGCCGTCCGCGCGATCGCGGCCGAGTGCGAGCTGATCCTGGTGGTCGGCTCGCAGAACTCGTCGAACTCGCGGCGGCTCGTCGAGGTGGCGCAGCGCGCCGGGTGCCGTGCTCACCTCGTCGAGCGCGCTGAGGAGATCGCGCCCGAGCTGCTCGCCGGTGTGAAGCGGATCGGCGTGACCGCCGGCGCGTCGGCGCCGGAGTCGCTGGTGCAGGAGGTCGTCAGCGCGCTCGAGGGCCTCGGCAGCGTGTCGCTGAGAGAGCTCACTGTGGCGACGGAGGAAATGCGCTTCAATCTGCCACCACAGGTGCGGGCGGCACGAACCGTGCCGCCGGCGTCCAATCGAGGAAGATGAGCTATGCCCGTTCCCGCCCGCCAGAGTCTGCGTATCGGTACCTACATCGTGCGACAGCGGCTCGCCCGTCGCAAGCGCTTCCCGCTGCTCGTCGAGCTCGAGCCGCTCTACCAGTGCAACCTCGAGTGCGCCGGCTGCGGCAAGATCCAGCAGCCTGACGAGCTCCTGCGCCGGCGCATGCCGGTTGAGGAGGCGATCGGCGCGATCGAGGAGAGCGGCGCACCGATGGTCTCGATCGCCGGCGGCGAGCCGTTGATCCACCCGGACATCCACGTGATCGCTTCCGAGCTGGTCAAGCGGCGCAAGTACGTCTTCCTGTGCACCAACGCGCTGCTGATGGAGAAGAAGATGGATCTCTTCAAGCCGTCGCGGTACTTCGCCTGGGCGGTGCACATCGACGGCCTGCGCGAGCGCCACGACGCATCGGTCTGCCGCGACGGAGTCTTCGACAAGGCGGTGGCGGCAGTTCACGAGGCCAAGCGCCGCGGCTTTCGCGTGACCACGAACACGACATTCTTCACCCACGATTCGCCGGACACGGTGCGACGCGTACTCGACTTCCTCAATGACGAGCTCGAGGTCGACGCGATGATGATCTCTCCGGCCTACGCCTACGAGAAGGCTCCCGACCAGGACCATTTCCTCGGCGTCGAGCAGACGCGGTCCCTGTTCCGCGAAGCGTTCGCCGACGGGCGCCGGCACCGCTGGCGACTGAACCACAGCCCCCTGTTCCTCGACTTCCTGGAGGGCAAGGCAGATTTCGACTGCACGGCGTGGGCGATCCCGAGCTACTCGCTGCTCGGCTGGCAGCGCCCCTGCTACCTGATGAACGACGGCTACGTCAAGACCTACCGCGAGCTCGTCGACGAGACCGACTGGGAGCTCTACGGACGCGGCAGGGACGAGCGGTGCGACAACTGCATGGCTCACTGCGGGTACGAGCCATCGGCCGTCTTCGCCACCGGCCGCTCGCTGCGCCAGACGCTGCGCGCACTGCGCGAGGCCTGAAAACCCGAGCCCGTGCGCGCGTCGCGCGCACGGTGTAACGCGCGCGCGGCATAGGTCATGCGATAGGTCATGCGCTCGCCGTCGGCCTCGCGGCTAATCAGGGGCCGCTCTTTGGTCGAAGGTTATGTATGCCTACGGTCCCGGCCCCGAGCGGCCTGCTCGACCTCGCCCCGTCCGGCCCCGGCGATTCCGCTCGCGCTCCCTCCGCCGCGGAGGTCGCCAAAGCGGTCCTCGACGAGGATCGCCTCGATGCGCTGCGCGCCACGGAGCTACTGGATTCGCTGGATGAGGAGGCCTTCGATCGGTTCACCCGCCTGGCCGCCGCCCTGTTGCATGCTCCGGTCTCCCTCGTCACGCTGATCGACGCCGACCGGGCGTTCTTCAAGAGCTCGTGGGGACTGCCCGAGCAGGACCCGAGCATCCGCGAGGCTCCGCTCTCGACCTCCGTCTGCAAGCACGTCGTCGCGGCAGCGGCGCCCCTGCTGATCGGCGATGCGAGACTGGACGAGCGCTTCGACGACAACCCGCTCGTGCAGGACGAGACGATCGTCGCCTACGCCGGGATCCCGCTGACCCTCTCGAGCGGACACACGCTCGGCTCGTTCTGCGCCGTCGACACGGTGCCGCGCGTCTGGGAGGAGAGCGAGATCACGGTCCTGCAGGACCTCGCTGCGGCGATCGTCGCAGAGATCGAGTTTCGCTCCGCGGCCCGCGAGGCGACACGATCCGCGACCGAGGCGCGGCTGGCGGAGCGCCTGATCGTCGCGGAGAATCGCGTTCTCTCGCTGATCCTCGCCGACGCGCCGATGGAGACGGTGGTGGGCGAGCTGGAGGACCTGGTGCGCGTGCGACCGCTCGGACTGGAGGCGCGCATCGTGTTCACCGATCGGCCCGACGATGCCTCACCTCCCGGCTCCGCGACTGCGCCGGCGTCCGTCGCGCCGTCGCGCGGACACGCCGGTCCGGATGCGATTCAGTGGTCCACGCCGATTCGGCGTCTCCGCGGAAGCCTCGCCGGCGCCGTCGTCTCGAGCGCCGAGGGAGCCGTCGTCGAACCCACCGCGGTCACCCTCGGCGAAGACATCGCCCGCCTCGCGGAACTCGCGCTCGACCGCCGTGAAGCCGCTGCAACGCTCGTCCTCGAGGCGCGGCGCGACCCCGTCACGGGCCTCGCGAACCGCCGCCAGCTGTTCGAGGATCTCGAGCAGGCGTCGCGCGCCGACACTCCGGCGGCGCTGATCCTCTACGACCTCGACGGATTCAAGCAATACAACGACTCGTTCGGACACCCGGCCGGCGACGCACTGCTCAGTCGCCTGGGCGCGCGGCTCGGGCGCGCCGTCGAGGGCGTCGCAACCGCGTATCGAATGGGCGGTGACGAGTTCTGCATCCTGCTGCCGGACGGCGAACAGTCGAGCGATCCCGTGGTCGCGGCGGGGGCCGACGCGCTTGCCGAACGCGGCGAGGCCTTCTCGATCGCCTGCTCCTACGGATCCGCGCTCGTGGAGCCGGGCAAGGTCGCCGGTGAAGAGGCGATGCGCATCGCCGATCAGCGCCTGTACGCGCGCAAACAATCGTCGCGCGCGTCGGCCAGCCGCCAGAGCACCGATGTGCTGCTCTCGGTACTCGCCGAGCGCCATCCGGGGTTTGGCGAGCATTCGAGCGGCGTCGCCGCACTGGCGATGCTCACCGCGGGCCAGCTGGGATTGGATTCGGTCGAGACCCGCATCGTCGGCCTTGCCGCCGAGCTACACGACGTCGGAAAGATGGCGATCCCCGATGCGATCCTCGACAAGCGCGCAGAACTCGACGACGCCGAGTCGGCATTCATGCAGCGTCATACCGTCATCGGCGAACGAATCGTCGCCGCCGCTCCCGCGCTGATGTCGATCGCCCCGCTGGTTCGCTCGAGCCACGAGCGCGTCGACGGCCGAGGCTACCCGGATGGCCTGTCGGGCACCGAGATACCACTCCCCTCGCGGATCGTCGCCGTGTGCGACGCCTACGATGCGATGGTCAGCGGTCGCCACTACCGCGACCCCGTCGCCCACGCCGCCGCGACGGCGGAACTGCGTCGCTGCGCCGGCACGCAGTTCGACCCGTCCGTCGTCGAAGCCTTCGCCGCGGTCGTCGTGGATGGCCCGCCGCCAACCGCCCGCCCGGCGGTGCGCTCGCTTCCGCGGCGTCACAGCGGCGCGCTCGACACGCACGCGAAGCGACCCGCACGCCGCGCGCGGCAAGAGTCGCATTGACCTGAGCCGGGCTGAATGCGAACATACGTTCGCATGACGAGTCAGGGATCGGCATACGGACGCTTCCGGCGGGCACTCCAACGGGGAAACCTCGAGCTCGTGCGTGCGGCGGCCAGCGAGCTGCCCACGATCCGCCTCGACGACGCGTTGCACGTCTGCCTGCTGATCCGGGATCGAGATCCGCAGCGATACGAGCGCGCGGCGCTGCGCTGGGTGGCTCGCTTTGCCGTCGAGGCGCACGCCGCCACGTTGAGCGATGTCCAAACGGCGGCCCACGCGCTCTCACGGCTCCCGGCGGAACCCGAGGAGGCGATGAGCCAGCTCCAGCGTCTGTGCCTGGCCCATCAGCTCGGCGGCACGGCTTGAAGCTAGGCTAGGCAGGCATCGGCCCCCACACCCCCGGGACGCCGAGATCGCCAGGATCGGACCCGCCATGAGCAGAGCAGTCGAGGAGTCCAACCGCCGCTTGTTGCGTGCGCGTGACGCGATGGATCGAGACCACGCGCAGCCGCTCGACATCCCCAGTCTCGCGCGGATCGCCCACGTGTCGGAGGCGCACTTCATCCGGACCTTCCGCGCCACGTTCGGCGAGACGCCGCACCGCTACCTCCAGCGCCGACGCGTCGAGCGTGCGATGTTCCTGCTGCGCGAGTCTGAGCGAAGCGTCACAGAGATCTGCTTCGACGTCGGCTTCTCCAGCCTCGGAACGTTCGGGCGAACGTTCCGGGCGATCGTCGGTGCGTCGCCGACGGCCTACCGTGCGGCCGGCGATGCGGCGGCGGTGCCCGGTTGTTTCACGATGACCTGGGCACGACCAAGCAGTTTTGGAGAAGCGCGCGGACCGGGGCTCGACTAGCGTCGCGGCGACGGACAACCACCAACGAAAGGCGCGCATGATCAACGCAATCACCCATTCGAACGTCTTCGTCCTCGATCAGGACGAGGCGCTGGAGTTCTACGTCGGCAAGCTTGGGCTCGAGCTCAACACCGACCTCGATCTCGGCGTCATGCGCTGGCTGACGGTCAGCGTCCCCGGTGACCCAGGACGCCAGATCCTGCTCGAGAAGCCGGGCCCGCCGGCGCACGACGAGGCGACGGCCGACCAGGTCCGCGAGCTGTTGACGAAGGGCGCGACGGGTCTCGCGATCGGCTTTACGACCGCCGATTGCCGCAAGACCTACGAGGAATTGCGGGCCCGGGGCGTCGAGTTCACGCAGGAGCCGACCGAGCGCTTCTATGGCATCGACTGCGGCGTGCGCGACCCCTTTGGCAACCACATCCGGATCGTCCAGCCGGCGCCCGGGCCGATCGTCGCGCCGGATCCCGCCGAGTTTGCCAGCAGCTGAGATCAGCGGGTCGTGAGCACGGCGCCGTGCGGGCCGTGCTCACACGCGGCCACCCGCCGGGCACGACGCGAGCGTCGGGCGAAGCGGACCGACCACGAGCGACGCATCGTCGTGAGATCTTTGTGTCAAACCGCCTGATCTCGGCGCGGTCCCGACGGCCGCGGTGCGATACTCCACTCGCGCTCCTGCGCCAGCCGACTCGAGGCCGCGACCGATGCCCACCGAACACCGCCAAGATCCCAGACTGAACGGGGCCGAGCTCGCCCCGCTCCGCCGCGACCTCTGCGCCGCGGAGCACGACTGCCCGCCGCACGCATGGGGCTGTCCGGTGGTGATGAAGGTCGATCCGCGGTCGGTCGCCTGGACCTGCGCCCACTGCGGTGAGATCGTCACCGTGCCGGTCGGGGCCCCTCCACCGGGCGCATCGGCGACCGCGGCGGGCTGACCTCGGCCCTGCCGGCCCTCCAGGCGCCGGCACGCACAACTGTCAGTGGCGCCCGAACGGGCCGAGGCCCGAACCGCACTGCGCGACGCCCACCCAGTTGCGCCCCAGCAGCACGTCGATGCGGCCGGGGAGCTCGTCGCGGCGCTCGCGCGCCTCGTCGCCGGTGATCCAACCGTTGGACACGGCCTGTGCGAGCCGTTGGCCCGCCGCGGCCGTGAGCGCCGCGCGCAGACCCTCGACGGAGCGTCCCGGCGTCGCCGTGGCGATCTCGGCCAGGGACCGGCCCGAATCCAGCTCGCTGTGGAGCGTCGAGCGGTTGATTCCAAGGTACTGCGCCGCCACGACACCGCCGCGACCGCCGCCGCCGAGCTTCTGGCCGAGCGACACGACACCTCCGCGCCGGCGGATGCGCCGCCCGCGGCCATCCGCCGGTGGCTGGCGCAGGCGACCGGCGGCGGTGCGGCCGAGCAGCACGAAACCAGTCGTGCCGATCACCAGCTTCCTGTTCAGGGGCGACTTCACGTTCGATGCCTCAGCTGCGTGGAAGGGATCTGAGTGAAGCCGCACGCGCTGAGCAGTGGCTAAGCCGCCACGAAGAAGCGCATAAGCCCGACTCCTCAGCGCGTCGGGTCGTCCGCCGCGGAGAACGGGTCGAAGCGTGCGCCGGCCGCCGTCCGAGTCAACGACCGGCGAGCGAGCCCCCCACGGCTAGGGCCGGTCGTCCTCGGCAGCATGCAGCGCCGGCCCCTGGCCCCCGCCGAGGAACGAGTCGACGAACTCGCTGCTCGCCGCCAGCTCGGTCGGGGTGCCCTCCATGCGCAGCTCGCCGCCCACCAGCACGTAGGTGCGGTCAGAGATCTCGAGGACGGCCTTCGCGCGCTGCTCAACCACGAGCACCGAGGCGCCGGTGGCGGCGAGCCGGCGGACGTGCTCCTGCAGAACCGAGCGGGCGATCAGCGGCGCAAGGTTCGCGGTCGGCTCGTCGAGGATCACGAGCGCCGGCTCGAGCATCAGGGCACGCCCCATCGCCAGCATCTTGCGCTCGCCGCCGCTGAGCTTGCCCGCCCGCCGGGTGAGCATGCGCGTCAGTTGCGGAAACACGTCGAGCACATGCTCCACCCTGGCCGCAACCTCGCGGGACTTGAGCAGGTAACCGCCCATCTCGAGGTTCTCACGGACGGTGAGCGGCGCGAACACGTCGTCGATCTGCGGCACGTAGCCGACGCCGATCCGTGCCACGTCTTCCGGCGGCCAGCCGGTTACGTCGCGCTCGCCGACCAGCACGTGCCCCGACTGGATCTCGACGAGCCCGACAATCCCCTTCAACAGCGTGCTCTTACCGGAGCCGTTGGGCCCGACGATCGACACCACCTCGCCCGGCTCAACGGCGATCGACACGCCGTGCAGCACCGGGCTGCCGCCATACCCCGCGATCAGCTCAACCGTCCGGAGTGCGGCGCCCTGCACCCTTCGCACACCCGCATCGACGCCGCCTGAGCGCTCATCCGACAAGGTAGGCATCCACCACCTCGGCGTTGGAGCGCAGCGCCGCCATCGTCCCCTCGGCGAGGACGCGGCCCTCCGCCATCACGATGACCGGGTCGCAGAACTCGTCCATGATCGACAGCTCGTGCTCGACCATGACCACGGTGATCCCGGCCTCGCAGAGAGCGACCAGCTGCATGCCGATCTGGTGCGCGAGACGCGGGTGGACGCCGGCCATCGGCTCGTCGAGCAGCAGGACCTCGGGGTCCGCCATCAGCGCCCGCATGATCTCGACGAGCCGGCGCTGGCCGCCGCTCAGCTCGCCGGCGTAGCGGTCGCCGAGCGCGGAGAGGCCGAAGCGCTCGAGCATCGCCGCGGCGCGGTCGATCGCCTCGCGTTCCTGCGACCCCCAGTAGCGTCGCCCGAGGAAGGCTCCGCGGAAGGTCTCGCCGCGTTGGTCGGGGATCGCGGCGATCAGGTTCTCCATGACCGTCAGGCGCTTGAACTCGCTGGCGAGCTGGAACGTGCGGACCAAGCCGAGGCGGGCGCGGCGGTAGGCCGGCAGCGAGGTGACATCCTCGCCGCGGTAGAGGACCCGCCCCGCGGTTGGCGGCAGGGTGCCGGCGAGCATCGCCAGCGCCGTCGACTTCCCCGCGCCGTTGGGCCCGATGATCCCGCTCAGCCGAGCGCGCTGGAACGACAGCGACACGTCGTCGACGGCGTGAACCCCCTCGAAGCTCCGGCTCAGGCCGACGCACTCCAGGATGACATCGCCGGGAAACGGCGGCCGTCGCGCGCGTATCGGCAGCGGCTCGGGCGTGAACGACAGGCTCGCCTGGATCGGGACCGCATCGCCGTCGCGCGCCGGCGTCTCACCGCGTGCGAGCGCGCCGGCGCCCGGCGCGGGGGTCTCGGATGCCGAGGCCGCGGCCGCTCCGCCGCCCGCCCGCTTGCCGAGGATGACGCGCCGGCGCTCGGGCAGGATGCCCTGCGGCCGGAACCACAAGAAGAGCACGATCAGCAGCCCGATCGCCACCCATTGGAGCGCCGGGACCAGACCCGGGTCGTTGGCGACCGGCGGGATGTAGCGCGTGGCCTCCTCGAAGGCCAGCGGCACGAGGATCGCTCCGAGCACGGCGCCGCGATGGTTGCCGAGTCCGCCGATGATCACGGCCGCGAACAGGACGATCGTCTCGGCGTACCCCCAGGCCTGTGGATCCCAGAGGTTGATGAAGCCGACCAGCAGCCCTCCGGAGAGCCCTGCGATCGCCCCGCCGACCACCAGTGAGGAGGTTCGCAGCGACCGCAGGTTCTTCCCGAGCGAGTCAGCGACGACGTCGTTGTCGCGCATCGCCCGCAACGTCCGGCCATAGGGCGAGTTGGTGATCCGGCGCAGGAAGCGGTAGGTGACGAAGGCGAGCAGCACGGCCGCGACCGAGTAGCCCCACTGGTACCCGGTGGACTGCGGATTGATGATGTCCTGGAGCGGCGACGGGACGAGCGAGAGACCCGCCGCGCCGTTCAGGAACGGCACGTAGTTGGTCACCAGCAGGTTGAACATGACCGCCGTGACGAGCAGTCCAACGGCCGCGAAGTCGCCGCGAAGTCGACGCCCGACGATCGCCGCGAACGGAATCGCGAGCAGCCCGCCGACCACCGCGGCGCCGATCAGCGGGAACGGGAAAGGCAGGTTCAGGCCGCCGACATAGGACTGAAATCCCCCGTTGGCGCTGTCGGACGGGAGCGACAGGACCCCCGCCGCGTAGGCACCCGCGGCCTGGAAGATGATGAAACCGAAGTTCGTGACACCCGCGGTACCGAACTGCTGGCTGAGACCGAGGCAGGCGATCGCGTCGACACCGCCATACACGAGAAGGGTGGTGATGTAGTAGACCAAGGTGGCGGACGGTTCGGGGTCAGGCGCGCGCGCCGAGCAGCCCGTTGGGCCGCACGGTGAGCATCGCGATCAGGATCACGAAGGCGACGACATCTTTGTAGTCGGAAACGATGAAGGAGGCGCTGATCTCGGTCGCGAGCCCGATGACCAGCGCACCGAGCATCGCCCCGTAGGCCTCCCCCGGCCCTCCGAGGAAGACCGCAGCCAGGATCAGGACCAGGAACACGTCTGTGCTGGTGGCGCCGAACGTTCCGGCGTTCATCCCGAACACCGCTCCGGCCAGGCCGCACAGCGCCCCCGTGACGAGCCAGGTGATGGTGACCACGCGGTCGGTGCGGATCCCGCAGTTGCGCGCGAGGTTGCGGTTGGCCGCGGTTGCCCGCATCGCCTTGCCGAGCCGCGTATAGCGCATCATCAGATGAACCATGAGCATGACCACGATGCTCAGAATGATCATCGCCACCTGCGCCACCGTCAGTTCGAACGACCCTGCCTTCAAGGTTGCGCCCTGGTTCATCACGTATGACACGTTGGTCGGCCCGGCCACCGCCTGGGTGCCGAACTCGAGTATCAACAGCATGCCAAGTGAGACGATCACCAGCGAGACCGGCGGCGTGCCGCGGCGCTGGAACGGCCGGTAGATCCCGTTGTTGAGAAACAGCGAGAGCAGCGACCCTGCGGCGATCGCCGCAAGCGCGCCGATCCAGATGCTCACCCCCGCCTGGTTCACCGCGTAGGCGGCATACGCGGCGACGATCATCACCCCGCTGTAGGCGAGGTTCAACACATTCGTGACGGCGAACTGCAAGGTGAATCCGACCGCCGCAAGCGCCAGCACCGCAGCCGTGAGCAGACCGAATCCGATTGACTCGACGAACAGGCTCACGTCGGGTCAGCCCCGGTGGGGCGCGGTCTGGCGAACGGAGGTACCGCCGGCCACGTGGAGGGGGCTTGCATCTGCCGGTCCCCCCCACGTGGCCTCAGGCGGTCGTTCCATCGGTCGAGTCAGAGTCCCAACGCGCGCAGCGCGCTGGTCGACAGGTTCGCCGTGACCTTGACGGTTCCGTTGGCCGTGTAGCGGTCGACCTGGAAGATCCCGGTCGAGTCGTGGTAGGCGTCGAAGCTAGTCGGGCCGCCAGGGCCTTCGTAGCGGATCTGCTTGCCCTGCTTGAGCGCCGCGGCGCCCTGCGCGAACGAGTAGACGACCGTCGCGCCCGGGACCCCGTCGCCGATCTTCTCGATGTCCGCCTTGTAGACGGTCCCCGTGGTGCTGTGCGACTCGATCATCGCCAGCGCCGCCAGGTTGATGCCGTCATAGAGGTGGACTGCTCCAGGTGCGGTCAGATAGGTCGAGAAGTCCCCCGTGCTGCCGACCTTGCCCTTCTCGGCGTAGATCGCCTTCGAGAAGGCGTTGAACGCGGGCCCGCTCGTCTCGACCACGAGGTTGTCAGCCCAGAAGTTGGACGCGAGGTTGGTCGCGCCGACTGCCGCTGACACCGACTTGAACCAATCCGGCGAGATCGTCGCCGAGGTGCCGATCACGGGGATCATCTTGCCCCCGTTCAACTGCTTGACCTCGGAGAGGAACGCCGCCTCTGTCGGCCCGAGCGCCTCGGTCAGGATCACGTCCGGCTTGGAGTTGACGATCGCCGCAGCCTCCGTGCGGAAGGTCGTCGAACTGAGGTCGAGCGTCTCGTTGGCCGACAGCGTCTCACCGGCCTTCTTGATCGCCGCAATCGCCGGCGCAATGAAGGTCTGCGACCCGATGTCGTTGCCGAACGCGAGCGCGACCCTCTTGTAGTGCTGGAGGTCCTTGGCGATCACGACCATCGCGTAGGACTCCGACAGGTCCGGCGGGACGAGGCGGTAGAAGTACGGGAACTTGACGTGGTCGAACTCCGACTGACCCGTCATGCAGAACGAGACCGTCTTGTTGGCGGCAAAGATCGGCACGACGGAGGCCGCCTCGTCCGACGTGCAGCCGATGACGAGCGCGATGTTCGAATTTGAGGCATACATCTGGCGCACGGCGGGAACGGCGTCAGCCGGGTCGCCCCTGGTGTCCACGCCCTTGCACGCGAGCGTGTGGCCGAGTACGCCACCGGCGCTGTTGATGGCGTTGGTCGCGGCGTCACATGAGACGAGATACGTCGGCCCGAGGGCCGCATCCGTTCCGGTGAAGGGCGCGACGTCCGCGATTGTCAGCTGCGAACCTGCCGCGGCTGCCGTCGAACTCATCGACGTGGCCGCGGCCATTGCGATGGCAGCCAGGGACGCTGCTCCGGCAAGCAGCCAGGCACGGCGTCCGCTTCGCATCATTGCCCGCATTCGCATCCGCGCCGCGGCGCCCAATGCGTGAGCGGGGTCTTGTGATCGTTGTCCCGACATAGTCTCCTCTCCTCTGGCGATGCTCTTCCGCTTGCAACTGCAACGGTCGACCGACAACGGCCGACGGGCACGAACATGAAGTCTCCGGACGGCGACGCCTCCAGCGCAAGCCGTCTCCGCGTCCCACTACAGAGTCGCCTTCTCCGCTGTCGGCGGGTTCCACGGCCAGTCGGCGAAATCGACGTTCTCGGCCACCACCCGGTTCGCGATCCTGCCGACGCCCTCGATCGTGACCTCGATCACGTCGCCCGGCACCATCCAGACCGGCGGCTGCCTGGCAAATCCGACGCCACCGGGCGTACCCGTTGCGATCACGTCGCCGGGCCGCAGGGTGGTGAACGACGAGAGGTACTCGATCGTTCGCGGGATGTCGAAGATCATCTGCGAGGTTCTGGCCGACTGCATCACCTCACCGTTCAGCCGGGTCGTCAGCTCAACGTCGGCAGCGTCGACCTCGTCGGTCGTGACGAGCTCGGGCCCGATCGGCATCGTCCCGTCGAAATTCTTCCCCGGGGTCCATTGGCTGGCCGCCCGCTGCCATTCGCGCGCGCTGGCGTCGTTCAAGACGACGAAGCCGGCGACAGCGGCGAGCGCCTCGTCAGCCGGGATGTAGCGGCCACCACGCCCGATCACGACACCGAGCTCGCCTTCGAAGTCGAAGCGTGAGGTGAGCTCCGGCTTGATCAGGTCGCCGTAGGGCGCGGCGACCGAATCGCTGCCGCGGACGAAGGTTTCAGGCCAGGTCGTCGGCGGCCGGCCACCTTCGAGCGCATGATCGAGATAGTTCACGCCGAGGCACAGGATCCGATTCGGCGAGGGCACCGCCGGACCGAACTCCGCCTCGGCGACCTCGCGGCCCGGCTGCTCCGATGCGCGCTTGGCCAACTCGAGCGCCTCGACACCGCCACGCAGGACGCCGGCCAGTTCGGAGAGCCGTGCGTCGCCCGTGGCCTCCGCCAGATCGACGTAGCCGTCGCGCCCGCGCACATGCAGTCGCAAACCGGCGGTCGTGATGATCGTGGCGAGCCTCACGGGCGAGATCCTCCTTCGAGCGGTCGCGGGGCGCAGACGAGGCCAGACGCCGCGGCGAGCGACGGCGCACGGCGGGCCGCGGTCACGGTCACGACGTGTCTGACCGACCGGTCGCGCTCTTTGGTTGTATTTGTCATATTGGTCGAAACCTACACACCTCGTCTGTGTGCGTCAACAGAGAAGGGCAGACGCCGGGTCATCGGGCGCCATTGCTGGTGGCAGGCGTGGCGTATTGGTAGCATTGGTCGGCGATGCGCGCATCCAGCAGGTTCGTCAAGAGACCCCCGAGCACAGGACGGACGCCGTGGTGATTTCCTCCTCCGCGCCACCCGCTGCGGCGTACGGCGCGGAGCTCGCCGATCTGATCCTCGCGGCCTGTGCGCCAGCCCTACCCGGAAGCCGCCTGCCGACCGAGCGCCAGCTCGCAGCGGACCTCGGCGTGACACGAACGATGGTCCGTAATGGGCTCGCCGTGCTCGAGGCGGAGGGCCGGATCTCACGCGAAGTAGGGCGCGGAACGTTCTTGCGAACCGTTCGCCCCCGCCAATCGGGCACCCGCGCGGATCGTGATGCGGCGCGGTCCGACGATGTCGGACCGGCGGACGTGATGGCGGCTCGCCGGCTGATCGAGCCCCAGGTGCTGCCACTCGTCGTGGCATGGGCGACGGCGCGGGACTTCGACGAGATGCGGCGCTGTCTAGCCGGTGGCGCCACGGCGACGAGTGCCGAGGAGTTTGAGATCTGGGACTTCGCGCTGCATCACGCGATCGTCGCCGCCGGCCGAAACCAGCTGGTGCTCCAGATGTACCGCGCCGTGGAACGCGCCCGGAAGGGCGAGATCTGGGGCAGCCTGAAGCGGCGCAACGACTCGCGGGAACGGCGCGCCGTCTACCAGCACGATCACCTGGAGCTCGTCGACGCACTCTGCGCCCGTGAGCTCGCGCGTGCGGTCGAGGTCATGGACGCCCACCTCGCGCGGGTCGAGGCGAACCTTCTCGGCGTCGCAGCGCAGGCCGCAACCGCGTAGCGGATCACGCCCCGGATCGAGGACCGCGGCCGCTAACGGTGTTCGGGCCGCGCTACGTCGCGATCGCACGCGTGCTCGGCGAGCCCCCGCACCGGCTGCGCGCAGCGATCAAGCTGAGTTCAGCGGGATTTCCATTTTCTGGAACTCCTCGCGCGCGCCGGCGGGGAGTGCGTTCTCGCACGCGCGGAGGTAGTAGCCGTACATCCAGCAGGCGAAGAGTTCCTGATCGCTGATCGCCGCTGCTCCGGCGGGCATGCGCCGCGCTACCTCCGGGCTCGCGCGGAGCCCGTTGACCAGCCACGAGCACACGGCGACGTGGGCGTCGTGTCCAAAACCGGTGGGTGCGAGCAGGTCGACCGCATCGGGCGAGTACGGCGCGGCCTGGACCGTGGTCGTGATCATCGCGGCGGTGCCGCAGAGTGCCGCAAACCAGTCCGCTGTCATCGTGTTCTCGCGATGGAACTGCTCGAGCCGCTGCGTTAGATAGCCGTTGACATCCGACATGTCCACGAGCAGCGGGTCCTCGAACTCGCAGACCCTGGTGGAGTAGCCGAGCTTCGCCGCCGTCGCGGCCAGCCAGTTGGCCGCAGCGTCCCCCGCAGCGTCCTCGTCATCGCGCTGCGGCCGCACCACCGCTACGTACGCGCCCTGCTGCGCAAGCTCGATGAACGCCGCGACCGGCGCGCTGACCCGTTCGCCGGCCTTGGTCGCCAGTGGGCGCAGGTAGGAGTCGGCTTCCGCCTGCGGGACGACCACAAACGGCGCGCCACCCGGTCCGAGACGGCTGCCTCGTCGAGGCTGTCGCTTGAACAGTCCCATCTGGCGACACTATCGCGGACGCCGGTCGCGTCTCCGCGGGCGTGGCACGCCCCGCGATGCCGTCGGCGGCCGAGGGCGACCGCACGACGGCCGGCGGTACCGGGTGGGAAACCACCCGAATTCGGCTCGATGCCGACCGGCGGTGTGCCGCCGGCGTGCGACGTTCGTCCAGTCCGCCTGGACGACGCGAGGAAAGCGCGCGACGGGACGTTGATTGCATGAGAAAATGGAAACCGTGGGAAACGGAACGACGATGCCCGATGCAGCCTTGACGACACCTGTGCTTGACCTCCTCTGGACGGCGATGGATGCGCTCCTGGACGCCGCCGACCGCGTTCCGGCCGGCAGCCACCTCGAGCGTCGCGTCGAGGTCGCAATCCGGCAGTGCGCGCTCGCGCTGATCCCCGCCAAGGAGGCTGCGCTGCTCGAGCGTTTCGGAGCTGACCGCGCCGTCGCGTGACTCGCGCACCGCGCAGAGTGGTGACGAGCGTCGGGTAGCGGTCCAGGCAGCCTGCGCCGCCCGCTAGATTTGGCTGGCTGCGATGCTGGGACGCCCGTTGACCCGCCGCACCGTGCTGCGCACCGCGCTGGCCGCGGTCGCGCTCGCGCTGCTTGCGGTTGGTCTGCTGCGCCCCGCCTCCACGGCACCGCGTGCTGCCCCCTCGCTGCCCAGCCGCACGCTCAGCGGCAAGCCGACCACGCTCGCTGCGCTGCGCGGTCACGCCGCCGTCGTGCTGTTCTGGGCGCCGTGGTGCATCCCCTGCCAGCACGAGGCTCCCGCGGTCGAACGCTTCGCACGTTCGCCTGCCGGGCAGGGTCACATCGTCGCCGTTGACGACGATTACGCCGGCACCTGGCGCGCGTTCGTGCGCAAGTACCACTGGAGCCTCCCGGTGCTCGCCGATCCAGACCTGGCGGTCGGGGACGCCTATCGGATCCCCGGCATCCCAACCACCGTGTTCATCGATCCCGCCGGACGGATCGCGTCGATGAGCAGCGGGGCACAGACCGTTGCCAGCCTGACGCGAGGGATCTCGGCAGCGGCATAGCGCTCAGACCCGCGGGCGCCCGGGTCGGCGCCGCGCCGTCTACATCCACGCGCGGCGGATCGCCACGCGGTGTGAGAGCACCGTGGCGCTCTGCGGTGCACTGAAGATCGTCCACGGCTGCGAGCTGCGGTCGGGGAAACCCCACAGGCCGACCTTGAAGTTCGTGCCGCAGAAGTAGTTCAGGTGGCGGCCGTGGATCGGGCGCGGGCCTGCCACGGACGACAGCACACAGTCGGCGCCGGAGGCCGTTTGGATGGCCCACGGCTGGAGCTTGAGGCTGGGGGCGAGATGGCCGGCCGCCTTGGGCAGCGGCTTCGTGAGTTGTATCTCGATCCCCGTGTCGTTCCACGGGGTCACGCACACGACGACGCCGTAGGCGAACTCCGAGCTGAAGCACGGGTCGTAGATCGAGTTGCCGACGGCACAGCGCCAAGCGTCATTGCGCTCGGTGACCGCTGAGTTCGTCCAGCAGAAGCCCGACACTGACTGGACCTGCGGGACGACGACGCCGTGGTAGGAGAACGCGTCGTAGACGGTCGCTTTGGTGTGCGTCCCGGTGACTGCGGCGCTCGCGGAGATCGAAGCGAATGCCATCGCTGCGAGCGCAACCAGAGTGCACGCTGCTGAACGGGCTTGCACTCCTCGGATCGTAGCGCTCGTCGCAGGCTTCCCGAGACCGGGCCCGAGACGACGTTGCCGACGCAAAACGGGCCGCGTCGCTCGCAGGCATCTTCGCCTTCGAGCGACGCGACCCGACCGAAGGGCCGCCGGGGATTCGGGCGCTACTCGTCCTTACCGCCGGCCAGCCAGCTCATCGGCCGGTACGGCGACATCTGCCGGACGAGGAACATCACGACGACGGTGACGCCGAAGTAGGTGAAGAGCTCGATCACCGTGGCGGTGTTGCCGATCATGTCGTTGGCGACGCCCATCACGCCGAAGGCGAGCAGCGAGACGCCGAGGCCGGCAAGCAGAATCGGCTTGCGGCGCTGTGGCAGGAACTCGCCTCGCAGGAGACTGACGGCGAGCAGTACGACGACCGATGCTTCGAGCAGCCCGAGCAGGACCCAGGCGGCGTTGTCGCCCGGCACGCTCGCGAAGAACGATCCGGCGAACAGCTTCTGCAGCCCGGCGGGCATCGTTCCGCCGTCGACGAACAGCTTCTCCTTGGCGGCGTAATAGAACAGGAAGCCGACCGACAGGTAGATGCCGGCAAGCGTCGTCGCGTAGGTCGCAACCCTGGCGATCTCGGCGGTCGCCGGGTGCGTGGCCGTCCGCACGCGTGTTTCGACACTGGTTGGACTCTTGATGCTCGTGGTGGCCATGCTGTTCCTCCTGTCGTATTCCGTGGTCTGTTGCGATCCTCGCGCAGGCAGCCGACCGCGACATCCGGGCGCATCCCCGGTCGTGACGCGCAAACTACGTCGCAGCACCGGGGCCAGGCACGGATCGCTGACCCGAGGTGCGTCGCGCGAGGCGGCGCGAGCCCGTAAACGCGCGAATCACACACTCCTGATGTTCGAATACACATCATCTATGTATGATGCGCCACGTGGATGCGAACGCCCGCCTGGGCGCCCTGATCGAGCTGCTCCAGCGCGACGGCCAGGTGGAGGTCGCACGGCTGGCGGACCGGTTCGGCACCGCGGAGATGACCGTGCGCCGCGATCTCGAACGGCTCGTCGCGATGGGCGCCGCGCGGCGCGTTCACGGCGGTGCCATCAGCCTCCTGAGGCGCGGCGAGGAGCTGCCCTTCGCGTTGCGGACAATCGAGCGCAGCGGCGCCAAGCGTCGCATCGGCGCCGCCGTCGCCGCCGCGTTGCACGACGGCGAGGCCGTGGTACTGGACAGCGGTACAACGGCGGTCGAGGTTGCGCGTGCGTTGGCCGGTCGCAGACTGACCGTGATGGCGATGTCGCTGCACGCGACCGCGGAGCTCGCGTCGGTCGAGTCGGTACGGCTCGTGTCGCCCGGCGGCGAGTTGCGGCCCGGCGAGCTCGCGATGGTCGGCCCGCTGGCCCTGGCCGGCATCGGCGCGCTACGGTTCGACACCGCGGTCCTGACCTGCTGCGGTTGCTGCGATGGCCGTGTCACGACCCACGACCTCGGCGACGCGGCGGTCAAGCAGGCAATGCTCACGGCGTCGGCGCGTGTGATCCTCGCGGCCGACGCTTCGAAGTTCGGACGAACCGCGATGGCCATGGTGTGCGCGACGGCCGCGGTCGACATGGTCGTGACCGACGCCGCTGCGCCACGCGACGCGCTCGCCGCCCTGCACGCCGCCGGAGTCGAGGTCCGATGTGTCTGACGCCTCGATCGCGCCGCCGGCCGCGCGCCGCGTAGCGGGACGGCCGCGGCCAGCGGCGATGGCGGTGTTCTTCGTGCACGGCCTCCTGTTCGCCTCGTGGACCGCGCACATTCCGCAGGTCAAGGCCCAGCTGCACCTGACGGACGGCTCGCTCGGGCTGGCGCTGCTCGGCGCGCCGCTCGGGGCGGTGTCGGCGATGCTGCTCTCGGCACACCTGTTACCGCGGCTCGGGAGCCGGCGCATGGTGCAGGCCACGCTGTTGGGCTACTGCGTGGCCGGGCCGTTCGTCGGGGTGGCCGGATCGCTGCCTGCGCTGTTCGTCGCGCTCTATGCGTGGGGTGGCTTCCAGGGGGCTCTCGACGTGTCGATGAATACGCAGGCCATCGCCGTCGAGCAGCACCGCGGGCGCCCGCTGATGTCGGGGCTGCACGGCTGCTGGAGCATCGGCTCGCTCGCCGGCGCCGGGATCGGCACCGCCGGTGTCGCCGCCGGCCTCACGCTGAGCGCTCAGCTGGTGTTGCTCGGCACGCCTGCCCTGGTGGTCGTCGGGTGGCTGGCCGCTCAGATGCTGCCGGACACGACGCCGGCGGCCGAGGCACACGCCGCCCGGCGGCCGCCGCGGCGGCTCTCGCGTGCGGTGCTCGTTCTGGGCGCAATCGCGTTTGCGTCGCTGCTCTGCGAGGGCGCCAGCGCCGACTGGGCGGCGGTGTACCTGCGTGGTCCGCTCCACACCAGCGCCGCCACGGCCGGCCTCGGCTACACCGCGTTCTTGCTGACGATGGTCATCGTGCGGCTATCCGGCAACCGCCTGCTCGCCCGCTTCCTGATCCGGCGGGTGCTGCCGATTCTGGCGGGCATCGCAACCGTCGGATTCGCCGCCGGGCTGCTCGACGGCCACGCCGTGATCGCAATCGCCGGGTTCGGCTGCCTCGGGGTCGGCCTGGCGCTGATCGTCCCGACGGTGTTCAGCGCCGCCGGCCGGCTGCCCGGACTCAGCCCCGGCGCCGCGATCGCCACCGTCTCCGCCTGCGGGTGGGTCGGATTCGTGTGCGGGCCGCCACTGATCGGAGAGCTCGCATCGGCCACCTCGCTGCCCGTGGCGCTCGGGCTGCTGCCGCTGCTGACCACGGGGATCGCCGTCTCGACCGCACTGGCCCGCGCGCTTCGCAGTGACCTGCCGCGGACGCGATCGTGAGCGCGATCGCCGCCACGAACCCCGTTCAGGCGACCAGCGCCGCCTCGCGGACCCGCGCCGGGGTGAATGGCGTGTCGCGCAGGCGAACCCCGATGGCGTCGAACACCGCATTGGCGATCGCCGCGCCTGTCGGTCCCTGCGTCGCCTCGCCGATGCCCAGAAACGGCTGCCCGGGACGATCGAGCAACACGGTTTCGATCCGGGGAACCTCGCTGAAACGCAGGATCGGGTAGCTGTCCCAGTCGACGCTGCTGACCGCAGTCGAGTCGAAGACCACCTGTTCCTTGAGGGTCCAGCTCGCGGACTGCAGCGCCCCGCCCTCGAGCTGGTTGATCGCGCCGCTCGGGTCGACGACCTCGCCGCAGTCCGCGGCGATGAAGATCTCATCGAGCGCGATCGCGGCGGTCTCATCGTCCACGCGCAGGCGCACGACGACGGCCGCGTAGGCGGCCGAGCCCTTGTAGCGTGCGAGCGCCACGCCGCTGCCGTGCCCGAACTCGGCCGACGCCGCGCCGCTCCAGTCGGCCGCATCGGCGGCTGCCTGCAGCACCTCGCGTGCGCGGGTGTCGCCGAGATGCGCGAGGCGGAACCGCAGCGGCGAGACGCCCCGTAGTGCGGCGAGCTCGTCCATGAACGACTCGATCGCGAAGACGTTGGCATATGCCCCGAGGCTGCGCAGCGATGAGGTTCGCAGCGGCATTGCGGCGACGAAGTGCTTGACGACGCGTTGCCGCGGGAGCTCGTAGATCGGCGTTGCGTTGCGGTGGATGCCGGCCTCCTTGACGAGAAACGGCGCGGGCCCGCGGTAGCTGAGCGGCGGGTCGAGGTGGCCGCCGGCGAGCAGGTTCGGCGAGCCTCCGGTCATCGGCCGTGAGATGTGCGTCGTGCCCCACACCGCGTGGCTCCAGTCGACGATCCGCCCGCCCTGGTCGAGCACCGCGGAGCACTCGACCAGGGCGGGCGCACCGTAGGGCTCCCATTGATGCTCGTCCGTCCGCGACCACTTGAGCATCACCGCGCGGCCGGGCGCCGCGATCGCGAGCAGCGCAGCGTCGAACGCCGCGTCGTCGGCCGCGTTGTGGCCGTAGCACCCAGCGCCCACGACGTGGCGCACGCGGATCGCGTCGGTCGGGATCTCGAGGGCGTCGCTGAGCGCTTCGCGGAGCGGGTAGACGCCCTGGCTGTGCGTCCAGACGGTCAGCCTGCCGTCCTGCCATAGCGCCATCGCCGCAGACGGTCCGATCGAGGCGTGCATCAGGTAGGGGCGGGTGTAGCTCGCCCGATGCGTCCACGCGACGGCGTCGTCGGGTTCCGGGGCCGGCCCGGCAGGGCTTCCGTCGGTGACGAGGAATGCCTCGCCGGGCTGTTCGCGCAGCCACGACCCCAGCGCGCCGCGCGGTGGCAGCGTCGCCTGCTCCGCCCAGCGTGCGCGGCTGCGCAGGACCTCGGCGGCACGCGTCGCCTGCTCCTCGCGCTCCGCCAGCACCCCGACGAAGCTGCCGTTGCGGACCACGTCGATCACCCCCGGCATGCCACGCACCGGCGCGTCATCGAGACTCTCGAGCCGCGCCGCCGGGCTCGGCGGGCGCACGACGCGGGCGTGCACCATCAGCTCGTGGCGGAGGTCCTGGACGAACCGCGTCGCTCCGGTGACCAGCGCTTGCAGGTCGGACCGATTGGCCTCGGAGCGACCGACCAGCCGGTGGTCGCCGGGAGGCTTCGGCGAGATGACGCCCGTCGCGCTGCGGCGGAAGGGCTGACCGCCGGTGAGCTGCCAATAGCTGACCGAGCCGCCGCCAGAGCGATCACTGATCGTGCCGTCGACGACCTGCAGGCGCTCGAGCGGCACGGCAAGCCGCGCAGAGGCGAGATCGAGCAGTCGTGCGCGGACCTCGGCGGCGGCCTGACGCAGGGCGGTTCCACTGTCGGCCATCGAGCGGCTGCCCGCCGTCATCCGCTCGTCCAGCCCGTGTTCGGTGTCTGCGGTCTCGACGCGGACGCGTTCGAAGGCGACGTCCAATTCTTCTGCGGCGACCCGCGCGAGCGCGCTGACGATCCCCTGGCCGAGCTCGACCTTGCCGGTGAACACCGTGATCGTTCGCTCGGCATCGACCCGGACCCAGGTGTCGAGGTCGGGGTGGGCCGCCAGCGCCGGTGAGAGTGGGCTCACGAACGCTCCCGGGCGGCACGCCGCACCGCTTTGATGATCCGCCAGTGCGAGCCACAGCGGCACAGATGCGGGTCGAGCGCCTCGCGAATCTCCGCGTCGGTGGGGTGCGGGGTGTGTTCGAGCAGCGCAACCGCCCCGACGATCATCCCCGGAATGCAGTAGCCGCACTGCGCGGCCTCTTCGTCGATGAACGCCTGTTGCACCGGATGCAGACGCCCGGCGCTCGAGAGCCCCTCCAGCGTCACGACGCGGCGACCGACGAACGCGTCGACACCGGACGCGCAGGTCGTCGTCGCCTGACCGTCCACCAGGACGGCGCAGGCGAAGCACTGCTCGAGCCCGCAGCCGTACTTGGCGGCTGTCAGGCCGAGATCGTTCCGCAGTACCTGCAAGAACGGCGTATCCGGCTCGACCGCGACAAGCTCCCGCCGTCCGTTGATGTCAAGCTCGATCTCGTCGGGCACGTGGTGCCGTCTCCTGACTGTTCGACAATCGCTCCGCGGCCGGCCGGAACCGCAGGATAGCCGTCCCCGTGGAGGCCGCGGTGAATCCCGCACGTTGCGCGGGTTCAAAGTTGACAGGCCAAACCGACCCGGCTATATTGGCGTATTGCAAACGATTGCACCCAGAGGGAGCGGCCTTTTCCGGCCGACCACCACACCGCATTACCGGAGGAGGACCGTGATGAGGAGGAGGAGAGTCGCAACGGCTGGCGCCGTCCTGGCTGCCGTCGGCGTATTCGTCGCATTTGCAGGCTCGAGCACCGGGTCTGCTGCGTCTGGAACGGTCACCATCGGGGCCTCGCTGTCGCTCTCGGGCGACTTCGCCACCGACGGGCAGGCCTTCCAGCGCGGCTATGAGCTGTGGGCCAAGGACCAGAACGCCAAGGGCGGTCTGCTGGGGAAGACGATCAAGCTCGACATCATCTCCGACGCGAGCCAGCCGGCGCAGGTCACCACCAACTACAACAAGCTGATCGGGTCCGATCACGACGCGTTTGTCCTTGGCCCGTTCAGCACGCTGCTGACCGTGCCGGCCTCGAAGGTGGTAGCGCGCTACAACTACGCGTTCGTCGAGGGCGCGGGCGGTGCCCCGTCGGCCTTCGGGAACGGGCTGAAGAACGTCTTTGACGTCAGCGTTCCGGTGGCCACCAACCTGGACGCGTTCGCCCGCTGGGTGTCGTCGCTGCCCAAGAGCGAGCGTCCCAAGACCGCCGCCTACCCGACGTCCAACGACCCGTTCACCGAGCCCCAGTTGCCGTCGGCCGAGAAGATCATGGCGGCGGCCGGGATCAAGACTGTCTACAAGACGGTCTTCCCCGCGGAGGTGACGGACTTCACGCCGATCGCCAACCAGATCGCCGCCGACAAGCCCGACGCCGTGGTGCTCGGCTCGGTCGATGTGCCGACCGTTTCGGCCTTCATCCACGCGTTCATCCAGCAGCACTACAACCCGAAGTTCTTCATCGCGACAGCCGGACCCGACCAGGGCGCGGCATTCGTGTCAGCGGTCGGCAAGGGCAACGAGAACGGGATCTTCGTCCCCAACGGCTGGTACGGCGGATCACCGAAGGCCGACAGCAAGCAGATGGTCAAGGAGTACATCGCGCAGTACGGCGGTAACGCATCCGGTGTCAACGCCGACGTCGCCGAGGCCTACTCGGTCGGCCAGGTGCTGACCCAGGCCGTCAACGCGACGCACGGGTTCGACAACGCGAAGATCATTGCCTACCTGCACAGCAACGTGACGCTGAACAGCGTGCAGGGGCCGGTAAAGTTCAACTCCGTTGGTGAGAACACGGCGCTGCAGGCGACGACATTCCAGTGGCAGAACGCGACTCTCGTTCCGACGATCCCGGTTGGGTCGCCCGGGACGGTGAAGCCGATCGTCCCCAAGCCGGCCTGGGGGTCGTGAGCCACACGACCGACGATCTGCCCCATGGGGTCGTGAGCGCTTGTCGCTGAACGACCTCGTACACGCGATCATCGAAGGCGTGCTGACCGGCGGCGTGTATGCGCTCATGGCCGCCGGTCTCAGCCTGATCTTCGGCGTGATGGACATCGTCAACATCGCCCAGGGTGCGATGGTCGTGCTCGCCGGCTACCTGAGCTATTCGCTGTCGGTGCACCTGGGCATCGATTTGTTCGTCGGTCTGCTGATCACGGTGCCCGCGATGTTCGCGCTCGGCGTGCTGGTCGAGTGGGGTTTCATGCGGCGCCTGCGCGAGGGCGACCGAACGTCGATGTCGATCCTGATCACCTACGCGGTCGCGATCATCATCGAGGGCGTGCTGAGCGTGATCTACGGCGTCGACTATGTGCAGCTTCAGGCGTCCTACGTCAACCAATCCGTGCACCTGCTCGGCTTCTACCTGCCCGACATCTATCTGATGGGCTTCGCGATGGCGGTCGTCCTGCTCGCGGGCCTGTACTTCATGCTCTACCGCACCAAGTTCGGTCGCGGCGTTCGCGCTTCGCTGCAGAACCGGACGGCGGCCGATCTGATCGGGATCAACGTCAACCGCACGCGCATGCTGTCGGTTGGCATCGGCGTGGCGGTCACGGCCTGCGGCGGGATGGTGTTCGGCGCGACCAACGCGTTCAACCCCGGCAGCGGTTATGACCTGATCTCGCGGCTGCTGGCGATCGTCATCCTCGGCGGCATGGGCAGCATCGGCGGGGCGATGGCGGCCGCGGTGCTGCTGCTCGTGCTGAGCGACGTCGTGGCCGTGGCGTGGTCGCCGCTGTGGGCGCCGCTTGTCTTCTTCGCCGCGCTGGTCCTGGTGCTGTCGATCAGACCCACCGGGTTGTTCGGCCGAGCGGCCGTCCGGGCGCAATGACCGTTCCCGCCGCCGCGAAGCCCCTCGGCGCCGGCGCCGCAGGGGGCGGCGCGGCGCCGCCGACGAACGGGCGCGCACGGCGCCTGCCAGCGTGGCCGCTGGTGATCGTCGTCGTGGCGCTGTTCGCGGTGTTCCCGCTCGTCTTCAGCGACGTCACCACCACCTCGATCGCCGTGTACACGCTGATCTTCATGGTTTCCGCGAGTGCGTGGAACATCTTCAGCGGGTACTCCGGCTACCTCGCGCTCGGCCACGCGGTGTTCTTCGGCACCGGCGCCTACACGGTGGCGCTGACCGAGCAGGACTGGCACGTGCCGGCCGGCTGGGCCGTGTTCGCACTGATGCCGGTGGCCGGACTGGTGGCCGGCGCGCTCGCGATTCCGATCGGGCTGGTGGCCCTGCGCACGCGCCGCCACACCTTCGTCGTGGTCACGATCGCCATCTTCTTCGTCTTCCAGCTGCTGGCGTTCAACCTGCCGTTCACCGACGGCACCAGCGGCATCCAGCTGAACACGCCGCTGTGGTCGGCCTACACCTACAACGAGCCGTTCTTTTACGTCACGCTGGTGATCCTGGTCGCGACCGTCGCCCTCTCGTGGGCGGTTCGGCGCTCGCGCTTCGGGCTGCAGCTGATGGCAATCCGCGACGACGAGGACCGGGCGCTCGGCATGGGCGTGCGGGTCCGCCGCGTGAAGCTCGGCGCCTTCATGCTCTCGGCGATCCCGGTCGGGATGGCCGGCGGCATGTATGCGTACTTCCTCGGCGCGATCTACCCGCAGGTGGCGTTCGACCCGCTGTTTGACATCGCGATCGCGCTGATGGCGTTCCTCGGCGGCCTCGGCACGCTCGCCGGCCCGCTGATCGGCGCGCTCGTGCTCGAGTCGCTGCAGCAGTACTTCACGCTGACATTCTCCAACAGCAGCCTGTACCTGATCGTCTACGGCGTGCTGTTCCTGGTCGTGATCCTGCTCCTGCCGCGGGGGATCGTCCCGAGCCTCGGGCAGCTGATCGCCTCGCGCCGAGCGCGCGCCGAGCGCGGTGGCGGCGGCGATGCGAGCGTCGGCGCCGACGTCGCAGGGGTGCCCGGATGAGTGCGCTGATCGAAGTCGCGGGCATCTCCAAGGCCTTCGGCGGCGTCCACGCGCTCTCGACGTGCGACCTGGAGGTTCCCGAGGGCTCGATCAGCGGCCTGATCGGCCCCAACGGCTCGGGCAAGACGACGCTGTTCAACGTGATCACCGGCTATGAGCGAGCCAGCGCGGGCGAGGTCCGCTTCGCCGGCAACGCGATCACCAACGCGTCACCCGACCGGGTCTTCAAGCTCGGGATCGGCAGGACGTTCCAGCTCACGCGGATCTTCGCCCGCCTGACGGTGCTCGAGAACATGCTGGTCGCCACGCAGCGCAACGAGGGCTGGCTGCGCAGCGTGCTCCGCCTCGCCGGCTCGGCCACCGAGCGCGGCCGCGCGCTCGAGCTGCTGGAGTTCGTCGGGATCGCGCGACTCGCATCCGAGCCGGCGGGCAACCTGTCCTACGGGCAGCGAAAGCTGCTCGAACTGGCGTCGCTGCTGGTCGCCGACCCCGCCGTGCTGCTGCTCGACGAGCCCGCCGGCGGCGTGAACCCCACGCTGATCAACCAGCTCGCGGCGCGGATCCGCGAGCTCAACGCCGCCGGCAAGACGTTCCTCGTGGTCGAGCACAACATGGAGTTCGTTATGGCGCTCTGTGACCAGGTAACCGTGCTCAGCCAGGGCAGGGCGCTGATCTCCGGCACGCCCGCCGTCGTCCGCGCGGACCCCGGCGTGCTTGACGCGTACCTCGGCGACGAGGGCACCCGGGACTCCGTCGACACGCCCACGCCGGCGAGCCCGGCTGCCGCCACGCCCGGCCTGGAAACGCCGGGCGCCGGACTGCCGTCAGCCGCGGAGCCATCGCTGCTGACCATCAAGGGCGTCGTCGCTGGCTACGGCGGCGGCGACATCCTGCGCGAGGTTTCCTTCGATGTGCCCAAGGGCGGGATCACCTGCATCGTCGGTCCCAACGGAGCCGGGAAGTCGACGCTGCTCGCCACGGTGACCGGGCTGTTGCGGCCGCGCCTCGGGGAGATCCGCTTCCGCGGCGAGCCGCTCACCGGCCTTTCGCCGGGTCAGATCGTCGGCCAGGGCATCTCGATGGTGCCGCAGGCCCACAGCCTCTTCCCGCAGATGACGGTGCAGGAGAACGTCGAGATGGGCGCCTTCACGATCCGCAGCCGGGCGCTCGTCGCCAAGCGGCTGGCCTTCGTCCAGGACCTCTTCCCGATCGTCAAGGAGCGGGCCAAGGAGAAGGCCGGAAGCCTGTCGGGCGGTCAGCAGCGGCTCGTCGAGTTCGCGCGCTGCATGATGCTCGACCCTGAGTTGATCATCCTCGACGAGCCCTCGATGGGACTCGACCCGCAGACGCGTGGCATCGTCTTCGAGACCGTGACGCTGATGAACGACCAGGGCCGAACGATTCTGCTCGTCGAGCAGAACGCCCGCGCCGGACTCAGGCTGAGCACCCGCGGCGTGGTCCTGGAGAACGGCACCGTGCGGCTGAGCGGCTCCGGGCGCGAGGTGCTCGAGCATCCCGAGATCGCCGCGCTGTACCTGGGCGGGTCGGTCTCGGCGCCGGCCGTCGGCTGACACCCTGCTCGGGGCCGGAACGCAGCGCGCCTCCCGGCCCCGTGACGGCATGGCCCGCGGCGTGGTTATTCGGGCTGGAACAGCGCGATCGTGTTGCCGTCCGGGTCCTTGAACCATGCCGACCTGCCGATGCCCGGGGTCGTCGCGATTGAACCCACGGTCTTGAACGTCGGGAAGTCGTACTCCTCGAACACGACGCCCCGCTCCGTCAGGTCCCTGACATCGGCTGCCACGTCAGACGACCAGAAGCGCACCTGGGTGTGGTCCGCCAGGTTGGGGTTGGCGCGACCGTAGATCAGCAGGGTGGTGCCGTTGCCACCCTCGAAGACGAGATGGTTCTTGATCGTCTCCGGAGAGAGTGTGAGGCCGACCTTCTGCTCGTAGAACTCTTGGCTCGCCGTGAGATCGGTCGAGCAGAGGACCGCCGAGATCTTGTTCTGTGACAGCACCCGGACCTCCCCGGTAGTGGCAATAACGATCTGCATTAATGCGCGCAGAAATACTTGTCATGCCAACTTATATCGGTCGATACTTGGCATGTCAAGTATTTCGTCTAGACTTCGGGAATGGCTGCCGACGACTACGCCCGCTGGATGCCGGCCTGGCTCGCGCTCCTGCGCACGCATGCCTGTCTCTGGGACCGGCTCGAGGCGGGTTTCCGCCGAGACCACGGCCTGTCGATCGCCCGCTACGACGTGCTCGCGCACGTCGAGATGGCCGGCGGTCAACTGCGCCTGAGCGAGTTGGCCTCGTCGATCGTGCTGTCGCCGTCGGGCCTCTCGAAGCTCGTGGACCGGATGGAGACCTCGGGCCTGGTGCGGCGCAGCCCCGATCCCGGCGACGCCCGCTCGACCTTCGCCGAGATCACCCCGTGCGGGCGCGCCCTGGTCAAGCGGGCGCGGCGGAGCCATCACGAGCTGCTGCAGCGTACGTTCGGCGATGCCCTCGACGACCGCGATCTCGCGGACCTCACCCGAATCATGGGACGAATCGGTGCCTCGCTCACCGATCGGTGAGCGCTGAACCCAGCGCGGCGCGTCTGTCGTGTGCCTGCAAACGCGGCAACGGCTGCGCCCGCGCAAGATCATCTGCCGGTGGGCTGGCTCGCTTATCGCGCCAGCCGGTTCAGGTACCCACGAGGCGGTACCCGACCCCGGGTGTCGTGAGTAGATACCGCGGCCGCGCCGGGTCGGGCTCGATCTTGCGGCGCAGCTGCGACACGTAGACGTGCAGATAGTTGGATTCCTCCTGATAGGCGGGACCCCAGACCTCACGGAGGATCGTCGGGTGCGTCAGCAGCTTGCCCTCGTGCAGGGCGAGGAGCCGGAGGAGCTTGTACTCCGTCGGGGTCAGAGAGAGCGGCCGGCCAGCCGCCGTGACGAGGCGCTTCTCGAGGTCGATACGGAGCTGGCCGATCGCGATCACCGGCGCCCGCGACGGCGCTGTCCGGCGTAGCGCCGCGCGGAGGCGCGCGAGCAGCTCGTCAACACTGAAGGGCTTCGTCACGAAATCGTCGGCGCCGGCGTCGAGCGCGTCGATTTTCTCCGCCTCGTCACCCACCGCAGAGAGGATCAGGATCGGCGCCGTGCTCCATTCGCGCAGGTCACGACAGACGTCGGTCCCGCGGCCGTCGGGTAGCAACACGTCGAGGATGACCGCGTCGGGTGGATGCGCTGCCGCGGCGCTACGGGCCTGCGCCGCGCTGGTCGCGGTGTCGACCTGATAGCCCTCGCTGCGCAGCCGCATCTGGAGCGCCCGCACGATGTGCCGATCGTCATCGACGACGAGTACGCGGCGGCCGATCACACGCTGGCCGTGGCTCGCGTCGCGGCGAGCGGAAGCGCCAGGGCGAACGTTGCTCCGCCACCGGGCGTCGGCTCGGCCCACAGGCGGCAGCCGTTGACCTGCGCGAAGCCGCGCGCGATGGCAAGGCCGAGACCGCTGCCGCCGCCCGGCGCGGCGGCACCGTGTTCGAATGGTTCGAAGACACGAGCGAGCTCGTCGAGGCCGAGACCGGGGCCGCGGTCGACGATGCGCAGGATGACCTCCGCCTCACCGACGACGGTTTGGATTTCGACGAGGTCCCGGGGCGCGGAGAACCGCAGTGCGTTCTCGAGCAGGTTGACGAGTACGCGCTCGAGCTGCACAGGGTCGACGTGAAGCGTCTGCGAGTCGGTCGGGAGCGCGACTACGATCCGCTCTCCCCCGGTGCCGATCGCCTCGAGCGCGCGGCTGACAAGGCCGTCGACTGTCCAGAGCTCCGCCCTCGGGCGCGCCGCGCCGGCCTCCAGGCGCGAGAGGTCGAGCAAGTTTGAGACGAGTCTGGTCAGCCGCCGTGTCTCGAGCCGGATGCTGGCGATGAGCTCTCTGCGCTGCGACGGCGTGAGCTCCTCCCCCGCGCCGCCCAGCACGTCACCGGCCGCCGCGATCGTCGTCAGCGGAGAGCGCAGGTCGTGGCTCAGTGAGCGCAGGATCGTCGTCTTGATCGCATCGCTGCGGCGCAGCTCCTCGGCCTCGAGCGATGCGTCGGCGAATCGTTGGCGCTCGATGGCCGAGCCCAGGAGCGAGGCGAGCGTCGAGAGCACGCGCTCCGTGGCCCGCGGATCCGCGCGGGCGTGGCCTTGCAGGAGCAGTTGCCCGATCTGTCGTCCGCCGGCCACCAGGTCGAACGCGGTTTCGCCCTCCCGGGGGCACGAGCGCAGTTGCAGCTCGATGCGGGCCCGCGCGGCACCGAGCACGTCGGCGACGCGGACGCCGATCGCCGCCAGCGTGTCCTCGACACGTCCGTCGCGCAGCAACGCCGCTGAAACATCCGCAGCGAATGCCATCTCGACACGCTGCTGCTCGGCAATTGCCGCGCGGCGCCGTGCCCGGGCCGCGAGCTCGCTGATCACCACCGCGGTCACCAGGTACACGGCGAGCGCGACCCAACTCCCGGAGTCACGCAGGGCAAACGTGTACACCGGCGGAAGGAAGAGGAAGTTGAACGCCAACAGGCTCGCGATGGAGACCGCCAGCGCGTAGGCCAGGCCCCACGCGACCGCGAGCGCCAGGACGGCGAAGAGATACAGCACGCCCAGGCTGAGGATCGGCGCAAACGGCCGCAGTGCCATGACGGCGCCGGTCGCGAGCGCCACCGCGAACAGGCTGAACAGGATGCCGGCCGGGTCGATCCCGCCGCGGCGGCTGTGAAGGCGGACTGAGGTCGACATGTTCACCGCGTTCCTGGTCCGGTCACAGGATAGCCACGACGCCCGAAACCGCGGATTCAACGGCCCGGACCGATCTTGAGACTTCCCTAAGGACCAGCCGCCAACGCTTAAGGACTCGCTCAGGCGGGCGCATCTACGCTCGTGGCGGTGCGCCCGGAAGCCTGGTCGACGCGAATCGATCCGAGTTGCCGCGCGGCGCCCAGCCCTTCGAGGCAGCGGCCGAGCGCGCCAGCCGGGGTCGCACGCACACGCCGCACGGCCGGGAGCGCCGGCTAGAGATGGCGCGGCTGAAAGAGCACGGTTTGCGTCGCTCGATCGGCATGTCCGGCCTGTTCGCAACCGCCTACGGCAACGTCGGTTCCTCGATCTACTACGCGTTGGGGCTTGTCGCAGCGCACGCGCTCGGGCTGACGCCGGTCGTGTTCATGTTCGCTGGCGGCCTGTTCGTGCTGACGGCGAAGACATACGCCGAGGGCGCGGCGATGTTTCCCGAGGCCGGCGGTGCTTCGTCGTTCGCACGCCACGCCTTCAACGAGATCGTGTCCTTCTTCGCCGGTTGGGCGCTGACGCTCGACTACATCATCACGATCGCGATCTCGGCGTTCTTCGTGCCCCACTACCTCGCCGTGTTCTTTCCGGCGCTGAACCACAATCCCGGCGACATCATCGGTGGCGCGGTCGTCATCGCCGTGCTGGCGGCGCTCAACATCCGCGGCCTCGGGGAATCGGCGAACCTCAACGTGCTGCTCGCGTTCCTGAGCCTGGCGACGCAGGCTGCCCTCGTCGGACTCGGTGTCGTGCTTGTGCTCAACCCGTCGCTGCTGGTGCATCAGGTGCACCTCGGCACGGCGCCGGACTGGACTCAGCTGATCTTCGCGCTGTCGGTCGCGATGGTCGCCTACACGGGCATCGAGACCGTCTCGAACATGGCCGAGGAGGCGAGCGACCCGGGCCGCGACGTGCCGCGCGCGTTGAAGCTCGTCGTGATCGCCGTGCTCGGTGTGTACGCGGGCATCTCGATCGTGGCGCTGTCCGCGCTGCCGGTCGTCCGCAATCACGCGGGGCACTACTCGACGCTGCTCGGCACCACGTACGAGAACAACCCTGTACTCGGCATCGTCAGCCGGCTACGGCTCCACGGGGTCGTCTTGACCGTCGTGACGGACTACGTCGGCGTCTTGGCGGCGGCGATTCTGCTGATCGCAACGAACGCAGGGTTGATCGGCATCTCGCGACTGTCGTGGTCGCTCGCCGAGCACCGTCAGCTCCCCGGGCTTTTCGCGACCCTGCACCCGCGTTTCCGCACGCCCTGGTTCACGATCATGGTCTTCTCGGTGCTCGCCGTATTGCTGCTGCTCCCCGGCCAGACCAATCTCCTCGGCAATCTCTACGCCTTCGGCGCGATGCTGTCGTTCACGACCGCGCACATCGCGATCATCGCCTTACGCATCAAACAACCCGACGTCGACAGGCCGTACAGGATTCGGGGCAACTTCCGCTGGCGTGGCGCGCAGATCCCGATCTCCGCCGTCATCGGAGGGATCGGCACCTTCGCCGCCTGGGTCTCCGTGGTCGCCCTCCACAACGAGGCACGCCTGATCGGCCTGCCGTGGATGGCGGTGGGGCTCGCTGGCTACTTCTACTACCGGCGGCGGCGGGAGCTCGACCCCCGCGCGCAGTACCGGATCGAGCGCGCGGCGCGCCCGGCCGACTTCACGCCGCTGGGCTATCGCACGGCGCTCGTCGCGATCTTCGGCTCCGACGTCAGCGCGACGACGCTCGTCAGCGCAGCGAAGCTGATCGGTTCTCGGGGCATCGTCTACGCAGTGGTTGTACTGAGGGTTCCGCGCCAACTTTCGCTCGACGCCGGGCTCGAGGCCGAGGAGGCACACGCGCGATCGATCCTCGAGGGCGCGCAGATCCAGGGCCGCCGCGCCGGCATCAAGGTGCGCACCGGCCTGATCCGCGCCCGCAACCCGGGCGCAGCTCTGGCTGACGAGGCCGAGCGGATTGGCGCCGACGTGATCTACCTGTCCGAGGTGCATGCACCGGCCAGCGAGAAGGGCATCGGCCTGACCGCGTCATACCTGCTCGACCGGCGACCGTGCCGGATCGTGATCGAGACCGACACCACCGCGGCACGGGCCCCCCTCGCGGTCGCCGAGCTACGACTGTGACGACCGATCTCGCGCTACCCGAGGAATCCGCCGTCGTCCCCGTTGACGGCGTCGGTTGCGACAGGCTGCATCTGTGGGCCGTGTCGCGCGCGCGGCGGACCACCGCTGGTGCCACGGCCTGCTCGATCGCCTGCCTGGCCTACGTCAACCACAGCGGGCTCGATGGTCGCTCAATGGCTCCGATCCTCCGCGGACTCGAGCGTCTGGGGCTCGTGTGCTCGGAGCGAGGCGACGGCGAGTTGCGCTGGCATCTCACCAAGCGCGGCGCCCGGGTGTTGGGCGACTGGGCGCCGGCTCGGGCTCTGACCGTTCCAGCGCCCCGCGCCATCAGCGAGGCCTAGGTGTTGTTCCTGAGCTCCCGAGGCGGAGCGACTGCCGGCGACCAGGTGCGGCGCGCAGGCCAACGCGCTCGGGCTCACGATCCGTCGCAGGGCCCGCTCTCGCGGGCCCTGGACGAGATCACGGGGTTGGCTCGCGCCCGGCGGCGAGCTCGTCGATCCACGCATTGGCGAGCGCGAGTGCCTCGCGCTCGCTCATCCGCGTCACGGAGATGCTTCGCCCTCCCCACGACGCCGCGACGACGACGCGCGGCGTGGTGGTGCTTGCCGTCAGCGTCACGACGGCGCCGGGGATTCCGTCGACGCGGGCAGTGACGTGATGCCCGGACGCCGCGGTTGCCGCCGGTTGGCACGGACGGCGTGCGGCGAGCAGGTTTGCAGGATGGCGCAACCGAAGCCCGATGGGCGCGCCATCGCGGCTCGGGCGCTTCGCCAGACTGCGGATTTGGAAGGACTTGGGCGAAACCATGCGCACCCCTCGAACGCAAGCTCACGGTCCCATCGGCCGCACATGGTCGGCAGCGAAGTCCCTCTGTACGTGGATCGTATCACTCCGCACAATCGATCAGGTGATGTGAGGTGCCCAAGACCGCTCGAACCGCTGAGAGCAACCCGGACATGCGGGCTGGCGCTCGGTGGTCATACTGCGAACCGATGCCCGCCGCGTACACCTCACCGCTCGCGCAGTCGCTCGCGGAGCCACTGCTCGAGCGATTCCTCCGCTATGTGCGCGTCGACACCCAGGCCCGGCGCGACGGAGCCAAGACCCCGAGCAGCCCCGGCCAGCGTGTGCTCGGTGAGCTGCTCGTCGAGGAGCTTCGCGCGCTGGGCGTGGCCGACGCCCTGCTCGACGCCAACGGCTATGTGACGGCGACGCTGCCGCCTTCGCCCGGCACGAACGCGCCGGTAATCGGACTGCTCGCGCATCTCGACACCTCGCCCGATGCGCCGGGGGCCGGCGTCCAGCCGCTCGTGCACCGAGGCTATGACGGTGGCGTGATCGCGCTCCCGGCGGGAGCCACGCTCGACCCTGCCGTGATGCCGGAGCTCGAGTCCAAGGTCGGCCACGACCTCGTCACCGCGAGCGGAGACACCCTGCTGGGCGCCGACGACAAGGCCGGGATCGCGGCGATCATGACCGCAGTCGCGCATCTGCAGGCGCACCCCGGTCTGCCGCGCCCCGCGCTGCGGATCGCGTTCACGCCCGACGAGGAGATCGGGCACGGCGCTTCGCTGCTCGACCTCGAGCGCTTTGGCGCCTCGTGCGCGTACACGATCGACGGCACCGGGCTCGGCGAGATGCAGAATGAGACCTTCTCCGGCATCGAGGTCCGGATGACGATCAGCGGCGTCGACGTCCACCCCGGCTTCGCGAAGGGCAAGCTCGTGAACGCGATGCGGCTCGCCGCGCGCGTGATCGCCGCGCTTCCGGTTGACACGCTCGCACCCGAGACGACCGACGGACGCGACGGGTTCATCCATCCCTACGTGCTGGACGGCACGGCGGTTGAGGTCCGGCTTCGCTTCATCGTCCGCGACTTCGACGACGAACTCCTCGACGCGCACGTCGCGCTGCTCGAGCGTGTGGCACACGAGGTCGTCGACGCCGAGCCGCGGGCCAGGCTCGAGATCGAGGTCAGGGAGCAGTACCGCAACATGCGGCGCCATCTGGACGCGCAGCCGCGCGTCGCCGAGGCCGCGTTGGCGGCGATGCGCGCCGAGGGGATCGAGCCGCGCGTCGAGCCGATCCGCGGCGGGACCGACGGCTCGCAGCTCAGCGCGCGAGGATTGCCGACGCCGAACCTCTTCGACGGCGGCCACGAATACCACTCGGTGCGGGAGTGGGCCTCGCTGCAGGAAATGGCGGCCTCGGCGGCCACGCTGATCCGCCTCTGCGAGATCTGGGCTGCCGCCGCGCCCTGAGTGTTCGGCCCGAACCGCTGCCGCGACGTGGACCTGGTGCGACAAACTGCGAAACTCGTGGGCGGCTCCGCCGGCCGCTTTCGGATGCAGGATGGCTCACGGTATTCTTTAGCCCATGATTAGTCCTGGACCTAGCACTGATCGCGAGCAACCTGCCGGGCGGCGGGAGCGCCAGCGCCTGCGGATGCGCGAGCCGGCTGCTGTCGGCGGCGCTTGATCTGTTTGCTGCCAACGGCTTCGCTGACACGACGATCGACCAGATCGCTGAGCGAGCCGACGTGGCGCGCCAGACGGTGCTCAATCACTTTCCGCACAAGACCGACTTCGCCAGAGCGTGGGGCCAGGGACGTCGCGACCAGCTTGCTGCGATCGGCGAGGCCATGGCGGGCGACGATTCGGCGCGGGCGCTCGTGCACCGTTTTTTCGCCGCGGCGGCCGAGATGAATGAGCGCGAGCGCGACCTGACGCGCGCGATGCTTGAGAGCCTGACGCCGACCGAGGTCTTCCTCTACATCCGTGCCGTCCCGGCCGCCGCGATTGAGCGGGGCCAAGAGCAGGGCGAGTTCAGCCCGGACCGTCGATCCGAACGTCGCGGCAGAGATCCTCACCTCGGTGTACTTCGGGACTGTCAGCCGGTGGCTGATCGATGGGCCACCCCCCTTTGACCTTGCGCGGGCCCTCGCTCAGCGCCTTGAGTCGGTGCTGGTCGGATTGCAGACCCATTGATGCGGCCGCTCGCGGTGCTCGACGCGTGTTCGCCCGAGCCGGCCGCTCGTTGACGGGCATCTCGCAGCTGAACGCCTGAGCCAATCGGACGCCGCGTCGTCAGCTGACCCGCCAGGGTCCGATGGCGCGGCGTTGCCGCCGCCCCCGAGGGGTGCGCGCCCCTGAGGTGTTGCGGTGAGGCGTTTTGGGCTTGACAGCCGCTAAATGGGTTGTAGACTAAAACTAGTCTGCAGTATATCTAGACGGCTGAGGGGCCGCCCTCGCCCGATCCAACCACAGGAGCACGAGATGAAGATCAATCGCAGGAGCATCGCGGCGGGGCTGACCGTGGGCGTTCTGGCCGGGAGCGCGGGCGGCGCGATCGCCGCGACGACGTCAGGAGCGCCGATGGCCACCACGTCGTCAACGTGGACATCGATGGCGACCGGCGGTTCGGACGGATACGGGCACGCCTGGGGCGGCGGCTGGCAGGACCGGGCGACCGGAGTCGGCTGGAGCGGTGTGGACGGCGACAGCGGCGGGATCCGCTGGACAGGCTTCGCACAGTCGGGCCGCCAGGCGGCGCAGACCTATCTCGGGCTCAGCGCATCGCAGCTGGACTCGCGCCTGCGATCGGGCGAGACGCCGGCCGAGATCGCCTCCAACCAGGGCAAGTCCGCTGCCGGACTGGAGAGCGCGATCGAGACCGCGGTCATCAACAGCGTCAACACCGACAGCGCGCTGAGCGCCGGTCACAAGGCGTCGATCATCGCGCACCTCACCAGCGCCGTCGACTCCGTCGTCACCGGCACCTCTGACGGCGCCGCCGGCCCCTGGCGCGGCGGGCCCGCCGGGCCGATGTCGAGCGGCGGCTGGTAGCGGCACTCAGACGAGCGATCCCAGTCGAGACCGGCGCTACCGCCTCGCGTCCCGCGTCGAACCACCACCTCAGAAAGGACCACGATGTCGCTGCATACGTCGAGCCTCAGCCCTACCGCCCATCGCCGCTTCGCGCCGGAGCTGCCAGCCCGCGTCTTCTCGCCACGGCGGCTGATCACCGCCGCCGGCGCAGCGCTCGCCGCCTCGCTGGTCGGGGTCCTCGCGATCCGCGCTCTCGCGGTCTCGGGCCAAAGTGACACGAGCCGCTTCTCCCCGCTCCAGCCAGCCAGCGTGACCTCGCTCACCGTCGTCGGGGTGCTCTTGGCCACCGCCACCTGCCTGTGGCTCAACCGGATCAGCGAGCGGCCGCTCGCGACCTTCCGAGCGGTCGCCCTCGTAGCCCTGCTGCTCTCGTTTGTCCCCGACGCGACGATCTGGATAACCGCGAGCTTTCCACAGACACGTGCCGCGACGGTCCTCCCACTGATGGCGATGCACGTTCTCGTCGCGACCGTCTGCATGCTGGCGCTGCCCCGCCTCGGTCAGGCCGACGCCGGCGCGTGAGTCAAGACACCCAGGCACGATCCGAGATGCCGCGATCCGCTGCGGACCTCAGCGCCGTTTGCGTTTCGGCAGCCGGCCCTCGGTCTTCCAGAGCGAGCCGGGGCGGCCCGGCAGCATCAGGACGAACAGCAACCCGACGACGGTGAGCAGCAGCCCGAACGCAAGTCCGACACGCTGACCGTAGCCCTTGCGCTCGCTCAGCCAGGCGCCGATCGCCGCCGACAGCAGCCACGCGAACAGCAGATAGAGCGCCTTCACACCGATCAGAGCAAGGATCGCCACGGCCAGCTCAGGCTCCCAGGTACGCGCGCCGGACCTCGGGATCCGTGCGCAGCATGTCGGATTCGCCCTCGAGCACGACGCGGCCAGTCTCGAGCACGTATCCGCGCCTGGAGATATCCAGCGCGTAGTTGGCGTTCTGCTCGACCAGCAGGATCGTCATCCCGCCGCGGTTGATCTCGGCGATCGTCTCGTAGATGCGCTGCACGAGGTTCGGCGCCAGACCCATCGACGGCTCGTCAAGCAGCAGGATCTTGGGATTGGCCATCAGCGCGCGGCCCATCGCGAGCATCTGCTGCTCGCCGCCAGACATCGTGCCGGCCTTCTGCTTCTCGCGCTCCTTCAGCCGCGGGAACAGCTGGAACACACGCTCGAGGTCCTCCGCGACGCCCGCGTCCTTGCTGCGCCGGTAGGCGCCCAGATCGAGGTTCTCGCGCACGGTCATACGTGGGAAGCAATGGCGTCCCTCCGGCGAGAGCGCAATGCCACGATCGACGATCTCGTGCGCCGGCACGTGTGTGACGTCCTCGCCGTCGATCACGACACTGCCGCTGCTCGCCGGCGTCAACCCCGTGATCGCACGCAGGGTCGTTGACTTACCGGCCCCGTTGGAGCCGATCAGCGTGACGACCTCACCCTCGGCGACGGACAGCGATACACCCTTCAGCGCCTCGATACGACCGTAGTGGGCGTGGATCTCCTTGACCTCCAGCAGCGCCATGACGGTCAGGCCTGCTTTCCGAGGTAGGCCTCGATCACCTGCGGGTTGGCCCGCACGTCGGCCGGCGCGCCCTCGGCGATCTTCTCGCCGTGGTCCATCACGGTGACCCGCTCAGACACGCCCATCACCACCTTCATGTCGTGCTCGATCAGCAGGATCGCGAGACCGAAGTCGCTGCGCAGCTTCTTCATGAAGTCCTTGAGCGCCTCGGATTCCTGCGGGTTCATGCCCGCGGTCGGCTCGTCGAGCAGCAGCAGCTTCGGCTCCGAGGCGAGCGCTCGCGCGATCTCGACGCGGCGCTGGTCACCGTAGGAGAGCTCGATCGCGTAGCGACCGGACAATTCGGATGAGATCCCCACGTAGTCGAGCAGCTCGCGGGCGCGGGTCTCGGTCTCGCGCTCCTCCCTGCGCACCCACGGCGGGCGCAGAATCGAGCCCACCAGGCTGGCGCGCATCCGCGCGTGACGGCCGATCATCACGTTCTCTGTCGCGGTCATCGCGCCGAACAGGCGGATGTTCTGGAATGTGCGGGCCACCCCGAGCCCCGTGATCACGTCCGGCCGCGCCCGCGTGATGTCGCGGTTGCCGAGCAGGATGCGCCCCGAGGTCGGCTTGTACAGGCCGGTGAGCATGTTGAACAGCGTCGTCTTGCCGGCGCCGTTGGGTCCGATCACCGACACGATCGAGTGCTCGGGGATGTCGAGCGAGACCCCGCCGACGGCGGTCAGGCCGCCGAATCGCTTGACGACGTGCTCGGCCCGCATGATCGCGGTGGTCTCCGGTGCGGCGACCGTGCTCATCCTGCCGTCACGCTCCCCGAGCTCGGGCCGCCGAGCTCGGTCTGTTCGGCCGCCACATTGCCGGCCAGCTCGAGCTGTCTTCGCTGCTCGGGAAACAGGCCCTGCGGGCGCAGCACCATCACCAGCACGAGCAGGAAGCCGAAGATGCCGATGCTCAGATCGGTCAGGTCGAAGTTGAGGCCGAAGTCATGCGGAAGCGTGTTCAGCACGTCCGGGATCAGGTAGTAGTTGACGTAGGAGATCAGGACCGCGCCGAGCACGGCGCCTGCGATCGATCCGAGACCCCCGACGATCACCATCGAGAGCACGAAGATCGAGAAGGTGAAGCGGAACTGCGAGGCGTTCACCGTCTGATTGAAGTCGGCGAGGAAGGCACCGGAGATGCCGCCGAAGGCGGCGCCGATGGCGTACGCGAGAAGCTTCGTCTTGACCAGCGGGATCCCCATCGACACGGCCGCGATCTCGTCCTCGCGGAGCGCGATCCAGGCGCGGCCGAGGCGAGAGTCCCGGATCCGCCGCACGACGAACAGGACGATCACTGTGATCGTGAGGATCAGCCAGTACCACGGTCGCAAGCTCAGCAGACCGAACTTCCCGACCCCCGGGAAATACGGCAGATCCAGCGCGGATATGCCGAGGCTTCCGGCCGTGAGCGTCTGGCCGCCGCCCACCTGGATGTTGTTGCCGTTGACGGCGAGCGTGCCGATGATCTCGCCGAAGGCGAGCGTGACGATCGCGATGTAGTCGCCGCGCAGGCGCAGCGTCGGCAGGCCGATGATGACGCCCGCGATCGATGTGATGATCACCGCGCAGACCAGGATGAGGACGAAGTTCAGGTGGATGCCGATGCTCCCGGCCGCCGCCGAGGAGAGCACGCTCACGTGGGCGTCGAAGAAGAAGCTCGAGCCGAACCATCCGACCGAGTAGGCGCCCAGGGCGTAGAACGCCACGTAGCCGAGGTCCAGAAGGCCGGCGAACCCGACGACGACGTTGAGCCCAAGCGCCATGACGACGTACGCGAGCGCGATGATCGTGGCGTTCATGAACCCGCTCGCCGTACTGAAGAAGAACGGCAGCACGATCATGAACGCGATCCCCAGCGGGACCCCGACGCGCGACCAGCGTCCGCCGATGATGCCCGGGGCTTGGGGGATGCGCCGCGCGATCGCGGCGCGCCACTCGTTCAACTGAGCCTTGAGCTCGCTCATCCGGCCTCCCTCGTCTCCTCGCCGAGCAGGCCCCGCGGACGCAGGACCATCACGAGGATCAGGTACACGAAGATGACGACCTCCGTCCACTGCGCACCGAAGCGGAAGTCGGCCAGCTGCTGGGCGATGCCGATGATCAGGCCGCCGAGCACCGCGCCGCGGACGTTGCCGATTCCGCCCATCACCGCCGCGGTGAACGCGAAGAGACCCGCCTGGAAGCCCTGGAAGTACCAGACGTTGGCCTCGTACAGCGCGTACACGAGGCCCGCTGCGCCGGCGAGCATGCCACCGAGCATGAACGCGAGTGAGATCGTGTGGTCGACGTTGATGCCCATCAGCCGCGCGGCCTCGGGATCCTGCGCGGTCGCGCGCATGGCACGACCGGACGCAGTCCGGTTGACGAACCAGTTGAGGAGGAGCACGAGCGGGATCATCAGCCCGAGCGCGAGCACGTCCCCGCGATGCACGGTCACACCGGAGATGCTGAAGATCTTGTCGCCCTGGCGGACCAGGTCGGAGACGGAGACCGGGTTGCCGCCCAGCCACAGCAGGCCGACGTTCTGCAGCACGAACGAGAAGCCGACGGCTGTGATCAACGGCGCGAGCTTCGGAGCATTGCGCAGCGGCCGGTAGGCGACGCGCTCGATCAGCACGTTCAGCGACCCCGCGATGAGCATCGTCAGGATCAGCACCAGCGCCAGTCCGAAAATCAGGCCGAGCGGCCCCGTGGTGACCGTGATCCCGAGGGCGCCCCACAGCGCGACCGCCGTGAACGAGCCCATCGTGAAGACGTCGCCGTGGGCGAAGTTGATCAGCTCGATGATCCCGTAGACGAGCGTGTAGCCGATTGCGATCAGCGCCCAGATGGCGCCGTTCGAGAGCCCTTCCAGGACGTTGAAGCCCAGCTGGGAAAGATCGTGGTGGATGATCGGGTGTCCGTTGAGCAACCCGATCTGATACCCGCTGATGAGGTCGTGCAGGCCGTAGTAGACCGGCAACGCCAACAGTGCGATGACCAGGCCCCAGGCCCCCACACGGGTCCGCAGGAAGTACAGGGGCCCGGCGGTGCGGCTGCGCACCGATTCGAGTGTTGTCATTGGGGACACGGCTTTGCTCGAGAACAGGGCGGGGCGAGCGCTTCACGCGCCCGCCCCGCCACCGTACGTCCGACTCAGACTCAGGAGGCCTTGAGGTACTTCGTCGGGTGCAGCGTCTTGTAGAACGTCAGCTTGCCGCTCACGAGCTTGTAGAGCCCGTAGGAGGTGAGCGTCGTGTCCCCGGTCGCGGTGAGGCTGTAGGTGCCGAGCACCGACGACAGGTTCTTCGTGGCGAACAAGGCCTTCACGAAGGCGGCCTGCAGTGCCTTGCCGCTCAGACCGCCCTTGAGCTTCGCCAGGGTGGTGAGCCCCAGCTCAGCGGACGCGTAGCCGTAGATCGAATACGGATCCGGACTGGCGACGTGGTAGGCCTTGTTGTAGGCGGCGAGGAATTTGAGGCCGCCTGGGTACGCCTTCAGGTCCAGCGTTGCGACGGTGCAGAGGACCTGGAAGCTGGTCGTCCACGCCGACGAACACATGCCGTCCGGCCCGAGGAGTGTCGCCTTGGGCAGGGCGCTGTGCACGGCCGTTGCAAAGGCGGCGCCGCCGACGCTGGAGGTGGTCGCGCTCAGCTCGACGCACTGGGCGCCGCTGGACGCGATCTTCGAGGCCACCGAGGTGTAGTTCGCCTCGACGCTGGCGTCGGAGCCGACGTACACGACACTCATGCCGTACATACTCGCCTCATCCTTGAGCACCGCCTCGAGGCCGGCGCCGTACGCCTGGGTGTCGTCGAACACCGCCAGCTTCGTGCAACCGGTCTGCTTGAGCGCCTCCAGGTCCGCGGCGCCCTGGATCGTGTCGATCGGGACGATTCGGGTGTAGGTGTGCTTACCGCTCGGCATGTACTTCGCCGGCTCCCCGGGAGCCGTGACGCCCTTGAGCGAGGCTGTCAGACCGACGTAGGTGTTCGCCGGGCTGTCCTGCGCGAGCCCGGCGGTGTTGAGGATCGGAGACGAAACCTCGCTGGCGCCCGAGTTGAACTCGCCCATGTAGTACACGGCATTTGGATCCTCGGCCGCTTGGCGGGCGTTGGCCGCGGTCTGCGATGGGTCCCACGCACCCGCCGCCGCGGTGGCGTCGTTCAGCGACGTGTACTTGATCTTGTAGCTGCCGGCCTTGTTGCCCGCCTGCGACAGCGCGAGCTTGATGCCGTTCACGAGCGGCAGCGTCTGCGCGGTCGAAGAACCGGACAGCGGTAGGCTCGAGTAGAAGTCGACCGTGCCTGCGGCCGCGGCCCTGGCGGTCTTCGCCGATGAAGTGACCGCGCTGCCTACCGAGGCAGCGACGACCACGGCGAGCACGACCGCCGTCCTGACGGTTGCGGGCTTACTGATGCGACGCATAGCTCCCCTTTGTCTAGTGAGTGATTTGAGCTTGTGAGTTTGCCCTCTGCCAATCGGAGGCTATCCCGTAGGCATAGCGACGCGTCGCGGTAACCTCAGGGCACGCCGGGGGCAAGCACCGTTGACAACCGTTCTACATCTGCCCGCGGCGCATTGCAACGCCTTGCGATGGCAGACGGCTGACGTGCCCGGTGTTTGCGGCTTCCGAGTTTGCGGTTTTTCGCCGCTCTGGACGCCCGACGCAGTGGAGACGGTGACCGTGACCGGTGCAAAACGACCTGCGTAGCCCGATTTTCGCGCGTGCCTGCTATTCGATGGCGGACCCGTCGCTGCCCGTCCTCGCTCGGCCCCGCTGATTGACGTCTCGCGGTTTGCTGACTAAGGTCAGAGAATGCCGGACGCGAAGGTTGAGCAGGTTCGCCGCTTCAACCGAGTGGTGACCCAGCGTATCGGTGCGTTCGACGAGCGCTTTCTCGGTCGTCCGAGGCCGCTCGGGGAGGCGCGGCTGTTGTGGGAAATCGGCCCCGGCGGGTGCGAGGTGCGTTTGCTGCGCTCCCGTCTGGGGCTCGACTCGGGCTATCTGAGCCGGCTGTTGCGCTCGCTCGAGGCTGCCGGCCTGGTCGAGGTGTCGCCGAACCCCTCCGACGCTCGCGTCCGAGTAGCGCGGCTCACACGCGCCGGCCAGCGGGAACGGGCCGCGCTCGACCGGCGCTCCGACGAGCTGGCGCGGTCGCTGCTGGCCCCGCTGAGCGATGAGCAGCAGCAGCGACTCGTGGCGGCGATGCGCGATGTCGAGCGGCTGCTGGTCGCCACCAGCGTCCAGATCACGGCCGTCGACCCCGAGCACCCGGACGCGCAGTACTGCCTGGCCGAATATGTCGCAGAGCTCAACCGGCGATCGACGCGCAGTTTCGATCCCTCCGTCGGCGCGACCGCGCTGCCGCATGAGGTCCGGCCGCCCGCCGGCCAGTTCTTCGTCGCCTACCTGCACGGCGAGCCGATCGGCTGCGGCGCTGTCAAGCATCACGCCGATGCGCCGGCCGAGATCAAGCGCATGTGGATCGCACGAGCAGCGCGAGGGCTGGGTCTCGGCCGGCGCCTGCTCGAGACGTTGGAGGCGTGCGCCAAGGCGGGCGGCGCACGCGTTGCGCACATCGAAACCAGCGCCGTCCTGACCGAAGCGCTGTCCCTGTACCGCTCCAGCGGATGGGTCGAGGTGCCGCCATTCAACGATGAGCCATTCGCCGACCGCTGGCTCGAGAAGGAACTGGCAGCAGTTGGTTGACGGGAGCAGGCAGAATCCCGCTTGCGCGTATGCGGGGCTGGCGCGCGAGCCCGAATCTGTGGAAGGAGCACGACGTTGAAATTCACCGACTTCGAGGCGCTGAGCTTCGACTGCTATGGCACGCTGATCGACTGGGAGACCGGCATCGCCGCCGTGCTGGACCCGTGGGCGAGGCGGTGCGGCCTCGGTCTCGATCGGGAGCAGCTGTTGGCGGCCTATGCCACCGCCGAGGCGCAGACCGAGCTTGAGCACCCCAGCGAGCTTTATCGAGACATCCTCGCTCGCAGCTTCCGCTCGGTTGGGGACCGGGTCGGCGCTCCGGTCACCGACGAGGACGCGGCGGCGTTGGCGAGCTCGGTCCCTGACTGGCCAGCGTTCGAGGACTCCCACGATGCTCTGAGCGTCCTTGGCGAGCGCTTCAAGCTGATGATTCTCTCGAACGTCGACCGCGTCTTGTTCGCCGGTTCCCAGGTGCGGCTGGGCGTCGAGTTCACGAGCGTGCTCACCGCTGAGGAGATCGGCTCATACAAGCCCTCGCCGCGCAATTTCGAAGCGCTGGGCGCCGAGATCCGCCGGCTCGGGGTGGACCGTGGAAGGCTGCTGCATGTCGCCCAGAGCCTGTTTCACGATCACGTCCCGGCGAAACGAGCAGGGCTTCGGACGGTCTGGATCAACCGGCGTCACGATCGCCCCGGCTGGGGCGCGACACCCGCACCGCCCGCCGACGTGACCCCGGACTGGGAGTTCCCGTCGATGGCGGCATTTGCGAGCGCGGTCGAAGGCGACTAGGTCCCGTGTGTACCGAAGGCGCGAAGGTCTGGCTGCTGAGCCGGCGAGTTCTTGGACGTGACGCTCCTCGCCGCCGATGACCGGCGCGTAGCTTGAGTCGCGAGGACGACCTTCACAGCGGCACGCGGCGCCGGTGTGGCTTGAGGAGATGGCCGACACGTCCGACGATCAGCCCGGCAACCACGGCGAGCGACATCGCCGTCATGCCGGCCGCCCGCGCCAGCCCGCCCCTCTTGAGCGCGAGCGCCGAGCCGACGCAGCGCACGAACGCGCGCGGCAGGGTCCGGGCGAAGCTGACCTCGGGCCCCAGCGCCCCCGGGTGCAGCCAGGCCACTGTTGCCTTCATCTTGCCCTCGTCGTAGGACCGGCGCAGCACGTAGCGAAATCTAAGCCGTGCGACGGGGACGAGATGGTCGATCTGCGCCGACGGTTCGTACTCGAAGTACGAGCCGGGCCACCGGCGCTGTGCGCGGACGCACAACTCGGCCTCCTCGCCTCCCCCGTGTGACGCGGGGCTGCGTCCGAGTCGGACGTCGTAACCGCCAAGCTCTGTGAACAAATACCGGCGCAGGCAGCAACAGCCACCGTACACGTTGCGTACCTGCACGCGCTCACGAGGCTGCCCCTCGTAGCTGCAGCCGAGTGTCCAGAGAAACTCGTCGGCCAGCCACGCGGGTCGCTCTGCGCCCCAGATCGGCGCGGAGTGGCCAGACGCCCCGAGCACACACGGATCGTCGGTCGTCGCCGTCAGGAGCTCGACCCACTCGGGATGCGCGATCGCGTCGTCGTCGAGGAACAGGACAATGTCGGAGGAGCATGCGGCCACGCCGGCATTGCGCGCCGCCGCGAGTCCGCTCGGCTGCGCCAGCTCGACGACGCAGGCGCCGTTCGCGACCGGCCGGAGCCGCTGTGCGAGCGATGCGTTCGCGTCGATGACGACAACGAGCTCATCGGGGCGGCGTGTCTGCCGATCGACGCTGCGCATTGCGTCCAGCAGGTTCGGAAACCGCTCCTCCAGGTGCGCGCAGATGATGACGGCCACCGTCTCGTTCACAGGACCCTCGACCGTTTCCGTGCGCTGTGACGCCGGACATGCCTCCAGGCAGGCTGGAGAGCGCGCTTGGCGCGTGGGACGATCACCGGGCCACCGCTGCCCACGTCGCTCAGCACCCTCTCAGGCGCGTGCGTTGGCTCGACCGCAAGCCGTGAGATGTCCCATCGGTGCTGCGCGGTTCGCAGGCGCCGGCCGACCTCGCAGGCATTGTCGTATGCGGCGTCACGCACGGCTTCGCGAACAGGGCTGGAGTGATAGCCATGCGGGTAGCAGAACGACCTGACCGGGACCTGCAGACCTTCCTCGAGCAGCATCTTCGAGTGCACGACCTCAGCATGGAGTTCGCCCACCGAGAGGGTGTCGAGCTGCGAGTGCGTGTGGCTGTGGCTGCCGATCTCGACGCAACCGGCGCCGACGCAGTCCCGCAACTCGCTCCATGAGAGCAGCGGCGGAAGCGAGTGGGCGTTTGCGCCGAGCCACGAGGCCGGCCCGCCGATGAACATCGTTGGGACATACAGCGTCGCTCGGGCGCCGACTGCTTCCAGCGCCGGGACGGCAGCGTCGAGGAAGTCGCGATAACCGTCATCGAAAGTCAGTGCGACGACCGCCCGGGAGGGATCCGTCGCCGTCAGCGCGAGCGCCTCGGTCAGCCCCACCAGCTCATACCCGTGGCTGCGGAGCAGCCCGAGTTGATCAGCCAACAGCCCCGGCGAGACCCCCAGCTTCCGCAACGGTCCGCTGGCACGGGAGATCGAGTGGTACATGAGCACCGGGAACACCTTCATGACGCCGCCTTCCACCCAGCTGACCTCACGTTGCGTCGGCGATCGCGTCGTCGTTGAGGAACGCGACATCTCGCCTTGGGCCGCGCTCCTGCCCGGTCTTGCGGCTGCCCGGCAGGCGAAGGACCCCGTCGCGGACGTGCGGGCGTTGACCTGACCGTGGATGCGCTCCCGTTCGAAGCTCGGAATCTCGCATCTGCAGGCCGATACGGGCAATTCTGACGTTGATCACGCAGCGATGTGCCTCATGCACGCACTTCCGCGTAGTGTCCGTACCTACCCCTCGCTCCCCGAGTGTCGCTTGGGCGACACGCTATCAGCATGGACCACGCTTTCATATATCTCGGTCACCCGGACTTTGCGACACACGCTTGGCATTTACGGCCATCGACGCTCGCTCTTCTCGGTCAGGCGGCCGCGACGAGCGCCGGCGTGGTCGCTCCGAGGAGCTCGCGCAGCGCACCGGCGGTCATTGGCCGGGCGAGCAGGAAGCCCTGGGCGTAGTCACAGCCGAGCTCTTTGAGTCGCTTGTGTTGCGCGGGACGCTCGACGCCCTCAGCGACGCAGAGGAGTTCGAGCACGCCTGCTAGCCCGATGATCGCAGCCGTCAGCTTGCCGTCCTTGTCGTCGGCGTCGACGCTGTCGACGAACTGCTTGTCGATCTTGAGAAAGTCGATCGGCAGGCGGCGGATGTAGTTCAGCGAGGAGTACCCGGTTCCGAAGTCGTCGACGGCGACCCGTACGCCGAGTTCCCGTAGGGCAGTGAGCCGCTCGATCGCCAGCTCGACGTCGTCGATCAACAGGCTCTCGGTGATCTCGAGCACGAGGCAACTGGGGTCGAGGCCGCTTGAGCGAAGAGCGTCACGTACCTCGTCAACGATCTCCATGCGGTGCAGTTGCCGCGCCGAGATGTTGACCGAGACCGCGCGTTGCCGTTCATGCGGTCCGGCCTGTTGGAAGGTCACGGCGTCTTCGCATGCACGTTCGAGCACCCAGCGGCCGAGCGCGATGATCAGACCGGAATCCTCCGCGACCGGGATGAACGTCGCCGGTGAGACAGTGCCGCGCACGGGGTGCTCCCAACGCAGCAGCGCCTCGTAACCGCTGATCTCGCTGGTCCGCAGGTCGAAGATCGGCTGGTAGGCGAGCGTTAGTTCCTCCGCCGCGATCGCCGCCTTGAGGTCCGCGCGCAGTGCGAGCTGTTTGACAACGACCTCGTGCATCTCGGGCTTGAAGTGGCGGTAGGTGTCACCGTCGGCGGCCTTCGCCTGGTACATGGCGGCATCGGCGTTGCGCAGCAGCTCGTCGACCCGCGAGGCTGTCGCGGTGTCGCTTGTCGAGTCGGCGACGGCGATCCCGATGCTGCACCGAACAGAGACCTCGCGATCGTCGATCGGGAGCGGAGCGCCGATCACTTCGAGCAGGCCTTCGACGATCTCTGAAACGGTGGTCTCATTCGCGACGTCCTCGAGCAGGATCGCGAACTCGTCGCCGCCCAGCCGTGCCACGGTGTCGCCCATGCGCAGTGCGGACCGCAGGCGTGATGACACGGTCTGCAGCAGCCGGTCGCCTGCGGCGTGGCCGAACGTGTCGTTGACGGCCTTGAAGTCGTCGAGGTCCAGGAACAGTACGGCGAGCGTCCGGCTGTCATCGCGTCGGCGACTGAGCGCGTGCTCGACTCGATCGCGGAACAGCGCCCGGTTCGCGAGGTCGGTGACCGGGTCGTGGAACGCCTGGTAGGTGAGCTGCTCCTCGAATTGCTTGCGCTCGGTGATGTCGCGCAGGTTGACGACGATACCGCCGACGGCGGCCTTGTCGAGAAGGTTGGTGATCAGGCATTCGGTGTGCAGCAGGCGGCCATCGCGGTGGCGGATGCGAAACTCGAATGCCTGTGTCGTTTCGGTCGCGAGTGTGAGCAGCGCCGCGAGCGCCGGCTGAAAGAGCGCCTGATCCTCTTCCGCCACATAGCCCAGGAGTCGCCGGCCGACGAAGTGAGCCGCTTCGTAACCCAGGATCTGACCAATTGAGGGGCTCGCATACTTGACCGTCGTGTCAGAGGTGATCACGAGGATCACATCGGTCGAGTGTTGGATCAGCGCGCTGAGATGGGCCTCACTCTGAGTGCGCAGCATGGTCTCGGTAAGGGCAGCGCTCTCGAGCGCGAGACCAACCTGGACTGCGAGCATCTCGAGGCTGTTTCGCGTCGGATTCGACGCGGCCGGGGCGTCCAGCGAGGCGACGGCGCCGACGAGTCGTCCCTGAGACAGAATCGGTACCGCGAATATCGGTGTCGCACCCAGGCTCGAGCCGAGCATCACGGCGTCTGCGCTGCTGAGGTCAACCGCTACACGCCGCTTGAGTTGATCGACCACGGCGTTGGGTAGCAACGCGAGCGGCAACTGGAGCTGGTCGTCACCGCGTCCGGGGTCTGGTCCGACCAGCCATGTCGCGCCGTCGCGCTCCTCGATCTGGAGCACGGTCGGCCGAGCGGCAGCGCCCGCGAGCACGGCAGCGGCATCCTGCGCGGCGCGAACGATCTGCGCCGGGCTGGAGGCGGCGACCAACGCGTCGGCCGCCCGGCGCATCGTTCGCTCGCGCTCTGCCGCCGCGGCCTGGTCGCGCGCGAGGCCGATCATTCGCACGACGACCAGCGCGAACAGCACAATCGCGGCGCAGCCGGCGACAATCTCGTCGGAGCCACCGCGCGCGGACGCCTTGACCACCATGACGACGGGAGCGATCAACGCCGCCGCGGCGATCGCTACCAACCGCCAGCGCGCGAGCCCAAGCTCGGCTTCGGCCGGCTGCGAAACGGTCGTCATCGAGGGGTGAAGCGCCGCGCATCCGAATAGCAGGTGCGCTGCGATCCAGCCTGCGTCCAGAGGGGTCGCGAGGTTGTAGACGCCATGGAGCAGGCTCCAGCCATAGGCCGAATCCGCCGCCAGGACGACAACGAGCGCGCCGACGATCATGTAATAGGCGGGGCTCCGCCGCCCCCAACCGACGGCCAGCCGCACCGCGACGCCCAGTACGAGGATGTCTGCGAGGGGATAGGCGATCGAGACCACCTTCGTTCCCAACGGGAGAGCCGCGTTGTGCGCCAACGGCGCGATCAGGACGATCCATGAGAGGAGCCCGAGGCCGATCGTGACTATCGCCGAGTCGATCAGGCTCGCCCAGTCGCGCCCCGGGCAGCGGCTCCTGATCAGGAGCAGCAGGCCGGCGGCGGTGACCGGATAGCACGACAGGTAAAAGACGTCCGCAATCGAGATGGCGGGCAGCGCTACGCCGAAGATCGTCGTGTAGTTGTAGGCGAGCACATCGCCTCCAACGAACAGAGCCTGGGCGATCGCAAGGACATACCACGCCCGCAACGCGGCCGGTCGGTGTATGCGCACGCCGACGACCATCGCGACGATGCCACTGAGGCCGATCGCGTTGTACACCGGGCCATTGTTGAACGGGCCCGCGAGATAGCCGACCGTGAGGGGTGCGATCAGCGCCAGATACAACCACCAGGCGTGGCTAAAACGACGCATCTCGGCTTCTGCGGCTCCTCAGGTCGCGAAATCGGCCGTAAGTGGCCTACCTATCCATCGACAGCGCGGTGCGACAGCAAGAGAAACCGTCCACCGCCGTCCACCTCCCGCTCACGGCTCACGACTTCGACGTCCGTTCCGAGACGCGGCCCCGGCGGCGTGTCAAATGGTGCTGCCGCGCGCCTGCAGCACGGCTTGGACGCCGACGCCGGGCGTTGTGCTCCCGATCCGCGCAAACCGCGTCTCTAGTTACTCCGATCCGAGTGCTCGCAAGAGAGTGAAGCCAGCGCGCGGCCTGAACATGTTTGACGGGGTTGGGAGAAGTCGATTGTCTTGGCTCACGGCTGACGGGCGGCCGGTCTGCGCCCGGCGCCGCCGCCGGCAGCCGAGAGAGATTTTTCCAGCGGGGCTGTCCCCGCTGGTGCCGCGCGTTCGTCTCAAGGATGATCAACCATCCCGAAGGAGGCGCGCAATGAAGTACGCAATGCTGATCTACCCCAAGCCGGGCAGCCACGAGGCACTCGGAGCGGAGGCGGCCACGGCGCTAACCGCCGAGTACATGGCGCTCCGTGAGGACCCGCGCTGCGTCGGTGGCGCCCGTCTGCAGCCGATCGAGACGGCGACCACGGTCCGCGACGGCGCCGGCGAGAACCTGATCACCGACGGCCCTTACGCCGACACCAAGGAAGTGCTCGGCGGCTACTACGTGTTCGACGCCTCCAACCTGGACGAGGCGCTCGAGTTCGCACAGCGGATTCCGGCGGTGCGGCTCGGCGGCGCGGTCGAGGTGCGCCCACTCGTCGATATCTCCGCGGAGACGGGTCACTGATCGAGCAGGTCTTCCAGCGCGAGTGGGGCCGCGTCCTCGCCTCCCTGGTCGGCTTCCTCGGCGACATCGACCTCGCCGAGGAGGCCGCCCAGGAGGCGTTTGCGATCGCGGCCGAGCGGTGGCCCCGCGATGGATCGCCGCACCACCCGGTGGCCTGGCTCGTGGCCACCGGACGCAACCGTGCCATCGACCGCATCCGACGCGAGCGGACGCTCCAGGACAAGACGCGGCTGCTGGAGGCCGATCAACCCGCCCCGACGATGGACGAGATTGACCTTGACGAGAGCACGATCCCGGACGAGCGCCTGGAGCTGATCTTCACCTGCTGCCACCCGGCGCTGGCCGTCGAAGCGCAGGTGGCGCTGACGCTGCGGGCTCTCGGAGGACTTACCACCGGGGAGATCGCGCGCGCATTCCTGGTCTCTGAAGAGACGATGAAGCGGCGGCTCTCGCGAGCCAAGGCGAAGATCAAGGCGACGGCGATCCCGTTCGCGGTGCCACCCGACCGCCTGCTGCCAGACCGCTTGGCGGCTGTACTGGCGGTCGTCTATTTGATCTTCAATCAGGGGTACACCGATCGCGGCGATCTCGCCGCTGAGGCGATCCGGTTGGGGCGGCTGCTGGCCGACCTGACGGCCGACGAGCCCGAGGTGTACGGGCTGCTCGCCCTGATGCTGCTACACGACTCACGCCGCGAGGCGCGTGTGGTCGATGGTCAGCTGGTCCCGCTGGCCGAGCAGGACCGCTCCCGCCACGACCGGGCGAAGGTTGAGGCGGGCCGCGCTGCACTCGTGCGAGCGCTGGCCCTGCGGCCGGCGGCCGGGCCGTACGTGCTCCAGGCGGCGATCGCCTCCCTCCAGGCCGAGGCTGAGGTCGACTGGAACGAGGTCGAGGTCCTTTACGAGCGGCTCGAGCGACTGACCGGCTCGCCGGTGGTGGCCCTAAATCGCGCGGTCGCGGTCGCCGAGGCCGGCGCGCCCGAGCGAGCGCTCGAGCTCGTCGACTCGCTTGAGCTCGGCGATTATCGATACCTGCAATCGACCCGGGCCGAGCTGCTGCTCCGCCTCGGCCGCCGCGAAGAAGCGCGAGCGGCGTTCGAGCACGCGATGCGGCTGGCGGCGACGGACCCGGAGCGCCGGTTCCTCGCTCGCCGGCTGGCGGAGCTGTGACCAAGCACGCGAGCCGTTGAGGACATACCGGGCGGCGATCGCTGTTGCTTGCATCGCGGAGGCAGCCGCCAAGGGCAGGCGCCAGCGCTCGCACCTGCACCAACACGAACGCGAACCGTCTCAACCCGCGTCTCGCGACGACCCTCCAACTCGCCACAAGCGCGACTCGCGAGTTCACCACAGTGTCGATTGCCGCCAGCGCAGCACCACGCGTGCGCGGGGATTAGGGGTCGGCTCGCCTTGGGTCTCACGAGCTCTGCCGCGGGGGCGTCTGCGGTTCGACTACGAGAGCCAGCCGCCCGGTGGCGGTCCCTGCAGGAGCCAGCCACGGCTGATGCGGGCGAGTCGGTGGTCTCGCTCGAGTGCTGCGAGTGCGGCGCTGACGGTGGGGCGTTGCGCTGCGACGAGTGCGGCGAGGACGGTTTGCGTGAGTCTGACTGGCAGGTACACGCCCTCTGGGGTGACGGTGCCCCAGCGGTCGGCGAGGTGCCACAGCAGCATGTGCAGCCGTGCCTCGACCTTCGGCTGCTGGACGATCGCCATGTTCACTGCGAAGTTGCGTGAGCGGCTGATTGCGCGGGCGATGAGCGCTGCTGGGATCTGCGGGAAGGCGCTCGTTCGCTCCGCAAACTCGACGTCGAGTACCGCGAGGCGGCACGGTTCGAGGACCTGCCAGCCGAGGTGACGCGGCACTGAGGAAACGGCGTCCTCGCGCTGCCACGGCCGCAGCAAATCGCCGGTTGAGAGCAACTCGACGCCAAAGCGGTCGCCGAGCCTTACGCGCCGCAGCAGCAGGCCGTCGAGCACGAGCAGCCCGAATCCGTTACGAACCGCCGTCGCCCATGTTTCCGGGTGCCACTCGCCAGGCGAAAGCTGGATCACCACCGCGCGCGCAACCTCGGTCGCGCCCGCGAGCTGCGCTGCATCGAGACCTTCGCCAAGCCCAGGGTCTTCCTCGAGAACGCGCGCAAATCGAACGCGCCCACGCGCCCCTCGCGCGTCACCGCGCGTGTTCGCCGGCGCGGCTCGCGCAGGGAAGCCACCGGTCACAGTCTGTAGATGCTACGAGTTTGGGCGGCCAGACTCGACGAGCGCCGGCCGACCCGGGCGCTCGGACGGGGAGTCGGTGGCGGCTCGTCCGCGGGGCTGCCGGGGGTCTACCAGCTTCCAATCGTGCCGCTCACGTTCTCGCATCCTCCGTGCGTGCTCGTCTTGCTCGGGATGGTGCATGAGCGGGCGACTGTGCCGTTCGCGCTGCGCGTGAGCGTGAACTTGTTGCCGGTCAGGACGGAGGTCACGGTCAGCGTGTAGCTGGTCGCGGTGGTCTTGACGGCGCTCACATAGGCGTCGGTGTTGGTCTTTGTGGTCGAGATCGTCGGTTCGTACCGGTGCAGCAGCGCCGCGGTGATGCCGGCGTAGCTGCCGCTGGCGTCCAGTCCGGCCGTTTCGGCCGCGACCTGCGCCGTGTGCACGAGCTCCTTCGCCGGAGCGTCCCCGGCCTTGGCCCGCGACACCAGAAAGGCCGGCATCGCGATCGCCGCGAGCACACCGACGACCAGGATCACGACCAGCAACTCGATCAACGTAAACCCGTGATCCGCGGCGAATTGCTGGCGATGATGGCGCACAGCGACTGTGTCGGTTGACGCCGTGGTGCGCAACACGGCGATTGTTCGATCGACGATGGCCATCGTCAGATCTCTGACACTCGCTATCGTCGGCAACTGCGGGTTCGCCGTGAGCAAGAGCCAGCATCGCCGCGGAGCGCAACGCCGCTGGTTGGGTTGCCGCATGGTCGCCGTGCCCGATCACGGCGGGGTGCGCGGCGTGTCTCGTCCGGTCTGGCTGGACCCAGGGTCGTTTTCGCCGAGTCGCTTGCGGTAGGCGCTCAGGAGCTGTCGGTGTGTGAGCCACCCGACGACGTGTTCGCCGCGTTGGTCGAGGACGGGTAGGCCCTCGTCGTCGGTGCTGCCGAGCCGCCAGACGGCCTCATCGAGCGTTTGGTCGACGCGCAGCCCTGGGGTTTCGTGAACGAGCGCGCGTGCGGTCGTGTCGCTTGGGGAGTTGGCGAGCGCTTGTTCCACATCCCCGGCCGAGACGACGCCGAGGAGCGAGCCGGCGGTGTCGATCACTGGCAATGCGTTGGTGCGCTCGGCTGCGAAGCTGTCAAGAACCTCACGCAGAGGCTCGTCGGGGTTCAGCGGTCGCGGTAGCTCGCCGAGCGCTTCGCCGACCGTGATCTGTGCCATCAGGCTCGACGGCGCGGGCGCCTCGATGTCGATGCCGCGGCGGAGCAGCTTCAGCGTGTAGATCGTGTCCCGGGTAGCCGCGTTGGCGATCGCGGTGGCAACGACGACAGCGATCATCAGCGGCAGGATCACGCGGTAGTCGCCGGTTAGCTCGAAGATGATCAGGACCGCCGTGATCGGCGCCCGCGCAGCGGCAGCGAACACAGCGCCCATTCCGACCAGCCCATAGGCGCCCGCTGCGGCCGCGAGGTGCGGTAGCGCGTCGTGGGCGATCGCGCCGTAGGCGCTGCCGAGCATCGCACCCATAAACAGCGACGGCGCGAACACGCCGCCAGACCCGCCGATCCACATGGTCAGGCTCGTCGCCAGCACCTTCGCCGCCAACAGCCCTACCAGCACCGCGATCACGTAGTGCCCGGCGACAGCGTGCTCGAGGACCGGATAACCGACCCCGTACATCTGCGGCACGGCGAGGAGCAGCAGGCCCAGCAGGATGCCTCCCGCGGCGGGGCGCAGCGAGTCCGGGCCGCGCCACAACCGGTCGGCGACGTCCTCGCCAGCGTAGAGCACGCGCACGAACCCCAGCCCGACGCCGCTCGCCAGGACACCCAAGCCGGCGTAGAGGATCAACTCGATCGGCGAGCTGAAGCTGAACCCTGGCAGCGCCAGGAACGGGTGGCTCCCGAACGCCGCCCGACCGACCGCATCCGCGGTGACCGAGCTGAGCACGACCAGCCCGAACGACCGCGTCTCGAAGTTGCGCAAGATCAGCTCCAGCGCGAAGAACACGCCGGCGATCGGTGCGTTGAACGTCGCCGCGATCCCGCCCGCTGCACCGCATGCCACGAGCAGACGCAGCTGCGACTCTGAGACCCGCACCAACTGGCCGAGCACCGACCCCAGTGCCGACCCGATCTGCACGATCGGCCCCTCGCGTCCGACCGAGCCGCCCGAGCCGATGCACAACGCCGACGCCAACGACTTCACGATCGGTACCTGCGGGCGCATCCGCCCCCCGAGGCGGTTGACCGCGTACATCACCTCCGGCACACCGTGCCCCCGTGCCTCCGGCGCGAAGCGACTCACCAAGGGCCCATAGATCAAGCCGCCGACGACCGGCGCGGCGATCACGAACCAGCTGCCCAAGCCGAGCAGCGGGTTGCCCGCACGCGCCACCAGACTGTAGTCGCGATGCCCGGTGAACAGATACGTGACACCGAGGATCATGTAGCGAAACGCGATCGCACCAGCCCCCGCACCCGCGCCCGTCAGCAACGCCAACACCATCAACCCGCCACCGCCACCAGCAACCGAGCGCTCAACCCGAGCCCGCAAAACAACCGCGATCCGACGATTACGCTCGCCGGACCCAGTGACGGGTTCGCCCCCGGCCGGAGTGGCATCCCGATTACCGCCATCGGGCTCGAGAGCCAATGCGCTGGCAGCGCCTCCCGCGCGAGCTACGACGGCGCCCCCGTCAGGCTGGTGAGACGAAGCGGTCACCAGTTGACCCTACGACCCCAGCGCACCGCGACGACCTCCCACGCGGCCGAGCCGCAACAGGCCGTCAGCATTCTTACACCACGCAGGAGCCCGAAGGGCAACCGATCGCGAGCAACGCAGCGCCAGGCAGCCGCGCTTTTCGACATCGCCGGCATCGCCCGTGCGCTGTGGCTACCGGACAACAGGGCCACGACGGGGCGCCTCGGCGTACGCGCACGAGATCGAATGCGGGACCCCGGGAGGCGGCGAGCAGCCAGATGGCCTGAACGTCGGCGGTTCTAGCCCACGAGCAGTTTGAAGCCGTGGTCCCAGGCGCCGCGTCGGCCGCCGATCTTGACCCAGGCGATGCAGATCGCCTCGAGTTCGCGTGAGCTTTCGATGCCGCCGATGTCGATCGGGTCGGGCCAGCCGAAGTCGGCGAGCACGTCGCCGACGGTGCGTTTGGCGTCCTCGTCGTTGCCGGCGATCAACATCGTCGGGAGGCCTTCGCTGAGGGATGGGTCGACGAAGTACTGGCTGCCGATCGTGTTGAAGGCCTTGACGATCTTGGCGTCGGGCAGCGCTCGTTGGACGCGCTCGCCGAGTGAGTCCTCGCCGGCGATCGAGAGCTTTGGCGGGAAACCGGCGGAGAAGTCGAGCGGGTTCATGGCGTCGATGACGACCTTGCCGCTGAAGTTGGCGGGGCCGGCGTTGGCAATCGCCTGCTCTGCGGCGTCGCCCAACACAGCCAGGACGAGCAGCTCGCCGTGCGCGGCGGTCTGCGCGAACGTTGCGGCTTCGATGCCGGCTCCTTCGCCGGACAGCCACTCACGCAGCTCGCGCTTGTCCGGGTCGCGCGTGCCGATCATCACCTCGTGGCCGCGGCTGGTGAACCCGGCTGCCAAGCGCCGCCCTACCTCGCCGCTTCCGAGCACGCCCACCTGTGTCCTGGCCAGTCGGCCGCTCGTCATGTCGATTCCTCTCGTCGTGCGGGGAGCCAGCAATCTAGCGCAGACCACGCGCGGGATTCCGAGACGTCCGCGGCGGGATCCGCAGCTGTGGAGGGTTATGCCGGCGTGGGCAGGTCGGGCCTCGGGAGGCGAGGGGCCGCCGGGTTTGAGGGCCGCACAGCCTCGGCCACTACTGGAGACGGTGGGTACTCGCTTGGTCTTGCGCGGGGCCTGCGACCCGCTGCTACCACGCCTCGGCAGGGGGCAAAGCGCTGTGGGACCCTCGTCGATTCCTGCGCGAGCTTGTTAGCGCGAAGTCGGGCGCTCGACGTGGTCGCGCACGACGAAACCCTCGCGGCGCGCGGCGGCCGCCAGCCGATCGTCGAGCGTGACGAGATCCAGGGACGCCGGGACGCCCTCGGCGGCAACGACAGCGGCCGCAAGCTGCAGCGCGTCGGCTGTGCGGAGCGGGTGCACGCGAAGGAGGCGGCGAGCCGTAGTGCGCACAGCCGCGACCGGCTGCACCTCGTTCCAACCCTCGGCGAGCGAGTCCAAGCGCCGGAGCGCAGCCATCGTTGCCGCCTCCGTCATCGAGTCCTCGCGCTCCAGTCTCGCGACGGCGGATACACACTCGATCTCGGTGCCCCACCACACGCACATCGCCGGGTCCTCCGCGGCAATCGCACGCACGCTGTCGGTGCTCGCCTCGGCGACGATCAGCGGCACGATCGCCGAGGAGTCCCAGAACCTCAACGACCCGTGCGCCTCTCCTCGAGCAGTGCCGCCACCGCACTTGCACCAGGTCGTGGGCTTGGCGGTCTGCTGGTCAGAACCTCGGTCGCCGGCGGTCGGCGAGCCGGCCGGATTGCGCCGGCACGCTCGAGGCGCGCGATTCGCCCCCCAGGATCCGCATCGGCGCTGACAGCGGACTCCAGACGCGCCACCGGAATCCCGCGGTCGACGATCAAGACCGATTCGCCGCCGCGTACGTGATCGATCAGCGCGCTGAGACGGTTCTTCGCTTCGGTAATCGTCGCCACGAGCATCGAGCTAGAATAGCTCGATTGATCTGGTTATTCAAGCCTTACTGGAGACGGTGGGGTGCGACCAGTGCGAAACCGCCTGCGCCTTGTCGGGTTTTGGGAGGTGCCGGCTACCACATTGCTACCCACTTCGCGGCTGCAGCTCTGACCACTCCTCGTAGCTGTCGACCGAGTTGCTACCCGCACGCTCTGTAGCATCGACTGCTACGAAATGCTACGCTGTCTCGATGCCTCGCGAGATCTCGGTGCGCAACCTGCGCAATCACACCGCTGATGTGGTCGCCGCTGTGCGTTCGGGGGAGCGGCTATCGCTCACCGTGAACCGCACGCCCGTCGCCGACATCGTTCCGCACGCCGCGACACGAAGCCCCTGGGTTCCATCCAGCACGCTGCGCGCCCTGGTTGCAAACGCGGGCGCCGACGCGGCACTCTTGAAGGACCTCGCCGACGTCCGGAACGCGTTCGTCGACAACGAATGAGTCGCGCGATCGCCGATACTTCAGTGTTCATCGCACGCGAGTCGGGACGCCCGCTCGCCGAGCTCCCCGACGAGATCGCTGTGTCCGTCATCACCGGCGCCGAGCTAGAGCTCGGCGTGTTGCGAGCCACTGACAGCGTGGTCCGTGCGACACGGCTCGCGACACTCGCAAGCGTCCGAACCGAGTATCCGCTTCTCCCGATCGACGACCAGACCGCGTCGTGCTTCGCGCGCATCGCGGACGCCGAGCTTCGCGACGGCCGCAGGCTCCGTAGGCATGACACATGGATAGCCGCGACAGCGCTTCGCCATGGAGTGCCCGTCGTGACGCAGGACCCCGACTTCACAGCATTCTCCTCCGTCGAGGTGATCCGCGTCTGACCGAGGCGCGTTGTGTGCCGAACTGACTCGCTGTTCGACTCCGGAGCGCAACACGGAGCCGGCCATGTTGCGGGCCAAAACTGGAGACGGTGGGTACGACCAGTGCGAAACCACGAGCAAATCAACTGGTTTCAGGCGGTGCCTGCTACCGGTTTGCTACCCAGCCACCGAGGCCTTGGTCTCCCCCGGCGGCGTAAGGACCGGCTCACGAGCGCGCCTTAGCCTTAGCCCGCGACCGCGGCAAGGCTGTGCCGCCGAACGCCAGCTTGAGCCGCTCGCGTGCACGGTCCTCCGACGGGTGGCCGTCGAGGACCTGCACCAGTCGGCCGCCATCGCTGTGGCCGAGTTGGACGGCAACATCAGCCGGCGTCACGGAGGTCAGCCGCGCAACCCGCAAACGCCGCGTCTGGGGCGCAGTAGCCGAAAACGACACCCTCCGGACCCGCGCTCAAAGCGCAACTGGACTAATATCTCGACTGCGTCGAGGACACCGTCGTGGGAGCGCTCCCGGCGGTGTTGATGGTTTGGGCTGGCGAGTCCGCCCAGGTTAGGCCTCGATGGGCGCGCGAGATGCGGGTCGTGCCAGGACAGTAGGGGCGCTCCGGCCCGCTAGGTGTAAGTACTGAGTAGGTTGGTTCGCTCGTTGAGGCGGGCGATGGGCGTCTTGTGGTTGAGGGCTGAGTGTTGTCGGTGATGGTTGTAATGCCAGAGCCATCCGTCAAGGGCTTTGGTGCGTTCGTTGCTTGAGCGGTAGATCGCGCCGTAGGCCCAGCCGCCGAGGAGGGTGCGGATGAAGCGTTCTGCTTTGCCGTTGGTTTGGGGGCGGTAGGGGCGTGTTCGTAGGTGGCGGATGCCGAGTAGGCGGCATGCGGTGGCGTGTGCGAAGGAGATGTAGGGGGAGCCGTTGTCGGTGATGAGTTGCTCGACCTGGATGCCGTGGCGGCGGTAGAACTCGATGGCGCGGCGCAGGAATCCGACGGCGGTGGTGGCTTTCTCGTCGGCGAGCACTTCGGCGTAGGCCAGGCGGGTTGCGTCGTCGATCGCGATGTGCACGCATTCCCAGCCGACGATCTTGCGGCGAACTCCCGCCGCGTCGATGGGTCGAGGATTGGAGTGCTGGCGGAGTCCATCGCGTACTCGTTTGCCGGCGCCGCCTTGGATGCGACCGAGTTTCTTGACGTCGATGTGGATCAGCTCACCGGGGCGTTCGCGTTCGTAGCGGACCGCTGGCTCGAGACCGATCCGGCCGAGCTTGCCCATCCCGAGCTGTTTGAGGATCCCCGACACGGTCGAGAGCGCCATGTCGAGCGTCTCGGCGATCTCCGGGCCCGTGAACCGCAAACGACGTAGTGCCGCGATCGCTTCGATCCGCTGCGCGGGGGTGCGATGCGGGATCCGGCTTGGCGCGCTCGAACGATCGAACAAGCCCTGCTCGCCCTCAAGCCGATACCGCCCCGCCCACTTCCGCGCACAACGCACGCTGACCTCAGCAGCCGCCGCCGCCTGCGCCAGCGTCCAACCCTGATCCACAACTCGCCGCGCGAGCTGCCGGCGCCCATTCAGACTGAGCGCCGCGTTAGCGTGAAGCCTCATCCGGTGTCCTCCTTGGACTGAGTTGCTTGGCAGCCCTCAGACTCCAAGGAGGCCCGGATGGACCAACCTACTCAGGTCGGGTAGGCGAGAGGCGCCCGCACCGCGCGGCGTAGCCGACTGGCGTTGGTTTCCTCTCGCCCCCCATCGAACCGTGCATGAAGTTCTCCCTCACACGGCTCACCGACATCCTTCACCTGGCCGCGTGCGCGGCACCGTGGACGCGTCCGACGAGTGGTCGCAGACCGAAGAAGCGCTCCTGGCGCAGCCGCCAGTAGCCGTAGGCGCGCGGACGCTTGGCCTGGTGGCGCATCCCGATCCAGTGGGCCAGCCGCTCGGCCGTGTAGAGGTCGAGCTTGTGGAACTGGGTGGTGGAGTTGCCCCGGCGGAAGTAGCCGGCCCAGCCGGTCAGGAACCGGTTGAGGTTGGCCACGACGTCCTCGAGCGGCAGCAACAACAGCCGCCGCTCGGTGAGCCCGCGAATCCTCGTTCGCGCCGCCTGCATGGCGGCCGCCGACGGCCAGCGCGCCAGGTAGCGAAACCCCGGCTTGCTGAAGCTCGCCACCATGCGGTGGTGAAACCCCAGAAAGTCGAAGCCCTCGCCATCGTTGTCCAGGCACACCAGGCGTGTCTTGGCCTCAGCCAGCTGCAGGTGGAGTTCCGCGAGCAAGGCCCGCAGTTCCCGCAGAGCGGCCTCGGCCTGTGCCCGGGTTCTGCACACGATCACCAGGTCATCGCAATACCTGACCAGCACGCCCAGTTCGCCGTGCCGGTCCTCCCACGCCCGATCGAGCGCGTTCAGATAGACGTTGGCGAGCAACGGCGAGATCGGCGAGCCTTGCGGCGAACCGACCTCGGGGCGCAGCAGGGTTTCCCCTTCGAGCACCCCGGCTCTCAGCCAGCTCCGCAGCACCTTCAACACGCGCCGATCAGAGACCCGCTCGCAAACCAGTTGCTCGAGGATCTGCGGGTCGAGCGCGTCGAAGAAACCGCGAATGTCGGCGTCGATCACCCAGTGTCTCCCGCGCCTCACCTCACGCTTGATCGCATCAAGCGCGTCATGAGCCGACCGCTTGGGCCGAAACCCAAACGAGCAGTCACGGAAGTCAGCCTCGAAAATCGGCTCCAACACGAGCTTGGCCGCCGTCTGGGCAACCCTGTCCTTGATGCGAGGGATCCCCAATGGCCGTTGCTCGGAGCGCCCGGGCTTCGGGATAAACACCCGTCGCGCCGGGCCCGGGCGATAACGCTCCGCTCTGAGCTCCGCTTGGAGCTCGTCGAGAAACGCCTCCACCCCGCTCTCTTCGATCTGGGTGATCGTGATGCGGTCAACCCCGGCAGAACCGCGGTTCTCGCGCACCTGCCCCCACGCCCGCTGCAGCACATCCCTGCGATGGATGCGATCCCACAGCGCGTGGAAACGTCGCTCCGGCGACCGCTTGGCCGCCAGGTACAGCTTGACTTGGAGTTCTCGAACCTTGTCCTGCTTGGCGGTGTTGTCCCCGGAGGGCATGCGCCGGTCCTTCTGTCGTCGTCAAACACGGATGAAGCAGGGCCCCTTCCCTCACCCGACGTTCTGTTGTCGATCGGGCTCAAGCAGTACTACGGGCCCCTCCGCCACCCTCCCGGCTGGACGCGACTTCGCCAGAGGCTTATACGCGCCCGCTGCTCCCGGGCGAAACGTCCGCAGACCCGGGGCCGGGGAGGGCTTCCCCAGTTTCCGCACCGACCATCCGACCGTTCCGCTCCCTCTACCCCGGGAGGTTCATCGCCGCTGCACTTCCAGGCTCTACACGGCTTCCATGGCCTTCGCCCTGAATTCCCGGGCTCGGCTCCTCCTTGTCCCGCGAACGGGCTAGCGTCACGAGGCGGCAGGATTCACTTCACGTTACGGACCGGCCGGTCGCTTCCCCCAAAGGGGCTTTCGACACTGGGCTTCGACGCCAGGCGTTTCCCCCCGACGCCGCCAGCCTGCTACCCGGCGCCCTGGCACTTACCGGGACCGGACCTACACCGGCAGGCCGATGCGAACTTATGTTCAGATCAGGACAACCTGAAAGCACCACCTCCGAACCCTGGGCACACGAACTACAGCTAGGTGCTCGTGAGCGTGTACGCCCTGCGTTTTGCCGCCTGCACGGCTTCGGTGAGTGCCGTGGTGTCGTAGACACCGTAGTGGCGGCGGCCGTTGATGAAGAAGGTGGGCGTTCCGGACACGCCGCTCTCGTCGGCGCTGGCTACGTCCTCGGTCACGCGCTCTCGGTACTCGCCGCGGCGGACCTCATCCAGCAGTCGTTCGCTGTCAAGGCCGAGGCCGCGCGCGTATTCGGCGACGTCGGCGAGCCGCAGCGCTCCCTGGTGGCCGATGAGGATGTCGTACATCTCCCAGAAGCTGCCCTGGGCGGCTGCTGCCTCCGAGGCCTCGGCGGCGAGCTGGGCGTTGGGGTGCACGTCGTTGAGCGGGAGATGTCGCCAGACGTAGCGGACATCGCTGGCGTGGTCGGCGAGCAGCTCGCGGATGACCTGCTCCGCTTGGCCACAGTAGGTGCACTCGAAGTCGCCGTACTCGAGGAGGGTGACGGGCGCGTCGTTGGAGCCGCGGATGTGGTCGCGAGACGGATCGACGTCCTCGGCGAGGTCGAGAATGTCCTCGGCGGTCCGACCGAGCTGTCGCGCGCGAAGGGCTGTGGGCAGGCGCCGGATGACGCGCAGCACGGTCCAGGTGGCCAGCGGCGCGAGGATCACAGAGCCGAGCGCTCCGAGTTTGGCTTCGTTGAGCAGCCTGCCGTGGAAAGCGAGGCTCGAGATCAGCAGCGAGACCGTGAACCCGATCCCGGCGCAGGCGCCGCCGGCCACGACGATGGGCGGCGTCAGCGGCGGGCGGGGTCCGTGCAGCGCCGGCCTTGTCGCAAGCCAGGACCCGGCGGAGATGCCCACCGGCTTGCCGACGACATAGCCGATGAGGATGCCGAGTGTCACCGGCGAGGCGATCGCGTCGGCCAGCAGCGTGCCGGTCACGTGCACGCCGGCGTTGGCGAGCGCGAACAGCGGCACGATCACGTAGCTCGCCCACGGGTGCAGGCTGTACTGGAGTCGCTCGTTGGGCGAGATCGCCGACAACAAGCCCTCGCGTGCGGACCGAGCGAGCTCCGGCGTCGGCTGCTCGCGAAACGAGTACGCCAACGCGATGCCGCGTTCGAGATCCTCGCGCGAGGGTGCGTAGGCGCCGGTCGCGAGTCCGACGGCGAGACCCGAGATCACCGGATCGATGCCGGACTTGAACATCGCGACCCACAACGCGACCGCCACCGCGACCGTCAGCGGCTTGCGAACCGTGCCGACACGACGCAGCCCAACGAGGACGGCGAAGAGGCCGGCCGCGACCGCGAGCGCGACAAGCGACACGTGCGCCGTGTAGACGATCCCGATCACGACCAGCGCGCACAAATCATCGACCACCGAGAGCGTGAGCAGGAACACTCGCAGCCGCGTCGCCGACCGTGGTGTGAGCAGCGCGAGCGCACCCAGCGCGAAGGCGCTGTCGGTCGACATCGCCGCGCCCCACCCGTGCGCGCCCGGGCCGCCGGCGTTGAACGCCGAATAGATCGCTACCGGTACGATGATGCCGCCGAGCGCCGCCAGCACCGGGATCGCGACCCGTCGGCGCTCCCGCAGCTCTCCCAGATCGAACTCGCGCTTGGCCTCTAGACCCACGACCAAGAAGAAGACGGTCATCAACCCTTCGTTCACCCAGACGCGAAGGTTCGCCGCGATCCCCGCACCACCGATGCGTACCGACAGCGCCGTCGACCACACCGACTCGTAGGAGTGCCACCACGGCGAGTTCGCCCACACCAGCGCCGCGACCGTCGCGAGCGCCATCACGGCCGCGCCACCGGTCTGCGTGCTCAGGAAGTCGCGAACTGGCGCCCCTAGATTCCGCGCCCACGCCGTCCGCCCCCCGTACGTCCTAGGCTCGGCCGCCCCGCTCACCGCCACGCCATCACCGCCGCCATCATCGCGCACCGGCGCCGCGAACCATCCGCCACCAGCGCGCGACACCGCGACATCCACCTGAACCGAATTGCTAACGGCCGCGCCCGCGCGTGGGGGTGTCCGACAAGCGCCGTCCCGGCCGCCCGCGCATGCGTGGTCCGGGCTGTGGTCGCGGCTCGTAGTCGCGTAAGCTTGGGCGCTGGTGCGCCGGGAAGACTGGTCGGCAATGGCTTTCCCGACCGGTGGAGCGTGGTTTTGGCTTTCCTGTTGAGCGTTCGGTGTCCTGCGCATATCTCCGTGTTCACGCGGCGCGGGGCCCTCGACCACCAGCTCGCTGCTGGCATCGATCCGCGCTCTGATCCGGCGCTGTTGTTGCGCGCCGCTCACTTGTGTAGACGGCGTGTTCGTCGCGGCGTCGCACGGCGACTGCGCCGCACAATCGCGGCTGCTCGGACCGCGCCCAACGACCGATTGGGCTTCGCTCCACTCGCGCGCGCCGCGATTCTCGCCGAGGCTGACGCGCTCATGGGCCTGGTGCATCGGCTGGAAGCCGAACGGCCGGTCGAGGCGATGGGAGTGGCGCTTGCGAAGCAACTCGTCAGCGACGCGAACAGCCCGCTCGCGGTCGGCGCAGAGGCGGGCACGCTCCACACGGTCGTCGGTCTGGCGACGGTGGCGCTGGACAGGTCGCTACGCCACGGCGCCACGCCGAGCGAACCGTGATTGGCCACCGTCCGAGCTTGGGCTCAGGAGTCCGCGCGTGGGAGTAGTGCTCGCGGTCCCGCTGTTCGTGGTGGCCCTCGTCGTCACGCTCGTGGCAGCGGCGACCTTTGCGCGGCGCCTCGACCGGCTGGGCGCGAAATACGGCCTCCCGGAAGTATCGATCGGGCTTTTGACCGCGATCGCGGCGGACGGCCCCGAGGTGTCCTCGGCCCTGGTCGCCCTGATCAAGGGAGCGCATGAGGCGAGCGTCGGCGTCATTGTCGGGTCCAACACGTTCAACCTAGCGGCGATGGTGGGAGTGAGCGTCCTGGTGACGGGCTGCGTCCAGGTCCCGCGCAAGACCCTGCTACTTGAGGGGACAGTCGCTTTGGCGGTCACGGCGATCGTGATCACACTGCTCCTTGGATGGATGCCCGTGGCCGCAGCGGCCATCCTGCTCGCCGGCGTGATAGCGCCCTACCTCGTCCTCGTGCTCGGCGGCTACAACCTCGCATGCCGCTTAGGACTCCGGCGACTAGCCAGGCTCGTGCTTGAACCCGACGAAAGCGAAGCCGAACCGCACCACGGCCGGCACGCGATCCCCGAGTTCGCGACGCACCAGCAGCTTGCGTTGATGGCGGTTGATCTCGTGCTGATCGTCGGTGGAAGCGTCGGAATGGTCCAGGCAGCTCTCACGCTCGGTGGCCGCTGGGGCGTCGCGTCCGGGCTGGTCGGCGCGCTCATCCTCGGACCCCTGACCAGCCTGCCCAACGCGCTCACCGGTATCCGCCTCGGATTGGCGCGGCGCGGCGCCGCGCTCGTCACCGAAACCCTCAACAGCAACACGATCAATCTCGTCGCCGGTGTAGCGCTCCCTTCGCTGTTCGTGGTGTTGACCGTTACGTCGGCGAAGAATCAACTCGACCTCGCGCTGCTCGCCGCAGCAATGGTCGCCACGATCGGGTTACTCGCGGTTCCGGGCGGCATGCGACGCCCCGGAGCCGCGATCATCATGGCGTTGTACGCCGCGTTCATCGTCGCAACGCTGAGCTAAATCGTCCACCGCGGCCGCGAACCGCAGTGCTGTGCCGTGCCCCAACGAGCGTCGCGAAACGACACACGTCGTTTGCGCAAGGGACCATTCGCGGGCGTCGTGCCAGCGAGTAACGCGCGCGAGCGGTATCGGGCGAGGCTGTCGACCTTACGGCCTGAAGTCCGCCCCGGGCAGCACACCGTCTCGATACGAACAGTGCCACCCATCGACGGCTACGCGGACTTCGTCCCGCTAATCAGGTAGCAGCCGCGCTGGCGCCCATCCGCGCGACAAAGAGCACTCTCGCTCGACCCGTCCGAGACGAGCGCAATGGACGAGCTGCGAACAGCGTCGCTAGCGCAAGACCGAACTTCCGCACTCCCTTCGTAAGCGGTCGCCACGATCGTGGACTCTTGCTACCCGTGCTACCACCCGCAACTGGGGCGGTGCTACCGCCTCCGGGTAGCAGACCGTGAATCTGCCCGGCGTTTGCGGCTTCCGAGTTCGCGTTTCTTCGCCCCTCTCAACGCCCGACTGGGCTGCAAAGGGTCCGAATTCGCGCTTCCTCGCTGCTGTCCGTATCAGTGGAGACGGTGGGAATCGAACCCACGTCCGCGATCGCGTGAAAGTGGCGTCTACGAGCGTATCCGGCGCTCTGATCTCATCCTCCACTCGCCTCGCCGGCGGGGTTGTGGCGGACCAGCCCGCTGGTTGATTCCCCGGATCGGCGCAGGCGGGCCTCCCCGGGTGAGCCTGCTATCTGATCCCGGTGATTCCCGCCGCAGGCTGCGGGGGCCGAGACCTCATCGTCCTAGTGTTTGCTAGGCGGCGAGGGCGTACTCGTGAGAGTCCGCACGTATTGTTTTTCCGGGTGATTAACGAGGCCGCCCGGAACCTCGGCTCGCGACCACCCCCACGAGCCGACCACGTCGAAGCCTGTCGTCCCCGGGGTGTGTTGGACAGATCGTAGCGCGCGGGATCTGCGGGCACCAACGAAAGCGACGCGGACCTGGGCCGCTTGAGGAACCCTCCTCCGGCCGCCCCGGGGGGCTGTCGGTATCTGGGTGGCGCGGCCTCACACCTCGGTGGCCTCGCTCTTTGCGACTCAAATCCGCGTCTGGGGAGAACATACGATGCACCCCGAATCGATGCAAGGGGTGCCGTGACAATGAATCCGCATTCTCCGCAGAAATCCAATCTTTAGCCGCCCACTACGAGCGCCTGCCACACTTGTGGGGCAATGGACACGCCCCCTGGTTGGACGCTCGAGCCGCCCGTGGCGCCTGCGCCCGTCGCGCCGCCGCCTCCGGATCAGGCCTTCGGCAGGCCACGACGCTCATGGATCCGGGAGAAGCTCGGCGCCCTCGGGGCCGGGCTGGTCGCACTGGTCGCGAAGTTCAAGGCGATTCTGCTGCTGCTGCCCAAGATCAAGATCCTCGCGACCGCGGGCAGCGCGCTGGTGTCCGTCGCGGCCTACAGCGTGCTCTGGGGCTGGCAGTTCGCGGTCGGCTTCGTGGTGCTGATCTTCATCCACGAGATGGGCCATGTGGTCGCCCTGCGACGCCATGGCATCAAGGCAAGCGCGCCGATGTTCCTGCCGTTCATGGGCGCGGTGATCTGGGCGCGGTCGCTGGGCGACGACGCGCTGACCGAGGCGCGCGTCGGCCTAGCCGGTCCCTACTTCGGCGCGGCCGCCGCCGCGGTGGTAGCGATCGTCGGCCTGGCCACCAACAGCGGACTGCTCGAGGCGCTCGGCTACATCGGCTTCCTGCTCAACCTCTTCAACCTGCTCCCGGTCGTGCCGCTCGACGGCGGGCGTGCGATGGCGGCGATGGCGCCGTGGATGTGGTTCGTCGGCTTCGGAGCCCTCGTCACGCTCGAGTTCATCACGCCGAACCCGATCCTCCTGATCATCTGCGTCGTCGCCGGCTACGACCTCTACCACCGCTGGCAGAAGCGCCGGTCGCCGACGGCCGCGCAGACTGCCTACTATCGCGTCTCGCCCCGCAACCGGATCATCATCGGCGCGGCCTACCTCGGTCTGATCGCGCTACTCGCGGTGGGCATGCACTTCACCTACGTGCACCGCACGATCTCCTAGCGCTCAGCGGCGCGCCTCACGCAGGCCGCGCTCGATCTCGCGCTGCGAGTCGCGGCGCCGGAGCGTCTCGCGCTTGTCGTGGACATCCTTGCCACGCGCGAGCGCGATCTCGACCTTCGCATGAGGACCCGAAAAATAGATCCGCGTCGGCACGAGCGTCAGGCCGCGCTCCGCCACGCGTGCGCCGAGCCGGTCGATCTCGCGGCGGTGCAGCAGCAGCTTGCGTTCGCGCTCGGGCTCGTGGTTCTCACGGCTCGCCGGCGCATAGGGCGGAATGTGCACGTTGTGCAGCCACAGCTCACCGCCCTGGATCGCCGCGAAGCCGTCCTTCAGCTGCGCACTCCCGCCGCGCAGCGACTTGACCTCGGTACCGCTCAGCACGATGCCGCACTCGATGCGTTCGAGCAGGTTGAAGCGATGCGCGGCGTAGCGATTCGACGCGACGTCGCCGGCGCCGACCTTCTTCTTGGCTTTGGCCATCTGCCGACAGTAGCGGCTCGGCAGTCCTGCCGCGTGCCGTCGAGGCCGTCTCGATCACGCCGGCTCGAGGTCGACACGGCCACGCGCCGCCTCGATGCTTCGCACGCGCACGCGCACCGGATCCCCGAGCCGAATCGTGCCGCCGGCGCGTGTGCCGTGGAGGATCGTTCCCTCCTCGTTGAGCTCCCACCAATCGCCGCGCAGGCGGCGCAGCGCGAGCATCCCCTCGTAGCCGTCGCCGAAGGCGACGAACGCACCGGCACCGATCAGCCCGACCACCTCGCCCTCCCAGCGGCGCTCGGGGTCCTCGCGCTCGAGCAGGAAGCAGCGCGCGATGTCATCCGCCGCGCGTTCGATCTCGACCGCCTCGCGCTCGCGCAGCGAGGTCCACTGCCCCGAGCTCACCCAGCTCGGCCGGCGCCGGAGCAGTCTGGTCCGCTCCGATCGCAGCGAGCAGCCCGCGGTGACAGACGAGGTCGGGGTAGCGGCGGATCGGCGAGGTGAAGTGGCAGTAGCGCGGCGAGCGCAGACCGGCGTGGCCGATGTTGCGCGGCGAGTAATAGGCCTGCTTGAGCGAGCGCAGGACCAGCGAGCCGAACGCCTGCTTGCCGCGACCGCTCGCGCGAACGTGGCGGTCGACCGCCTGCGAGATCAGCCCGACGAGCTCGCCCGCCTCGGCGGGCGACAGATGCTCGCGAAGCGGCGGCGTCGGGACCTCGAGCGACGCGAGCTGTGCGACGAGGCGCTCGACACTCGACGGATCCGGCTCTTCGTGGACCCGGTAGAGCGTCGGCTCGCGCGCGCTCGGCCAGCAGCTTGGCGACCTGCTCGTTTGCGGCGATCATCAGGTGCTCGATCAGCCGGTGTGACTCGGTCTGCTCGCCGACGCGCACCGAGCGCACCTGGCCGGAGCGCTCGAACGCGAATTCGGGCTCGGCGCCTGCGATCTCCAGCGCGCCACGCTTGCGGCGCTCCTCACCGAGCGCCCGCGCCGCCCGGCGGGCCACCGCAAGCGGGGTGGCCCAGGGCTCCTCGGCCGCCTGCGCGCCGGCGAAGATCCGATCGACGCGGTCGTAGTCGAGCCGCTCGTCGGAGCGGATCAGCGAGCGCATGAACGCCGCGCGCACGACGCGCGCGCCGGCCAGCTCCAGCTCGACGCTGACCGTCAGGCGGTCCTCCCCCGGTAGCAGTGAGCACTTCTCGCTCGAGAGCGCCGCCGGCAGCATCGGCTCCACGGCGCCGGGGACGTAGACGCTGGTCGCCCGGCGGCGCGCCTCGCGGTCGACGCGCGAGCCGGGCGCGACGATACGCGCAGACGTCGGCGATGTGCACCCACACGCGGATCGTGCCGTCCGCGGTCTCGCTCCGCCGAGATCGCGTCGTCGAAGTCCCGTGCGCTGACCGGGTCGATCGTGAACGTCGGCAGCGTGCGCAGATCGCGCCGCGCGGCGTCGGCGGCGCCGCGCGCGTCGCGCGCCTCGTGCTCGACCGCGGGGTCGAAGTGACGCGGCGAGACCGCGGTCGAGCATCAGCGCCTCGATCACGTCGCGGGCGACATCGGGACGTCCCAGGCGGCGCACGATCTCGGCGCGACCGCCGTGCCGCGTCGGCCTGATCGCGACGAGCACGAGGTCGCCGGGACGCGAGCCGGACCGCGCCGCATCGACCGTGAGCTGGCCGCGGCTGGCGGCGGCGCGCCGCGAACAGCTCGCGCGCGACGATGAAGCGCCCTCGCCGCTCGAGCACCGCCGGGAAGGCGGGAGCGCCGCGGCTCAACGGGCTTTCGCGGCGAGGATCCGCAGCGCCGCCGCGAGCTGCGGGTCGGCCTCGGGGGTCGGCCCGCCACTGACGATCACATCCGGCGTGATGCCGGCACCGCGGCTCAGGCCGCCGGCGCCGAGGTTCTGTCCGTTCGGCAGGAAGTACTGCCCGACGGTGATGTCGAGCGCGCCGCCGTTGGAGAGCGGGCGGATCTCCTGGAAGACGCCCTTGCCGTAGGTTCGCGTGCCGACGATCACCGCGCGGTGGTGATCCTGCAGGGCGCCCGCTGACGATCTCGGCCGCCGAAGCGGTGTTGCCGTTGACCAGCACCGCCATCGGCAGGCTCGGGGCGATCGGGTGCCCGGTCGCGTCGATCGTCTCGGTCGGCTGCGTGCGGCCGCGCGTCGTGACGATCACGCCGTGGGCGATGAACATGCTGGCGACCAGCTGCGCCTCGGTGACGAGGCCGCCGCCGTTGTCGCGCAGGTCGAGCACGACCGCCTTGATGTGGCGCGCCAGCAGCGACTCGAGCGCCTGGGCCACCTCGCCGTGGATGCCCTCGACGTCGAAGGTCGGCAGGTCGATCACCCCGATGCTCACGCCGTGGTAGCGCGCGACCGCGTACGTGACGATCGGCGTGCTGATGACCTGGCGCTTGAGCGTGACGCTGAGGCGGCGGCGGCCGCGCTCGAGTCCGAGCGTCACGCGCGTCCCGGCGCGGCCGCGGATCAGGTTCGTCGAGGTGGTGCTGGCGAGACCGCTGAGCGCGCGTCCGTCGACCGAGACGATCACGTCGCCGGCGCGGATCCCGGCGTGCGCGGCCGGCCCGCCCGGGAATGACGTTCTCGACCAGCAGGCCCGCGCGCGTGGCGGTGACATCGATCCCGACACCCGAGAACTGATCGGGCGCCGGGTGGTTGAACGCGGTGTACTCGGCCGGGGTGTCGTAGCCCGCGTAGGGATCCTTCGAGCGTTGCGACGGCGCCGGCGATCGCCCCGTCGATCAGGCCGCTGCGGGCGACCGGGTGGAAGTAGTCGTGCTGGATGTCGCTGAGCGCCTCGTCGATCACCCTGTCCTGGGAGTTCGCGACGAACGCGCTGCGCAGGAAGCCGGGCAGGTCGCCGGGATGTCCGCCCCACCAGATGCCGAGGACGAGGACGGCGAGTAGGCCCAGCGTGTTGATCGCCCGTGTCGCCTTCATCGTCTGGCGGTTCAGCCTAGCGGGCGACCCAGCGTCTCGCGGCACCGCGGCCCCGGCTGGCCCGCCGCCGACGGCCAGCGCGCGGAGCGGACGCACTAGGCTTCGCCTGTGCCGCAGATCACGACCACCGTCGCGCCCAACGGACTGCCGATCCACCGGATCTCGATTCCCGGCACGCGCGCGCTGACGACGCTCGTCGCCTTCGACGCCGGCGCGCGCTCCGAGCACCCGGACGAGAACGGCGTCGCGCATTTCCTCGAGCACCTGGTGTTCAAGGGTGGCGAGCGCTATGCGACCTACCGCGACGTCAACGAGACCGCCGAGCGGATGGGCGCGATGATCAACGCCTATACGAGCCACGACCTCGTCGCCTTCCACCTCACCTCCCGCGCCGAGGTGGCTGAGCAGGCGATCGACCTGCTGACCGATATCGCCGGGCAGCCGCGGATCGACGCTGAGGAGCTCGATCGCGAGCGGGGCGTCGTGATCCAGGAGATAAACCGCGCGAACGACCAGCCGGCGATGGTCGCCGGACACCTGATCGACCGGGCCGCGTTCGGCGACCACCCGCTCGGGCGCCCGGTGCTCGGACCCGAGGAGCATCTGCGCGACTTCAGCCGCGAGGCGATCGTCGGGTTTCGCGAACGTCGCTGGTCACCGTCGCGCGGTGGCGCGTTCCTGGTCGGCAATACCGATCACCTGCCGGACGAGCAGGCGTTGCACGAGCTGTTCGGCCGCTTCCCGAGCCTGCCGAGCCCGCCGCCCTTCGAGCCCGCGCCCGAGTTTCACCCGGGCACGCTGGTCGAGGCGCGCGAGACCAATCAGTCGCACCTGCGGATGGTCTACCGCCCGCAGATCGATCCCCGCAGCCGGCGCGAGCGCGCGGCGCTCACCATCTACTCGACGGTGCTGGGCGGCTCGATGGGGTCACGCCTGTTCGACGAGATCCGCGAGCAGCGCGGCCTGTGCTACTCGGTCTGGGCCCACGACCACAGCTTCGCCGACACGCCGGCACTGGCACTCGGCGCCGGGCTGGACTCGAGCAAGTGCGCCGAGGCCTATGCCCGGATGCGCGAGATCGTCGACGAGCTGCGCCGCGACGGGCCGCGCGAGGAGGAGGTCGAGCGCGCGCGCGCCTACGCCGGCGGCCGCCTGGTCCTCGCCTTCGAGAACTCGGGCGCCGTCGCGCGCCACGCCGCGCAGCAGGCGATCGTCTACGACGACGAGCTCGACCCCGACGTGGCGATCGACGCGGTCGACGGCGTCACCTTCGACGAGGTCGTCACGGTCGCGCGCGGAATCAGCGAAGAGCTCGCCGTCGCATGCGTCGGACCGCACGCGGCCGCCGACTTCTGAGCGCCGGCGGCACCGGCCGGCTCGCCCGTCGGCCGGCGGCGAGCGAGCAGGCTAGGAGATCGCGACCATCCGCTCGATCGCCGTGCGCGCGGCGGTCGCGACATCCGCCGGCACGCGCACCTCGTGCACGCCGTCGCGCAGGCCGTCGCGCAGCTTGGGCAGGGTGATCATCTTCATGTAGCGGCAGCTGGCCTCGGGGTTGGCGGCGACGAACTCGACTTCCGGCGCCGCCTGGCGCAGCGGGTAGAGCATCCCGACCTCGGTCGCGACGATCGCAGCGCTGCCGGGCCGGGCGTCGTGGGCGTAGCGCAGCATGCCGCCGGTCGAAAGCATGTGGACGCCCTCGGCGTCGATATCGCCGGCCGCGACGTACTCCATCACGGCGGTCGAGCAGCCGCACTCCGGGTGAATCAGGAACTCGGCCTGCGGGTGCGCCGCACGGGTCGCGGCGATGTCCGCCGGGCGGATCCCGGCGTGGACGTGACACTCGCCGTCCCAGACGTGCATCCGCCGGCCGAGCTGGCGCTCGACGTAGGCGCCGAGGAACATGTCGGGGCCGAACAGGATCTCGGTCTCGGCCCCGTGGGTCGCGTAGATGTGGTTGACGACGGCGACCGCGTTGGAGGAGGTGCAGCAGTAGTCCGTCAGCGCCTTGACCTCGGCCGACGTGTTGACGTACATCACAACGAGGGCGCCGGGGTGCTCGGCCTTCCAGGCCGCAAGCTGAGCGGCCGTGATCGAGTCAGACAGCGAGCAGCCGGCATCCGGATCGGGGATCAGCACCGTCTTGTCGGGCGAGAGGATCGACGCCGTCTCAGCCATGAAGTGCACGCCGCAGAACGCGATCGTGGCGGCCTCGGTGCGCGCGGCCTGCTGGGAGAGCGCGAGCGAGTCGCCGACGAAGTCCGCGACGTCCTGGATCTCCGGGAGCTGGTAGTTGTGGGCGAGGATCACCGCGTCACGGGTGCGCGCGAGCTCGCGGATCTCCGCCGACAGCTCGGCGATCTCGGCCCGATCGAGCGCCGGCGGAACGTCTGTCGCCATCGGCAGCACGTTCACCGGATCAGCTCCAGGATCAGCGAGAGGTCGAGTGCCGCAGCCGAATGCGTCAGTGCTCCCATCGAGACGAAGTCTACGCCGGTGCTCGCGACTGCCCGGAGCGTCTCGAGCGTGACCCCGCCGCTGGCCTCGAGCTCGGCTCGTCCGGCGACCAGCGCCACCGCGGCCCGCAGCTGATCGAGGTCCATGTTGTCGAGCAGCAGGCGCGGCGCGCCGGCCGCGAGGGCCTGCTCGATCTCGCGCGCATTGCGGACCTCGACCTCGAGCGCCAGACCGGGCGCGCTCGCGCGCGCCGCACGCACCGCGGCGGTGATCCCGCCCGCGATCGCGATGTGATTCTCCTTGATCAGCAACGCGTCGTAGAGCCCGTGGCGGTGGTTGGTCGCGCCGCCGGCGGCGACCGCCTGCTTTTCGAGCGCGCGCAGCCCGGGCGTTGTCTTGCGCGTGTCCAGCACGCGCGCGCCGGTGCCCTCGACCGCGGCCACGGCGCGCGCCGCGAACGTGGCAATGCCCGAGAGCCGCCCGAGGAAGTTCAGCGCGGTGCGCTCGGCGCCGAGCAACGCCCGCGCGGCTCCGGCGACCACGAGGACGACGCTTCCGGCCTCGCGCCACTCCCCCTCCGGCGCGGTCTGCTCGGCCGTCGCGGTTTCGTCGAGCATCCGGAAGGCGAGCAGCGCCGGCTCGAGCCCGGAGATCACGCCGGGCTGCTTCTGGCTGATCGTCGCGCGAGCGCGAGCCGCGGCCGGGACCGTCGCCGCGCTCGTCACGTCCCCGTCGCCGAGGTCCTCGGCGAGCGCCCAACCGACCACCTCGCGCAAGCCTCGGGCGCCCACTAGCGCGAGACCCACAGCAGGTAGGCGCGCACGAACGGGTCGAGATCGCCGTCGAGCACGCGCTGCACATCACCGGTCTCGTAGTTCGTTCGCAGGTCCTTGACCAGCGTGTAGGGGTGCAGGACGTAGCTGCGGATCTGGGAGCCGAAGTTGACGTCCTGGGCCTCGCCCTTCTCGCGTGCGATCTCCTCCTGGCGGGCGCGCTCCTCGCGTTCGACGAGCTTCGCGCGCAGCATCGCCATCGCCGTCGCCTTGTTGGAGGACTGCGAGCGCTCGTTCTGGCACTGCACGACGATCCCGCTCGGGCGGTGGGTGATCCGCACGGCGGAGTCGGTCTTGTTGACGTGCTGGCCGCCCGCCCCGCTCGCCCGGTAGGTATCGACCTGGAGGTCATCGTCGTTCAGCTCGATCTCGCCGTCGCCCTCGACGACGGGTGCGACCTCCACGCCGGCGAAGCTCGTCTGGCGACGGCTCGCAGAGTCGAACGGCGAGATCCGCACCAGCCGGTGGACGCCCTTCTCGGCGCCGTAGAGCCCGTAGGCGTTCTCGCCGGCGACGCGGAAGGAGGCGGACTTGATGCCGGCCTCCTCGCCCGGGCTGACCTCGAGCAACTCGACCGCGAAGCCGCGCTTCTCCGCCCAGCGCATCTCCATCCGCAGGACCATCTCCGCCCAGTCCTGCGCGTCGGTGCCCCCGGCGCCGGCGTTGACGGTGACGAGCGCGTCACCCGCGTCGTAGGTGCCGGAGAACAGCCGTTCCTCCTCGAGCGACAGCAGCCGCGCCTCGACCGACTCGAGCTGCCCCTCGAGCTCGCGCGCGAGATCCTCGTCCTCCTCGGCCAGCTCGACGAGCGCCTCGAGATCCTCGACGTCGGCCGCCACGCCGCGGAAGGTCTCGAGCCGGCGGGTCAGGCGCGCGTGTTCAGCGCCGGCCTTGGCCGCCGCCTCAGCGTCGTCCCAGAACCCGGGCTCGCCCATCTGCGTCTCGAGCGCCGTGATGCGCTCGGCGAGCATGGCCGGGTCAAAGATAGTCCGCGAGCAGCTGCAGCTGGTCGCGAATCGCCGCGAGACGCGCCGGCGTCGGTTCCGATGAGGAGGCGCTCGTCATGCCCCGTGGCAGCGCTTGAACTTCTTGCCGGAGCCACACCAGCACGGATCGTTGCGCCCCAGCTGCTCGTCGCTGGAGACGCGACGCTGCTCGACGTGGTCCGGGACCTGTTCCTCCTCGACGGTTCCGGCGGCGACCGCGAGCGCCCCGGCGCCGGCGGCGACACCGGAGGAGTAGCTCACGCTCGACGCGCCGCCGGTCGCGCTACCGCCGGGCTGATAGGAGCGTGCGCTCGGCGGCGGCGGTGCGCCGGCATTCCCGTTGGGCGCCTCGCGCTGCACCTCGACGTGAAAGACGAGGCGCGCGAAGTCCGTCCACACGCTGTTCATCAGATCCTCGAACAGCGTGAAGGCCTCGTTCTTGTAGGCCACCAGCGGCTCGATCTGGGCGAAGCCGCGCAGATGGATGCCCTCGCGCAGGTAGTCCATGTCGTGCAGGTGCTCGCGCCAGCGCTCGTCGATGATCTGCAGCAGCAGGAAGCGCTCGAGCGCGCGCATCAGCTCTTCGCCGAGATCGGCCTCGCGGGCGTCGTACTGGCGGATCGCGTCCTCGGTGACCAGCGCGATCAGCTCCGACTGGTCCACGCGCTCGTGGCCGAACTCGGCCGGGGAGACACCGACCGGATAGATCTGCGCCAGCGTCGCGAACAGCGCCCCGAGGTCCCAGTCCTCGACGTAGTCCTCGGCCGTGTACTGCTCGATCGTGCGCTCGAGCACGGTGGCGACCTCCTGGCGTGCCTGGGACAGGTTCGCCCCCTCGAGCACCAGATCGCGCAGCTCGTAGATCACGCGGCGCTGCTCGTTCATCACGTCGTCGTACTCGAGGGTGTGCTTGCGCGCCAGGAAGTGCTGCTCCTCGACCTTGCGCTGCGCGTTGGCGATCTGCTTCGACAACAGTCCCGCCTCGATCGGCTCTTCGTTGCCCTCGACGTCGACCCCGCCGAGGCGGTCGAGGATCCGGTAGATCCGGTCGCCGGCGAACAGGCGGATCAGGTCGTCCTCCGCGGACAGGAAGAAGCGGCTCTCGCCCGGGTCCCCCTGGCGTCCGGAGCGCCCGCGCAGCTGGTTGTCGATCCGCCGCGACTCGTGGCGTTCGGTGCCGACGATGTACAGGCCGCCGGCCTCGATCACGCGCTCGCGGTCCTGCTCGAGGCGCGCCTCGAAGGTCGGCAGCAGTTCGGCCATCTGCTCGTCGTAGCCCGGGTCGCCGGCGCGCAGGCCAAGCTTTGCCAGCTCGAGGCGCGTCTGATGCTCGGCGTTCCCGCCCAGCTTGATGTCGACGCCCCGCCCAGCCATATTCGTCGCGATCGTGACCGCGCCCAGTCGGCCGGCCTCGGCGATCGTTTCGCCCTCGCGCTCGGCGTACTCCGGTTTGGCGTTGAGCACGGCGTGCTCGATTCCGCGGCGGCGCAGGCGCTCGGAGAGCAGCTCGGAGACCTCGACGGAGATCGTGCCGACGAGCACCGGCTGGCCGGCCGCGTGTCGGCTGGCGATCTCGCGCTCGACCGCCGACCACTTGCCCTCCTTGGTCTTGTAGACCTGATCGTTGCGGTCGTCGCGAACCATCGGCCGGTTGGTCGGGATCTGCACGACCGGCAGCTGGTAGATCTTCATGAATTCGGTCGCCTCGGTCAGCGCGGTCCCGGTCATCCCGGAGAGCTTGTCGTAGAGGCGGAAGTAGTTCTGCAGGGTGATCGTCGCCAGGGTCTGGTTCTCCTCCTGGACGCGGACCCCCTCCTTGGCCTCGATCGCCTGGTGCAGGCCTTCGGACCAGCGGCGGCCGTCGAGCGTGCGCCCGGTGTACTCGTCGATGATCTTCACCTCGCCGTCGACGACCTGGTAGTCGACGTCGCGCTTGTACAGCGACTCCGCCTTGAGCGCCTGCAGCAGGTGATTGACCAGCGTGCCGTTCTCCGCGCGGTACAGGTGATCGATCGCGAGGAAGCGCTCGGCCTTGGCGACGCCGAGCTCGGTCACCGCGACGGTCTTGAACTTCTCGTCGAACTCGTAGTCGAAGTCCGCGACGAATTCCTTGCGCGTGCGCGGATCGAGGCCCTCCGGCGTCTTGCCGGGAACCATCGTGCGCGCCAGCCGCGCGAACTGCAGGTAGAGGTCCGCGGCCTGCTCGGGTGCGCCGCTGATGATCAGTGGTGTGCGCGCCTCGTCGATCAGGATGTTGTCGACCTCGTCGACGATCGCGAAGGTGTACGCGGTGACCGGCCGGCCGTCGGCGTCACGCCGCCCGCCGTTCTGGACCTTGTCCTCGAGACTGCCCGCCATGTTGTCGCGCAGGTAGTCGAAGCCGAACTCCGAGTTGGTCCCGTAGGTCACGTCGCAGGCGTAGGCGTGGATCTTCTCCTCGACCGGCTGTCCGGACTGCAGGACGCCGACGGTGACGCCGAGCGCGTCATAGATCGGGCTCATCCACTCCGCGTCGCGGCGGGCGAGGTAGTCGTTGACGGTGACCAGGTGGACGCCGGCGCCGCCGAGCGTGTTGAGGACGACGGCGAGCGTGGCGGTCAACGTCTTGCCCTCGCCGGTGCGCATCTCGGCGATCGACCCTCCGTGCAACACCATGCCGCCGATCAGCTGGACGTCGAAGTGGCGCATCTCCATCCGCCGCCTGCCGGTCTCGCGGACGATCGCGAAGCATTCGGGCAGCAGCTCGTCGAGCGGCTCGCCCGCGCGGGCACGCGAGCGCAGGACGTCGATGCGCTCGCGCAGCTCCTCGTCGCTGTCGAGCTCGAGCTCGGGCTCGAACGCGTTGATCGCCGAGACGCGCTGCTCGTAGCGTCTGAACTGCTTGCCCTCGCCGATGTTCAGCGCGCGATCGAGGATGCCCATCTGCTCAGCCTACCAATGCCGTCAGTGTGCTTCGTCGTTGCCGGGTTCCGCTAGCCACCACGCGGGCGCAGGCTGGCGGCGATCCCCGTGTGCCCGGCGATCGCGCCGATCAGGATCGCTCCGGCCGCCACCTCGGTGCCGGGAAAGACGATCGATTCGCGCAGCGCCGCGCCGTCGCCGATCCGCGCACCGTCACCGATCACCAGGGGACCGACGAGCCGCGCGCCGGTGCCGATCGAGACGTCGCGCCCGACCCAGATCGGTCCGTCGAGCGTCTGCGCGGCATCGACCGGCGAGCCCTCCCCGACGGTGATGCCGGCGGCGATCTCGGTTCCGGCGATCTCGACCTGCAGTTCACCGGCGAGCGCGTCGAAGGTTCCCTGGCGCAGCTCGGCGAGCGAGCCGATGTCGTTCCAGTACTCCGCGATCTGGTGGACGAAGAAGGGCACGCGCTCAGCGAGCAACACGGGAAAGACGTCCTGCGCCCAATCGACGAACGGGGCCGGTGGGAAGTAATCGAAGATCGCCGGCTCGAGGCAGTAGATCCCGCAGCTGCCGAGATCGGAGCGCGCGTCCTGCGGTTCGGGCTTCTCCTGAAAGCCGCGGATCCGGCCGTCCGCGTCGTGCAGCACGACGCCGTATTCGCGCGGATCGCCAACCGGGGTCGCCGCGAGCGTGGCCAAGGCGCCGCGCTCACGGTGACTTGCGAGCAGAGCTTGCAGATCGATGTCCGTCAGCGCGTCGCCGGAGATCACGACGAAGGTCTCGTCGCCGAGCAGGTCGGCGCAGTTGCGCACGCCGCCGGCCGTGCCGAGCAGCTCCTCCTCGTAGCGGTAGGCCACGCGCTCGCCGAAGTATTCGCGGATCGGGTCGGGGAAGTGATGCAGGTTGGCGACGATCTCCTCGACGCCGCTGCGCTCGAGCAGGTCGACGATGTGGGCCATCACCGGCCGATCGAGCACCGGCACCATCGGCTTGGCGATCTCATAGGTGATCGGCCGCAGGCGGGTGCCGAGGCCGGCCGCGAGAACCATGGCGCGCATCGAGAGAGCACGCTAGTCGATTTCGCGCCCGCGCTAGCGAAACGGACGCAGATAGCTCTCCTGGGCCTCGCTCAGCACGTCGATCTGGATCCCCAGCGAGCCGAGCTTGAGCCGCGCCACGTCCTGATCGACGGCGGCGGCGACCGGGTGCACGCCGGCCGCGCGCGGCTCGGTCGCGGCGGCGATGGCGGCCACGGCGAGCGCCTGCGCGGCGAACGACAGGTCCATCACCGACGCCGGGTGCCCGGGCGCCGCGGCCAGGTTGACGACGCGTCCCTTGGCGAGAAGGTGCAGGCGGCGCCCGTCGATCTCGTACTCGTCGACCAGCGGCAGCGCCGCGCGCGGAGGGCCGTTGGCGATCGCAGCGAGCTCGGCGAGGTTGATCTCGACGTCGAAGTGTCCGGCGTTGGCCAGCACCGCTCCGTCGCGCATCTGTTCGAAGTGCTCTCGGCGGAGGACGTCGGGGGCACCGGTCACGGTGATGAATATCTCACCCAGCGGCGCCGCGGCCAGCGCGCTCATGACCTCGAAGCCCTCCATCCGCGCCTCCAGCGCCCGGACGGCGTCGACTTCGCAGACGATCACCGCCGCCCCGGCGCCCTTCGCCCGCTGCGCGACGCCACGCCCGGCGGAGCCGTATCCGAGCACGACGACGGCACGCCCGGCGAGCAACATGCTGGTCGCTCGCAGGATCCCGTCGAGCGTCGACTGACCCGTTCCGTAGCGGTCGTTGAAGACACGCTCGGTGAGCGTCTCGTTGATCGCCAGCACGGCGCAGCGCAGCGTGCCCTGGGCCGCCATCGCACGCAGGCGCACGAGACCGGTCGTCGTTTCCTCGGTCGCGCCGAGCAACCGGTCGGCGACCGCGCCGCCGTCGCGGTGAGCGCCGACGATCAGCTCCGCGCCGTCGTCGATCAGGATCTGGGGGGCGTGCTCGAGCAGCGTGTTGAGGTGCCGCTCGTAGGCCGCACGGTCCTCGCCGCGGACCCCAAGCACCGCGGCGCCGTGCTCGGTCGCGAGCGCCGCCGCGACGTCGTCCTGGGTCGACAGCGGGTTGGCCGCGCAGAGGCCCACCTCCGCACCGCCGGCGCGCAGCACGCGGACGAGGTTCGCGGTCTCGGCGGTGATGTGCAGGCAGGCCGCGATGCGCCGGCCCTGCAGCGGAAGCTCGCGCGCGAAGCGCTCGCGGATCGCCGCCAGCACCGGCATCTGGCCGTCGGCCCAGGCGATCCGCGCCGCCCCGGCGCGAACGAGCGCCGGGGGGCGCGACCGCGGCTTGGTTCTAGCGGGCTGGCTCACTGCTGCTCGCGTACCTCACTGGCGATGCCACGACCGCATCGGTCCCCGCTCCGCGCGTGCGGCACGGCCGGCCGCACGCGCGGAACAACGGACAACCTCTAATAGCGGTAGTGATCGGGCTTGTACGGACCTTCCACCGGCACGCCGATGTAGGCCGCCTGCTCGTCGCTCAACGTCGTCAGCTTGACGCCGAGGGCGTCGAGGTGCAGGCGTGCGACCTTCTCGTCGAGGTGCTTGGGGAGCACGTAGACGCGCTTCTCGTACTGATCGTTCTTGGAGAACAGCTCGATCTGCGCGATCGTCTGGTTCGAGAACGAGTTGGACATCACGAACGACGGGTGACCGGTCGCGTTGCCGAGGTTCAGCAGGCGCCCCTCGGAGAGCACGATGATCGAGTGCCCGTCGGGGAAGCGCCACTCGTCGACCTGTGGCTTGATGTTGATCCGCTCGATCCCCGGATAGTTCTCGAGACCGAGGATGTCGATCTCGTTGTCGAAGTGTCCGATGTTGCCGACGATCGCCTGGTGCTTCATTCGCGCCATGTCCTTGACGGTGATGATGTCCTTGTTGCCGGTCGTCGTGATGAACACGTCGGCGCGCTCGACGACGTCCTCGAGGGTCAGCACCGAATAGCCCTGCATCGAGGCCTGCAGCGCGCAGATCGGGTCGATCTCGGTCACGATCACGATCGCGCCCTGCGCACGCAGCGACTCCGCCGAGCCCTTGCCGACGTCGCCGAACCCGCAGACGACGGCCGTCTTGCCGGCCAGCATCACATCGACCGCGCGGTTGATCCCGTCGACCAGCGAGTGGCGGCAGCCGTAGAGGTTGTCGAACTTCGACTTCGTCACCGAGTCGTTGACGTTGATCGCCGGGAACAGCAGATCGCCGGTCTCGGCGAGCTGGTACAGCCGGTGCACCCCGGTCGTCGTCTCTTCGGTCACGCCCTTGATCCCCGCGGCGACGTTGGTCCAGCGCGAGGGGTCCTCGGCGAGCGAGCGCTGGAGCAGGGCGAGGATCAGCCCGAACTCCTCGTTCTCAGCCGTAGCCGGGTCCGGCACGGCGCCGGCGCGCTCGAACTCGACCCCCTTGTGGACCAGCAGCGTCGCGTCGCCGCCGTCGTCGAGGATCATGTTCGGGCCCTGCCCGTCGGGGAAGCGCAGCGCGTTTTCGGTGCACCACCAGTACTCCTCGAGGGTCTCGCCCTTCCAGGCGAAGACCGGCACCCCGGTGACCGCGATCGCCGCGGCGGCGTGGTCCTGGGTCGAGAAGATGTTGCACGAGCACCAGCGCACGTCCGCGCCGAGCGCGACCAGCGTCTCGATCAGCACGGCGGTCTGGATCGTCATGTGCAGCGATCCGGTGATCCGGGCGCCCTTCAGCGGCTGGGCGTCCTGAAACTCCCGGCGGATCGACATCAGACCGGGCATCTCGTGCTCGGCGAGCCGAATCTCCTTGCGCCCGAACTCGGCGAGCGAGAGATCGGCGACCTTGAAATCCTCTGCGGTGAGCGTGGCGGGGGGTGTCATACGGCCTCCAGTTGGTTGGCGTAGGTGGCGGCGGCGATCAGCGCCTGGTGCTTCTCCTGCTCCCAGCGCAGCCAATCGTCTGGGGCGATGAACTCGGGGCGCGCCGGCTCGGTCTCGAACCAGTCGTCGATCGCGCGGCGCAGTTGCGGCTCGCTGCGCAGACGGCGAGCGAAGCCGAGCTCCGCGAGCCCGAAGCCAAACCGCGCGAGCAGCTCGCGCAGCGTGCGCAGGCGCTGCAGCTGCGCGGGCCCGTAGAGCCGGTAGCCGCCGGCCGAGCGACTGAGCTCGAGCAGCCCGGCGCGTTCGATGTAGCGCAGCATGCGCGGCGACCAGCCGGTCGTCCGGGCGGCCTCATTGATCGTCAGGGCGTCCATCGGCGACACCTTACCACGCCTATGTCAAGGTTGGTCGTGCGGCCCCGGTGGCCGCCCCGGACGCTCAGGCTCAGGCCGGCGTGACGACCTCGATCCAGTCCAGCGAGCGACCGCACAGCGACCGCGCCAGCGCCGGCTTCACCGTGAGCAGGCGCAGCTGCGAGTCCGGCGGCGACAGGGCGATCTCGCTGAGCGAGGTGTACTCCTCGCTGTCGGCGTTCCCGGGCGAGAGGTTCGCGTTCGGATAGGTGATCGTGATCGTGTGGGTGCCGGGCCGCAGGGTCAGCGGCGAGCCAACGCGTTCGTAGGCGCCGACCGGGTCGAGGGCGTCGGCGACCGCGCCGATCCGGCGGCCGTCGACGCTCACCGTGAAGCCGCGCGCGAAGCTCCCGCCGAGCCACAGCTGGTAGTCGCTGACGCCGTGTGGGATCACGATGTGCGCGGTCGCGCTGGCGCCGCCGGCGATCGGCGTCAGCGTCCCGCTCGGCTGGTAGGCGTCCCAGCCGGTCGACCACTGGGTATCGGTCCCGCGCACGACGATCGGGTTGGGCCGCGCGTAGGCGACCAGCTCGCCGTGGTCCGCGGTGGCTGTCGCGGCCAGCCCGAGGACCCTCGAGCAGCTCGGCACGGCCGCCGGCGCGATCGCGCAGAGGTAGCCGTGGGGCGCCGGGCTCGAAGCGTTGCCGCAGTAGGGGTCGCTGACCGTGTCGCCGAGCCCGAGGTGCTCGATGACCCGCGTCGCCCGATGCGCGGGCTGCTGCCAGAGCTCGTAGTAGCGCCCGGCGTAGACCTCGCGGAAGATCGACGGTGGACGGCTCGCGGTCGGTCCGACGCGGGTCACCAGCGAACGGAACGGCGCCAGCGTGTTCAGCGCGAACGCGTCGAGGTCGGCCCACGCGGGGTCGGTCAGCAGCGCACCGCCGAGCGTCGGCAGGTCCAGCTCCGGGCCGGGGCGGTATTCGGCCGGCTCGACCGGCGCCGCGGCGCGCAGGAAATGGCGATCTCCGTAGATCTCGTACTCGTTGAAGAACGTCGGCCCCTTGCCGGCGATCAGCGTGCCGATCTTCTGCAGCTCGGCCAGGCGCGCGCGCGGCGCGAGCGTCACGTTGTGGTACTGGAGGTAGTTCGACCACAGCACCCCGCCGGCGATCGCGCCGAGCAACAGCACTCCGGCGATCACGGCGACGGTCCGCTCGCGGCTGAACAGGATCGCACCGCCGGTCATCCCCGCCAGCAGCACCGCCGGTGAGGAGATCGCCAGCGACTTGCCCATCAGCCAGGGCACGGCGCCCAGCAGCGACAGCACCGCGACCGAGAGCAGTGCCACGCCGACGTAGAGCGCCAGCCCGCCGCTGCGCCGCCACAGCGTCCAGCCGAGCGCGAAGATCGCCGCGGCGAAGACGCAGTAGACGAGCAGGTGGTTGACGAACGACGGCGGCGGCCCGGGAATCGGGAGGTTGCGGAAGTCGCCGTCGATCCAGACCCCGGCGAGCTGGATCGCCCGCAGCGCCGAGGTGAGGTTGCCGTAGGCCGTGGCGTGGTCGGCGGTCGATGAGGTGAAGACCTTGTTCACCGACAGGTAGTTGGACAGCGTCAGCCACGCGGGCAGCGCGAGCACGGCCGTCAGTGGGACCGCCGCGAGCAGCCCGATAACGGGCTCGTGGCCCCTCGTCCAGCGCCAGGCGAGCACCGCGACCACCGCGAGCGCCGCCGGCGCCGCGTAGAAGAACGCGCCGGGCCCGAGCGTGACGATCAGCGCGGCGCCGGCGACGGCGACGGGCACGCTCGCGCGTGGCGGCGGGTTCGGGGTGGCGAGCGCTCGGGCCGTCACCGCGAGTCCGAGCGCGAGCAGGAATGCCGCGGTCAGCTCCTTGATCCCGCCCCACGCGGCGTAGCCGAACAGCAGCGCCGACTGCGCGGCGATGAAGGCCACGAACGCGCGCAGCCAGCCGCTCGGAACGACCGGCGCGAGCAGCTCCCAGCCGCACATCGCCAGCGCTGCTGCGCAGACCGCGAGGTAGGGCTGGAAGATCCAGGCGGCGTCGATGCCGGTGATCCAGTGACCGACGCCGGGCAGCATGAACGCCCCGGCCGGGTATCCGGCGGTGGTCAGGTTGGTCTGCAGCAGCAGGTTGTAGGTCGAGGTCGGCAGCGTCGCGAGCGAACGCCCGTGGGCGAAGAACTGATCGATGAAGGCCAGCCAGGTCGCGGTGTCGTCGAGGCGCACGTAGCCCAGGAAGGTGGCCTGGCCGCTGAGGATCACCGGCGCGCCGTAGATCAGCAGCACGCCGACCGCCGCGGCGAGCACCGCCGGCGCGATCTTGGTGCGCCGCCAGGCGCGCGCGAGCCCGGCCAGGCCGCCGGCTGCCACCACCGGCGCCGCCGCCGGCGCGGTGGCTGAGGCGATTGTCAGCAGCGCCGCGACGACGATCGCCGCGGCGAGGCCGAGCGGGATCGCCAGCGCACCGAGCTCGCGCTCGCCGCCGGCCCATTCGACCAGGGCCCCCCAACCGAGGCCGAGCGCCGCCAGCACGAGCGGGAACACGGCCCACGAGAGGATCATCGACATGCGTGAGCCACCGGAGCGCGATCCTAGCTCAGCGCAGCAGCAGCCGAGCCAGCCGCCAGTACAGCCCCGACGCCGTCACCACGAGCGGCGGGACGGCCAGGTTGGGGCTGTCGAAGGAGCCTGTGAGCTGCGCGGCGAACTCGGCCGCGCCGACCCGCCGGCTGCGCTGGACGACCCGTCGGCGCGCGAGCGCGCGCGGCAGCCCGGCCACCGTCGCGCCCTGCGCACGCAGCTTCGCGCCGAGCCAGCCGCCGCGCGCTGCGACCACGAGCAGTCCCAGCTCGGCCGCGAGCAGCGCCGGTGCGACCGCCGCGAGCAGCGCCAGCGGGTAGGTGGCCAGCACGGTGCGCCAGCGGTTGCGCTCGAGCAGGTACCACTTTCGCGCGCCCTTGTCGAACGCGTAGTCGTGGATCACGCGCGCCCGCGGCTCGACGCCGACGCGGCGCCCGGCGAGCCACAGGCGCAGGCCCAGGTCGAGATCCTCGCCGTAGAGGAAGTAGTCGTCGCGCAGGCCGTCGAGCTCGCGCCAGACCTCGCGGCGGGCGACCAGCGCGGCCCCGGAGGCGAACGCCACCTCGTAGGGGCCGCTGGCGAGTTCGGCTGCGTCGCGGCCGCACTGCCCGGCCCAGCCGATCCCCAGGTAGTGCACCACGCCGCCGGCGACGTTGATCCGCCCGTCGGGGAGCATCACCACCGGTTGCCAGGCCGCCCAGTCGGGATGTTCGGCCGCCACGGCGCGCAGGCGCGCCAGCGCGCCGGCCGCGACGAGCGTGTCGGGGTTGAGCAGGCAGATGAGCGGCGCGCGACTGGCGTCAACGCCGAGCCGGCAGGCCGCGGCAAAGCCGCTGTTGGCGCCCGCGTCGATGACGACGGCCCGCTCGGCCACGCTCCGGGCCAGCGCCACGGTCCCGTCCGAGGAGGCGTTGTCGACGATCACGAACTCGTCTTCGGCCTCGAGCTGATCGGCCAGCGACGCGGCGAGCGCCGCCAGCACCCCGGCCGAGTTGTGCGTCACGACGACGACCGCGAGGGCGTCGTTCACGTCTCGGAGCGCTCCTGTTCGAGCTGATTCAGACGGTCCGCGAGCAGCGCGACGCGCTGCGCCAGCTGCTTGTTCTGCTCGGTCAGTCGAGAGATCACCAGGCTCAGGCTCAGCAGCAGCACCACGACGAAGGCGAAGCCGACGGCGAACAGCGCGTTAGGCGGCGAGCGGATGCCGACCTCCGAGGACAGCGTCGTCAACAGGCCCTGCCACACGGCGAGGACGAACAGGATCGTCGCGGCGCCGAGCCAGAGCAGCGCGTAGCGCTCCATCAGCCGGCGCCGGCGCACCAGCTCGACGACCACGATGACGACGAGCACCGCGATCCCGATCACCGCGACGCGCTGATAGGTCGGCGGCGGCGCGGCGCGCGCGGCGGCGAGCACGATCACCGCGGCGGCTCCTCGGCCTCGACGCTCGGGCGTGCCCGCAGGACGCCGACGAACACCGCGAGCAGCACCTTGACCATGTAGTACGCCGGGACCGCGCGGGCGATCGTCGAGCGCCCGCTGGTGCGCGGGCGCATCGTCACGGCGACCTCGCGCGAGCGCAACCGGTGCGCGTGCAGCAAGAGGATCGCCTCCACCTCCGGATAGTCGTGGGGGTAATCACGCGCGAACAGCTCGATCCCGCGGCGCGTGCTCATCCGAAACCCCGAGGTCGCGTCGGTCACGCGTTGGTGGGTCAGCGTCGAGATCAGCGCGGCGAACACGCGAATTCCCGCGCGGCGCAGCGGCGAGGAGCGGTAGCCGCCCTGATCGCTGAGAAAGCGCGAACCGGTGATCATCTCCACGGCCGGCTGCTCGCCGAGCGCGGCGAGCAGGCGCGGGATGTCGCGCGCGTCGTGCTGGCCGTCGCCGTCGACCTGCACGGCAACCTCATAGCCGTTGTCGCGCGCATAGAGATAGCCGCACTGCACCGCGCCGCCGATGCCGACGTTGAAGGGCAGCGAGATCACGCGCGCCCCCGCCGCCGCCGCGATCGCCGCGGTCTCGTCAACCGAGCCGTCGTCCACCACGAGCACGTCGAAACCGGCCGCATGCTGATGGATCTCGGTCACCGTCTGCGCGATGCTCCCGGCCTCGTTGAGGGCCGGGACGATGGCGAGGTGTCGACTCATGCGCGGGCGTACGTGGCGATGACCGAGCGACACGTTACACGGCGCTCCCGCCGAAAACCGCGGCCGCGCGACGCCTGCCCCCCGCTATTCGCGCGCGGCGAGCTGCTGCTTGAGATCCTCGAGCGGCGGCGCCGGCGTCGGGTCGGTCCCGTTCAGCGCGGCGAGGTAGACCGAGAGCAGATCGCCGAGCAGCACCAGCGAGCAGACCCGCTCGAGCGCGCTCTCGCCGTGGGTGCTGACCACGCGCGTGACCCTCGCGTAGGGGCCGATGAAGCGCTCGGTCAGCTCGATTCGCGCGCGCAGGCGCGGGTGGCTGTCACAGTCGTCGAGGAAGATGGCGCTGAACGGACCGAGCTGGCCGGTCCCCAGCCAGCCGGCGATCTCGTTGTGGTCGAGCTCGGGCAGCTCGCCCGCGAAGGCGGGGACACCGGCGTTCTCGTTGATCTGCGTCTTCCAGCGGTAGGCGATCTGCGCTGTCAGCGCGGCGCCGACGACCACCGGCACGCTGTCATGCAGCTCGCGCGCCAGTGCCTTCGGCAGCGAGTCGTGCGTCGGCGTCGGGACCCCAGCGCGCGACGAGCTGCTCGAGATGCGAGGCGGTGACGTCGATCTCCGCCGCCAGCCGCGGCCCCGCGCCGCACAGCGCGGCGACCTCGAGCGCGCTGATCAGCATGTAGGCGATCGCGGCGCGCGGCTGGAAGCCTGCGGGGATCGGGATCACCGGCACCTCGGCGGCGCGGGCCTGCTCGGCGAGCACGCCACCGGTCGTGGCGACGATCCGCCGCGCGCCGAGCGCACCGGCCGACTCGAAGCAGGCGAGCGTCTCCTCGGTGTTGCCCGAGTAGCTCGCGCAGAGCACGGTCGTGTCCGGCGTCGTCCACGACGGCAGCCCGTAACCGTTGGCGGCGAGGATCGGCCGCGAGGCCTGATCGGCGAGCGCCGCGCGGGCCAGCGCACCGCCGATCGCCGAGCCCCCCATGCCGGCCACGATCAGCCCGCCCGGCGTGTCGAGCGGCTCGATCGCCGCCGACTCGACACGCCAGAGCGCATCGCCGAGCTGCTCGGGCATCGCGAGGATGTCCGCAAGCATGTGCCCGGAATCGAGCGCGTCGATGCTCGCGCGGTCGAGCGCGCTCACCAGCGCTCCCCCGGCGGGACCTTGGTGCCTGCTGCGACGTGCTGCTGTCCGCCGATCTCGGCGTCCTCTCCAACCACCACTCCGTCCTCGAGTTCGACGTTGTCGCCGATCTTCGCACGCTCGGCAACGATGCTGTCGCGAAGCACGCAGCTGGCCCCGATCTGCGCCCCGGCGAGGACGACCGAGCGATCGATCCTCGCTCCGGCGCCGACCACCACCGCGTCGCCGAGCACGACCTGCGCGCCGATGTGGGCGTCGGCGGCGATCTCGCACCCCGCGCCGATCGCCGCCGAGCCGTCGCGCTGCGGGCCCTCGCTGTGGACCGTGCCGGCAATGATGTCGAAGCTGCCCTGGAGGTAGCGCTCGGGCGTGCCGATGTCGAGCCAGTAGCCGGTGGCGTGATAGCCGTACAGTCCGTTGGCGACGAGGGCCGGCCAGACCTCGCGCTCGATCGAGACCGGACGCGCGGGCGCGATCAGCTCCAGCACGCTGCGCTCGAGCACGTAGGCTCCGGCGCTGATCAGCTCGCGACCCGTGCCGGCCTCCTCCGGCTTCTCGATGAACTCGCGCACCGCGCCGTCGTCGTCGCAGTGGACCAGACCGTAGGCGCTCGGATTCTCGACGGTGACGAGCGCGAGCGTCGCGACGGCTCCGGTCCGCTCGTGCGCCGACAGCTGCGCGCTCAGATCGAGGTCGGTCAGGATGTCGCCGTTGCAGACCACGAAGCGCTCGTCGAGCAGCTCCTGCGCGAGCCGCAGCGGCCCGCCGGTCCCGAGCGGCTCGGATTCCGCGACGTAGCGCAGGCGGATCCCGTAGCGGGACCCGTCGCCGAGCACCGC